>NZ_CACSJS010000002.1:0-592519 GCF_902706165.1 Pantoea sp. 18059
CTGTAAAACGTCATAATGAATTTCATTATGTGTTCACTCGTGAGGCTTGATGTTTTTTTACGTCCGGAGACGCTGATATCAATCCTGCGAGTGCCCACACAGATTGTCTGATAAATTGTTAAAGAGCAGTGCGAACAGTGCGTTAGCGTCCTGTCGCGAGGTGGCGTATATTACGCTTTCCTCCTGCAGAGTCAACCTCTATTTCAGAAGTTTTTCTCCGGCGGCGCAGTCTCCTGTGCCTCTCAACCCGCTTCCCGTTGCCGGTGTTCCGTGTCGATGGAGGCGCATTATAGGGAACGGCTCAGATAGCGCAAGTGCAAATTGAGACTTTTTTTCTGTTCGTCTGAAATTTGCACAAAAGCGCCGTTTTACCCCTTTTTAATGCGCGCCGGAAGCTCTGCCAGGCTATTAATCACCCAATCTGCTGCTGCTTCACCTTCAGCGGTGACCGGTTTGCCGCTGCGCACCAGGACTTTCATGCCGACACCGGCAGCCTGCCCTGCCAGCATGTCTTCCAGCTTGTCACCCACCATATAAGAAGCGGCCATATCAATATTCAGTTCTTCCTGTGCCGTCAGCAGCATACCTGGCTGAGGCTTGCGGCAGTCACAGGCCTGACGGAACTCTGCTACTGTTGCTTCAGGATGGTGAGGACAGAAATAGATGCCATCAAGATCAACATCGCGATCGGCCAGCGACCAGTCCATCCATTCTGTCAGCCGCATAAAGGTATCTTCAGTAAACATACCGCGCGCGATGCCAGACTGATTGGTCACAACCACCAGCGCAAAACCCATTGCCTTTAGTTGTTGCAGCGCTTCAATCGTGCCGTCAATAAACTGGAAGTCATCGATCTCATGGACATAGCCATTGTCGACATTAAGGGTGCCATCACGATCAAGAAAAATAGCGGGGACTTTATTCGCCACGTAGAAACTCCTGCTGTAAAAATTGCCGATCAGTATCGCATGATTGCTATAAAAGGGAGAATGTCAGATTGAATCACTTCCATTGATTTAGACGTCTGGATGCCTTAACATCCATCCAGCTTTTATACCGAATAAAAGCGACGAGGCTTCCCACACCACGGACAACGCAACACGATAATAAATAACATAATGATTAAACTAGAAAATATTACCAAGGTGTTTCAGCAAGGTACGCGGTCTGTTCCGGCGCTAACGGATGTCAGCCTGCACGTGCCTGCCGGACAGATTTATGGCGTTATCGGTGCTTCCGGTGCCGGTAAAAGTACGTTGATTCGTTGCGTTAACCTGCTGGAGCGCCCTACTTCGGGCCGCGTACTGGTAGACGGTGCTGATTTAACCGCACTCAACGAACGTCAGTTAACCCAGGCGCGCCGCCAG
The DNA here is from genome assembly GCF_902706165.1 of Pantoea sp. 18059. Taxonomy (NCBI): domain Bacteria; kingdom Pseudomonadati; phylum Pseudomonadota; class Gammaproteobacteria; order Enterobacterales; family Erwiniaceae; genus Pantoea; species Pantoea sp. 18059. The sequence goes on from NZ_CACSJS010000002.1 coordinate 1,368, forward strand.
ATCGGCATGATCTTCCAGCACTTTAATCTGATGAACTCCCGTACCGTCGCGGGTAACGTCTCTCTTCCACTGGAACTCGGTAATCTCTCCCGCGCTCAGATCACGGCTCGCGTAACTGAACTGCTGGAACTGGTGGGATTATCAGATAAGCATGATGCCTGGCCTGCGAATCTCTCGGGCGGTCAGAAGCAGCGTGTCGCGATTGCCCGCGCCCTGGCCAGCAATCCCAAGGTTCTGTTGTGTGATGAAGCTACCAGTGCACTGGATCCCGCGACGACCCGCTCTATTCTGGAATTGCTTAAAGACATTAACCGCCGGCTTGGGCTGACGATTCTGCTGATCACCCATGAAATGGATGTAGTGAAACGCATCTGCGATCAGGTTGCGGTCATCAGTCACGGTGAGCTGATTGAGAAAGATAGCGTCAGTGAGGTCTTCTCTCATCCTAAGACACCGCTGGCGCAGCAGTTTATTCAGTCTACGCTGCATCTGGATATTCCGGATGATTACCAGCAGCGCCTTTCTGCCACCGCCGCTGAAGGCACCGTGCCCCTGCTGCGACTGGAATTCACCGGTAAATCGGTTGATGCGCCGCTGCTGTCTGAAGCTGCCCGCCGTTACAACGTGAATAACAACATTATCAGTGCCCAGATGGATTACGCCGGTGGCGTGAAGTTCGGCATTATGCTGGCCGAAATGCACGGCACAAAAAGCGATACCCGCGAGGCGATAGCCTGGCTGAAGGAGAATCATGTGAAAGTAGAGGTGTTAGGTTATGTCTGAAGCGATGATGTGGTTGCTGGGACGGGGCGTGTGGGAAACGCTGATGATGACCTTCGTCTCGGGCTTTTTCGGTTTTGTGCTGGGTCTGCCGGTCGGCGTTTTACTCTATGTCACCCGTCCGGGCCAGATTCTGCAGAATCAGGGACTTTATCGCGTGCTCTCCGCGCTGGTGAATATCTTCCGCTCCATTCCTTTCATTATCTTACTGGTCTGGATGATTCCTTTTACTCGCGTAATCGTCGGCACCTCAATCGGACTGCAGGCGGCCATCGTGCCGTTGACCGTTGGCGCGGCACCGTTTATCGCACGTATGGTTGAAAATGCCTTGCTGGAACTGCCAACCGGACTGATTGAAGCGTCACGAGCTATGGGCGCCACGCCAATGCAGATCATCCGTAAGGTTCTGCTGCCGGAAGCGATGCCTGGCCTGGTGAATGCTGCGACCATCACCCTGATTACCCTGGTTGGTTACTCCGCCATGGGTGGCGCGGTGGGTGCCGGTGGTCTGGGCCAGATCGGTTATCAGTATGGTTATATCGGATATAACGCCACTGTGATGAATACGGTATTGGTGTTGTTAGTAGTTTTGGTGTATCTCATTCAATTCTGTGGCGACCGCATCGTGCATGCGGTGTCCCATAAATAAGCCAGCAATATCACATTATTAAGAAGGAAAGGATATGTCTTTCAGATTCAAGAAAATTGCCGCTGTGGGTGCACTGATTGGCGCGATTGCGCTGGCAGGATGCGATCAAAAAGAGAAAGACCCTAACCACATCAAAGTGGGTGTGATTGTCGGTGCTGAGCAGCAGGTTGCTGAAGCAGCGCAGAAAGTTGCCAAAGAGAAATATGGTCTGGACGTTGAGCTGGTCACCTTCAACGATTACGTACTGCCGAATGAAGCGCTGAGCAAAGGCGATATCGACGTCAACGCTTTCCAGCACAAACCGTATCTGGATCAGCAAATCAAAGATCGTGGCTACAAGCTGGTTTCAGTGGGTAACTCCTTCGTCTACCCAATCGCGGGCTATTCGAAAAAGATTAAGTCACTGGATGAGCTGCAGGATGGCGCTCAGGTTGCCATTCCAAACGACCCGACCAACCTGGGCCGTACGCTGCTGCTGCTGCAGAAAGTGGGTCTGATCAAGCTGAAAGATGGCGTGGGCCTGCTGCCAACCTCGCTGGATATCACTGAAAACCCTAAGCATCTGAAAATTGTTGAGCTGGAAGCGCCGCAGCTGCCACGCTCACTGGACGATCAGCAGATCGCGCTGGCGGTTATCAACACCACCTACGCCAGCCAGATTGGCCTGACGCCAGCCAAAGATGGCATTTTCGTCGAAGATAAAGATTCACCGTACGTGAACCTGATTGTGGCGCGCGAAGATAATAAAGATGCGGAAAACGTGAAGAAATTCGTCAAGGCTTACCAGTCTGACGAAGTCTACGATGCCGCTAACAAAGTCTTTAACGGCGGCGCGGTTAAAGGCTGGTAATTCAGCTGTTCATCTCCTTAAGGGCGGCGCTATGCCGCCCTTTCTGTTATTGGGTGCCCTGCCCGACTTGTTATTTATTCTTGTCCTTGTTTCAATAACGCCACTTTTTGAAACCTGAGGATGTTGCCATGCGTTTTTTACCGCTCTGCTTGTTAGCATTGATGCTGACAGGGTGTGTTCATGAGTATCACCCGATAAGCAGCGCACCGTCCCGGCCGCAGCAATCCAGTGAACCCACCCGCAAGCCTGTGTCACGACCGGCACCGGTTAAGCTCTATACCGATGCCGCCGATCTGGTCAGCAAGCCGTTCCGCGATCTGGGTGAAGTCTCCGCTGAAGATTGCCAGATGAGTAATCAGAACTCCCCAGCCAACATCGCTACTGCACGTAAACGCCTGCAGATCAAAGCGTCACAGATGAAAGCCAATGCGGTGCTGCTGCATCAGTGTGAAATCGTCACCGGCACGCCAGGCTGCTATCGTCAGGCGGTGTGTCAGGGTTCGGCACTGAAAGTCAGCAATCAATGAGTGAATTCGCCTTTGCGCAAATTGGGGTAATCCGCTCACCATGGAAGGAGAAGTTTGCCGTGCCGCGCCAGCCAGGGCTGGTGCAGGATGGCGGCGGCGAACTGCACCTGCAGCCACCTTACAATCAGCCGGAAGCGGTGCGTGGACTGGAAGCGTTCAGCCACCTCTGGCTGCTGTTTGTCTTCCATCAGACGATGGAGGGCGGCTGGCGTCCCACGGTTCGCCCTCCCCGGCTGGGCGGCAATGCGCGCATGGGTGTATTTGCGACACGTTCAACGTTCCGTCCCAATCCCATTGGCATGTCGCTGGTTGAGCTAAAAGGTATCAGGATTGAAAAACAGCAGGTGATCCTGCAGCTTGGCAGTCTGGATCTGGTCGATGGCACCCCGGTGGTGGATATCAAACCTTATCTGCCTTTTGCCGAAGCATTGCCGCATGCCCAGGCGGGTTTTGCTCAGGCGGCACCTGCGGCTGATATGCCGGTTCGCTTCTCCGCGCTGGCACAACAGCAGCTTCACCAGCAGTCGCGCTACCCCAATCTGGCTCGCTTTATCAGTGAAGTGCTGGCACAGGATCCCCGTCCCGCTTACCGTCAGGGCGAAACGCAGGCGCGGGAATATGCGGCCTGGCTGATGGATTTTAATGTACGCTGGCGCATTGACGATGCCGGTACTGAAGTGATCGCCATCGACCCGCGTTAAAACCCGCTTTTGAGCCGGTGATCTCACTGGTACACTAGCCGCCAGCAAAATTCTGTCTGTGACTTTCCGATCAACTGGAACCGTAATCAATGCGTACTACTCAATATCTGCTCTCTACTCAGAAAGAGACGCCTTCCGACGCTGAAGTGATCAGCCACCAGCTGATGCTGCGCGCCGGTATGATCCGCAAACTGGCTTCTGGCTTGTACACCTGGTTACCGACCGGGGTTCGCGTGCTGAAAAAAGTCGAAAACATCGTGCGCGAAGAGATGAACAACGCGGGCGCGGTTGAGATTTTAATGCCGGTTGTGCAGCCCGCCGACCTGTGGCAGGAGAGCGGTCGCTGGGAGGAGTATGGCCCGGAACTGTTACGTATTGCAGATCGCCACGAGCGTCCGTTCGTGTTGGGTCCGACGCATGAAGAGGTGGTCACTGACCTGATCCGCAATGAGCTGAGCTCTTATAAGCAACTGCCGCTCAACCTCTATCAGATCCAGACCAAATTCCGTGATGAAGTCCGTCCGCGCTTTGGCGTGATGCGTTCACGTGAATTCATCATGAAAGATGCTTACTCGTTCCACGTTTCGCAGGAGTCGCTGCAGGAAACGTATGACGCGATGTACCGCGCCTATAGCCAGATCTTCAGCCGTATGGGTCTGGATTTCCGCGCCGTGCAGGCCGACACCGGCTCGATTGGCGGCAGCGCCTCCCATGAGTTCCAGGTTCTGGCGCAGAGCGGTGAAGATGATGTGATCTTCTCTACCGATTCTGATTACGCGGCCAATATTGAGCTGGCCGAAGCCGTCGCACCCGCCGGTGAGCGCGCAGCGCCGTCGCAGGAGATGCAACTGGTCGAGACGCCAGACGCAAAAACCATCGCGGAGCTGGTTGAGCAATTCAATGTGCCTGTTGAAAAAACAGTGAAAACGCTGATTGTTAAAGGTGCCGAAGAGAGCGGCCACGCGCTGGTTGCCCTGCTGGTACGCGGCGATCATCAGCTTAATGAGATCAAAGCGGAGAAGTCAGAGATCGTTGCGTCACCGCTGGTGTTCGCGACCGAAGAAGAGATTCGCGCCGCAGTGGGTGCCGGACCGGGTTCAATCGGCCCGGTTGGTCTGCAGATGCCTGTGATTGCTGACCGTACCGTGGCGAAGATGAGCGACTTCAGCGCCGGTGCCAACGTCGATGGTAAGCACTACTTCGGCATTAACTGGGAGCGCGATCTGCCGCTGGCCAGCGTTGCGGATATTCGTAACGTGGTCGAAGGCGATTTAAGCCCGGATGGTAAAGGCACGCTGCAGATTAAGCGTGGCATCGAAGTCGGTCATATTTTCCAGCTCGGCACCAAGTATTCTGACGCGCTGAAAGCGTCTGTTCAGGGCGAAGATGGCCGCAATCAGGTGATGAGCATGGGCTGCTACGGCATCGGCATCACCCGCGTTGTTGCGGCAGCCATTGAGCAGAACCATGACGACCGCGGCATCATCTGGCCAGCCGCACTGGCACCTTTCGAAGTTGCGATTCTGCCAATGAATATGCAGAAATCGTTCCGGGTTAAAGAGCTGGCGGAAGAGCTGTATGCCACCCTGCGTGCTAAAGGCGTTGAGGTTATTCTGGATGACCGTAAAGAGCGTCCGGGCGTGATGTTCGCTGATATGGAACTGATCGGTGTGCCACACACCATCGTCATTGGTGATCGCAATCTCGATAATCAGGAGATTGAGTACAAATCACGTCGTGCCGGTGAGAAGCAGATGATTAAGCAGGATGAAATTGTTGAATTCCTGCTGAAGGCTCTGAATAAGTAAGTTCTTAGCGTTAATCAAAGCGGGCTGAATCTGGCCGCAACAGATGAGCTCAACGCGAAGGGAACCGGGTCAGGAGAGGAAAGCGTCCCGCGCCAGGGACGGTGCGGGCCGAGCGGCCATGGATGGCTTTAGCGACTTTCCGATCTGACCCCGTTCCCTGAGCAGGCTCGATCTCTTCGCCGCTCGCCCCTGACGTTGTAAGTACTCAAACGCCCCGCCTGCGGGGCGTTTTTTATTGTACCTTGCCGCGCATCGATTTAGTTGAACTGCGGCGGGCTTTTCCTTCAAGACGGCGCTCTTTTGAGGCGCGGGTCGGCCGCGTGGCGCGCCGGGCTTTTTCCACGGTACTCAGCTCCTGGATCAGATTAACCAGACGTTGCAGCGCCGCTTCACGATTCATCTCCTGACTGCGATACTCCTGCGCCTTGATCACCACAACGCCATCACCGGTAATCAAATGATGAGTGGCGGTGAGCAGCCGCTCTTTATAAAACGCGGGCAGTGAAGAGGCAGCGATATCGAAGCGCAGATGAATGGCGGTGCTGGCTTTATTGACATGTTGTCCGCCTGCGCCCTGAGCACGAATCGCCGTCAGCTCAATCTCACTCTCCGGAATCTCAACCGAACGGGATAGCATAATCATAAGCTCGCTCCCCACACCTTAACCACGTTGACCTCCGATAACCTGTTCATCAAATTAACCTTTTGTGCTCTGATTTATTCCGCCTCAGACAGCGGAATCTGTCACTTTAGCAGTGATTCGCGCACTGTTCCTGCTTTACGCAGGCTGATTTCCTCTAAATGGCTATGATATAGTCGCCAGTTAACCAGAGTATTTACGCTCTGCCGAGGAGGGCCACGTGCAAAATTATTGTGAGTTAGTTCGCCGGAAGTATGCCGAAATCGGCAGCGGGGATTTAGGTTACATACCGGATGCGATTGGCTGCGCATTGAAGGCACTTAATGATGTTGCCGCAAATACTGAGCTAAACTCTTCTGTCAGGGAACAGGCGGCCTACGCCGCTGCTAACTTATTGGTGAGCGACTATGTTGATAAATGAAGCGTACCAACCTATCAATTGCGATGATTACGATAATCTGGAACTCGCCTGCCAGAACAACTGGATGCTGTCGCTGGAAATGAAAGATGGCGAGCAGCTTAAGGCAAAAGCCAAAGAGATCTTTTCACGTAAGAACGTTGAATATCTGGCTATCGATCTTTCCGGTGAACATCGCGAATTACGTCTCGACCATATCGCAAGCTTCACCCATCCCGAGTTGGGTACGGTGGTTGTCAGCGCAGAGTAACCTACGCATTCAGGGCGGGACCTTTCCGCCCTGTTAAACTTCAGGGCTGCAACGAACTGTAGTACGCCGCTAAATCCGCCATATCGCTGTCACTCAATCCCGCCACAAACGCCTTCATGACTTCAGCCTGACCGCCACTGCGTTCGCCATTTTTATAGGCCTGCAGCGCATGTTCCAGATAAGGTGCGTGCTGCCCGGCCAGGTCAGGATAGAGCGGCACCGCCGCTTTTCCTGCTGCGCCATGACAGGCCATGCAACTGCCCGCTTTCTGTGCGCCGCGCTGCGCATCACCCGCTGCCCATGCCGGTAACACGGTGACCGCTAAACAGGCAATAAGCCACTGTTTCATTATTGTTGTTCTCCTGCGCCGCATGCTCCGTCCCAGACTATCTGCCAGCCCTGCTGATCAGTGGCCGCGCCATCACGGGTGACAAAAAGAGTCGGAACGCAGACCAGCGTCTGGTTATAAAAAATTAACGGCAGCCGTTCACGCTGCCACGGCGGTATCTGTAACTCCTGCCACAGTTTTTTCATTTCCCTTCCGCCACGACGGCCCACCAGATGGACATGACCCTGTGCGTGAAACCGCACGCTGACCTGCTCATCCGGCTCAGGATAGCGCAACAGGCTCTCTGACTGGCTGGCACGCAGCGTGCCAAGGTTCTGCGGTAACGCCAGCGGCTGGCAGAGATCGGGCCATGCCAGCACGGTGTCGCGCAGTGAACTGAACAACGGCAGCCAGTAGAGCTGCTGACGGTAACGACGGAGTTCAGCCTGACCGAATCGCAGCCGGGGCTGCGCATCCTCCCGGCTCGCCATCACTTCGTCGTGGATGCGTTTCAGCGCTTCACGGGACGGCATCGCCCCACCCTGTCCGGCGATCCAGCGCCGCAATAAGGCATTAGCACGCAGCTCACTCATGGCCATTATGGGTGGAAAGTGCAGGCTGCCATCAGGCTGGATCAGCTCTGCCAGTTGCCCGACGAGCAGTTCATCCAGCAACTGCTCCTGCTCACTGCATAACGCCGCACTGCGGGCCGCTGCCTCGGCAAAATGGGGCCAGCGCTGGTGAAGCTCAGGCAGCAGCCGCTGACGCAGAAAGTTGCGGTCGTAGCGAAGATCCTGATTGCTCTCATCTTCAATCCACGCCAGCTGATGCGCGTCGGCATAGGCTTCAAGCGACTGTCGCGTCTGATTCAGCAGCGGACGCACCAGCTGATGAGAACCCAGCGTGCGTGTAGCGGGCATCGCTGCCAGCCCGGCGGGACCACTGCCGCGCTTCAGCGCCAGCAGGAATGTTTCGCACTGATCGTCGAGGTGCTGCGCTGTGAGTAACACTTCGCCCGGCTGCAGTGCCGCACTCAGCGCCTGATAACGGGCAGTGCGGGCGGCTGCTTCAATGCCGTTTTCCCGACCATCAACGTTAACGCGGAGCACTACACAGGGCAGCTGCCACTGCGCGCAAATCGTCTGGCAATGGGTTGCCCAGCGATCGGCATTCGGGCTAAGCCCATGGTGAACATGCAGTGCCCGCAGGCGCAACTGAGGATGCTGCTGCTGCCAGCCGCGAAGCTGATGCAGCAGCACGGTTGAATCCAGTCCACCGCTGAATGCGACCACCAGGGCGGCATCAGGTTGCAACAGAGTGTCAAAAGCGGGCAAAGACATGGCAGAATCCAGAAAATCGGGCCACTGAATGTCGCCCGCTGAGCGCGCTATTTTACGCCTGATAAAGCTCCAGCGGCAAACCATCCGGATCGGCAAAGAAAGTGCATTGTTTACCGGTCAGGTCATCAATGCGAATCGGCTCGCAGATAACGCCTTTATCGGCCAGCGTCGCGACGGCAGCGGCAACATCCGGCACGGTAAAGGCCAGATGACGCAGGCCACACGCTTCAGGATGACTGACCCGCGCCGGCGGCTCAGGAAAAGAGAACAGCTCAATGGTATAGCGATCCTGTAGGGCAAGGTCGCCTTTCCAGGAGTCCCGCGCTTCGCGGTAATATTCGCCCATCAGACGGAAACCCAGTACGTCACAATAGAATGCTTTGCTGCGCTGATAGTCAGAGGCGATGATGGCGATGTGGTGAATAGCGGTTAACTGCAACATGTTCAATTCCCTGATTCGGGCAGACTGTCCGCAGACACCCTGCCGCTGATAGTTGTTTAAAGGTTTATGCGAGGTCGTTTTTCAGCACGCGGACGCGATACTCGCCCTCTTCGGTCAGGCTGGCACCGTGAATATCCGTTTCGAAGCCCGGATAATGCCGTCCAATGCTGCACAGCATCAGCAGAAAATCGAGCACCGCGCGGCTCTTCTCAGTAATCATCTCGCCTGGCATCACCAGTGGAACGCCTGGCGGATAAGGCAGAATCATATTGGCTGACACCCGCCCGACCAGCTCGCTGAGTTCCACCGTTTCGATATTGCCCTTCACCTGCTGCTGAAACGCCTGATGCGGCGTCATCTTCATTTCGGGCAGGACATCAAATGCCTGCAGCATCAGACGCGGCAGATCGTGATGGCGGATCAGCTGATGGATCCCCTGCGCCAGTGTCTGAATGCGCATATTGCGATAGAAGTCAGGATCTTCGGCATAGAGATCCGGCAGCATGTTTTTCACCCGCAGATTAAGATCGTAGGCGCGTTTGAACTCGGTCAGTCCGCGCAGCACGCTCATTGCTTTGGTTTTGTCGATGCCGATGCTGAACAGGAACAGCAGGTTATAGGGACCGGTTTTCTCCACCACGATGCCGCGCTCATCCAGAAACTTCGCCACCAGCGCCGCCGGGATCCCCTCTTCCGCCATCTTCCCCAGTTCGCTCATGCCCGGCGTCAGAATGGTGACTTTGATCGGATCCAGGTACATGTGATCGCGATCGGCCTGAGTAAATCCGTGCCACTCTTCGTCGCCGGGCTGGATCGGCCAGCATTGCGCTTCATCAACCTCTTCCGGTTGCCAGATATCAAAGAACCAGCTGTCGGACTCTTCGCGCAGGCGCTGGATCTCCCGACGGAAGTGCAGCGCGCGCTCCACCGAGCGATTGATCAGTCGTTTACCGGGATTGCCACGCAGCATGGCAGCAGCAGTTTCAATAGAGGAGACGATGGCGTAATTGGGCGAGGTGGTGGTGTGCATCATGTAGGCTTCGTTAAACGTCTGTTCGTCGTAGTCGCCCTTAATGTGAATCATTGATGCCTGCGAAAACGCCGCCAGCAGTTTGTGGGTCGATTGCGTCTCATACACCACTTTGCCCGGGATGCGGTCGCCACTCATGCCACTTTTACCGGCGTAGATCGGATGGAAATTGGTGTAAGGCACCCACGCTGAATCGAAATGAATCGACGGTACATCCAGTGTCTCTTTGATGTATTGGGTATTGTAGAGCAGCCCATCATAGGTGGAGTTGGTGATCACCGCATGAACCGGCCACGTGGCACGGTCGGTGGCAGCCACCTTGCGCGAAATGCTCTCGCGGGTGAACTCCTGCTTCGGGATACCGCCGAGAATACCCAACGCATTGCGGGTCGGCTTCAGCCAGATGGGGATAAGATCGCTCATCATCAGCAGATGGGTCAGTGACTTGTGGCAGTTGCGATCGATCAGCACGGTGCTGCCCGCCGGTGCGGCATACATGCCGACAATTTTGTTCGACGTTGAGGTCCCGTTGGTCACCATGTAACTCTGCTCGGCACCAAAAGTGCGTGCAATGTACTCCTCCGCTTCAAGGTGCGGGCCGGTGTGATCAAGCAGCGAACCCAGTTCGGTAACGGAAATTGAGATGTCCGATTTCAGGGTATTGGCCCCGAAGAAATCGTAGAACAGGCAGCCCACCGGGCTCTTCTGAAACGCGGTACCCGCCATATGGCCCGGCGTGCAGAAGGTGTACTTGCCCTCTTTCACATAGGTGAACAACGCTTTAGTCAGCGGCGGCGTAATGTGGTCGAGATAGTCATCGGTATATTGCCGGATATGCAGCGCGATATCGTCGGCGGCATTCAGCGCGTACTCAAAAAAGTGCAGCGGCATGCGCATCTCATTGACGCTGATGTCCATCTGCGAGTGGGTGTTGATAAAGGCGTACAGCGGCAGGTATTCGTTGAGCTGATTAATCTCACCGCAGAGTTCCGGGCTGTTGTGCGCGTCCCAGTCGAAGATGACGCCACTGATACGCGGATTGTGCTCGATCAGTTTCAGCAGATCGTCACTGTTTTTCGGGTAAAGCAGCCTGAAGCCTTGCAGATTTAACGCCGCGTCGAGTTCGCGTAACGGTTCATCTTTATAAAACACGCCGTGCGCGCCCATGATCGCCAGAATATTCAATGCCCATCTCCCTGATTATTGTGGAACCGGACAAGCATAACCGCTAACCCGCGGAAGGTGTAGCAAGGCGGCTATCGGATGGCGCTGAAAGAGAGGGGAATAGCGTGCGGAGATAAACCGGCGGCATAAAAAAGCGGACCGGAGTCCGCTTTTATTGATGGGGCTAAATCAGGCGTAGCCGTAGCTCATCAGGCGCTGATAACGACGATCCAGCAGCTCTTCAGTGCTAAATCCATCGAGATCGGCCAGATCGGCCAGCAGCTGCTGCTTCAGTGACTGCGCCATATCAACCGGACGGCGATGCGCGCCACCCAGCGGCTCAGGGATCACGGAGTCAATCAGCTTCAGCTCTTTCAGACGGTGAGCGGTAATGCCCATCGCTTCAGCGGCCAGCGGCGCTTTGTCAGCGCTTTTCCACAGAATAGATGCACAGCCTTCCGGCGAGATCACTGAATAGGTGCTGTACTGCAGCATATTCACTTTGTCGCCCACGCCAATCGCCAGCGCACCACCTGAACCGCCCTCACCGATGACCGTACAGATCACCGGCACTTTCAGGCCAGACATTTCACGCAGGTTGCGGGCAATCGCTTCAGACTGCCCACGCTCTTCCGCGCCCACACCCGGATAGGCACCCGGTGTGTCGATGAAGGTGATGATTGGCATTTTGAAACGCTCAGCCATCTCCATCAGGCGCAGCGCTTTGCGATAGCCTTCCGGTGCTGGCATGCCGAAGTTACGGCGAATTTTCTCTTTGGTTTCACGGCCTTTCTGGTGCCCGATGATCATCACCGGACGTCCATCAAGACGTGCAATCCCGCCCACAATCGCTTTGTCATCGGCATAAGCACGGTCGCCCGCCAGCTCATCGAAATCGTCGAAGGCGTTGCGCACGTAGTCAAAGGTGTAAGGACGCAAAGGATGACGCGCCAGCTGAGCGATTTGCCATGCGCCCAAATCGGCGAAGATCTTACGGGTCAGCTCAACGCTTTTCTCACGCAGACGCTGAACTTCTTCATCCAGATTAACGTGTTTATCATCCTGACGACCAATTGAGGTCAGCGAATCGATCTTCGCTTCCAGTTCTGCAATTGGCTGTTCAAAATCCAGGTAATTAAGACTCATAATGTTCCTGTTCTAGTCAAACTCCAGTTCCACCTGCTCCGATCCAATCAACGAGCGCAGATCGTTAAGTAAACGATCGCTGGGCGAAATTCGCCACGCTGCACCAAAGCGCAGCTTCGCTCGCGCGTCGGCTCTCTGATAGTAGAGATGCACCGGAATAGTCCCTGATCGATGAGGTTCCAGAGACTGACGGAGTCGGTTTAATAGCTGGTCATCAATTTGCCTGTCCGTCAGCGAGATAGCAAGTCCGCGCGCGTATTTTTCGCGAGCTTCGTCGATGTCCATGACTTCACGAGCGGTCATTTTAAGGCCACCACTGAAGTCATCAAAGCTGACCTGTCCGCTGACGATCAGAATTCGGTCTTTCTCCAGCAACTGCTGGTATTTATCTAACGCATCGGTAAATAACATCACCTCAAGACGACCGGAGCGATCGTCCAGAGTACAGATACCAATTCGGTTGCCGCGTTTGGTGACCATTACCCGTGCCGCGATCACCAGACCGGCCGCCACGGTAATTTTACCCCGATCGGTAGGATGCATATCTTTCAGCCGCACCCCGCCAACGTAACGCTCAATTTCTTTCAGGTACTGATTAATCGGGTGGCCGGTAAGGTAAAGCCCCAACGTTTCCCGTTCGCCATCCAGCTGCACCTGCTCAGGCCACGGCGTGACGCTGGCGTACGATTTCTCAACCTGTTCCGGCTCTTCCGCCAGTACGCCAAACATATCAGCCTGGCCAATCGCTTCCGCTTTCGCGTGCTGATCGGCCGCTTTTAACGCGTCACTGAGTGAACTCATCAGCGCAGCACGATGCGGTCCAAGGCGATCAAAGGCCCCGGACATGATCAATTTTTCCATTACCCGACGGTTGATCTTTTTGGTGTCGGTACGGGCGCAGAGATCAAACAACTCGCGGAAATAACCGCCTTCGTTACGGGCGTCGATGATCGCTTCGATCGGACCTTCACCGACGCCTTTAATCGCGCCAATGCCGTAAACGATCTCGCCCGCGTCATTAACATGGAACTGATAGAGACCGGAGTTGATATCAGGCGGCAGGACTTTCAGTCCCATCCGCCAGCACTCATCGACCAGGCCAACCACTTTCTCGGTGTTATCCATATCGGCGGTCATGACCGCAGCCATAAACTCAGCCGGATAGTGCGCCTTCAGCCACAACGTCTGGTAGGAGACGAGTGCGTAGGCCGCAGAGTGTGACTTGTTAAAGCCATAACCTGCAAATTTTTCTACCAGATCGAAGATCTTCATCGACAGTTCCCCGTCGATGCCCATACTTTCAGCACCGTCGCGGAATACAGAACGCTGTTTGGCCATCTCCTCGGGTTTCTTTTTACCCATGGCGCGACGCAGCATATCCGCACCGCCCAGCGTGTAACCGGAGAGAACCTGGGCGATCTGCATCACCTGTTCCTGATAGAGGATGATGCCGTAGGTCGGTTCCAGCACCGGTTTCAGGCTCTCGTGCTGCCACTGAATGTCGGGATAGGAGATTGCTTCACGGCCATGCTTACGGTCAATGAAGTTATCCACCATGCCGGACTGCAGTGGGCCAGGACGGAACAGCGCCACCAGTGCGATCATATCTTCGAAGCAGTCGGGCTTCAGACGCTTAATCAGATCTTTCATGCCGCGCGATTCAAGCTGGAACACCGCGGTGGTTTCCGAGCGCTGCAGCATATCGAAGCTTTTCTTATCGTCCAGCGGGATAGAGGCGATATCGATCGGCTCCAGTCCCTGCTTTTCCCGGCGCGGGTTGATCATCTTCAGCGCCCAGTCGATGATGGTCAGCGTACGCAGACCCAGGAAGTCGAACTTCACCAGGCCGGCATATTCCACATCATTTTTATCGAACTGGGTCACCGGGAACTGCCCATGCTCATCGTAATAGAGCGGCGCAAAATCGGTGATCTTCGTTGGCGCAATGACCACGCCGCCCGCATGTTTACCGGCGTTACGCGTGACCCCTTCCAGCTTGCGCGCCATGTCGATCAGCGCTTTAACCTCTTCGTCCGCGTCATACATGGCGGGAAGCTGCGGTTCAGCAATAAAAGCTTTTTCCAGCGTCATGCCGGGATCGGGCGGGATCAGTTTTGAAATGCGGTCAACGAAGCCGTAAGGATGTCCCAGCACGCGGCCCACATCGCGAATGACCGCTTTCGCCGCCATGGTGCCGAAGGTAATAATCTGGGAAACCGCTTCACGTCCGTACATATCTGCAACGTGTTCGATCACCTGATCGCGCTTCTCCATGCAGAAGTCGACGTCGAAATCGGGCATCGAGACGCGTTCCGGGTTCAGGAAGCGTTCGAACAGCAGGTCAAATTCCAGCGGATCGATATCGGTGATTTTCAGCGCATAGGCCACCAGCGAACCGGCACCGGAACCACGCCCCGGCCCGACCGGCACGCCGTTGTCCTTGGACCACTGGATGAACTCCATTACGATCAGGAAGTAGCCGGGGAAACCCATCTGGTTAATAACGTTGAGTTCAATCTCCAGACGTTCATCATATTCCGGGCGTTTCTCAAGGCGTTCGGCTTCGTCCGGGAACAGGAACTCAAGACGCTCTTCCAGACCCTCACGGGATTTCACCACCAGATAATCTTCGGTGGTCATGTCACCGGTCGGGAACTGCGGCAGGAAGTACTCGCCAAGCCGGACCGTGACATTACAACGCTTAGCAATCTCTACGCTGTTTTCCAGCGCTTCCGGGATGTCCGAGAAGAGCTCGCACATCTCCTTTTCGCTGCGCATATATTGCTGAGGACTGTAGTTGCGCGGACGCTTGGGATCATCCAGAGTATAGCCATCATGAATGGCAACGCGAATTTCGTGCGCATCGAAATCTTCTGCATTGATAAAGCAGACTTCATTGGTGGCAACCACCGGTATTCCCTCTGCAATCGCCAGTTCAACTGCCGCATGCAGATAGCTCTCTTCGTCCTGACGGCCGGTACGAATCAGCTCCAGGTAGTAGCGATCGGGGAAATGTTGCTGGTAAAACGACAGGCATTGCGAAACCAGGGCATTGTTGCCGCGCAGCAGGCTGCGACCCACATCGCCACGCCGTCCGCCCGACAGCAGGATTAATCCTTCCTGCAATTCAATCAGCCAGTCGCGGTCGATGATCGGTCCGTCCACGCCATACCCACGCTGATAGGCACGGGAGATCAGCAGCGTCAGGTTCTGGTATCCGGTATTACTGGACGCCAGCACGGTAAGCTGTGTCAGCTCATCCCCCATCAGCTCACTGGCAACGTTGAAATCGGCACCAATGACCGGCTTTATCCCTGCGCTATGTGCGCCACCGTAAAATTTCACCAGGCCACAGAGGTTAGTGAAGTCGGTAATCGCGATAGCCGGCATGCCAAGGGCAGCCGCCTTCTTGATTAACGGCCCGGTTTTCGCCAGGCCATCAATCATCGAATAGTCACTGTGGACACGCAGATGTATAAAACGGGGTTCAGCCATATCAGTTTCCGGTTAAAACAGCGTCAGGCTATTAAAGCGTAAGGGTCTGGCGTGCAGCCAGTACTTCAGCATCGAGCAGCGCATTGCGAACGGGCGCAAAACTGCGACGGTGGTGCGGCGTGACGCCATACTGCGTCAGTTTTTCCATATGCAGCGCCGTCGGATAACCTTTGTGCTGCGCAAAACCATACTGCGGGAACAGCAGATCGAGTTCGGTCATCTCCTGGTCACGCGACACTTTGGCGATGATCGATGCTGCACTGATTTCGGCAACCAGACTATCCCCTTTAACTACCGCCTGTGAAGGCATTGGCAGTGCCGGGCAACGATTACCATCAATCAGCACATAATCGGGCTGAATGCCGAGGCCAGCTACGGCGCGCTGCATCGCCAGCATAGTGGCATGCAGAATGTTGAGCTGATCGATCTCTTCAGGCTCTGCGCGTCCCAGACTCCATGCCAGCGCTTTCTCTTTGATTTCGTCATACAACGCGAGGCGGCGCTTTTCAGACAGTTTCTTCGAGTCGGCCAGGCCGGTAATCGGGTTTGCCGGATCGAGGATCACCGCGGCAGTAACGACCGCGCCAACCAGCGGACCGCGCCCCACTTCGTCCACACCGGCAATCAGTCTGGCGACAGGATAGATAAAATCAGGCATTCACCAGCTCCAGTACCGCATCCGCTGCCTGCTCATCGGCGTTCCAGCGGATCTGTTGATGTAATTCATGAAACGTCTGCAGGAGTGTTTCTCGCTCAGGCCCGGCATGCAGCAGCGGATCTAATGCTGCGGCCAGGGCTTCAGGCTGACACTCATCCTGCAGTAACTCTTTGACCAGCTCACGCCCTGCCAGCAGGTTTGGCAGCGAGACGTAAGGGGTTTTGACCAGCCGTTTCGCCAGCCAGAAGGTGGCCGGCTTCATGCGATAACCGACGACCATCGGGCATTTTGCCAGCATACACTCCAGTGCGGCAGTGCCTGACGCCAGGAGTGCGGCATCGCTCGCAATCATCGCCTCACGTCCCTGACCATCAAGCAGATGCATCGGCAGTTCGGGGGCGGTTTCGGCTTTAATCTTCTCAAACTGTTCGCGGCGACGGGCGTTGACCAGCGGCACCACGATTTCCAGTGCCGGATAGTGACGACGCAGCAACTGAGCGGTTTTCAGAAAATCGGCGCTGAGCATTTCCACTTCCGCACCCCGGCTGCCGGGCAGCAAGGCCAGGCAGAGCGCATCATCGGCAATGCCCAGATGACGGCGTGCAGCCAGCTTATCGGGTTGCAGCGGCATGGCATCCGCCATGGTGTGACCGATAAAACGACAGGGAACGTTATAGCGATCGTAAAAAGCTTTTTCAAATGGCAGAAACGCCAGCACCAGGTCGGTGTTACGACCAATCTTAAAGACACGCTTTTGCCGCCATGCCCACACCGAGGGGCTGACATAGTGGATAGTGCGAATGCCAGTGCGTTTAAGATTGCCTTCCAGCGTGATATTGAAATCGGGCGCATCAATCCCGACAAAGACATCGGGTCGGAGTTCGGTAAAACGCCGGGTGAGATCGCGACGGATTGTCAGCAGGCGTCGAAGGCGACCGAGCACCTCGACAATGCCCATCACCGCCAGCTCTTCCATCTCATACCAGGCTTCACACCCTTCTGCCTGCATCAGGGGACCCGCCACGCCGACAAAGCGTGCATCCGGATGACGGGCTTTCAGGGCACGGATCAGACCTGCACCAAGAATATCGCCGGAGGTTTCTCCGGCGACCAGGGCAATCGTTAAGGGACGCGCTGACATGGATTAACGAATTAATCCACGGGTTGAACGGGTGAAGAAATCGTAGAAAGGTTGCACTTCGCTGTGCTGCTGTGCGATGGCTTCGATCTCCGGTTTCACTTCCTCCAGCGTTCTGCCGCTGCGATAGAGCAACTTGTAGGCGTTGCGGATAGCGTGCAACGACTCTTTGCTGAAGCCACGACGCTTGAGACCTTCGATATTGATCCCGAACGGCGTAGCGTGGTTGCCCTGCGCAATAACGTAAGGCGGCACATCCTGCGCCACGCCCGAACAGCCGCCAACCATCACGTGAGCACCGATGATGCACCACTGATGTACCGCTGTCATGCCGCCAATAATGGCGAAATCATCGACCGTCACGTGACCACCCAGGGTGGCGTTGTTGGCGAAGATACAGCGGTTGCCAATCACGCAGTCATGCGCGATGTGAGCATTAACCATCAGCAGATTATCGCTGCCCACTGTGGTGACCTGGCCACCCTGCGTGGTGCCGCGATGAATCGTCACGCTTTCACGGATGCGGTTACGATCACCGATCTCAACCCGTGTTGGCTCACCGGCATATTTCAGATCCTGATTCACTTCGCCAATTGAGGCGAACTGATAAATCTGATTATCTTTACCGATGCGCGTGTGGCCGTTCACCACAACATGTGACTTCAGTACCGTTCCTTCACCGATCTCAACATTCGCACCAATAAAGCAAAACGGGCCAATGTGAACGCGGGCGCCAATAATAGCGCCCTCTTCGATGACAGAACTGGGATGGATAGTGGCTGTTGGATCAATCACGAATTATGCCTCCCGGCTGCGGGCACACATCATGGTCGCTTCACAAACGATTTTCCCGTCGACAGTCGCTACGCCTTTAAAGCGGGTCAGACCACGGCGGGTTTTCTCGAAAGTGACTTCCATGATCATTTGGTCGCCTGGTACCACAGGGCGCTTGAAACGGGCACTGTCGATACCGGCAAAGTAGTAGAGTTCGCCTGGCTCCAGTTTACCTACGCTTTTAAACGCCAGAATACCGGTAGCCTGCGCCATCGCTTCCAGGATCAGAACGCCAGGAAAAATCGGTTTACCAGGGAAGTGCCCCTGGAAAAACGGTTCATTAACAGAAACGTTCTTCACTGCACGCAGGTATTTGTGCTCTTCAAATTCCAGCACGCGGTCTACCAGCAGAAACGGATAGCGGTGCGGCAGCAGCTCTAAAATCTCTTCAATTTTCAGAGTATGAGTTTCAGTAGTCAAAATACTCTTCCTGTCCTAAAAATCTGATGACATCAATAACACGGCCTGCACAGATCAAAATGATCTTCCGCAGGCCGCAAATAGGTTCTGTGGCGCCGGGCTTCCCTGCTTAACATTTTTATTATGAAAGCCGGTCAGTTTTGGGATGGCGGTTAGTCGTCTTTGCCGACCTTGCGCTCGATGGCTTTTAAGCGTTTGCTCATGTCATCGATGTTCATCACCAGCGCTGCAGTTTTGCGCCAGGTTTTGTTGGGTTGCAGCGGAATGCCAGATGAATAGACACCAGGCTCTGTGATAGGACGCATGACCATACCCATACCGGTCACCGTTACTTTGTCACAGATTTCCATATGGCCGTTAATGACGCTGGCACCGCCAATCATACAGTAACGCCCAATTTTCAAACTACCCGCCATGATCACACCGCCTGCAACCGCAGTATTGTCGCCAATAACTACGTTGTGAGCGATCTGGCACTGGTTGTCTATGATAACACCATTGCCGATCAGAGTGTTATCCAGCGCACCGCGATCGATAGTGGTGCAGGCACCTATTTCTACGCGATCGCCGATTATCACCGCGCCTAACTGCGGGATTTTCACCCAGTTACCACGATCGTTGGCATAGCCGAAACCATCAGAACCGATGACGGTACCTGACTGAATCAGGCAATCCTGACCGATTTCAATTTCGTGATAAACAGAGACGTTGGCCCAGAGACGGGTACCGCTGCCGATACGGGTTTTTTTGCCAACAAAACATCCTGCACCAATGACCACGTTATCGCCCAGCTCAACATCCGCTTCGATCACCGCATTGGCGCCAATGGCGACGTTGCTGCCGAGTCGGGCTGAGGGGTCGATCACTGCACTGGGGGCAATATTTTGCGCTGGCTGTGGCGTGGTATCGAGTATTTGTGCCATACGCGCATAGGTCAGGTAGGGATCTTTCACCACCAGCGCTGCGGTATTGCACCACTCCAGATCCGCTTCCGTCAGCACCACGGCTGAGGCCTTAATCAGGGCGAGTTGCTCGCGGTAACGGCTGTTTGCAAGAAAAGTGATTTGGCCAGTTGTGGCGGATTGCATAGAAGCAATGCCGGAGATGACGATATCGCCATCTCCGTGCAATTCTGCATCCAACTGCTGGGCTAAATCAGCCAGTCGAATAGATGACATGAATTATTTAACCTGTTTCAGCACGTCAGCAGTGATGTCTTTTGCGTTTGACGCATAAGCCACCGCGTTAGCGTCGATCACGACGTCGTAACCATCGCTGTCAGCGACTTTCTTCACGGCATCCTGAATACGGCTCAGCAGCTTGTTACGCTCTTCCATCTGACGACGGCGATTATCCTGCTCAAAAGACTGGGCTTTTGTAGAGAAAGCTTCACGCTGAGACATGACATCTTTTTCCATACGGCTGCGTTCGCTCGCCTTCATGGTAGAACCGTCACGCTGCAGACGCTGCATTTTGGTTTGCAGATCGCGCTCCTGGCTCTGCAACTCAGTTGCACGGCCTTTGAACTCGTTTTCCAGCTGTTTAGCAACAGTCGCACGTTGCGGTAACTGTTGGAAAATGCTGGACACGTTTACCACTGCAATTTTGTCGGCAGCCTGAACACCAGCGGAGACCGCTAAAGCAAGACCCAGACCTGCGGCACACAACAACTTTTTCACTATAAACTCCTTACCATCAACGTTTGTGTCAGCGACACAGTGTTTGCCCCGGAACAGCAACAGGTGCTGTCCGGCAGCAATACTTCAGCTATGCATCCATGCTCAGAACATTACCAGGTTTTACCAATGTTAAACTGGAACTGCTCTGACTTGTCTCCATCGACTTTCTTCATCGGCTGGGCGTAAGAGAACACCAGCGGGCCGAGCGGTGACATCCACTGTAGCGCAACACCGCTGGATACACGGATATTGTTTGGATCGCTGTAGTCAGGAATGCCCGCCGCACGCGTTTCCGCGGTATTTTCCCAATGGGTATCCCACGCTGTACCGGCATCGACAAACACCGAGGTACGAACCGAGTTAGCATACTTCTCGCTCAGGAACGGCGTTGGCGTAATCAGCTCAAGGCTGGCAATCGCCATGGCGTTACCGCCCACCGCATCGTCAGACTTACAGACGCCATTTGGATCGGCGATTCGGCAGTTCGACGAGTTGTTATTTAAGTAGGCTGCTTTCGGTCCAATGGTGTTGGACTGGAAGCCACGCACGGTGCTTGAACCACCGGCGTAGAAGTTCTCGTAGAACGGCATTTCTTTGCCGTCGAGACCATCGCCATAACCTACGCGACCACGGCCTAACAGCACCCAGGTACGATCCTGGTTAATCGGCACATACTGCTGAGTATCCAGCGTGGCCTTATAGAAGCTGTTATCCGAGCCCGGAATCGTCACCTTACCGTTCAGGTTGGTACGGTTACCGGACGTCGGGAAGAAGCCGCGGTCCAGGGTGTTATAAGTCCAGCCGTAGTTAAAGGTGAAGTCATCTGCTGAGAAATCACCTTCATCATTGAGCTGCTGCGGCTTGCCGACCGAGTCAAGATAACGCCACATCGCCACCTGAGGCTGCATGTTTGACAGGTCATTGTGGACATAGCCCAGACCGACACGCAGGGTGTTGTTTTCGTTAACCGGGAAGCCAAGCGTGCCATCCAGACCATAACTTTTGTTGGTATAGTCAGAAAGGTCCGCGTTATCTGCTTTAAAGTCGTTGTAGAACAGACGACCACCCAGACTGACACCATCAACGGTGAAGTAAGGGTCAGTCAGCGAGAATTCAGCATAGGTCTGGTAATCGTTCTTGGTCCCGCTGATGCCCACGGTATTACCGGTGCCCAGCCAGTTATCCTGCGTGACGCCGACCTGGAAGCTCACACCACTTTCGGTGCCGTAGCCGACGCCGAAGTTAAAGGTACCGGTGTTACGCTCTTTAACCTTGTAGACCACGTCAACCTGGTCTGGCGAACCTGGCACACGCTGAGTATCCACATCAACGGTTTCAAAGTAACCGGTACGGTTCAGACGCTCTTTACCCTGTTCAACCAGATCGCTGCCCAGCCACGCGCCTTCCATCTGACGCATTTCGCGACGTAACACGGAGTCTTTCGACGTGTCATTGCCTTCGAAACGGACGTTACGGACATAATAACGGTTACCCGCATCCACATTAATATGCAGTTTTACGGTTTTGTCGGCGTCGTTGATTTCTGGCTGTGTTGCCACGCGCGGATAAGCATAGCCGTAGCGGCCCAGCAGTTTCTTGATGTCATCTTCCATTTTCGTGACTTTGGCGCCGTTATAAAGCTCGCCCGCCGGAATCTTGGTCAGATGTTCAATTTCTGCTGAATGGCCCGCCATGCTGCCATTGACGATCACGCCTGCGATTTTGTACTGGTCACCTTCGGTGATGTTCACCGTGATGTAGATGCCTTTTTTATCAGGCGTCAGGCTGACCTGCGTTGAATCGATGTTAAAGCGTGCATAGCCACGATCCAGATAGAAGCTGCGCAGGGTTTCAAGGTCACCCGCCAGTTTCTGCTTCTGATATTTACGATCGCCGACCACGTTCCACCATGGCACTTCATCGCGCAGCTGGAAGCGGGAAATCAGCTCATCGGAGCTAAAGGCTTTATTACCGACGATGTTGATCTGCTGAATTTTTGCAGAGACACCTTCAGTAAAGACCAGCTTCAGATCCACACGGTTACGCGGCAGTGGCGTGACCACGGCTTTCACGTTGGCGGTATATTTACCTACGCTGTAGTAGAAATCCTCAAGTCCCTTCTCGATAGAGGAGATGGTGGTACGGTCCAGCGCTTCGCCGACACGGACACCTGAGGCTTCCAGATTTTGTTTGAGCTGATCCTCTTTCACCGCTTTGTTACCGGTGAAGGTAATGCTGGCAATGGTAGGACGTTCTTTGACCTGGACAATCAGCGTTGTACCGTCTCGCAGGACCTGAACATCCTCAAAGTTGCCAGTAGCGAACAGCGAGCGAATGGTATTTCTGACATCATCGTCATTCACCGTATCGCCAACCCGTACTGGCATGCTCAGCAGAGCCGCGCCGACGGCGACTCGCTGCAGCCCTTCGAAATGAATATCCTTCACTACGAAATCGTCTGCACCGTAAACGGTGGCGCTGCTAAACAGCAGCGACGCTATGAGCAACTTTTTCATCGCCATCGTTGTTATGCGTTTTCCTAACACATCCCTCGAATGTTCGCGTTCCAGCGGTTACAAACGTGAGAAATCATTGAAAAGTGCAAGCCCCATTAACAGCACCAGTAAAATTGAACCGATGCGATAACTAAAGTCCTGAACTCGCTCGGACACCGGTCCACCCTTGATCTTTTCGATCGCCAGGAAGAGCAAGTGCCCACCATCTAAAACCGGCAGAGGGAACAGGTTGATGATGCCCAGGTTGACGCTAATCAACGCCAGGAACATCAGGTAGTAAATCAACCCATACTCTGCTGACAACCCTGCACCCTGCGCAATCGAAATTGGCCCGCTCAGGTTGTTCAGCTTCACATCACCGGTTATTAACTTGCCCAGCATGGAGACGGTGAGCTTCATCAGTTGCCAGGTTTTTACACTAGCCTCACCGATAGCCGCAAACGCGCCATACTGTCTTACCGTCTTGTACTCTTCTGGCAGAGGAACAATGCGCGGAATGACACCCGCAAATCCCGCTTTACTGCCAGATTTCGCTTCTGGCGTCATCGTCAGCGCAATAGACTCACCGCCGCGATCCACCTCAAGCGCCATGCTTTTGCCGGGGTTATCCCGGACCTGCGTGACAAAAGTCTGCCACTGCGATAATGGCTGACCATCGACTTTAACGATCCTGTCGCCTGCTTGCAAACCGGCTTCACTGGCTGGCGAGTTCGCCTGCACTTCTGCCAGCGTGGTCTCAATCTGCGGACCGCGTGGCTGAATCCCTAACGCGACGACCGGATCCTGCTTATCAGGCTCAAACTGCCAGTTACGCAAATCCAGCTGTTTCTGCTGGGTTGCGTCCTCGCCAAATCGAGCCACTGTTAAGGTGGTGCTGCTGTCGCCGATTTTACCCACCAGCGCCATACGCACAGCATCCCAGTCAGGCGTTTCGATACCGTCAACAGCCTTAAGTTCCATGCCGGGCGTAATTTGAGCTTCCGCAGCCACCGAACCGTTTAAAATTTCACCGATTACCGGGCGCACGCCGGGCACGCCGTGAATAAACACAACCCAGTAGGCAAAGATGGCAAAGATGAAATTAGCGACAGGACCTGCCGCAATGATGGAGGCGCGTTGCCAGACGGCTTTGTTGTTAAAAGCCTGATGACGAAATTCGGCTGGCACGCTTTCAACACGCTCGTCGAGCATTTTAACGTAGCCGCCAAGGGGAATCAGCGCGATGACAAATTCGGTGCCGTGGCGATCACGGCGCTGCCAGAGCGACTTACCAAAACCAATGGAAAAGCGCTCAACTTTGACGCCACAGCGACGAGCGACCCAGAAATGGCCAAACTCATGAACGGTAATTAATACGCCCAGCGCAACGATAAAGGCGACGAAACTCCAGAGTATGCTCAACATCTTTGCCTGTCCTTAAAGGGTGCGAAACACCAGCAGCAATAAACAGGCAAACACCGGCACCGCCGCAGTCAGACTATCAATACGATCAAGAATGCCACCGTGACCAGGAATCAGATTACCACTGTCTTTGATGCCCGCTTCACGTTTAAACATGCTCTCAGTGAGGTCGCCCAGCACGGAGGCCAGCGTCGCGATAATCGCGCAAATCACCAGCGTACCGGTGGAAACCGTCAGTGGCGCCAGCGTCGCAAACAGCACTGCAATCAGCGCCGAGGTGACCAGACCGCCCAGGAAGCCTTCCCAGGTTTTGCCTGGTGAGACCTTTGGCGCCAGCTTGTGCTTGCCGAACATCTTGCCAAACATATAGGCACCTGAATCCGCTCCCCACACCAGCAGCAACACAAACAGCAGCCACCAGGCACCGGCGAAGTGGTCGGTGTCATAGTGATACTGGCGCAGCGCCACCATGCCCCAGAAAAAAGGGACCAGCGTTAACACGCCAAACAGTAAGCGAAGGGGACGCGAATGGCGCCAGAAGGCCGCAGAAGCGGGATAGGAGAGCACCAGCAGCAGTGCAACGACCCACCACACCAGCGACGCCCAAAGCGATGTCGCGATCTGTGGCAGATGCACCGTGTGTTGATAAGGTGGCAGCGTAAACTGCATCAGCGCCAGCAGCAGACCACAAAGTACAGCCAGCCAGACGCGCTGTTGCCGTGATGCCATCCCTGCAAACTGACCCCATTCCCAGGCTGCCAGCATGCAGATAACGATAGTTGTCAGGGCGAAGCCAACAGGCGGTAACCAGAACAGTGCAGCTATTACCAGCGGAATTAATATCAACGCGGTAATCAGACGAGACTTCAGCAAAGGTTACCCCCAGATTGCTCAGGCGCCGCCTGGTGCAGCGCCGCCAAAACGACGCTCCCGCAGAGAGAATGCATTCAGTGCACCTTCAAAAACGTGTTCATCGAAATCCGGCCAGAGCACATCGGTAAAATAGAATTCAGCATAGGCAATCTGCCACAGCAGGAAGTTGCTAATCCGATGCTCTCCCCCGGTCCTTATCACTAAATCCACTGGCGCCAGCTCCTGCATACAGAGCTGCGACGTCAGGCTCTCTTCGGTAATCTGGTCAGGTCGCAGTAATCCTTCCTGAACCTGTTCAGCCAGTTTTTTCACGCCTTCGATAATATCCCAACGGCCGCCATAGTTGGCAGCAATGTTGAGCGTCAGGCCACTATTATTTGCGGTCAGCGTCTCAGAACGGCGAATACGTTCCTGAATACGCGGGCTGAAACGGCTGGTATCGCCAATGACGCGTAAGCGAACATTGTGTTTGTGCAGGCTCTTCACTTCACTATCAAGCGCCCAGACAAAGAGTTCCATTAACGCGGTGACTTCCTGCGGCGGACGACTCCAGTTTTCACTGCTGAAAGCGTAAAGCGTCAGGGCTTCAAGATTGTTACTGACCGCAAAGCTGACGGCACGACGTACCGATTTAACGCCAGCTTTATGGCCTGAAATACGCAATTTCCCCTGATTTTTGGCCCAGCGGCCATTGCCATCCATGATGATAGCGACGTGGCGCGGACCGTTTCCCTGCTGGTCATCAGTGTTGTTGTGATTGTTAGACGACATAACGCTTAACCAATTCCTTTCATCAGAAATGCTGTGGTTTCTGAATACATTGCGCCCGATTCAAATCCCGACACACTCTCAGTGCCGGGCCACACCGAATTCGGTGACAGACCGTGAAACGCGAGCCAGCGACTATATCATTTTCACCTGAAGCGAACAAATGGCCTCATAACGATCGGCATCACGACGTGAAACGCGGCAACATTTCTGTCGCCAGCGCGCGCGCAGTGCGATCGATTT
Organism: Pantoea sp. 18059; assembly: GCF_902706165.1. Classification (NCBI taxonomy): domain Bacteria; kingdom Pseudomonadati; phylum Pseudomonadota; class Gammaproteobacteria; order Enterobacterales; family Erwiniaceae; genus Pantoea; species Pantoea sp. 18059. The sequence goes on from NZ_CACSJS010000002.1 coordinate 27,466, forward strand.
CAAGGACAGCGTCCACCGAATCCGGCTCCGGACACACTTGTGCCGCCATCACCTCACTATTAAGCGCGGCAATGTCGGTGAAGCGGATCTGGTGATTCAGGAAAGCCGCGACGGCAACCTCGTTGGCTGCATTCAGCGTGGTGGTCGCCGCCTGCCCTGCATCACAGGCATCAATGGCCAGTTTCAGACAGGGGTAGCGACTAAAATCAGGTTCTGCAAAGGAGAGCGCCGACATGCGGGTAAAATCCAGCGGCGTCACGCCTGCATTGATGCGCGAAGGCCAGGCCATGCTGTGGGCAATCGGCGTACGCATATCAGGAGAACCTAATTGAGCCAGCACGCTGCCATCGCAGTATCGCACCATGGAGTGAATCACCGACTGTGGGTGGAGTATCACTTCCATCTGCGCTGCGCTGGCATTAAACAACCAACGGGCTTCAATGTACTCAAGACCTTTATTCATCATGGTGGCCGAATCGACAGAGATTTTTCTCCCCATCGACCAGTTCGGATGTGCACAGGCCTGATCTGGCGACATGGCGCTGAGATCCGCTAAATCTGTGTCACGAAAAGGACCACCCGATCCCGTAAGGATAATCGACTCAATGCCATTATCCCGCAGGTCAGCGTAACCTAACTGATGCTGGATGGTAGCCGGTAAACTCTGAAAAATGGCGTTATGCTCGCTGTCGACCGGTAGTAACTGTGCGTTATGATGACGCACGGCCTCCATAAACAAACGGCCGCAGGTGACAAGCGATTCTTTGTTGGCCAGCAGCACCGTTTTTCCGGCGCGAATGGCCGCCAGCGTCGGCAGCAAACCCGATGCGCCAACGATCGCCGCCATCACCTGATCCACCTCATCCAGCGCGGCCAGCTCACAGGCTGCCTGAACGCCGGAGAGCACTTCAGTATTGACCCTGATTGCTCTCAGTCGCTCACGCAACGCAGCGGCGGATGCCTCGTCTGCCATGCAGGCGAAGCGCGGTGTAAAGGCCGCACACTGCTCGGCCATCAGCGCCACGTTATGGCCGGCAACCAGCGCCGTAATCTGATAAAGCGCCGGGTTGGCGCGCACCACCGCCAGCGTACTGGTGCCGATAGAGCCGGTGGATCCCAGCAGAGTTAATCGCTTCATGAAGCTATCCGTGTGAAGTCAGCGTGCCCACAGGCACAATGTAAAACGCCGCCAGATGTCGCATTCATACGAATACCTCTCTGTACGGCGTTTTGTCCGGCAGTGATGGGATTAGAAATCCATCAGCTCCGTCTCTTTTTCTGACAGTGCAGCATCAACTTTCTTGATGTACGCATCGGTCATTTTTTGCACTTCATCCTGCGCACGACGTTCGTCGTCTTCGCTGATCTCTTTATCTTTCAGCAGCGCTTTGATTTTATCGTTGGCATCGCGACGGACGTTACGTACCGACACACGGCCCTGCTCGGCTTCGCCGCGCACGATTTTAATCAGATCTTTACGACGCTCTTCTGTCAGCGCAGGCAGCGGAACACGGATGTCGGTACCGGCTGAACTTGGGTTCAGACCGAGATCGGACTTCATGATCGCTTTTTCGACTGCCGGACTCAGTGAACGATCAAACACGTTGATTTTCAGCGTGCGTGAATCTTCCACAGTGACAGAAGCCAGCTGACGCAGTGGCGTCGGCGTGCCGTAATATTCGACGACGATGCCGTCGAGCAGCGAAGGTGAAGCACGACCGGTGCGCACTTTGCTGATGGTGGTTTTGAATGCTTCAACGCATTTTTCCATGCGCGTGTCAGCATCTTTTTTGATGTCGTTAATCACGTTGAAACCCTTGGATTCGGTTTGACCTGGCCAGTTCCGGCGTAACCGGAAGCGGGATCGATAATCATCGATAATCCTGACTGGTGCGCGATGCATTATCATCGCGCTGACAGAATATACCTTATTTTATCTCGCCTCGGGTATTAATGCGTAATCAGGGTGCCTTCTTTTTCACCCATCACTACGCGACGCAGTGCGCCAGGCTTATTCATGTTGAAAACACGGATAGGTAATTTGTGGTCACGCGCCAGGGTAAAGGCCGCAAGATCCATCACTTTCAGCTCCTGATCCAGCACTTCAGCATAGGTCAGTTGCTCATACAGCGTTGCGTCCGGGCTTTTCACTGGATCCGCAGAGTAGACGCCGTCCACTTTGGTCGCTTTCAGCACGACGTCCGCTTCAATCTCAATGCCGCGCAGACACGCTGCAGAGTCAGTGGTGAAGAACGGGTTACCGGTACCGGCGGAGAAGATCACCACGCGGTTGTTACGCAGCAGGCTGATTGCTTCTGCCCAGCTGTAGTTGTCACAGACGCCATTCAGTGGAATCGCTGACATCAGGCGTGCATTCACATAGGCGCGGTGCAGTGCATCACGCATCGCCAGGCCGTTCATCACGGTTGCCAGCATACCCATGTGGTCACCCACAACGCGGTTCATGCCGGCCTGTTGCAGGCTCGCTCCACGGAACAGGTTCCCTCCGCCAATCACCACGCCAACCTGGATGCCCAGTTCAACCAGCTCTTTTACCTCTTGTGCCATGCGGTCAAGCACACTCGCGTCGATACCAAAACCTTCAGCGCCTTGCAGGGCTTCGCCGCTGAGTTTAAGCAGGATACGTTGATAAACAGGTTTTGCGTTGGTCGCCATGGTCAGTTCTTCCTGGAAGATTGGGTGTAAAGGAGAAGTAAATTCTGATCGATCATCCGCTTACCGCAATGAAATTGCTATTGGGATGAAACTGAAAACGTATCTGTTGCGATTCACAGACAAAAAAGAACCGCCATCTGGCGGTTCTTTCAAAGCATTAAGACTGTTTGGACATTGCTGCAACTTCTGCAGCGAAGTCAGACTCAACTTTCTCGATGCCTTCACCAACTTCGAAGCGGATGAAGTTGATAACGTCAGCGCCCTGCTCTTTCAGAGCCTGGCCAACGGTTTTGCTTGGGTCGATAACGAAAGCCTGACCAGTCAGAGAGACTTCGCCGGTGAATTTCTTCATACGGCCTTCAACCATCTTCTCTGCGATCTCTTTTGGCTTGCCAGACTGCATCGCGATGTCCAGCTGAACCTGGTACTCTTTATCAACCACGTCAGCAGAAACGTCTTCTGGCTTAACGAATTCAGGCTTGCTTGCCGCAACGTGCATCGCGATCTGTTTGATCAGATCTTCGTTAGCGCCTTTGGTTGAAACCAGAACGCCGATACGTGCGCCGTGCAGGTAGCTGCCCAGCTCTGCGCCTTCCAGGATAGCAACGCGACGGATGTTGATGTTCTCACCGATTTTAGCAACCAGTGCAACGCGCTCTTCTTCGAACTGCGCTTTCAGAACTTCAACGTCGGTAACGCGATCAGCTGCAGCCACATCCAGAACTTTGTCTGCGAACGCCTGGAAACCGCCATCTTTTGCAACGAAGTCAGTCTGGCAGTTTACTTCCAGAATCACGCCGTAGTCGCCAACGATCTTGGTTTTGATTACGCCATCAGCAGCAACGTTGCCTGCTTTTTTCGCTGCTTTGATTGCGCCAGACTTACGCATGTTCTCAATCGCCAGCTCAATGTCGCCGTTCGCTTCAGTCAGCGCTTTTTTGCAATCCATCATGCCAGCGCCAGTACGCTCACGCAGTTCTTTTACCAATGCAGCGGTAATGTCAGCCATTCCAGAATCCTCGGTTCGTGCCTGTGTACGTTTGCACCAGCAGACACTTATTTGCGGAAAATTTACTCTGTCCCGCCGTCCGGTTGGGAGCGTGACAGACTTAGATAAAATAAAGGGGCCAGTATAGGCCCCTTACAGATCACATCTGAATGCTAAGGGCTCTTATGCAGAGCAAACCTTATTAAGCGTTTTCTAAAGACGCTTCTTCAGCTTGCTCAGCCAGGTCCTGAGAGCGGCCTTCGCGAACGGTGGTCGCAACGGCAGTCAGGTACAGGTTTACAGCACGGATTGCATCGTCGTTACCTGGGATAACGAAATCAACGCCATCTGGATCTGAGTTGGTATCAACGATAGCAAATACCGGGATACCCAGGTTGTTTGCTTCTTTGATTGCGATGTGTTCGTGGTCAGCATCGACAACAAACAGCGCGTCTGGCAGACCGCCCATATCTTTGATACCGCCCAGGCTGTTTTCCAGCTTGGCCAGCTCACGCGCACGCATCAGCGCTTCTTTTTTGGTCAGTTTGTCGAAAGTACCATCCTGAGACTGAATCTCCAGATCTTTCAGACGCTTGATTGACTGACGCACGGTTTTCCAGTTAGTCAGCATGCCACCCAACCAGCGGTGGTTTACGAAGAACTGGTCGCAGCTCAGTGCAGACTCTTTTACCGCCTGAGCAGCAGCACGCTTAGTACCTACGATCAGGATCTTACCTTTACGGGAAGAGATCTTGTTCAGTTCAGCCAGAGCTTCGTTGAACATAGGTACAGTTTTTTCCAGGTTGATGATGTGAACCTTGTTACGAGCACCAAAGATGAATGGCTTCATTTTTGGGTTCCAGTAACGGGTCTGGTGACCGAAGTGAACACCAGCCTGGAGCATGTCGCGCATGGAAACAGTTGCCATGATAAAACCTCTAAAGTTTGATTGGGGTTGGGCCTCCATGTATCCCATACGACCGACCTCTTTCAAGGCACCCCGGCGTATGTGTCGATACATGTGTGTTTTATTACACATAATGAGAGTTATGCGTTTCCTGCTGACCGAAACGGCCATACAGAGAATCGTCGGCGCGCTTTATACCACAACCAGCCCAGGGACGCCAATAAATGATCGCTGACGGAGGTCAGCGCGTTCTCTATTTGGCAGCCCATTTGCTGGCTGCTAACATGACAGCACAGAACTTATTATTGTCGAAAATTTCGACAGCTGCGGATTAATTTAATGGCAATTTCAATTAAAACCCCTGAAGAAATCGAAAAAATGCGCGTCGCGGGCCGACTGGCCGCCGAAGTGCTGGAGATGATCGAGCCTTACGTAAAACCGGGTGTGACCACCGGTGAACTGGACCGTATCTGCCACGATCACATTACTCAAAAGCAGCAGGCTGTCTCCGCCTGCCTCGGCTATCACGGCTTTCCGAAGTCGGTCTGCATCTCGGTGAATGAAGTGGTGTGCCACGGGATCCCCAGCGATGATCGTCCGTTAAAAGATGGTGATGTAGTGAATATCGATGTCACCGTAATTAAAGATGAATACCACGGCGATACCTCAAAGATGTTTATCGTCGGTAAGCCGACCATTCAGGGTGAACGCCTGTGCCGTGTCACGCAGGAGAGCCTCTATCTCTCACTGCGTCTGATCAAGCCCGGCATCCGCCTGCGCGAACTGGGTCGCGCCATCCAGAAATATGTCGAAGCCAACGACTTCTCTGTGGTGCGCGAATATTGCGGTCACGGTATCGGCAAGGGTTTCCATGAAGAGCCTCAGGTGCTGCATTACGATGCCGATGATGGCGGCGTGGTACTCCAGGCGGGCATGACCTTTACGGTAGAACCGATGGTCAATGCCGGGGATTACCGCATCCGCACCATGAAAGATGGCTGGACGGTAAAAACCAAAGATCGCAGCTTGTCCGCGCAGTATGAGCATACTATTGTGGTGACGGAGAACGGCTGTGAGATTTTAACCCTGCGCAAAGACGATACGCTGCCCGCTGTGCTTGTCGCCGAAGGGTAATTCCCCCATTACAGATCAAGCCGGCGCTGAGCCGGCTTTTTTTTGGCTAAAAAAGAGAAGAGCTGCATGAGCGTGAGTCTGTCAGAAGATGTGAAAAACGGTCTGGTCGATTCGCCAGCCGAATGGGGTGACGACCAGCTGACGCGTGACATTCTGAAGCCGCGGCTGGAGCAGTTTCAGCAACATCTGGCCGCCGCTTTTGATGCCGGTGAACCCGTTGAGCCGCTGATTGATGCCCGCACGCTGTTTATCGATCGGCTGCTGCGTCGCCTGTGGCGCTTTTTTGGCTTTGATGAGATGCCAGCTATCGCGCTGGTCGCCGTTGGCGGCTATGGCCGTGCCGAGCTGCATCCACTCTCTGATATTGACGTCCTGATCCTGAGCCGCCAGCCGCTGAATGAACAGGCTGCGCAGCGCACCAGCGATCTGTTAACGCTGATGTGGGACCTTAAGCTGGAAGTGGGTCACAGCGTCCGCACGCTGGAAGAGTGCCTGCTGGAGGGGTTATCTGACCTGACCGTTGCCACCAATCTGATTGAGTCACGCATGCTGACCGGCGATGTGGCGCTGTTTCTGGAATTACAGAAAAACATCTTCAGCGACGGTTTCTGGCCCTCATCCTGCTTTTTCGCCGCCAAAATTGAAGAGCAGCAGGAGCGCCACAAGCGTTATCACGGCACCAGCTATAACCTCGAACCGGACATTAAAAGCAGCCCAGGTGGCCTGCGGGACATTCATACGCTGCAGTGGGTCGCCCGACGCCATTTTGGCGCCACCACGCTCGATGAGATGGTCGGCTTTGGTTTCCTCACCGACGCGGAGCGCAGCGAACTCAACGAATGTCAGGCATTTCTCTGGCGCATCCGCTTTGCCCTGCACCTCTCCCTGCCCCGTTACGATAACCGCCTGCTGTTTGATCGCCAGCTCAGCGTGGCACAACGCCTGAATTATCAGGGCGAGGGCAATGAGCCGGTCGAGCGGATGATGAAAGATTTCTATCGGGTCACGCGGCGTATCGGCGAACTGAATCAGATGCTGCTGCAGCTGTTTGATGAGGCGATTCTGGCGCTCTCCACCAGCGAAAAGCCCAGGCCTATTGATGACGATTTCCAGCTGCGTGGCGATTTGATCGACCTGCGCGACGAAACGCTGTTCCGGCGAGAGCCGCAGGCGATTCTGCGCATGTTCTACGTCATGGTGCGTAACGACAGCATCAAAGGGATCTACTCCACCACCCTGCGTCACCTGCGCCATGCGCGTCGTCATCTTAAACAGCCGCTGTGTCAGATCCCGGAAGCGCGCCGCACCTTTATGTCGATTCTGCGCCATCCTGGCGCGGTAAGCCGGGCGCTGGTGCCGATGCATCGCTACAGCGTGCTGTGGGCTTATACGCCGCTGTGGGGCCATATCGTCGGACAGATGCAGTTCGATCTGTTTCACGCCTACACCGTGGATGAGCACACCATTCGGGTGCTGCAGAAGCTGGAAAGTTTTGCCAATGAAAGCACCCGTCCGCAGCATCCACTGTGCGTCGAGTTATGGCCGCGCCTGCCGCAGCAGGAGCTGTTGCTGATGGCCGCGCTGCTGCATGACATCGCCAAAGGGCGCGGCGGCGATCACTCCATTCTCGGCGCGCAGGATGCGCTCGATTTTGCTGAAATGCACGGTCTTAACTCACGTGAAACCCAGCTGGTGGCCTGGCTGGTGCGTCATCATCTGCTGATGTCGGTGACAGCACAGCGGCGCGATATTCAGGACCCGACGGTGATACAGCAGTTCGCCGAGGTGATGCAGAATGAGAACCGGCTGCGCTATCTGGTTTGCCTGACCGTAGCCGATATCTGTGCCACCAATGAAAGTCTGTGGAACAGCTGGAAGCAGAGCCTGTTGCGTGAGCTCTTTTTCGCCACCGAGAAGCAGTTGCGACGCGGCATGGAAAACAGTCCGGATCTGCGTGAGCGGGTGCGTCATCATCGCCTGCAGGCGCTGGCGCTGCTGCGGATGGACAACATCGATGAAGAGCGTCTGCACCAGATCTGGAATCGCTGCCGCGCTGACTACTTCCTGCGCCATACGCCGAATCAGATCGCCTGGCATGCCCGCCACTTACTGGTTCACGATCTGAAAAAACCGCTGGTGCTGGTCAGTCCGCAGGCCACGCGCGGCGGGACCGAAATCTTTATCTGGAGTCCCGATCGCCCGCACCTGTTTGCCGCCGTTGCGGGTGAACTCGATCGCCGTAATCTCAGCGTGCACGATGCGCAAATCTTTACCAGCCGCGACGGCATGGCGATGGATACCTTTATTGTGCTGGAGCCGGATGGCAGCCCGCTCTCTCCGGATCGCCATCCAATGATCATTCAGGCGCTGGAGCAGGCGATAACCCAGTCAGAGTGGGCGCCGCCGCGTACACGCCGTCCGTCGGCCAAACTCAGGCATTTCAGCGTCGATACCGAGGTCAATTTCCTGCCGACGCATACCGATCGTCGCAGCTATCTGGAACTGGTGGCGCTGGATCAGCCAGGCCTGCTGGCGCGGGTCGGTGAAGTCTTTGCCGATCTCGGGGTCTCACTGCATGGCGCACGCATCAGCACCATCGGCGAGCGGGTCGAAGATTTGTTTATTCTGGCCAACAGTGAACGTCAGGCACTGGACGAAGAAATGCGAAAAGCGTTGCGACAACGGTTGACAGAGGCCCTTAATCCAAACGATAAAGTGTGACCAGACTCGATTTGTAAACATTAATCTCTTTACTTGTGTCGGGGTATTGCCCGGCATCGCACATGACAGATCAGGAAAAAAATATGCAACAGTTACAGAGCGTTATTGAATCCGCCTTCGAACGTCGCGCTGACATCACACCCGCCAGCGTCGACAGCGAAACCCGTGATGCCATCAACCAGGTGATCGCCCTGCTGGACAGCGGTGCACTGCGCGTTTCTGAGAAGATCGACGGCGAGTGGGTAACGCATCAGTGGCTGAAGAAAGCCGTACTGCTCTCTTTCCGCATCAATGACAATCAGGTGATGGAAGGTGCAGAAACCCGCTTTTACGACAAAGTGCCGATGAAGTTTGCAGGCTGGGATGAAGCGCGTTTCAAAGAAGCCGGTTTCCGCGTCGTGCCGCCTGCGGCTGTGCGCCAGGGTGCCTATATCGCCCGCAACACGGTGCTGATGCCTTCTTACGTCAACATTGGCGCCTTTGTGGATGAAGGCACCATGGTGGACACCTGGGCGACCGTTGGCTCCTGTGCACAGATTGGTAAAAACGTTCACCTTTCTGGCGGCGTGGGTATCGGTGGCGTGCTGGAGCCGCTGCAGGCGAACCCGACCATCATCGAAGATAACTGCTTCATTGGCGCGCGCTCTGAAATCGTTGAAGGCGTGATTGTTGAAGAAGGTTCCGTGATCTCAATGGGCGTTTACATCGGTCAGAGCACCAAAATCTATGACCGCGAGACCGGCAAAGTGCATTACGGCCGTGTTCCTGCGGGATCCGTGGTGGTCTCAGGTAACCTGCCCTCTAAAGATGGCAGCTACAGCCTCTACTGTGCCGTAATCGTGAAGAAAGTGGATGCGAAAACGCTGGGCAAAACCGGCATCAACGAACTGCTGCGCACCATCGACTGATTTAAGTGACGGGCTGGTTTCCAGCCCGTCATCTTTTCTTTACAGTGATTCCCAAATAACATGCTTCGCGTCGCGAATTAACTGGTGCGTTTAGTTTTTATCCAGGTCATAATCCGCGCCAGTTAAATCCTGTCGCGCAATGTTCATCCCGCTTATTTATGTCTACAGTTGACGGACGTCATGAACAAGTCTGCGCGCTTCTCACTTTTGATGGAAACAACGCTATGTATGACAATCTGAAAAGCTTAGGTATCAGTAACCCGGACGACATCGACCGCTATAGCCTGCGTCAGGAAGCCAATAACGACATTCTGAAAATCTACTTCCGCAAAGATAAAGGTGAGTTTTTCGCGAAGAGCGTCAAATTCAAATATCCGCGCCAGCGCAAAACGGTTGTTGCCGATCACGCGACCCAGGGCTACAAAGAAGTTCAGGAAATCAGCCCGAATCTGCGTTATGTCATCGATGAACTGGACCAGATTTGCCAGCGCGATCAGGTTGAAGTGGATCTGAAACGCAAAATTCTGGATGACCTGCGTCACCTGGAAAGCGTGGTTTCTCACAAGATCACTGAAATTGAATCGGATCTGGAAAAATTAACCCGTAACGGTCGTTAATTTCCTGCCCGACCAGAGAGGCCAGCATTGCTGGCCTTTTTTATGCTGCAAATCTGCACTTCAGCCCTGCTCATCCAGTTGCAAAGCAACATAGAGCAACAGCCTGTCATCAAAATGGCCAAGATTCAGTCCGGTCAGTTCAGAAATCCGGTTCAGCCGGTATTCCAGCGTATTACGATGAATGAACAGCGCACGCGCGGTGGCGCTCGGCTGGACGTTGTGGGTGAACCAGGCGATCAGCGTACGGCGCAGCAAGCCGTTGTTATCCATGCTCTTGAGCTTCGCCAGTGGCCGGGCGAGCTCATTGGCCTGCCAGCCACCCCGCAGGCTGTCGAGCAGCACGGGCAGCACCAGATCCTGATAAAAATAGCTGCGCACCTCGGGCATACGTTGCTTGCCCACCATCATCGTGGTGCGCGCCGTCCGGTAAGAGCGTGCGATGCTGCCGGGTCCGGTAAAGAAGTTGCCCAGCGCGATACGCATCCGAAGATGACCGCTCTCTTTCATCCGCTGTAGTAACTGCTCTACGCGGCGGCGATGATCTTCCTGATCGTGACGCCCATGCCCATTCAGGGCCGGTTTCAGCACCACCATTTCGGTCAGTGACACAATCGCGATCAGATTGTCCCGCTCCGGCGTGGTCAGCAGCGTTTGCAACTGCTGTAACTCTGACATCGCGCTGTCGACGCCGAGCTGACCACTATCCACTTCCACTACGGCGACCACACGCGGCTGATTGAGATCGATCCCGAGCCGCTGCGCCCATTCGGTCAGCTGTGGCGACAGGGTATCGCTGCGGATCAGGTTCAGCACCAGCTCTTCACGCAGACGGCTGTCCTGCGCCAGCATATGCAGCAGCCGGGCTTGCTCCAGCATCATCTCCGCGGTCATGCAGACCAGCTCGCCATAATGCCGCAGCGCCAGCGGCTCGCCGGTCAGGCCGATCACCCCGACGATGTCACCATCAATGCGCAGCGGCAGGTTAATGCCAGGCCGCACGCCATGAAGATGTTTAGCCACGGCCTCATCGATGTCGACAACGCGCCCCTGAGAGAGCACCAGCAGTGCACCTTCGTGCAACTCCCCAATACGTTCCCGGTCACCGCTGCCGATAATCCGGCCCCGCGCATCCATCACGTTGACATTGCTGTCAATAATTTTCATGGTGCGCGCCACGATATCCTGTGCCAGCCGGGCATCAAGGTGATAGGTAGCCATCCATTACTCCTGAAAAGAGGGGGGAGAAACAGAATACGCATGCACAGCACGCAGAACATTGTGCAATTGCACAGAGCCAGGCCGTCATTTGCCGAATTTGCGGTGAGCATCACACTCTGACGAGGCAGAAAGTGGACATAAAAAAGGCGGACCGCAGTCCGCCTCTTCATCCGTTGCTGTTCGCTTACTGCATCAGCAGATAGATACTGCTGTCGCCGCGTTTCACATTCAGCGCCAGAACGGACGGCTTGCTGTCGAGAACTTTGCGCAGCTCACCCAGGTTGGTCACTACCTGCTGGTTAACACCCTGGATCACATCGCCCTTTTTCAGGCCGATACGCGCCGCAGCACTGCCCGGTTTCACGTTATCAACCCGGACACCTTTGGTACCCGCTTCGATATTGCTGAGATCGGCGCCTTCAATGCCAGTGTAGATGGTCGCGGACTGCACTTTTGACTGGCTGCTCTGCTGCAACTTAACAGAGACATCGACCGGTTTGCCGTCACGCAGCAGCCCCAGTTTCAGGGTGGTGCCAACCGGCAGTGAGCCCACTTCCGCACGCAGCGAAGCAAAGCTGCTCAGCGGTTTACCGTTCATCGAGACAATGACGTCGCCCGCCTTAATACCGGCTTTGGCGGCAGCCGAGTCTGGCAGCACCTGGCTGACAAAGGCACCACGTTGTGCGTCGACCTTCATCGCTTTTGCCAGCTCGGAGTTCAGCTCAGTCCCCTGCACGCCCAGCTCGCCGCGTTTCACCTGACCAAACTCGACCATCTGTGCCGTCAGGTTTTTCACCATGTTGCTGGGGATAGCAAAGCCGATACCGATGTTGCCGCCATCGGGCGCCAGAATGGCGGTGTTAATCCCGATCAGTTCACCGTTGAGGTTAACCAGCGCACCACCGGAGTTGCCCCGGTTAATGGCCGCATCTGTCTGGATAAAGTTTTCGTAGTTTTCCACGTTCAGGCCACTGCGTCCCAGCGCGGAGACGATACCTGAGGTGACCGTTTCACCCAGACCATAAGGGTTGCCGATCGCCACGGTATAATCGCCGACGCGCAGGTTGTCAGAGTCAGCGATTTTGACTGCGGTAAGATTTTTGGCTTCCTGCAGCTGAATCAGGGCAATGTCAGAGCTGGGATCTTTACCGATGACTTTGGCGTCATAGCGACGACCGTCGCTGAGCTGTACCTGAATTTTGGTGGCATTATTCACGACGTGGTTATTAGTTACCACATAGCCTTTGTCAGCGTTAATGATGACACCCGATCCCAGAGCACGGAATTTTTCCTGCTGTGTATCAGGCACTGGCGCGCCGCCGTTACCGCCTGCACCGTCGCCGTTCTGGCACATCGGTGAACCCTGGAACGGGGAACCATCCTGGCAGAATGGCGAATTGTCGCCAAAGAATTGCTGAAATTGCTGCGGCATACGCGGGGTTTTCACCGTGGTGGTCCCCTCGACGCTGATACTGACCACAGACGGCATCACCTTCTCCAGCATCGGTGCCAGACTTGGCTGTTGCAGGCTATCGGAAGAGGCCGTTTGCGCAGCAGAAACAGTAACAGGGGCGAGCGCCATGCTCAGGCTCAACGCCAGCGCACTTAACATTAAGGTCTTTTTTTTCATTTTTCGTTTCTCAATAAGATTACTGTTCAGACCATTGCTGTGGTCGAAAGGTGAGATAAATGTTTTAGCGCGAAGTTCCTTTAAAAGTTTAAGGCAAAAGTAAAAATTTATTCGCGCTCTTTACAATTGGCGGCTTATTCTACCGCCATCAGTCGTCGGTACTCATCCCAGGCATAGAGATCGGTCATACCACTGATATAATCCTGAATGAGCCGGAAGCGATAATAACGTTCCCACAACAGACGCTGATATTTATGTTCTACAACCAGATTACGCATCTTATGCAAATAGGCTTTACGGTGTTTACCCGAGAGCTTATGAAAAAGCCGGGTTTCGATCGGATGCTGACGCAGGAAATCTTCATTTATCAGCGTGGTAAAGGCTTCGTAATTAAGGCGCATCAGCGGCTGATAGATCTCCAGCAGCCCTTTAATCACCCGGTAACCCTGCAACTCCAGCTGCTCTACTTCAGAATGATTAAAGACCTGCTGGCGCGCAACGGTTTTAAACAATTGCAGTAAGCGGCCCTCTTCACCCTCATCTTCCAGTAGCGCATGGTTAAAACTTCCATCGAATATAGCAGGAAGATTATCAACAAAACGTTTCACCGCATAGCTTACCAGCACGCTCTGAACATTTACGCGGAGTGACATAAAAAATTGATCGCTGCGGCTTCGGCGTTTTTTACTGCAGGCTTCACGCCAGGCTTCGCCAATAGTCCGGCTGAAAGCGTCATTATTTTTAACCGGCCCCCAGGCTTTATTGAGAAACTCATACAAACTTTCAACATTAAAGATATCTTTTTCTACAGCGTCGTCCAAATCGGCAATACAATAGGAGATATCATCCGCAGCTTCCATTATATAAGTCAGCGGAAAACGGTGGTGTTCTTCCATATTGGTGGCAGCACGCAGGTCGGCAATATAATCCTGCTCAGAGAGATAAAACCCAGGCTTCTTCATGAGTACGCTAAATTCGGCGGGCTTTTCCCCCTGCCACCAGGCAGGCGCGGTATATTTCAGGATGCAGGCGACCTGAGAATAACTGAGATTCAGTTGCAGCAGCGTATGCACCATCCGGATCGCCTGCGCATTGCCTTCAAAGTGACAGAGATCCTGGCGGATCATGGCGTTGAGTTGATCAAAGGCTTTACGCTGTGCTTCTCCTTCCACGCCGGCCACCAGCGGATCCACCAGCTCGGCAGAGAGGTTCTCTTCAAACCAGTCGTTAATCGCCGCCTCGCCAAAATGGCCAAAAGGTGGATTACCGACATCATGCATCAGACAGGCCATCTCAATCAGACTTTCAAACGCGCCTTCCAGTTCATCAAGACCATACTGCGCCAGCCCGCCCTGCATCTTCAGGGTTTGCAGGATCTCTTTGGTGATGTAACGCCCGGTCTGCTGCACCTCCAGCGAATGCGTCAGGCGGGAACGAACGGCAGCGTTACGCTCCAGCGGAAACACCTGCGTTTTTTGCTGCAAACGCCGGATTGCGGCGGAGTTTATAATCCGTCCGCGATCGCTCTCAAAATGGCGCGTAATGTAATATTCGCCTTCCGGTTCCTTGCGGCTGTTATAAGGGCGCGAGAAGCTGATCTTCTTCCTGAAATTGATCGCTGACATGGATTACCCCTTATTTTTTCGTGAATTAATCCCCTGAATGCCATGGTAGACTATGCCCTAAATTTTGATTCTTTACATTAGCGGAACTCACTATGAAAGCAGGCATTATTGGCGCGATGGAGCAGGAAGTCACACTGCTGCGCGACAAAATTGAAAACCGTCAAACGCTGTCGCTGGCGGGTTGTGAAATTTATACCGGCACCCTGCAGGGCGTCGAGGTGGCTCTGCTGAAATCGGGCATTGGTAAAACCTCTGCAGCGCTGGGTACCACGCTGCTGCTGCAGCTCTGCAAGCCGGATGTGGTGATCAACACCGGTTCGGCTGGCGGTTTAGCGCCGTCGCTCAGCGTCGGTGATATCGTGGTGTCAGAAGAAGTGCGTTATCACGATGCTGACGTCACCGCTTTTGGTTATGAGCCGGGTCAGATGGCGGGTTGTCCGGCGGCGTTTGTGGCAGACAGCAAGCTTATCGCCGCTGCAGAAGCCTGTATTCAGCAGCTGGATCTGAATGCCGTACGCGGTCTGGTGGTCAGCGGTGATGCCTTTATCAATGGTGCCGAACCGCTGGCGCGCATTCGTAATCTGTTCCCGCAGGCGATTGCCGTTGAGATGGAAGCCACCGCTATCGGCCATGTCTGTCATCAGTTCCAGGTGCCTTTTGTGGTCGTTCGCGCCATTTCCGACGTGGCTGATAAGCAATCTCACCTCAGCTTTGATGAGTTCTTAAGCGTTGCGGCGAAGCAATCTTCGCTGATGGTGGAGAACCTGCTGGCGCATCTGGCGCGTGGCTAAAACGCGACTCCTCTGCTGGCTGCTGCTGTTAAGCGGCAGCCTGCTGGCTTCCCCGCCACGCGTGATTACCCTCTCCCCTCACCTTACCGAACTCGCCTTTGCTGCCGGGATTACCCCGATTGCGGTCAGCGCCTGGTCCGACTATCCGCCGCAGGCCAAACAGATTGAGCAGGTCGCAAACTGGCAGGGCATCAAGGCTGAACGTATTCTGCAGCTTAAGCCGGATCTGGTATTAGCCTGGCGAGGCGGTAATCCGCAGCGGCAGATTGACCAGCTACAGCAGCTCGGCGTGCCGGTTAAATGGATTGATCCGCTGACGCTGGATGAGATGTTCACGGCGCAGGCCGATCTGGGCCACTGGAGTCCCAGACCGGAGCAGGCAACTCGCGCTGCCCGCCAGTTACGTCAGCAGGAAGCCGCGCTGCGTCAGCGCTATGCTCATCTGACTGCGGTTCCGCTTTTTTTGCAATTTGGTCAGCAGCCCCTGTTTACCGCCGCCAGAGCCACGCTGCAGAATGAAATTATTACGTTATGTGGTGGCAGGAACATCTTTGCTGACAGCCGCGTCAGCTGGCCGCAGGTCAGCCGTGAGCAGGTGCTGATGCGCCATCCTCAGGCCGTTGTGACGGGTGGCAGTGCGCAGCAGGCGGAAAACATCCGTGTGTTCTGGCGACCGCAGCTGGATGTACCGGTGATTGCCATCAACGAGGACTGGCTTAGCCGGCCAGGCCCGCGACTGCTGCTGGCCGCGCAGCAACTCTGTGCGGCCCTGCATCCCGATGAATAAATCGGCGAATTGATTAAAGTCACTGCGATTTTTGCCGTTGATCAATACCAGAGACGAACGCGCCACGTATGCTCGCCGTCCTTTTAGCGCTCCGGCGCTTTTTTAAAACACCAGGAACCTTATATGACCAGAGCACTGCTGCTGGCCATAGGGCTGTCGATCGCCGGTTCTGCCTTTGCAGGATCGATAAATGGCTCTATTGGCGCCAGACTTGTCATCTATTCACGCTGTGAAATCAACACGGCTAACGGTCAGCCCGCGCCGCAGATCAACTGCGGCAGACAGGCAAGCGCGCAGCCGCGCGTAACAAACGGCCAGATTCAATCGCAGGGAAGTGTGAAGCAAAGTAACCGGCTGGTCACAATAGAATGGTAAACGAGGCCGTCTGTATGACGGCCTGCATTATCAGATACTGAAGGAAGAGCCACAGCCACAGGTGGTTTTGGCATTCGGGTTGGTCACGATAAAGCGTGAGCCTTCCAGACCTTCCGTGTAATCCACTGAACCGCCCACCAGATATTGCAGGCTCATCGGATCAACCACCAGTGAGACGCCCTGCTTTTCAATCGTCATGTCGCCATCATTCATCTGGTCATCAAAGGTGAAGCCGTACTGGAAACCACTGCAACCGCCACCGGTGATATAGACGCGAAGTTTCAGCGCCGGGTTCTCTTCGTCGGCAATCAGGTTCTTCACCTTGGTGGCTGCGGCGTCGGTAAACTGCAACGGCAGTGCTACTACTTCATCACTCATGTTTTACTCCGGTAAACGCCCAGGTCAGAAAACGACCTTAATTACGCTATTATCAGCCAGCACCTCAGCGCAATCAAGCTCTGCCCTTCGCACTCTGTGCCGCTTTCACTCCGGTTAAGGGCACAGGGGGCGAATCCACCTTTCGTCTGCTGCCCCTCTTCCGTAGAATGGCGCAATATTTTTCTGAACCGCTGGAGCCGAAAATGAGTAAGTCCGAACAACTGTTTGCCGAGGCACAACGCCTGATCCCGGGTGGGGTAAACTCGCCAGTACGCGCATTTACCGGTGTGGGCGGCGTTCCGCTGTTTATTGAACACGCTGATGGCGCCTATCTCTATGACGCTGACGGCAAAGCCTATATCGACTATGTCGGCTCATGGGGTCCGATGGTGCTGGGTCATAACAACGCGGCGATTCGTAACGCCGTGATTGAAGCGGCACAGCGCGGCTTAAGTTTTGGCGCACCGACCGAAATGGAAGTGACCATGGCACAGCTGGTGTGTGAGCTGGTGCCGAGCATGGAGATGGTGCGGATGGTCAACTCCGGCACCGAAGCGACCATGAGCGCTATCCGTCTGGCGCGTGGCTTTACCGGCCGCGATAAAATCATCAAGTTTGAAGGCTGCTACCACGGCCACGCCGATCATCTGCTGGTGAAAGCCGGCTCCGGTGCGTTAACACTGGGTCAGCCGAACTCGCCGGGCGTACCCGCTGATTTCGCTAAACATACCCTGACCTGCACCTTTAACGATCTCGACTCAGTGCGCAGCGCTTTTGAGCAATATCCCGAGTCGATTGCGGCCATCATCGTTGAGCCGGTGGCTGGCAATATGAACTGCATCCCACCGCAGCCGGAGTTCCTGCCGGGTCTGCGTTCACTGTGTGATGAGTTCGGCGCACTGCTGATTATCGATGAAGTGATGACCGGTTTCCGTGTCGCGCTGGGTGGCGCGCAGGCTCATTACAATGTGCGCCCTGATTTGACCTGCCTTGGGAAAATCATTGGTGGCGGCATGCCCGTCGGTGCGTTCGGTGGCCGTCGCGAAGTGATGGCGGCGCTGGCTCCGACCGGTCCGGTTTATCAGGCAGGAACGCTATCCGGTAACCCGATCGCCATGGCGGCGGGTTTCGCCTGCCTGACGCAGATCGCGCAGCCGGGCACCCATGAGAAGCTGGATGCCCTGACCCGCAAGCTGGCAGAGGGTCTGCGTGAAGCAGCACAACAGCAAAATATCCCGCTGGTGATTAACCATGTTGGCGGGATGTTCGGCCTGTTCTTCACCGATGCTGACAGTGTGACCTGTTACGCCGATGTAACCCGCTGCGATGTGGAGCGCTTTAAAACCTTCTTCCACCTGATGCTTGAGGAGGGCGTTTACTTTGCGCCTTCAGCCTATGAAGCGGGCTTTATGTCGCTGGCGCACAGCGAAGAGGATATTCAGCGCACTGTCGACGCCGCGCGTCGTTGTTTCGCGAAGCTGTAATTGCGGCAGCGTTAAAGATGAAGACCGGCAGCAGCCGGTCTTTTGTTATTGATGAGGCTTGCCCCGCTCTGTTGTGAGAGGGTGCACGCACAGGAAACAGGGTCAGATCGGAAAGGCGCGAAAGCCGTCATCCATGACTCGCTCGGCCCGGGCGATTACGCACCTCATCCATGAGGTGCGCCCGTTGCCGGGCCAACGCTTCGCGTTGTTCAAAAACGCTCCCGGCGTTTTTGTCCCTGGCGCGGGACGCTTTCCTCCTCTGACCCAATTTCCTGCGCATTGAGCTTCTTCGTTGTTGTCAGATTCACCCTACTTTGGATCTGGCCGGCGTCTGAAACCAGCCTGCTTTTTCCTCTTAACCTGAACGCCGCAGCAGCCAGATAAAGTAAGGCGCGCCTAAAAAGGTCGCCATCAGCCCGGCTGGGATCTGATCCGGGAATGCCAGCATCCGTCCGCACCAGTCAGCCAGCACCATCAATCCCGCCCCCAGTAATCCTGACAGCAGCAGTTGCGGTAACGCCCGCCGGAATCCCAGCATGCGCGCCATATGGGGCGCCATTAGTCCGACAAAACTCAGCGGACCGATAGTCAGTGTCGCGCTGGCGGTCAGCGCGGCCGCCAGCAGCAGCAGACTCAGCCGCGCAGGCGTCAACGCCATACCGGCCGAGCGTGCGGTAGCGCTTCCCAGCGGCAGCAACGTCAGCCAGCGACTGGCCAGCGGTGCCAGCGACACCAGCACCAGCGCGCAGATTGCGCTCTGAACCGCCTGAGTGCCGCTGATGTTATAGGTCGAGCCGGAGATCCAGCTCAGCAGCCCGCCCATACGCGGATCGCCACTCGCCAGCAGTAGCATCAGCAGGGTGACAAAGGCGCTGTTAAGCGCCATGCCCGCCAGCAGCATTCGTTCCGGCGAGAAGCCGCCCCGACTGGCTACCGCCATGATCACCAGCAACGTCAGCGCCGCGCCCAGCGCACCGGCGGGCAGCAGCCAGGCCAGCGCATCGCCCGGCACAAAGAACATCATCATCACCACGCCAAAAGCGGCACCCGAACTGATGCCCAGCACTTCCGGGCTGGCCATGGGATTGCCGGTTAGCCGCTGAATCAGACTCCCCGCCACGCCCAGCATCAGGCCGGTCACCAGCGCGGCCAGCACGCGCGGTGCGCGCCACGGCAGCAGCGATTGCAGCATCTCACCCGCAGACCAGACCCAGCCCTGCGCATCTCGCCCAAACGCCAGACCGCCCCACCCCAGCAGTGCCAGGATGGCAAGCCCGGTCAGCGCCCAGCGCAGCAGGTTCTGTCGCTCGACGGGCACCTTATCACCCTGATTCAGCGCGGGCGGCACCGAACCGGTGCGCAGTCGCGGCAGCAGCCACAGCAGAATCGGTACGCCGAGCAGCGCCGTGGCGGTGCCGGTCGGGATATCGCGCCAGTGAGTGCTGAGCCACAACACGCAACTGTCCGCCAGCCACAGCAGCAGCGCGCCAGTCAGCGGAGCCAGCAGCATCCGGGTGATGAGCCGTCGTCCACCCAGCATCTTCGCCAGCAGCGGCGCAAACAGCCCGATAAAGCCGATGATACCGGCGACGTTGACCAGCTGTGCGCTGAGCAGGATCGCCAGCCCGAGGCCACCGACACGCGCCACGGAGAGCGCAAGGCCAAGGTTTTTCGCTACGCCATCATCCAGCCCCATCAGCGTCAGCGGACGCAGCAGCGCCAGCGCCAGCACAAACGCCAGCAGCAGGCGCGGCCAGAGTTGCTGCACATTTTCCCAGCTCATCTGATTCAGCGCGCCGGTGCTCCACAGAAACATGTTCTGCAGCTGATCGTGATTGAAGATAGCGAAGATTTGATTCACCGCGCCGCTGTAGAGGCTCAGCACCAGCCCGGCCAGAATCAGCGTTACCGGCGACAGACGTTTGCCCCAGGCCACACCAAACACCAGCGCGCCCACCAGCAGCGCGCCACTGAGCGCGGCAAACTGCTGTGTCAGCGCCCCGCCCGGCAGATGCCACAGCGTCGCCACGGTAATGCCCAGCTGTGCACCGGAAGAGACGCCCAGCGTGGTTGGCTCCGCCAGCGGATTACGCAATATCTGCTGAAACAGCAGACCGGCTAAGCCCAGCCCGGCACCCACCAGCAGCGCCAGTACCGTGCGCGGCAGCAGGCTGTAGTGAAACACCATCTGCGGCAGGCTATCGACCACCGGTGACCAGAGTGCCTGCCACCATTCAGCCTGTGGCAACGCCTGATGCAGATTGACCAGCGTCAGGCTGAGCGCCAGCAGAAACAGCAGGCTGAGGAGGCCTGCGGGAAACAGAGCATGGCGCATCAGTGCGTCTCCAGCGCGCGTTCCAGCACGCGAACAAAGTGCAGCGCCGAGAGCGTCGCACCGTAATACCAGACGGCCGGGACGCGCTGAAAGCGTCCGGTGCGTACAAACGGCAGCGACTGCCACAGCGGGCTGCGCATCAGTTGCTGCATCTCCGCATCGTTATCATGATCAAAGCAGATGACATCCACATCCCCGACCTGCGCCAGCTTTTCAATGCCGATCACCGCGCTGCCCCAGAAATTTGTTTCGCCCTGCCAGCCATTTTTCAGGCCCAGCAGAGTCATCACTTCCAGAAACAGACTGTTTTTGCCGAAGGTAATGGCGTGACGACTGTCGAGCAGCGACATCAGCAGGATAGTGCGTCCGGCATAGGGAGCCAGCCGCTGGCGCGCCGCCGCCAGCTGATCATCGACCTCGCGCAGATGCTGTTCCGCTCGCGCGCTTAATCCAAGGCGCGCCGCCAGCTGACGCAGCGATGCGCGCGCGGCAGTGAGAGGTTTCCCGTCGCCGCTGTGGAGGTCGAAGCCCATAATGGGCGCGATGCGCGTCAGTTTCTCTTTAGGCGGGCCGTAGCCGTTGGAGCAGAGGATCAGCGACGGCTGCATTTGCGCCATCAGCTCAAGATTGGGTTCAGTGCGCAGACCTACATCGATCACGCCTTCAGGCAGCGGCGGCTCCCCTACCCAGATGTTGTAGTTGTGCAGATCGGCCACGCCCCAGGGCGTGACGCCTAGTGCTATCAGCAGTTCGGTGGGTAACCACTCCAGTGCAATAATCCGACCCGGATTTGGCGTGGCGGCACGCAGGGGAAGCGCACAAAACAGCGGAGAGACTGCCAGCGCCAGCATCAGTCGGCGGCGATTAAGATCGGGCATCATCCTCTCCTTAACAGACAAAACTGACCGGCGCGCCGCCCTGCGGGTGCGGTAAAATGCCCATCGGAATGCCATAAATCGCACCGAGCACCTCAGGCTGCATAATCGCCTCTGCGTCACCTTCGGCAATCATCGCGCCCTGACGCAGTGCCACCAGATGATCGCAGTAGCGTGCTGCCATATTGATATCATGCAGCACCGCAATCACGGTTAAGCCGTGCTGCTGGCTCAGCGCTTTTATCAGCGCCAGCACCTCAACCTGATGGGCAATATCCAGCGCCGACGTCGGTTCATCCAGCAGCAGACAGCGGCTGTTCTGCGCCACCATCATCGCCAGCCAGGCGCGCTGACGCTCGCCGCCCGACAGGCTATCTACCAGCCGTCCGGCAAAGGCATTAAGCCCGACCTGGGCAATCGCATCCTCTACCCGGTCGCGATCTTCCTGACCAAAGCGCCCCAGCGCGCCGTGCCAGGGATAGCGGCCAATCGCCACCAGTTCACGCACCGTCATCCCTTCGGCTGCCGGTAACTGCTGCGGCAGATAGGCTACCTGACGGGCAAAGGCTTTGCTGTTCCAGCGCCCGACGGGCTGCTGATTCAACAGCACTTCTCCGCTGCTGGCCGCGTGGTGACGACCCAGCATTTTTAACAGTGTTGATTTGCCCGAGCCGTTGTGACCGATCAGCCCGGTCACTTTTCCCGGCGGAAAGGTCAGCGACAGTGGCTGAAGGAGCGTCCGGCCCGGCACTTCAAAACTGGCGTTTTTCAGCGTAAAGGTCGCCTCTTCTGCGTGCGGATGCGGCATGGTTATCCCTGTGAACGGGCGCCGAAGCGCCCGGTTAAATCAGAATCTGAAGGTCGCGGTGCCGACAATCTGGCGCTCCGCACCCCAGTAGCAGGCGTATTCACGATAGCAGCTGGCGACGTAGTCGCGGTCAAACAGATTGTTGACGTTGACGCCCACTGTCGAACCCGGCAAACCGAAACGACCCAGATCATATTTCAGCGCCGCATCCACCGTGGTGTAACCGGCAACTTTAAAGTTCTGGTTCTGCTCAGTGCCAGTGCTGTAAAGGCCCTGACTCTCACCGACATAACGCACACCTGCGCCCAGCGTTACGCCTGACAAAGCGGTCTCGTGGAAGGTGTAGTCGCTCCACAGTGAGGCCATGTGCTTCGGCACCTGCACCGGCGTTTTGCCTTTCAGCAGCGTATCTTCGGTATATTCCGCATCGGTGTAGGTGTAGGACGCCGTCAGGTTAACGTTGGCATTCAGCGCCGCTTTAGCTTCCAGCTCTACGCCCCGTGACCGGATTTCACCGCTCTGAACGCTGAAAAGAGTTCTGTCAGGATCGGGATCGGCAGTCAGGTTTTTGGTTTTGGTCAGCTGATAAAGCGCTGCGGTGAGCACCACCGGACGATCTTTCGGTACATATTTCACGCCCGCTTCATACTGCTTAGCGCGTGACGGATCAAATGCCTGACCCTCATAGGTCGAACCCGCATTCGGAATAAAAGCTTCGCTGTAGCTGAAGTAAGGCGCGATGCCGTTATCAAACACATAGTTCAGGCCGCCGCGCCAGGTAAAGGCCTGATCGTTCTGGCGATCAACGCTATCCGCTACCCGATCGTAAACCGAGTTCATGGCATAGTCGTAGCGGCCACCCAGCGTCAGCACCCAGCGGTTCCACTCCATCTGGTCCTGAGCATAGAGGCCGGTCTGACGCTGTTTGTTGAGATGCTGATAGGGATCGGCAAATGGCGTTACGCTGTTATCGCCATATTGCGGATTAACCGCATTCAGGCTGGAGGCAGTGCCAAACTGTGCATCGATATCATTGCGGGTACGCTGGAAGTCCACGCCCAGCAGCAGCGTATGATCAACCTGGCCGGTGGCGAATTTCGCCTGCGCCTGGGTATCGACCGCCAGTTGGTTAAGCTTCTCTTCTGAAACCGCCGAACCGCGCGTGATTTGCTGAGTCTCCGGCAGGAAACCATTGCCGTAAATGCTGCGGTAATCGGTGCGCAGGTCGGCATAACGCAGGTTCTGGCGCAGCGTCCAGGTGTCGTTAAAGCTGTGCTCGGCGTTATAACCGACCATTTTGGTGTTGCGTGAAATCTTGTTGCTCTGCTCGCCTTCATCAAAGTTGGTTGGCAGTTTGTACTGGCTGCCATCAGCGCGGGTGATCGGTACCACCGTGCCCTGACGCGGCAGCCAGCCGTAATAACCGGTTTCTGGCTCGTTCTGGAAATAGGTCAGCAGGTCAATGCGGGTCCGATCGTCGGGACGCCAGCTGAAAGCCGGTGCGATGGTGTAGCGCTTCTCTTTGTTCATCGCCTGCTGCGCATCCTGACTGCGCGCCTGGCCGGTCAGGCGATAGCTGTAGACGCCGTCGTCGTCCAGCGCGCCGCCAAAGTCAAAACCGGTCGAGAAGAGGTTGTCGTTGCCCATCTGGAACTGCACTTCGCGCAGGGTTTCCTGGGTCGGACGCTTACTCACCAGCGAGACCACCCCGCCGGGATTGCTCTTACCGTAGAGCACCGAAACCGGGCCGCGCAGCAGTTCAGCGCGTTCCAGGAAGTAAGGATCGATGGCAAACTCAGAGTAGTTGTCACCCTGCAGTTTCAGACCATCCAGATACTGATTGGTGTTGGTTTCGCTGAAACCGCGAATCGACAGCGCATCAATCACGTCTGAGCTGCCCCGGTTACCGGTCAGCACGCCAGGCGTGTAGTTAAACGCCCCTTTCACGCTGGTTACGTTACGCATCTCCATCTCTTCACGGGTGACCACGGAGATGGACTGCGGATTTTTTTCAATGGGGGTATCAGTTTTGGTCCCGGTGGCGCTGCGTTTCGCTGCCACGGTGGGTGCTGGTCCCCAGGCGCTTTCCGCCTCGACGCCGCTGCCGCCATCAGCCGAGACGACCATCGTCTCCGTCTGCGCGGCGTAAAGAGAGGAGCTCAGGCTCAGTGAGATCATGATGCCCAGAAGCGGTCGGGAAAATGTTTTTTTGGTGTTGTCAGAAAAAGTCGTTCGCGCATTCATAAAAGTGTCTCTTAACAATAGGCTCAGGCAGGCGAATCGAAACGATAATGATTATTATAACGCTTAGATAATATGCGAAATTCAGCAGGCACTGCAAGAAGAAATCCCAGTAGTGACGCCGTTTGCAGGCCGATTGACGCGTATTGATCAGGAACAAAAAAAGGGCGCCGAAGCGCCCTTTTTAACCTGTCTGACTGATTTATTTGCCAAACATATCTTTTATCCACCCTGCTACGCCGTCGCTATCTTTCTGCTCCTGCTGTTGCTGGGCCGGTTGTTGCGGCTGCTGCTGTTGCTGTTGTTGCTGCTGCTGATCGAAGAGCTGTTGTTGCTGCTGAACCTGCTGCTGCTGTTGCTGACACAGCGCATTCGGATCCAGCGCCCACACCGGCAGAGAACGCCAGGTACTGCTGCCCGTGCCGCAGACAAAGTTACCGGCAGAATCCACATTCATCAGCGACACATCTTCCGGCGGCGTCAGCTGTAACGGCATCGGGGCCTGAATGTCCAGGTAGCGACGGTAGAGCTGCATCGCGCCGCTGGCACCATAGAGTTTGGTCGGCTGGTTGTTATCGCGTCCCACCCAGGTGATCGCCACTTCTTTACCATCAATACCGGCAAACCAGCTGTCCACCAGATCGTTGGTGGTACCGGTTTTGCCCGCCAGATGCGCATTCGGGAAACGCGCGCCCAGTGCACGGGCGGTACCGTGGTCAGCCACCTGTTGCATGGTGTAGAGCGTCAGATAAGCGGCCTGCGCCGGCTCAACACGCTGCGCCTGCGGATAGCTCTGATAGAGCACGCTGCCATCTTCCGCAATCACCGAACGCACCGCTGACAGCGACGCGCGGTTGCCGCCGCTGGCAATCGACTGGAACGCCTGAGCCACTTCAACCGGCGTCAGGTTTAAGGCACCCAGCAGCATCGATGGCACCGGATGCAGCTGCTCTTTCGGCACGCCCAGCTTATTCCAGGTATCCACTACCGCATCCAGCCCCAGCGTCATGCCGAGGTTTACGGTCGGCACGTTCATTGAGTTGGTCAGCGCATCCACCAGCATCACTTTGCCGCTGAAGCGACGATCGTCGTTCATCGGTTTCCAGATGCTGCCGTTTGGCTGCTTCAGCGCAATCGGCTCATCGGCGATCCAGCTGTTCAGCCGGTAGCTGTTTGGCTGGCTCAGCGCGGTCAGGTAAGTCGCCGGTTTCGCCAGTGAGCCGATAGAGCGGCGTGCCTGCAGCGCGCGGTTGTAACCGGCATACTGTGGATCGGCACCGCCGACCATAGCGCGGACTTCGCCGCTGAAACGGTCAACCACCACCATCGCGGTTTCCAGATCTTTCAGACCACGCTGTTTTTTCAGCGTCGGAATGCCATCGATCACCGCCTTTTCGGCCGCATCCTGCGACACCGGATCCAGCGTGGTGAAGATTTTCACCCCGGAGAGATCTTTCACCTTGTCGCCCAGTTTTGCCTGAAGCTCGTTACGCACCATCTGCATAAAGGCCGGCTGCGGCGTAATCACGCCGCCTTTCGGCTGCACGCCCAGCGGACGGGCCGACAGCATGTCATACAGCTCCTGGTCGATCACTTTCTGCTGCTGCAACAGGCGCAGCACGAGGTTGCGTCGTTCCAGCGCCAGTTTCGGGTTACGCCACGGATTATAGAGCGACGCGCCTTTCACCATGCCGACCAGCATCGCCTGCTGATCCAGACTCAGCTCATCAACCGGACGGCCAAAGTAGTAGAGGCTGGCCAGCGGGAAACCGCGGATCTGATCGCTGCCAGCCTGACCGAGATAGACCTCGTTCAGGTAGAGCTCCAGGATGCGATCTTTGCTGTAGCGCGCATCCATGATCACCGCCATGTAGGCTTCACGCGCTTTACGCCACAGCGAACGCTCGTTGGTGAGGAACAGGTTCTTCACCAGCTGCTGCGTCAGCGTACTGCCGCCCTGCACCGCTTTCCCGGCCGTGATGTTCGCCAGGAAGGCGCGGCCAATGGAGTAAGGGCTGATGCCATCATGCTCATAGAAATGGCGATCTTCGGTGGCGATCAGCGTATCGACCAGCAGATCCGGGAAACCGGCGCGCGGTACGAAGAGTCGCTGTTCACCGTTCGGCGACTGCAGCATGGTGATCAGGCGAGGATCGAGGCGGAAAAAGCCAAAATCACGACCGGTTTCAAGGTTTTTAATCTCGCTCAGCTCATCTTTACTGAAGCTCATGCGCGCGTGGATCTGCCCCTCTTTACTGTCGGGGAAATCAAACGGGCGACGCAGCAGATCGATGGTGTTGCCCTTCACCGAAAACTCGCCAGGGCGGGTAATACGGGAGACTTCGCGATACTGAGTACCTTCCAGCAGCGCCACCATTTCACTTTTGTTGTAGGCCATGCCGGGTTCCAGGCTGACCATGCGGCCATAGACGGTGGCGGGCAGTTGCCACACTTTACCGTCAATCCGGCTGCGAATTTCCGAGTCGAGGTAGATGCCCCACGCGGCCATGACCACCACAAACACCAGGAACAGTTTGATTACCCATCCCAGCCAACGGCGTTTGCCGCGCGGCGGTTTTCCACCTTTACCTTTACGTGGCACCGGCGCTTCCTCCTCGTCATCATTAAAATCGTCCTGATCGATATCCTGTTCGATATCCCTGCGTCGTCCCCGGCCCGCACTGCTGCGCGGCGGCAACGGTTTACCTTTGCGCCCTATTGGTTCGCGATCGTTCCCAGACATTACTTTTCTTCTCCAGGCAGTGCTTACGGCAGCGCCGCTACTCTAACTGCTTTCTCGCGTGCCGCATGGCAGAACCCTCTGAATTCGATCCAGCGGACTCAACCCTGCGGGGACATTTTTTTGGTTCGCCTTGTTGGCAAGGCGGTGGCCGGATCCTCGGGCCAGGGATGTTTAGGATAACGTCCCTTCATCTCTTTCCTGACCTCCGGCCAGGCACCGCGCCAGAACGCCGCCAGATCGCGGGTGATCTGCAACGGGCGCTGGGCGGGCGATAACAGCTCCAGCACCAGCGGAATACGTCCTTCCGCTACGGTGGGATTCTGCGCTTCGCCAAACATCTCCTGAATCCTTACCGCCAGCGCGGGCGGCTTCTCCGCATCGTAGCGGATTGGCAGCCGGCTTCCGGTGGGCACAGTGTAATGAGTTGGCAGCACAGTATCCAGCCGCTGACGCTGTGACCATGTGAGTAAATGTAAGAGTGCCGTGGTCAGGTTCACCGCCTGCAGGCTGCGGAGATCGCGTACCGCTGACATCTGCGGCAACAGCCACTGCGACAGGCTCTCAAGCAGGGTTTCATCGTCGGTCACGGGCCAGCTCTCTTCCGGCAGCCACCGGGCCGCACACTGGATGCGCAGGCGCAGCTGTTCGGCCTCCGGCGTCCAGCCCAGTACCGACAGACCTTTTTCGGCGATCCAGCGCAGCATGGCCGCGTGCAGCACCTCCGGTTCCGGGCGCGCCATCGGCTGGGTTTTCAGTATCAGCGCGCCAATCTGCTCACGTCTGAAAGCACGCAGCGTGCCTTTCTCTTCGTCCCACTCTACTTCGGTCCGGCGCTCAATCAGGGCGGGCTGCTGCTGGCACAGCGTTTCAATATCGACCGGCAGTGCCAGCAACATCCGGGCATCCGGTGTGGCACTGCCCTGCAACAGAGCAGGCGCAATCAGCCATTCATTACGCGTCAGGCCATCCTGCTCATCGAGTCTGGCGCCCAGCCCGTTGGCCAGCTGATAGCGACCACTCTGATCGCGTCGCCGCGCCAGCCGATCGCCAAAGCCCACCGCCAGCAATCCGGCGAAACGATCTTCATCGATGCGCCCGCCACGGATTTTAAGCCGCTGCTGCCACTGCTGCGCCCGCCGCTGCCATTGCGCCTGCGGCCGATGCAGCGCATCACGCAGGTCGGCGCTGCCGCTGCGGGGAGGATCTTCCAGAATCGCCACCAGCAGCGCGGCGCTGGCGACCGCATCCGGCTCATCGCCTGCGGCACACAGTATGGCGGCGAGTCGGGGATCGCATCCCAGCTGCGCCATGCGCCGTCCCAGCGTGTTGAGCAGGCCGTTGTTGTCCAGTGCTCCCAGTCGGGTCAGCTGCTGCTGCGCCGCATCCAGATTTCTGGCGGGCGGCAGATCCAGCCACTGCAGCTGTTGCGGCTGGGTACAGCCCCACTGCAGCAGATCCAGCCACAGTGACGAGAGATCGCTGTTAACGATTTCCGGTTCGCTCTGCGCCGCCGCTCGTGATGCCTGCTCCTGCGGCACCAGATGCAGGCAGAGTCCCGGCATCAGTCGCCCGGCGCGACCCGCTCGCTGGATCATCGATGCCTGGCTGATTCGCTGGGTCTGCAGACGCGTCACGCCGCTGCGGGCGTCAAACAGAGCGCTGCGTTCCAGCGCACTGTCGACCACCAGCCGAATCCCCTCAATGGTCAGGCTGGTTTCGGCGATATTGGTGGCAAGCACCACTTTGCGGCGGCCGTCGGCGGCAGGCAGAATTGCCCGGCGCTGCGCCGCCAGCGGCAGTGCGCCATAGAGCGGCGTCAGATCAACGTCGTCACTGATGCGTGATTCCAGCTCGCGCTTCACCCGTTCGATCTCCGCCACACCCGGCAGAAACAGCAGCAGCGAACCGCTCTCATCCCGCAGCAGCTGGGCGACTTCACGCGCGACCGCCTCTTCAAAACGCACATTCTGATTCAGTGACGCGTAACGCCGCTCAACCGGATAGCTGCGCCCTTCTGAGACGATCAGTGGCGCATCCGGCAGCAGCGCCGCCAGCCGGGCGTTGTCCAGCGTGGCGGACATCAGCATGATTTTAAGGTCGTCGCGCAGCCCCTGCTGTACATCAAGCAGCAGCGCCAGCGCCAGATCGGCCTGCAGGCTGCGCTCGTGAAATTCATCGAGGATCACCAGCGACACGCCTTCCAGCATCGGGTCGTGCTGAAGCATGCGCGTGAGCATGCCTTCGGTCACCACTTCCAGCCGGGTCTGCGGCCCGACGCAGCTTTCGCCACGCATCCGGAATCCCACCGTGCCACCCGGCTGCTCGCCGAGTTGCTCCGCCAGCCGCTGCGCCACATTACGCGCCGCCAGCCGACGTGGCTCCAGCATGATGATCCGTCCTGGCAGCGCCGCCTGCTGTAACAACTGCAGCGGCAGCCAGGTCGATTTGCCCGCGCCGGTTGGTGCAGCCAGCAGGATTTGTGGGGCGTCACTCAGCGCCGCCAGGATGTCAGGCAGCACCGCGCTGACCGGTAAATCGCTCACAGCAAACTCCGCTTCTGCCTGTGCTAAGATGGCGCGCATTGTAGCATCCATCCGTGATATTTGCCGGAGAGCGCCATGGCGACACAACGCTTATTTTTTGCCATCAGCCTGCCTGACGAGATGCAGCAAGAGCTGGTGCGCTGGCGGGCCGATACCTTTCCTGCGGAGGCGGGCCAGCCGGTGGTCGCGGCGAATCTGCACCTGACGCTGGCGTTTCTGGGTGAAGTTGCGCCGGAAACCTCACAGCGCCTGCAGACGCTGGCCTCCCGTATTGTGCAGCCCGGTTTTGATCTCGACCTTGATGATGCCGGACACTGGCCGCGCCCCGGCGTGGTCTGGCTCGGCTGCCAGCGCGCGCCACGCGGTCTGTTGCAGCTCGCCAGCCTGCTGCGGGCCCAGGCCGCCCGGCATGGCTGTTACCAGAGCCCCCAGCCGTTTCATCCGCACATCACGCTGTTACGCCACGCCACGCAGCCGGTGACGTTACCGCCGCGCGGCTTTCACTGGCGTTTTCGCGTCTCTACCTTTTCTCTGTTCGCCTCTGAATATGCCCGGGGCCGCACCCGCTATCGCGCCCTGGCTAGCTGGCCATTACATTCTCAGGATCCACATGCACTTCTCTCCGCCCCTTAAACCCGCCCGTCTGATTGCCCGTTACAAACGTTTTTTGGCCGATGTGGTGACGCCAGAGGGCGACGTTCTGACGATTCACTGCGCCAATACCGGCGCCATGACCGGCTGCGCCACGCCGGGCGATCGGGTCTGGTATTCGACGTCCGATAGCCTGACGCGCAAATACCCCCACAGCTGGGAGCTGACCGAAACGCAACAGGGCCACTGGATCTGCGTGAATACGCTGCGCGCCAACCAACTGGTGGCTGAGGCGCTGAAGCAGGAACGGCTGCCGGCGCTGGCCGGTTATACGCATCGTCAGGCGGAAGTGAGATATGGCACTGAAAAAAGCAGAATTGATTTCCTGCTCAAAGCAGAGGCCCGGCGCAACTGCTATATTGAGGTGAAATCCGTAACCCTTCTACATGAAGGAAAAGGGTATTTTCCGGATGCGGTGACGATTCGAGGACAGAAACACCTGCGTGAACTGGCAACAGTTGCGGCAGAGGGTCATCGGGCCGTTTTGTTGTTTGCCGTTTTGCACTCGGGGATTGAGGACGTTTCCCCGGCACGGCACATTGATGTGGCGTATGCAGAACAACTGGCTCAGGCGCAGCAGGAGGGCGTAGAGGTTTTAGCGTATCAGGCAGACTTATCGGCGGAGGGAATGTTTCTTAAATCGCCGATCAACGTAACCTTGTAATATCTTTTGCAATTTTATGTGTTAAGAATGTTCTGAGCTAAGGGCCAATTACGCTGTTCCTCACAGGCTTGTCAAGGTGTGTTCATGAAGAATTGCCAACCCTGACTGCTTCTGTTATTTATAGCGGCCTGTTTTTTTCCCCAATGGGGGATCGATGTACCCCGCAGACGTCAAATGCAGGCTGGCAGCAAGGCCCCTGCGAGACGAAATTCGAAGGGTATAGTGCGTGTTATCCAGGAGAAGCAACATGCAAGAAGGTCAAAACCGTAAAACATCGTCCCTGAGTATTCTCTCTATTGCTGGCGTCGAACCTTATCAGGTGAAGCCTGGCGAAGAGTATATGAATGATGCGCAGCTGACCCATTTTCGCAAGATTCTGGAAGCCTGGCGTAATCAATTACGGGACGAAGTCGATCGTACCGTTTCTCATATGCAGGATGAAGCCGCTAACTTCCCGGACCCGGTTGACCGTGCCGCGCAGGAAGAGGAGTTCAGCCTGGAGCTGCGTAACCGCGATCGCGAACGTAAACTGATCAAAAAGATCGAGAAGACGCTGAAGAAAGTTGAAGATGACGACTTCGGCTATTGCGATTCCTGTGGCGTTGAGATTGGTATCCGCCGTCTCGAAGCCCGTCCTACTGCCGATCTCTGCATCGACTGTAAGACGTTAGCAGAAATTCGTGAGAAACAAATGGCCGGCTGATGCCGCGTCCAGCCTGTTACCACGCAGTGGAACAACTGCTGTTTTGTCCGCTGCGTGGTCACTTCTGAAACCTATGTCATCCTCCTGTATCGGTCGCTTCGCCCCTTCTCCCTCTGGTGAACTCCACTTCGGATCGCTGATTGCTGCCCTGGGCAGTTACCTGAGCGCGCGTGCGCAAAACGGCGTCTGGCGGGTGAGGATTGAAGATATCGATCCGCCACGGGAAGTGCCGGGTGCCGCCAGCCGTATCCTGCATCAGCTGGAGCACTACGGTTTAGAGTGGGATGGCGAGGTTCTGTGGCAGTCACAACGTCATGAGGCCTACCGTGACGCGCTGGCCTGGCTGCAGCAGCATCGTCAGAGCTATTACTGCACCTGCCCCCGGCGTCGCATTCAGCAGATTGGCGGTTTCTATGATGGTTACTGCCGTGAACGGCAACGCGGACCGGAGAATGCCGCGCTGCGTTTACGCCAGCATGCGCCGGTCTTTGCGTTTGACGATCGTCTGCGTGGCCGTGTGGAGGCGGACAGGCGTCTGGCACAGGAAGATTTTATTATTCACCGCCGTGATGGCCTGTTTGCCTATAACCTGGCGGTCGTTGTCGATGATCATTTTCAGGGCATTACCGAAGTGGTTCGCGGCGCAGATTTGATTGAGCCGACGGTGCGACAGATTGCGCTCTGCCAGCAATTTGGCTGGCCGGTGCCTGACTGGCTGCATCTGCCGCTGGCGCTTAACCACGATGGTCATAAGTTGTCGAAGCAGAATCATGCACCTGCGCTGCCGGATGGCGATGCCAGACCCCTGTTGGTGGCGGCGTTACGCTTCCTCGGACAGCCGGTTTCAGGCGGCTGGCAGGACTTAACGCAGGACAAACTGCTGTCTGATGCGGTGTCGCAGTGGAATATCGCTTTGATGCCGCAAGAGAACGCCCTGAAACCGGATGCATAGACAACAGCATTCTCAAACGGTTCTCAACAGGCTATGATTAGCCGCTGATTTTACCTACACCCTAATTGCCACTGTCGAGGTGTCCCATTTTTACCCGAGTAGCTAATTTTTGCCGGAAAGTCCTGAAGCGTGATGAAGAGGAAGCCCCAGCAGAGGTTGAACCAGAGCGTCTGATGACCATCATTCCTCGTGAAAGCCATACCATCTCACGTAAAGACATCAGCGAAAATGCCCTCAAAGTGCTCTATCGCCTGAACAAAGCCGGTTATGAAGCCTATCTGGTAGGCGGTGGCGTGCGCGATTTGCTACTGGGGCAAAAACCCAAAGATTTCGACGTGACCACCAATGCCACGCCTGAGCAGATGCGTAAGTTGTTCCGCAACTGTCGCCTGGTTGGCCGTCGTTTCCGTCTGGCGCACGTGATGTTTGGCCCTGAAGTGATCGAAGTCGCCACCTTCCGTGGACATCATCAGGCGGAAGAGCCGGAAGAGGATCGCAACAGCTCGCAGCGTGCCCAGAGCGGTATGCTGCTGCGCGACAACATCTTCGGCTCAATCGAAGATGATGCCCAGCGACGCGATCTCACCATCAACAGCCTCTACTACAGCGTGGCTGATTTCAGCGTGCGTGACTATGTCGGCGGCATCAGCGATCTCGAACAGGGCATCATTCGCCTGATTGGCGATCCGGAAACCCGCTACCGCGAAGATCCGGTCCGCATGCTGCGCGTCGCGCGCTTTGCTGCCAAACTCAATATGAGCATTGCGCCGGAAACCGCCGAGCCGATCCCACGTCTGGCCTCGCTGTTGCGTGATATTCCGCCTGCTCGCCTGTTTGAAGAGTCGCTGAAGATGTTGCAGGCTGGCTACGGCTACAGCACATATCTCAAGCTGTGTGAATATCAGCTGTTCCAGCCACTGTTCCCGACGCTGGCGCGCAACTTCACCGAAAACAGCGACAGTCACATGGAGCGGATGCTGGCGCAGGTGCTGAAAAACACCGATAACCGCATTCACAACGACATGCGCGTTAACCCGGCGTTCCTGTTTGCCGCGATGTTCTGGTATCCGCAGCTTGAAACGGCAGAACGCATTGCGCAGGAGAGTGGCCTGACCTACTTCGAAGCTTTTGCGATGGCGATGAATGATACGCTGGACGAAGCCTGCCGTGCGCTGGCGATTCCGAAACGTATTACGTCGCTAATTCGCGATATCTGGCTGCTGCAGTTACGCATGTCCCGCCGTCACGGTAAACGCGCCTGGAAACTGATGGAGCATCCGAAATTCCGCGCCGCTTACGATCTGCTGGCGCTGCGGGCGGAAGTGGAAAATAACCCGGAGCTGCTGCGCCTGAGCCAGTGGTGGGGTGAATTCCAGGTGGCTGCGCCGCCGCATCAGAAAAACATGCTCAATAACCTGGGTGACGATCCGGTGCCGCGTAATAAATCGCGTCGTCCGCGCCGCCGTCCTTCCGCACCGCGTCGTGACAACCAGAACGTCTCATGACACGGGTTTACCTCGCGTTAGGCAGTAACCTGGCCGATCCGCTGCATCAGGTTGATGCAGCGCTGACCGCACTGGATGCGTTGCCGCAGACGCAACGCATCGCTACCTCGCCGTTCTACCGCACGCCGCCTTATGGCCCGCCCGATCAGCCCGATTTTCTCAATGCCGCCGTGGCGCTGGAGACCGATCTCAGTGCAGAAGCGCTGCTTGACCATACCCAGCGGATCGAGCAGGAGCATGGCCGGGTGCGCAAGGCAGAACGCTGGGGTCCGCGCACGCTGGATATCGATCTGATGCTGTTTGGCGAGGCGCACATCAACACGGAGCGGCTGATCGTGCCGCACTATGATCTGCTGAATCGCGCGTTTATGCTGGTGCCCCTGCTGGCGATTGCGCCAGACGCCCGCCTGCCCGACGGTCGCGCACTCAGCACAATCCTGGCTAACCTCGACAGTAGCAGCATCGTGCTGTGGCACGGCTGAGCAGACAAACGCACATCTCTGATTCCGCTCTTTCACGCTATCCAGTAAACTGCGCCCATCAGAATTCCTGAGTTGAGAGCGCCATGAAACCCACCACGATTTCACATCTGCGTCAGGCGAAAGCCAGCGGTAAAAAATTCGCGACCCTGACCGCCTACGATTTCAGTTTTGCCCGCTTGTTTGCCGATGAAGGCATTCAGGTGCTGCTGGTTGGTGATTCTTTAGGGATGACGGTGCAGGGGCATGATTCCACCCTGCCGGTCACGGTCAGCGACATCGCCTATCACACCGCCGCCGTGCGCCGTGGCGCACCACAGGCACTGCTGCTCGCCGACCTGCCGTTTATGAGTTATGCCACGCCACAGCAGACCTTTGACAACGCCGCGCAGCTGATGCGTGCCGGTGCTAACATGGTGAAGCTGGAAGGCGGCAGCTGGCTGGCTGAGACCGTGCAGATGCTGACCGAGCGGGCCGTTCCGGTATGTGGTCATCTGGGCCTGACACCGCAGTCGGTCAATATCTTTGGCGGCTATAAAG
Source organism: Pantoea sp. 18059 (assembly GCF_902706165.1). Lineage (NCBI taxonomy): Bacteria > Pseudomonadati > Pseudomonadota > Gammaproteobacteria > Enterobacterales > Erwiniaceae > Pantoea > Pantoea sp. 18059. The sequence goes on from NZ_CACSJS010000002.1 coordinate 62,744, forward strand.
TACAGGGCCGGGATGAAGCCGGTGCAGAGCAGTTGCTGGCCGATGCGCTGGCGCTGGAAGCCGCAGGTGCACAGCTGATGGTGCTGGAGTGTGTGCCGGTGTCGGTAGCGCAGCGGATTACCGACGCGCTCACCATCCCGGTGATCGGTATCGGTGCCGGCAATGTCACCGATGGTCAGATTCTGGTGATGCATGACGCGCTGGGCGTGACCGGCGGCCACATTCCCAAATTTGCCAAAAATTTCCTGGCGGAGACCGGCGATGTTCGCGCGGCGATTCGCCACTATATCGCCGAAGTCGAGGCCGGAACCTATCCGGCGGCAGAGCACAGTTTCCAGTAATCCAGGAGAGTCACCGTGTTGATCATTGAAACGCTGCTGATGCTGCGCCAGGAAGTCCGACGCTGGCGCCAGCAGGGTAAACGCATTGCGCTGGTGCCGACCATGGGCAACCTGCATGAAGGTCACCTGACGCTGGTGGATGAAGCACGGGCGCGCGGCGACATCGTGATTGTCTCGATCTTTGTCAATCCGATGCAGTTCGATCGCGCCGATGATTTAGCGCGCTACCCGCGCACGCTGCAGGAAGATTGTGAAAAGCTGAATCGCCACCAGGTTGACGTGGTCTTCGCCCCCTCACCTGCTGAAGTCTATCCGCAGGGCGCGCAGAATCAGACCTTTGTTGAGGTGCCGGTGCTCTCTTCCCTGCTGGAAGGGGCCACACGTCCAGGTCATTTTCGCGGTGTGGCCACTATCGTCAGCAAACTGTTTAATCTGGTACAGCCCGATATTGCCTGTTTCGGTGAAAAGGATTTTCAGCAGCTGGCTATCATTCGTAAGATGGTGGCCGATATGGGCTTCGACATTGAGATTGTTGGTGTGCCTACGGTGCGCGCTAAAGATGGCCTGGCGCTGAGTTCGCGCAACGGCTACCTGACGGCAGATGAGCGTAAGCTGGCACCGGTCCTGAGCCAGGTGATGCATCAGATGGCGACGCAGCTGGAGAATGGCGAGCGTCATGTTGACGAGATCATTGAGGCAGCCAGTGAGGCACTGCTGGCGCAGGGATTGCGTCCTGATGGCCTGGCGATCTGTGATGCGGAAACGCTGCAACCGCTGACGGTGGACAGCCAGCGCGCGGTGGTGCTGATGGCCGCCTGGCTGGGCAAGGCCCGCCTGATTGATAATCAAACCGTTGACCTGACGCAGTAATTCATCCCGCTGCAGGTTATTTTATTTCTCTGACAAGGTTTCTGGCTATGATTCGCACAGTTCTGCAAGGCAAATTGCACCGCGTGAAGGTGACGCAGGCGGACCTCAATTATGAAGGTTCCTGCGCTATCGATCAGGATTTCCTGGATGCTTCCGGCATTCTGCAATATGAAGCGATCGATATTTATAACGTCACCAACGGTCAGCGCTTTTCCACCTACGCTATCGCGGCTGAGCGTGGCTCGAAAATCATCTCGGTCAACGGTGCGGCCGCCCGCTGCGCCTGCGAAGGCGATATTTTAATTATCTGCTCCTATGTGCAGGTAGACGATGCCGAGGCGCGTCAGTGGCAGCCTAAGGTCGCCTATTTTGAAGGTGACAACCAGATGAAGCGTCTGGCGAAAGCGCTGCCGGTGCAGATCGCCTGATTAAAACCTGATTAAAAAAGGGCCGCCGGTAAAACGGGCGGCCCTTTTTATTTCTGCTGCAGTAATTAAACCGGTTTGGTTGTCATCGGCTTCGATGACTTTTTCATCGTAAAGAGGAAATTAAACCAGCCGCGTTTTCTCATCAGACATAATGTCCACGGTAACGCCAGCGCCACCAGGAACGCCGAAATAAACTTCAGGTCATTTACCCAGGCTGACGGGCTTTCAAACTTCACAATCTTACTGAAGAACTGAATCGCCAGATAATGCGACAGATAGAAGACGATAGAATTGACGCCTATGTAGTAGACCAGTTCAGACTTCAGTTTCAGCGCAATCCAGACAAAGAACGGAACCGATAATAGTGCCAGCGGTGACAATAACGCCTGGGAATGACGCTCCAGCACAAAGATATTCAGGCAGGAGAGCAGCACAAAACTAATTACTGAGATAAACAGCGTCGGGCCATGCTGCACTTTCTCCGCGATATCCACCTGCTTCCTCACGACGTAATCGCCGAGATAGAAGAATACAAACAGATAAAGCGATTTATTGATGTGGGTATTGTCGAAGCTGGCAAACACCCCATCCGCCTCAATCGCTGGCAGCGCCCAGCTCAGCGTCATACAGATGGCAAACACCAGCAGGAACGGCAAGTGACGGGCAAAGATAATCACAATAAAGAAGATAAAAAGCGAATGCAGGAACCAGGTCATATCACCGCCACCGGTCAGGTGGGAGAGAATAATATTCATCGGTGATTGCGGCGTATTAGCCATCGAGCTGAACAGGATTTTCAACCCGCCGTAGACGGCAACCCAGACCACAAATGGATAGAGAATACTGCGCACCTTGTTATTAAAAAAAGGACCCAGGCCTTTTCTTAACCCGGCATCGACAAATAAACCCGAAACAAAGAACATCAGCCCCAGCCTTACCGGTGCCAGCATCTCATTTAACAGGCCGCTGAAGGCGGTAAAGTGTCCGGCGTTATTATGTACGGCAATAGTGCTGTGCAAAAAAATGATTGCGAGAATACTCAATCCCCGCAGATTATCGATCCACGTTATACGATTCATCTTTTCCTGCCTTTGATTAAAAACTGGCCCTGATTCGGTTGCCATTTTTCTTATTAAGAAGACTCTTAGCCTACTCATTCGTCCCTGAGCAGAGGAATAACCTTATTCCGGCGCTATTCTGATAATTCATAATCAAATAAACAACAGCCAGACTTTAAGGCTATTCTTAAAAAATATTTAATAGTTAAGAATCATTCAGATAGCGAAAGATGTCAGAGTATTATCAGATAATACTTAGGGTTATTTTTTGTGAGCAAGGGTGTAAGCGAGGCGTCGGGCGGCTTCAGAGACAAAATATAACGAATGAGGCGGGTTTTAAGGTGATTTTTAAGGCCAGGCAGAACCGTAGTCAGCGTGATTTGCTCTCCACCCAAAAAAAAGCCACGCCCTTATCGCAGCGTGGCCCTTACCATTCAGCTTAACGTCAGGTGCGTAATCCGCGCCCGCGCTGTATCAGCGCATAGACCAGCCAGTAGAACACCAGAATAAAGGCCACCAGCACCGAGAGGGTAAACACCAGCGGCACATCATTAATGCCGAGGAAGCCATAACGGAATCCGCTAATCATATAAACGATTGGATTGAGTTTAGAGACAGCCTGCCAGATCGGCGGCAGCAAACTCAGTGAATAGAATACGCCGCCCAGATAAGTCAGTGGCGTCAGCACAAAGGTCGGGATCAGGCTGATATCGTCAAAGGTGCGCGCAAAGACAGCGTTCAGCAGACCTGCCAGTGAAAACAGAATCGCGGTCAGCAGCAGCGTGACCGCCACCATCGTCCAGGAATGCACGTGGAACGGCACAAAGAACAGCGAGATGGCCGTCACCAGAATACCCACGCAGACACCACGCGCCACGCCGCCGCCAACATAGCCGGCAATGATGATGTGGGTCGGCACCGGCGCGACCAGCAGCTCTTCAATGTTGCGCTGGAACTTGGCGCTGAAGAACGACGACGCCACGTTGGCATAGGCGTTAGTGATGACCGCCATCATGATCAATCCCGGCACGATGAACTGCATATAGCTGAAGCCGTGCATTTCACCGATGCGCGACCCGATCAGGTTGCCAAAAATGATGAAATAGAGCGTCATGGTGATGACCGGCGGCACCAGCGTCTGGATCCAGATGCGGGCGAAACGGTTAACCTCTTTGGCCCAGATGCTTTTCAGCGCCACCCAGTAGAGATGTGTCATGCTTTTGCTCCTGTTTTTCCCTGCGTCGTCAGACCCACAAACAGCTCTTCAAGACGGTTGGCTTTATTGCGCATACTCAGCACCTGCACACCCTGCGCGCTAAGCTGGCTGAAGACGCTGTTGAGCCCCTGCTCACGCAGCACTTCCACTTCGAGCGTTGAGGTATCGGTCAGCCGGTACTGGAACCCTTCCAGCGTGGGCAGCGGACTGCGGGGTGCCAGATCCAGGATAAAGGTTTCTGATTTGAGCTTGGAGAGCAGCCCTTTCATTGAGGTGTTCTCCACCAGCTCACCGCTCTGGATGATGCCGATGTTGCGGCACAGCATCTCCGCCTCTTCCAGATAGTGGGTAGTGAGAATAATGGTCGTGCCTTTGGCATTGAGATCTTTCAGGAACACCCACATTGAGCGTCGCAGTTCGATATCCACGCCAGCGGTGGGTTCATCCAGAATCAGCAGCTTAGGCTCATGCATCAGCGCACGGGCGATCATCAGGCGACGCTTCATCCCGCCGGAAAGCATGCGTGCACGTTCAGCGCGTTTTCCCCACAGATCGAGCTGCTTCAGATACTTTTCTGCCCGCTCATTGGCTTCACGACGCTCAACGCCGTAGTAACCCGCCTGATTAACAACGATTTGCATCACCGTCTCAAACGGGTTGAAGTTAAACTCCTGCGGCACCAGGCCGAGCTGGCGCTTGGCATTCACCACATCTTTTTCGAGATCGTAGCCAAACACCCGCACGCTGCCCTCGGATTTGTTAACCAGCGAACTGATAATTCCGATGGTGGTCGATTTACCGGCACCGTTTGGCCCCAGCAGCGCATAAAAGTCACCCGCTTCAACGTTAAGATCGATGCCCTTCAGCGCCTGCACGCCGCCGGGATAGGTCTTGGTCAGCCGGGAAAGTTCCAGTGCATAAGTCATTCTGCATCCATACCCTGTTTTGATGGCATTGCAATGCCGTTTAAATTTATCAGGCCCTGTCATATAGTACGCGCGCGCACTCTGCGCAGTAACCGGTCGCTCAACACCATGACAGACATCAACACCCTGATCAGAAACAACCGCGAATGGTCAAAATTACTGGTTGAAGAAGATCCCAGCTTTTTTGAGCGGCTCGCCCAGGCACAAAAACCGCGCTTCCTGTGGATTGGCTGTTCTGACAGCCGTGTTCCTGCCGAACGTCTGACCGGACTGGAACCCGGCGAACTCTTTGTTCACCGCAACGTGGCCAATCTGGTGATCCACACCGACCTGAACTGTCTGTCCGTGGTGCAGTACGCTATCGAAGTGCTGGAAGTGGAACACGTTATCGTCTGCGGCCATTACGGCTGCGGCGGCGTGCAGGCGGCGATGGATAACCCGGAACTGGGATTAATCGACAACTGGCTGCTGCACATCCGCGACCTCTGGTACAAGCATAGCGTGTTGCTGGGGGAACTCCCGCCGGATAAGCGCCTGGACAAACTGTGCGAAATCAACGTTATTGAACAAGTCTATAACCTGGGGCACTCCACCGTACTGCAATCTGCCTGGAAACGCGGAAAGGATGTCTCCCTGCACGGCTGGGTATACGGCATTCAGGACGGCTGTCTGCGTAACCTTGATGTGACGGCAAACAGCCGGGAGATCCTCGAACAGCGCTACCGCCACGGCATTGCTAATCTGCGGAAGAACGGCGAGGCCTGAGCCGATCGCAGCGTAAAGCGCGGCATAGCCTACACCAGGCAACAGGTGCAGGCCTTGGAAGAATGTGCGGTAGAGCGGTATCAGGATTCCAGCGGCACCACTTTGCCAATATAAGGCAGATGGCGATAGTGCTGAGCATAGTCGATACCAAAGCCCACCACGAACTCATCCGGAATCGCAAAGCCGACATATTCGACGTTCACTTCGACTTCACGGCGCTCTGGCTTATCCAGCAGCGTACAGATCGCCAGGGATTTTGGCTGACGCAGTTGCAGAATCTCACGCACTTTGCTCAGGGTGTTGCCGGAGTCGATGATATCTTCGACGATTAGCACATCCTTGCCACGAATGTCTTCATCCAGATCTTTCAGGATTTTCACATCACGCGTGCTGGACATCCCGCTGCCGTAACTGGAAGCCGTCATAAAGTCGACTTCATGCGGCACATCGATGGCGCGACAGAGATCAGCCATGAACATAAAGGAGCCGCGCAGCAGCCCCACCAGCACCATATCGCTGCCGCTGTCGCGGTAGTGGTCGTTAATCTCTTTGCCCAGTTCAGCGATGCGCGTGGCGATTGCCTGTTCAGGGATCATCACTTCAACAGTGTGTTTCATTGCGTTCAGCCCGGTTACGTCAGAAAAGCCCCGGAGTCTATCACAGACGCAGCAGCGACGGCTGCGCGGCCCCATAAGCAAACGATTACGTCGCGAAAATTATTACCCGCCGCCTGCGGCTCGCTGAAATGCGCATTACCTTAGAACATTCTGGCATTTACCAGCATGATTCGCTGCATGGTAGCCTTTATCCAACAGATCGTTACCCTACTCGCGCCGCTGGCCGGAGATCACAATGACTTCATCTTCAAGCAAAAAAACGCATATCGGCGACAGGCCGCTGCACCCTGAAACCCAGATGCTGAACTATGGCTATGATCCCCGCCTCTCTGAGGGTGCGGTGAAGCCGCCGGTGTTTCTGACATCAACCTTTGTCTTTGACAGCGCCGAAGAGGGACGGGATTTCTTTGATTACGTCTCTGGCCGACGTGAGCCGCCGGAAGGCAAATCGGGTGGGCTGGTCTATTCCCGCTTTAACCACCCTAACAGCGAAATTGTAGAAGATCGGCTGGCGGTCTATGAGCAGGCGGAGAGCTGTTCGCTCTTCTCTTCCGGTATGGCCGCCATCTCCACTGCCCTGCTGACGTTTGCCCGTCCGGGCGAGGTGATCCTGCATTCCCAGCCGCTGTATGGCGGCACCGAAACCCTGCTTAGCAAGACGCTGCACAATCTGGACATCAAAGCGGTGGGTTTCAGCGACGGCAATGATGAAGTCAAAGTGCGTGAAGCCGCTCAGCAGGCGATGGCCCAGGGCCGGGTAGCGGTGATCCTGATTGAAACGCCAGCGAATCCCACCAACAGCCTGGTCAATATCCGTCTGATGGCGCGTATCGCTGATGAGATTGATCAGCAGCAGGGTTCACGACCGATTATCGCCTGTGACAACACGCTGCTCGGCCCGCTGTTCCAGCAGCCGCTAACGCTGGGCGCTGACCTGTCACTCTACTCGCTGACCAAGTATGTTGGCGGTCACTCTGACCTGATTGCAGGCGCGGCGATGGGCAGTAAAGCGCTGATGGCGAAAGTGCGCGCCCTGCGCAGCGCAATCGGCACGCAGCTGGATCCACACTCCAGCTGGATGCTCAGCCGCTCGCTGGAAACGCTGTCGCTACGCATGGAGAAAGCCTGGCAGAATGCGGAAGCGGTCGCGGCGTTTCTGCGCGATCACCCGAAAGTGGCGAAGCTGCACTGGCTGCCCTATCTGGATGCGGAGAGCGCCGAAGGGAAAACTTATCGCGAGCAGTGCAGCGGTGCCGGTTCAACCTTCTCATTTGATATCGTCGGCGATCAGCCCGCTGCGTTCCGTTTTCTTAATGCGCTGTCGCTGTTTAAGCAGGCGGTAAGCCTGGGCGGGACCGAGTCGCTGGCCAGCCATCCTGGCAGCACCACCCACTCCGGCGTGCCGCAGGCGGTGCGTCAGCGTATTGGGATCACTGACGCCACGGTGCGGCTGTCGATTGGCATCGAAAACGCCGGCGACCTGATTGAAGATGTGAAGCTGGCGCTGGATCAGGCGTAATCAACTGACGGTAAAGCCCAGCATCATGCCGGTGTCTTCATGCTCCAGCAGATGGCAGTGGGCCATGTAAGCGTGTTCTGCGGCGGCGACATAGTTGAAGCGTACCAGCACTTCACTGCGCCAGCCGTCGACATTCACCATATCCTTCCAGCCCTGCCGGTGCGGGGCTGGCGGTTTGCCGTTTTCTGAAAGAATACGGAACTGGGTGCCGTGAATGTGGAACGGGTGCAGCATCGCATCGCCTTCACCTGAAATCGTCCACTTCTCGTAATCACCCAGCTTCACCGCAAACGACGGCTTCGTCATATCAAAGGCCTGGCCATTAATCTTATTGCCGTTGCGGAAATCGTAACCGGCGGGCGGCGTATTGCCGTGCATGCTGTGATCCATGCTTGCCATATTTTCCATTGGTGGCATCGGCTCGGCAGCCGTTTTTTCCGGCATCGTGTGATGACCGCCCTTGCCCATCGCTTTCTCGCCGTAGCGCTGCATCAGCGCCTGCATGCCCTGCTGGTCCAGCTGCGGGTCCATCATCAGCTGCAGCCAGCGTGTCGTCAGGCCGTCGGTTGAGGGTAGCGCTGGCAGCGTCGCCAGCTGATCCGGCAGCGTGGCGCTGGCCATCACCCGCAGCGGCAGGATCTGCACCAGCGGCAGCGGCTGGTCAAAGGGCGGCAGCGTCATGCCCATCTGCTCTGTCGGCAGCGTCACCAGATCGAAGCTCTTACCGTCAGAAGTATCGATCATCACCTCAAAACGCTCGCCCGGCAGGATCGGCAGCGAGTCGAGCTTTACCGGCTCGGCCAGCAGGCCACCATCGCTGGCGATCACGTAGAGAGGACGTTTATCACTGGCGGCAATATGCAGCGAACGGGCATTGCAGCCGTTGAGCAGGCGCAGACGCAGCCAGCCGCGCGGCACCGCATGCTGCGGATAGTGCATGCCGTTGGTCAGCATCATGTCGCCAAACCAGCCTACCGCGGCGCGCATCACGTCGAGCTGATAATCAATGCGGCTGCCATCTTTGGTCAGTTGCTTATCCTGAAAAATCAGCGGCACATCATCCACACCCCACTGCGAGGGCAAACGCAGCGTTCCGCTCTCTTTATCTTCCAGCAGGATCAGTCCCGCCAGCCCCTGAGCCACCTGATGCCCGGTCTTGCCATGCAGATGCGGGTGATACCAGCAGGTTGCAGCGGGCTGATCGGGCGTAAAAGAGACCTGACGCGAGCCGCCAGGCGCAATCACTGCCTGCGGGCCGCCATCCACTGCGCCGGGGATTTCCAGCCCGTGCCAGTGCAGAGTGGTCGCTTCGCTGAGCCGGTTATGGATGTTCACCGTCACCGGTTTACCACTCTGCATCTTCAGCACCGGCCCCAGCAGGCTGCCGTTATAGCCCCAGGTCGGCACCGCGTTGCCGTTCCACTGGGTGGTACCCTGCATCGCGGTGAGGCTGTAGCTGCCCCTGGCATCGGGTTCCAGCAGAGACGGAATCGGCAGCAGCGGACGGGTGGCTGCCATCAGCGAACGGCTCCAGAGCGGTAATGCTCCGGCTGCACTCAGTGCGGCAGTGAGTTTCAGGAAATGGCGACGTTGCATGGTGATCATCCTTGTGGCATCAGAGCGCACAGCCTAAACCCTGACCTTATGGGAAGGTCAAGTCCTGACCGTGCGAATCTGACGAAAAAAAGGCGGTGCAGCGGCCCACAGCGGCAAATTAATCGAAAACCTGAGAGCAACTGTGCTAACGTCATTAGCAATATCCATTGAAGAGAACGACTATGAAGCAAAGTATCAGGATCCTGCTGCTGACGGGACTCCTTGGCTTCTCCTCCACCAGTTTTGCCCTGAGCGAATCCGAAGCGGAAGATCTGGCCGATCTCACGGCGGTTTTCGTCTATCTGAAAAATGATTGTGGCTATCAGGATTTACCGGACGCGCAGATTCGCAAAGCGCTGGTCTTTTTTGCTCAGCAGAACCGCTGGGATTTAAGCAACTACAGCAACTACAACATGAAAGCGCTGGGTGAAGATAGCTATCGCGATCTCAGCGGCATCGCCATCACCAACGACAAAAAGTGCAAGTCACTGGCCCGCGATTCGCTGAGCCTGCTGGCCTACGTCAGGTAACGATTCTTCCCTCTGCAGCCGGACATTGACCGTGCAACCACGGTCAGTGTTAGCTATCATATGCCGCCCATCTTCATGGCGATGTCATCAGAGGAGAGCACCATGGCCCACAATGAAACGTGGTATGAAACCCTTCATGCCGGTTTTGGCCAGTATTTCACGGTCGATAAAGAGCTGTACCGTGAGAAGACTGCGCATCAGGATTTAATCATTTTCGAAAATGCCGCGATGGGCCGCGTAATGGCGCTGGACGGCGTCGTTCAGACCACCGAACGCGACGAATTTATCTACCATGAAATGATGACCCACGTTCCGCTGCTGGCGCACGGCGCGGCGAAGAGCGTTCTGATTATCGGTGGCGGTGACGGCGCAATGCTGCGTGAAGTGTCACGTCATCCCGGGATCGAAAAGATTACCATGGTGGAGATCGATGCGGGCGTGGTGACCTTTTGCCGCCAGTATCTGCCGAACCACAGCGCGGGTGCCTATGACGATCCGCGCTTTACGCTGGTGATTGATGACGGGGTGAACTTCGTTAATCAGACGCAGGAAAAGTTTGATGTCATTATCTCCGACTGCACCGATCCGATTGGTCCGGGCGAGAGTCTGTTTACCTCGGAATTTTATGCCGGGTGCAAAGCGGCCCTTAATGAAAATGGCATCTTTGTGGCGCAGAATGGCGTCTGCTTCCTGCAGCAGGATGAGGCCGTTAACAGCCATCGCAAGCTGGGACATTACTTTGCGGACGTCAGTTTCTATCAGGCGGCGATTCCGACCTACTACGGCGGCATTATGACCTTTGCCTGGGCGAGTGATAATCCGGCGCTGCGCCAGCTCGACACCGCGACTTTAAAGGCGCGTTTCGAGGCCGCTGGCCTGACCTGCCGTTATTACACGCCAGCAATCCATACCGGCAGCTTTGCCCTGCCGCAATATCTGTTGAATGCGTTATCCGCCGCGTGCTGATAGTGCATTTCTAAGGGGGTGAACGAAATTGCAAAAGCTAAAACTACATGGCTTCAACAACCTGACGAAAAGCCTGAGTTTTTGTATTTACGATATTTGCTATGCGAATACTGAAGCTGAACGCGATGGTTACATCGCCTACATTGACGAACAATATAACGCTAACCGTCTGACGGAAATTCTGACTGAGACCTGCTCCATTATCGGGGCTAACGTGCTCAACATTGCGCGCCAGGATTATGAACCGCAGGGGGCCAGCGTCACGATTCTGGTCAGCGAAGAGCCGATCGATCCGAAAGATATCGATAACTCAGAGCACCCCGGTCCGCTGCCCAACTCGGTGGTGGCTCATCTCGATAAAAGTCATATCTGCGTGCACACCTATCCGGAGAGCCATCCGGCAGGCGGCCTGTGCACCTTCCGTGCAGACATTGAAGTCTCAACCTGTGGCGTCATTTCGCCCCTGAAAGCGCTGAACTATCTGATCCACCAGCTGGAGTCCGATATTGTCACCGTCGATTACCGGGTGCGCGGTTTTACCCGTGACGTGAAAGGGATGAAGCACTTCATCGATCACGAGATCAATTCGATTCAGAACTTCATGTCTGAAGATATGAAAGCGATGTATGACATGGTGGATGTGAATGTCTATCAGGAAAACATCTTCCATACCAAGATGTTGCTGAAAGAGTTCGACCTTAAACACTACCTGTTTAACACCCGCCCGGAAGATCTCACTCCGCAGGAGCACAAGCGCATTACCGATCTGCTCTGGAAAGAGATGCGCGAGATCTACTACGGCAGAAATATCCCCTCAGTGGGCCTGAAGACCCTCTGATTATCAGGCGCGCAGCGTTATAGCTCATAACCTGCGCGTCTCCTTCCCTCTTGTTCCCCCTGCTTTTTCATCACGGCAACTGCCTGACTGAGGTTTGAACGGGTTTCGGTGGACGCACCCGCGACTACGCGCGAAGAGAATGATGCGTACGCGCGTTAACGGCGCGTTTTAACGGCGAGAGATAAAGATAAACGCGCGGTGCTGCTCTCGTCCTGCTGATCAGGTCAGAGCAACACGGCGCGTTCTGTTCAGGCGGAGGTCAGCGCCAGCGTAATCCCGCGCTCGCGCAGCGTGCGGCAGACAGTCTCATCTAACCGGCTGTCGGTCACCACATCGGTCAGGTCATCCACCGGAGAAGCGCAGAATAGCGACCAGGAGCCATATTTACTGCTGTCCGCCAGCAAGACCCGGCGAGCCGCATTGGCCAGAAGATCGTGTTTCAGCCCCGCTTTCTCCTCAGTCGGCGTGGTAATGCCGCGCTCAAGGCTCCAGGAGTTACAGCTGACAAAGGCGATATCAGGATTGATGCTGCGCAGCAACCGCCGTCCATGTTCGCCCACACAGGACTGACTGGAGTCGTCGATACGTCCGCCGATAATCGTCACTTCGATCTGCTTAAACTCAGACAAAAACAGTGCAATGTGCAGATCGGCAGTGATGACCCGCAGCGGCAGATGCGTGAGCTGCCGCGCCAGCTCCAGCATCGTGGTGCCCGCATCCAGCACGACCGCATCGCCCGCCCGGACAAAGCTGGCGGCACATTCTGCAATCGCCTGCTTCTCGGCCAGGTTACGCTGCATCTTCTCCAGCGTGGTCGGCTGGGCAGGAATAAAACGATTCAGGGTAACGCCGCCATGACTGCGGCTGATCACGCCCTCTTTATCCAGCTTAATCAAATCACGGCGAATCGTGGCGGGTGAGGCGGAAATCGCACTGACCAGTTGCTCAACAGTCACCAGATTATGGCTTTTCAGGTAATCCATAATCTGGTCAAGACGGCTCTGTCCCTTCATATATCCCTATGCGAGCTGCATCGCGAGTTTAATAGAGATCGCCATGCTGTCAGACTTCGCTTTACCTGTCCAGGCGATATCAAATGCGGTGCCATGGTCAGCAGAGGTGCGGATAAACGGCAGGCCTGCGGTGATGTTGACGCCATCATAAAAGCCCAGCAGTTTAAGCGGAATATGCCCCTGATCGTGGTACATCGCGACCACCATGTCATACCGTCCATCCTGGCACTGCAGGAACACCGTGTCCGGCGGACAAGGCCCGTAGACATCAATCCCCTGCGCTTTCATCGCCTCAATAGCGGGTGCCACGGTGGTGATCTCCTCATCGCCAAACAGGCCGTTCTCTCCGGCGTGCGGATTAACGCCCGCCACGGCGATACGCGGGGCGCTGTAACCGACACGACGCAGGAAAGTGTCCGCCATACCAATCACGGTTTTGATGCGCGTCTGGTTCAGCGTGTCCAGGAACTTACGCAGCGCAATGTGGGTCGTGACATGAATCACTTTCAGCTTATCGGTGTAGAGGACCATGGCGTAATCTTTGGTCCCGGTAAGATGCGCGAGCAGTTCGGTGTGACCAGGATAGAGATGGCCCGCCGCATGCAGCGCCTCTTTGTTCAGCGGCGCGGTGGCAATGGCATGCACGTCGCCCGCCAGTGCCAGCTCGGTAGCACGCTTCACGCAACGCCACGCCAGATCTCCCGCCTCTTTCTGCACCACGCCAGGTTTCAGCGCGTCGGGATCGGCCAGGGGCTCATCGATGACGTTGATGATGCCGGGTGCAAACCGCGCATCCTGCACCCGGTCCAGCACCCGCAGCTCGGCCTGTGGCGTAATGTTCATCGCCATAATGCGGCGCAGCGTACTGGCACAGCCTATCACCACCGCAGGAATGCCATTCAGCTCACCTTCAGAGAGTGACTTAATGATGATTTCCGGGCTGATGCCCGCCGGATCGCCCATGGTGATCGCAATAATTTTACTCACTCGACTTCTCCTCAATAAAACCAATGGCTGCTACCAGGGTATTTTCATCACCAAAGCCACCCGCTTTGGTCATCACCGGCAGAGTAAATTCACTGTTAAGCAGAACCCCGTGCGGCACACAGCCCGCCACCAGACCCTGAATTTTAAAGCCGCTGGCCCCCAGTGCCTGGGCAACGGCAATCGCCACGTCGCCTCCCGACAGATAGAGCGCATGCGGCAGCTGTGTCCGGCACAGGCTGTGGGTTATTTCGCCCAGCAACTGACTGATCCCCTCGCCCAGCTGCTGGCGGGTCACGCTGTGCTGCTGGCTGAGATGCCCGATGTCGTGACGCTGGGATTCATGCTGGCAGGTGCGGATCACCGTATGGCGACCGGCACGCAGTGCGGTTTCAGCCTGTTGGATCCAGCGATCCCGGTCGGGCCAGGCGGGCTGCTGAAACAGCTGACGGATATCGACATCCACTATCTCAACTGCCCGCTGTTTAAGCAGCGTGGCGATCTGCTGCTGCGCGCTGCTACTCATCGATCCCACTACTGCCAGCACGGGCCGCGACGGGCGAACAGAGAGCGCTGCGCCCAGCGCATCGCTTAATCCGGCGGCTCCCACCAGCAGCGGCTTCTCTGCCAGCCGCGCCGCAGCGGTTATCAGTCGCGCCAGATCGGCTTCATTTTCGGCATCCACCACCACGACGCCGTGCACCGCCGCTAACACCGCATCAAGCCGATCGCTGCGCAGCGTCGGGAGATCGATCTCCGTGCCGTCGATCTGCATCTGATCGACTACGCGGGCGCTGAGGATCGGGGTTTTAGGATCGCTGGCAAATTCGGTGTCTGTCAGTAACCGCTGATTGACCCACACTTTACCTTCGCGTGTGGTGCGGCCCAGTCGTGGCACAGCCGGCGCAACCAGCGCCAGCCTTTTGCCGCTGGCCCGCAGCGCAGCCGCGGTTTCAGCACCGACGTTGCCGCGCAGCGTGGAGTCGATCTTTTTAAACAGCCAGCCCTGCTGAAGCTGTGCGGCGAAGTGCTGTACCACCTGAGCCACACGTTCTGCGGCCTGGCTGGCGCTGACTGCCCGACTGTCGGTGCTGATAACCAGCACATCCGCAGCGTCCTCTGGCAACGGCGCCTCAGTGCCAAACAGCACATGTACGCGGGCGCCAGCCTGTGCCAGTCCGCTACCCGCATCGTTGGCACCGGTAAAGTCATCGGCGATGACCAGCACCGGGGTTTTCCATAATGATGAGCCCATCCTCACTCCTGTCAGGCGATTGCCGCTGCATTTGATTATATTCAATCATGATTGATTATATGTGAGCAAGTTCAAATTAATCGAAATCGATATGCCTTATAAAATTAGCCACAGAGAGTGACTGACTTCGCATTGCGCTGAGCAAGATTAATCATCCGCTCAGACAGGACAGAAATAAGGGTATGAAATGAACATTAATAGCACGGTGATTAGCGGTTATCAGGCGTTAAACGACATGCGCTATCTGCTGAAGGGGATATCGACAGCGGTCGTGGTCACTGACCGGAACATTGAGGCGATTCCGGCAGTGCAGGCGCTGATGGGTCAACTTCGGGATCAGATTCCGGGTATCAGCGTGGTCAACAGCGTCCCGCCTGAACCAAGCCAGCATGATGTGGCAGCGATTATCGCGACGCTCTCCCGGCCCCATGTCGATATGGTGATTGGCATCGGCGGCGGCAGCGTGCTGGATGTGGCGAAGCTGCTCTCAGTGCTGTGCATCGACGCCGCGCCTTCGCTGGACGCCCTGCTGGCAGGCGAAAAACCGCAGCGCCGTACCCGTTCAATACTGATCCCTACCACCGCAGGCACGGGTTCTGAGGCGACGCCCAATGCGATCCTGGCGATCCCGGAGAAAGAGACCAAAGTCGGCATTATTTCACCGGTGATGCTGCCCGATGTGGTGGCCCTGGTGCCGGAACTGACCACCAGCATGCCGCCACATATTGCCTCTTCAACCGGTATTGACGCCCTCTGCCATCTGATTGAGTGCTTTACCGCCAATGTCGCCAACCCGGTCAGCGACAACTATGCGCTGACTGGGATGAAGAAACTGTTCGCTAATCTCGAAACCACCCTGCGCGAGCCAGAAAATTTGCAGGCACGCCTGGAGATGCTCTGGGCCTCTTATTATGGCGGTGCATCGATTGCCCATGCCGGGACACATCTGGTGCATGCCCTCTCTTACCCGCTCGGCGGCAGATATCATCTGCCACACGGCGTTGCCAACGCCATCCTGCTGGCTCCCTGCATGCGCTTTGTCCGTCCGGCGGCGGTGAGCAAATTCGCTCAGGCCTATGATCTGCTGCCCGACGCCGACGTCCGTTTAAGCGATGAAGCGAAATCACACGCGCTGGTCGACTACTTCACCGCGCTGGTGGCGCGGCTGCAGCTGCCTGCCAGCCTGGAAGCACTGGGCATCAGCCCGGATCACCTGCCCTGGTTAGTGGAAGCCGCGCTCGACGTCCAGCGTCTGATGAACAACGTGCCGATGACGGTCACCGCCGACGATGTGCACGCCGTCTACCTGACGCTTTTCCCTTCCTGCCAGGCGTAATGAGGATTGTCATGAATAAGAAAATAAATGGCGTACTGACCGCCATCGTCACCACTTTTGACCGGGAAGGTGCCTTTGATCCGGAGAGGCAGCGCGAACAGGTCAGACGCCAGATCAACGCCGGTAACGGCATCTTCTGTGGCGGAACCAACGGCGAATTCTTTGTGCTGAACGAGCAGGAGAAGATCGCGGTTACCACCACCTGCGTCGATGAAGTTAACGGCCGGGCATCGGTGGTGGCGCATATCGGGGAGATTTCGACCCGTGAAACTATCCGGCTCGGCAAACAGATTGCCCGCCTTGGCGTAGATGCTGTTTCCGCGATCACGCCGTGGTTTGTTCCGCTTAAACAGCAGGAGCTGATCGATCACTATCAGCGCGTGGCTGACGCGCTTACGGTGCCGCTGTTCCTCTACAACATCCCGGCGCGTACCGGCAATACCTTGCAGCCAGAGACCGTTCGTACGCTGGCCGTGCACCCGAACATCATCGGCATTAAAGATTCAGCAGGCAGCTATGAAAGTCTGAGCGGCTTTCTGCAGGCTACCGCCGACTGTCAGGACTTTGATGTGCTGAACGGCCCGGATTCGCTGATCCACCAGGGGTTCGTGGATGGCTGCTCCGCCTCAATTTCCGGGCTGGCAAACGTGGCACCGGAGGCGATTAACGCCATCTGGGCGCGCTTCCATGCGGGCGATATTGCCGGTTCGCATCAGGCACAGGAGAACGTCACCGGCCTGCGCACCGCACTGTACAGCATCGGTTTCTCACCGGCCGCCGTGAAAAAAGCGGTCAGCCTGCAGGGCTTTGAGGTGGGTGAAAGCCGCTATGCGGTGCAGTTCAGCGCCGAAGAGCAGCAGCAGATCCGTCAAATCGTGAACCACTACCTGCAATAACGTCCATCACCTTTGCACCCTACCGGTCAGATGAGAACGAACCTGCTGGTCGCCATCTGCCAGAACAATCGAGGTCATGATGAAAGCATTTTCAACTGAGAGCACCTTACTGATCGTCGGCATGGTGGTCGCCTATATCCTGTTCACCACCTGGCTCACCTGGCGGCTGCGCAGTAAAACCAGCGGCGACTTTATGGAAGGCTCGCGCGCCATGCCTGCTTTTATCGTCGGCATTATGCTGATGTCTGAATATATCGGGGCAAAATCCACCATCGGCACCGCGCAGGCGGCCTTTGAAGATGGCTTCGCCGCCTCGTGGTCGGTGATTGGCGCGGCAATTGGCTTCCCGCTGTTTGGCCTGATACTGGTCAAACGCATCTACAACACCGGCAAGATCACTATCTCCGGTGCTATCGCCGAGAAATATGGCAGTTCGACCAAAAATATTATTTCGCTG
The DNA here is from genome assembly GCF_902706165.1 of Pantoea sp. 18059. Lineage (NCBI taxonomy): Bacteria > Pseudomonadati > Pseudomonadota > Gammaproteobacteria > Enterobacterales > Erwiniaceae > Pantoea > Pantoea sp. 18059. Next base: position 80,355 of record NZ_CACSJS010000002.1, read on the forward strand.
ATCATGATCTATGCGCTGTTGCTGGTGAACGTCGGTAACTACATCAGCGGCGCGGCGGCGATCTCCACCGTACTCAAGATCGACCTGACCCAGGCGGCTTTTATCACTGCGGTGGTCAGCACCTTCTACTTTGCATTTGGCGGCATGAAAGGCGTGGCCTGGGTCACGCTGCTGCACAGCGCCATCAAGTATATGGGGATCCTGATTATCCTCTATGTGGCGCTGAAGATGACCGGCGGCGTCGCCCCGATGATGGAAAAAATGCCGGCGTTCTACTGGACATGGGATGGTCACGTCGGTGCCAGTACCATTGTGGCCTGGCTGATCGGGACCGTAGGTTCGATCTTCTGTACCCAGTTTGTGATTCAGGCGATCTCCTCCACCAAAGATGTGAAGTCAGCGAAGCGCGCCACCTGGGTCGCCTTCTTCTTCTGCCTGCCGATTGGTCTGGCGATGGCGCTGATTGGCGTGGCAGCGAAGTTTGCTCACCCGGATATCAAGAGCCTCTATGCGCTGCCGGTGTTTCTGCAGGATATGTCACCGTGGCTGGCGGGCATTGTCACCACCTCGCTGGTGGCCTCGATTTTCGTTAGCGTCGGTACCGTGGCGCTGGCCATCGCCTCGCTGGTGGTGAAAGACTTTTACGTGCCTTATCGTAACCCGACCCCAGAGCGCGAATTTAAAATGACACGCTGGATCTCGATTGGCATCGGCTTCTTCCCGCTGCTGTTTGTTCTGTTCTTCCCGGAAGTGCTGAAGCTCTCGTTCTTTACCCGTGCGATTCGTCTGTCGATTACTGTTGTGGCGATCATGGCGTTCTACCTGCCGTGGTTTAAGAGCACACGCGGCGCCAATGCCGGTCTGATTGGCGCCTGCGTTGTCACTTCCGTCTGGTTCCTGATGGGTAACCCGTTTGGTATCGACAATATGTACGTGGCGCTGATCACCCCGGCAATTATTATGGTGATTGACCGCTGTATCCCATCACGCCAGTCTCAGCCTCAATCGCAACACAATGCACAAAATAGTGGAGCCTAAAATGACTCAGGAAACCGTCACCGCAGAACGCACCGGCCTGCTTGCGCCTCACCCGCAGGATAGCGCGCAGCAGGTTGCGATGCTGCCCTCCTCCTGCCCGCAAAACCACGCGGCTAACCTGCTGCCGCTGCCCGATGGCGATCTGCTATGCGTCTGGTTTGGCGGCACGCAGGAAGGGATTGCCGATATCTCTGTCTGGTGTTCACGGCTGCGAAAAGGCAGCGATCGCTGGAGTGAAGCACAAAAACTCTCTGACGATCCGGGCCGTTCAGAACAGAATCCGGTGCTGTTTCTCGATCCCGACCAGGTGCTGTGGCTGCTGTGGACGGCGCAGAAATCGGGCAATCAGGACACCGCAATTGTGCGCTATCGCCAGTCTCACGATCTGGGCCAGAGCTGGGGGGAGATCAAAACGCTGCTGGATAAGCCTGGCACCTTTATTCGCCAGCCGATTGTGGTGCTGCCCAACGGTAACTGGTTGCTGCCGGTGTTTTACTGCCTGACCCAGCCTGGCGAAAAGTGGGTCGGCAGCTATGACGTGAGCGCGGTAAAAATCTCTGAAGATAAAGGCCAGAGCTGGCGTGACGTCAGCGTGCCTGACAGCACCGGCTGCGTTCATATGAACGTTACCCTGCTGGATGATGGCTCGCTGCTGGCGCTCTACCGCAGCCGCTGGGCCGACCACATTTACCAGAGCCGCTCATTTGATCAGGGCGAAAGCTGGAGCGCGCCACAGCCGTTATCGCTGCCCAACAATAACTCCTCAATTCAGGTCACAACACTGCGCAATGGTCATCTGGCGCTGGTGTTCAATGCCATGAGCGCCGAAGGTGCCAGCGAACGCCGGTTGTCGCTGTATGACGAAATTGAAGATGATGAAGAGGAAAGTGATGTTGCCGTCGCCGCTGAGCCGGTGATGCACAGTGGTCGCACCGCTTTCTGGGGTGCGCCACGTGCGCCGATGACGCTGGCTATCTCAACGGATGGCGGTAAAAGCTGGCCGCTGCAGCGCAATCTGGACGAGGGCGATGGCTACTGCATGACCAATAACTCCCAGCAGAAATTAAACCGTGAGTTCTCCTATCCCAGCATTAAACAAGGCCTGGATGGCGAACTGCATATCGCCTACACCTGGTATCGTCAGGCGATTAAGTATGTGCGGGTCGCGGAGTCATGGGTGAAGGGAGGTGATGCGTGATTGAACGGATGGCGCTGGTGACCGGGGCCAGCTCCGGCATCGGTCAGGCGATTGCTGACCGTTTACTCGATGAGGGCTGGCAGGTTATCGGCCTGAGCCGCTCGGCGATAAGCCGGGCAGAAGCGGGCTGGCAGAGTCATCAGATCGATATCAGCGACAGCGCGGCATTGCAGGCTTTACTGGACGCGCTACCGGTACCGCAGGCGGTGATCCATGCAGCCGGTATGATGCAGGCCGCGCCGCTTGGGGAGCTGGATCTGAGCGCCAGTACACGCTTATGGCAACTGCACGTTGCCGCTGCTGAGCAGCTGGCGAATCATTTTGCACCGCGGATGCGTGTGGGCGGCAGAATTGTGCTGCTGGGCAGCCGGACATCAGGCGGTGCGGCGGGCCGCAGTCAGTATGTCGCCACCAAATCGGCGATGATCGGTATGGTGCGCAGCTGGGCGGCGGAACTCGCTCCGCGCGGCATTACCGCCAATATTGTGGCGCCAGGCGCCACCGAAACGCCGATGCTGCAACAACCGGGCCGTGCCAGTTCACCGCCCCGTCTGCCACCGATAGGCCGCTATATTCAGCCGCAGGAAGTGGCCGGGCTGGTCGATTTCCTGCTCTCCCCTGCGGCGGCGGCGATCACCGGCCAGCAGCTGGTAATGTGTGGCGGTGCATCGCTGAGTTAGTTAACAGGCCGGGCTGCTGAGTTCGCCCGGCCTTATAACCGTAAAGGATTGCCTTACTGTCTTACCGTACGGGTTTGCCGTACTGGTTCATAAACTGGCGATAAGCAGCGATCACCAGCTGAAAATCTTCAATGCCGCAGAACGAGAGGCTCTCTTCGTCATAGTAGTTCATCCCCTCTTCCATACCGTCATCTTCCAGAGCCAGCAGGTTGGCGCGGATCATCACCTCCTCTTCATCCAGCAGAATGGTGTACTCGCTGCCGATCCGCTGCCACTGACGTACGCTGCCTTTGACATCTTCAATGGCGGCTTCAACTTCATCCAGCAATCCCGGATCGTTTTTGACCTCTTCGTTGAACCAGTGGCCGACCGCTTCATGATCCATCGACATGCGAACCTTAATCTGTCCGGTCACATCGCGTAAAAATTCATATTCCATCGCCCGTTCCTCTCAACGTCGTCGTCTCACCTGGTAAGTGTCCGTGCTGCTCTCGCGGCAAAGTGTGACACGTCGCGCATTATTACAGGCTGTCTGCCGAAAGCCAGCTTTTGATCGTCTCTCTACCCCATGCTGAGACGAAAAAAAGGGGCGAATCATCGCCCCTTATTCATGCCTGCAAGGTGAAGAATCAGACCGCGGTCTGGAAAATCACACCATCAGCTTTGTCGGTGTACTGCGTCAGCTGGTCGAAGTTGAGATAGCGATACGTGTCGCTGGCCGTTTTATCGACCTGCGCCATGAATTGCTGATACTCATCAGGCGTTGGCAGTTTGCCAAGCAGAGACGCGACCGCAGCCAGCTCCGCTGACGCCAGGTAGACGTTAGCGCCGTTACCCAGACGGTTCGGGAAGTTACGGGTCGAGGTAGAGACCACCGTCGAACCATCTGCAACACGTGCCTGGTTACCCATGCAGAGTGAACAGCCCGGGATCTCGATACGCGCACCGCTTTTGCCGAATACGCTGTAGTAGCCCTCTTCGGTCAGCTGTGCCGCATCCATCTTGGTTGGCGGTGCCACCCACAGACGGGTTGGCAGCTGGCCTTTGTGGCTATCCAGCAGTTTACCCGCAGCACGGAAGTGACCAATGTTGGTCATGCATGAGCCGATAAACACTTCGTCGATCTTCTCACCCTGAACGTCAGAGAGCAGACGTGCATCGTCCGGATCGTTTGGCGCACAGAGGATTGGCTCTTTGATTTCAGCCAGATCGATTTCGATCACGGCGGCATATTCAGCATCGGCATCCGGCTCAAGCAACTGAGGATCGGCCAGCCATTTCTCCATACCGTCAATGCGACGCTCCAGCGTACGACGATCGCCGTAGCCTTCTGCGATCATCCACTTCAGCAGCACGATGTTAGAGCTGAGGTATTCGATAATCGGCGCTTTATCCAGCTTGATGGTACAGCCCGCAGCGGAACGTTCTGCTGACGCATCGGACAGCTCAAACGCCTGCTCGACTTTCAGATCCGGCAGACCTTCAATCTCCAGGATGCGACCAGAGAAGATGTTTTTCTTACCTTTCTTCTCAACGGTCAGCAGACCCTGTTTGATGGCATACAGCGGAATGGCGTGAACCAGATCGCGCAGGGTAATGCCCGGCTCCATCTTACCTTTGAAGCGCACCAGAACCGATTCCGGCATGTCGAGCGGCATTACGCCAGTCGCGGCGGCAAACGCCACCAGGCCTGAACCCGCCGGGAAAGAGATGCCGATAGGGAAACGGGTGTGCGAGTCACCACCGGTACCGACGGTATCCGGCAGCAGCATACGGTTCAGCCAGCTGTGGATAATGCCGTCACCCGGACGCAGTGACACACCACCGCGGTTCATGATGAAGTCTGGCAGCGTATGGTGCGTGCTCACATCCACCGGCTTCGGATACGCGGCGGTGTGGCAGAACGACTGCATCACCAGATCGGTAGAGAAGCCCAGGCAAGCCAGATCTTTCAGCTCGTCACGGGTCATCGGGCCGGTGGTATCCTGCGAGCCAACCGAGGTCATTTTAGGTTCGCAATAGGCACCCGGACGAACGCCGGTCACGCCACAGGCGCGGCCAACCATTTTCTGCGCCAGCGAGAAACCACGGGTGCTCTCCGCGACATCTTTCGCCTGACGGAATACGGTGCTGTGCGGCAGACCCAGCGACTCGCGCGCTTTGGTGGTCAGACCGCGACCGATGATCAGCGGAATACGGCCACCGGCGCGCACTTCGTCAATCACTACTTCGGTTTTGAGCTCGAAGCTGGCCAGCAGCTCATTGGTTTCGTGGTTGCGGACTTCGCCTTTGAATGGATAGATGTCGATCACATCGCCCATGTTCAGGTTGTTTACGTCCACTTCAATGGGCAGTGCGCCCGCATCTTCCATGGTGTTGAAGAAGATGGGTGCAATTTTGCTGCCCAGCACCACGCCGCCGCCTTTTTTATTTGGCACGTTCGGGATGTCGTCGCCCATAAACCACAGCACCGAGTTGGTGGCGGATTTACGTGAAGAACCGGTTCCGACAACATCACCGACATACGCCAGCGGGAAACCTTTGGTCTTCAGAGCTTCGATCTGTTTGATCGGGCCGATATTGCCCGCGTCATCAGGCTCAATGCCTTCACGGGCATTTTTCAGCATCGCCAGGGCGTGCAGAGGAATGTCTGGACGTGACCAGGCATCCTGGGCCGGAGAGAGATCGTCGGTGTTGGTTTCGCCAGTGACTTTAAACACGGTAACCGTGATCTTCTCTGCCAGTTCAGGCCGTGACAGATACCATTCCGCATCTGCCCAGGATTGCATCACCTGCTTCGCGTATTCATTACCCGCTTTCGCTTTCTCTTCGACATCATAGAAGTTGTCGAACATCAGCAGCGTGTGTGAAAGGGCTTTCGCGGCAATCGGAGCCAGTTTGCTATCGTCCAGCGCCTCAATCAGCGGATGAATATTGTAACCGCCCTGCATGGTGCCAAGCAGTTCAACCGCTTTTTCAGAAGATATCAGAGGAGAGGTTGCTTCGCCTTTGGCGACAGCCGCCAGGAAACCGGCTTTGACATACGCCGCTTCATCGACGCCAGGTGGGACGCGGTTGACCAATAAATCGATCAAAAATTCTTCTTCACCCGCAGGTGGATTTTTTAGCAGTTCAACCAGCGCGGCCATTTGGGAAGCCTCTAAAGGCTTAGGTACAATTCCCTGGGCAGCACGCTCGGCAACGTGCTTACGGTATTCTTCTAGCACGACGTTATCCTCGCTCTCATTATGTAGGGCTTTCCGACCACCTTGCTCACTTATGGAGAACAATCTTCCCTTTCTCGTCCAGGTTGAGGTGCCCGGTTTCGCGGAGGGCAGAATAGCAGTATTTCGTCTGTTTGTTAATCTGTTTACAAAAATACAACATAATCCACTACGGCCATTCTGCCCGCTTAACTCCCTGCATCAGCCAGCTGAGTCGGCTGAATGGGTCTCTCTGCAGCGTACCGCATTCCACACAAATGGCTGCAGGTTTATGTCAGTTTTGCCGTGGCTTTAGCGAAGTGATTCAGGGAAATAGATAACTGGCAGGAATAGAAGCCGGCGTGTTTATGGGGTACAGCGGAGGTGAGCTCAGAAGGATAACAACACCAGGCCGGAAATCAGCCTGATGCAACTGACACCGAATCCGTCCTGCTGATTACTACTGATAAAACCCTGGTCGGTAAATCTCCTTTTCATCCTCACAAGTTGCACGTCAGAAGCTACAAGACAGAGACTGCTATTCAGAAGAGGTCGTTATGACCTCTTCTGTGCATGCTTAATTTTTCAGATTTTCCGGAAAATTGGCGGGCAACTGGTCAGGCGGACAGTCGATCACGCTTTCGTTATTTTCACCCACATCACGGATTACGGTCAGCGTCGCGAACTCATCAATCACTTCGGTTGGATAAGCCGGACCCGCTTCGCGGAATTTTGCCATCTCTTCCAGATGATCATTCTGGAAGCAGACGGTTTTCTCCGGATTATTCATTACCCAGCGCGGGAAGAAGATGGTGCCGTGGAAAATTTTATCAGCCAGATTAACGGCCAGGCTGACATCGGTTCCGGTTGGTTCAGTCCAGGAAACTTTATAGACATCCTGCGCCAGACGAACGACATAGACATGCTGATTTTTAACCCAGCGATTACCGACCATACCGCTGTGAATGCGATAGTCGATGGTGCTGGCATTTTTAATGTAGAGCTCGTAATTCCAGCCGTTGTCATAGGTGTAAACCAGATGTTTGCCGACGATGCCAGACAGGTCATGTTTATCGAAAGTGCTCATGGTTAATTCCTCATTTGTTTTCCTTGAGGAGATTATTGCGCGTTACAAAACAGATGAATAACGCTATTTTTAGCACTAAATAATTTAATTTTTAGATGAGTTATCATGTACAAGACAACACTCGAACAGTGGTATCTGCTCGACGCAGTAGTGAATGAGGGGAGTTTTGCGCTGGCAGCGGAGAAGAACAATCGCAGCCAGTCCTCACTGAGTTATCAGCTGAGCCTGTTACAGCAGCGGCTGGGTTTGACCCTATTACAGCAGGAGGGCCGCCGCGCTGTCCTGAGTGCAAAGGGACATCAGTTGCTGGCACAGGTGCGTCCGCTGCTGGAGGGATTCGGCGCCCTTGAGGCGCAGGCCAGTGCACTGCAACGCGGCGAGCGTTCGCGCATCGATCTGATGGTCGATGCGACTCTACCCAAACCCTTGCTATTCGATGTGCTTCAGACCTTTCAGCAACGCTATCCGCATGTCCGCATCTGGTTTAGCGAAATCGTCCGAAGCGAAACGCCTGACAGACTGGCGGAGCATCAGGCTGATCTCTGGCTGGTAGCGCAATATGGTGACACGCCGTTAGCAGGCGAAAGCCTGATGAGTGTCGATTTCGTCGCCGTCGCCCATCGCGACCACCCGCTGCACCGCGAATCCGCCCCGCTTAATGCTGCTACGCTGGCACGCTGGCCCTGCATTACCATTCTGGATCGTCAGCAACAGCAGCAGTCGGAGGTCAATGGCGATCAGGCGGAGAACTGGTCATTCACGACGCTGTCGGCAGCCATTGAAGCGGTCCAGCATCAGTTAGGTTATGGCTGGCTGCCGGAACAGAATATCGCCGCGCTGTTAGAGAGCGGTGAGCTCCGTCCCCTGCCGCTGTTACAGGGCCGCCGACGCAGTAGTTCGCTGGTGATGTATATCAATGAAGAAAGACTGCCCGGCAACAGCGCCATTACTGCCCTGGCACAGATGTTTATTGAACGAGTGGCTGCATGGGAGATGCGTGGTTAGATGAAGGTTAGCTTGCTGCCTAATCTTCTGAGAATTTGACTGTCAGAGTGCCACCGTCCAGCATCCCATATTGTGTTTTATCGGGTTTACTGGAAACAGTGAAAGGGATAAGCCAGACCTTAGCCGAACCCTGAATTTTAGCATCCAGGAAGGTTATGCCCTGCTGATCTGCAGCCCTCTTCGCTTCCTCCCAGGAGCGCCACCTATCCTGATGTTTCAGCCAGGAGACCCGGTAATTTTGTCATAACAGTCGAATTGCTTTGTGATGAGTTTCGGGAATGGCAGAAAAGCACGCTCGTACTTATAGTCAGTTAACCCGGGAGACTGCATCAGCGCACTGTCTGATGAGCAGCGCCTGCGTTTCATTAAATTTGTTAAGCCCTGTAGTGCAGGGCTTTACGTTGCCGAGCCGTTTTCTGACATCAAAATCAGTGACGAATCTGTGAAAGATCATCTTCTGAGAGACCGGTCATTTTCATGACGGTGTTACGGTCGATGCCGTTCTGCAGCATAGTGCGGGCAACCTCGAGTTTGCCTTCATTTCGGCCTTTCTCGATTCCACGCTGTTCACCAAGCTGAATACCTTTCTCGATGCCCTTCTGCTCCAGCTGCTGTGCGATGGTCATAAGTGCGTCTCCGTGTTGCGGCACTCGCTGTGCCAGTTCGCGCACGAAGGCTTCGGAGTCAGCCGACTCGCCTGCCTGCAGTAAATAGTGTATCAGCGCTGTTACCTGGGGTGAAGAAAGATAATCAGCCATCAGTAACGTGGCCAGCCGATCGGTGAGAGTCGCGATGTCACGCTGATGAATGTGCTTCTGTAACAGCGTCAGCGCCGCCATGCTGCGGTGCCCCATGATTTCCTCATCCGGGATCACCGTGACATCCACCAGTGGAAAGGCGCTGCCATAGAGGTTTTCCGCCAGCGAAGGGTCTTCAAATTCGTCGAGCCAGCGTGTTGAATACGGATAAGGGCTGCGTTTGCCGGTATAGAACAGTACCGGTATAACCAGCGGCAGCTGCTTATGGCCCGCTTCAAGGTGGCGGTGCATAGCCGCCACAGCGTATCGCATCAGCCTGAATGCCATATGCCTGTCCGGCGTAGACTGATGCTCAACCAGGACGTGTATGTACCCATCCCCGTTACTGGTCTTCAGGCTGTAGAGGATATCGCTGAAATACTGGCGAAGATCGTCTTCAACGAACGAACCGGATTCAAGTTTCAGGGTGCTGAGGTCGCATATAGCGCGCAGTTCGGCGGGCAGATGCAGTTCCATGAAGTCGCGGGCAATGTCCGGCTGTGAGAGAAACTGGCGGAAAGTGGCATCGTGAGGTGTGGGAGTGCTGTTCTTTTTTTTCATCGGGCCTGACTCTGATATTCACATTCGTAGGGGATTACAGGCCAGATGTCTGGCCACCTCCATCATCAATGCGGTTTATCCCCGCTAGCGCGGGGAACACTCTTAATGTATGTAGCTGTAAAATATGATGATTTTACCCTCATAAAAAAATCACCACTAAATTCACGTATTTAAAGATCAGTAACTCACTGATTTGTAAGAGTCAGGAAGAGAATCAGCTGCAGTCCATCCAGATTCACCGGAATATGCATTCTTACGCCGGTTTTATCAATCTGGATAAAAGCATCATCAAAGACATCAACCTGACCATACGGGAGAAAGATCATAGCAACGGCTTAAGGGGTAAAAACTCATAAACGGTGCCTTTTGATTCCTCTGCCACCAATAAATTTAGCTATCACTCAGACTTACTTTTGAGGCCTGTTAATCGGAGCAGTAATACGCTCAAGCGCTACCTGAGCCAGAAAGCCCGAGCGACTTTTGTATTCGGGGTGTGAAGCCACACAACGATCAATCCGATCAATTAACGACCTGGGTAAAGTGACATTGATTTTTTCAGAGCCGCCCAGCAAGCGAATGACATCTACATCAACCAATGCCCAGATATAACCCTGATAGTCAGGATTCGTGGCCAGAGTCTCAATGGTGGACACGGCAGGGATCTCATGACCGAGCTCTACACATAATTCGATATGCCCTGTGATAGCCTCTTTGGCGTTTTTAATGGCTTCATCAAGAGTATCCCCGGCAGAGAAACACCCTGGTAAATCGGGAACGATTACGCCGTATGCGTGTTCGTGATCACCCGCTTCAATCGCGATTGGATAAAACATATTCATACCTCTACGGGCAAGCGGGATTAAATTCTCGCTTGTTTCCTGATGCTCTTTACCGTACCGATCGGTAAGTCTTTTTTAGGATGGGGTACTGTAACCAGCCCCGGTTTTGTCGGATGTGTGAAATGGTGATGGCTACCGTTAATCCTTGTCAGAACCCAGCCATCAGCCTTCATTTCGGAAATTAACGTGCTGCTATCCATCCTGTGTCCTGTCGCGTCCTGATGAAAGCACGATAACTCTAATAACTCTCACAGGCAACGTTTTCAGGGTTATTGGGGTTACCTTTAGTCTTAACCCAAATCGATTCTTGCCATACAGCACCAAACTCCAGGCGAAAAAAAAGCCCCCATAACGGGAGCTTTCTTCTTTAGTAGCAGAAAGTTATTTCTTCTTCGCTTTCGCGTTAGGCAGATCGGTGATGCTGCCTTCGAAGATTTCTGCCGCCAGACCGACTGACTCATGCAGGGTCGGGTGAGCGTGGATGGTCAGCGCAATATCTTCCGCATCACAACCCATCTCAATCGCCAGACCGATTTCGCCTAACAGCTCGCCGCCGTTAGTACCGACAATCGCGCCACCAATAATCCGGTGCGTCTCTTTGTCGAAAATCAGTTTGGTCATACCGTCTGCACAATCAGAAGCGATAGCACGGCCTGAGGCTGCCCACGGGAAGGTGGAGGTCTCGTAGCTGATGCCCTTCTCTTTCGCTTCTTTCTCGGTCAGACCGACCCAGGCAACTTCTGGCTCAGTATAGGCAATTGAAGGGATCACTTTCGGATCGAAGTAGTGCTTCAGACCGGAGATCACTTCTGCCGCCACGTGGCCTTCGTGCACGCCTTTGTGCGCCAGCATTGGCTGACCGACGATGTCGCCGATAGCATAGATGTGTGGCACGTTGGTGCGCATCTGCTTGTCGACGCGAATGAAGCCGCGATCGTCCACTTCCACGCCCGCTTTACCGGCATCCAGACCTTTACCGTTCGGCACACGACCGATGGCCACCAGCACCGCGTCATAACGCTGCGCTTCGCCTGGTGCTTTTTTACCTTCCATTGAAACGTAAATGCCATCGTCTTTTGCTTCAACGGCGGTCACTTTGGTTTCCAGCATCAGGTTAAATTTCTTGCTGATTTTCTTGGTAAAGACTTTCACCACGTCTTTATCCGCAGCCGGGATAACCTGGTCGAACATCTCAACCACATCAATCTCTGAACCCAGCGCATGATAAACCGTCGCCATTTCCAGACCGATGATGCCGCCGCCCATGACCAGCAAGCGCTTCGGCACTTCTTTCAGTTCCAGCGCATCGGTAGAGTCCCAGACGCGTGGATCTTCATGTGGAATGAATGGCAGTTCGATTGGACGTGAACCCGCAGCGATAATGGCATTATCGAAGTTGATGGTGGTCGCGCCGCCTTCTCCTTCAACCACCAGGGTGTTAGCACCGGTGAATTTGCCGAGGCCGTTAACCACGGTGACTTTACGACCTTTTGCCATTCCTGACAGGCCGCCAGTCAACTGGTTGATAACCTTCTCTTTCCAGCTGCGAATCTTGTTGATATCAGTAGATGGCTGGCCAAACACAATGCCGTGCTCTTCAAGGGCTTTCGCCTCTTCAATCACTTTAGCAACGTGCAGCAGCGCTTTAGATGGGATACAACCGACGTTCAGACAAACACCACCCAGGGTGCTGTAACGCTCTACCAGTACGGTTTCCAGACCTAAATCCGCACAACGGAAGGCTGCAGAGTAACCTGCAGGACCTGCCCCAAGTACTACGACCTGGGTTTTAATCTCTGTACTCATCATGACCTCTTAATTGATATCCGGCGGGTCAGACTTTCTTATAATGCCCTTGTTCCACCGGGACTTTCACCGCAAGAGTTTACAGAATTGTTAACAAACTGCCAACCGCGGCGCGACGAATCGTTACAGGAAGGCCGGCTTCCGCCGGCCTTCTTTACATTTACATAACTAAACGACGAATGTCAGACAACATATTGCCGATGATGGTGATGAATCGTGCACCATCAGCACCGTCGATTACGCGGTGGTCGAAGGAGAGAGAAATCGGCATCATCAGACGCGGAGTAAACTCTTTACCGTTCCACACCGGCTCCATCGCCGATTTAGAGACACCCAGGATAGCCACTTCCGGCGCGTTCACGATCGGCGCGAAGTGCGTAGTGCCCAGGCCGCCAAGGCTGGAGATGGTGAAACATCCGCCCTGCATGTCGCCCGCTGTCAGCTTACCGTCACGCGCTTTCTTCGAAATCGCCATCAGTTCACGCGACAGCTCGGTGATGCCTTTCTTGTTCACGTCTTTAAAGACCGGAACTACCAGGCCATTTGGCGTATCAACCGCCACACCGATGTTGATATATTTTTTCAGCGTCAGTTTCTGCGCATCTTCAGACAGCGAGCTGTTGAAGCGTGGCATCTGCTCAAGCGCCGCCGCGACCGCTTTCATGATGAACACCACCGGGGTGTACTTCACATCCAGCTTACGCTTCTCTGCTTCAGCATTCTGCTGCTTACGGAAAGCTTCCAGATCGGTGATATCGGTTTTGTCGAAATGCGTAACGTGCGGGATCATTACCCAGTTACGGCTCAGGTTCGCGCCAGAAATTTTCTGGATACGACCCAGTTCGACTTCTTCGATTTCGCCAAATTTACTGAAATCAACTTTCGGCCATGGCAGCATGCCTGGCAGACCGCCGCCGCTGGCTGCAGCTGGTGCCGCTTCAGCGCGTTTCACGGCCTCTTTCACGTAAGTCTGCACGTCTTCTTTCAGAATGCGACCTTTACGGCCGGTGCCTTTGACTTTCGCCAGGTTAACACCGAACTCGCGCGCCAGGCGACGGATCACCGGGGTAGCGTGAACGTAAGCGTCGTTCTCTGCGAACTCACCTTTGCTTTCCGCTTTAGCTGGAGCGGGTGCCGCGGCTTTAGCGTCAGATTTGGCAGCAGGAGCCGGTGCGGCTTCCTGTTTCGCGGCCGCAGGGGCAGCCGGAGCAGCACCTTCGACTTCGAACACCATGATCAGTGAGCCGGTGCTGACTTTATCGCCGGTCGCCACTTTCAGCTCTTTGACGGTTCCTGCAAACGGCGCAGGCACTTCCATAGAGGCTTTGTCGCCTTCAACCACAATCAGTGACTGCTCAGCTTCAACTTTGTCGCCAACTTTGACCAGGATCTCGGTAACTTCAACTTCATCACCGCCGATATCCGGTACGTTAACGTCTTTTGCGCCTGCAGCCGCGGCAGGTGCCGATGCCGCTTCTTCTTTCACTTCTGGCTTCGCGTCAGAGGCCGGTGCTGCGCCTTCTGCTTCAAAGACCATGATGGCTGAACCGGTGCTGACCTTGTCGCCGGTGGAAATAGTGATCTCTTTGACCACGCCCGCGAACGGAGCCGGGACTTCCATCGACGCTTTATCGCCTTCCACCACAATCAGTGACTGCTCGGCTTCGACTTTGTCGCCAACCTTAACCAGGATCTCAGTGACTTCAACTTCGTCACCGCCGATATCCGGCACAGCCACTTCTTTGCTGGCAGTGGCCGCAGCAGCGGCTGGCGCTGGCGCCGCGTCCGATTTTTTCTCTTCGGCGGCGGCAGGTGCTGCTTCCGCAGCGCCTTCAGCATCAAACACCATGATCAGTGAGCCGGTTTCAACTTTGTCACCGGTAGAGATTTTGATCTCTTTCACTACGCCAGCCTGCGGCGACGGCACTTCCATTGAGGCTTTGTCGCCTTCCACGGTGATCAGCGACTGCTCGGCTTCCACCTTGTCGCCAACTTTCACCAGAATCTCGGTGACTTCAACTTCGTCAGACCCGATATCCGGTACCTTAATTTCGATAGCCATTACTCTATTACCTCTTAAGCCAGACGCGGGTTAACTTTATCGGCATCGATATTGAATCGGGTGATCGCATCGGCCACCACTTTCTTCTCGATCTCGCCGCGTTTAGCCAGCTCACCCAGCGCGGCAACCACCACATAAGATGCATCAACTTCAAAGTGATGACGCAGGTTCTCACGGCTGTCAGAGCGACCAAAGCCATCGGTACCCAGCACGCGATAATCGCTGGCCGGGACATAGCTACGAACCTGCTCAGCGAACAGTTTCATGTAGTCGGTTGAGGCGACAGCAGGTGCGTCGTTCATCACCTGAGCGATGTAAGGTACGCGCGCTTCTTCTGTCGGATGCAGCATGTTCCAGCGCTCACAATCCTGGCCATCACGTGCCAGTTCAGTGAACGAGGTGACGCTGTAGACATCAGAGCCGATACCGTAATCTTTCGCCAGGATCTGCGCAGCTTCACGCACATGACGCAGGATAGAACCTGAGCCCAGCAGCTGCACTTTGCCTTTGCTGCCGTCTACCGTTTCCAGTTTGTAGATACCCTTACGGATACCCTCTTCTGCACCAGCGGGCATTGCTGGCATATGGTAGTTTTCGTTCAGCGTGGTGATGTAGTAGTAAACGTTCTCCTGCGCTTCGCCATACATACGCACCAGACCGTCATGCATGATGACAGCGACTTCATAGGCGTAAGAAGGATCGTAGGAGATACAGTTCGGGATAGTCAGCGACTGAATGTGGCTGTGACCATCTTCATGCTGCAAACCTTCGCCGTTCAGGGTAGTACGACCTGAGGTGCCGCCGACCAGGAAGCCGCGCGCCTGTTGGTCGCCCGCCAGCCACATCAGATCGCCGATACGCTGGAAGCCGAACATCGAGTAATAGATGTAGAACGGGATCATCGGAAGGTTGTTGGTGCTGTAAGAGGTCGCCGCAGCCAGCCAGGATGAACCTGCGCCCAGCTCGTTGATCCCTTCCTGCAGAATCTGGCCTTTCTCATCTTCTTTGTAGTAAGCAACCTGCTCGCGGTCCTGCGGGGTGTACTGCTGACCGTTCGGGCTGTAGATACCAATCTGACGGAACAGACCTTCCATACCAAAGGTACGCGCTTCATCAGCGAGGATCGGAACCAGGCGATCTTTGATCGACTTGTTCTTCAGCATCACGTTCAGGGCACGCACAAAGGCGATGGTGGTTGAGATCTCTTTGTTCTGCTCATCCAGCAGCGCACTGAACTCTTCGAGTGCTGGCATTTCCAGCTTTTCAGTGAACTTCGGCTGACGTGTTGGCAGGTAGCCGCCTAACTTCTCACGCTGACCGTGCAGATACGTGTGCTCTTCAGAGCCCTTTTCAAAGGTCACGTACGGCAGGGATTCAATTTTGTCATCTGCGACTGGCACGTTGAAGCGATCACGGATATAGCGCACGCCATCCATGTTCATCTTCTTCACCTGGTGGGCAATGTTTTTGCCTTCCGCGGTGTCGCCCATACCATAACCTTTGATGGTATGCGCCAGGATCAGTACTGGCTTGCCTTTGGTGTCCTGCGCTTTTTTCAGTGCCGCGTAGATTTTCTTCGGATCGTGGCCGCCACGGTTCAATGCCCAGATTTCATCATCGGACAGATCTTTAACCAGCGCGGCGGTTTCCGGATATTTACCAAAGAAGTGCTCACGCACATAGGCACCATCACGGGATTTGAAGGTCTGGTAATCGCCGTCGACGGTTTCGTTCATCAGCTGAATCAGCTTGCCGCTGGTATCTTTGCGCAGCAGCTCATCCCAGCGACCGCCCCAGATGACCTTGATCACTTCCCAGCCAGCGCCGGCAAAGATGCCTTCCAGCTCGTTGATGATCTTGCCATTACCGGTAACCGGACCATCCAGACGCTGCAGGTTACAGTTGATGATGAAGACCAGGTTATCCAGTTTTTCACGGGTCGCGATGGTGATCGCGCCTTTAGATTCTGGCTCATCCATCTCACCGTCACCCAGGAAGGCGTAAACGGTCTGAGCAGAAGTATCTTTCAGACCACGGTGTTCCAGATACTTCAGGAACTTCGCCTGGTAGATAGCCGACAGCGGACCCAGACCCATTGATACGGTCGGGAACTGCCAGAATTCCGGCATTAATTTCGGGTGCGGATAAGAAGAGAGGCCTTTACCATCAACTTCCTGACGGAAGTTATTCATCTGGTCTTCGGTCAGACGACCTTCAAGGAACGCACGGGCATAGATGCCGGGAGAGATGTGGCCCTGGAAATAGACCAGATCGCCGCCATCCTTCTCACTGCGCGCGCGGAAGAAGTGGTTGAAGCACACTTCATAAATCGTCGCAGAAGACTGGAAGGAGGACATGTGGCCGCCGAGTTCCAGATCTTTCTTCGATGCGCGCAGCACCGACATGATGGCGTTCCAGCGAATTGCGGAACGGATACGACGTTCAAGAGAGGTATTGCCCGGATAATCGGGTTCATCTTCAACGGCAATAGAGTTGATGTAGTTGCTGATTGCAGAAGATCCTGCAGCCACGTTTACGCCGCCTTTGCGGGCTGCACCCAGTACCTGATCAATCAGATACTGTGCACGTTCAACACCTTCTTCACGGATGACCGATTCGATCGCCTGTAGCCAGTCACGAGTTTCAATCGGATCCACGTCATTGTGTAAACGTTCTGACATGGGTGTGTTCCTTATCTGTGTCTAATACGTTGAATAATCGGGAGCCTGTTAAAGCAGATGCAGGCAGGCTCGTCTGATGTCAGTACGATCTTTGTCGCACGTTATTCCTTACGTTGCTGTAAACGACGCAGGGAGCGTTCTCGACGGCTCTGCTCCCGACTTCTGTCCAGCAAGATTTCCTCTATGAACGCCAGGTGACGGTGTGAAGCCTCGCGCGCTTTTTCTGGCTCACGAGCCACAATCGCCTCAAAGATTCTGGCGCGGTGACCGCTCACTTTTGCCAGCATTTCCCGGCGCGAGTAGAGCAATTCGAAATTCTGGCGAACGTTTTGTTCCAGCATAGGGCCCATTGAGCGTAGCAAATGTAAAAGCACAACATTATGGGCCGCTTCTGTGACAGCGATCTGATACTGCATCACTGCGTCCGCTTCGGCGTCTAAATCGCCGCTGTCCTGCGCCTGCTGGATATTCACATGGCAGTCGCGAATGCGCAGCAGGTCTTCCTCTGTGCCGCGCAGCGCCGCGTAATAGGCGGCGATGCCTTCTAAGGCATGGCGCGTTTCCAGCAGATCAAACTGTGATTCCGGATGGTCGGCGAGAAGCTCAACGAGTGGATCGCTTAAGCTTTGCCAGAGATTCTCCTGCACGAACGTTCCGCCACCCTGTCGGCGCAGCAATAATCCTTTGGCTTCTAAGCGCTGGATCGCTTCGCGGAGAGACGGACGTGAGACATCGAATTGTTTGGCGAGTTCGCGCTCAGGCAGCAGCTTCTCTCCCGGACGCAGGGTCCCTTCCATAATCAGCGATTCGAGCTGTTGCTCGATAGCGTCGGAGAGTTTAGGTTGGCGAATCTTACTGTAAGCCATCGTCCCTTCTTATTAAGCCAATCGTCCGGAGTAAATTGGTAATACCAATTGCAAAGAGGTGCCGGTAAAGTAACAAAGTATTCACCTTGTGTCTATATGGTGTCTGCGACATTCACCTGCCCGCAAAGCCTGTGCTGGCGCTAACTTGCGGTTAAAAAAATGAAAAATTCGCGTTACCGCAAATGTTAAATAATTTCACTTTTACCAAACCTTACACCCGCTTAGCGCGTTAGCGCAGCGGCAGACATAAGTGAAAGCTATTCGTCATTAACGGAATTTCATGGCAGAAGTTGCTGTGGGCAGACGTGACCAGGACGGCGTTTTTTCAGTCAACTCTCAGCACGAAAGGCGAAAGCAGGTGCAAAGCGATTCGCTTATCACTATTCTTGTCGCCAGGGTAGCAGATGGCACTATTCAGCACGCCAGATACCGTAAAATAATCAATACGTTATTGTAACTACTTCATTACAGCGTCCTGCGCTGCGAACGAAGAATAAAAACATCACGAGGTTTGTATGGAACAACAGCAAGGCGAAGCGCTGAAACGTGGTCTCAAGAACCGCCATATTCAGCTCATCGCGCTGGGTGGTGCAGTGGGAACCGGCCTGTTTCTGGGCAGTGCATCGGTCATTGAATCCGCCGGACCGGCCGTAATTCTGGGCTATGCGATTGCCGGTTTTATTGCCTTTTTAATCATGCGCCAGTTAGGCGAAATGGTCGTGGAAGAGCCGGTCGCCGGCAGCTTCAGCCACTTCGCGTATAAATACTGGGGCAACTTTGCAGGCTTCGCCTCGGGCTGGAACTACTGGGTGCTCTATGTGCTGGTCGCCATGGCGGAACTCACCGCCGTTGGCAAATATGTCCAGTTCTGGTGGCCAGACTTTCCGACCTGGGCTTCGGCTGCCATCTTCTTCGTGATGATTAATGCTATCAACCTGACCAACGTGAAAGTGTTTGGTGAGATGGAGTTCTGGTTCGCCATCGTTAAAGTGGTTGCGGTGATTGGCATGATCCTGTTCGGAGGCTGGTTGCTGTTCAGCGGACACGCGGGTCCGCAGGCTACCGTGCGCAACCTGTGGGAACAGGGCGGATTTTTCCCGCATGGCATCGGCGGTCTGGTGATGGTCATGGCGATTATCATGTTCTCGTTTGGTGGTCTGGAGCTGGTAGGTATCACCGCCGCTGAAGCGGATAACCCGGAAGTGAGCATTCCAAAAGCGACCAACCAGGTGCTGTGGCGTATTCTGATTTTCTACATTGGTTCGCTGGCGGTGCTGCTGTCACTGATGCCGTGGACGCGTGTCACGTCAGAAGTCAGCCCGTTTGTCTTTATCTTCCACGAGCTGGGCGATGCCATGGTGGCGAATGCGCTCAACGTGGTCATCCTGACAGCGGCGCTGTCGGTCTATAACAGCTGCGTTTACTGTAACAGCCGTATGCTGTTTGGTCTGGCACAGCAGGGTAATGCGCCGAAAGCGCTGCTGAAGGTCGACCGTCGCGGTGTGCCGGTATTAACGATTCTGGTCTCTGCTGTCGCCACTGCGCTGTGTGTGCTGATCAACTATCTGATGCCGGGTGAAGCGTTTGGCCTGCTGATGTCGCTGGTCGTCTCTGCGCTGGTGATCAACTGGGCGATGATCAGCCTGGCGCACCTTAAGTTCCGTCGTAAGAAAGATAAGCAGGGCGTAACCACCCGCTTTAAAGCGCTGCTCTATCCGGCGGGTAACTGGATTTGCCTGATTTTCCTGGCGGCGATTCTGGTACTGATGGCGACCACGCCGGGCATGGCGATCTCTGTCTGGCTGATTCCGGTCTGGCTGGTGATTCTGGGCGTGGGTTACTTTATCAAGAACCAGACACAGAAAGCCTGATGCTTTACCACGTGCTGCGACCTCCTGCGGGGTTGCAGCACGTCATCCGCGCCTCCCTGCCCGTCTCAACTGCCCCGATCCAGTTCACACTTCTCTCCCCGCAACTGTTTTGTCCATCTTCATAACGAATTACTCCCGTTCATCTCGCTGATTTCCTGCCAATAATTCCTGTTCACACTGGATGCGCAGGAGAAAACCATGAAAGGTACAGCCCTCCCGTTTCGGGAAAAACTGGGATATGGCATGGGCGATGCCGGATGCAACATGATTGGCGGTGCCATCATGCTGTTCCTGAACTACTTCTATACCGACGTTTTCGGCCTGGCCCCGGCGCTGGTGGGAACCCTGCTGCTCTCGGTCAGAGTGCTCGATGCGGTAACCGATCCGATTATGGGCGCGATCGCCGATCGCACCCAGAGTCGCTGGGGTCGCTTTCGTCCCTGGCTGCTGTGGGTTTCCGTACCTTACGTCGTGTTCAGCGTATTGATGTTCACCACGCCAGACTGGACCTATCACAACAAGGTGATCTGGGCCTTCGTCACCTACTTCCTGATGTCACTGACCTACACGGCGATTAACATTCCTTACTGCTCTCTGGGCGGCGTGATTACCAACGATCCCGGTGAGCGCGTCTCCTGCCAGTCTTATCGCTTTGTCATGGTCGGCATCGCCACGCTGATACTCTCTCTGTCCCTGCTGCCGATGGCAGAGTGGTTCGGTGGCGAAGACAAAGCGCGCGGCTACCAGATGGCGATGGCGGTACTGGCAACCATTGGCCTGGCGATGTTTCTGTTCTGCTTTGCCACGGTACGTGAACGTATCCGCCCTGCCGTGCCGAGCAATGATGACCTGAAAAAAGATCTGCGTGACGTCTGGAAGAATGACCAGTGGGTACGCATTCTCCTGCTGACCTTCTGTAACGTCTGTCCCGGCTTCATCCGCATGGCGGCCACCATGTATTACGTGACCTGGGTCATGGGCCAGTCAACGCATTTCGCCACGCTGTTTATCAGCCTGGGTGTGATTGGCATGATGGTCGGCAGCACGCTGGCGAAACTGCTCACCGATCGCTGGTGCAAACTCAAAGTCTTCTTCTGGACCAATATCGCGCTGGCACTCTTCTCCAGCGGGTTCTACTGGATCGATCCCCATGCCACCGTGATGGTCGTGGTCGCCTACTTTGTGCTGAATATCCTGCATCAGATCCCCTCTCCGCTGCACTGGTCACTGATGGCCGATGTGGATGACTACGGCGAATGGAAAACCGGCAAACGCATCACCGGCATCAGCTTCTCCGGCAACCTGTTCTTCCTCAAGGTGGGACTGGCGGTTGCCGGTGCGATGGTCGGCTTTCTGCTGTCGATCTATGGCTACAATGCGGGCGCTAAACAGCAGTCGCCTGAGGCGATTAACGGCATCATGCTGCTGTTCACCATTATTCCTGGCGTCGGCTATCTGATTACCGCCGGTGTGGTACGACTGATGAAGGTCGACCGCAAAATGATGATTACCATCCAGCAGGATCTCGCGCTGCGCCGCGAAAACTTCCATGAGTTACACACCGTTCGCCTGCGCGACGGTGTTGTCACGCCAACCGGAGATGTTAAATGACCGCAATCTTGCCGAATCCTTTTATCGAGCAGCGTGCCGACCCCTTTATCCTGCGCCATGAACAGTTCTATTACTTTGTAGCATCGGTGCCAGAGTATGACCGGCTGGAGATCCGTCGCGCCACGACGCTGGCTGGCCTGCGCAGCGCCGAGCCGGTAGTCGTCTGGCGCAAGCCCGAGAGCGGCCCCTTTAGCGAGTTAATCTGGGCACCTGAGCTGCACTACATTGACGGACAGTGGGTCATCTATTTCGCGGCAGCACCGACGCGTGAAATCAAAGAGGGACTGTTTCAGCACCGGATGTATGCGCTGGTGTGTGAGGCGGAAAATCCGCTGCAGGGGGAATGGCAGCCCTGCCGCCGGGTGTTCAGCCAGTTCGACAGCTTCTCACTGGATGCCACCCACTTCGTGCATCAGGGTAAAAACTGGTATCTCTGGGCGCAGAAAGATCCATTGATTCCCGGCAACTCTAACCTCTATCTGGCTGAGTTGCTTAATCCCTGGACGCTGAAAGGCACGCCGGTGATGCTGAGCCGGCCAGAATATGAGTGGGAGTGCGCAGGCTTTAGCGTTAATGAAGGACCGGCGGTTATCCGTCACGGGGATCGGCTGTTTGTGACCTACTCTGCCAGCGCCACCGATGAGAATTACTGTCTGGGAATACTGTCGATTGCTGCTGATGCCGATCCGCTTGATGTTGCCGCATGGCAAAAGTCTGCACGGCCGGTATTTGTCTCCAGCTGGGACAACCATCAGTATGGGCCGGGTCACAACAGTTTTACCCAGGATGAGGCGGGACGCGACGTGCTGGTATACCACGCGCGTAACTACACTGAAATTGAAGGCGATCCGTTATGGGATCCGAACCGCCATACCCGACTGAAATATTTCAGCTGGCGGGAAGATGGCACGCCTGATTTCGGCGTGCCGCCTGCCGATTACACCAGCGTGCCGTAAATCGTCAGCAACGCGACAGCGACAACCAGTACCAGTGAGGTACGTTTCGCTAACGCCACGGCAACCCGTGGCGTTTCGACTTTATCGGTGTGCGGATCGCGTGACAGTGAGAACTGCGCCAGGGTCGTCAGCACCTGATACTGAGAACGATGCCGATCGGTCAGCGAAGCAAACCAGGCGGGCAGCGCTTTTTCGCCATGACCCAGCAGGGCGTAAGCCACACCCGCCAGCCGCACCGGGATCCAGTCGAGAAGATGCAGAATGGCATCCACGCCAGATTGTGAACGCGCCATCGGTGTTCCGTGCTTTGCCAGCCAGCCTTGCCAGGCCCGCAGAAAAGCGTAACCCACCAGCAGCACCGGCCCCCACGGACCGCCTACCACCAGCCAGAACATTGGCGCAAGGTAGAAACGGAAGTTTATCCAGATCAGGGCATTCTGCAGCTCACGCAGGAACTCGCGCTCGCTGCATTCCACCGGCACGCCATGAATCAGCGTCAGTTCAGCCGCCATCGCCTGATGCGCAGCGTCGTCATCATGACTGGCCGCTTTCAGGTAGCTGTGGTAGTGCTGTCGCACCGACCCCGCACCGATACAGAGCAGTCCGGCAACAATCCAGAAGAGCAGTTGCAGCACGCCAAACAGCAGCCCTTTCAGACTCCAGATCACCAGCGCGGTCAGCGCCATCGCCAGCACGGTCATCAGCAGGGTGCGCATCATTGAGAAATGGTGGCGCTGGCGAAAGATCGGCTCCAGCCGGTGTTCGAGCTGCCAGTGCTCGCCCAGTTTAAACAGGCGCTCCCAGCCTAAAACCAACAACAAGGTAAACAACGTCATACTGACTCCGCAAAAATCAGGATTTTTGCTGCGTTAACAGCTGTTTGTAGTAGTCCCAGTCAAAAGCAGGTCCGGGATCGGTTTTGCGTACCGGTGCGATGTCACTGTGCCCCGTGATACGTGCCGGCGTTAACGGGTAGTGTTGCAGCAGTAATTGCGTCACCTGCTGCAAGGCCCGATATTGCGCCTCGCTATAAGGCTCACTGTCTGTCCCTTCCAGTTCGATGCCTATGGAGAAGTCGTTGCAGTTCTCACGTCCTTCGAACTGCGAAATGCCTGCATGCCAGGCGCGTTTATCAAAGGGGACATACTGCACGATCTCCCCGTCACGGCGAATCAGGCAGTGTGCCGCCACTTTCAGCGCGGCGATATCCGCAAAATAGGGATGGGCATCGGGCGGTAAGGTGCCGGTGAACAGTTTATCGATCCAAGGCCCGCCAAATTCACCGGGTGGCAGGCTGATATTGTGGATCACCAGCAGTGAAGGTGCCTCATTATCAGGGCGTTCGTTGCAATGCGGCGACGGCACATGACGCACGCGGGTCAGCCAGCCCTGTTTGATTTTCATAGCGGTTTTCCTTATTTCACCTGGCTGAGAATAGCATGAATAATAAAGGATTCTTGCTTCTTAGTGTGCCGGTCTGATGACATTCACGCACTGCGTGTTAAGGATACTAAACAAAATGCTATCAGTTGCTGGAACCGAATGGCGGTTCAGGCTATTGTGACCGCCTCTGTCATTTCCCTTTCTGGAGTAAAACGCCTATGTCATCCCGTGGTTATGATCCCGACAGCCGTCGTCAGGCGCTGATTAAACGCATTGAAAGTGACATTCCGGATAGCGTTGCGCTGGCGTTAAAAGAGGATCTTGGGGGCGAGATCGACGCTGACCGCGATATCACCGCGCAGCTGTTACCCGCCGATACCCAGGCCGATGCGCAGGTCATCACCCGCGAAGCCGGTGTTTTCTGTGGTAAACGCTGGGTTGAAGAGGTGTTCATTCAGCTCGGCTCGCACGCGACCCTGATCTGGCATGTCGAAGATGGTGATCAGATCGAGGCTGACCAGCTGCTGTTTGAAATCGAGGGGCCTGCCCGGCTGCTGCTGACCGCCGAGCGAACGGCGCTTAATTTTGTGCAGACGCTCTCAGGCGTTGCTACCGAAGTCAGCCGCTATGTCGCGCTGCTGGCGGGAAGCCAGACGCAACTGCTGGACACGCGTAAAACCCTGCCCGGACTGCGGACTGCGCTGAAATATGCCGTGTTGTGCGGCGGTGGCAGCAACCATCGGCTGGGCCTCTCTGACGCTTATCTCATCAAAGAGAACCATATTATTGCCAGCGGTTCGATTCGGCAGGCAGTGGAAAGAGCGCAATGGTTGCAGCCCGATGTGCCGGTTGAAGTTGAGGTGGAATCGCTGGAGGAGTTACGTCAGGCGCTGGAAGCGGAAGCCGATATCGTGATGCTGGATAACTTCAGCCTGGAAGCGATGCGTGCCGCCGTCGAACTTAATCAGGGTCGGGCGTTGCTGGAGGTCTCCGGTAACGTCACCGAAACTACCCTGCCACAGATCGCCCTGACCGGCGTGGACTATGTTTCGGTTGGCGCGCTGACCAAACATGTGCGGGCGCTGGATCTCTCGATGCGCTTTAAACAAAAATAGCCTGCCTCGCCGTCACTCAACACGGCGATTTTGCGACCCTGCTTCCGGCGCAGTTTCGACTGCGCTGTAAGTCCGGAATCTGTTCACATCACGCTTTCCAGTTTGCCCATCTCTGCCTGTCTTTTACTGCCGCCGCTTTTTAACCTGTCGCCTTCTTAATACGGAGACGATGTGATGAATTATCAACGTGGATTTACGCTGGTTGAACTGATGATTGTGGTGGGTATTGTGGCAATCTTAAGTGCCATCGGCCTGCCCGCTTATCAAAATTATCTGCAACGTGCTGCCCTTACTGACATGCTGCAAACCATGGTGCCCTATAAAACCGCTGTTGAGCTTTGCGCCATGGAGCGCGGCGGCCCGACGCAGTGCCAGGCCGGAGAAGCGGGTATTCCTGCTGCCAGGGGATCGCGCTATGTCTCAGCACTGAGCGTGACCAACGGGGTCATTACGCTGACCGGCCAGGAGAGCCTGAATGGGCTGAGCGTTGAAATGCTGCCTCTCTGGGACAGCACCGAGGGCGGCATCAGCTGGCAACGCAGCTGTACCAGCAGCAACAATAGCCTGCGTGACAATTGCCTGCAGCAGTTCCGCTTTGCGGATAAAGGAGCCAGCGATGAGCAAGCCTGATGAGGCGATCGCGGCATTATGTCAGCGCTATCGTGCCCTGGTTTTGCACCATGATGCCAGCCAGCTGCGTGTTGCCGTCGCGGAGAGCGTGCCGCCAGGGCTGGCTGAAGCCCTCCATTTTGCCAGCCAGTGTCAGATTGAAATTGAATGCTGGCCGCAGGCCCGGCTCGACCAGCTTCAGCACGCTGACACACCGCTGGTGGCGCGCGAAGAGGCGCCCACAGAATCAGCGATCGAAGCGACACAGCTGATCCTGCGTCAGGCGCTGGAGCGTCGCGCCTCTGATGTCCATATCGAACCCGGCCGTGATGGCCTGCGGGTGCGTTTGCGTATCGATGGCGTATTGCACCCTCTATCTTCCCTGCCCGTCACCCAGCCTGCTGCTCTGCTGGCGCGACTGAAGATCCTCGGCGGACTGGATATCGCCGAACGCCGGTTACCGCAGGATGGTCAGTTCAGTCTGGAGATCGCCGGTAAACCCGCCTCTTTTCGCCTGGCGACCTTACCCATCTACGGTGGTGAGAAAGCGGTGGTCCGGCTGTTGCAGAGTGAAAGCGCGGCGCTGTCGCTGGATAAGCTCGGCTTACCCGCCGCGCAGTTGCGCCTGTTCTGCGCCGCGCTGGCGCAGCCGCAGGGGCTGATTCTGGTCACCGGGCCTACCGGCAGCGGCAAGACGTTTACGCTCTATAGCGGACTCAGTGCCCTGAATACGCCGGAAAAAAATCTGTGCAGCGTTGAAGATCCGATTGAGATCCCCCTGCCCGGCATTAACCAGACGCAGATCCATGCTAAAAACGGCCTCGATTTTAACCGCGTGCTGCGGGCGCTGCTGAGACAGGATCCGGATGTAATCATGGTTGGGGAGATCCGCGATGCTGAAACGGCGGAGATTGCGGTTAAAGCGGCACAGACCGGGCATCTGGTGCTGTCGACGCTGCACACCAACTCCACCGCCGAGACCCTGACCCGGCTACGACAGATGGGTATTCCCGGTTATCTTCTGGGGTCGGCGCTGAAACTGATTGTTGCTCAGCGCCTGGTTCGACGCCTCTGTCCCCACTGCCGTCAGCCCGCTCAGGCGGTGGCGCACTATCCTGCGGAACTCTGGCCCGGTACCTTGCAAACCTGGCGGGCACCCGGCTGCGACCACTGTTTTTCCGGCTATTTTGGCCGGCTGGCGCTGTTTGAACTGCTGCCGATCAATGCCAGGCTGCAAAATGCGATCGCCGCCGAAATGCCGCTGGAGAATCTGCTCAGCCTGGCGAAACAGCAGGGATTACGCACCCTACTGGTGTCCGGCCTGGAGGCAGTAAGCCGGGGCGATACCTCGCTGGAAGAGATGCAACGGGTGATTGGGCTGGACGATGGCTGATGCGTCTTTATTTCGCTGGCAGGCGGTCGATAGCCAGGGCCAGTTAGTCAGTGGCCAGCTACTGGCTATCGACAGTGATAACCTGCTGCTGATGCTGGCGCAGCGCGATCTTCTGCCGGTGAGCTGGAAGCGAGAAAAAGTGTGGCGTCAGAGGGAGTGGAAGTGGCAGCACAAAACCGATCTGATTCGTCAGCTGGCAACCCTGCTCAAAGCGGGACTGCCGCTGGCAGAGAGTCTGGCTTTGCTGGCTGAGGGCCATCCGCATGCAGGCTGGCGTGCTCTGATGCTCGCCCTGCATCATCGGGTACTCAGCGGTGCCCCTTTTTCTCAGGCTTTACGTGAATGGCCGCAGATTTTTCCGGCACTCTATCCGGCCCTGATGGAGGTGGGCGAACTGACCGGTCAGCTGGATACCTGTTGCAGTGAGCTGGCCCGGCAGCAGATCCGGCAACAGCAGTTATGGCATCAGGTGACGAAGGCGCTGCGTTATCCTCTGTTCATTCTGCTGGTGGCGATTGCGGTCACCTGCGGCATGCTGCTGTTCGTTCTGCCAGAGTTCGTTGCCGTCTATGACTCCTTTGATGCCCCTCTGCCCGCCTTTACGGCAGCGGTAATGCAGTTATCTGCCGCGCTTCAGGAGTGGGGAGCGGTGTTAGCCATCAGCGTATCGCTGATGCTGGCAGCCTGGCATCAGTTACGACGACGCTCTGCGGGCTGGCAGCGCCGTGAGCAGGCGATTTTCCTGCGCATCCCGCTGCTTTCCGGGTTATGGCGTGGCACGCAGCTGATGCAGATCTACACCATTCTGAATCTGACACAGCGCGCCGGGTTAACTTTGCTACAGGGACTGGCTGCCGTTGAAGTGACGCTCTCATCATTGCTATGGCGGGAAGCAATGGCCGGACTGCAGCAGCACATTGCTCAGGGGAATCCTCTGCATCAGGCGCTGATGTATCATCCGCTGTTCACACCATTATGCGGTCAGCTGGTTCGCGTCGGCGAAGAGGCGGGCGCGCTGGATTTAATGCTGGCTCGTCTGGCGGAATGGCATGAGGCAGAAACCCGTGAGCGCGCTGACACACTGGCTGCTTCGCTGGAACCGATGATGATGGTGGTGATTGGCGGCATTGTCGGCACGCTGGTGATTGCGATGTATCTGCCAGTGTTCGGGCTGGGTGATGCGATGCATTAAGGGGCGCAGGCTGCGCCCCGGATGACTATCGGTTGAAAACGCGGTTTTCCTGTTCATTAACCCGGATAAAGGTGGTGCGCTTGGTCAGCTCTTTCAGCCGCTCCGCGCCCACGTAGGTGCAGGCGGAACGCAGTCCACCCAGAATATCGCGCGCGGTGTCAGCTACCGGGCCACGCAATGGCAGCTTCACCGTTTTACCTTCTGCTGCGCGATATTGCGCCACACCGCCAACGTGACGCTTCATCGCCGATTCGGAACTCATGCCGTAAAACAGCATAAAGCTTTCGCCATTCTCTTCGACCACCTGCCCTTCACACTCATCATGTGCCGCCAGCATACCACCCAGCATCACGAAGTCGGCACCGCCGCCAAACGCTTTCGCAATATCGCCAGGCACTGAACAGCCGCCATCACTGACAATCTGTCCGCTTAAGCCATGCGCCGCATCGGCACATTCAATGACAGCGGAAAGCTGCGGATAGCCCACGCCGGTTTTCACCCGGGTTGTACAGACCGAACCCGGGCCAATGCCGACTTTAACGATATCCGCGCCAGAGAGAATCAGCTCTTCCACCATTTCGCCCGTTACCACGTTACCGGCACAGATGGTTTTAGCCGGGAAGGTTTCACGGGCGCGCTGCAGAAAATCAACAAAATGCTGAGAGTAACCGTTGGCCACGTCGATGCAGATAAACTGCAGATCGTCTGACAGCGCCATAATCGCGACCAGTTTATTGAGATCGGCCTCCGAGGTGCCGGTTGAAACCATCACATGTTTCAATACCGTCGCGGGGACGCGCTGAATAAACGCGCGCCACTCATCTACGATGTAATGCTTATGGACTGCTGTAAGGATATTGAAGCTGGCCAGCGCCTCAGCCATTGAAAATGTGCCGACGGTATCCATGTTGGCGGCGATAATCGGTACGCCGCTCCAGCTCAGGCCCGAATGTCTGAAGGTAAAGCTGCGTTCCAGCTCAACCTGTGAGCGACTTTGCAGCGTGGAGCGTTTGGGGCGGATTAAGACATCTTTAAAGCCCAGTTTTAAATCTTCTTCAATACGCATAAACAGTGTCCTGGTAAGTGGCAATGAATCGTCGTTCACGAAGTAAGCACAGCTCCAGTGACGTTATGATACGCGCCTCTCGCTGCGCGACAAGACTGCGAATTTCACTTTATTTACGCTACAATCCGTTAAATTTAATTGTGGTTTATCGGTGTGATCTGACGCGCATTTTTGCGTTTTTTATACAGATCATTACCCTGAAGCCCTGTCGAAAAGAGAAGTCAGGTGAGAAACATGCCCTATATCGTCGCGCTTACAGGGGGGATCGGCAGTGGTAAAAGTACGATTGCCCAGGCATTCGCAGCGTCTGGCGTGGAAATTATTGATGCTGACCTGATAGCACGTGAAGTTGTCGAACCCGGCACACCCGCTTTGCAGGCCATTCAGGCGCGCTATGGCTCGTCGATAGTGACTGATGAGGGGAAGCTTGATCGTAGCCGGCTTCGCGACATTATTTTTCAGCAGCCGGAAGAGAAAAGCTGGTTAAACGCGCTGCTGCATCCACTGATTAATGCCCGGACGCGTAAATTGATCGCCGAAGCCACCACACCTTATGTGCTCTGGGTGGTGCCGCTACTGGTGGAAAATCAGTTACAGCACCAGGCTGATCGGGTACTGGTGGTGGATGTTGATGAGGCAACGCAGTTAGCGCGCACCCGGCAGCGTGATCATCTTTCCGACGCGCAGGCGAAACGCATTCTTGCCGCACAGGCGACGCGCCAGCAGCGCCTCGCCTGTGCCGATGACATTATTGATAACAGTGGCGAGCCCGACGACGCCTTGCCGCAGGTTGCCGAACTCCATCAGCGCTATCTCAGGCTGGCGGCAACGAAACAGGATTAATACCATGAGCACACCCGTTCTGTTTGAACACCCACTGAATGAAAAAATGCGAACCTGGTTACGGGTTGAGTTTTTAATCAATCAGTTAGATGAAATTGTCCCACTGGATAAAACCGTTAATGCGCTGACCTTTTTTCGCCTGATTAGCGAGCTGCTCGACATTTTTGAGCGGGGCGATATGCGTACTGAATTGTTAAAAGAGCTGGAGCGTCAGCAGCAAAAGTTACGTGCATGGGCTGATGTGCCAGGTGTTGATATGACGCTGGTTAATGCCCTGCGCGATAAACTCAAAATTCAGTCAACGCAGTTGATGAATGCCCCACGTATGGGCCAGCAACTCCGCGAGGACCGTCTGATTGCCCTGGTGCGGCAGCGTCTGAGCATCCCTGGAGGATGCTGCAGCTTTGATTTGCCAGGTTTGCACATCTGGCTCCATCTGCCGCAGGAAGCACGCGATGCGCAGGTCGAAGCCTGGATGCTGACGCTGGAGCCACTGCATCATGCGCTGGCGATGATACTGGATCTGATCCGCCAGTCCGGCGCGTTTCATGTGCAGACCAGCCTTAATGGTTTTTATCAGGATAATGCCGAAGGCGCCGATCTATTGCGACTGCAGTTGTCGCTGGAGGATGCGCTCTATCCACAGGTGTCCGGACATAAAAGCCGCTACGCCATTCGTTTTATGCCGCTTGATAATGAGCGTGGTGAAGTTCCGGCCCGCCTTAATTTTCAACTGGCCTGTTGTTAGAGGTAAAAATGCAGCAAGAAGTGATGACCGTTGCCTGTCCGCAGTGCGGCAAAGATGTGATCTGGGATGAACTCAGCCCGTGGCGCCCCTTTTGCAGTAAGCGCTGCCAGCTCATTGATTTAGGTGAGTGGGCCGCAGAAGAGAAACGCATTCCCAGCCGCGACGATATGAACGACAGTGACAACTGGAGTGAAGAAGATCGCTGATAGCCGAACCGGATGGGGCGCGCTGCCCCATCCGCTCAGAGTTCGCCGGCGATCAGACGCGCAATCAGCTGATGATTCGCGGGCGGAAACTCCTCCGCGACCAACGCATGCTGATCAACCCAACGCTGCGGCTGACCCTCTTTGCCCCACGGCTCTCCTTTCCACCCTTCAACCAGAAAGAAATGCAACGTCACGCGCAGATCGTCATAGCTGTGGTCTGCATGACCAATCGGGCGTGCCTCGGTGACCTCAATCCCGGTCTCTTCCTGAAGTTCCCTTATCAATCCCTGTTCGGCGCTTTCGCCCGCTTCAATCTTACCGCCAGGAAACTCCCACTTGTTCGCCATGTAAGAGGTCGCCGCGCGCTGGGCAAGGAAAATTTGTTTACTGGCATTGCGAATGATGCCAACTGCAACCTGCAGGTGCTTCATGGAGACTATCCGGTAGTAATGGGTGAATGAAGCCTGATTTTAGAGCATGCCGTAGCGGATGTTAACCGCTTTAGCTCAGCGGAGTCGCTGTTGCCTGGGTGGCAGAGACCATGAAAAAAGGAGCCAGCGGCTCCTTTTTTATTAGCATTCAGTCTCAGGCGATGCGGCCATGACACTGCTTGTACTTTTTACCGGAACCACATGGGCAGGGATCGTTGCGGCCGACTTTGCGTTCACCACTCTGCTCCGCCACAGGCTCTGCGGCTGCCAGCAGATCCTCTTCAACATGGCTCAGTTGCTGTTGCTGTGCCAGACGTTCAGCTTCTTCGCGACGTTGTTGCTCCATCGCTTCAACTTCTTCTGGCATGCGCACCTGGACTTTGCTCAGTGTACTGATCACTTCATATTTCAGTGATTCAAGCATCGCGGCAAACATGGCGAAGGATTCACGCTTGTACTCCTGCTTCGGATCTTTCTGCGCATAGCCGCGCAGATGGATGCCCTGACGCAGATAGTCCATCGCGGCCAGATGCTCTTTCCACAGCGAATCCAGCGTCTGAAGCATCACGCCTTTTTCGAAGTTGCGCATCATCTCTGCGCCAACGATCTCTTCTTTCTCCGCGTAGCTTTCCATAGCATGGGTCATGATGCGCTCACGCAGCACTTCTTCATGCAGATCAGGCTCTTTATCCAGCCACTCTGCAATCGGCAGGTTCAGATCGAAGTCAGTGCGCAGACGCTCTTCCAGGCCTGGCACGTCCCACATCTCCTCCAGCGACTGCGGCGGAATGTAAGTATCGATGGTGACTTTGTAGACGTCGTGGCGAATGCTGTTGATGGTTTCGCTAACGTCAGACACATCCAGCAGCTCGTTACGCTGACTGTAGATGGCGCGACGCTGGTCATTAGCCACATCATCATATTCCAGCAGCTGCTTACGAATATCGAAGTTACGGCTTTCAACTTTGCGCTGGGCATTGGCAATCGCTTTGGTGACCCACGGATGCTCAATCGCTTCGCCTGGCTTCATGCCCAGTTTACGCATCATATTCGAGACGCGGTCTGAGGCAAAAATACGCATCAGCGCATCTTCCATCGACAGGTAGAAGCGAGAAGAACCGGCGTCACCCTGACGACCTGCACGACCACGCAGCTGGTTGTCGATACGACGCGATTCGTGACGCTCAGTACCAACGATGTGTAAACCACCTGACGCCAGAACCGCATCATGACGAATCTGCCATGCCGCTTTAATCTCTTCGATTTGCGCTTCAGTTGGCTCTTCCAGTTCGGCCACTTCAGCGTGCCAGCTGCCGCCCAGCATAATATCTGTACCACGTCCGGCCATGTTGGTGGCGATAGTGACCGCACCCGGCTGACCGGCCTGCGCAACGATATCCGCTTCGCGGGCGTGGAATTTGGCGTTCAGAACGTTATGTTTGATACCGGCACGGGTCAGTTCGTTAGAGACCACTTCTGATTTCTCAATCGAGATGGTTCCCACCAGCACCGGCTGACCATTGGCGGTGCGCTCACGGATATCTTCGATAATGGCATCGATCTTCTCTTTCTCGGTCATGTAGACCAGGTCAGCCAGATCTTTACGCACCATCGGACGGTTGGTCGGCACGACAATGGTGTCGAGCTTATAAATGGAGCTGAATTCAAATGCTTCGGTATCTGCGGTACCTGTCATACCGGCCAGCTTCTCGTAAATACGGAAGTAGTTCTGGAAGGTGATAGAGGCCAGCGTCTGGTTCTCGTTCTGGATCTCAACGCCTTCTTTCGCTTCAATCGCCTGATGCAGACCATCAGACCAGCGACGACCCTGCATGGTACGGCCGGTGTGTTCATCAACAATCACCACTTCGCCATCTTTCACGATGTAATCAACATCGCGGGTAAAGAGTGCGTGCGCACGCAGCGCCGCGGTGACGTGGTGCATCAGCATGATGTTGGTCGGAGAGTAGAGTGACTCGCCCGCTTCCATGATGCCCTCGCTGACCAGCAGCTCTTCCACTTTGACCAGACCGCGCTCAGACATGTGAGCCTGACGCGCTTTTTCATCGACCCAGAAGTCGCCTTCACCCTGATGGGTTTCGGTATCTTCTTTATCCTGGCGCACCAGATGAGGGATGATCTTGTTCACTTTGGTGTAAAGCTCAGAACTGTCTTCCGCCGGACCAGAGATGATCAGCGGCGTACGCGCTTCATCGATCAGGATGGAGTCGACCTCATCCACCAGCGCATAGTGCAGTTTACGCTGTACACGCTCTTCCGGGCTGAAAGCCATGTTGTCGCGCAGGTAGTCGAAGCCATATTCGTTGTTGGTGCCGTAGGTGATGTCTGCTGCATAAGCTTCACGCTTTGCCACCGCCGGCAGGCCCGACATGTTGATACCAATGGTTAAACCCAGGAACTCAAACAGCGGACGGTTGTTTTCCGCATCACGCTGTGCCAGATAGTCGTTGACGGTAACCACGTGAACGCCTTTGCCGGACAGCGCATTCAGGTAGGCTGGCAGCGTTGCGGTCAGCGTTTTACCTTCACCGGTTCGCATCTCAGCAATGCAGCGATCGTTCAGCACCATACCGCCGATCAGCTGCACGTCGAAGTGACGCATCCCGAACACGCGTTTACTCGCTTCACGCACGGTTGCGAACGCTTCCGGGATCAGGCTTTCCAGCGATTCACCTTTTTTCAGGCGTTCGCGGAACAGATCAGTTTTCGCTTTCAGTTCATCATCAGAGAGCTTCTCAAAATCGGGCTCCATCTTATTGATGACATCCACCACTTTACGCATACGACGCAGGGTACGATCGTTACTGCTACCAAAAACCTTGGTTAAAATTTTGCTTAACATAGTAAATATATTCTCAATTCAGCCGGAGCATTCCGGACTGCGAAATCTTAACAGAGTGAATAAAACCAAAAATATTAGCAGAACAATCGGGCAGGTCCGGCGCGAATGCCATGCACGCTGGCATGCCACTCTACCCATGAACGGGTAACGGCCGTGAAAAGAGGCGGCGTAGAGATCTGCTGCGGTGCAGTGTGCAGCGCAGAATGTGATGTCAGTAAACTATGCAGTGAGTCGATCAGCGCCAGCTTTTGTGCCGCCAGCGGTAATGCCTGTTGCTCCGCCTGCGCCTGGGGCGCCAGCGTGAAAGAGAGATGACGAATAACGGTGCGGATGGCGTGCTGATGCCAGTAATCCACGCTGAAGCTCGGGCGTCGGGACGCTTCCTGCAGCCGGATCAGGTGATCAAAGCGTGTGGCATTGCCAAGAAAGAGACTGCTGGCCGGAGATTCAGACGACGCGTTGAGTTCGGAGCTTTGCGCACAGGCTGGCAGGCCAAAGCTGGCCGCTACCATCCCTAACAGGAGATGAGGCCAGAAGTAGCGTCTACCTAATTGTCGCCAGCGCAGAAGAATCCCGATCACAACCTTTCCATCGCGCATGCTCTGTTGCGCTCTTGTTTTCTGGTACCCGCCGCGAGCCGCAACGGATTTCGGCCTGTAAAAGCGCCACAGATAGTATCATTAATGTGGGGCATCCACACCTGGGATTAAAGTGATGGCGAGAGAAAACGCGTGTGATTGTTCAGCAAATCAGCAGAACAGACAACGCTTTGCGAGCGAGGTCGCAGTCATCAGGCGTGTGATAAGAGGCAATAAAAAACGGCTGGCGCCGCTGACCGGAGAGGGTGTCAGCATAACCAGCCGTTTCACGTTCCGGGGTAATTAAGCCAGAACCAGATTCGGTGCTTTGAATGCCAGCGGCAGTTCAGCTTCGTCTTCGAAGGTTGCCCATTCCCAGGCTTCCTGCTTAGCCAGAACCGCTTGCAGCAGCTTGTTGTTCAGCGCGTGGCCCGATTTGAACGCAGTGAATGCGCCAATGATGTTGTGACCACACATAAACAAGTCGCCAATCGCGTCCAGCATTTTGTGACGGACAAACTCGTCCTCAAAACGCAGGCCTTCTTCATTCAGTACGCGGAAATCATCCAGACCTATCGCACAATCTAAGCTACCGCCCAGGCACAGGCCTTTAGACTGCAGATATTCGATTTCACGCATAAAGCCAAATGTACGCGCCCGGCTGATTTGACGAACAAAGGCGTCAGCAGAGAAGTTCATCGCATAACGCTGTGAGCTGGAATCGATAGCCGGGTGTTTGAAGTCGATGGTGAAATCGAGCGAGAAGCCGTTAAACGGTTTGATCTCGGCCCATTTGTCACCCTCTTCCACACGCACGGTCTGCTTAACACGCACAAATTTCTTCGCGCTGTTGAGCTGCTCGATGCCCGCATCCATCAGCAGATAGATAAACGGTGCTGCGCTGCCATCCATGATCGGGATTTCTGGCGCATCGACTTCAACAATAATGTTGTCGATACCCAGACCCGCCAGGGCGGCATTGAGGTGTTCAACCGTTGAAATACGCACGCCTTCATCATTCACCAGGCAGGTACTCAGCATGGTGTCGCGCACGTATTTTGCATCAGCCGGAAAATCTACCGGTGGATTCAAGTCGGTGCGACGATAGATGACCCCGGTATTAGCCGACGCAGGGCGTAATGTCAGGGTGACTTTTTTGCCGGTATGTAAACCGACACCAGTCGCCTGAACAATACGTTTTAATGTCCTTTGTTTGATCATCGTATTATCTCGCAATATCACCTGTCCGACCGCCAGTATACTTTACCAGCGGACAGAGACTTTAGCACAAAGAGCGGAGAATCCCAATTATAGGGTTAATCCTAATCGGCCTGCTTACGTAAAAAGGCCGGAATATCAAGATAATCGGGCTCTTTGTTCGACTGCGCAGCCTGGTCGTTAACGACTTTGGCAGCAGGTTTCTGCTCCTGCGGCAGCGGTGACATACCGTGCTGCTGATAGCGATGATCCATCACTGGCTGACTGGCTGGCTTGTTGGTTACCAGGGTGATTTCAGGACGCTTGTCCATGCCGATACCGGTTGCCACCACGGTGACGCGCAGTTCGTCATTCATTTCCGGATCCAGTGAAGTACCGATCACGACGGTCGCGTTGTCAGAGGCGAAGGCGCGGATAGTGTTACCCACGGTCTCGAACTCATCCAGACGCAGGTCGAAGCCCGCCGTAATGTTGACCAGCACGCCACGCGCACCAGAAAGGTCGATATCTTCCAGCAGTGGGCTGGAGATCGCCATTTCAGCCGCTTCTTCCGCACGATCTTCACCGCACGCGACGCCTGAACCCATCATCGCATAGCCCATTTCGGACATGACGGTACGCACGTCAGCAAAGTCGACGTTCATCAGGCCAGGACGGGTAATCAGCTCAGCGATACCCTGAACGGCGCCTTTCAGCACGTCATTAGCTGCACCAAACGCATCCAGCAGAGAGATACCACGGCCCAGCACTTTCAGCAGCTTGTCGTTTGGAATGGTGATCAGTGAATCGACATGCTTAGAGAGTTCGGCGATCCCCTGCTCGGCAAACGCCATGCGCTTTTTGCCTTCGAAGTTGAACGGCTTGGTGACAACCGCCACCGTCAGGATACCCAGTTCCTTAGCCACTTCAGCCACGACAGGCGCTGCACCGGTACCGGTACCGCCGCCCATACCTGCTGCGATGAAGACCATGTCTGCCCCTTCCAGCGCAGAACGCAGTGCTTCGCGATCTTCTTCTGCAGAGTTACGGCCCACTTCCGGGTTCGCACCCGCACCCAGACCTTTGGTAATGTTATTACCGATCTGAATGGTCTGGCCGACAGCTGTTTTACGCAGCGCTTGCGCGTCGGTATTCACAGCAAAGAATTCCACACCTTCGATACGCTCGCGTACCATGTGCTCTACGGCGTTACCGCCGCCGCCACCGACGCCGATGACTTTAATCACCGCGTCGTTGGTTAATTCCATAGGTTCAAACATGATTTCTCTCCGTTATGTGCCTGTCGCCTGGAGATCACTAAAGAAAACAGCATGATCCCCTTTCACAAAAATTAAAACTCTTTTTTTAACCAACTGTTAATACGCTTGAACCAGTTACCTACTGAGACCCGTTTTTCGGTCTCTGCATCACCGTTCATGTGCGACTCTTTGCCGTAATGCAACAGTCCCACGGCAGTGGAGTAGTACGATTCCTGCGCATAGTCAGTCAGGCCGGTAATATTCAGCGGCTGTCCGATACGCACCTGCGTATGGAATACGCGTTGCGCACAGGCCGCCAGTCCTTCGATTTGCGCTGCACCACCGGTCAGGACAATGCCTGCGGCTAAGTGATGCTTCACGCCCTGCTGACGCAGTTGTTCCTGTAACTGCAGAATCTCGTCATTGACCAGATTCAAAAGTTCGGTGTAACGCGGCTCAATCACTTCAGCCAGCGTCTGACGTTGCAGGCTACGTGGTGGACGTCCGCCCACACTCGGCACCTCAACGTTCTCATCTTTGCCGACAATCGAGCCCAGCGCGCAACCATGGCGCACTTTGATCGCCTCAGCATCCGTTGGTGGTGTGCCAAACGCATAGGCGATGTCGCTGGTAACGACGTTGCCTGCATACGGAATAACCTTAGTGTGCCGTAAAGCGCCGCCGGTATATACGGCTATGTCCATTGTACCGCCACCAATATCGACAACACACACGCCCAGCTCACGTTCGTCTTCAGTCAGAACGGCAAAACTGGAGGCGAGACCGGCAAAAATCAGCTGATCCACTTTCAGCCCGCAACGTTCAACGGCTTTAACGATGTTCTTCGCCATGTCGTTGTGGCAGGTGATCAGATGCACTTTCGCCTGCATACGCACGCCAGAAAGCCCGACCGGATTTTTAATCCCTTCCTGATAGTCAATGGCGTACTCCTGAGGAATGACGTGCAGGATGCGATGCTCGTCACGTACTCTCACCGATTTGGCGGTATGTACGACGTTCTCTACATCATCCTGAGTCACTTCCTCTTCGGAAATCGGAACCATCCCGATTTCGTTCTGACAACTAATATGTTTGCCCGATAAAGCAAGGTAGACGGAGGAGATCTGGCAATCTGCCATCAGCTCAGCCTGATCGATGGCGCGCTGAACGCATTTCACCACCGACTCAAGGTCGTTTACGCCACCTTTATCCATACCGCGGGAAGGGCAACTGCCCACCCCAATAATGTTGACCATACCATCGGGCAGAACTTCCCCAACCAGGGCGGCAACCTTCGCAGTGCCGATTTCGAGTCCAACTACCAGTTTTCTGTCCGTTGCCTTGATCATTGTTGTTTAGCCTGTGCCTGGTTCTGTTGCTGATTACTGTCCTGTGGCTCCATCACGATCGGTGTCCAGCCAACAGAAGCGCCAGAGTCGTATCGTAAATCCACGTAGCTGATACGTTTGCTCTCGTTCTGACCTTGCTGTTGCAGCACCGGGTAGAGCTCAATAAAGCGATTCAGTCGTTTCATGGTGTCGCTGCGGCCCAGTTCGATACGAACATCGTCGCTGGTGACCAGCTGCCATGAACGCCGCGC
This sequence comes from Pantoea sp. 18059, assembly GCF_902706165.1. NCBI lineage: Bacteria > Pseudomonadati > Pseudomonadota > Gammaproteobacteria > Enterobacterales > Erwiniaceae > Pantoea > Pantoea sp. 18059. The sequence continues at coordinate 119,099 of NZ_CACSJS010000002.1, forward strand.
CGTCATCGACGCCACCTTCAGAGTAAACTTCCGGGCTTTCAGCACATCATCCATGCTGTGATAGCCCGCCAGGACCTCTTTCTCACTCCCTTCCGGCCCGTACAACATCGGCATTGTCTCTTTGCCGACATGACTGGCGGGTACGCTGAAGGAGACACCCTCAGCATCCACCATGTGCAAATCGTTCCAGCGCGCCACCGGTGTGTACTCCACAAGGTGGATCTTCAGTTCGTCCGGCCACTGCTTACGTACGCTGACCTGCTTAATCCAGGGCAGCCGCTCAATCTGCTGCTGCAGGATGTCCACATCCTGAGACATAAACGTACCAGACGGACCCAGCGACAAAATCGCCTGACGAATATCATCGTGTGTGGTGTAGTGCGTCTGTCCTGTCACCACCAGTTTTGACAATGGCAGCCGGGACGCATCGTTCATCCACTTCAGTACCACCAGCCCGCCAGCAACCATAATCCCGATGACGATCAGCAGAAAAATAATGCCGAACAGTCGGGCACCGTTACTGCGCCCGGTGCGAATACGCTCCTGCGGTTCACGGTTTCGAACTCTCATCGCCGCCTGTGACATATCAGTCGGCCAGCTCCAGAATATGGGCAACCAGCTGCGGGAAGCTCATGCCCGCCTGTTTCGCTGCCATTGGCACCAGACTGTGGCTGGTCATGCCCGGTGAGGTATTGGCTTCCAGTAACTGAAAGCGCCCTTCCCCGTCGGTCATTACATCAACCCGTCCCCAGCCGCGACATCCCAGCGCACGCCAGGCCGCCAGTACCAGCTGCTGTAATTCCGCTTCACGTTCAGCGCTTATATCGGCCGGACAGACGTACTGAGTATCGTCAGAAATGTATTTAGCTTCATAGTCATAGAACTCGCTGGCGCTCTTTATTTCAATCGAGGGCAGAATACGATCGCCCACAATCGCGACGGTGTACTCCGCGCCGCTGAGAAACGCTTCGACCAGCACGTCATTGTCGTGCTTAAACGCCATGTCCAGAGCCGCCGGCAGCGCGCTCAGATCGTTAACCCGACTGATGCCCACGCTGGAGCCTTCACAGGCTGGCTTCACAAATAGTGGCAGGCCAAGTGCCGCAATTGCCGCGTTGTTTTCTGCGTCCAGACCGGCATCAAACTGCTGACGCGTCAGCCAGACAAACTTTCCTGACGGTAAACCACGTCCCTGCCACAGCAGCTTGGTGCGCAGCTTATCCATGGTCACGGCCGATGCCATCACGCCGCTGCCGGTGTACGGCAGTTGCAGGAACTCCAGCACCGCCTGCAGCGTGCCATCTTCTCCGCCCCGGCCATGCAGCGCGATAAAGGCTTTGGTAAAGCCCTGCTTTTTCAGCGTCAGCACAGAGACATCACGGGTATCGATGCCATGCGCATCAATGCCCATTTCCCGTAATCCGGCGAGGACGGCCTGACCTGAGTTCAGCGAAACCTCGCGCTCTGCCGAGGTGCCACCCATTAATACTGCAACTTTATCCGCCATGACGATCCTCCGCTTTGCGTTCCGGCTGGAGCTTAGTGTCAGCCAGCTTGCGGGCAACCTTGCCGACGTTACCGGCTCCCTGCACCAGAATCAGGTCATTGCCTGACAGCAGCGGTGCCAGCATCTCTGGCAGCGCGTCATGTTCCGGCACCAGAATCGGATCCACCTTGCCGCGATTACGAATCGCACGGCACAGCGACCGGCTGTCAGCACCCGGAATGGCAGTTTCACCGGCAGAGTAAACATCCAGCATCAGCAACACATCCACATGCGACAGTACGTTGGCGAAATCATCAAACAGATCGCGGGTTCGGCTGTAACGGTGCGGCTGAAACACCATCACCAGTTTTTTATCCGGCCAGCCTGCGCGCGCGGCTTTAATTGTCGCGTCCACTTCGGTGGGATGATGACCGTAATCATCAACCAGCATCGCGGTGCCCGGCTGTCCGTTGACCGGCTCTGTCGGGAATTCACCCAGCAGATCAAAGCGACGGCCCGTGCCCTGGAAACTCTCCAGCGCAGCCAGGATAGCATTGTCTTCAATGCCCTCTTCACTGGCGACGGCGACGGCGGCTGCCGCATTCAGGGCGTTGTGGCGACCCGGCGCGTTCAGCGTAATCTGCAGCGGTGCTTTATCCTGACGGATCAAGGTGAAATGCCCCTGCGCGCCACTCTGTTCATAATTTTCAATGCGCAGGTCAGCATCATCACTGAAACCGTACGTGGTGATATGGCGTCCCACGCGTGGGATCAGGTCACGAATAACCGCATCATCCACACACATCACCGCACGACCGTAAAACGGCAGGTTGTGCAGGAAGTTAATAAACGTCTGCTTCAGGTTCTCAAAATCGCCCTGATAAGTGTCCATATGATCAGCTTCGATGTTGGTCACAATCGCCACCATCGGCTGCAGATGCAGGAACGACGCATCACTCTCATCCGCTTCAGCAATCAGATACCGGCTGTGACCCAGACGGGCATGGGTGCCTGCTGCTTTGACCAGTCCACCGTTAACAAAAGTCGGATCGAGACCCGCTTCCGCATAAATACTCGACACCATCGCCGTGGTGGTCGTTTTGCCATGGGTACCCGCAACGGCGATGCCGTGACGAAAACGCATCAGCTCAGCCAGCATCTCCGCACGACGGATCACCGGGATACGCTGTTCACGTGCCGCCACCAGTTCGGGGTTATCCTGCGAAACGGCGCTGGAAACCACCACGACGCTGGCATCGGTCACGTTTTCGGGGCGATGGTTAAAATAAATGGTGGCACCCAGCGCAATCAGGTTCTGCGTCACCGGGTTAGGGGCCAGATCTGAACCGCTGATATGGTAGCCTTCATTTGCTAACACTTCGGCAATACCGCCCATGCCAGCACCGCCGATGCCGACAAAGTGGATGTGCCGGACGCGACGCATCTCGGGCACGATAGAACGCAGTTTTGCCAATTGTTGTGTATTCATCGCTCTCAGTTACCTGCTATTTCAGTTTGTACCCAGTCCGGGTACAGGTCAGACACGCTGACCGGAATGATTACTTTGCGGCGCGAGCCACTTCCTGAGCGACCCGTTCAGTCGCATCGGGGATCGCCACCTGACGGGCCTGCTCAGCCATCGTCAGCAGTGTTGCGCGATCCCAGTGGCGTAGCTGATCCGCTACAGCCTCCGCAGTAAATTGCGGCTGCTCAAAAATTCTGGCGGCGCCCGCTTTCTCCAGCGGCAGCGCGTTCCAGTACTGCTGGCGATCTTTGTGCTGAAATGGCACGAAAATCGCTGGTAAACCCGCGGCAGCGACTTCGCTCACGGTTAACGCGCCGGAGCGGCACACCACCACATCAGCCCAGGCGTAGGCGGCAGCCATGTCATCAATAAACTCGGTCACCTTGTGCTGCGTCTGCCCGACCTGCTGATAAGCTTTCTCTGTTTCGGGCAACGACCCTTTACCGGTCTGATGCCACAGGGTGATCTCATCACCCACCAGCGCGGCAACCTGCGGCAGCGTCTGGTTCAGTATCCGCGCACCCTGACTGCCACCGATCACCAGCACCCGTATCGGGCCATGACGATTCGCGAGACGTTGCGCGGGTAAAGGCAGTGCCAGTACATCAGTGCGAACCGGATTTCCCACCACATCGGCGGCGGGAAACGCGCCCGGAAACGCCTGCAATACTTTCTTAGCGATTTTCGCCAGCCATTTATTGGTCAGCCCGGCAATACCGTTCTGCTCATGCAGCACCACCGGAATACCGCAACTCCAGGCCGCTAAGCCGCCAGGACCGGAAACGTAGCCACCCATGCCCAGCACCACATCCGGCTGCCAGGCCTTCATGATGCGACGGGCCTGACGCCATGCATTAAAGATGCGCAGCGGTGCCAGCAGCAACGCCTTCATGCCTTTACCACGTAATCCGCTGATGCGGATGAAGTCGATGTCGATGCCGTGCTTTGGCACCAGATCGGCTTCCATACGGTCGGCAGTGCCTAACCAGCGGACCTGCCAGCCCTGTTCCATCAGATGATGGGCGACAGCCAGACCGGGAAAGACATGTCCGCCGGTTCCGCCTGCCATCACCATCAATCGCTTACCGCTCATCGACCACCTCGGGTAAACGCCTGCGCTTTCGCAAGGCGCGTTTCATAATCTATGCGTAATAAAAAGACGATGGCAGTCGACATAATGATCAGACTTGACCCACCGTAACTGATCAGCGGTAAGGTCAGACCTTTGGTCGGTAACATACCGGCTGCTGCACCGACGTTAACCAGCGCCTGGAAGCTAAACCAGACTCCGATTGAACAGGCTAAAAAGCCGGAAAAACGCTGATCCAGTTCCAGAGCACGACGGCCAATCGACATCGCACGAAAAGCGACGAAGAATACCATTAAAAGTGCCATTACCACACCGACGTAGCCGAGTTCTTCCCCGATGATGGCGAAAATAAAGTCGGTATGCGCTTCGGGCAGATATTCCAGCTTTTGCACGGAGTTACCGAGCCCCTGGCCCCAGAATTCCCCGCGACCAAATGCCATCAGTGACTGGGTCAGCTGGTAGCCGCTACCAAAGGGATCTTCCCACGGGTTCCAGAACGAGGTCACACGGCGCATACGGTAGGGTTCTGCAATGATCAGCAGGATCACCGCAAAGATGCCGGAACCGATGATTGCCAGGAACTGCCACAGTTTGGCCCCCGCCAGGAACAGCATCGCCAGGGTCGTCACAAACAGCACAACCACCGTACCGAGATCCGGCTGCGCCAGCAGTAACACGGCCAGCACCACCATCACGCCCATCGGCTTACAGAAGCCCCAGAAGTTGTTACGCACCTCTTCCACTTTGCGCACCAGATAACTGGCGAGATAGCAGAACAGAGAGAGCTTCGACAGCTCTGCAGGCTGAATACGCAGCGGACCCAGCGCGATCCAGCGCGATGCACCGTTAACCGAGCTACCGACTACCAGAACAATCAGCAGCATCGCGACCGTGACCATCAGCATCACGTTGCTGTAGCGCTGCCAGAAATCCATCGGCACCCGCAGCGTGACCAGCGCCATACATACAGCCAGCACGATGTAGAAGGCATCGCGCTTGGCAAAATAAAAGAGATCGTCATTCAGACGCTGACCCACCGGCATTGAAGCCGACGTCACCATCACGAAACCAATCACCGCCAGGCCCAGCGTCAGCCATAGCAGTGTGCGGTCATAGAGCACCAGCGAAGAGTCATCACTTTCGCGTGCGCCCATGACCCAGTCTTTCAGGCGTCCTGAGAAATATCCCGCCAGTCCGGCGCCAGGAATACGCATCAGCTCAGCTCCTTCGCCAGTTGCGCGAACTGCTCACCGCGCTGCTCAAAGTTACGGAACTGGTCAAGGCTGGCGCAGGCTGGCGACAGCAGAACCATATCGCCTGCTTTAACCTGCGGCGCAATCTGCTCCATCGCCTGGCGCATGGTCTCAGTGCGCACGGCGATCTCCGGACGCAGCGCTGCCAGCGCATCGCCATCGCGACCAAAGCAGTAAAGGCGCACATTGTCGCCCTGCAGCCAGGGGATCAGCGGCGTAAAATCGGCCGACTTGCCATCACCGCCCATCAGCAGCCACAGCGTTCCCTTCACCTGCAGGCCATTCAGCGCTGCTTCGGTGCTGCCGACGTTGGTGGCTTTGGAGTCATTGATCCAGCGCACGCCCTGATGCTCATGAACCAGCTGGAAGCGATGCGCCAGACCGTTAAAGTGCGTTAAGGCGGCCAGACTGGAGGCGCGTGGCAGACCCACCGCATCGGCCAGCGCCAGCGCAGCCAGCGCATTGGTGTAGTTGTGCTGTCCCACCATCTTCATTTCGGCCGTGTTCAGGACCTTCTCGCCTTTCACCCGCAACCAGATACTGCCCTGCTGCTTGTTAAGGTGGTAGTCCCCGAAATCGACACCAAAGCTGACGCAGCGGGTGTCCGCGCCGCGTACCGGCATCGTCAGGGCATCATCGGCATTAACGATGCAGACCTGTGCATTTTCATAGACCCGCAGCTTAGCGGCGCGATACTGCTGCATACCCAGCGGATAGCGATCCATATGATCTTCGCTGACGTTAAGTATGGTTGCCGCCGCGGCTTTCAGACTGTGCGTGGTCTCCAGCTGAAAACTGGAGAGTTCCAGTACATAGAGTTGCGCCGGTGACTGCAGCAGACTCAGCGCGGGCAGACCAATATTGCCGCCGACGCCCACCTGCCAGCCTGCGGCTTTCGCCATTTCACCCACCAGCGTAGTCACCGTGCTTTTACCGTTGGAGCCGGTGATCGCCACGATCGGCGCCTGCGCCTCGCGGCAAAAGAGCTCAATGTCACCGACAATTTCAATGCCGGCTTCGACGGCTTCGCTGAGAATCGGATGCGCCAGCGCGACACCAGGGCTGGCAACAATCAGATCGGCCGCCAGCAGCCAGTCGCCGTTGATGCCGCCCAGATGGCGTTCAACCTGCCCGGGCAATTTATCCAGCCCCGGCGGCGAGACACGGGTGTCCATCACGCGAGGCGTTACGCCCTGCGCTAAAAAGAAATCAACACAGGAGAGCCCGGTGAGGCCCAGCCCGATGATGACGACTTTTCTACCCCGATAGTCAGCCATGATTAACGCACCTTCAGCGTGGCCAGGCCAATCAGCACCAGCATTAGCGAAATAATCCAGAAGCGCACAATGACGCGCGGTTCCGGCCAGCCCTTAAGTTCATAGTGGTGATGGATCGGCGCCATGCGGAAAATACGCTGGCCGCGCAACTTAAACGATCCCACCTGCAGGATCACCGACAGCGTTTCAACCACAAACACGCCACCCATGATCACCAGTAAAAATTCCTGACGCAGCAACACCGCAATGGTGCCCAGCGCGCCGCCCAGTGCCAGCGAACCCACGTCGCCCATAAAGACCTGAGCCGGATAGGTGTTGAACCACAGGAAGCCCAGCCCTGCCCCGACAATGGCGGTACAGACAATCACCAGCTCACCGGCGTGACGCAGATAGGGAATGTGCAGATATTCAGCAAACTTCACGTTACCGGTGGCCCAGGCAACCAGCGCAAAGCCCGCGGCGACAAAGACGGTTGGCATAATCGCCAGCCCATCCAGGCCATCGGTCAGATTGACCGCATTACCCGTTCCGACAATCACAAAGTAAGCCAGCAGCACATAAAACAGACCTAGCTGCGGCATGATGTCTTTGAAAAAGGGCACGACCAGTTGGGTCGCGGGGGTATCTTTACCCGCCGCATAGAGCCCGAACGCGACGCCCAGCGAAATCACCGACATCCAGAAATATTTCCAGCGGGCGATCAGGCCTTTGGTGTCTTTGCGTACCACTTTGCGGTAGTCATCGACAAAGCCGATGATGCCAAAGCCGATTAACACGAACAGCACGCACCAGACATAGGGATTCGACGGATATGCCCACATCAGCACCGAAATGGTGATGGAGGTCAGAATCATGATGCCGCCCATGGTCGGCGTGCCGCGCTTACTGAAATGCGATTCCGGGCCATCGTTACGGACGACCTGGCCAATCTGTAATTTCTGCAGCCAGGCGATCAGGCGCGGCCCCATCCAGAGAGAGATGAATAACGCGGTCAGCAGGCTGACAATGGCGCGAAACGTCAGATAGGAAAAGACGTTAAATCCCGAATAAAAAGCGACCAGATGCTCGGCCAGCCAAACTAACATGTTCCTTTCTCCTTTAAGCTCTGTACTACCTGCTCCATGGCGGCACTACGTGAACCTTTTATCAGGACGGTAATTTCTGAGTGTTCGGACAACAATTGACGCAAACGTTCAGTCAGCGCAGTCTTATCGCTGAAATGTTCGCCAACTTCACTGCTTTCACTGATGAAATGGCTGAATTTTCCGGTGCTCAGCACGCGATCAATGCCTGCATCACGTGCCGCTTGCCCCACTTCGCGATGACAACTTTCGGTCTCTTCACCCAGTTCCGCCATATCACCTGTGACCAGCACCCGGTAACCCGGCATCTCTGACAGGACCTGAACAGCTGCTGTCATCGAACCGACGTTAGCGTTGTAGCTGTCATCCAGCAGCAGCTGATGCGCAGAGAGGCGAACCGGGAACAAGCGACCTGGCACCGACTGCAGGTTTTTCAGCCCCTGCTGAACGGCGCTAAGCGGTGCATCCACTGACAGAGCCAGTGCCGCCGCCGCCAGGGCGTTGGCGATGTTATGCCGACCCGGCAATGGCAGCACGATCTCAGCTTCGCCACGCGGCGTTATCATCACAAAATGAGTACCATCCTGAGCAATGCGGATATCACGGGCGGAGAATTCACACTCTGCCGTCTGCGGTGAGAAACGCCACACGGTTTTATCCTGCAGCGTGCTCTGCCAGTTGGGCCAGTCATTGCTCTCTGCGTTCAGAATCGCAATGCCGTGAGCCGGTAAGCCCTGGAAGATCTCGCCCTTGGCTTTAGCGACACCGGCCAGCGAACCAAAACCTTCCAGATGCGCCGCGGCCAGGTTATTCACCAGCGCGCTTTCCGGTTGAACCAAATCGGTGGTGTAAGCGATTTCGCCCTGATGATTCGCACCGAGTTCGATGACCGCATACTGATGTTCTGTGGTCAGTCGCAACAGCGTCATCGGTACGCCATAATCGTTGTTAAGATTGCCTGCGGTGTAGAGCGTTTCGCCACACTCACGCAGAATCGCCGCCGTCATTTCTTTAACCGAGGTTTTGCCGGAGGAGCCGGTCAGCGCCACTACACGGGCGTTCGACTGCTGACAAACCCATGCGCCCAGCCTGCCAAAGGCGAGACGGGTATCTTCAACCACCACCTGTGGCACAGCGACAGGTAAATGCTTACTTACCAGCAGCGCCTGTGCGCCATTCGCAATGGCATCGCCGGCGAAGTCGTGCGCATCAAAGCGTTCGCCCACCAGCGCAACAAACAGGCTGCCCGCCGTGACTTTGCGGGTATCGGTGGTCACGTCACTCAGCGTTAAATCGCTGCCATGCAGCGTGCCGCCGGTGATCTCCGCCAGGGTTTTTAATGAAACCGGAATCATGCAACGCCTCCCAGCAGTGCCGCAACGGTGGCACGATCGGAGTAGTCGAGACGGCGATTGCCGATGATCTGATAATCTTCATGGCCTTTGCCAGCCACCAGCACGATATCGTCGGGCTGCGCCTGCATAATAGTGTTAGTGACCGCCTGCGCACGACCAGAGACCACGCGGGCGCGGCCTGGGTCCAGCAAACCGGTCAGAATATCTTTTACAATCGCCTGCGGCTCTTCGCTGCGCGGATTGTCATCCGTAATCACCACCACATCCGCATATTGCTCAGCAATCGCGCCCATTAGCGGGCGTTTGCCTTTGTCACGGTCGCCGCCGCAGCCAAACAGGCACCAGAGTTTTCCTTTGCAGTGCAGGCGTGCCGCTTCCAGCGCTTTTTCCAGCGCATCCGGGGTGTGGGCATAATCCACGACAACCGTCGGTTTTCCTGCGGCGCTGAACACTTCCATACGCCCGTTGACCGGCTGCAACTGCGGTGCAACGCTGATTAGCGTCGCCAGCGGATAATCCAGTGACAGCAGCGTCGCCAGCGCCAGCATCAGATTGCTGACGTTGAAGGCACCCATCAGCGGACTGTCGATTTCGCCGTTGCCCCAGCTGGAGCTGAAACGAATATGTGCACCGTTATCGTGGTAATCCACCGCATCGGCTTTAAGCCAGCGCCCGTGGCAGCCCGGCTGGAGGTTATCCTCCATGGTGACCGCAACGGCATCAGGTAAGCGCGCCAGCCAGCGACGACCGACTTCGTCATCCGCGTTAAGGATCGCCTGCCCGACCTGATGCTCAGAAAAGAGCAGCCATTTAGCTGACTCATAGCTCTGCATATCACCGTGGTAATCGAGGTGATCGCGACTGAGATTGGTGAAGACCGCCGCGGCAAACGGCAGCGCAGCGACGCGATGCTGAACCAGTCCGTGTGACGAGATTTCCATTGCGGTCAGGGTCGCCCCTTTTTCAGCCAGATCGTGCAGCAGATGCTGAACATCAACCGCTGAACCCGTGGTATTTTCTGCCGCCGCTAAATGACCTACCAGCCCATTACCGACGGTGCCCATCACCGCGCTGGTCTCACCCAGTAGCGTCGCCCACTGCGCCAGCAGCTGGGTGGTGGTGGTTTTACCGTTGGTGCCGGTGACGCCAATCAGCTTCTGTTTTTCGCCCGGCTGCTGATAAAAACGGCCTGCCAGGGCCGAAAGGCGCTGATGCAACTGCGCCAGATAGATAACCGGTACGCCGTGCATTTCACGGATTTCGCCGTCGACCGCTTCACCCTCAGCCTCCGCCACCACAGCGGCAACGCCCTGCGCAATTGCCTGCGGAATGAAACGGCGTCCATCAACCTGATGGCCTGCAACAGCGACAAACAGATCGCCAGAAGCCGCAATGCGGCTATCCAGGGTCATGTCACGCAGTGGGCGCGCCGGCGCGCCTGGCACCCAGGGGCCGAGTAAATCGCGCAGGTTACGATCTGTCACTTGATTCCTCACTTCTGTTAGTCACCAGCTCATTCTTGTCATTGGTCGGTAACGCGTCCGGCTCGATGTTCATGGTACGCAGTACGCCACCCATGATGGCTCCAAATACCGGAGCGGAGACCGCACCGCCGTAATACTTGCCGGCCTGGGGATCGTTGATCACCACCACCAGCGCGAATCGGGGATGACTGGCAGGCGCGACGCCTGCGGTGTAGGCAATGTATTTATTGACGTAGCGTCCGTCCGGCCCGACCTTTTTCGCCGTACCGGTTTTTATCGCAATGCGATAACCCTTGATTGCCGCTTTGACGCCACCACCACCGGGCAGCGCCACGCTTTCCATCATGTGCATCACGGTTTTCACCAGTGACTCATCGAAAACGCGTTGTCCCGCGACGGGCGGATCCACTTTGGTGATCGACAGCGGGCGATTAATGCCATAGCTGCCAATCGTTGCGTAGACTCGCGCTAACTGTAACGGCGTTACCATTAGCCCGTAGCCGAAAGAGAAGGTGGCCCTCTCTATGTCAGACCACCGTTGTTTTTTAGGGTATAAGCCACTGCTTTCCCCGACCAGCCCCAAATTGGTCGGTTTGCCCAGTCCAAAGCGCGCGTAAGTTTCTACCAGCGCTGAGGAAGGCATCGCTAACGCCAGACGTGAAACACCGACGTTACTCGACTTCTGTAAAACCCCTGTCAGGGTCAATTCGTTGTAGCGCGCCACATCTTTGATCTCATGACCATTGACGCGGTACGGCACGGTATTCAGGACACTGTTCTCTCTCACCACACCACGCTGCAGCGCCGTCATCACCACCATCGGCTTCACGGTAGAGCCGGGTTCGAAAATGTCGGTGATGGCGCGGTTACGCATCAGATCTTTTGGCGTGTTGCCGAGATTGTTCGGGTTGTAAGCCGGGCTGTTGGCCATCGCCAGCACTTCACCGGTATTGACATCCACCAGCACCGCCGTACCCGATTCCGCTTTGTTAAAGGCAACGGCGTTATTCAGTTCACGGTAAACCAGCGCCTGTAATCGCTCATCGATGCTCAGCGTCAGGTTATGAGCGGCCCGGCTGTCCACCGAAGAGATATCCTCGATGACCCGACCGTACCGATCTTTGCGCACCGTCCGCTCGCCGGGTGCACCGGTCAGCCACTTATCAAAGCTCTTCTCGATGCCTTCAATGCCCTGCCCGTCGATGTTGGTAAAGCCAATGAGATGGGAGGTGACCTGCCCGGCAGGATAGTAACGGCGCGACTCTTCGCGCAGATGAATACCGGGAAGTTTGAGTTTTTTAACGTAGTCGCCGATAGCCGGATTGACCTGGCGCGCCAGATAGACAAAGCGGCCTTTGGGATTGGCATTCACGCGGGCGGCCAGCTGATCAAGGGGAATAGAGAGCGCATCGGAAAGCGCCTTCCAGCGGCTGTCCAGCGTCACGCCGCCACCGGCGTGCAGCTCTTTGGGATCGGCCCAGATAGCGTTGACCGGCACGCTGACTGCCAGCGGGCGTCCGGCGCGATCGCTGATCATGCCGCGTGAGGTGGGCACCGCCTGAACACGCAGCGAGCGCAGATCGCCCTCTTTTACCAGCTTGCCAGGATTGATCACCTGCAGCCAGGCCACACGTGACAGCAATCCACCCAGCGCCAGTAAAATACAGCCGCACAGCAACGCAAAACGCCAGCTTACAAAGCTGGCTTTATCTTCCGGTTTCTTCAATTTCAGCGTTCTGCCTGTGCCGCTCATTCGCTATCTGAGGTCCTTATTTCTGCACCACGATATTTTCTTGTGAAGGATCAACGTGCTGCAGTTGCAGCTTCTCGGTGGCGATGCGTTCAACACGGCTGTGATCGCCCAGTGCATTCTCTTCCAGGATCAGGTTGCGCCACTCGATATCGAGTGCGTCACGCTCCAGCACCAGCTGTTCGCGCTGCGCGGTTAACAGTCGTGTTTTATGGGTGGTGGTCACCACCAGCACGGCAGAAACCACCACAGCGATCAGCAACAGCACCGGAATCTTGCCTTTTCGCAGCAGATCCCCGCCGATAACGGCAGGCAGACTGTGACGCTCATTACCGATCATGCGTCGGTTTTCTCCGCGATACGTAATACCGAGCTGCGCGCGCGTGGGTTCTCAGAGACTTCAGCGTCACCCGGCGACATTTTGCCGAGCAACTTCAGTTCACGCCCACCCAGGGCACGCAGCTGATGTTCAGTCATGGGAATCCCAGGCGGCACCTGCGGTCCGCGACTCTGATCGCGCATAAAGCGCTTCACCAGCCGATCTTCCAGTGAATGGAAGCTGATAACAGAGAGACGACCCTGCGGAGCCAGCACTTCAACAGCGCCTTTCAGGGCAATATCGATCTCTTCCAGTTCGCTGTTAATCCAGATACGAATCGCCTGGAAGCTGCGCGTGGCCGGATGCTTAAACTTATCTTTTACCGGCATGGCGATTGAGATCACCTCAGCCAGTTCACGGGTCCGGGTCATCGGCTGTTCGCGATTACGCTCGACAATGGCCCGGGCGATGCGTTTGGCGAATCGCTCTTCACCGTAGGTCTTCAGGACAAACGCGATATCCGCCTCTTCTGCGTGCAGCAACCATTCTGCGGCGGAGTGCCCGCGCGACGGGTCCATTCGCATATCCAGCGGTCCGTCACGCATAAAGGAGAAGCCACGTTCGGCGTCATCCAGTTGCGGTGATGAAACCCCCAGGTCCAGCAAAATGCCGTCAATCTTTCCGACCAGATCCCGTTCAGAGACATACTCTGCCAGCGCGGAAAAAGGGCCATGAATAATTGAAAAACGCGGGTCGGTGATCTCTGCGGCAGCGGCGATAGCTTGCGGATCACGATCGATGGCGATCAGCTTTCCCTTCTCTCCCAGCTGCGAAAGAATCAGGCGTGAATGGCCACCACGACCAAAAGTGCCGTCGATGTAAATACCGTCTTCCCTGATATTGAGGCCGTTAACCGCCTCATCCAACAGCACGGTGGTATGTTTGAAATTTTCCTGCATAGCTATAGCGACAAGTCCTGCAACCGCTCAGATAAAGGCTCCTGAGCCGACTGTTCTGCGTCAATATCGTCCCTGACTTGTTGATACCAGGTCTGTTCATCCCACAGCTCAAACTTATTGAACTGTCCAACCAGCATCACTTCTTTGGTTAATTTTGCGTGCTGCCGAAGCGTATTCGCCAGCAGCAGGCGGCCTGCATTATCCATCTGACATTCACTGGCATGCCCCAGCAGCAAACGCTGCACGCGGCGCTCAAGTGGATTCATACTGGAAAGGCGTGCCAGCTTTTTTTCAATGATTTCCCATTCGGGCAGGGTATAAAGCAACAGGCATGGCTGGTGGAGGTCGATGGTACAGACCATCTGCCCCTGAGACTCCCCAATCAGCAAATCGCGATATCGCGTAGGTACGGCGAGCCGCCCTTTGCTGTCGAGATTGACTAACGTTGCTCCGCGGAACATGCCAGTCTCTTCTCCTCATCACCCATTTACGCCACTTTATCCCACTTTTTACCACGAAACGAGTTTAAGGATCCCATGAAATCCTTGTCAAGCCGGAGCGGCAGGTGAATATCACTATTTACAGAGTGAAGAATTAATCTCTGGCGACGATATAAACGAATAAAAGGGGAAAGTAAAAATTAAGCCGATGAATACCTGAATAAAAAAAACGACCCGGGAAAAAACGACTAAAAATGAAACAATGTAAAGGGCTAAATATTAATCGTGGTTTCTGAGACAGCGGCGGCATTTTAGGGGATTTCCGAAAGGAAGCCCAGCGGCTTCAGGCCAGACGGGAAAGTAAGTTTGTTGAAGTTGTAAGCAGATAATAAAAATAACCCTTTCTGCTTTGTTAGATTTGATGAGCAGAATTTACGCTTTTTTACGTCGACCTGTTTATTTAATCAGTTAAATCGTTAAATAAAAGAGGCGGGCAGCGTAATACTGCCCGTGACTCATTTAACTTTTCGGCTTAATTGTCCGCGACGGTATAAATTACGGCGAATGCGGGTTAACCCGGGTTTTGGTTTTCTGGGTTCATCCAGCGAGGCTAAAACTAATTCCAGCACGCGCTCTGCCACGTCGCGATGACGCTGACCCACCGCCAGCACCGGACACTCAAGAAAGTCCAGTAATTCGTGGTCGCCAAAGGTGGCGATGGCCAGCTCGGTCGGAAGCCGTCCGTCTCGTTTCAGCGTCACATCCATCACACCCTGCAGCAGACCAAATGAGGTGGTAAAAAGCGCCTCCGGCATCGGGTGATCTTCAAGGTATTGTTCAAACAGTGCTGCGGCGGCTGTGCGTTCGAAGCTATTGCAGTAGATATAGTCAATCGGCCGGGGATCGTCTTTCCATGCATCGCGGAACCCCAGCTCGCGCAGGAAACTTACCGACAGCTCGGGTAATGCACCGAGGAACAGCACATTTTTGACCTCAAGCTGACGCAGTTCAGCCGCCAGCATATAGGCATCGTCCTGATCGGCACCCACTACGCTGGTGAAATGTTCACGATCCAGCGCGCGATCTAACGCAATAATCGGCAGGGGATCGTTGATCCAGCGCTGATAAAAGGGATGCTCTGGCGGTAACGAGGTAGAGACGATGATCGCATCGACCTGGCGCTGTAACAGATGCTCAATGCAGCGCATCTCGTTATCGGGCTGATCTTCAGAACAGGCGATCAGCAGCTGATAGCCGCGCTGACGGGCCTGCCGCTCAAGATAGTTCGCAATACGGGTATAACTGGTATTTTCCAGATCGGGGATCACTAACCCAATTGAGCGCGTACGCCCGGCGCGCAGCCCGGCAGCCACCGCATTGGGGTGATAATTATGCTCACGTACCACCGCCATGACTTTCTCAACGGTTTTGTCGCTGACACGATACTGCCGCGCTTTGCCATTGATCACATAACTGGCCGTGGTGCGCGACACGCCTGCCAAACGCGCAATTTCATCCAGTTTCACGATAACCCCACCATCAAATCCGCTTTTACGGCAGAAATAGCCGCAGTTAAGCTATGGATAACTCATGGCTATCATCTAACAGCAGAAAAGTGCGCGGAGCAACCGCTTTTCTGAATGTAACTCGCCTGGCGCATAAAAAATAAAAAAACCCGGCATTTCGCCGGGTTAGGTGAGGATTGATGATGACGCTGCGTGATTAACGCATGATACGATCGCCGCGTGAAACGCCGACGATACCGGAGCGTGCCACTTCAACAATTTCGGCAACATCGCGGACGGTACTCAGGAAGGCGTCCAGTTTGTCACTGGTGCCTGCCAGCTGAACCGTGTACAGCGTCGGCGTCACGTCGATGATCTGACCGCGGAAGATCTCGGCGTTACGCTTCACCTCTTCGCGGCCATAACCGCTCGCCTGAATCTTCACCAGCATGATTTCGCGCTCAACATAGGCGCCCTGCCCCAGCTCGGTAACGCGCAGCACATCTACCAGCTTGTGCAGCTGCTTTTCAATCTGCTCCAGCACCTTTTGATCGCCCACCGTCTGAATGGTCATCCGCGACAGCGTAGGATCATCCGTTGGTGCCACGGTCAGGCTCTCAATGTTATAGCCGCGCTGTGAGAACAGGCCGACGACACGGGATAATGCGCCGGATTCGTTCTCCAGCAGAACTGATAAAATACGACGCATAATTATGTCCTCTCCGTTTTGCTCAACCACATCTCATCCATGCTGCCACCGCGAATCTGCATCGGGTAAACATGCTCGCTACCGTCAACGGTGACATCCACAAATACCAGACGTCCCTTCGCCAGGGTTTCCAGCGCCAGCGCCAGTTTCTCTTCCAGCTCAGCCGGGTGCTCAATCGCGATCCCGACGTGGCCGTAGGCTTCCGCCAGACGCACGAAGTCAGGCAGTGACTCCATATAAGACTGGGAGTGACGACCGGAGTAGATCATATCCTGCCACTGCTTCACCATGCCCAGCACCCGGTTGTTCAGGTTCAGCACCAGCACCGGCAGATCGTACTGCAGCGCGGTGGAAAGCTCCTGAATGTTCATCTGGATACTGCCATCGCCCGTTACGCAGATGACTGTTTCGTCCGGCAGCGCCATCTTCACGCCCAGCGCAGCGGGCAGGCCAAAGCCCATGGTGCCCAGACCACCGGAGTTGATCCAGCGACGCGGTTTATCGAAAGGATAATAGAGCGCAGCAAACATCTGGTGCTGGCCCACATCCGAGGTCACATACGCATCGCCTTTGGTCAGACGGCTGATGGTTTCAATCACCGCCTGCGGCTTGATTTTGTCGCTGGTGCGATCAAATTCCAGGCAGTGACGACTGCGCCAGCCCTCAATCTCCTGCCACCAGTCGTGCAGGCTCTCAGCGCGCTGGCTTTCGTTTTGCGCCAGTAACTCCAGCATCTGCTGCAGCACCTGCTTCGCATCACCGACAATCGGGATATCCGCCGCCACCGTCTTAGAGATAGAGGTCGGGTCGATATCGATATGCATCACCGTGGCGTTGGGACAATACTTCGCCAGGTTGTTGGTGGTGCGGTCATCAAAGCGAACACCAATACCAAAAATCAGGTCGGTATTGTGCATCGTCATGTTGGCTTCGTACGTGCCGTGCATACCGAGCATGCCAACGCACTGACGATGAGTGCCAGGGAACGCGCCCAGGCCCATCAGCGAGGTCGTCACCGGAATATTCAGGCTTTCGGCCAGCTTTAACAGTTCGGCTTCGCAGCCTGCGGTAATGGCACCACCACCGGCGTAGATCACCGGCTTCTTCGCGGCCAGCAACGTGGTCAGCGCACGCTTAATCTGACCTTTATGGCCCTGAATAGTCGGATTGTAGGAGCGCATGCTCACCGTATCCGGCCAGTGATAAGGCAACTTGTTGGCCGGATTCAGAATATCTTTCGGCAGATCGATCACCACCGGCCCCGGACGTCCGGTGGAAGCCAGCCAGAACGCCTTTTTCAACACGGTTGGGATCTCTTCGGTACTTTTCACCAGGAAGCTGTGCTTCACTACCGGACGAGAGATGCCGACCATGTCGCACTCCTGAAAGGCGTCATAGCCAATCAGCGACGAGGGAACCTGACCCGAGAGGATCACCAGCGGAATCGAGTCCATATAGGCGGTGGCGATACCGGTAATCGCATTGGTTGCGCCGGGTCCGGAGGTGACGAGCACCACGCCGACTTCACCGGTGGCGCGCGCCAGGCCGTCAGCCATGTGCACCGCACCCTGCTCATGACGCACCAGAATGTGATCGATACCCCCGACGGTTTGCAGCGCATCATAGATATCCAACACTGCGCCACCCGGATAACCGAATACCTGCTTAACGCCCTGATCGATTAACGAACGGACGACCATTTCGGCTCCTGACAACATCTCCATCTTCTGCCTCCAGGCTTGCGGACCCGGCTCTGTTAATACGCCCGTTAGCGCGTACCACAAAGCCCTGGTGCCTGCTTTGCCAATCAAAATCTTATGTTTATGCATGACAGCGGAAACAACTGCCGCTGTCCGGTTACAGAGAAATCTGTTGAGTTTATTTTTCTGAGAGTAGGTCGATTACCATAACCGCAGTTAACCGGGCAGGCAAACCGCAAACCCACGTAAATTAAAAGGCAGGGGCGTAAAGGCTCTGCCCGATAAGAATTGGCTGCGCGGATTAAACTAATTACGCGGCAGAACCGCAGAGGAAAATGCTGATTAAGAAATTATTTTCAGCGTGATCTAAGAAATAACGAAAACTTATTACCCGGCTGCCCTGGCCCACAATCGCCTGACACTTTTCTTTTCTGGCGTAATTAACCATTAAATCGTTGAAGCACATTCGATTATGCTAAAGAGCAGGTGATATATCCTGTATCCCCGTGAGACACCCTCCCGATAAAGTCTTTAATTTTCAACATAATAAAATCAAAGACCCGCAGAATCAGTGCTCATTCCCGGGTCGATTGCCTCCGCAGCCACTACGGCGCTGTTCATTACGCTGCCTGACCGTTAAATAACAGAATATCTTCCTCTGACACCACTAAGAATACCCCTGCATTGAAGGTTGACATCCCTGAGTGATTCCAGTACCAATATGTACAGCACAACATTTTATAAGGTTTGAATCCATGTTTCGTTCTGTTCGCCTTCTCGGTCTACTACTAAACGCACTCAGCTTGCGCGGTAGACTTGTGGGCGGAATCAAACACTGATTCAAACCTGCTGAAAGTTAAAAACCCGCGCCTGTCGCGGGTTTTTTTATGCTCGTTGCCAGGCCAGAAAAAGCATAAGGATGATTACGATGAGCCAGCAAGTCATTATTTTCGATACCACTCTGCGCGACGGTGAGCAGGCATTACAGGCCAGCCTGAGTGTGAAAGAAAAATTGCAGATTGCTTTAGCGCTGGAGCGCATGGGCGTGGATGTGATGGAAGTCGGTTTCCCGGTCTCCTCACCGGGCGACTTTGAGTCTGTGCAGACCATTGCGCGCACCATTAAAAACAGTCGGGTTTGCGGTCTGGCACGCTGTGTGGAAAAAGATATTGATGCGGCGTACGAATCACTGCGTGTTGCCGAAGCCTTCCGTATTCATACCTTTATCGCCACCTCGCCGATGCACATCGCCACCAAACTGCGCAGCACGCTGCCGGAAGTGATTGAGCGTGCGGTGCATATGGTGAAACGTGCGCGTAATTATACCAGCGACGTTGAGTTCTCCTGCGAAGATGGCGGCCGTACCCCGATTGATGACCTGTGCCGGATGGTAGAAGCCACGATTAACGCCGGTGCCACCACCATCAACATCCCGGACACCGTTGGCTACACCTTGCCAGGCGAGTATGCCCACATCATCGGCGAACTGATGAATCGCGTTCCTAACATCGACAAAGCAATTATCTCTGTTCACACCCACGATGACCTGGGTATGGCAACCGGCAACGCCCTGGCTGCCGTACAGGCGGGCGCGCGTCAGGTTGAAGGAACGATGAATGGCCTGGGTGAACGTGCCGGTAACTGTGCGCTGGAAGAGGTGATCATGGCGATTAAAACCCGCCAGCAGATCATGAACGTGCATACCAATATCAATCATCAGGAAATCTACCGTACCAGCCAGATGGTCAGCCAGATCTGCAACATGCCGATCCCGGCGAACAAGGCAGTGGTCGGCTCTAACGCCTTCGCTCACTCCTCGGGTATTCATCAGGATGGCGTGCTGAAGAACCGCGAGAACTATGAAATCCTGACGCCGGAATCGATCGGCTTACACAAAATCCAGCTGAACCTGACCTCACGTTCTGGCCGCGCGGCGGTAAAACATCGTATGGAAGAGATGGGCTATGCCGAGCAGGATTACAATCTGGATACGCTGTATGACGCCTTCCTGAAACTGGCCGATAAAAAAGGTCAGGTTTTCGATTACGACCTGGAAGCGCTGGCCTTCATCAACAAGCAGAATGAAGAGCCGGAACATTTCCAGCTGCACGAATTTAACGTCCAGACCGGTTCCAGCATCACCGCCACCGCCTCTGTCAATCTGGGCTGCGGCGATGTCGCTAAATCGGATGCAGCCACCGGTAATGGCCCGGTTGACGCGGTCTACCAGGCGATTAACCGTATCACCCAGTTCGACGCTGAGCTGGTTAACTACAAGCTGACCGCGAAAGGCCACGGCGAGAATGCGCTGGGTCAGGTCGATATCGTCGTGAGCTACAACGGCCGCAAGTTCCACGGCATTGGTCTGGCGACCGATATTGTGGAGTCCTCCGCCAAAGCGATGGTCAACGCTCTGAACAATATCTGGCGTGCCCGTCAGGTTGAACAAGAATTGCAGCGCAAATTTAAAGATCAGAAGGAAACCGTATAACCATGTCCAGCTCATCTCATATCGCAGTTTTACCCGGTGATGGTATCGGCCCGGAAGTGATGGCGCAGGCTATGAAAGTGCTGGATGCCATTCGTCAGCGCTTTGATATCCAGATCACCACCCAGGAGTATGCGGTCGGCGGCATTGCTATCGATCAGCATGGTGAACCCCTGCCACCCGCAACGGTTGCAGGCTGCGAGCAGGCCGACGCGATTCTGTTTGGTTCCGTTGGCGGCCCGAAGTGGGAGCACTTACCGCCGGCATCACAGCCGGAGCGCGGTGCGCTGCTGCCGCTGCGCAAACATTTTAAGCTGTTCAGTAACCTGCGTCCGGCTGCACTCTACAGCGGACTGGAGGCGTTTTGCCCGCTGCGCGCCGACATTGCTGCCAAAGGCTTCGACATTCTGTGCGTGCGTGAACTGACCGGCGGCATCTACTTTGGTCAGCCGAAAGGACGTGAAGGCAGCGGCCCGGAAGAGCGTGCATTTGATACCGAAGTTTATCACCGTTTCGAAATTGAGCGCATCGCCCGCATCGCGTTTGAATCGGCGCGCAAACGTCGCAATAAAGTCACCTCGGTTGATAAAGCCAACGTGCTGCAGACCTCCGTGATGTGGCGTGAAATCGTCAACGAAGTGGCCAAAGAGTACCCGGACGTGCAGCTGAGCCACATCTATATCGACAACGCCACCATGCAGTTGATCAAAGACCCGTCGCAGTTTGACGTGCTGCTCTGCTCCAACCTGTTCGGCGATATTCTCTCTGATGAGTGCGCCATGATTACCGGCTCGATGGGGATGCTGCCTTCCGCCAGCCTGAATGAAGCGGGCTTTGGCCTGTTCGAACCCGCGGGTGGCTCGGCGCCGGATATCGCCGGTCAGAATATTGCCAACCCGGTCGCCCAGATCCTGTCGCTGTCGCTGCTGCTGCGTTACAGCCTGAATGCCGATGAGGCTGCCGACAGTATCGAACGCGCCATCAGCCGTGCGCTGGAACAGGGCTATCGCACCAAAGATTTAGCCGGTGATGGCCCAGCGGTCAGCACAGATGAGATGGGCAGCATCATTGCCCGCTTTATCGCCGAGGAAAAATAAAAAAATGAAAACCTTATACCAGAAGTTATTTGATGCACATGTCGTCCACGAAACGCCAGAAGAAACGCCGTTACTCTACATTGATCGCCATCTGATCCATGAGGTGACCTCGCCCCAGGCCTTTGATGGTCTGCGCGCCCACGGACGTAAAGTCCGTCAGCCGGGCAAAACCTTTGCCACGATGGATCACAACGTTTCTACGCAGACCAAAGATATCAATGCGTCGGGCGAGATGGCGCGTATTCAGATGCAGGAACTGATGAAGAACTGCGCTGAGTTTGGCGTACAGCTGTATGACCTGAATCATCCGTTCCAGGGCATCGTCCACGTTATCGGTCCTGAGCAGGGCATGACGCTGCCGGGCATGACGATTGTGTGCGGTGACTCGCACACCGCCACGCACGGTGCGTTTGGCTCGCTGGCCTTTGGTATCGGCACCTCTGAAGTTGAACATGTGTTTGCTACCCAGACCCTGAAACAGGGTCGGGCAAAAACCATGAAGATTGAAGTGCTGGGCCAGGCGTCAACCGGCATTACGGCTAAAGATATCGTGCTGGCGATCATCGGCAAAACCGGCAGCGCAGGCGGAACCGGCTATGTGGTCGAATTCTGCGGTCCGGCGATTCAGGCGCTGAGCATGGAAGGTCGTATGACCCTGTGCAACATGGCGATTGAGATGGGTGCGAAAGCGGGCCTGGTGGCACCGGATGAGACCACCTTCAACTATCTGAAAGGTCGTCAGTTCTCGCCGCAGGGTGAGAAATGGGAGCAGGCCGTTGATTACTGGCGCACTCTGAAGTCTGACGAAGGCGCGAAATATGATGCGGTGGTAACGCTGCATGCTGAAGAGATTGCACCGCAGGTCACCTGGGGCACCAATCCGGGTCAGGTCATTGCCGTTGATCAGGTGATCCCGAATCCGGCCTCGTTCGCCGATCCGGTTGAGCGCGCCTCAGCCGAAAAAGCCCTGGCCTACATGAACCTGCAGCCAGGCATCAGACTGACCGATGTGGCGATTGATAAAGTATTTATCGGCTCCTGCACCAACTCACGTATTGAAGATCTGCGTGCCGCCGCCGCCATCGCCAAAGGCCGCAAAGTGGCGCCTGGCGTGGTCGCCATGGTGGTGCCGGGTTCCGGCCCGGTGAAAGCGCAGGCCGAAGCGGAAGGTCTGGACAAAATCTTCCTGGAAGCGGGCTTTGAATGGCGTCTGCCAGGCTGCTCTATGTGTCTGGCGATGAACAATGACCGCCTGAATCCGGGCGAGCGTTGCGCGTCAACCAGCAACCGTAATTTTGAAGGCCGTCAGGGCCGTGGTGGACGTACTCATCTGGTCAGCCCGGCGATGGCCGCGGCGGCTGCCGTAACCGGCCACTTTGCCGACATCCGTGAACTGACGACAGGAGCTTAAATCATGGCGAATAAATTTACTCAGCACACCGGCATTGTTGCGCCGCTGGATGCCGCGAACGTCGATACGGACGCAATCATTCCCAAGCAGTTTTTGCAGAAGGTCACCCGCACCGGTTTTGGACAGCATCTGTTCCACGACTGGCGCTTTGAAGATGACGCGGGCACCGTGCCAACGCCCGGCTTTGTGCTGAACAAGCCTGAGTTCAAAGGCACCAGCATCCTGCTGGCGCGTGAAAACTTTGGCTGCGGCTCTTCACGTGAGCATGCGCCCTGGGCGCTGACTGATTTTGGTTTTCACGTGGTGATTGCGCCGAGCTTCGCGGATATCTTTTATGGCAACAGCTTCAACAACCAGCTGCTGCCGGTGAAGTTAAGCGAAGAGGAAGTGGATGAGCTGTTCAGACTGGTTGCGGACCAGCCCGGCATCAGCTTTACGGTAGACCTGGAGGCGCAGACGGTCACCGCTGGCGATAAAGTCTATTCGTTCGAGCTCGACAGCTTCCGCCGCCACTGCATGATTAACGGCCTGGACAGCATCGGTCTGACGCTGCAGCACGAAGCCTCCATTTCGCAGTATGAGCAGAATCAGCCCGCCTTCCTGCGCTAATTGAGTAAAATCAGGGCGACATTGGGTCGTAATGCTGATCAGTTAAGATTAGATTTGTAAAGGCTGTCACGGTCAAACGTGGCAGCTTTTTTTCCGGGCGAGCGAGCCGCAGTGCGGGCCAGCGCACCTCTTGCTGCTGCCGGGCCGTCCTCGCGCCGCTCACGCGGTACCTTCGGCTTTGAGCCTCCACTCTCGTGCCCTTCTTAACAATACACACTGAAGTTTCAGAGCAGGCCGGGGCCGGGCAGGGGCAGGCAATCCGCAGCGCTGAACAGAATGAGTCTGCCAGGAGAGCCCGCAGGACGCGGGCGAAAGGCGGGGCGGCACAGGATGTGCCATCCCCGGCGGTCCGTCAGGCAGAGGAATGAAGTGAAGGAACCGCGCAGCGGCGCGAGGACCGCCAGCCCCTGCCCGGCACCAGACTGCGTTATCACCTGTCGCTTAACTGACTGGCATTACGCCCTTCTTCTTTATACGTCGCGCACCCGTGCCGACATCACCAGCGCCACAATAGCCAGCCCGAATGCCAGCCAGTAAACCGCCTCATGTCCCAGTCGCTCACTGAGCGTTCCCTGAATCACCCCAGCCAGAATCATGCCGGTCGATATCGAGTTGGTGAACATGGTGGTCGCTGCACCAGGCCGTCCTGGCATCAGATCCTGAAACCACAGCATCCCTATGCCAGCAATAATCCCGACAAACACCGCGTTAAACAGCTGCAACACCATCAGCGACGTGCGGGAATTGAATAGCACCAGCCCCAGATAAAACAGTACGCCAGCCGCCACCGCGATCAGCATTAACCGGCGCTTGCCGATACGCCGCGCGTAATGTCCGGCCAGCAGCATCACCGGGATCTCCAGCCCTGCCGCCGTCCCCATCAGCAGACCGGCCAGCTTCTCGGGCAGGCCCAGCGTGGTGCTGATATAGAGCGGCATATCGATGATATACATAGTGTTGCAGGTCCACATCGCGACTGAGGCCAGGAACAGTAAACGCACATCCCGATCGCGCCAGCCACTTAGCGGCAGCCCGCCGCTTTGCATAAGAGGCTGCGAACGTGGCACCGACGGCACGGTGAACCAGATCAGCAGGATACAGATCAGAAACAGCGCGGCGGCCACCATAAATAGCGTCACAAAGCCGTAGTTCAGCGCCAGCGCGAAGGAGAGCGGCGGCCCAATCACCCACGCCAGCGACAGCTGCGCACGCATCACCGAACTGAACATCACCGCTTCACGCGCCGACTGATCGGCATATTCCCGCGCCAGCGCAAACAGCTGAGGCATCGAGACGCTGGCCAGCGCCGACAGCAGCACGCCCAGCGTCAGCAAGGTCAGATAGTGGCGGGTAAAAGCAAACAGCAGCGCATTGACCAGCGCCATCAGGCAGCAAAAGAGAATGATATGACGACGATCGCCGACGCTGTCAGAACGCTTTGCCACCAGCATGCTCACCACGATACCGGCCACCGCATTGATGGTGAAAAACAGTCCGACCCAGAAGGGCCGCGCCTGCACCTCGCGCGTCAGAAACAGGCTGAGCGTCGGCGCCTGCAGTGCGCCCGCGATGCCCAGCATGAACGAGGCGACCATAAAAGCGAGGTAAACCGGATTGATGCGGCGCTGCCGCGTTAACAGCGATTTCATACCGAAATCCCTTACAGAACAAACAGAGGGGAAAAAGAAGGGTAGACGATACCGCGCAACATGAAAAAAGCCAGCAGAGATCATCTGCTGGCGGTGTAAATGCACCCTACTCAGAAAAGCACTCCGCTGAACAGCGAAGTCAGGGTCGAACGCCATTCAGTGCTGAATGCCTCCCGCTCTTCCCATAACGTAAAGTTTGCTCTTAAAATAGGGCAAGAAAAACAGAGCGCTTTTCACCGGGAGTTCCTCTTTTATGTCCTCATCACGTCTGAAGCAGCAGTTCATTCGCCTGTGGCAGAGCTGTCAGGGGCAAACGCAGGAGATTACCCTTAGCGAACTGGCTGACCTGCTGCACTGCTCGCGCCGCCATATGCGCAATCTGCTCAACCGGATGCAGGCCGCGGGCTGGCTAATCTGGCAGGCGGAATCCGGACGCGGCAAGCGTTCACAGCTTACCTTCTGCTATACCGGACTGGCTTTGCAGCAGCAACGTGCCGAGGATTTGCTGGAGCAGGATCGCATCGATCAGCTGGTCCAGCTGGTGGGCGATAAAAATCAGGTACGGCAGATGATCGCCGCGCATCTGGGCCGCAGTTTCCGTCAGGGCAAGCATATCATGCGGGTGCTCTACTATCGTCCGCTGCTCAATCTGCTGCCCGGTTCGCCGCTGCGGCGCTCCGAAACCCACATTGCGCGACAGATTTTCAACGGCCTGACGCGGATAAATGAGGAAAACGGGGAAGTCGAGCCCGATATTGCGCACCACTGGCAGCAGACTTCCCCGCTTCACTGGCGCTTCTTTCTGCGTCCGGCGATTCGCTTTCATCACGGCAGAGAACTGGAGATGGAGGATGTGCTGGCCACGCTTGAGCGTCAGCGCCCTCATCCGCTCTTTTCCCATATCGAGCAGATCGACTCGCCCGCGCCCTGGACGCTGGATATCCGCTTAAGCCAGCCCGACGAGGGATTACCCTGGCTGCTGGGCAGCGTCAGTGCGATGATCCTGCCGCGCGAATGGCCGACACTGCACGATTTTGCCCGCCAGCCGGTTGGCACCGGTCCTTACCGGGTGATCCGCAATCAGGAGAGTCAGCTGAAGATCGAAGCGTTTGATGACTATTTTGGTTTTCGCGCCCTGATTGATGATGTCTCTATCTGGGTACTGCCCGACATCAGCGATGAGCTGGTCTATGCCGGTGTCCGTCTGCAGGGCGATGGAGCCGATGAGGTTCAGGAGGAGAGCCGCCTTGAAGAGGGCTGCTACTATCTGCTGTTCGACCAGCGTTCAGATCAGGGACGCAACGAGGCGGTCCGGCGCTGGGTCAGCTACCTGTTTAATCCTATCGCCCTGCTCAATCACGCCGGTGTCGGCTACCAGCGCTACTGGTTTCCGGCGTATGGCCTGCTGCCGCGCTGGCATCACCGGCGCGACCTGACGCCAGTGGAAAAACCGCCCGGCTTAACTCACCTGACGCTGACCTGGTACAGCCAGCACGTGGAGCATGAAGGCATCGCTAACGCGCTGCGTCCGCTATTGGCAGAACATGGCGTCACGCTGGAGACCCGCGAGATCAGCTACGAAAGCTGGTATCAGGGCGAAGCGGAAAGTGATATCTGGCTTGGCAGCGTGAACTTTACCCTGCCGCTGAATTATTCTCTGTTTGCGCAGCTTTATGAGATCCCGTTGCTGCATCACTGTCTGCCGATCGACTGGCACAGCGATGCGGCCCGCTGGCGCGAGAAAACGCTGCCGCTGGCCGAATGGAGTAAACAGTTAGTCGAAGAAGCGGGTCTGCATCCGCTGTTTCACCACTGGCTGCTGCTTGAAGGTCAGCGCAGCATGCGCGGCGTTCGGATGAATACGCTGGGCTGGTTTGATTTTAAATCCGCCTGGTTCGCGCCACCCGCGCTGTGAGGCTTTCGCCCCGGCGCTGAAATGACTAGAATGTGACGTTCTCAACGGGGTGCCGCCAGCCACCAGCAAGCAGCTGAGAGATACCCGTCGAACCTGATTCGGTTAATACCGACGTAGGGATTTGGGAGGCCTCTGTGCTCAGATCCTTTGCGACTCATCCCCTATTCTCCTGAAGGAGCGCAAAGTGTTAAACAAAGTTCTGCCGGTGCTGCTGTTACTCTCCGCCCCCGTTCTGGCGGCTAAGCCGGTTCTCACGGTCTACACCTACGACTCCTTCTCCGCTGACTGGGGCCCTGGCCCGGCGGTTAAAAAAGCCTTCGAGGCGCAGTGCAACTGCGAGCTGAAATTCGTCACGCTGGAAGATGGCGTGTCGCTGCTGAACCGCGTGCGCATGGAAGGGAAAAACAGCAAAGCCGATCTGGTACTGGGGCTGGATAACAATCTGGTACAGGCGGCGCAGAAAACCGGTCTGTTTGCCGAAAGTCAGGTCGATTCCTCGACATTAAAACTGCCCGGCGGCTGGCACAACACCACTTTCGTGCCGTTTGATTATGGCTACTTCGCGTTTGTCTATGACAAAACCCGGCTGAAGAATCCGCCAAAAAGCCTGAAAGAGCTGGTCGACAGCCCGGAGAAGTGGCGGGTGATCTACGAAGATCCCCGTACCAGCACCCCCGGCTTAGGCCTGCTGTTGTGGATGCAGAAAGTCTATGGCGATCAGACACCGCAGGCGTGGCAGAAGCTGGCGCAGAAAACCGTGACGGTGACCAAAGGCTGGAGTGAAGCCTATGGCCTGTTCCTCAAGGGCGAAGGCGATCTGGTGCTGAGCTACACCACCTCACCGGCTTACCACATCATCGAAGAGAAAAAAGAGAACTATGCCGCCGCGCCGTTTGCAGAGGGCCACTATCTGCAGGTTGAAGTTGCCGCGCAGTTAGCCAGCAGCAAGCAGCCGGCGCTGGCACAGCAGTTTATGAAGTTTATGGTGTCACCCGACTTCCAGCGCACGATTCCCACCGGTAACTGGATGTACCCGGTAATCGACACGCCACTGCCTGCCGGTTTTAGCGCGCTCATTGTGCCCGCCACCGCCCTGCAGTTCTCGCCGGAAGAGGTTGCCAGCCAGCGTTCAGGCTGGATCAGCCAGTGGCAACGCGCCGTCAGCCGCTGATGCCGCGCTGGCTTATCCCCGGTTCGCTCGCCACGCTGCTGTTAATCAGCGTGGCGCTGCTGGCCTTCGGTGCACTCTGGAGCGCCGCGCCAGAGAATGACTGGCGCAGCGTGCTGCAGGATGATTACCTGCATCACGTTATCGCCTTCTCTTTTGGTCAGGCGCTGCTCTCCGCACTGTTGTCGCTGCTGCCGGCGGTGCCGCTGGCGCGCGCGCTCTATCGACGCCGTTTCCCTGGCCGTCAGCTGCTGCTGCGTCTGTGCGCCATGACCCTGGTGCTGCCGGTGCTGGTGGCGGTATTTGGTCTGCTCACCGTCTATGGTCGTGTCGGCTGGCTGGCGCAGCTGTGCCAGCTGGCAGGGATTGATTACCACTTCTCTCCCTACGGTCTGTCGGGCATTTTGCTGGCGCACGTCTTCTTTAACCTGCCGCTGGCGACCCGCCTGATGCTGCAGGCGCTGGAGAGCATTCCGGCGGAACAGCGTCAGCTGGCGGCACAGCTCGACCTGCGCGGCTGGCACCATTTTCGTCTGCTGGAGTGGCCATGGCTGCGGCGTCAGCTGCTGCCGACCGGCGCGCTGATCTTCATGCTCTGTTTCGCCAGCTTTGCTACCGTGCTCTCACTGGGCGGCGGCCCGCAGGCGACGACCATCGAGCTGGCGATTTTCCAGGCGCTGAGTTATGACTACGATCCGGGGCGCGCAGCACTGCTGGCGCTGATCCAGCTTGGCTGCTGCGTGACGCTGGTGCTGCTCAGCCAGCGCTTCAGCAAGGCCATTCCCGCCGGAACCAGCCAGCTGAACGGCTGGCGCGATCCGCAGGATTCGCGCGGGGCGCAGCTGGTTGATGCGCTGCTGATCCTGCTGGCGCTGATCCTGCTGCTGCCCCCGCTGGCGGCGGTCATCATCGATGGTCTGCACGGCGGAGTGCGCGGCGCGCTGGCGCAGCCTGCTCTCTGGCAGGCGACGTTTACCTCACTGCGCATCGCCACCGGCGCCGGTCTGCTCTGTGTGGTGCTGACCATGATGCTGCTGTGGAGCAGCCGCGAGCTGCGCCTGCGTCAGCGCCCGGCGGCGGCAACCCTTATTGACACCAGCGGCATGCTGATTCTGGCGATGCCAGGCATCGTGCTCGCCACCGGCTTTTTCCTGTTGTTTAACGCCACCATTGGCCTGCCGGCGTCGGCGGACGGGCTGGTGATCTTCACCAATGCGCTGATCGCCATTCCCTATGCGCTGAAAGTGCTGGAGAACCCTATGCGTGACGTCGCGGAGCGTTACGGCAGACTCTGTGATTCGCTGGATATCCACGGCTGGAACCGGCTGCGGCTGATTGAACTGCGGGCGCTGAAACGTCCGCTGGCCCAGGCGCTGGCCTTTGCCTGCGTGCTGTCGATCGGTGATTTTGGCGTGGTGGCGCTGTTTGGTACTGCCGATTTCCGCACCCTGCCGTTCTACCTTTATCAACAGATCGGTGCCTATCGCGGTGCTGACGGTGCAGTGACCGCGCTGCTGCTGCTACTGCTCTGTTTGCTGCTGTTCACCCTGATGGAAAAATTACCAGGCCGCCATGCTGACACTGAATAACCTCACGTACCTTTATCAGCATCTGCCGATGCGCTTTAGTCTCAACGCCACCCGCGGCGAGCGCATCGCGATCCTCGGCCCCAGCGGGGCCGGTAAAAGCACCCTGCTGAGCCTGATTGCCGGTTTCCTGCCGGTAAAACAGGGCACCCTGATGATTGACGGCCAGGAGCACACCCACAGCGTGCCGGCCAGACGGCCCGTGTCGATGCTGTTTCAGGAGAACAACCTGTTTCCGCACCTCAGCGTGCAGCAGAACATGGCGCTGGGATTGCACCCCGGACTGAAGCTGAGCGCCGGGCAGCGCCAGCAGCTTGCTGCGCTGGCCGAGCAGGTGGGATTAGGCGATCTGCTGACGCGGCTGCCGGGCGAGCTGTCAGGCGGACAGCGACAGCGCGTGGCGCTGGCACGCTGTCTGCTGCGTGACCGTCCGGTGCTGCTGCTGGATGAGCCTTTTTCTGCGCTGGATCCCGCGCTGCGTGGAGAGATGCTGCAACTGGTGCGTTCGGTGTGTGAAGCGCGCAGCATCACGCTGCTGATGGTGTCGCACAGTCTGGAAGATGCCCAGCAGATTGCGCCGCGCAGCGTGGTGATTGTGGATGGCCGGGTTTACTGGGATGGCGAGACCCGGCAGTTACTGTCGGGCGACACGCGGGAGGCCGACGTACTCGGCATCCCGCGTCGTTAAGCGATTCAGGCGAAGAAAACCTGCCACAGCAGATGACGAAAAATGGGCATCATCGGATGGAACTGAATGCCGACGAAAGCCGCGACGGCAATCACCAGCCCCAGCGGCCCTGCCCAGCGCAGGCGCTCAGGCGGCAGCCAGGCCGATGCCCAGTCGCGACTCTTGCCGCTGCGCCACCAGCGCCAGCATAACCAGACACCCAGCCAGATCAGCAGTGCTGCGCCGAGTAACAGCCATTTAAAGCTGCCGCCCTGCGCGGCTTTGGGCACATCGATCGCCACACCCGCCAGAATACCGGGCAGCAGATAGAGCGGCGGCCAGAGAATGCAGCCGATAATATTTGGCGGCAGGAATTTACGCACCGGCAGCTCCAGCATACCGGCCGCCAGCGGGATCAGCGGACGCGTGGGGCCAACAAAGCGTCCGACCAGAATCGTAAACATGCTGTGCTGATGCAGGGCGTGCTCGGTTTTATCCAGCAGGCCTTTATACTTTTGCAGATACTTCCAGCGGTGCAGCGGCCCCTGAAATTTCCAGCCGATGCCGTAGGAAACCCAGTCACCAATCAGGCAGCCCGCAAAGCCCGCCGCCCAGGCCGGATAAAGGCCAAGTTCGCCACTGCCGACCAGCGCGCCCAGACTGGCCATCATCACCGTACCTGGCAGCAACAGCCCGACCAGCGCCAGCGACTCCAGAAACGTCACCAGCGCAACGGCAAACAGCGCCCACTCCAGGGACTGCGTAATCAGTTGTTGAATCCAGGCTTCCATAATCATCCTAAGTAAAAGCAGAAGGCTGGATTGTCCTGAGCCAGCCACACAGCGTCAAGGCAAGAATTGTAGGACAATGTTGACAAAAGCGGGTGGCGGGAACTGTATAAATATCCATGTTATACTGAAGCGGTTTTCTCATCCTGAAATGCTGAGTCCGGAGAACATCTGAATATGCCCCGTGCAGGTTTTCTGCTCACCCGCCACTGGCGCGACAGCCCGCATGGCACCGAAATTATCCTCTGGCTCGCGACCGATGCGGGCGCGCAGCGCGTGGTGCTGCCGGTGCAGGAGTCCGTCGCGTTTATTCCTGAGGAATTTCAGGCGCAGGTCAGCGAATTACTGAAAGATGAACGTCAGTTTCGGATTCAGTCGCTGGCGCTGAAAGATTTTCGGCGTCGCCCGGTTTTCGGCCTCTACTGCCAGCAGAACCGCCAGCTACAGCGCATTGAAAAACGGCTGCGCGAAGAAGGTATTCCGGTCTATGAAGCCGATATCCGTCCGCCGGAGCGCTACCTGATGGAGCGTTTTATTACCGCGCCGGTCTGGTTTGACGGCGAGCAGCGCGGTGACAGCGTGGTCAATGCGCGGCTCAAACCCCATCCCGACTATCGCCCGCCGCTGAAATGGGTCTCGCTGGACATTGAAACCACACAGCATGGCGAGCTTTACTGCATCGGGCTGGAGGGATGCGGTCAGCGCCAGGTCTTTATGCTCGGCCCGGCCAACGGTGATGCCAGCACGCTGGATTTCGAGCTGATCTATCTCGACAGCCGGCCGCAGTTACTTGAAGCGCTGAACCAGTGGTTTGCAGAGCATGATCCGGATGTCTTAATTGGCTGGAACGTCGTGCAGTTTGACCTGCGGGTGCTGCAAAAGCATGCCGATCGTTACGGCATTCCGCTGCGCCTGGGACGCCAGCAGGCCGCGCTGGAGTGGCGTGAACATGGCTTCAAACCCGGCGTATTTTTCGCTCAGGCCAGTGGCCGGTTGATTATCGATGGTATTGACGCGCTGAAATCGGCGTTCTGGGATTTTCCCTCATTCAGCCTGGAGTCGGTGTCGCAGCAACTGCTGGGAGAAGGGAAAGCGATTGATAATCCCTGGCAGCGCATGGAGGAGATCAACTGGCGCTTTGCCAACGATAAACCGGCGCTGGCGCGCTACAACCTGAAAGACTGCGAGCTGGTGACGCGCATTTTTCACAAAACGGCGATTATGCCGTTTCTGCTGGAACGCGCGGCGGTCAATGGACTGGCGGTGGATCGCCACGGCGGTTCGGTAGCGGCCTTTGGTCATCTCTATATTCCGCGGATGCATCGCGCCGGGTTTGTCGCCCCGAACATGGGTGATGTAGCCCCGGAAGCCAGTCCTGGCGGTTATGTGATGGATTCGCGCCCCGGCCTGTATGACTCAGTGCTGGTGCTGGATTACAAAAGCCTCTACCCGTCGATTATCCGCACCTTCCTGATTGACCCGGTGGGTCTGGTGGAAGGGCTGGCCCATCCTGATGATGCCGATTCGATTGAAGGTTTCCGTGAAGCGCGTTTTTCGCGGCATACCCACTGCCTGCCTGCGATAGTTGAACAGATCTGGCTGGGTCGCGAAGCGGCGAAAAAGCAGAATAATCAGCCGCTGTCCCAGGCGCTGAAAATCATCATGAACGCCTTTTACGGCGTGCTGGGCACCAGCGCCTGCCGCTTCTTTGATCCGCGACTCGCCTCTTCTATTACGCTGCGCGGTCACGCCATCATGCAGCAGACCCGAACGCTGATTGAGGCGGAAGGCTACGACGTCATCTATGGCGACACCGACTCCACCTTTGTCTGGCTGAAGTCGGCGCACAGTGAAGAAGATGCCGCCGCGATTGGTCAGCAGCTGGTGCAGAAAGTGAACGCCTGGTGGCGCGACCATCTGCAGCAGACGCAGGGGCTGACCAGCACACTGGAACTGGAGTATGAAAATCACTTCTGCCGTTTTCTGATGCCCACCATTCGCGGCGCGGAACAGGGCAGCAAGAAACGTTACGCCGGACTGATTCGTGACGCCGCCGGTGAGCGCATGGTCTTTAAGGGGCTGGAGTCGGTGCGAACAGACTGGACGCCGCTGGCAAAAGCGTTCCAGCAGCAGCTCTATCACCGTATCTTCCACCGTCAGCCGTGGCAGGATTATATCCGTACAACCGTGGCGCAGCTGCTGGCGGGTGAACTCGACGATCAGCTGATCTACAAAAAGCGGCTGCGGCGTCCGCTGAAAGAATATGAACGAAACGTGCCCCCGCACGTGCGCGCCGCCAGGCTGGCCGATGAGCACAATCGTAAATTAAACCGGCCCTTGCAGTACCAGAATGGTGGCCGGATCCGTTATGTCATCGCCACCGCAGGCCCCGAGCCACTGGAGGCGCGCAGCACGCCGCTGGACTATGACCACTACGTGACGAGGCAACTTCAGCCGGTCGCAGAGGGGATTCTGCCTTTTGTCGAAGGGGACTTTGCTACACTTATTACCGGACAGCTGGGGCTTTTTTGACAGGTGACGAACGTCCTGCCATCCAGTACCATAGCGCCCTTCCTGAAACTCACCGCTCTTAAGTACGCTCCAGGCCTTGTTGTCTGGCGGTAACGCTATTGCCTGAGCTTTGGGAACACCTCTAAAAACGTTAAAATTCGAGCAAAAAATATATGGTTTTTACATTAGGTCAGCGCTGGATTAGTGATACGGAAAGTGAACTGGGACTGGGCACCGTGGTGGCGATCGATACCCGCATGATCACCCTGCTGTTTCCGGCCACGGGGGAAAACCGCCTCTACGCCCGCAACGATTCGCCAGTTACCCGCGTCATCTTTAATCCGGGTGATACCATCACCAGCCACGAAGGCTGGCAGATGCGCGTCGATGAAGTACGCAACGAAAATGACCTGATGACCTATATCGGTACCCGTCTGGATACCGAAGAGAGCGAAGTGATGCTGCGCGAAGTCATGCTCGACAGCAAGCTGGTGTTCAGTAAGCCGCAGGATCGCCTGTTTGCCGGCCAGCTCGACCGGATGGATCGTTTTGCCCTGCGCTTCCGCGCCCGTAAATACCAGAGTGAGCAATATCGTCTGCCAATCAGCGGTTTACGCGGCATGCGCACCAACCTGATCCCTCACCAGCTGCATATCGCCCACGATGTCGGCCGTCGCCATGCGCCGCGCGTCCTGCTGGCCGATGAAGTTGGCCTGGGTAAAACTATTGAAGCCGGGATGATCATCCAGCAGCAGCTGCTGGCTGGCCGTGCCGACCGCATCCTGATTGTGGTACCTGAAACTTTACAGCATCAGTGGCTGGTCGAAATGCTGCGCCGCTTCAACCTGCGCTTTGCGCTGTTTGATGACGATCGCTATACCGAAGCGCAGCACGACAGCGATAACCCGTTTGAGACGGAGCAGCTGATTATCTGCTCACTGGACTTCGTGCGCCGTAACAAGCAGCGTCTTGAGATGCTGGCCGATGCCGAATGGGATCTGCTGGTGGTCGATGAAGCGCACCATCTGGCCTGGTCAGAAGGCGAGCCCAGCCGTGAATATCAGGTTATCGAACAGCTGGCTGAGAAAACCGCCGGGGTTCTGCTGCTGACCGCAACGCCGGAGCAGTTGGGCATGGAGAGTCACTTCGCCCGTCTGCGCCTGCTCGACCCTAATCGTTTCCATGACTTTGCCGCCTTTGTTGAAGAGCAGCAGCATTTCCGTCCGATTGCCGATGCCGTCACGGCGCTGCTGGCCGATAAAGCGATCTCCCAGGAGGAGATGAACCGGATCAACGATCTGGTCGGCGAGCAGGATATTGAGCCACTGCTGCAGGTCGCCAACAGCGACCGTGACGGCAAGCTGGAGGCGCGTCAGGAGCTGATCTCCATGCTGATGGACCGCCACGGCACCAGCCGCGTGCTGTTCCGTAACACCCGTAACGGGGTTAAAGGCTTCCCGAAACGCGAACTGCACCAGATCCGCCTGCCGCTGCCTGCGCAGTATCAGACGGCGATTAAAGTCTCCGGCATTATGGGCGCGCGCAAAAGTGCAGAAGAGCGGGCGCGTGACCTGCTCTATCCGGAGCAGATTTATCAGGAATTTGAAGGCGACAGCGGCACCTGGTGGAACTTCGATCCGCGCGTGGAATGGCTGATGGGCTATCTCACCACCAACCGCAAAGAGAAAGTGCTGGTGATCTGCGCCAAAGCGGCCACCGCGCTGCAACTGGAGCAGGTACTGCGTGAACGCGAAGGTATCCGTGCAGCGGTGTTCCACGAAGGTCTGTCGATCATTGAACGTGACCGTGCTGCCGCCTGGTTCGCCTCAGAAGAGAATGGCGCGCAGGTGCTGTTGTGCTCCGAGATCGGTTCTGAAGGCCGTAACTTCCAGTTTGCCAGCCGTCTGGTGATGTTCGACCTGCCGTTTAACCCGGACCTGCTGGAGCAGCGTATCGGTCGTCTGGATCGTATCGGTCAGGCACACGACATTCAGATTCTGGTACCGTGGCTGGAGCAGACCGCACAGGCGGTGCTGCTGCGCTGGTATCACGAAGGGCTGGACGCGTTTGAACACACCTGCCCGACCGGCCGGACAATCTATGACAGCGTCCATTCGCAACTGATCGGCTATCTGGCCGCGCCGGAAAACAGCGAAGGTTTTGATGCGTTTATCACCGACTGCCGTAAACAGCATGACGCGCTGAAACTGCAGCTGGAACAGGGTCGCGATCGCCTGCTGGAGCTGAACTCCAACGGCGGCGAATCGGCTCAGCTACTGGCCAATGCCATCAGCGAGCAGGATAACGACACAGGCCTGGTGAACTTCGCGCTCAACCTGTTTGATATCGTTGGTATCAATCAGGAAGATCGCAGCGATAACCTGATCGTGCTGACCCCTTCCGACCACATGCTGGTGCCCGATTTCCCTGGCCTGCCGGAAGATGGCTGCACCATCACCTTCAACCGCGATCAGGCGCTGTCGCGCGAAGATACCCAGTTCATTACCTGGGAACATCCGCTGATCCGCAACGGTCTGGATCTGATTCTGTCGGGCGATACCGGCAGCAGCGCACTGTCACTGCTGAAGAACAAGGCGCTGCCGGTGGGGACGCTGCTGGTCGAGCTGATCTATGTGGTTGAAGCACAGGCACCGAAGCATCTGCAGCTGACCCGGTTCCTGCCGCCAACGCCAATCCGTCTGCTGATGGATACCAAAGGCACTAACCTGGCGGACAAAGTGGAGTTCGAAAGCTTTAACCGTCAGCTGAATGCGGTTAACCGTCATACCGCCAGTAAACTGGTGAATGCGGTGCAGCAGGATGTGCATGCGATTCTGACCCAGGGCGAAGAGAGCGTGGTCAGCGAAGCGCGTGCGGTGATTGATGCAGCGCGTGCCGAAGCGAACGAGAAGCTGGGCGCAGAACTCTCCCGTCTCAACGCGCTGAAAGCGGTGAACCCGAACATCCGTGACGATGAAGTCGAGGCGCTGGAAAGCAACCGTGAACAGGTGCTGGAAAGTCTCGATCAGGCCAACTGGCGTCTCGACGCGCTGCGCCTGATTGTGGTGACACACCAGTAAGCTCAGGGGCCGCATGGCCCCTTATTTTTGGAAAGCCCCATGGAACCTTACAATCCACCGCGTGAACCCTGGCTGCACATCCTTTATCAGGATGCGCACATCATGGTGGTGAACAAACCCAGCGGTCTGCTCTCGGTACCCGGTCGGCTGGACGAACATAAAGATAGCGTGATGACGCGGGTTCAGCGTGATTTCCCGCAGGCTGAATCTGTCCACCGACTGGATATGGCGACCAGCGGCGTAATGGTCGTGGCGCTGACTAAGGCTGCTGAGCGCGAGCTGAAACGACAATTCCGTGAGCGGGAGCCTTCCAAGACTTACGTGGCCTGCATCTGGGGTCATCCGGCGAAGGAAGAGGGATTGGTTGATCTGCCGCTAATTTGCGACTGGCCAAATCGTCCGAAGCAGATGGTCTGCTTCGAGACCGGCAAAGCCGCGCAGACGGAATATCAGGTGCTGGAATATCGTGCGGATAACAGTGCGCGTGTTTCGCTGAAACCGATTACCGGCCGCTCACACCAGCTGCGGGTGCATATGCTGGCGCTGGGCCATCCGATTCTGGGGGATAACTTCTATGCGCATCCGGAGGCCAAAGCGATGGCGCCCCGTTTACTGCTGCATGCGGAGTCACTGACCATTACCCATCCGGCATTTGGTAATGCCATGACGTTTCGTCAGCCCGCCGATTTTTAAGGTTTACTGCTCGCCAGTCAGTCACCGTGGCCTCCTCTGTTGCAGAAGCGGCCACGGAACATGGTGTTTACTTAAAGCCTTTCTCTTTGCGAATCAGATCGTACGCCGCCTGGATTTCCTGGGCTTTCTGCTTCGCCATCTCCATCATCTCTGGCGGCAACCCTTTCGCTACCAGCTTGTCAGGATGATGTTCGCTCATGAGTTTGCGGTAGGCGCGTTTGATAGTGGTGGCGTCATCGCTGCTCTTCACACCCAGCACGCTACAGGCATCTTCCAGCGTTGGCCCGCGCTGCGCCTGCTGAAAACCGCCTGAACTGCGCTGACCACCGCCAAACTGCTGGCCACCTTCCATCATGCGCAGGAACTGATCAAACTGACCGCGTGAAATGCCCAGCTCTTCGGCAATCACATAGAGCACCTGTCGCTCATTAGGATGCAGTGAACCGTCGGCAAAGGCGGCCTGAATCTGGATCTCCAGGAACATCCGAATCAGATCAAACCGGCCAAAACAGGCGCTGCGCAGTTCACGCAGTTTGCTGCGTAACGGATAATCCGCCTGCTTGCCTTCGCGGAACGCGCGCTGGGCAGCCGTGCGAGAGTCACCGTGCAACTGCATCCGCTCCATTAACAGCGAAGCAATCTGAATATCCGCTTCCGTGACGCGCCCTTTTGACTTGGTCAGATGGCCCATCACCTGAAAGGTGGTGCTGAAAAACAGCGTCTGTCGGGTCTGATTATTTGAGAAGTAAGCCTTGCCTTGCGCGCCGCGTACTTTGTCAATCATATGGCCAATGATCAAACCGATCACAATACCCCAAAAGCCTGCGCCGGAAAGTAATCCCACCGCCAGACCCACAACTTTTCCCCAGTAGCGCATAAACTCCTCAATTCGCCATGCTTGCGGCTGAAAATTGCATTATCATACCTGTCATTTATCTCAGCGCCTAACGGCAACGCTGACTGACCAGGATTAACACTGGCGCAACGCCGGGCAGTAAGTTAGTCTCTGACCCGATTGTCGGCATGATGCCAGTTTTCATGGAATTCTCGATACCGCGTATGAAAAAACATATACCTACCCTGCTGGCCACACTGATCGGCGCAGCCATTAGCCAGCAAGCCTTTGCCGACGATTTGATGTCGCAGTGTATGTTAGGCGTGCCGAGTTATAACCGCCCGCTGGTGAATGGCGATACGAATCAGATGCCCGTCACCATTCACTCCGACGCCGCCAAAGGGAACTATCCCAATGATGCGGTATTCACCGGTAATGTGAATATTGAGCAGGGCAACAGCCGTATGCAGGCGGATGAAGTCCAGCTTCATCAGCGTCAGCAGGAAGGCCAGACCGCGCCCGTACGTACCGTCGATGCGCTGGGTAATGTGCACTACGATGACAATCAGGTCATCCTGAAAGGTCCGAAAGCCTGGTCAAACCTCAACAGCAAAGATACCAACGTCTGGAATGGTCAGTACCAGATGGTAGATCGTCAGGGACGCGGCGTCGCAGATCAGATGAAGCTGCGCGGCGATAACCGCTACACCATTCTGGAAAACGGCACCTTTACCTCCTGTCTGCCCGGCTCCAACAGCTGGAGCGTGGTGGGTTCAGAGGTAATCCAGGATCGCGAAGAGGAAGTAGCGGAGATCTGGAACGCCCGCTTTAAGATCGGTTCCGTTCCGGTGTTCTACAGCCCCTATCTGCAGTTACCGATTGGCGATCGTCGCCGCTCCGGTTTCCTGATCCCGAATGCAAAATATGGC
Source organism: Pantoea sp. 18059 (assembly GCF_902706165.1). Taxonomy (NCBI): domain Bacteria; kingdom Pseudomonadati; phylum Pseudomonadota; class Gammaproteobacteria; order Enterobacterales; family Erwiniaceae; genus Pantoea; species Pantoea sp. 18059. The sequence continues at coordinate 158,459 of NZ_CACSJS010000002.1, forward strand.
AGCAACAATGGCTTTGAGTTCACGCTGCCCTATTACTGGAACATCGCGCCGCAGGCCGATGCGACCATTACGCCGCACTACATGAGTAAGCGCGGCATGCAGTTTGAAAACGAATTCCGTTATCTGACCACGCTGGGTGCAGGTCTGGTTGAATTCGACTACCTCGGCTCGGACAAACAGTACGATAACGACAAAGCGGTGCGTGGCATCGCCGAAAATGACAGCTCCGATCGCTGGCTGTTCTACTGGCGTCATGCCGGTGTCTATGACCAGAACTGGCGTTTCAACGCGGACTACACCAAGGTCAGCGATAAGTACTACTTCAACGATCTCGACTCGAAGTACTACAGCTCGACCGACAACTACGCCACGCAGAAATTCAGCATCGGCTATGCGGACACCAACTGGGATGCCACGCTCTCCACCAAAGATTTCCAGGTGTTCGGCGATACCACCAGCAATAACGTCTACCGCGCCATGCCGCAGCTGGACGTCAATCTCTATCAGAACGATATCGGCCCGTTTGATGGCCGGGTTTATGCCCAGGCGGTGAAGTTCACCAACGTCAGCAGCCGCTATCCCGAAGCGACCCGTTTACATGTTGAGCCAACGCTGAACCTGCCGCTGTCAAACGGCTGGGCCAGCCTGGATACCGAAGCGAAGTTCCTGGCGACCCACTATCAGCAGACTGACGTTGATTTCTATAACAACGCAGCCAATGGTCTCAGGGGTGATAAGAGCGGCGAACTGGATGAGTCAGTCAACCGCACCCTGCCGCAATTTAAAGTTGATGGTCGTCTGGTGTTTGACCGCGATATGAACTCGGCGGTGGGTTATACCCAGACGCTGGAACCGCGCGTGCAGTACCTTTATATCCCGTATCGTAATCAGAGCAATATCTATCCGTACGACTCAACGTTGCTGCAAACCGACTACACCGGTCTGTTCCGCGATCGTACTTATAGCGGCCTGGATCGCATCGCTTCCGCCAATGAAGTGGCTACCGGCGTCACCTCGCGTATTTATGATAACGATCTTGTTGAACGTTTTAACGTTTCTGTAGGTCAAATCTACTCGTTTACCCCTTCTCGTACTGGTGTGAATCAAACCAGTAAAGAAGATGATACCGGCAGCCTGATCTGGGCTGGCGATACATACTGGAAAATCAGCGATCGCTGGGGCGTCCGTGGTGGGCTGCAATATGACACCAAACTCGACAACGTCTCCCAGGGCAATACCGTACTGGAATACCGTCGGGATGCCGACCGCATGGTGCAGCTGAGCTACCGTTACAGCAGCCCGGAGTATGTTGCGACCGCGCTGAACGATAGCAGCCTGGTCACAAATCCTATCTACAAAAATGGGATTTCACAGGTAGGTACTACGGCCAGCTGGCCGATTGCCGACGCATGGTCTGTGGTAGGCGCTTACTACTACGATACCCGCAACACGCGTCCGGCTTCACAACTGGTTGGCCTGCAATACAGCTCATGCTGTTACGCTATCCGGGTCGGTTATGAACGCAAAATTAACGGTTGGGAAAACAACGACAGTAAGTATGACAACCAAATCTCATTCAACATTGAGCTGCGTGGTCTGAGTCCGAACTATGGCTTAGGCACCAACGATATGCTGCGTCAGGGCATTATCCCTTACCAGCCTGCTTTCTGATGTTGTGATGTTTGACAGGCAATCCCGCAGTGCGGAACCAACAATGGATAAAGTATGAAGAACTGGAGAATGCTGATTCTTGGTGTGGCAATCAGTGCCAACACCGCGTTCGCAGCACCACAAGTCGTTGATAAAGTTGCAGCCGTGGTCAATAACGGCGTGGTTCTTGAGAGTGACGTGGATGGCATGATGAGCACCGTTAAATCTCAGGCCCAGCAGGCTGGTCAGCAGTTGCCGGATGATAAAACGTTGCGCCATCAGATTCTGGAACGTCAGATCATGGACAACATCATTCTGCAGATGGGTGATAAAGCGGGAATTCAGATCAGCGACGAGCAGCTGGACCAGGCTATTCAGAACATCGCTGCGCAGAACAAGATGAGCCTTGATCAGCTGCGTAGCCGTCTGGCTTATGACGGCATGAACTACAGCGTGTATCGTTCTCAGATCCGCAAAGAGATGACTATCGCCGAAGTGCGCAACAACGAAGTGCGTCGTCGTGTCACGATTCTGCCGCAGGAAGTGGATACGCTTGCTACCCAGATCGGCTCTCAGAACAGCCAGGGTACTGAACTGAACGTCAGTCATATTCTGCTGCCGCTGCCGGAAAACCCGACGCAACAGCAGGTTGATGAGCAGGAAACGCTGGCGAAACAGCTGGTTGGCGAACTGAAAAATGGTGCTGACTTCGGCAAGATGGCCGTGACCTACTCTGCCGACTCCCAGGCGCTGAAAGGCGGCAACATGGGCTGGGGTAAAATCGAAGAGTTACCGACCCTGTTTGCTCAGGCACTCTCAAGCGCCAAAAAAGGCGATATCGTCGGGCCGGTGCGCTCTGGTGTGGGCTTCCACATCCTGAAAGTGAACGACCTGCGTGGCGAGAGCAAAAATGTCTCGGTCACCGAAGTCCATTCGCGTCACATTCTGCTGAAGCCATCGCCGATCCTGACAGACGATCAGGCACGCGCGCAGCTGGAGCAGATTGCTAACGATATCCGCAGTGGCAAAACCACCTTTGCGGCGGCGGCTAAACAGTACTCTGACGATCCGGGTTCGGCGAACCAGGGCGGCGACCTCGGCTGGACCTCTCCGGAAGTCTTTGATCCGGCGTTCCGTGACGCGCTGCTGCGCCTGCAGAAAGGCCAGACCAGCCAGCCGGTTCACTCCTCTTTCGGCTGGCATCTGATTCAGTTGCTGGATACCCGTCAGGTGGATAAAACCGATGCGGCCCAGAAAGAGCGTGCTTACCGTATGCTGTTTAACCGTAAGTTCGCGGAAGAAGCGCAGACCTGGATGCAGGAACAACGTGCCAGTGCCTACGTGAAGATTCTGGATGGCAATGCGCAGTAATGCCCGTGTGGTGATCACGCCCGGCGAACCTGCCGGGATTGGTCCCGATCTTACCGTTCAGCTGGCCCAGCAGTCGTGGCCGGTTGAACTGGTGGTCTGCGCCTCGCCTGCCCTGTTGCAGCAGCGTGCGGCGCAACTCGGTCTGCCGCTGACGCTGCTGCCCTACCAGCCTGGTGTGGCAGCCGAGCCACAGCAGGCGGGTACACTGACTATCCTGCCAATTGAAACGGCAGCGCCGGTCACACCCGGCGAGCTTTGCGTCGCCAACAGCGACTATGTGCTGGCCACGCTGACGCGCGCCTGCGACGGTTGTCTCGACGGTGAATTCGCTGCCCTGATTACCGGCCCGGTGCATAAAGGCGTGATTAACGATGCCGGCATCGCCTTTACCGGCCATACCGAATTCTTCGCCGATCGCGCAGGCGGCCATCGGGTAGTCATGATGCTGGCGACAGAAGAGCTACGAGTCGCACTGGCCACCACCCATCTGCCGCTGAAAGATGTGCCCGCTGCGGTAACCCGTGAATGTCTGCATGAAGTGATTACGATTCTGCATCGTGATCTGCAGCAGAAGTTTGCGATTGCCGAGCCGCATATTTATGTCTGTGGTCTTAACCCTCATGCCGGCGAAAGTGGTCACATGGGTCGGGAAGAGATCGAGACCATCACGCCGGCACTCAATGAACTGCGTAAGCAGGGCATTAATCTGACCGGCCCGCTGCCTGCGGATACCCTTTTCCAGCCCAAATATCTGCAATACGCCGATGCGGTGCTGGCGATGTATCACGACCAGGGCCTGCCGGTACTCAAATTTCAGGGGTTTGGCCGGGCGGTAAATATCACCCTGGGCCTGCCCTTTATCCGGACTTCAGTTGACCACGGCACCGCGCTTGAACTCGCTGGCCTGGGTCAGGCTGAACCGGGCAGCTTCATCACGGCGCTTAACCTCGCCATCACTATGATCAAGAGCAGTAATGAATAATCGCGTCCATCAGGGGCACTACGCCCGTAAACGTTTCGGGCAGAACTTCCTGAACGATCAGTACATTATCGACAGCATTGTCTCCGCCATCCATCCTCAGCGCGACGAAGCGCTGGTGGAGATCGGCCCAGGCCTGGGTGCCTTAACCGAGCCGGTAGGCGAACGCCTCGATAAATTAACGGTGATAGAGCTGGACCGCGATCTCGCTGCGCGTCTGGAAACGCATCCGTTCCTTGGCCCGAAACTGACTATCTTCCAGCAGGATGCCATGACCTTCGACTTCGCCGCGCTGGCGCAGGAGAGAGGCCAGCCGCTGCGGGTATTCGGTAACCTGCCGTACAATATTTCGACCCCGCTGATGTTCCACCTTTTCAGCTATACTGGTTCGATCAAAGATATGCACTTCATGCTGCAGAAAGAAGTGGTTAATCGTCTGGTTGCCGGTCCGGGTAACAAGACCTACGGTCGTCTGACGGTGATGGCGCAGTACTACTGCCAGATCATTCCGGTGCTGGAAGTGCCTCCGCACTCTTTCACGCCACCACCGAAAGTGGACTCTGCCGTGGTGCGTCTGGTGCCGTATGCCGAGCCGCCGTATCCGGTCAGCGATGTGCGTATCCTGAGCCGTATTACCACTGAAGCGTTCGGCCAGCGTCGTAAAACGCTGCGCAACAGCCTGAGCCACATGGTGGCCGCCGGTGCGCTGGAAGAGTTATCCATAGATCCAACCCTGCGTGCCGAGAACGTCTCGGTGGCGCAATATTGTCAGCTGGCGAACTGGCTGGCGAATCATCAGGGAAAATCGCAGGAGTAAGTCATGAGTGAAACGGCCCGCGTCTCCGTCCATGTGCAAAGCCAGTACGTCGCCTCACAATCCTCACCGGATGATGATCGCTACGTCTTCGCCTATACCATTACGATACGCAATCTGGGCCGTTCCTCAGTGCAACTGCTGGGACGCTACTGGTTGATTACCAACGGTAACGGCCGCGAAACGGAAGTTCAGGGTGAAGGCGTGGTCGGTGAACAGCCGCTTATCGCGCCAGGCAATGAATTTCAGTACACCAGCGGTGCCGTGATCGAAACACCGATGGGCACCATGCAGGGGCACTATGTGATGGTCGACGAACAGGGCGACACCTTTCACGTAGAGATCCCGGTGTTCCGCCTCGCCATTCAGACCCACATTCATTGATTCACACGCTTTTTGCCCGTTAAGTCGGGCACCTTCCTGATGGATAAAACGTTATGAGCACATACCTGATTGGCGACGTTCACGGTTGCTACGATGAATTACGTGCATTGCTGCAACAGGTCGACTTCAATCCTGAGCAGGATACCCTTTGGCTGACCGGCGACTTAGTGGCGCGCGGTCCTGGCTCACTGGAAGTATTACGCTACGTAAAATCGCTGGGCGACGCGGTGCGTCTGGTGCTGGGCAATCACGATTTGCATCTGCTGGCGGTCTACGCCGGCATCAGCCGTAACAAGCCTAAAGATCGCCTGACCCCGTTGCTGGAAGCGGATGATGCGGATGAGCTGATCAACTGGCTGCGTCGTCAGCCGCTGTTACAGGTTGATGAAGAGAAAAAGCTGGTGATGGGACACGCCGGTATCACGCCGCAATGGGATATTGAGACCGCGAAAAAGTGCGCGCGTGAAGTCGAAGCGGTTCTCGCCAGCGACAGTTATCCGCTGTTCCTGGATGCCATGTATGGCGACATGCCGAACAACTGGAGTGAGGATCTGACCGGCCTGGCGCGTCTGCGCTTCAGCACCAACGCCCTCACCCGCATGCGCTACTGCTTCCCCAACGGCCAGCTGGACATGATCTGCAAAGATGCCCCGGAATCGGCGCTTCCGCCGCTGAAACCCTGGTTTAACATTGAGGGGCCGGTCGCACGTGACTACACCATCGTCTTTGGTCACTGGGCCTCGCTGGAAGGCAAAGGCACGCCAGAGGGCATTATCGGGCTGGATACCGGCTGCTGCTGGGGCGGAACGCTGACCCTGCTGCACTGGGAGACACAACGCTATGTGGTGCAACCCTCTAATCGCGAAAAAGCCCTGGCCTCCAGCGACAGTCTGGCACCGCCCACGCTATAACGGCGATGCTGGCCATCAGGCCAGCATCCTGTTTTATGCGCCGATAATTCCGCCATCTTCACGGGTGATCATAATCACCGACGACCGCGGACGCGGACTGTTGTCCGGGAAATGCGAGTCACCCTCTTCGCCGGGATGCTGCACATTCACGAACAGCGTTTTGTAATCGGGCGTGAAGGTAATACCGGTCAGCTCGCACGATTTTGGACCGACCATAAACCGGCGGATCTCGCCACTATCAGGATCACCCACCAGCATCTGATTATTCCCCTGCCCCTGATAATCCTCTTTGTTGCTGTATTTGCCATCGGTCAGGATCCATAACCGCCCCTGCGCATCAAACCCCAGCCCATCCGGACTGTTAAAGGTATTCTCAGCGGTGATGTTCGGTGTGCCACGATAGATCCCCTCAGGATGCGCTATCGGGTTGCCACACAGCGCATAGATATCCCACTCAAACGTCTGCGCGGTAGCATCGCCTTTCTCATCCCAGCGGATAATCTGACCGTAGATATTTTTTGGCCGCGGATTCGCTGCATTGACCGGCATGCCTTCATTTCCGCGCTTGTTGTTGTTGGTCAGGGTGCAGTAGGCACGGCCGTCATGCGGGTTAACCGCAATCCACTCCGGCCGGTCCATTCGCGTTGCGTTGACCACATCTGCCGCGGCACGCGCATTGATCAAAACATCTGCCTGGCTATTGAATCCCTTTTCAGCGGTGAGTCCATTTTCGCCCCACTTCAGCGCCAGCCAGCGCCCGGTGCCTTTAAGCGGCGTGCCCTGCGCATCGTCGTTGAACTGCGCCACATAGAGCGTGCCCTTATCAAGCAGTCCGTGATTGGCTTTAGCATCATCCGGAGTGACCTTGTCATCTGAGACAAATTTATAGATATACTCGCCGCGCTCGTCGTCGCCCATATAAACCACCAGCTGGCCGGTTTTCGCGACCGTCACTGCGGCATTCTCGTGCTTGAAGCGGCCCAGCGCGGTCCGCTTTACCGGCACGGAGTGAGGATCGAAAGGATCGATTTCGACAATCCAGCCGTGACGGTTGAATTCGTTGGGATTCTTAGCGATATCGAAGCGGGGATCAAAGTCGGCCCAGTTGCGCTCCGGCTCAGCGGCATTCAGGGTATAGCGCTTCTGCTGTGGGGTCGGCGTAAAGTCCGCCTGATGGGTGCCAAAGTAGGTGTCGTAGTTCTCTTCACAGGTGAGATAGGTGCCCCACGGCGTTTTGCCGTTGGCGCAGTTACCAAAGGTGCCCAGGACATGCATTCCCTGCGGATCGGCGGCAGTCTGCAGCGCTTTATCCCCCGCAGCCGGACCGGAGAAGCGCATCGGGGTATTGGCGGTAATGCGGCGGTTATAGTCAGAAGGACGTACCACCTGCCAGCGATTGTCCTCACCTCGTTTGACTTCAACGATGGAGATACCGTGCGCCGCCTGCGACTTTTTGACATCTTCCAGGCTGGTCGCTTTACTGCCGCCGTGGGCGAACAGCGTCGGCTCATTCACATATTCATTGTTAATCGCCATCACGCCGCGATGGTCATTAATCGCGAAGAAACTCATACCGTCGTTGTTGTCACCGAACTGCTTTTCCTGGTCTTCGGCGCTGTTGTTGCCCTGCGGATCAAACGCGGCTGCGCCATTCACCAGCGGATCACCCCAGGAGATCAACACGTCGGCGCGATAGCCAGGGGCTACCACAATCTCATCGGCCGTGGACGCGGCAATCGCCTGAAAGCCCAGCAGTGGGCTGCCCGCAGGCTTCTCCTGCGCCAGTGCACTGCCCGAGAGCGTCAGGCCGCCGCTGAGAAAGCCGGTCAGGCCGATAGCACCGGAACCGGCAAGGAATTTACGACGCAGTGGATCAGGCAGGCGGTCAGTGCTTAATGCGGAGAGTTCGATTTTCATTAGTGATTGCTTCCTTTGTGTCGATCCCAGAAAAGAAGCAATGCTAATGAATAAAGATGACATCCAGGTTACAGCCCGGCAGGGGTGGGATTAGCGACGACGGTCAAGGATCTCAAAGCAGTAGCTGTGGGAATTTTGCTCGTCAGCGTCGTGGAATTCGCTGAACGTTGACTGCCACTCATCCGGCTCGTAATCCGGGAACTGCGTATCACCTTCGACTTCCGCATCAATGTGCGTCAGATAGAGACGATCGGCACGCTTCAGCATCTGCTCATAGACGCGGCCACCGCCAATCACCATGATCTCTTCAGCGTCACCGGCTGCCTGTAACGCCTCATCCAGCGAAGTGACCCAGGTAACACCTTCGGTGGTGCCCGGCTGGCTGCTGACCACGATATTCAGTCGGCCAGGTAACGGACGGCCAATAGATTCAAAGGTCAGTCGGCCCATAATCACCGGTTTCTTCAGCGTATGGCGCTTGAACCACGCCAGATCTGCAGGCAGGTCCCACGGCATGGCGTTCTCCATTCCAATAATGCGATCTGCTGCTAATGCCGCGATAAGACTAATCATGTTAACCACTCACTGAAAAAAATTGGCGCCATGATACGTAAAGGTGAAACTTTCGTCGATAGGGGGAAAGGTCTAATTGCGTAAAGCTTTTCATGACGTCGTTTTTCACGGCCTGTGCAGCGTTTTTCACCGCCTAATCGCGTCAGTTTGCCGCAGCTCGCCAGCGATCGGCCTTAGGCTGGCACAAAAGTCGTGCGCAAAAGAAAACGGCTCCCGGAGGAGCCGTCAGGGCTATCAGAAGTCGTAGCGCAGACGCACCAGATTCATATCACCCAGGTTATCGGTGCTGGAGGTAAACACATGTTCGTAATCGACACGGAAACCGTAGTCGAGGAACAGCACCACACCCAGACCGTTGTCGATGCGCTGATAATCACGGCCTGTCGCATACTCAATGCGATCGCCCATGACATACGGCTGTACCGCTTTCAGACCATACTGCCCCACCGGAATCTTGTAACCGGCGAAATATTCAATGCCCCACGCGTCGCCGGCAAAGTAGTCATGCACATCTTTGCGTTTGGTGGTCATGAAGTTCTCATACCAGCCACCGCCGGCTGACAACGTCCAGTTGCCTGGAGTCCAGCTCAGCGCGGTGCCGTAAATGTTCTGATCGTAATCGCGGCTGTCGCCGTTGTTCGGGTTACGCATCGCCGCGCGGGTGTAGTTCCACGCCGTGCCCCAGCTCAGATCGTCCGTGATGTGGTAGTCCACACCCAGCGAGCCGCCGCCTTTGCGCTTATAGCGCAGGCCGTTGCCTGGCAGATACTCGTTATCTTCGAACAGATAAGAGGCGTAAAGATCCGCATCGCCGAAGCTGTTTTTATACTTCAGCTGTTTGCGTGAGCGGTAAGATCCGTCGTAGTCGCCGTTGATCCCGTTACCCGGAGCCTGGCCGACCATGTCGTAATCCCAGATATCGGTCTTGGCGCCCACGGTATCGTAATAGACGCTGTTCTGCTGACCAAAGGTAAGCTGACCCCAGGTTTTGCTTTTCAGACCGGTGTAGAGCTGACGACGCGTGGTGTTATTGGCACCGTCCGCATAGTGACGATCCCAGCTGAAGACCGCCGGGACGTTAACGCCCAGCTCGTAGTAGCTGATCCAGCTGACGTCATCAAACAGGTAGTAGTCAGCGCCGAAACGGAAACGGGTGCCGCCATCAAAACCGTCGCGCTTGTAGGATTTATCATCCACGCCGGTCTGATGATTGAACTGAGCACGAATGCTGCCGCCAAAAGTAAAGTTAAGACGGCTAAGCGGATCGCCTGCCTGCGGATCCTGTTTTAACAGGGTAATTTCCGCCTGGCTGGCGAAAGGAAGAATTGCCATCAGTGCAGCCACTGCACTCAGAGAAAAAGTACGCATTTTCATTTTTTATTTATGTCCTGATACGCTCCAGTGATGAGCGGCAGGCATAGTACTGACGAAAAATCCGCACAGGAAGTGTTTATATTATAAATTTGTGCGAACCGGCCTTATTCGCACCTATAGCTAAAAAATTAAGCCAAATCAGTCACTTTAACGCAAACTCTTTGCTTTCCCTGGACCCTGTTTTCGGATTATCGCCAATAAGATGGTCAAAAAAAAACGGCTCCCGCAGGAGCCGTTTTTCACATTACATCGCCTTACATCGCCTTGATCTGGGCATGCATCTCCTGAACGGAGATAACCTGTTCCGTCGGGTCAGCATTCAGCGCCATCGCGGTGGCGAAGCCGCCGTTCAGCGTGGTGTCGTAGTGCACTTTATACTGCAGAGCACTGCGGCGAATCAGTTTCGAATCTTCAATCGCCTGACGACCCGCCGTGGTATTGACGATGTAGCTATACTCGCCGTTCTTCAGACGGTCCTGAATGTGCGGACGCCCTTCGTGCACCTTGTTCACCAGGCGCGGATTGATGCCCGCTTCGCCCAGCACAACCGCCGTGCCGTGAGTCGCATCCAGTTCGAAACCAAACTTCTGCAGCTTAGCGGCCAGGTCGACAATACGTTTCTTGTCGCCTTCACGCACCGACAGCAGCGCACGGCCCGACTTCTTCATGTTGCTCTGTGCGCCCAGCATCGCTTTAGAAAACGCCTCAGCGAAGGTGCGGCCCACGCCCATGACTTCACCGGTAGAGCGCATTTCTGGCCCCAGAATCGGGTCAACGCCCTGGAACTTGTTAAACGGCAGCACCACTTCTTTGACAGAGTAGTAAGGCGGAATCACCTCTTCAGTGACGCCCTGCTCTGCCAGCGTTTTGCCTGCCATCACGCGCGCGGCAACTTTCGCCAGCGGGACACCGGTCGCTTTAGAGACGAACGGCACGGTACGCGCCGCGCGAGGGTTAACTTCGATCAGGTAGACTTCGTTGTCTTTCACCGCGAACTGGACGTTCATCAGGCCACGAACGTTCAGCTCAAACGCCAGCTTCTCAACCTGCTGGCGCATCACATTCTGAATCTCCTGACTCAGGGTGTAGGCCGGCAGTGAACAGGCGGAGTCACCGGAGTGAACGCCAGCCTGCTCGATGTGTTCCATGATGCCGCCAATCAGCACCCGCTCACCGTCGCAAATCGCATCAACATCCACTTCGACCGCATCATCCAGGAAGCGATCCAGCAGCACCGGTGCATCGTTGGAAACCGAGACCGCCGTCTGGAAGTAGCGCTTGAGGTCGATCTCGTCGTAGACGATCTCCATGGCACGGCCACCCAGCACATAAGAAGGACGCACCACCAGCGGATAACCCAGACCCGCGGCTTTCTCAACCGCCTGCTCCAGTGTGGCCACCGTGGCGTTGGCGGGTTGCTTCAGGTTCAGGCGATCAACCGCCTGCTGGAAACGTTCACGGTCTTCAGCACGGTCGATAGAATCCGGGCTGGTGCCGATAACCGGTACGCCTGCGGCTTCCAGCGCACGCGCCAGTTTCAGCGGAGTCTGACCGCCATACTGCACAATCACACCTTTTGGCTGCTCAATGCGCACAATCTCCAGCACATCTTCCAGCGTGACCGGCTCGAAGTAGAGGCGATCAGAGGTGTCGTAATCGGTCGAGACTGTTTCCGGGTTACAGTTGACCATAATGGTCTGATAACCATCTTCACGCAGCGCCAGGGCGGCGTGAACGCAGCAATAGTCGAATTCGATACCCTGGCCGATACGGTTTGGCCCACCGCCCAGAATCATGATTTTTTCGCGATCCGGACTTGGATTAGCTTCGCACTCCTCCTCATAGGTGGAGTACATGTAGGCGGTGTCTGTCGCGAACTCTGCGGCGCAGGTATCCACGCGCTTGTAAACCGGGTGCAGGTTAAACTGCTGACGCAGCTTGCGGATTTCGCTCTCTGCCACGCCCGCCAGTGTCGCCAGCCGTGCATCAGCAAAGCCTTTACGCTTCAGGGCGCGCAGGAACGTCTCATCCAGGCTATTAACCCCTTCACGGGCAACCTGCTCTTCCAGCCGCACCAGCTCTTCAATCTGCACCAGGAACCAGCGGTCAATATTGGTCAGGTTGAACACGCCATCCACTGACATGCCGGCACGGAAGGCGTCCGCGATGTACCAGATGCGGTCTGAACCGGCATCTTTCAGCTCACGGCGGATGCGGGTTAATGCTTCCGGGTCGTCGAGGTGGACTTTCGGGTCGAAGCCGTTAGCGCCTACTTCCAGGCCGCGCAGCGCTTTCTGCATGGATTCCTGGAAAGTACGACCAATTGCCATCACTTCCCCGACCGACTTCATCTGCGTGGTCAGGCGATCGTTGGCACCGGCAAATTTTTCGAAGTTGAAACGCGGGATCTTGGTGACAACGTAGTCGATGGAAGGCTCGAACGAGGCAGGCGTTAAACCGCCGGTGATATCATTCATCAGCTCGTCGAGGGTATAGCCGACCGCCAGTTTGGCCGCCACTTTAGCAATCGGGAAACCGGTCGCTTTGGAGGCCAGCGCCGAGGAGCGAGACACGCGCGGGTTCATCTCAATGACAATCAGGCGGCCATCTTTCGGGTTAACCGAGAACTGCACGTTGGAGCCACCGGTTTCCACACCGATCTCACGCAATACCGCCAGCGAGGCGTTACGCATGATCTGATACTCTTTGTCGGTCAGCGTCTGGGCAGGTGCCACCGTGATGGAGTCACCGGTGTGGATCCCCATCGCATCGAAGTTTTCAATTGAGCAGACGATGATGCAGTTGTCGTTTTTATCGCGCACCACTTCCATCTCATACTCTTTCCAGCCAATCAGCGACTCATCAATCAGCAGCTCATTGGTCGGTGAAAGGTCGAGACCGCGTTCGCAAATCTCTTCAAACTCTTCGCGGTTGTAGGCGATGCCGCCACCGGTTCCGCCCATAGTAAATGAGGGACGGATAATGCAGGGGAAACCGACATCTTCAGCCACGGCCAGCGCTTCTTCCATGGTGTGCGCAATGCCGGAGCGCGCGGTATCCAGACCGATGCTTTTCATCGCCACGTCGAAACGACGACGATCTTCTGCTTTGTCGATCGCATCAGCCGTTGCGCCGATCATGGTGACGCCAAACTCTTCCAGCACGCCATGACGTTCCAGCTCCAGCGCACAGTTCAGCGCTGTCTGACCGCCCATGGTCGGCAGTACCGCGTCCGGGCGCTCTTTTTCGATGATTTTGCGCACCACTTCCCAGTGAATCGGCTCAATGTAAGTCGCATCAGCCATTTCCGGGTCGGTCATGATCGTCGCCGGGTTGGAGTTCACCAGAATGACGCGGTAACCCTCTTCACGCAGCGCTTTACACGCCTGCGCACCGGAATAGTCAAATTCGCAGGCCTGGCCGATCACAATCGGACCGGCACCAAGAATCAGGATGGATTTTAGGTCTGTACGTTTTGGCATGAATTAGCTCCTGATTACTTCGCTTGCAGACGGAATGCGTCAATCAATTCAATAAAGTGGTCAAACAGCGGCGCAGCATCGCCTGGGCCCGGGCTGGCTTCCGGGTGTCCCTGGAAGCTGAATGCGGGCTTGTCGGTGCGGTGAATGCCCTGCACGGTTTTATCGAACAACGAAATGTGTGTAACACGCAGGTTAGCGGGAAGATTGTTCTCATCGACCGCAAAACCGTGGTTCTGCGCGGTGATCATCACGCGATTGTTATCGAGATCTTTCACCGGATGGTTGCCGCCGTGGTGGCCCAGCTTCATCTTCACGGTCTTAGCCCCGCTGGCCAGCGCCAGCAGCTGATGACCCAGACAGATTCCGAACACCGGGATCTCTGTTTTCAGGAAGGCCTGAATCGCGCTGATGGCGTAGTCGCATGGCTCCGGGTCGCCAGGACCGTTAGAGAGGAAGATGCCATCCGGATTAAGCTTCAGTACTTCTTCGGCAGGCGTCTGTGCCGGAACGACGGTCAGACGACAGCCGCGATCGACCAGCATCCGCAGAATGTTGCGCTTGGCACCGTAATCGTAAGCCACCACATGGTAAGGCAGTGATTCAGCGTCGGCCTGCTCTGGCAGCCCTCCCTCCAGCGTCCAGCTGCCCTGCTGCCAGCTGTAGGTCTCAGTGGTGCAGACCTCTTTCGCCAAATCCATCCCTTTCAGTCCCGGGAACGCCTGAGCTTTTTGCAGCGCCAGCGCGGCATCCGGATTATCGCCCGCAATGATGCAGCCGTTTTGTGCACCTTTCTCACGCAGCAAGCGCGTCAGCTTGCGGGTATCGATATCGGCAATCGCCACGATGTTGTTGCGCTGCAGGTAGGCGGATAAGCCCTCTTCACTACGGAAGTTGCTGGCAATCAGCGGCAGGTCACGGATAACCAGGCCCTGCGCATGAATCTGGCTGGATTCTTCGTCGGCGGTATTGGTTCCGACATTACCGATATGGGGATAAGTGAGAGTAACGATTTGGCGGGAATAGGAAGGATCAGTGAGGATTTCTTGATAACCGGTCATTGAGGTATTGAAAACGACTTCTCCCACTGCCGACCCTGTTGCCCCGATGGCCCGACCGTGGAATTGGGTTCCGTCTTCCAGAACCAAGAGCGCTGACTTAATCAAAACATCCTCCAGGGAATAAACAGTCACAATATCTGCATATTAATTCAAAATAGCCGCCTGAATCAATGCAAAAACCGCCTGAATTGTCGATTTTTGGCAAATTGCGCGCATTCTAATGATCGCCCTGGCCATTGTCTACCCTGCGGCGGGATTTTTTCACCCTTATCTGCCTTCTGAGGAAAATAACGGGCATAAGCAGTAAAAATAGAGGAAAACTCGGCGGAATAATCGTTTGCCAGGCAGCGTAAAAGCAAAACAGAAGCAGCGCGGCCTTTATTTTTGACCAAATGGTCAAAAACAGCATCCGGCAGAGCAAATAAATGAAGAAAACAGGCAAAAACAGGAGTCAGAGCTAACTTTTATATCTTTAAGGCAAATTTAAGGTAAAATTAAGGGCAATGAAAACATTGCCCCTTTTCAATCAAGCGATTATCGATTGAAACAACCACATCACGATGGTTCACAACACTTACAACATCGACAAATCCAGCACATCCCGCATGTCAAACAGGCCAGATTTCTTATCTTTCAACCATAAAGCGGACTTAACCGCGCCATTTGCAAAGGTCATACGGCTTGAAGCCTTGTGGGTTATCTCTACGCGCTCGCCGATATCTGCAAACATCGCAGTATGCTCACCGACGATGTCACCCGCGCGTACTGTTGCAAAACCGATGCTCTGCGGCTGGCGTTCGCCGGTGTGGCCCTCACGCGTATAGACCGCATGCTCATCCAGTTTCCACTGCATCGCATCGGCAATCGCCTCACCCATCGCCAGCGCGGTTCCGGAGGGCGCATCCACTTTATGGCGGTGGTGCGCTTCAACGATCTCAATATCTGCGTACTCCCCCATCACTTTGGCAGCCTTCTCCAGCAGCTTCAGCACCAGGTTAACCCCCACGCTGAAGTTAGCGGCGAACACAATGGGGATATCTTCCGCCGCGGCGCGAATGGCCGCTTTGCCTGCTTCATCAAAACCGGTGGTGCCGATCACCATCGCTTTGCCCTGCTCACGGCAGATCGCCATATACTCCAGCGTGCCTTCCGGGCGGGTGAAGTCGACCAGCACATCAAAATCGTTAATCACCGCGCGTAAATCGTCAGCGATGATGATGCCATTTTTTCCGATGCCCGCTAATTCACCAGCGTCGCTGCCGGTCAGCGATGAGCCCGGGCGAGCCAGTGCCGCACCCAGTTCAGCGCCTTCTGCCTGCTGCGTTGCCTGAATCAGATTACGGCCCATACGGCCCGGCGCGCCCACAATAGCAATGCGGATTGTGTTCATATTTATTCATTCCTAAAACAAAACTATGCATCCAAAGCGTCATCAGGTTAACGATGAGTTAACAGTCACGCCACTATTAATCCGTGATAATAAGAATTTTATGCCAGCCGCCCGTGATTATCAGTAAAAGCAATCACCGCAGCAAATAACGACTTTTTTTGTCAGATTCAAAAAACAAAAAAGGCCGAACAGAGTCGGCCTTTTTATCAGTAATATCGCAGAGTTACTGCACGTTACGCACTTCGACACGCAGCTCTTTGGGCACTTCGAAGACAATATTCTCTTCACGGCCAATCAGCTCAATTGCCGCTTCGCCGCCCAGTTCACGCAGCCGCTGGATCACCTGCTGCACCAGAATATCGGGCGCTGACGCGCCTGCGGTGACGCCGATGCAGGCCACGCCTTTTACCCACTCTTCCTGAATATCATCCGCAGAGTCGATCAGCTTCGCCAGCTTACCGGCACGCTGAGCCAGCTCAGCCAGACGGTTAGAGTTAGAGGAGTTCTTCGACCCCACCACCAGCACCACTTCCGCATCTTTAGCCAGAGTACGAACCGCTTCCTGACGGTTGGTGGTGGCGTAGCAGATATCATCTTTACGCGGCCCGATAATCGCCGGGAAGCGCTGGCGCAGAGCATCAATGATGTCAGAGGTGTCGTCCACAGAGAGCGTGGTCTGCGTCATGAAGCTCAGATTGTTTTCGTCTTTCACTGTCAGTCTGAAGACATCTTCCGGTGACTCCACCAGATACATGCCGCCATTAGGGTTGTTGTACTGCCCCATGGTGCCTTCGACTTCCGGATGACCTGCATGACCAATCAGTATTGCCTCAACGCCTTTACGGCTGGCGCGAGCCACTTCCATATGCACCTTAGTCACCAGCGGACAGGTGGCGTCAAACAGCATAGTCAGATTGCGCGCTTTGGCTTCGGCACGCACCGCCTGAGAAACGCCGTGCGCGGAGAAGATCAGAATCGCGTTATCCGGCACTTCACTGATCTCTTCAATGAAGATGGCACCGCGCTCACGCAGGCTGTTTACCACGTAACGGTTATGCACCACTTCGTGACGGACATAGATTGGCGCGCCATACATCTCCAGCGCGCGCTCAACAATACTGATGGCACGATCAACGCCAGCGCAGAAGCCGCGCGGATTAGCTAACAGGATTTGCATCGTTGGCCTCCAGTGCGGGATCGATTTCCAGCACCTCTACATCAAACTGAATACGACGACCTGCCAGCGGATGGTTGAAATCCACAGTGATAGAGTCACCGGAGATTTCACGGATCACGCCAGGCATTTCACTGCCGCCCATGCCGCTGAACAGCATGATGGCTCCCACTTCCGGCTCACCCGCATCGATAAAGTCCCGACGCGAGAAATACTGGATCAGGTCAGGGCTGACGCCGCCAAAGGCGTCGTCCGGTTCCAGGGTAAACTGTTTAGTTTCACCCGCTTTCAGCCCCAGCAGTGCCTGCTCAAGTGCCGCAGAGAGGCTGCCATCACCGAGACGGAACAGCGCGGGCTTGCCGTTTGCACGGGTCGATTCCGCCGTCGAGCCATCTTCCAGCTTCAGCGTAAAATGCACCAACACCGCGCTTTCGCGCTGTACGGACTCAGTCATCACTTACCCTTTCTGTTTAGCCTGTTTGCCGTTCGGGCTGAAAAAGCCCTCCAGCACCACCAATGCAGCACCGATACAGATGCCGCAGTCAGCGATATTAAATGTAGCGAAGTGCCAGTTACCGACATAGAAATCGATAAAATCGACCACAAAGCCATGGTATGAGCGATCAAACAGATTGCCTATCGCGCCGCCGATGATCAGGGCATACGCGATGTTAGCGATCTTCTGACTGGCATGATTACGATACATCATCACGACCAGTGAGATCACGATAGCCAGCGCAATACCGGCAAAGAACCAGCGCTGCCAGCCGCCTTTGTCCGCCAGGAAACTGAACGCCGCGCCGTAGTTGTGCGCGTAGAACAGGTTCAGGTAGGGCATCAGTGGCTGGGTTTCATGCAGCATCATGTTGTTCATCACCCACTGCTTGCTGGCGAAGTCGACAACAATCACCACCAGCACCAGCCACAGCCAGCGCAATCCGGTTGATAAAATAGGTTTACGCATCAGGCAAATTCACGCTGTTCGCCGTCACCGGCTACGTTAGTGTAACAACGACCACAGACCTCAGCATGCTCAGGATTCTGTCCGACGTCGGTAGTGTAATGCCAGCAGCGCTGACATTTCTCGCCTTCCGCCTTGTGCAGCGCGATTTTCAGACCTTTCAGCAGCTCACTCTGCTGCGCTTCGTCGTTCGCCAGGGCGTAATCAGCCACCTGTGCGCCAGAGGTCAGCAGCACAAAGCGCAGCTCATTACCCAGCGCCTGCAGTTTAGCCGCCAGCTCCGGATCGGCATAGAGCGTTACCGTTGCTTCCAGTGCGCCACCGATACGTTTATCCGCACGCGCCTGCTCGATCACCTTGTTCACTTCGCCACGCACTTTCAGCAGCTCAGCCCAGTAGGCGTCATTCAGCGCTTCATCTTCAGCCAGGCCAAACAGCCCCTGATACCACTCTTCGGTAAAGACATACTGGGCACGTTCGCCTGGCAGGTAGCCCCAGATCTCATCCGCCGTAAAGGACATGATCGGTGCCATCCAGCGTACCAGCGCTTCGACGATATGCCACAGCGCGGTCTGGCAGCTGCGACGCGCCAGGCCATCGCCTTTCGCGGTGTACTGACGATCCTTGATGATGTCGAGATAGAAGCTGCCCATCTCAATTGAACAGAACTGCATCAGACGCTGGATCACTTCGTGGAAATCGTAGTTCTCGTAAGAGGCAACGATATCGGCCTGTGCCGCCTGAGCGCGACCGACGGCCCAGCGATCCACCACCACCATCTCTTCCGGTTTCACCAGATCGGTAGCCGGGTTAAAGCCGCTGAGGTTAGCCAGCAGGAAACGCGCGGTGTTACGGATGCGGCGATAGGCATCGGCAGAACGTTTAAGGATCTCATCGGAGACCGCCATTTCGCCCGAGTAGTCGGTTGATGCCACCCACAGGCGCAGAATATCGGCGCCCAGTTTGTTCATCACATCCTGCGGCGCAACCGTGTTACCGATCGATTTCGACATCTTGCGGCCCTGACCATCCACGGTGAAACCGTGCGTCAGTACCTGACGATAAGGCGCTTTGCCCTTCATCGCCGTGGAGATCATCAGCGAGGACATAAACCAGCCGCGATGCTGATCGGACCCTTCCAGATAAAGGTCAGGCGCATGTCCGCCAAATTCCGGACGCGCATCAACCACGGAATAGCTGGTTGAACCGGAGTCAAACCAGACATCCAGCGTATCCGGCACTTTTACGTAATGATCGGCATCGTCGCCCATCAGCTCGCGCGGATCGAGATCCCACCAGGCCTGAATCCCCTCCTGCTCAACGCGCTGCGCCACTTTTTCCATCAGTGCCAGCGTGTCCGGGTGCAGCTCTTCGCTCTCTTTATGAACGAACAGCGCCATCGGTACGCCCCAGGTACGCTGACGAGAGATACACCAGTCGGGACGGTTCGCCACCATCGATTCGATACGCGCCTGGCCCCAGTCCGGGATCCACTGCACGCCTTTGATCTCCTTCAGCGACTGCGCACGCAATCCTTTCTGATCCATGCTGATGAACCATTGCGGCGTGGCGCGGAAGATGATCGGCGTTTTATGGCGCCAGCAGTGCGGGTAGCTGTGCAGCAGTTTCTCAACGTGCAGCAGCGCGCCCTTCTCTTTCAGCAGCTCAACGATCATGTCGTTGGCTTTAAAGACGTTGACCCCATCCAGCGTCGGATAGGTGCCTGGCAGATAGCGGCCATCCGGTCCGACCGGATTGGCGGTTTCGATGCCATATTTCTGACCGATAACATAGTCATCCGGGCCGTGGCCAGGTGCCGTGTGGACTGCACCGGTACCCGCTTCCAGGGTGACGTGATCGCCCAGTACCACCAGCGACTCAAGCGCCAGGAACGGATGCTGGAATTTCTGCAGCTCCAGCGCCGCGCCTTTGCATTCGCCCAGTACCTGCCATTCGCTGACACCGGCGCGCTTCATGACGCTCTCGACCAGATCTTTTGCCAGGATCAGCGCGCGACCGTCGATCTGCAGCAACTGATACTCAAATTCCGCGTTTAACGAGATGGCGCGGTTAGCCGGCAGCGTCCACGGTGTCGTCGTCCAGATCACCAGTGAAATCGGACCATTAACCTGTGCCACACCAAACGCCTGACGCACCGCGTCGGCATCAATGGCGTTGAACATCACATCAATCGACGGTGACGTTTTGTCGTAATACTCCACTTCCGCTTCTGCTAAGGCAGAACGGCAATCCAGACACCAGTGCACGGGCTTCGCGCCTTTGTGCAGGTGGCCGTTGCCGATGATTTTACTTAGCGCACGAATGATGTTGGCTTCGGTACCGAAATCCATGGTCAGGTAAGGGCGATCCCAGTCGCCCAGCACACCCAGACGGATAAAGTCCGCCTTCTGGCCTTCAACCTGTTCCGCGGCGTATTTGCGGCACGCTTCGCGGAATTCAGCAGCGGTGACTTTCTCGCCTGGCTTGCCGATCATCTGCTCAACTTTGTGTTCGATTGGCAGACCGTGACAGTCCCAGCCCGGCACATACGGCGAGTCATAACCCGCCATGCCTTTCGACTTAACGATAATGTCTTTCAGAATCTTGTTAACGGAGTGACCAATATGAATGCTGCCGTTCGCATACGGAGGGCCATCATGCAGGATAAAGGTTTTTTTCCCTTTTTTGGCTTCGCGGATGATGCCGTACAGATTGTCGGCATACCAGCGTTGCAACATTCCCGGTTCGCGTTTGGCCAGATCGCCACGCATCGGGAATCCCGTTTCCGGCAAATTCAGGGTAGATTTATAGTCACTCATCAGATTCTCGATTCCGTTTTTCGCTCAGGTTAAAGCAGCCCAAAGAACTGCCGGGCCGTTACCACATCGTTCGCAATTTGTTCTTTCAACGCCTCCAGTGAGGCAAAGCGCTGCTCGTTTCGTATTTTCTGTTTCAGCACCACATCAATGTGACGACCATAGAGATCCATATTGATGTCGAGCAGGTGAACTTCAAGCTGCTGGCGTAAACCTTTTACGGTCGGACGGGTGCCGATATTGGCGACACCTGGCAGTGGCTCGGGCGTCAGACCCCGTACCTCTACCGCATAAACCCCTTTCACCGGCGAGACGCTGCGGCGTAAAGGGAGGTTCGCCGTGGGGAAACCCAGCGTGCGTCCCAGTGCATCACCGTGCACAACGCGGCCGGAAATAGTGAAAGGGTGACCAAGCAGCGACTGCGCCAGCGCTAAATCATCCACGGCCAGCGCCTGACGCACGGCAGTACTGCTGATTCGCTTACCGCCATCACAGAAGGTTTCGGTGCTTACGACCTCAAAGCCGTACTCCGCACCGGCTTTCTGTAATAACAGGAAATCACCCTGGCGACCAGCGCCGAAGCGGAAATCATCGCCTACCGCAAGGTACTTTACGTCCAGCTTTTCGACTAACAGGTCACTGATAAAACGCTGGGCGGACAAGGCCGCAAAGCGACGGTCGAACCGCACGCACAACACTTTATCGACGCCGGCTTCCGCCATGTATCGCAGTTTTTCACGCAGACGCGTCAGACGAGCCGGCGCTTTGTCACCGGCAAACAGCTCCAACGGCTGTGGCTCAAAAACCATGACCACCACCGGCAGATTACGCTTACTTCCCTCTTCACACAGCCGCGACATCAGCGCCTGATGCCCACGGTGCACGCCATCGAAATTACCAATGGTCAGAACGCAGCCGCGATGCTGCTCGTTAAGATTATGAATACCGCGGATAAACTTCATGGCTGGCCCAAACCGGTGGAAATCGGCGGATTATACCCTTGAAAGCGACTCAGGTTAACCCGTCAGCACGCCTTTCATGCTTTAGGCGCTGCATTTCCTGTTGCAGAAGCGCATGTTAAGAATTTTGTCGCGAAATACTGTATTCAGCGAGGGGAAGCTGGTAGAATCCTGCGCCATCAAATACGTAACCGAGTGCCGCTCTCAGGGCGACGCTTATTTGCACAAATCCATTGACAAAATCAGGTTAGAAGGGCATAGTCCTCGGCCTTTGATTTGTCTCTATAGAACACATTTGGGAGTTGTACCTTGGCTAATATCAAATCAGCTAAGAAACGCGCCGTAACATCTGAGAAACGCCGTAAGCATAACGCTAGCCGCCGCTCTATGATGCGTACCTTCGTTAAGAAAGTATACGCGGCGATCGCTTCAGGCGACAAAGCTGCTGCGCAGAACGCATTCAATGAAATGCAACCACTCGTGGACCGTCAGGCTGCTAAAGGTCTGATCCACAAGAACAAAGCTGCACGTTATAAGTCTAACCTGACTGCACAGATCAACAAACTGGCTTAATCGCCTGTTGTTAATCGCTTTGTTAAAAAAGCCGGCGCTTACGCCGGTTTTTTTTCGTCTGTCCCCTGGCGGGGAAAGAGTTCGCTGAAGTCTGCGTGACAGAGTCGCTGCACCGCCGGATGCTGAATCATCCGCTCCGCGAAGAGTATGTGATACTCCTCTGATACCGCGTCGAGCCGCCCGACTTCATATATCCCCTCACGTTGACCCATCTCCAGCAAAGGCGCGACAAAAATCGCATTCTGTCGCGCACCAAACGCCGTCATCAGTGCCGCATCATCAAACTCACCGAGAATCTCCACCTGCACTCCCTGGGTGCTGATCCAGTTGAGGATTTTGCGCCCCAGCATGGAGCGGCGCCCCGGAATCAGCAGGGGACGCGTCTCCAGGCAGGCCGGCAAAGAGAGATCGCTGAGCGGCTGGGTTGACCAGAAGCTGATCGGGCATTCCCCCAGCTTCACCGAAAATAGCCCTTCCTGTTGGGTGGGGTCGATGGAGCAGTCAGAGATAATCATATCCAGCTTGTGCTGACTGAGCTGCTCCAGCAGCATTTCGTGGGTCGATTCAAAACAGCGCAGATGAATTTTCTCCTCTGCGACCACCGCCGTCTCCAGCACCTTGCTGACCAGCTGCTTTGAGAGCGCATCTGCCACGCCAACATCCAGTAGCAGATGAGACTCTTTGCGGTAATTCACAATATCCAGCATTTCCTGACTCAGCATAAACATGCGGTCAGCATAGCGAAAAACCAGCTGCCCCAGTTCAGTCGGTACCAGGCCCCGTCCCTGACGCCGGAAAAGCTTGCCCTGCAGGCGCTCCTCCAGTGCCTTAATCTGCCCGGTAATGGTCTGCGGCGTCAGGGAGAGTGCCTCTGCTGCCGCCGTAATTGATCCCGCACGGCAGGCGTGCCAGAAGTAGTAGAGATGATTGAAATTGAGCTGATTCATAGCAAAAAGGAGGCTTTCGCCTCCTCCCCATTAACGCAGTTTAATTCGCAGCAGCGTATAGCCGATGACGGCTGAAAGCAGAGAGCCGGTCAGTATGCCCAGTTTAGAAAAGGTCACCAGCTGTTCATGCGCGGCATCAAAGGCCAGCGAACTGATAAAAATTGACATAGTGAAGCCAATTCCGCACAGCACACCAATCGCCATAATATCGCGTATGGTTGTGCCGTTGGGTAATACTGCCAGCCGCAGTTTTACCGCCAGCCAGCAGAAGAGCGTAATGCCTAATGGCTTACCGATTAACAGGCCGAAGATGATACCTGACGGTTCAGGCGAGAGGACATCACTCAGCGTAATGCCAGCAAGTGAGATACCGGCATTAGCAAAGGCAAACAGCGGCAGAATCATCCAGTTCACCCACGGCATCAGACCATGCGCCAGATGTTCCGCTGGAGAGTGCCCCTCTTTCTTCTCCAGAGGCACGAAGAAGCCCACAATGACGCCAGCCAGGGTTGCGTGGACGCCCGACTTCAGCACGGCGGTCCAGAGTATGATACCCACCAGTATGTAGACTGAGATTCTACGGACGTTAAAGCGGTTCAGGAGTGCCAGCACGACAATTGCGCCAGCAGCCACGCACAGGGAGAGTACTGAGAGATCACTGGTATAGAACAGAGCGATAATCACAATGGCACCCAGGTCATCAATAATCGCCAGTGCCATCAAAAAGACTTTCAGCGCAACGGGAACACGGCTGCCCAGAAGGGCCAGCACACCCAGCGCAAAAGCGATATCGGTTGCGGTAGGAATGGCCCAGCCGTTACGTGCAATCTCATCACCATGGTTGAAAAGCAGGAAGATCAGGGCGGGTAACGCCATGCCGCCTATTGCCGCGATGACCGGGAAGATCGCCTTGTCACGGCTGGCAAGTTCGCCGACCATCAACTCACGCTTTACTTCCAGGCCAATAACCAGAAAGAAAAGCGCCATCAGCGCATCGTTGATCCACAACAGCAAGTTTTTGCTGATATCCAGCGCTCCGAAGCGGATTTGTACCGGTTCATTCAGCAACGCCTGGTAACCCTGGGCGGTAGCGGCCGTATTGGCGAGGATCATCGCCGCGACCGCCGCCACGATCAACATCACGCCATTGCTGGCATCACTTTCAATAAAACTTTTTAGCAGATTTTTTAATTTGCGCGGCTTGTTCAACGTTCATCTTCCTGAGCAGAGACAGAATGTTAAACAGTGTAACGATTCATATAGTTCGTTAAAAGCAGCTTATACCGCGCTATATGCTCGGTTTCGCCGAGCAGTAGCAGCAGTAAACGCCGGCTTTTTTATGAGTGCTGCGGTGAGGGAGAGATAATGCAGCCATCACAGGCAGGGGATTTAAAGTAAAAAAAAGCGGAGCCGGGCTCTAATGCTGGTCAGTTAAGATTAGATTTGTAAAGGCTGTCACGGTCAAACGTGGCAGCTTTTTTTCCGGGCGAGCGAGCCGCAGTGCGGGCCTGAGCACCTCTGCTGCTGCCGGGCCGTCCTCGCGCCGCTCACGCGGTACCTTCGGCTTTGACGTCGTGCCGACGAACCGTTCGGGGATCGGCCCTCCCTGGCCGGCCCCGAACTGTCCACGCTTCCCGGCGTGGACTTCTGGCCCGCCGTCACGCCTCAGCGCTATGGATAGCCCTTTCAGCAGCAGAGGCGCTCAGGCCTCCACTCTCGTGCCCTTTTTAACACTACACACTGAAGTTTCAGAGCAGGCTGGGGTCGGGCAGGGGCAGGTAATCCGCAGCGCTGAACAGAATGAGTCTGCCAGGAGAGCCCGCAGGACGCGGGCGAAAGGCGGGGCGGCACAGGATGTGCCATCCCCGCCGGTCCGTCAGGCAGAGGAATGAAGTGAAGGAACCGCGCAGCGGCGCGAGGACCGCCAGCCCCTGCGCGGCACCAGACTGCGTTATCACCTGTCGCTTAACTGACTGGCATCAGAGCCGGGGCTCCGCTTTTTATCAGGCAGAATTAACGAGTCAGATCATCAAAGAATTTTTTCACGCCGTCGAAAAAACTCTTGGAGCGTGGGCTGTTATGCTCGCCGCTCGGGCCGCCAAAACTCTCTTCCAGTTCACGCAACAGCGCTTTCTGTTTCTCATTCAGGCTGACCGGTGTTTCCACCACGACACGACACAGCAGATCGCCGACCGCGCCGCCACGCACAGATTTCACGCCACGTCCGCGCATGCGGAACAGCTTGCCGGTCTGAGTTTCTGACGGCACTTTCAGCTTCACGCGACCATCCAGGGTCGGTACTTCAATCTCACCGCCCAGCGCTGCCATCGCAAAGTTGATCGGCACTTCACAGTAGAGATTGTTCTCTTCACGTTCGAAGATCGGGTGTTTCTTCACCGAGACCTGAACGTAGAGATCGCCTGCTGGTGCGCCCTGCTCGCCCGCTTCGCCTTCGCCGCTGAGACGAATGCGATCGCCGGTGTCGACCCCTGCCGGGATTTTCACTGACAGCGTTTTCGACTTCTCAACGCGGCCATGACCATGACAGGCGTTGCACGGATCTTTAATCACCGAGCCGCGACCATGACAGGTCGGACAGGCCTGCTGAACGGTGAAGAAGCCCTGGCGCATCTGCACCTGGCCTGCACCGTGACAGGTTGAACAGGTTTGTGGCTGCGTTCCCGCTTTCGCGCCGCTGCCGTGGCAGACGTCACACTCTTCCAGCGTTGGAATGCGGATCTCTTTGGTCACGCCGCGTACCGCTTCTTCCAGCGACAGCTCCATGTTGTAGCGTAAATCGGCGCCACGGGATGCGCGCTGACGTCGTCCACCACCAAAGATGTCACCGAACACGTCGCCAAAGATATCGCTGAAGTCTGCGCCGCCGCCACCAAAGCCGCCGCCGCCGTATCCACCGCCACCCATACCGCCCTGTTCAAAGGCTGCATGACCATATTGATCGTAGGCCGCACGCTTCTGCGCATCGGTCAGGATTTCGTACGCTTCCTTGACCTCTTTGAATTTGGCTTCGGCTTCTTTGTCACCGGGATTACGGTCCGGGTGAAATTTCATTGCCAGGCGTTTGTAAGCCTTTTTGATTTCACGCTCGTCCGCGGATTTGGCGACGCCTAAAATCTCGTAGTAATCACTCTTCGCCATGTTTATTTAGCCCTTAACATGATCGCACGGGCGTGGAGAGATCTCCTACGCCCGTGCTGGTTTCAACGGCTGTCAGGCCAACCGTCGCGCCCGGTCAGGGGCAATTATTTCTTGTTGTCTTTCACTTCTTCGAATTCAGCATCGACAACGTCGTCATCTTTCTTCGCTGACGCGTCACCGGCATCCGCTGCACCCGCCTGAGACTGCTGTGCTGCTTCCATCAGTTTGCCGGACACTTCCATCAGCGCCTGCATTTTGGCGTCGATTTCCGCTTTGTCTTCGCCTCTCAGCGCAGTTTCCAGCGCGGCCAGAGCGGCTTCGATTGGCGCTTTGTCATCAGCTGACAGTTTGTCGCCGGCTTCTTCCAGCTGCTTACGCGTGCTGTGGGCAATCTGATCGCCCTGGTTACGCGTCTGTACCAGCTCTTCGAACTTGCGGTCAGATTCAGCGTTCGCTTCCGCATCACGCACCATTTTCTGGATCTCTTCATCGCTCAGACCTGAAGAGGCTTTGATGGTGATTTTCTGCTCTTTACCGCTGTTCTTATCTTTCGCCGACACGTGCAGGATACCATCCGCATCGATGTCGAAGGTCACTTCGATCTGCGGCAGACCGCGTGGCGCGTTCTGGATACCGTCGAGGTTGAACTGGCCCAGTGACTTGTTGTCATTGGCGCGCTTACGCTCACCCTGCAGCACGTGAATGGTCACGGCTGACTGGTTATCTTCAGCAGTCGAGAAGACCTGGCTGTGCTTGGTTGGGATGGTGGTGTTCTTGCTGATCAGCGAAGTCATCACGCCACCCATGGTTTCGATACCCAGTGACAGCGGGGTAACGTCCAGCAGCAGCACGTCTTTCACGTCGCCACCCAGTACACCACCCTGAACCGCAGCACCAACCGCGACCGCTTCGTCCGGGTTCACGTCTTTACGTGGCTCTTTACCGAAGAACTCAGTCACTTTGGCCTGAACCAGTGGCATACGAGTCTGACCACCCACCAGGATAACGTCGTTGATGTCTGAAACAGACAGTCCGGCATCCTGCAGCGCAACTTTCAGTGGCGCGATTGAGCGAGCAACCAGATCTTCAACCAGTGACTCCAGTTTAGAGCGGGTCACTTTGATGTTCAGGTGCTTAGGACCAGTCGCATCTGCCGTGATATATGGCAGGTTAACGTCGGTCTGCTGTGCAGAAGAAAGTTCGATTTTCGCTTTCTCTGCCGCTTCTTTCAGACGCTGCATCGCCAGTGGATCGTTGTGCAGATCGATGCCCTGGTCTTTCTTGAATTCAGCAACCAGATAGTTAATCAGGCGGCTATCGAAGTCTTCACCACCCAGGTGGGTATCACCGTTGGTCGCCAGAACTTCAAAGGTTTTTTCGCCGTCAACTTCGTCGATCTCAATGATTGAGATATCGAAGGTACCGCCACCCAGGTCATAAACCGCGATGGTGCGGTTACCCTGGCCTTTATCCAGACCATATGCCAGTGCAGCAGCAGTCGGTTCGTTAATGATACGTTTGACTTCCAGACCTGCGATACGGCCGGCGTCTTTGGTTGCCTGACGCTGCGCATCGTTGAAGTAAGCAGGTACGGTAATAACCGCTTCAGTCACTGGCTCACCGAGGTAATCTTCGGCGGTCTTTTTCATTTTCTTCAGCACTTCAGCAGAGATCTGCGGCGGTGCCATTCTCTGACCTTTCACTTCCAGCCATGCGTCGCCGTTGTCAGCGCCGGTGATTTTGTACGGCATGATTTTAATATCACGCTGTACTTCTTCGTCCTGGAAGCGACGACCGATCAGACGCTTAATTGCGAACAGGGTATTCTGCGGGTTGGTCACTGCCTGACGTTTAGCCGGTTGACCGACCAGAATTTCGCCATCCTGTGTATACGCAATAATTGAAGGCGTGGTGCGATCGCCCTCGGCATTTTCCAGCACGCGTGCTTTAGTGCCATCCATGATCGCAACACAAGAGTTGGTTGTACCCAGGTCAATACCAATAATCTTACCCATCTAAACATCTCCCACTTAAATTCGTTGCCAATTTGGGTTGTGAACCTTTTATGTGGGCGGGTTGTTTGCATTCAACTGCCAGCACATGCTTTTTTTCCAACGTTCACAACGCTCGATGACAAGTAAATGGGGCCGCTTCGATGCGCATCAAGGGCTAAACCAAAAAAAAATTTTTACCTTTGGCCCTGTCGGGATCAAAGAACGCTGCCACAACGCTGAATATGATGCGTCGCCTTGCTCCCCTCAGGGAGCAGGACGAAATCCGTTTATTACATCAACGATCATTTTACTGCCGAGGAACTATGGCAAATTCAACGCTGGCTAACCCTGCCCCGCTGGGATTAATGGGATTTGGCATGACGACCATTTTGCTGAACCTGCACAACACGGGCCTGTTTGCCATGGACGTGGCGATTTTAGCCATGGGCATTTTTTATGGCGGGATTGCGCAGGTGCTGGCCGGTCTGCTGGAGTTTAAAAAGAACAACACTTTCGGGCTGACCGCCTTTACCTCTTACGGCATGTTCTGGTTAAGCTTTGTGGCGATCCTGCTGTTACCTGAAATGGGTCTGGCAAAAGCGCCAGACGAACGTTTCCTGGGGGCCTGGCTGGCACTGTGGGGCATTTTCACGCTGTTTATGTTCGTCGGTACGCTGAAAGGTGCGCGGATGCTGCAGTTTGTTTTCGGCTCGCTCACGCTGCTGTTTCTGCTGCTGGCCGTGGCTCATCTTATGCACCTGCCGGCGCTGGTGGTCTCCGCGGGCTGGGTCGGGATACTCTGTGGTGCCAGCGCCTGCTATCTGGCGATGGGTGAAGTGCTGAACGAAACCTTTGGCCGCACCATTCTGCCGATTGGCGCGAAACCACTCTAAGCCTGCCTTTACGCATAAAAAAGACGCGGAGCCTGGCTCCGCGTCCCCGCATTACAAAGAGTTAATCCCCTGCTGCAGGCCAGGCTCGTGGCTGACATCACGCCGCAGCCAGATCCCCGTCAGCAATCCCACCAGCGCCAGCGCCATCACATACCAGCAGGGTGCCATCTCTGAGACGTTCATCAGCAGCGACACAAAGATCGGTGTCAGCCCGCCAAAGATCGCATAGGAGAGGTTGTAGGAAAATGAGAGTCCGGTAAAACGCACTTCTGCCGGAAAGGCGCGCACCATCACAAAGGGCACCACGCCAACGATACCGACGCTGAGACCCGCCACGCCATAAAGCAGGAAGAGCTGCTGTGGATAGAGGGCGGTCAGGTGATAAAACTGCCAGCTACAGATCGCCAGCAGCAGGCTGCCGACACACAGCGTACGACTGGCACCAAAGCGATCGGCCGCGAGTCCGGCAATAATGCAGCCAATGCAGAGCATCACGGTGGCGATGCTGTTGGCCTGCAGGGTCAGCGCAGGCGCGATGCCCTGCTGTTTTTGCAGCCAGACCGGCGACATCAGGATCACCACCACGATGCAGGCGGAGAGCAGCCAGGTCAGCAGCATAGAGATGACAATCGACTTTTTATGCTCTGCCAGCACGGTCTTCAGCGGCAGAGTTTCCGCCAGCGCTTTACGCTGCTGCATCTCGATAAACACTGGCGTCTCATGCAGCCAGCGACGCAGGTACATCGCGACCAGCCCGAACACGCCGCCGAGGAAGAACGGGATGCGCCAGCCGCCATCATGGATCGCCTGCTGCGACATTGAGGTATTGATCAGCGTGGCCACCAGCGAACCCAGTAAAATGCCGATAGTCAGCCCGGCCGTCAGCGTGCCGCAGGCGATGCCGATACGTTTATAGGGCACGTGTTCCGCGACAAACACCCAGGCGCCCGGCACTTCACCGCCAATCGCCGCGCCCTGTAACATCCGCATCAGCAGCATCAGCAGTGGCGCAGCAATGCCAATCGTCTGCCAGGTGGGTAAAGCGCCCATCATCAGGGTCGGCAGCGCCATCAGCAGAATGCTCAGGCTGAACATCTTTTTGCGCCCGAGCTTATCGCCAAAATGCGCCATCACGATGCCGCCCAGCGGACGAGCCAGATAGCCTGCGGCAAAAATGGCAAACGTCTGCAGCTGACGCAGCCATTCCGGGATATCCGAGGGGAAAAAGAGTTCGCCAATCACGGTGGCGAAGAAGACGAAGATAATGAAGTCGTAGAATTCCAGCGCGCCGCCCAGCGCGGCCAGCGCCAGGGTCTTGTAATCCTTACCGGTCAGACGCTGAGTGTGAGTCGGATTCATAATATTCCAGAGGCAAAAGAGATAAGGTTGTAAAGATCTTATTACTATACCGTCAATCTTTTGCCACACCAGCAAGGCTATAGCTTATGCCTGAAATGGGGAATATTTAGTTATTTATCTCACGTATAGCGCTTTTAGGCCGAAATGCTGCTACTACGCTGGAATGCGTTTCGACGTAAGGCCCTTCCAGCAACTGTAAACAATAAGGTACAGATGCAAAGATGCCGTGAACTTTTACGTTGCCCTGCTCATCCTTCAGCCCTTCCAGCGTCTCTTTGATCGACTTCGGCTGACCAGGCAGATTGAGGATCAGCGACTGCTTGCGGATCACCCCGACCTGACGCGACAGAATCGCGGTCGGTACGAACTGCAGGCTGATCTGGCGCATCTGCTCACCAAAACCAGGCATTTCACGATCGGCAACGGCTAAGGTGGCATCGGGCGTGACATCGCGTCGGGCCGGACCGGTGCCGCCGGTGGTTAACACCAGATGGCAAAAACGTTCATCGACCAGTTCGCAAATCGCCTGCTCAATCATCGGCTGCTCGTCGGGCACCAGTCGGGACTCAATCTCAAACGGGCTGCTGATTGCGCTGCCGAGCCAGCTCTCCAGCGCGGGAATACCCTGATCCTGATAAATGCCGTTCGCGGCGCGATCGGAGACCGAGATCAGGCCAATGCGTAATGTATTCATGATTAGCTTCGCTGTGATTTACCGCGGTGCGGTTGGAGTAAAAGGGGAATAGCCGAGAGGATAATATAAAGTGAAAGGGTCGGAAAAGGGAAAACCGTGGCAGCCTGCGCCGCCACGGTCAACAGATTACAGCAGTTCTGCCAGCATCTTCTCAAGTTTGCCCTGATCAACGGCAAAATTGCGGATACCTTCTGCCAGCTTCGCAACCGCCATCGGATCCTGGTTGTGCTGCCACAGGAACTCAGACTCGGTCATGCGCGCCGGACGCGCTTTCACTTCGCCGCTGTAGCTCAGTTTACGCTCCAGGGTGCCTTCGCTCTCCGCCAGCTCTTTCAGCAGCGCAGGAGAAATGGTCAGACGGTCACAGCCAGCCAGCTCGATAATTTCGCCGACGTTACGGAAGCTGGCGCCCATCACCACGGTTTCATAGCCGTGCTGCTTGTAGTAGTTGTAGATTTCAGAAACTGAAACCACGCCTGGATCTTCGTGCGCGGCATACTCTTTCTTGTCAGTATTGGCTTTGTACCAGTCGAGGATACGGCCAACAAACGGAGAGATCAGGAACACGCCCGCTTCAGCACAGGCACGCGCCTGAGCAAAGGAGAACAGCAGCGTCAGGTTACAGTTGATACCCTCTTTTTCCAGCTGCTCTGCAGCACGGATGCCCTGCCAGGTAGAGGCCAGTTTGATCAGGATGCGGTCGTTGCTGATACCGGCATCATTGTAGAGTTTGATCAGGCTGCGGGCTTTGGCGATGCTGCCTTCAGTGTCGTAAGAGAGACGCGCATCCACTTCCGTCGAGATGCGGCCTGGGATCAGTTTGAGGATTTCCAGACCAATGTTCACGGCCAGCTTGTCAGAAACCAGCTGCAGCTGCTCTTCTTTGTTGCTGCTCTGATCACGCGCCCAGCCGATCGCTTCATCGATCAGTTTACGGTATTCAGGAATTTGCGCGGCGTTGAGAATCAGAGAAGGGTTGGTGGTGGCGTCTTGTGGCTGATACAGCTTCATGGCTGCAATATCACCGGTGTCGGCGACGACGGTGGTGAGCTGACGCAGGGAGGTAAGTTTGTCCGTCATGTTCTTTTCTCTTAGTTAACTGTCAGTGTGAAAAAAGGCTGTTGCGATAATATCACGCGGCAACGGTGGCGCAAGGTCAGGGAATGCCGTTTACGATAGCGCGAACAAATAGGTGTGATTCGTCATTCTTTGCGGCTTTTTTGGTACACTGCGAAGCCTGATAAGCAGCCAATGCCCTGTTAAACCAGGCATTAACCGAGGAAGCAACTATGTTGATGGTGATCTCTCCCGCCAAGACGCTGGATTATGAAAGCCCGCTGGCGACAACGCGTTTCACCCAGCCTGCGCTGTTAGAAAAGTCACAACAGCTGATTGAAATTGCGCGCGAGCTGTCACCCGCCAGCATCGCCTCGTTAATGGGCATCAGCGATAAACTGGCGCACCTCAATGCCGAGCGCTTTAACAGCTGGCAGCCCGATTTTTCCCCTAAGAATGCCCGTCAGGCGATCCTGGCGTTCAAAGGTGATGTCTACACCGGTTTACAGGCAGAGACCTTCAGCGATCAGGATTTCGATTTTGCTCAGCAGCACCTGCGCATGTTATCAGGCCTGTATGGCGTACTGCGTCCACTCGATTTAATGCAGCCTTACCGTCTGGAGATGGGCATTCGCCTGGCGAATCCGGCGGGCAAAGATCTCTACACCTTCTGGGGCGATCTCATCACTGAAACGCTGAATGCCGCGCTGGCGGAACAGGGTGATGAGGTGCTGATCAACCTCGCCTCGGACGAATATTTCCGGGCGGTTAAGCCGAAGACGCTGCGGGCACAGATGATTAAGCCGGTGTTCCTCGACGAGAAGAATGGCAGTTACAAAGTGATTAGCTTCTATGCCAAAAAGGCGCGTGGATTAATGAGTCGCTATGTGATTCAGCAGCGCCTGACGAAGCCGGAACAGCTTAAGGCGTTTGATCTGGATGGCTATCGTTTTGATGCAGCCAGCAGCAGCGAGAGCGAGCTGGTCTTTAAGCGCGCAGAGCAGTAACACCCCGCGCCCTCTGCTTTCCACAAACAGGCTTCCCGCAACCGGGAAGCCTTTCACAGGTTTACTTCAGCAGAAACGCCCGCAGCGAGGCGAAATCACCCTTCATCTGATGCGACAGCAGCGGCAGGTCGGCGCGCTCCGCTAACTCCGGCGGCAGCGTCAGGGTCTGTTCAAGGATCGCTTCCACACTTTCGCGGAATTTCGCCGGATGCGCGGTTCCCAGGAACACACCATACTCCCCTTCCTGCAGCTGATCGCGCAACAGACGCCAGGCAATGGCGGCATGCGGCTCGGAAATGTAGCCCATCTCAGCCAGTTCACGCATGGCGGCGCGCGTGGTCTCATCCGAGACCGCACCACAGGCCAGATCGGTTAAGCGCCAGGTTTTACGGCGGAACAGCTCTTCCACACGCGGCCAGTTATTAGGCTGGCTGACATCCATGGCATTCGACAGCGTAGAGACCGTCTGGTTTGGCTGCCACTCGCCGTTGCCCAGAAAGCGCGGCACCGTGTCGTTGGCGTTGGTGGCGGCGATAAAACGTTTGATCGGCAGGCCCAGCGATTTCGCCAGCAGACCGGCGGTCAAATCACCAAAGTTGCCGCTCGGCACTGACACCACCAGCTGATTACGTTTTTCCTGAGGCAGCTGTGCAACCGCTTCAAAGTAGTAGCAGATCTGCGCCAGCAGGCGGCTGATGTTGATGGAGTTAGCCGAGTTCAGGCCAATCGCGCGCTTCAGCTCTTCGTCATCAAACGCCTGTTTCACCAGCGACTGGCAGGCATCAAAATCGCCGTCGATAGAGATGGTTTCGATGTTGCCGCCCAGAGTACAGAAGAGTTTCTCCTGCAGCGGACTGATTTTGCCCTGCGGATAGAGGATCACCACGCGCACGTTCTTCATGCCGTAAAAGGCGTGCGCCACGGCCGCGCCGGTATCACCGGAGGTGGCGGTCAGAATGGTGATCTGCTCATCTGAGCCTGAGACATACGACAGCATCTGCGCCATAAAACGGCCGCCGAAATCTTTAAACGCCAGCGTCGGGCCGTGGAACAGCTCCAGACAGGCGATATCTTCGCTAACGGCTTTCACCGGGGCCGGAAAAGCAAAAGCGGCTTTAACACGCTCATGCAGTTGCTGGGCCGGAATCTCGTCACCAATGAAAGCCGAGAGAATTTTGCTGCTGCGGCTGACAAAATCCATCTCCAGCATCGCGTCGATGTCGGTCAGTTCAAACTCCGGCAGTTCCAGCGGAAAGAACAGACCCTGCTGCGAACCCAGACCCTGTTTCACCGCCTGGGCGAAGCTGACCTGCTCGTTGTGATCCTTAAGATTGTAGAGTTTCATGCGTTATCCCAATTGTCGTGCGCCAGCCGTGTCGAGACGGCAGATATGGACGAAGCCTTCATCATTCTGCAGATAGTGCTGGCTCAGCCAGTCAGCCATCCGCTGTGCCGTTTCCATCTGATTGCAAACGGCGAAAAGTGTCGGACCAGAGCCTGAGATACCGCACGCCAGTGCGCCAATATCTTTCGCGGCCTGCCGCGCCTCGGTGAAGCCTGGCAGCAGCAGGGTCCGGTAAGGTTCGGCAATCACATCCTGCATAAGTTTAGCTGCCAGCTGCGGCTGACGCGTATGGCAGGCGTGAATGAAGCCAGCCAGCAAGCGGCCATGCCTGATGCAGTCCTCTTTGCGGTACTGCGCCGGTAAAATGGCGCGCGCTTCTGCGGTTGAGACTTTAATGCCCGGATAGGCCATCACCCACAGCCAGTCATCAAAGCCCGGCACCGCCTGGCTGATAATGTCATTCTCCTGCAGCATCAGCTGAATGCCGCCGAGGAAGCAGGGGGCGACATTATCATAGTGCACGCTGCCCGAGATTCGCCCTTCCAGCTCGCCCATCAGGGTCAGTAACGTGCTGTCGCTGAGAGGCTTGCCGCAAAACTCGTTCATCGCCATTAAACCGGCCACCACCGAGCAGGCGCTGGAACCCAGCCCGGAGCCGATGGGCATGTTCTTCTCCAGCGTCATCGCCACCGGGATCGCTTTGCCGATTTCCTGGCAGAAACGCTGCCAGCACTGGTAAACAATATTCTCTTTTGGATCGGCGGGCAGCTTACTGACAAAACGTCCGGCGTTGGTCAGTGAAAACTGCTCTGCCGCTTCTACGGAGACGCAGTCACCCAGCAGGGAGCCATCTACCGGCGAAACCGCCGCGCCCAGCACATCGAAGCCGACGCTGACGTTACCAATCGAGGCCGGTGCGTAAATTTTTACCATGATTAAACTCCCAACTTCCATGACAGCGTCCGCAGCAGGTCGGCAAAGACACCAGCCGCTGTGACATCATTTCCTGCACCGTATCCGCGCAGCACCAGCGGAATCGGTTGATAGTAGCGGCTGTAAAACGCCAGCGCATTCTCGCCGTTTTTCACCTTATAGAGTGGATCGTTGCCGTCAACGGCGTCGATCTTCACTTTGCAGATGCCGCCCTCTTCAATCACGCCAACATAGCGCAATACTTTGCCCTCATCCTGCGCCTGCGCAACCCGGGCGGCAAAAGCGTTATCCAGCTCAGGCAGACGCTGCATAAACTGCTCAATGTCCTGGATTTCGGTCAGGCTGGCGGGCAGCAGCGGCTCAATCTCAATGTCGCTCAGCTCCAGCTGATGACCCGCTTCACGGGCCAGGATCAGCAGCTTACGCGCCACATCGGTGCCGGAGAGGTCGTCACGCGGATCGGGCTCGGTAAAGCCCATCTCACGCGCCATCGTTGTCGCCTGCGACAGTGACATTCCGTCATCCAGCTGGCCGAAAATGTAGGACAGCGAGCCAGAGAGGATACCGGAGAAGCGCAGCAGCTCATCACCGGCGTTCATCAGGTTCTGCAGGTTTTCGATCACCGGCAGTCCGGCGCCGACGTTGGTATCATAAAGGAATTTACGCCGCGATTTGGCAGCGGCGGCGCGCATCTGCTGATAGTAATTCCAGGATGAGGTGTTGGCCTTTTTGTTTGGCGTCACCACATGGAAACCTTCGCTGAGAAAATCAGCATACTGATCGGCGACCGCCTGGCTGGAAGTACAATCCACAATCACCGGATTGAGCAGATGATACTCTTTTACCAGACGGGTCAGACGACCGAGATTGAACGGCTCTTTCGCTTCGCCTAATGCCGCCTGCCAGTTGCTTAAATCGATGCCGTGGACGTGGGTTAACAGCGCACGGGAGTTAGCGATGCCGCAGACGCGCAGGTCGATATGCTTTTTCTTCAGCCACGCCTGCTGGCGATGTAACTGATCCAGCAGCGCGCCGCCGACGCCGCCGACGCCGACCACAAACACTTCGATTACCTGATCGGTGGCGAACAGCATCTGATGCACCACGCGAACCCCGGTGATCACTTCATCATTGTTCACCACCACCGAGATTGAACGCTCGGAGGAACCCTGAGCAATCGCCACAATATTGATATTGGCGCGCGCCAGCGCCGAGAAGAATTTGGCTGAAATGCCGCGCAGCGTGCGCATGCCATCGCCCACCACTGAAATCACCGCCAGGTTTTCAATGATATCCAGCGGATCCAGCAGGCCATCTTTCAGCTCCAGGTAGAACTCCTCCTCCAGCACCTGACGCGCCCGCGCCAGCTCGCTCTGCGGCACGCAGAAACTGATGCTGTATTCGGAAGAGGATTGGGTGATCAGCACTACAGAGATGCCGGTGCGCGACATCGCCGCAAAGACTCTGGCCGCCATCCCGACCATCCCTTTCATGCCAGGACCGGAGACATTGACCATCGCCATATTATTCAGGTTGGTGATGCCTTTTACCGGGTTCTCATCCTGTTCGCCTTCTGCTCCAATCAGGGTGCCGGGTGCCTGCGGATTGGCCGTGTTTTTGATCAGGCAGGGGATCTGGAACTGGGCAATGGGCGCGATGGTGCGGGGATGCAGCACTTTGGCGCCGAAATAGGAGAGCTCCATCGCCTCCTGATAGGACATCGACTTCAGCAGGCGCGCATCCGGCACCTGACGCGGATCGCAGGTATAGACGCCATCCACATCAGTCCAGATTTCACAGCAGTCGGCGCGCAGACAGGCGGCCAGCACAGCGGCTGAATAGTCAGAACCGTTACGGCCCAGTACGACCAGCTCGCCTCGCTCGTTACCAGCCGTGAACCCCGCCATCAGGATCATGTTCTGCGGCGGAATCTGACTCGCTTCTATGCGGCGGGTTGATTCAGCGATATCGACAGTGGATTCAAGGTAGTGGCCGACCGCCAGCAATTTTTCCACCGGATCGATCACGCTGACCTCATGGCCGCGCGCCTGCAGCAGCGCTTCCATGATCGCAATCGAGAGTTTTTCACCGCGGCAGATAATCGCCGCGTTGACGCTGTCCGGGCACTGCCCCAGCAGGCTGATACCGTGCAGAACCTGCTTCAGCTGCGCAAACTCCAGGTCAACGCGGGTTTTCAGTCGATCGTACTCAAAGCCCGGCTGCGCGTCAGCCAGTCCCTGCAACAGCTCGCTGAAGATGCGTTCGGCGTCGCTGATATTCGGCAAAGCATCCTGACCACTGATGGTTTTTTCAATCATCGCCACCAGATGGTTAGTGATCTTTGCTGGCGCAGAGAGCACGGTTGCAACCTGTCCTTGTTGCGCATTACTTTCCAGAATGTCAGCGACGCGAAGAAACCGCTCCGCATTCGCTACCGAGGTCCCGCCGAATTTCAGCACTCGCATAATATAAACTCTCCTGAATTTAAGCCGAAAAAAAAGCCCGCACTGTTTAGGTGCGGGCTTATTTTCTGTTTTTCCTGTATGCGTCAGCCCGCACCGTTACCTGTGGTAATGGTGGTGGTAATAATTGTGGTGTTCAGGCTGATTTTACGCATTTAGATTTATTTTCTGTCTGTTTTTGTCTGTCCGTCTTGCTTCCAGAAGTAAAGCAAAGCGCACATTAAGTCAACCCGATTTGTCCGGCGGACAGATTTCCACCACTGCGCACAGCCACCGGTGAAAGCGTAAAACGCTGTTCGATCGGTTGCGATGCAGAAATTCCCTGCGATCTGTTGCTGTAAAATCAGCTTTTTGCCGAGGATTTATCTGTGAGTTTTTTTTCAATATCGTGCAGCAGACGATGCAGCATCGCACTGTCGCGCTGTTCCAGCAGCCCCACCCGCTGATCGATCCAGTCTGACAGCTTCTCATCATCACTGACCTCCAGTTGCGCCAGCAGCTGATGGAAACGCTGACGCAGCGCCTGCAACTGCTGCCCATCCGCCGCAGAGGCTTTTGGTGCCTCAACCTGATTCAGCTTCGACAGCTGATAGCAGTAGACCATCACCGCCTGTCCGAGATTGAGTGAAGGATAGTCATTCGCCATCGGGATGCCGGTCAGCAGGTCTACAAGCTCCAGCTCCTCGTTGGTCAGCCCGCTATCTTCGCGGCCAAACACCAGCGCCATACTGTTTACCCACTGGCGTTTCTCCAGCAATTGCGTTTCAACCTGCTCCGGTGTGGCGTAATAACGAAACTTTGCCCGGCTGCGCGCGGTGGTCGCGACCGAAAAATCGATGTCCGCTAACGCGTCGGCCAGGGTTGCAAAGGTCTGAACGTTGTCGAGAATTTCGCCGGCACCATGTGCCACCCGGCGCGCGGCGGGATCCTGCCAGGCGTCACTGGCAACGATGCGCAGCTGACTGAATCCCATGGTTTTCATGGCACGCGCCGCAGCGCCGATATTTTCTGGCCGCGCGGGCGAGACGAGAATCAGGGGAAAAAGC
Source organism: Pantoea sp. 18059 (assembly GCF_902706165.1). Classification (NCBI taxonomy): domain Bacteria; kingdom Pseudomonadati; phylum Pseudomonadota; class Gammaproteobacteria; order Enterobacterales; family Erwiniaceae; genus Pantoea; species Pantoea sp. 18059. The sequence continues at coordinate 197,740 of NZ_CACSJS010000002.1, forward strand.
ATATTTATTCCATTGGTCCATTAACATCACGCCATATTAACATGGCTGTTAATGATTCAGTCGCCAGAAGGTAATAAGAAAATCGTGTGTTAACCATGTTAAAACTGGTTAAAAGTGATGGCCTGAATCTTTTTATCCCTGAAACGAGCTTTATTAAAGAAATCATTATTAAAGCATTTAACTTCAACGAGATAGAATGTGATTTCCGGCGGGTTTTATTTTGGCCCGACTGCGTAAAAAATGTAACGAAAATGATGCTTTTTGTGAGCTAAACAGGCAATCTGCGAGAAGTTTTTCACAAAAGTGTTAACGTGCTACAATTGCATTTGATATAAGTCAACGAAGCGTTGTTTTTATGCTTATCGGTTGTAGTTGGTGCTGTTAGGTTGCTGTTAATACAGTTAGGATATGCGCCATTATCATTAACGCCCGGGGCATGCAATTTTCATCCTGACTGGCTGAGCTAATACTGTTGTTGACGTTGATAGATGGCTTATCAAAATATGATTTCGTACAACGGTTCAGCGCGGCCCGCCGCTCTCGATGATGGAGAACGCCATACCGCTGTACGCCCTGTTTTCAATTTGTTGGCAAATTTTAGGTAGCTAAACATGCAGACCCCGCACATTCTTATCGTTGAAGACGAACTGGTCACGCGTAATACCCTCAAGAGTATTTTTGAGGCGGAAGGTTATGTGGTGTATGAGGCGACTGATGGTGCTGAAATGCATCAGGTGCTGACCGACAATGACGTTAACCTGGTCATCATGGACATCAACCTGCCCGGTAAAAACGGCCTGTTGCTGGCCCGTGAACTGCGTGAGCAGGCCAATGTCGCCCTGATGTTCCTGACCGGCCGTGACAACGAAGTCGATAAAATTCTTGGTCTGGAAATTGGCGCTGACGACTACATCACCAAACCGTTTAATCCGCGTGAGCTGACTATTCGTGCCCGCAACCTGCTGTCGCGCACCATGAATCTGGCCATGCCAGGCGAAGAGCGTCGTCAGGTAGAGAGCTACAAGTTCAACGGTTGGGAGCTGGATATCAACAGCCGCTCACTGATCAACCCGAACGGCGAGCACTACAAACTGCCACGCAGTGAGTTCCGCGCCATGCTGCACTTCTGCGAAAACCCGGGTAAAATTCAGACCCGTGCCGATCTGCTGAAAAAAATGACCGGCCGCGACCTCAAGCCACACGATCGCACTGTCGATGTCACCATCCGTCGTATTCGTAAGCATTTCGAATCAACGCCGGACACGCCAGAGATCATCGCCACCATTCATGGTGAAGGTTATCGCTTCTGCGGTGACCTGCAGGATTAAACCCCTGTCAGACGCGGCAAATAAAAAACGCCCCTGCGGGCGTTTTTTTTGTCCTTAGTGTGACGGCATGATCAGTGCCACGGCATAATTGGCACAGCGCTAATCGCATTTTTCGGTGAGCCATCAACCACTTTATCGGAATAGGTCAGATAGACCAGGGCGTTGCGCTTTTTGTCGAAGAAGCGTACAACCTGCAGCTTCTTGAAGATCAATGAGGTGCGCTGGCGGAATACCACTTCACCCTCTGCTTTGCCCTGCGCGATTTTATCACTCAGTTCGACCGGCCCCACCTGCTGACAGGAGATCGCGGCATCAGAGGTATCTTCTGCCAGACCCAGTCCGCCTTTAATACCCCCGGTTTTCGCCCGGCTGATATAACAGGTTACATTTTTAACGTCCGGATCATCGAAAGCCTCAACGACAATCTTGTGGTCAGGCCCGAATATCTTGAATACCGTATCAACAGAGCCAATCTGTTCGGCAAACAGCGGGCTGGAAAAGGTCAGCGTGGTCAGCGCAGCGATCATAAGTCGGAATATTGTCATGGAGTTACCATTGCAAATGGAATAGATGAGAATGTAATGTACTGTTAATCGAGTTAATGACCAAACCAAAACGGGTTGAAGCCCGTACTGATTTAGCACAACCTTCCCCGGAAAACGGCCCACGTCTTTTGAGCAATGAGTGCTAATATTCTTCGAATGCGTTTAGCTGCACCACCAGAGTATGAGGATGTTTTATGGACCAAGCCGGTATCATTCGCGATTTGCTTGTCTGGCTGGAGAGCCATCTGGATCAACCCCTTTCACTGGACAATGTTGCCCAGAAAGCCGGTTACTCTAAATGGCATTTACAGAGGATGTTTAAAGACGTAACCGGACACGCAATAGGTGCCTATATTCGTGCGCGTCGTCTGTCTAAAGCCGCCGTGGCGCTGCGCCTGACCAGCCGCCCGATTCTGGACATCGCACTGCAGTATCGTTTTGATTCACAACAGACTTTTACTCGCGCATTCAAAAAACAGTTTGCTCAGACACCAGCGTGGTATCGCCGCTCTTCCGACTGGAACTCATTCGGTATTCGTCCCCCTATTCGGCTGGACGATGAGACGCAGCCGGAACCGGCATACGTCACCCTGCCGGAGACGGTGCTGGTAGGACAAACCCAGAACTACACCTGTATTCTGGAGCAGATTTCCAGCTACCGCGACGAGATGCGTATGCACTTCTGGAAGCAGTTCCTGCTGGAAACCGATACGGTGCCGCCGGTACTGTATGGCCTGCATCAGGTGCGCGCCAGCCAGGACAAAGATGACGAGCAGGAGATTCTCTACACCACGGCGGTGCCTGCTGACAGCGCGGTCAACCTGCACTCCGGGCAGAACGTGATTCTGGAAGCGGGCGACTACGTGCAGTTCACCTATACCGGCCCGCGCGTCAATCTGCAGGAGTTTATCCTGCTGCTCTACGGCACCTGCATGCCGACGCTGGGGCTGACCCGTCGTCAGGGACAGGACATCGAACGCTTTTACACCGATGGCGGTAAAAAACGCGCTGAGCCACCGACCGAGATCCGTTGCGAATATCTGATTCCCATTCGCCGCCAGACCGTAGCCAGCTGACGTTAAGGCTGCCGTCATCGCGACGGCAGCCTTTTAAGTAAATCAGCGTTGAAGCTCGTCGAGTGCAGGCGCATCCAGATGGGAAATATCCCCCGCCGTCTCGACAATCCAGCCTTCTGCCAGCCAGGCGCTCTGCTGATAATCAACACGTGAGAGTGAGCAGTTACGCAGACGCAGACGACGTTCCGCATAGGCAGGCAGACCGAGAATCGTGCTGACCAGCGCCCCCAGCGCCATACCGTGACTGACGAGCAGTGGACGGCTTCCGGCTGGAAGATCAAGACAGGCATTCAGCGCGGCGTGCATGCGCGTCGCCATCTCAGTCATCGACTCCCCTTCAGGAATACGGCCCCCTTCGGTGCCGTTGACCAGCGTGGCGCGCCACTGCTCTTCTTCCGCGGTTAAGCCATCCAGCGGACGCTTCTCCAGCACCCCCATATTCAGCTCACGCAACCGCGGATCAAGCGTGACTGAGCAACCGCAGGCATCCGCAATAATCTCCGCGGTGCGGCGCGTTCGCCCCAGATCGCTGGCAATAATGTGCGTAATGCCCAGATGTTTCACGCGCTCACCCACCTGCCAGGCTTGCTGCTCACCTTTTTCCGTCAGCGGACTGTCGGACTGACCCTGAATGCGACGCTCCGCATTCCATACCGTTTCACCGTGACGAACAAGATAGACCTGTAGCATGTTAGTTTCCGTTATACTGCGACAAAAATCGCTTTAGAGCTTACCCCATCAGGCGTCATTGTTGCAGTCAGTCTGCACACGGAGAGCGCGAAACAACCGGCGCGTACGGAAAGTACGTGAGGATTGTGAGCACTGCCCGGGTTCAGAATGACAAATCAAACAGCCCGATGGACCAGGCGCTTAATCACCTGAGGGTTCAACCAATTATGTACCATGTTGTCGCAGCCACCACCAATCCAGCGAAAATTCATGCGATTGCTCAGGCATTCAACGACGTTTTCGGCGAGGGATCCTGCCATATTGAAGGGGTCGAGGTCGATAGCGGCGTAGCAGCACAACCGTTAACCCATCTCGAAACGCGAACTGGCGCACGTCAGCGCGTGATGAATGCCCGGCAGGTCCGGCCAGAAGCGGCGTTCTGGGTAGCGATTGAGGCGGGCATCGAAGATGACAGCGCGTTTGCCTGGATGGTGGTAGAAAATCAGAAGCAGCGCGGCGAATCGCGCTCGGCCAGTTTCACCCTGCCGCCGGTGGTGCTGGCGGGTCTGCGTGAAGGGCGGGAGCTGGGCGACGAGATGGCGCGGTTAACCGGCATCGAAAATATTAAACACCAGGGTGGCGCTATCGGGGCGTTCACAAACGGCCTGCTCAGCCGCTCCAGTGTCTATCATCAGGCACTGATTCTGGCGCTCTGCCCGTTCATCCATCCGCTTTACCAGCAGTGATCAGGCGCGTCCCAGACGCGCCTCCAGCCAGCGTTTCAGCTCCGGCGGCGCCTCTTTCAGGCTGTTCGAGCCTCGTGTAATGGTCGCAATGCCAACGCCGAGCTCATTTTTCAGTTCGCGCTGGCTCATCTCGCCGTTCATTAACTCTTCGATAATCCGCAGACGGGTGCCGAACGCTTCCCGCTCGTCGGGCGTCATCATCAGTTGCATCAGTGGCAGCGCATGACCATCAGCAAAGGCCTGCTGCATCAGCACGACAAAGCGCTGCCAGCTATCTTCTGCCGGATGCGCATCGGTGGGGGAATCAGAATGGGTCATGAAGAGGCTTCCGTACTCGCTAAAGAGTACGGAAGCTTAGCACAGCTAGTAACGGCGATTCCACTCAGCATCTGACAGGATCTTGTCAGGCTTGCCCATGAAGTGACGATAGTAGGCGTCGTACGCCAGCACATTCTTCACATAGCCACGCGTTTCAGAGAACGGGATGGTCTCGATAAACGCGACGGCATCAAGATTGCCTGCACTGGTTTTCTGCCAGCTTCGCACCCGGCCCGGCCCGGCATTGTAGGCCGCCGAGGCGAAAATCCGGTTCTGATTGAACTGCTGATAGACATATTCCAGATACTGGGTGCCGATCTGAATATTGGTTTCCGGATCGAGCAGCTGGCTGGTGTTGCTGTAGCCAGGGATGTTGTACATCTTCACGGTATGCGCCGCCGTGGCAGGCATAATCTGCATCAGACCGCTGGCGCCGACCGGTGAACGCGCTTTCGGATTCCAGGCGCTCTCCTGACGCGAAATCGCCATCGCATAGCTCGGCGGGATCTGCTTCACCGCGGTGTTGCGCTCATAGACGCTCTGCCACGCCAGCGGGAAACGCTCTTTCAGGCTGTCCCACATTTTGGCAGTGATGGTCGCCTGCACGCTGAGATCCCACCAGTCCTGCTCATTGGCGTAGCGCGCCAGCATCTGCTGCTGCGTGTGCGTGCGGCTGCCGATCAGATTGCTCCACTCGCTGCGCGCCAGGTTATCCAGACCCCAGTACATCAGCTCGCGAACGCGGGCCAGCTCCGGTCCCTGCACCGTGGCACTGTCAGGCTTCGGCGCTTCATCCACCTGCAACGGGTAGTCAACGCCCAGCCGCTGTGCGGCCACCATTGGATAGAAGCCACGCGCCTGCATCAGTTTGCGCAGGATCTCTTCCGCTTCCTCTTTGCGATCTTTCTCAAACAGCAGATCGGCCTGCCAGTACTGCCATTCATCTTTCTCTTTGGCTTCCAGCGGCAGACGGGCGATCCAGGTGTTAAGGCCGCGTCGGTCATGCTGAGAGAGTGCCAGTCGTACCCGGCGTTCTACCAGCGCGGTAGACTCGCTGTTCATCACCACCGCATCGCGCCAGCGTGCCTGCTCAGAGGTGAGATCGCTGCCCATCATGCGCCAGACCACAATCTCCTTCAGCGCCTGCTCATCCTCCGGCCCCATCTTCTGCGCCCGGACCAGGATCGGAATCAGGCTGCGGGCATTTTCCATGTCCTGCCGCGCCACACGCGTAAAGGCGTAAATCGTTGCCTGGCGGGTAAAATCGGTTGGCCCGACAGCGCTGGCGAAGGTGCTGACCGTTAACGGATCCTGCTGCAGGGCCTGTATCGCGTCAGACATGGTCTGATAGTCAGTAGGCAACGTTTTCGCCAGATAGCTCACCAGGCTGTCGTTGCCTGCTTTCATCGCCAGCCGGATACGCTCCAGGATCGTAATTGGCGAAATCTGACCGGACGCCTGCCAGACCGAAAAGAGCTTATCGCAGTCCGCGGGCAGCGCCGTGCCACGCAGCCAGATCTGCTTCGCGCCGTCAAACGCGGCCTGCTGCTGACCGGTGGCCCATTTGGCGTAATACCAGTTACAGCGTGCCTGCACCGGCTTAGGTTCGGTCGGACTGAAGTTCAGCACACCCTGCCAGTCCTGTCGGTAAGCCAGCACATTAATAAAGCGGGTGCTGAGCGAACGCGCGGGTGGCAACGTTGGATACTGGCGAATAAAGTTCTGTACCGCCAGGGTGGTCTCCTGATCGAGATCCTGTGCCAGCAGGCGATATTGCAGATAAGGATAGAGCGGATAATCCTGTAGCGTGGGCAACAGCTGATCCACGGTGGCCATCTGATTGCTGTCCCAGGCCTGTTTAATTTGTTGATAACGTTGCCGTTGTTGATCAAGCGAATCGGCCCATGCGCTGCTGGCCGTGCCGGCCATGCAGATCCCTATTATCCAGTTACGCCACTTCACCACGTAAATCTCCTCTGTTGCTGGGGCCGGCGAGTTGCCAGACAGTCTTCATGCTAACCAGGCCACCGGACTCTTGCCATGTTCTTCACAAAATTTACGCACACGAAAGGTAAACGCACCGTCATCGTTCAGCGCGCGCGCCGTAATTGTGCAAATTATCATCAGAAAATCTTATCACTACACGCATTAAACTGTTGAATCATTGCGTTAAAAAAGTGGCACAGCCTTTGCTCTGTTGAATTCCATCTTGTATACCAGCTGGAATTCTTCGTATGACTTCAACCTTTGGCCTGACGCTTCACGCCTGGCAGCAGCGCTATCAGCAGGCGCCGCAACAGATTACTTCGCTGCTGAGCGCACACCTGGCGGCTCTCGACACACACGATAATGCCTGGATCTATCTGGCGACACCGGATCAGTTAGCGGCTCAGATTGAGCCACTGCTGGCGCACTATCAGCGCGATCCCGGATCGCTGCCGCTGTTTGGTGTTCCCTTCGCCGTCAAAGACAACATTGATGTGGCGGGCTGGCCGACCAGCGCCGCCTGCCCCGCCTTTACCTATACCGCCAGCGAAGACGCGGTAGCGGTCACCCGGCTGAAAGCCGCCGGCGCGATAGTCATCGGCAAAACCAACCTCGATCAATTCGCTACCGGCCTGGTGGGCACCCGCTCCCCGTTTGGCGCGGTCAGTAACACTTTTGATGCCGATTACGTCAGTGGCGGCTCCAGCTCCGGCTCTGCGTCGGTGCTGGCGCGCGGGCTGGTCGCCTTTTCACTGGGCACCGATACCGCGGGATCGGGCCGCGTTCCGGCGGGCTTTAACAATATTGTCGGACTGAAGCCGACCAAGGGCTGGTTCTCTGCACGCGGCGTGGTGCCCGCCTGCCGCCTCAACGACACGATTTCCGTGTTTGCGCTGACTGCAGAAGATGCCTTTAGCGTCGCCAGCGTCATGGGTGGCTATGATGCCGGTGACGCCTATTCGCGCATTAATCCGCGCACCGCCCCGGCCAGCCTGCCGGTTCATCCCCATTTTGCGGTACCTTTGAACCCGGAGTTTTTTGATGATGCCGCCGCCGAAGCCGCCTGGGACCAGGCGCTGGAGGCGTTGCAGGCGGGTGGCGTGACGCTGCACCCTATCGACTTCACCCCGTTCCGGAAGCTGGCTGAACAGCTTTACTACGGTGCCTGGGTCGCCGAACGCACGGCGGCGGTGGGCGGGATGCTTGATCGCCCGGCGGAGATGGATCCGGTGGTACACGAGATTATTGCCAGCGGCCTGAAATACAGCGCAGTCGACGCCTATAAGGCGGAGTATCTGCGGGCCGAACTGACGCGCCAGATTCAGCAGACGCTGGCACAGTTTGACGCGCTGGTGGTGCCGACCTCGCCCACGATTCATACCCTGGAGGAGATGAAGCAGGAGCCGATTCACTACAACTCGCAGTTTGGCACCTATACCAACTTTACCAACCTTGCCGACCTCGCCGCGCTGGCGCTGCCCGCACCGTTCCGCAATGACGATCTCCCGGCAGGCATCACGCTGATTGCGCCCGCCTGGCACGATCGGGCGCTGGCTGAGTTTGGCATTCGCTGGCAGCAGCAGCTTGCTCTGCCGCTGGGCGCGACCGGCCGGCCCTGCCCTGCCTGGCGCACCAGCCTGCCCGCCTCCGCCGACCATGTCCGGCTGGCGGTGGTGGGCGCGCATCTCACCGGAATGCCGCTTAATTTTCAGCTCACCGATCGCCATGCCGTCTGGGTGGAAGAGACGAAGACCGCGCCACACTATCGCCTGTTTGCCCTGCTGGAGGGCGCGATCAAAAAACCCGGCCTGATGCGTGACGAACAGGGCGCCGCTATCACCGTGGAGCTGTGGGATATCCCGCTGGCGCGCTTTGGTGAGTTTGTGGCGGAGATTCCCGCACCGCTGGGCATCGGCAGTCTGACGCTGGCGGATGGCCGGGTGGTGAAAGGCTTTATCTGCGAAGGTGCGGCGCTGAACAACGCGCTGGAGATTACTGAGACGGGCGGCTGGCGCAACTGGCTGGCATCACAGGGGAGTCACTGATCATGTTCACCACCGTACTGATTGCCAATCGCGGCGAAATCGCCTGCCGCGCCATTCGGACGCTGAAGCGCCTTGGCGTCAAAAGTGTCGCGGTCTATTCAGATACTGACCGCAACGCGCAGCACGTTAAGCAGGCGGATATCGCTATCGCGCTGGGCGGCGATAAAGCCAGCGACAGCTATCTGCGCATCGACAAAATTCTGGCGGCGGCTCAGCAGAGCGGCGCCCAGGCTATCTGGCCGGGCTACGGTTTTCTTTCAGAAAGCCAGCCGTTTGCCGAAGCCTGTGAAGCGGCGGGGATCGCCTTTGTCGGCCCCACCGCGCAGCAGATTGGTGAGTTCGGCCTTAAGCACCGTGCCCGTGAGCTGGCAGCCAGTGCGGGTGTACCAATGACGCCCGGCACACCGCTGCTTGCGTCGCTGGAGGAGGCGATGCAGGCGGCCAATAAGATCGGCTATCCGGTGATGCTGAAAAGCACGGCGGGCGGCGGCGGCATTGGCCTGACGCGCTGTGCCGACGCCGGAGCGCTCGCCAGCGCCTGGGAGAGCGTACGCCGTCTTGGCGAGCAGTTCTTCAGTGATGCGGGCGTGTTTCTGGAACGCTGCATCGATCGCGCCCGCCACGTAGAAGTGCAGATTTTTGGTGACGGTAACGGCACTGTGGTCGCGCTGGGTGAACGCGACTGCTCACTGCAGCGCCGCAATCAAAAGGTGGTGGAAGAGACGCCCGCGCCCGGTCTGTCTCCGGCGACGCGTGACGCCCTGCTCGCCTCGGCGGTGCGGCTCGGCGAGCGGGTGAACTACCGCAGCGCAGGCACCGTGGAGTATATCTACGACGTCGACCAGCAGGCCTTTTACTTTCTGGAAGTGAACACCCGCCTGCAGGTGGAGCATCCGGTCACTGAGTGCGTCACCGGACTCGATCTGGTGGAGTGCATGTTGCAGGTGGCGGCGGGCGATGCGGTTGACTGGTCACGTCTGCAGCAGGCGCCGCAGGGCGCCGCCATTGAAGTGCGGCTCTATGCGGAAGATCCACTCAAGAACTTTCAACCCAGCCCCGGCCTGCTAACCGGCGTAACTTTCCCTGACGGCGTGCGGGTCGACAGCGGCATCGAAACCGGCAGCGAGGTCTCCAGCTTCTACGATCCGATGATCGCCAAACTGATCGTGCATGCCGACACCCGCGATGCGGCGCTGAAAAAACTTCTCCATGCGCTGGATGCCACTCAGCTGCACGGCATCGCCACCAACCTCGACTATCTGCGCCAGATTACCGCCAGCGACGCGTTTCGCAGCGGCAACGTCTGGACGCGCTACCTCGACAGCGTGGTGCCTGCCTCCTCCGTGGTGGAAGTGCTGCAACCCGGTACCTTCAGTTCGGTTCAGGACTATCCTGGCCGCCTCGGCTACTGGGATATCGGCGTGCCGCCTTCCGGCCCGATGGATGACTTCGCTTTTCGGCTGGCTAACCGCATCGTCGGTAATCATGACGCGGCGGCGGGGCTGGAATTTACCCTGCAGGGGCCGACGCTGCGTTTCCACTGTGATGCCATCGTGGCGCTGACCGGTGCTGACTGCGACGCCACGCTGGAGGGCGAACCGGTCAGCACCTGGCAGCCGCTGGCGGTGAAAGCGGGAGAGACTCTGGCGCTGGGACGCGCCCGGACGGGCTGCCGCAGCTATCTGGCCGTGCGTAACGGCTTCGACGTGCCGGAGTATCTGGGCAGCCGCAGCACCTTTTCGCTGGGCCAGTTTGGCGGTCACGCCGGACGCACCCTGCGGGTTGCCGATATGCTGGCGATCTCCCAGCCTGAGCGGGCAGCCTGCACCACGCCTGCCCCGGTCAGCGATCCGCAGCCGCTCGATGCGGCGCTGATTCCACATTACGGCAGCGAGTGGCGCATCGGCGTGCTCTACGGCCCGCACGGCGCACCGGATTTCTTCACCCAGGCCGCCATCGATGCGTTCTTTGCCAGTGACTGGCAGGTGCACTACAACTCCAACCGCCTCGGCGTGCGGCTGGTCGGCCCGAAACCGACCTGGACCCGCGCCAACGGCGGCGAAGCGGGCCTGCATCCCTCCAACGTTCACGACTGTGAATATGCCATTGGCGCGGTCAATTTCACCGGCGACTTCCCGGTGATCCTGACGCACGACGGCCCAAGCCTCGGCGGCTTTGTCTGTCCGGTGACCATCGCCAAAGCCGAGCTGTGGAAAGTGGGCCAGGTTAAACCTGGCGACACCATCCGCTTCCACCCCATCACCGCAGACGATGCGCTGGCGCGGGAAAAAGCGCAGATGCATCTGATTGAGACATTGCGCCCTGAGCATCCGCCCACGTTTGCCGTGCCGTCACTGGCCGAAACCGCCCACGGCTCCGCCACGATTCTGGCCGCTCTGGAGGCCACGACCAGCACGCCGAAAGTGGTCTATCGCCAGGCGGGCGACAAATATGTGCTGATTGAGTATGGCGACAACGTACTGGATCTGGCGCTGCGTCTGCGTGTCCATCTGCTGATGAATGCGCTGACGGCGCAGGCGGAGCCTGGCGTAGAGGAGCTGTCGCCTGGCGTGCGTTCGCTGCAGGTGCGCTACGACAGCCGCATCATTCACCAGTCCGGGCTGATGTCGCTGCTGCTGGCGCTGGAAGCGACGCTGGGCGACGTCAGCACGCTGAAAGTGCCCTCCCGCGTGGTGTGGATGCCGATGGCATTTGAAGACAGCGCCACGCTGGGCGCCGTCAGCCGCTATCAGGAGACGGTGCGCGCCAGCGCCCCCTGGCTGCCCAACAACGTGGACTTTATCCAGCGGATTAACGGCTTAAGCAGCCGCGATGAGGTGCGCGATACCCTGTTCAACGCCAGCTATCTGGTGCTGGGGCTGGGCGACGTCTACCTTGGCGCGCCCTGTGCCGTTCCGATCGATCCACGCCATCGCCTGCTGAGTTCCAAATACAGTCCGGCGCGCACCTTCACCGCCGAAGGTACCGTAGGGATCGGCGGCATGTACATGTGCATCTACGGCATGGATTCGCCCGGTGGCTATCAGCTGGTGGGCCGCACGCTGCCCATCTGGAACACCTTCCTGAAAAATCCGCAGTTCGCTACCGATGCGCCGTGGCTGCTGCGCTTCTTCGATCAGGTGCGCTTCTATCCGGTGAGTGAAACCGAACTGACCCAGCTGCGCGAAGATTTCCGCGAAGGCCGCGCCAGCCTTCGTATTGAAGAGACGCAGTTTGATTTTGCCGCCCACCAGCAGTTCCTCGCCGACCACGCCGCTGAAATTGCAGCGTTCCGCCAGCGCCAGGCCGCCGCTTTTGAACAGGAAGTGCAGCTATGGGCGCAGGAGGAGCAGAACGCGTCGCCGGAGGATGAAACGCGCGCCAGCGTCAGCGAAGAGGAGGAGAGCGGGCTGGCGGTGCAGGCAGATCTCAATGGCAACATCTGGAAAGTGCTGGTGCAGCCGGGCGACGAGGTCAGCGCCGGGCAGACGCTGATTATCGTGGAGGCGATGAAGATGGAGCTGGCGATTGTCGCCCCGCAGGCCGGTCGTGTGACGCGGATTGCCTGCCAGGCGGGCCGTCCGGTCAGTCCTGGCGATAACCTGCTGTGGCTGGAATAAGGAGCGGTAATGACAACGCAACCCCACTCCCCTAAAGCCCGCCCGGAAGCGCTGGCGGAACGGGTTTATCAGGCGCTGAAGGCCGATATCTTCGCCTTTCGCCTGATGCCCGGCGATCGCTTCAGCGAAAGCGAAATCGCCGGACGGATGGCGGTCAGCCGCACCCCGGTCCGTCAGGCGCTGTTCCGGCTGGAACGCGAAGGCTTTGTCGACGTCTGGTTTCGCAGCGGCTGGCAGATTAAGAACTTCGATTTCGCCTGGTTCGAATCGCTGTATGACCTGCGCACCGTGCTGGAGTGCGAGGCGGTCAAACGCCTCTGCGCCCTGCCCGCGCCGCAGTGTGCCGAGCTGTTAAACGAACTGAACCAGTTCTGGTGCGAGGCGGAGGCGCTTACAGAGGGCCTGGTGGTGTCGCAGCATGACGAAGCGTTTCACATGACGCTGGTGGCGGCAGCGGGTAACCCGGAGATGGCACGCATTCACGCCGAATTCACCGAGAAGATCCGCATTATCCGCCGGCTCGACTTCACTCGTGACGATCGCATCTGTGCCACTTATCAGGAACATGCACAGATTTTACAGGCGATTTTTCAGCAGCAGACCGCCGGGGCGCAACGCATCCTGACCGATCACATCGCCGTGAGTAAGGCGGAGGTCAGAAAGATCACGCTGCACCGCCTTCAGCAGGCCCGGCTCCAGCTCACCGAATAACACAACAACTACTCAGGGGTTTCAGATGATGAAAAGACGTTCGTTGATCAAGGCTTTCGCCCTCTCCGCCACCGTTGTCAGCATGGGGTTCGCCTGGAGTGTGCAGGCGGCTGACACCATCAAAGTGGGGATCATGCATTCGCTCTCCGGCACCATGGCGATTTCGGAAACGCCGCTGAAAGATGTGGCGCTGATGACCATTGATGAGATCAACGCCAAAGGGGGCGTGCTGGGGAAAAAGCTGGAGCCGGTGGTGGTCGATCCCGCCTCTAACTGGCCGCTGTTTGCCGAGAAGGCACGGCAGCTGCTGACTCAGGATAAGGCGGCGGTGGTGTTTGGCTGCTGGACCTCGGTGTCGCGCAAATCGGTGCTGCCGGTGTTTGAAGAGCTGAACGGCCTGCTGTTCTATCCGGTGCAGTATGAAGGGGAAGAGATGTCACCCAACGTCTTCTACACCGGCGCTGCGCCTAACCAGCAGGCGATTCCGGCGGTGGAGTACCTGATGAGCGAAGATGGCGGCAGCGCGAAACGCTTCTTCCTGCTTGGTACCGACTATGTCTATCCGCGTACTACCAACAAGATCCTGCGCGCCTTCCTGCACAGCAAAGGCGTGGCGGATAAAGATATCGAAGAGGTCTACACGCCGTTTGGTTACAGCGACTACCAGACCATTGTCTCCAACATCAAAAAGTTTGCGGCTGGCGGCAAAACGGCGGTGGTGTCGACCATCAACGGCGACTCCAACGTGCCGTTCTACAAAGAGCTGGCGAACCAGGGGATTAAAGCCACTGACATTCCGGTGGTCGCCTTCTCGGTGGGCGAAGAGGAGCTGCGCGGCATCGACACCAAACCGCTGGTGGGTCAGTTAGCCGCCTGGAACTATTTCGAGTCTATCGATAATCCGACCAACGCGAAGTTTGTCGCCGACTACCGCGCATATGCCAAAGCACATAACCTGCCGAACGCCGCCACCGTCGTCACCAACGACCCGATGGAAGCGACCTATGTTGGCATTCATATGTGGGCGCAGGCGGTGGAAAAAGCGGGCACCACGGATGTGGACAAAGTGCGGGCGGCGATGGCCGGTCAGACCTTTAAAGCGCCGGATGGCTTTACCCTGACCATGGATCAGACCAACCATCATCTGCATAAGCCGGTCATGATTGGCGAAGTGGAAGAGAACGGCCAGTTCAGCGTGGTGTGGCAGACCGATCAGCCGGTACGTGCGCAGCCGTGGAGCCCGTACATTGCCGGTAACGACAAAAAACCCGATCACCCGGTGAAGACCGCGCAGTAATCGCGGGTTGCTGATAGATACGCAGCGTCACCCGCTGTGAAGCGGCAGCACGGCACCCCGCCGTGCTGCCCTCCCCTGACGAGGCTCCTTTTATGAATCTATGTCGCTGCTTTTTCAGCCTGCTGCTGCTGATGCCGCTGTTGGCCAGTGCCGGACCGGCGGCTGACTTTGCCGCCGCCAGCCGCAGTCAGCAGGCCACGCTGCTGCAGCAGTGGGCCGCCGCACCGGACAGCCATCGTCTGCCGCTGCTGGAAGCGCTGCATGCCGAAACGGTGGTCATCGACCAGAATAAACAGCCGTTCAGCCAGCAGGGATCCACGCTGCAGCCGCTGGATGCGATGGCGCAGCCCACGGGAAACCTGAAAAAGCTGTTTATGAACAATCGCCTGCGCGTGCTGGTTAACAACGCGCTGGCCGCCCACCAGCTGGTGAGCAGCGATACGGCCCTGCGTCTGCGCGCAGCGCAGCAGCTGCAAAGTGAGGGCGTTGCCGACCAGTTGCCGCTGCTGGAGCAGCGTTTTGCCGCCGAGCAGGACAGCCGGGTTCATGCCGCACTGGCGCTGGCGCTGGCGAACCTGCAACTGGCGGATGGCGAGCCGATGGTGCGCCTGCGGGCGGTGAAACTGCTGGGTGAGTCCAGCGATCCCAATACGCAAGCCAGCCTGCAACGCCTGACCCAGCCCGCGAATGAGCCGGACGCCACGGTGCGGGCCGCCGCGGCGGAAAGTCTGCAACAGATTCAGAAACGGCTGATGTGGGGCGATCTGCTGGGGCAGGCCTTCAGCGGCCTGTCGCTGGGTTCCATACTGCTGCTGGCCGCGCTGGGTCTGGCGATCACCTATGGCCTGCTCGGGGTGATCAACATGGCGCACGGTGAAATGCTGATGCTCGGTGCTTACGCCACCTGGTGGGTACAGAGCCTGTTTCAGCAGTTTGCGCCGCACTATTTAGCCTGGTATCCGCTGCTGGCGCTGCCGGTCGCCTTCCTGGTCACCGCCGCCATCGGCATGGCGCTGGAACGCACGGTGATCCGCCATCTCTATGGCCGTCCGCTGGAGACGCTACTCGCCACCTGGGGGATCAGCCTGATGCTGATCCAGCTGGTGCGGGTGCTGTTCGGGGCGCAAAACCTGGAGGTGGCGAATCCGGCGTGGCTCTCCGGCGGCTTACAGCTGCTGCCCAATCTGGTGCTGCCGTGGAACCGCATCGCGGTGTTCCTGTTTGTGGTGTTTGTGCTGGCGCTCACCTGGCTGCTGCTGAACCGGACCCGCCTTGGCATGAACGTGCGCGCCGTGACCCAGAACCGCGCCATGGCGGATTGCTGCGGCGTGCCGACCGGCCGCGTCGATATGCTGGCGTTTGGACTCGGCTCGGGCATTGCCGGGCTGGGTGGCGTGGCGCTGTCGCAGCTCGGTAACGTCGGACCGGAGCTGGGCCAGGGCTACATTATCGACTCGTTCCTGGTGGTGGTGCTGGGTGGCGTCGGTCAGCTGGCGGGCACCGTGGTTGCCGCGTTCAGCCTGGGCATTCTCAACAAAGTGCTGGAGCCGCAGATTGGCGCCGTGCTGGGCAAGATCCTGATTCTGGTGATTATCGTGCTGTTTATTCAGAAACGTCCGCAGGGGCTGTTTGCGGTAAAAGGAAGGGTGACTGACTGATGACGCAACCCATCACGCTTCGCGTGGCGCGCACCGCGCCGCGCCTGACCATCAGCATCGGCCTGGCGATTACCGTGGTGCTCCTGGTGATGCCGTTTCTGGCCCTGCTGCCCGCTACGCATCCGCTGGCGATCTCCACCTATACCCTGACGCTGGTCGGCAAAATCCTCTGCTACGCGGTGGTCGCGGTGGCGCTGGATCTGGTGTGGGGCTACGCCGGACTGCTGTCGCTGGGCCACGGCCTCTTTTTCGCTCTGGGTGGATATGCCATGGGCATGTATCTGATGCGCCAGGCCGCAGGCGAGGGTTTACCCGCCTTTATGTCCTTTCTCTCCTGGCGTGAACTGCCCTGGTTCTGGACCGGCACCGACTATTTCGTCTGGGCGCTCTGCCTGAGCATGCTGGTGCCGGGCCTGCTGGCGCTGATTTTTGGCTTCTTCGCCTTTCGCTCGAAGATTAAAGGCGTCTACTTCTCCATCATGACCCAGGCGCTGACCTACGCCGGGATGCTGCTGTTCTTCCGCAACGAAACCGGTTTTGGCGGCAACAATGGCTTTACCGGCTTTACCACCCTGCTCGGCTTTTCGGTGACGGCAACCCCCACCCGTATCGGGCTGTTTATCGCCACGGTGCTGCTGCTGCTGCTGAGCCTGGCGATCGGCTTCGCCCTGGCGCGCAGCAAATTTGGCCGGGTGCTGACTGCGGTGCGGGATGCGGAGAACCGCCTGATGTTCTGTGGTTACGACCCGCGCGGCTTCAAGCTTTTTGTCTGGACGCTCTCCGCCGTGCTGTGCGGCCTGGCCGGGGCGCTCTATGTGCCGCAGGTCGGCATTATCAATCCGGGTGAGATGTCACCGGCCAATTCGATTGAAGCGGCGATCTGGGTGGCGCTGGGCGGACGCGGCACGCTGATAGGCCCGCTGCTGGGCGCGGCGATTGTGAACGGCGCACGCAGCTTCTTCACCGTCGCCTTCCCCGAATACTGGCTCTTTTTCCTGGGGCTGATGTTTATCCTGGTCACGCTGTTTCTGCCGCACGGCGTGATTGGCCTGCTGCGCCGGAGGAAAAAATGAGTGATGCCCTGTTTACCCAAACTCAACTGGCGGATCGCCATCGGGTGCAGCGCGATCCGGTGCTGCAACTGGAGAAGATCAGCGTGTCGTTTGAAGGCTTCCGGGCGCTGACCGATCTTTCGCTGCAGATCGGCGTCGGGGAACTGCGCTGCGTGATCGGCCCCAACGGTGCGGGCAAAACCACGCTGATGGATGTGATCACCGGCAAAACCCGGCCCGATGCCGGCCGGGTGATCTACGACCAGGACAGCGATCTGACCCGTCTCTCGCCGGTGGAGATCGCCCGCGCCGGGATCGGCCGCAAGTTCCAGAAGCCCACGGTGTTTGAGGCGTTAACCGTGTTCGAAAATCTGGAGATCGCGCTTAAAGCCGATAAATCGGTCTGGGCCAGCCTGCGCGCCCGCCTCAGCGGCGAACAGCGTGACCGCATTGATGAGGTGCTGAAACTGCTGCGGCTGGGCGGCGAACGCCAGCGTCGCGCGGGCCTGCTGTCGCATGGCCAGAAGCAGTTTCTGGAGATCGGCATGCTGCTGGTGCAGGAGCCGCATCTGCTGCTGCTGGATGAACCGGCCGCGGGCATGACCGATGCCGAAACGGACTACACCGCCGAGCTGTTCCGCAGCCTGGCGGGCAAGCATTCGCTGATGGTGGTGGAGCATGACATGGGCTTTGTCGAAACCATTGCCGACCACGTGACGGTGCTGCATCAGGGTCAGGTGCTGGCCGAGGGTTCGCTGCGCGACGTGCAGGCCAACGAGCAGGTTATCGACGTTTATCTGGGGCGCTGAAATGTTACAGGTTACTGAACTGAATCAATATTATGGCGGCAGTCATATTCTGCGCGGCCTGTCGTTTGAGGTAAAGATTGGCGAAATCACCTGTCTGCTGGGGCGCAATGGCGTTGGGAAGACCACGCTGCTGAAATGCCTGATGGGGCTGATCCCGGCGAAGTCGGGCGAGATTCACTGGCAGCAGCAGCGCATGAATGGCCGCAAGCCGCACCAGCGGGTGCAGGCTGGCATCGCCTGGGTGCCCCAGGGGCGGGAAATCTTTCCGCGTCTGACGGTGGAAGAGAATCTGCTGATGGGGCTGTCACGCTTTCCGGCTGCGCAGGCGCGTGAAGTGCCGGAGGAGATCTACCAGCTCTTTCCGGTGCTGCTGGCGATGAAGTCACGCCGGGGCGGCGACCTCTCTGGCGGTCAGCAGCAGCAGCTGGCGATTGGCCGGGCGCTGGCCTGTCGGCCTCAGCTGTTGATCCTTGATGAGCCGACCGAAGGGATCCAGCCTTCGGTGATCAAAGAGATCGGCGCGGTGATCCGCCAGCTGGCGCAACGGGGAGATATGGCGATCCTGCTGGTGGAACAGTTTTATGACTTCGCGGCGGAGCTGGCGGACAGCTATCTGGTGATGTCGCGCGGAGAAATTGTGCAGCGTGGCCGCGGCGACACCATGGAAGCAGAGGGTGTGCGCGGCCTGGTGGCAATTTAAACCCGGCTCAGAGTAAGCCGGTCTCGACAGAAAAGTGGCGCTGTTCACCGTGCGCCAGGGTGATCAGCGTGCCAGCCTGCTGCGCGGCAAGAGAGCCCTCTGGCCGGCAGGTGGCGGGCAGAATATAGGCCGCCACCTGCTGATCGTGGTTGTGCAGCAGCCAGCGAGTGGCGTGCGGGAACTGTGCGGTAGAGAAGCGCGTCATCAGCGCATAGCCCTGCGGCGCATGCAACTCAAACTGCACCTCATCGCCATACTGCGGCAGATCGTCCGCGAAGAAGACGATCTCCGGATCGCAGAGCTGCGGCTGATCGAGCTGCTGTAAAGCCTGCGGATCGCGCGCCAGCCGATCGGTGTAATCCCGCCAGGCGGGCGTTGGTCGCAGATGCGCCGGGATCGAGCGACGCAGCTGGAATGCCTGTTCGGGGATCGACTGCCGGAAGCGGCCCTGATCGATCCACGCGCTGTTGAGGTGACACATATACTGCAGCGGCATCGGCGCGCCAGCCAGATTAGTGACTGTCATTTCAATCGTCAGCCGGGACTGATCGGCCGGAATGCGGACGGCGGGTGCGGCCAGGTAGTGATGGCCGAAGCCTTTGACATATTCACACTCCCCTTCCAGCGACAGCGTCTGATCCTCCAGCACCAGCCAGGCGCTGTCCATGCGGGCGCAGGCCATCTCACCGTGCAGCGGATGATCGTCCTCTGGTGCGGGACAGCCGTTGGCCAGCAGTCCCGAATGAAACGCGAAACAGCCATAGGTGTCGATGATCGAATTTGCGGGCAGCGGCTGCTTAAAACTGTGACCCATGGTCAGGTTATGATCGTCGAACTCTGCGTCCCAGATCATCTGCCCGAGAAACGGCAGCACGGTCACGCTGCCGCGTCGGTTATGAATGCGCACCGCCTCAATGCCCGCCGGATAACGAAACAGCTCAACCCGGAAATCATCGCTCTCCAGCAGCACCCAGGGTGTGGTGTGAAACTGTTCACGCGCTAAGGGTAAACGGGTTTTCATGGTAACTCCTCCGCCAGACGACCGGTCGCAACCGGCTGTTTTTTATGGCGCAGTTCGCCATAGAAGTAGAATCCGACCCAGGCGAAACAGAGCAGCGAGACGCCAAATGCCAGCTGCATTGAACCCAGTGAGTCCGAAACCAGGCCCTGCAGCGCCGGGACAAAGGCCGCACCGACAATCGCCATCACGATAAACGCGCCCGCGACTTCGGTGTATTTGTTATCGACCGTCGCCAGCGTTCCCGCGTAGATCGTCGCCCAGCAGGGACCAAACAGCACGCTGACAAAAACGGCGGCGTAGACGGCGGTAAAGTTCGGCACCAGCATCACATAAGCCAGCGTCAGCACGCCCAGCACCGAATAGGCAATCAGCACCTTCTCTGCGCGGAAACGGGTCATCAGGAAGTTCGCCACGAACTTGCCGATAAAGAAGCAGATGAAGCTGTAGATCATAAAGTTCGAGGCGTGACGTTCATTAGTCGCCCCCAGCGTCAGCGCCAGACGAATGGTAAACGACCAGACGGCCACCTGCATGCCGACATAGAGGAACTGGGTCACAATTCCGCGTTTAAAGTGTCGGTTGCCAGCCAGATAGCGGAAAGTCTCGCCCAGCGAGGGGCGCGACATCTCGCTGCTTTCGGGTTTACAGCGCGGATAGCGGGTGAACATAAACAGCAGCATCACCACCACCAGCACCATCACCAGATATTTGTAGGGCTCCAGCGTGTGTTCCAGCATCGTCAGGCGGAACGCATGCGCCTGCTCTGCCGTCATGGTCGCCATCTGACTCTCCAGGCTGTCGCCATCCTGGAATACCAGATATTTACCCAGCACGATCCCCATCAGCGCACCGATCGGATAGAAGGTCTGGCTGACGTTGAGGCGCAGCGTGGCGTGATCACGATGGCCAATCATCGAGCTGTAGGTGTTGGCGGCGGTTTCCAGGAAACTCAGGCCGATGGCGATGGCAAATATCGCTGCCAGGAACATGGTGTAGGTCGCCATGTGCGAGGCGGGATAGAAGGCGATACAGCCGGCGATGTAGAGCGCCAGGCCGATCATGATCGCCATCTTGTAACTGGTCTTGCGGATCACCAGCGACGCGGGGATCGCAATCAGAAAATAGCCGCCATAAAAGGCACTCTGCACCAGCGCACTGGCAAAGTCGCTCAGGGCAAATACGCTTTTAAACTGGGTGATCAGGATATCGTTAAGACTCGCCGCACAGCCCCAGAGCGGAAAGAGGCACGACAGCAGAATGAACTGGAACAGCGGCGTTTTATTCAGATAGCCATCAGATTGCTGAACAATTTTCTGTTGCATGGCAGAACCTCAGTTACGGTTGAGAAAACGCTGGAAACTCTCTGCGTCGGGATAGGCGCGCTGGGTGCCGCGCCCGGTGACGCTGCAGGCGGCATAGGCAGACGCCTGGGTCATGGCGGCGGCCACATCGCCGGTTTCCACCAGCAGATACGCAAAGCAGCCGATAAAGGCATCGCCCGCGCCGCTGGTGTCGACCGCCTGAACCGGTGTGGCAGCCACGCGATGCACCTGGTCGCCGCTCATCCAGACCGATCCCCGGCTGCCCAGGGTGATGATCAGATTTTTAAGGCCGCGTTTCAGCAGCGACTGTCCGGCGAGGATCACCTCTTCATCGCTGCTGACCGGCAGACCGGTGAGGATCTCCAGCTCGGTTTCGTTGGGCATAAAGAAGTCGCATTTGCAGGCGTAATCAATATCAAGCGTGGCGACGGCCGGCGCCGGATTAAGGATCACTGTGATCTGACGCTGGCGGGCAAAATCGATGGCGTAATAGACCGTCTCCAGCGGGATCTCCAGCTGCAGGATGATCAGCTGGCAGGCTTTCAGCGCTTCAGCCGCGTCGTCGATATCGGCCGGTTTCAGCTGCTGGTTAGCACCTTTGATAATCAGAATGCGGTTCTGCGACTGGTCATCGACAAAAATCGGTGCCACGCCGCTGGAGGTGCCCGGTGCGGTGGTGACGAAGCGCGTGTCCACGCCCTGCTGTTGAAGATTTGCAACGGTGTTCGGAGCAAAGAGATCGTCACCGACCTTGCTGACCATCATCACGTTGCCGCCCATTTTTGCCGCCGCAACCGCCTGGTTGGCCCCTTTACCGCCGCAGCCAATGGCAAAGTCGGGCGCTTCAAGGGTTTCGCCCGCTTTCGGCAGGCTGTTGGTATAGGTAATCAGATCGACCATGTTTGAGCCGATGACCGCAATTGTCATGACCTTTTCTCCCGGATGTTTTTTAAACTTAAAATGTTATTAAAGTAACAATAACAATTCTTAAAGGTTAAATATGTGACAAAAACCACATCCTGACACGGTGGTGATGGGCGAACAACGGCATGCAATGGGATTTTCAGTGTTATTATTATAACAATCTAACATCATTGAACGCGGATGGTGAAAGCCACAACCGCCCGCGGTGATGTGCCGATATCACCACGCGCTGACAGCACGGCGGAGGTTTGCGGCCCTCACGGAATGCGGGTAAGATTGACTGCCAGCCTGGCGGATGAGACGCAACTCATTCAAATCTGTGAGGTTTGTAGCGTATTGACGTCGATCCCGGCGTCTTTCCTCCGCACTGCAGGATAGGGAACAGAGAGATGACCATGGAAACCCGGCGCGACGAACGCATTCACAAGCTGACGCAGGCGCTGAAACGCACCGACAAACTGCATCTGAAAGATGCGGCCCAGCTGCTCGGCGTCTCAGAGATGACCGTTCGCCGCGATTTAACCGAGCCGGGCTCCAGCGTGGTCCTGCTGGGCGGCTATATCGTCAGCGATCCGAAAAGTCATGCCAGCCACTATTTTGTCAGCGATCAGCATGGCCAGAATGCCGCCAGAAAGCAGCGACTGGCACAGGCGGCCGCCAGCCTGATCAACGAGAACGATACGGTCTTTTTTGACTGCGGCACCACCCTGCCCTACATCGTGGATGCGATTCCCGACACCCTGTCGTTTACCGCCATCTGCTGCGCCATGAATACCTTTCTGACGCTGAAAGAGAAACCTGCCTGTAACGTGATTCTCAGCGGCGGTGAATTTCATGCCGACAACGCGCTGTTTACGCCGATTGGCGTGCATACCATCCTTGACGATCTCTGCCCGACGCTGGCCTTTATCTCTGCGGCGGGCATCGATAAAGATCAGGGCGCAACCTGCTACAACACCAATGAACTGATGATGAAACATCACGCCATGCTGCGCGCCCGAAAGTCGGTGCTGGTGGCTGACGGCAGTAAATATGGCAAGGTGCTGCCTGCCCGCATCGCCGAGCTGCAGCGCTTTGATCTGCTGGTGAGTGACAGCGCGCCCGATCAGGCGTTGCAAAACTGGCTGGCCCAGCAGGCGATCCCGCTGCTCCTGCCCTGACGCCTCTTTCTGACATCCTCTCCTGACTCTGTCAGCGATTGAGTGTGGAAATCAGTCAGTTATGCCTGGATCGCCCGGCATCGGCTCCGCCACGCTAATATTCGCCGCCCCCCGGCTGGGATTAAACGGTGAAAAAGGCTAAACTTCGACATCATTCAAACGACCAACAGACCCAGAGGCTCAAACCAACGTGGCTCAATTCGTCTATAGCATGCATCGCGTCGGCAAAGTGGTTCCGCCGAAGCGACATATCCTGAAAAACATCTCGCTCAGCTTCTTCCCTGGCGCAAAAATTGGCGTACTCGGCCTGAACGGCGCGGGTAAATCTACCCTGCTGCGCATCATGGCCGGCATCGATAAAGATATCGAAGGGGAAGCGCGTCCGCAGCCAGGCCTCAAGATTGGCTACCTGCCGCAGGAACCGCAGCTTAACCTTGAACACACCGTGCGTGAGTCGGTAGAAGAAGCGCTGTCAGAAGTCGTTGGCGCACTGAAGCGTCTCGACGAAGTCTATGCGCTCTATGCTGAAGAAGATGCAGACTTCGACAAACTGGCCGCGGAACAGGGCCGTCTGGAAGAGATCATCCAGGCTCACGATGGCCACAACCTGAATACCCAGCTGGAACGTGCTGCCGATGCGCTGCGCCTGCCTGACTGGGACGCGAAAATCGCCACCCTTTCCGGTGGTGAACGTCGTCGCGTCGCCCTCTGCCGCCTGCTGCTGGAAAAACCAGACATGCTGCTGCTGGACGAACCGACGAACCACCTGGACGCCGAATCTGTCGCCTGGCTGGAGCGCTTCCTGCACGACTTCGAAGGCACCGTCGTCGCGATTACGCATGACCGTTACTTCCTGGATAACGTTGCAGGCTGGATTCTGGAACTTGACCGCGGTGAAGGGATTCCGTGGGAAGGTAACTACTCCTCCTGGCTGGAGCAGAAAGATGCGCGTCTGGCGCAGGAAGCCTCCTCTGAAGCCGCTCGTCGCAAGTCGATTGAGAAAGAGCTGGAGTGGGTACGCAAAGGGCCAAAAGGCCAGCAGTCTAAAGGCAAAGCCCGTCTGGCACGCTTTGAAGAGCTGAACAACACCGACTACCAGAAACGTAACGAAACCAACGAACTGTTCATTCCGCCAGGTGCCCGTCTGGGTGACAAAGTGCTGGAAGTCAGCAATCTGCGTAAGTCTTATGGCGACCGTGTGCTGATTGACGATCTCTCGTTCTCGGTACCGAAAGGCGCGATTGTCGGGATTATCGGTCCAAACGGCGCGGGTAAATCAACGCTGTTCCGCATGATGTCTGGTCAGGAACAACCTGATTCTGGCGAGATTGTACTGGGTGAAACCGTCAAGCTGGCGTCCGTGGATCAGTTCCGCGACAGCATGGATAACGCCAAAACCGTGTGGGAAGAAGTTTCCGGCGGTCAGGACATCATGCGCATCGGTAACACCGAGATGCCAAGCCGCGCCTATGTCGGCCGCTTTAACTTTAAAGGCGTCGATCAGGGCAAACGCGTAGGCGAACTGTCGGGTGGTGAGCGTGGTCGTCTGCACCTCGCGAAGCTGCTGCAGGTTGGCGGCAACATGCTGCTGCTCGATGAACCAACCAACGACCTGGACATTGAAACCCTGCGCGCGCTGGAAAACGCCCTGCTGGAGTTCCCGGGTTGTGCCATGGTGATCTCGCATGACCGCTGGTTCCTGGACCGTATCGCCACGCACATCCTGGATTATCAGGATGAGGGCAACATCGAATTCTTCGAAGGTAACTTTACCGAATATGAAGAGTACAAGAAGCGTACTCTCGGCGCCGAAGCGCTGGAGCCGAAGCGCATCAAGTATAAGCGTATGACGAAGTAACGATGTCAGGGGGAGGCTCAGGCCTCCTCCTGCTTCACCAGTGACGTTTTAAGGGCTGAACGCAATGAAGAAAAAAGCTGAGCGGCCAGTGGCTAAAAAAGCTGAAGCGATTTATGAAGCCACTAAAGTCGCAAACTTTGCCGCAAGTTCCCTGCTGGAGGGGATACGTATTTCAGCAGATGCTGAGTTATCGACCCTGGAACAGGTTCGACGTCGCTATAAGCAGTAACAGGAAGCCAACGTGAATCGTTATCTTGTCTGGCGAGATCACTACTGTTATCCCGATTCCGATGTGCTGATCAATCGCTATGATATCCGCGAACAAACCCTGCTGGATCAGGCTGAGCGTGCTGTTACCGCGCTGACCATTCACACCATTAAGCTCTCTCATCCTCCTTTTACCCTTCAGTCACTGTGTCACATTCATTACTGCCTGTTTAACGAGCTTTATAGCTGGGCGGGGCAGATACGTGATATCTCTATCAGCAAAGGAGAGACCCGCTTTTGCCAGCCCGCTTTTATTCTGCGTGAAGCGGAGAAATTATTTGCAAAACTGGCGTGCGAAAGATGGCTGGAGCAGGCTGACCATGAAGCTTTTTGTCATCAGGTTGCCTGGTATTACTGCGAGTTCAATATTCTGCACCCCTTTCGGGAAGGAAACGGCCGGGCATTACGCATTCTGTTCGAACATATCATTCTTCACGCAGGCTATCAGGTGAACTGGGAAGGCGTGAGCCCCAGCGACTGGTTAGCGGCAAATATCGCGGGTTACCAGAGTGGCCCGGAAAAAATGGCGGCACTGTTCCTGCGCCACATTGTACCGGTCAGCGATAAAACTCCCTGAACACCGGTGACTGCAGCGCGAATTCAATAAACCGCGCCAGCGCAGGTGAATTCAGTTTACGGCCCGGATAGACCAGCCACAGCTCATTCCCCTCGATTTCCCATTCCGGCAATACCGGCACCAGCCGGGGATCCGCCATCGCCCCGTCGGTCAGAAAGTGCGGCAGCAGCGTAATGCCCGCATCGCCCAGCGCAGATTCGCGCGCATAGAGTAAATTATCCGTGAGATGGCCTGGCGGCAGCAGCCAGCGGTAAAACTCGTCATCGCGCTGCAACACCCATTCATTCCAGGCACGATGCGCAATACAGCGGTGGGCAGACAGCTGCTGTGGATGAACCAGCGGCGGATGCTGATCAAGATAGCGCTGTGAAGCGACCAGCAGTCGCGGGCAGTTGCCTATCCGGCGGCCAATCAGCGAGGACTCCTGCGGCTGACCGGTGCGCAGCGCCACATCAAAGCCCTCCTGCACCAGATCACGCATCTCATCGGAGATCGAGACATCCAGCGTCACATCGGGATAGAGACGTAAAAACGCCGCGTTACAGCGCGCCAGCAGCGTGGCACCAATCCCCGCCGGGCTGGTGATACGCAGACGCCCGCTGGGATTTTCACGCAGGCTGGCGATCGCCTGATCGGCGCGTTCACTGGCCTGCATCATCTCCTGACAATGCAGCAGATAACGCTCACCGGCAAAGGTCAGATTGAGCTGGCGGGTGGTGCGGTTCAGCAGACGAATCCCCAGCCGCTGCTCCAGCTGGCTGATGCGCTGACTGACGCTCGATTTTGGCAGCCCTGCACGTTCTGCCGCGCCGGTAAAGCTGCCGCACTCCGCCACCAGCGCAAACAGTGCCATATCCTGCCACTGGCGAAATGCCATTGTTCACCTCAGACGAACACTCTATGAAAGATTGTCCATCTTATCACTGCTAAAATCAGGTTCTACACTTAAAGCCTGTTCCGAATCATCAGCCAGTCTGCCACGGACAGCGTGGCACAGCCCCTGCGGAGTGTGAGCACTCTTCAGGGCCAGAATGGCAACCACCAGATCCAGGCTTCCAGCCTGACTAAACAGGAAAAATGTATGTCTATTCGCGCTATCGCAATTAATCCGGAAAGTCCTGAAAACTTCACTGAAATTTTCCCTGAAACCCCAGCGCCAGGGGAGTATGACCTGCGGGTCGAAGTCAAAGCCGCGTCGGTCAACCCGGTCGATACCAAAGTTCACAAAGGGGCGAAGAAGAACGGATTAGAGCAGCCACGCATCCTCGGCTGGGATGCCAGCGGTGTGGTGCTGGAAGTGGGCAGCAAAGTCAGCAACTTTAAGCCAGGCGATAAAGTTTTTTATGCGGGTGACCTGACCCGTCCTGGCAGTAACAGCACCGAGCAGCTGGTTGACTCACGCATTACCGGTCACAAGCCAGAGAGCCTGGACTGGGCGCAGTCCGCTGCGATCCCGCTGACGGCCCTGACCGCCTGGGAAGGACTGTTTGAGCGACTGAACCTTGAGTCAGCAACGGAAGATCAGACGCTGCTGATCGTCGGCGGCGCAGGCGGCGTCGGATCGCTGGCGATCCCGCTGGCGAAACTGCGCAGCAAGGTGAAGATCATTGCCACCGCTTCGCGTGAAGATTCCGCGCAGTGGTGCCGCGATCGCGGCGCCGATCTGGTGATCAACTACAAAGATATGATTGGTGAGCTGGAAAAACAGGGCATTAAACAGGTCGATTATATCTTCTGCCTGAATGATACCGACGGTCACTGGGAGACCATGGCAAAGCTGATCGCCCCGCAGGGCCATATCTGCACCATCGTGGAAAATGAACATCCGCTGTCGATGGATCAGCTGAAGCTGAAGAGTGCCGCACTGCACTTCGAGCTAATGTACACCCGCAGCATGTTTAACACACCGGATATGGCGCGTCAGGGTGAGATTCTGGATGCCGTCTCGGCGTTGCTGGATGAAGGTAAGCTGCAAACCACACTGAGCGAGACGCTGCACGGCCTAAGCGTTGAGACGTTAACTGCCGCCCATCAGCGCGTGCTGGAAGGCCACATGCGCGGCAAAGTGGTGATGGTGTATTAATGCGCTGACCCGGCTGCCCTGCGGCAGACCGGGTTACAGCATGCGTTACGGCTGGGCGTTTTTCTCGCCCAGCATCGCTTTCACCAGTTCAATGCAGCGCAGGAACCGGGTGTCATAATCATCTTCCTGCACGTGCAGGAATTCGATGTTGTTTTCCCGCAGCATCGTCACCAGCATCGACTGAAACTCCCGTCGATCCACGGAACTGCCCAGGCTGCGCAAGCCATCGGCAACCCACGGCACGTTGTTCTCCAGCAGGATCACCAGATCAAAGCGATATTCATCGATCAGTGCCTGCACAAACGGATGTTCACGCCCCTCATACTTCAGACAAAACGCCTGCGTGGTCACAAAGTCGGTGTCGATAAAGGCCACTTTATTGGCATATTTAACCGCGAAATCGATGTACTGCGCCTGGCCCAGCGCGATCTTGTCGTAATCTGAATATTGCAGCGCCATTTCATCACCGCCCAGGTGGGAGAAGACATAGTCGCGGCCATATTCCCAGGCACTGGTGGTATTGAAGATGTTGGCGAGTTTATTCACCAGCGTCGATTTACCGCTCGACTCCCCGCCGAGGATCGCCACGGTGCGCACAAAGAAAGGTTTCACTTCGGTCGGGATATAATCCCAGAAGCGGAAAGGATCCTGACGGATCTGCGCGCCGCTGATGCTCATAAAGGATCGGCTGGGATCGACCAGTACGGTCTGAATGCCAAGATGCTGTTGATACATCTCCGCATCGGGCGCTTCGCTGGTGTAGATGCAATCCGGCGCAATACCGTGCTCGCTGAGAAACGCGCTGACGCCCTTACTCCAGACATCCCAGCCGTGTGGATAGGGCTCAATCCCCTCCTCATCAAAGGCGTGAATGCGGATATTTTTCTGATACTTAAAGGTCTGCAGCAGCCAGCGCAGTCGATCGCTGACCGTGGGCTGTTGTGACATCGCGCTGTTCTCAAACAGTTCGCGGTCACGTGGCTCGTCGTAGCCCATAATGATATGCAGCTCATCGACCTGGCTACAGGCGCGCTGAATCAGATAGATATGGCCGGTGTGCAGCGGATAGAATTTACCAAACACCACGCCGACCGTTTTATCGCGGCGCGGAAACTCCAGACCCAGAAAACGGTGCAGCGCCTCCAGCTTTTGCGCGCTGGGGCTTTTGATTTTGGCATTGAGCAACTGGCTCAGATAGCCTTTGGTCATGCCGCTGGCATCAGCGACCTGTTGCAGCGTGTGGCCCTGCTGGCGAATGGCCGTTTTCAGATAATCAAACGACGACATGTCGTGCCTCCTGCATCAATGCGGTTAAGGTGGGAGCGGCCTGCCAGCGGCTTTTCGCTGGCGGCCGCAGGCGCGTTACAGATCGTCCAGAATCGCCAGCGCATCGGCCAGCTTCTTCGCGCTGAAAACCTGCATCCCGGCAATCGGTTTTTTCGGTGCATTCCCTGCCGGCACAATGGCGCGTTTGAAGCCATGCTTCGCCGCTTCAGCGATGCGCTCCTGACCGCTGGGCACCGGACGGATTTCGCCCGCCAGTCCCACTTCGCCGAAGATCACCAGATCCTGCGGCAACGGACGATCGCGCAGGCTCGACACCATCGACAGCATCAGCGCCAGGTCAGCACTGGTTTCAGTGACTTTGACGCCGCCGACCACGTTAACGAACACATCCTGATCGGCCATCTGCAATCCGCCGTGCCGGTGCAGCACCGCCAGCAGAATCGCCAGGCGGTTCTGCTCCAGACCCACTGCCACGCGGCGTGGATTGCCCATCATCGAGTGATCGACCAGCGCCTGAATCTCCACCAGCAGCGGTCGCGTTCCCTCCCACAGCACCATCACCGAACTGCCCGAGGTGATCTCTTCGCCGCGCGACAGGAAAATAGCTGACGGGTTGCTGACTTCACGCATGCCCTGCTCGGTCATGGCAAACACACCCAGTTCATTGACCGCGCCGAAGCGGTTTTTATGACTGCGCAAGGTGCGGAAGCGGGAATCGGCATCGCCATCCAGCAGCACTGAACAGTCGATACAGTGTTCCAGCACTTTCGGTCCGGCCAGGGAGCCATCTTTGGTAACGTGACCAACCATGATGATCGCCACGCCGCGCGTCTTGGCGAAGCGCGTCAGGTAAGCGGCGGTTTCACGCACCTGGGCGACGCTGCCGGGCGAGGACTGGATCTCCGCCATGTGCATTACCTGGATCGAGTCGATCACCATCAGTTGCGGCTGCTCCTGTTCGGCGATCAGGCAGATCTGCTCAATGCTGGTTTCCGACAGCATATTCACATTTTCGGTAGGTAATCCCAGACGATGGGCGCGCATCGCCACCTGCTGCAGTGACTCTTCACCGGTGACATACAGGGTTTTCATCCCCTCTGACAACCGGCACATCACCTGCAGCAGCAGCGTGGATTTGCCTGCGCCGGGGCTGCCGCCAATCAGAATGGCGCTGCCCGGCACCACCCCGCCGCCCAGCACCCGGTCAAACTCTTTGAAGCTGGTAGAGAAGCGCGGTAACGCCTCCAGGCTGATTTCAGAGAGCTTCTGCACCCGGCTGGTTCCGGCGCTGCCGGCATAGCCACTCAGGCGCTCGTTACGCGCAGCCGCGGGCGAGGCGGCAATGCGCACCTCGGTGATGGTGTTCCAGGCGTGACAGGCGCTGCACTGCCCCTGCCAGCGTGGGTAATCTGCGCCACATTCGTTACAGACAAATGCGCGTTTTGCCGCTTTGGCCAAATCAATACCTCAGTTAACGCTCTTCGTGGATCAGGCTGCCGGTGAGGATGCAGAACACCCCCATTAAATCGGCATGGCGAATGGTGACCGCAGTCTGCTCATTCACCTTAGGTTTAGCATGGAACGCAATGCCCAGTGCTGAGGCTTTGATCATCAGCAGGTCATTGGCACCATCGCCGATCGCCACCGTCTGTTCCGGCGCGATGTCAAAACGCTGCGCCAGCTTCTTCAGGGTATCGGCTTTGTATTGTGCGTCGACAATCGGTCCCAGCACGTTGCCGGTCAGTTTGCCGTCGCGAATTTCGAGTTCATTAGCCACCACCGCCGACAGATGCAGCTTGTCGCGCAGGTATTCGGCGTAGTAGGTAAAGCCGCCAGACGCGATGGCAACCTGCCAGCCCAGCGCCTGCAGCTTCTGCGTCAGGGTGGTTAAGCCTGGCATCAGCGGCAGGGCATCACGCACCTGTTTCAGAATATTGGCGTCCGCGCCCTGCAGCGTGGCCACGCGCTGACGCAGGCTGGCGGTGAAGTCGAGTTCGCCGCGCATCGCACGTTCCGTGACTTCCGCCACCTGCTCGCCGCAGCCCGCCAGTTTTGCAATCTCGTCGATGCACTCGATCTGAATCGCGGTGGAGTCCATATCCATCACCAGCAGGCCTGGCGTTTTGAGATGCGGGATTTTGCCCAGCGGCGCAACATCCAGGCCGGCGTCGTGCGCCAGCTTGCTGGCAAACGGCGTCAGCGATCCCGCCAGGCGAATCACCCGATACTCATCGACGTTCCAGGCGCTGACGATCACCATGGCGGCACCCAGCTGGTGCTGGTAATCGGTCAGCCGCTGCTTATCCAGCCCGCGGCCATACAGCAGCCAGCCGGTACGGCCAGCGCGATAATCCAGCGGCATCACTTCATCACCGCTAAGAGAAAGGGGCAAACCCGGCCAGAGGGAGACATCGGCGGGAAGATCGCACCAGGTTAAACGATTTGGCATCAGAGCTCCTGTAGGGACAACAAAACCACGCAAGAGGCTACCTTGTCTGCGCCGCTTCTGGCAACATAATCTCCAGGCTTTCTGTTGTGATATGACCCGGATGATTAATGGCTAAAACCGCACTGAAATTTCGCTTACATCGTACCGTGATCGTTCTCATCTCGATGGCGCTGCTGGTCGTGCTGATGCAGGGCGCATCCTGGTTCAGCCTCGGCCATCAGGCGGCGCGTTCTGAACAGGTCGAGGAGCTGGCGCATACGCTGACCAGCCAGGTGGCGTTCAGCCTTAAGCCATTGATGGACAACAGTGAAAATAACCGGACTCAGATAGAAGCCATTCTTAATCAGATGACGGCTAACAGCCGTATTCTGGATGCATCGGTCTATGACGGCGACGGCAGCCTGGTGGCGCACAGCGGTGAAAACATCAATGTCCGCGATCGGCTGGCGCTCGACGGCCAGCGCGCGGGCAGCTATTTCAACCATCAGATTGTGCAGCCGCTGGCCGGAAACGAGGGTCCGTTGGGCTTTTTGCGCGTGACGCTGGATACCCACGTGCTGGTCACCGACTCACATCAGGTCGATAACACCACCAATATTCTGCGTCTGATGATGCTGCTGGCGCTGGCAATTGGCATTATTCTCTCACGCACCCTGCTGCGCCACCGCCGCACCCGCTGGCAGCAGTCGCCGTTCCTGCTCACCGCCAGCACCCCGGTGAAAGAGGATCGGGATGAGGACGACGAGAAGAAAGAGTAACGCTCCGGCTGCGGTAAAGATAAAACAAAAAAGGCCCGCACAACGGTAATGCTGGTCAGTTAAGATTAGATTTGTAAAGGCTGTCACGGTCAGACGTGGCAGCTTTTTTTATGGGCGAGCGAGCCTCAGTGCGGGCCAGCGCACCTCTGCTGCTGCCGGGCCGTCCTCGCGCCGCTCACGCGGTACCTTCGGCTTTGACGTTGTGCCGACGAACCGTTCGGGGATCGGCCCTCCCTGGCCGGCCCCGAACTGTCCACGCTTCCCGGCGTGGACTTCTGGCCCGCCGTCACGCCTCAGCGCTGCGGATAGCCCTTTCAGCAGCAGAGGCGCTCAGGCCTCCACTCTCGTGCCCTTTTTAACAATTCACACTGAAGTTTCAGAGCAGGCAGGTGCCGGGCAGGGGCAGGCAATCCGCAGCGCTGAACAGAATGAGTCTGCCAGGAGAGCCCGCAGGACGCGGGCGAAAGGCGGGGCGGCACAGGATGTGCCATCCCCGGCGGTCCGTCAGGCAGAGGAATGAAGTGAAGGAACCGCGCAGCGGCGCGAGGACCGCCAGCCCCTGCCCGGCACCAGACTGCGTTATCACCTGTCGCTTAACTGACTGACATTACCGCTGTGCGGGCCTTTTTTATGGGAAAGATGCTGATTTGCGAGGCGTCTTGCGTTAGCCGATGAGCAGCGCTTCCAGCTCGCCCAGCGATTTGACCTGCCAGGTGGGCTTAATATGTTCCGGCAATGGCCGGGTGCCATGATCGAGCCAGCAGGTTTTAATACCGGCATTCATGCCGCCCAGAATGTCTGACTCTGGCGTATCACCCACCATCAGCACCCGCTCACGATTCGGGTTGCTCATCAGATTCAGTGCGTAATCAAAAATCTCTGGCGCCGGTTTTGGCTGGCCGACCTGCTCGGAGATCACCAGCGCCGAGAAGTAATCGCGAAAACCGGTGCGCTCCAGACGCGTCTGCTGCAGCGCAGTAAAACCGTTGGTGATGATGCCCATTTTCACCCGGCCATGCAGCTGGTTCATCAGGCTGACCGCGCCCGGCAGCGGCGTACAGATCTCTCCCATTGCGCTGAGGAAGCCGCTGTTGAGGATCTCCGGCGCAACGCTGAGCTTTTCGCTCCAGTGGTTGAAACGCTGAGTCTGCAGCTGTAACGCGGAGATAGCACCGTTCTGATAATCGACCCACAGCGGCTTATTTATCGCCTGATAATCGCTGTAATCCTGGTCGGTGAACTGCACGTCATAACCGGCGAACAGGCGCTGCAAACCGGCATAGGCGTCGAAATGAAAAAGGGTATCGTCGGCATCAAACAGGATGCAATCCCAGTTATCAATCATTAAAGCTCCTTAACACCGCTACGGCGTCAGTGCCATGAGAATGGCATCTTCACGGCCGCTGGCGGTGGGATAATAGTTGGGGCGACGACTGACCTGATTGAATCCAAGCTGCTCATAGAGCGCGATGGCGGGCAGGTTCGAGGCCCGCACTTCCAGCCACAGCGTCAGTACGTCGCGTTTGATCAACTCATCGATCAAATGCTGCAACAGCTGGCGGCCCAATCCCCGGCGCTGAAAAGCGGGATCGACCGCGATGTTAAACAGCGAGGCTTCGTCCAGTACCACCTGCGTAATCGCAAAGGCGGCCATTTTGCCGTCAACGTCGAGACGTAAATTGATAAAGCGCTCGCCCTGATTGCTGGCAAACGTCTTTTCACTCCAGGGAAACGCGTGACTACGACACTCAATGGCGAAGGCCTGCGCCAGATCGTCAGGGGTGAGTAAAGAGATGGCTGTCATGGTTACACATCTGTTGCCAGAGCGCGCGTTTGGCGACGCCGCTGCTGATCAGTTCATTAAAAGAGGCGCTGGTTAATGCCACGCCATTGAAAGTCTGTTCGCTCTCTACGCCGAGCAGCCAGCCCGCGCAGTTCAGCGTCTCCGGCAGCATTTGCAGCTGATCCGGTGTCACGGTCATTACTTGAGCGGGTTGCAGATTGAGGGCATGCAGCACATCGCGCATCAGCGGTTCATGTAAACCGGGGGGCGCGTCAGCGACAATAATTAACTGCGTGTCCGGTGCCAGCGTGACGGCAATTTCGCCCTGAAGCACGCGCGGGCGGCGCAGTTGGTACTGCGTAATTCCCATTTGCTGTAAAAGCCAGTCGCGCCTGGACGTCATGGTGTTACCTGTTCTGCTGCCTGAATGCGACGCTATGCTAGCAAACCCATCGAACATGCGCCAACAAACCACTATAATCCCCGCTCAGATCTTACAGGAGCCCTACATGTCTGCTTTTACCCCGGCCAGCGAAGTCATTCTGCGCCACAGTGATGAATTTACCGCCCGCCATGTTTTATTTGCTGGCGATCTGCAGGATGACCTGCCCGCTCAGCTGGAAACCGCCTCATCGCGCGTTCACACCCAGCAATATCATCACTGGCAAAACCTGAGCCGCCGTATGGGCGAGCAGGCGCGTTACGGAATGGTTGCGCAGGCCGAAGATGTGCAGGGCTGCGATACCCTGGTCTACTTCTGGACCAAGAATAAGCCGGAAGTGCAGTTCCAGCTGCAGAACCTGCTGTCGCTGCTGCCGGTGGGCTGCGACGTGTTCGTGGTCGGTGAAAACCGCAGCGGCGTGCGCAGCGCCGAAGGCATGATGGAGTCATGGGTGAAGCTGGAGAAGATCGACAGCGCGCGTCGCTGTGGTCTCTACCACGGTCGCCTCGACAAACAGCCTGAATTCGATGCCAGCACTTTTGGTCACCAGTATCAGCTTGATGGTCTGACGATTCATACCCTGCCTGGCGTCTTCAGCCGTGACGGTCTGGATAGCGGCAGTGCCCTGCTGCTGTCGACCTTTACCCCACACACCAAAGGTAAAGTGCTGGATATGGGCTGTGGCGCGGGCGTGATTGCCGCCTCGCTGCCTGCCCGTTCGCCTAAAGTGCGTCTGTGGCTGTGTGACGTGCACGCAGCGGCGATTGAAGCGAGTAAAGCGACGCTGGCCGCCAATGGCATCGAGGGCGAAGTCTTCGCCAGCAACGTCTTCTCTGACGTGACCGGTCGTTTCGACATGATTATCTCTAATCCGCCCTTCCATGAAGGCACTCAGACCAGCCTCGACGCCGCACAGGCGCTGATTCGTGGTGCGGTGAAGCACCTGAATACCGGCGGCGAGTTGCGTATCGTTGCCAACACCTTCCTGCCCTACCCGCAGGCGCTGGATGAAGCCTTCGGCAGTCACGAAGTCATCGCGCAAACCGGCCGCTTCAAAGTTTACCGTGCCGTCTATGGTCGCGGTGCCAAAACGCGCTAAGGGTTTTTCCTGCCGTTAACTGCTTTGCCGGGCTGAAAACGTTGCTTTTTACAGCGATCGTTTCAGCCCGACGAAATAGTTGTTGACGCAAAGAGTAAAATCTCTAGAATGCGCCTCCGTGGTTGTAACATTCTCAAGGTGTTACGGGTATGCGAAGGTGGCGGAATTGGTAGACGCGCTAGCTTCAGGTGTTAGTGTCCTAACGGACGTGAGGGTTCAAGTCCCTCTCTTCGCACCAAAATCACAAGTTTCATATCGCGAGCACTGCGCGAAGGTGGCGGAATTGGTAGACGCGCTAGCTTCAGGTGTTAGTGTCTTAACGGACGTGAGGGTTCAAGTCCCTCTCTTCGCACCATTGCGGTGATATGAACAGACAACTCGATGCGAAGGTGGCGGAATTGGTAGACGCGCTAGCTTCAGGTGTTAGTGTCTTAACGGACGTGAGGGTTCAAGTCCCTCTCTTCGCACCAACGTTGTCATCTTCAGGCCTTTCCCGCTCATCTCTTCTTTTCCCCTGCGGTTTCGCTTTACCCCCTGCTCGTTTTACCTTTTCCAGTTGTTCCGTTTTCCGGTCGCTTTACCTTTTCCAGCCGCTTTACCCCGTACGCCGGTTGTACCCACTCCGCTTATGTTAATTCAGATGAAAATTCACAGAGACAGCCGCCAGTCCGCCCGCTAACGCCAGACAGGATGGCAGCAGCAGATAGTGACGCAGCCGCTGGTTAAACAGCATCACGACAGTCAGCAGCAGCGCAACCGTCATCACCATCCGCCACTGGCTGAAGCTCGGTTCCCATAAGGCGAACAGCGGCAGCGCAATGCACGGCAGCAACACGCCCCACGCACTATCCAGCTTTTTACCCAGTGCCCAACTGACTCCCCACAGGCCGCAGGCCGCGATAATCGCTATCCCCATGACACAAACCTCAAATGATAAGCATTCCCATTATCATATGACAGTTTTGCCTGCACTGCAGCCTGTTTTTGTCACGCCCGGCAACGAAGATGACAGACCAGTTGGAAAATGCTAGATTGCGGCCGATAACACCTTTAATAACAGCAACAGCAATAATTTGCTCATTGTCTGGCAGAACCTGATTTTGCCGGCGTGCGCTTTAGTATTTCAGGGTCGTCACGAGTACTTATAATGAAATTACAATCCTATGAAGAGCTGAAGCAGAGTAAATACCGGCTTTCAGTGATGCTTTTCCTGTTTCTGAATATCGCCGTTTCGCTATTTCATCTACTGCCAATAATGAGCAGTGAGAAAAGTGAGACGACCCTGCCGGTAATGAGTGTCGCGGCCTTTAGCGGCATTATGTTAATTTCCCTTTTAATATGGCCTAAAGTAAAACTTCCCCTGTTAAATCCTGTGGCGCTGCTGCTGGGAATGCTTTGGGCCTGGCATATTAATTATCGCTTTCATCAGGTGTTCTATTTTGATGGTGGCTTTCTTATTATCAGTTTGATCAGTGTGTTATTTATCAGTGCCATCGCCCTGAGCGATTATCTGGGGGCTTTTTGTCTGCATGTCACGCCACCGGTGCTCACCGTTTTGCTGCTCGACAATGCGCAGCACCTGCCACTGATCCTGCTAACCATTACGCTGCCGCTGATTGGTTTCTCACTACAGCATCTGATGCGCCGCCGTGCCGACAACTTTACTCTGCGCCTGATGCATCAGCTCTACGAAGAGAAAGAGACATTCAGCGACCTCAGCATGCTCGACCCGCTGACCGGGCTTTATAACCGTCGTGGTCTTAAGAACCGGCTCGATAATATTCTGGAAAACCATGCTGGCAGCCACTATGTGCTGCTGCTGGATATCGATCACTTTAAGTCCTATAACGACAATTACGGGCATGCGATGGGCGATCAGGCGCTGGCGCGGGTCTCTGTCGCAATTCGTGATGCGGTGCGTTCACGCGATGTTGTCACCCGCTATGGCGGCGAAGAGTTTCTGGTATTGATGACCAATGTGAACAGTTCCATCGCCATGAAACTGGCAGAGCGAATCCGTCAGTACGTGCTGGATTTAGAAATTCCTCATCTTTTCAATGAAACCGTTTCAACCCACGTCACCATCAGTGCCGGCATCGCGCCTATTTACGATAATGAATTTGACCTGGCGGTCGCCAATGCTGACAGCGCATTATATGTGGCTAAAAATCAGGGCCGGAATACCATTCTCGCCTGGGAGGATTTACCCCGAAAACAGCATCAGACCGCCAGTGAACATGCATAATTAAGCGTAACGCCATCGGTAATAACGGAGGCTTCGGCGCGATATGCCCGGCTCTCTGCTGCTCTGTCCGATCGGATAACTGACCTCAACCCCGCCGTTTTCCCACCCGCAACGACGATTTTTTACACGACTTGTAGAGTTAATCAATAACGATTATCATTTGCTTTCTTATCTACACTTTTCGCGAGTCGTCATGGCAACCGTTTCAGCTCAGGAACAGCGTTTTAACGCTCAGTCGATGATCTTCCGGCAGAATGACCGTCCACTGGCGGAAAGTCTGCATGAGCGGCTGCAACAACAGCGCAGCTATCTGCTTGAATCGACGAAGCTCAGCCAGCCTGCTCCGCGCGACACGCTGACCCTCGCCGCCTGGTCACAATCAGAAGCCTTTACCCCAATTATTCAGCGCTACAGCGATTATCTCTATCGCGATCATCCTGATGCGGTTCGTGAAGCGAAACCGGTGCAGTCACTCTGGGCGCAATGGTATTTTGGTCTGCTGCTGCCCACACTGATCATGGCGCTGTTGCAGGAGTCGCGTGCGCTGGACTGCTCGCCAGAGCATATCCGCGTCGGTTTTCATGAGAATGGTCATCCGGCCACTTTCTGGATCGATGTCCAGGAAGATGAAGAAGCGCGCTACCTCAACCCTCAGCAGCGTATCGATCGGCTGATTCAGCAGCATCTGATCCCGGTGGTCAATGGTATTACGCAGCATGGTGATATCAACGCCCGACTCATCTGGAACAATATGGGCTACTCATTCCAGTGGTTCCTGGGTGAACTGAAAAGCCAGATCGATGAGTCGCTGGTGCTGCAACTGGAGCAGGCGCTGTTCTTCAACCAGCGGCTGCTGGATGGCAGCGAAAACCCGCTCTACCGCACCATGATCCCGCGCAACGGCGAACTGGTCCGTCGCAGCTGCTGCCAGCGTTATCACATTCCCGATGTCGAACAATGCGGCAACTGCACCCTGAGCGGCAGCTAAACAGACTTAATTACGCTGAATTCTCCGTTTATCTCGTTTACAGGCACTGAGGCTTGTGGCAATTTTTACGCCTTCGATCAGCCTGGAGAGAAAGATGAGCCTGGAGTCCGTGCGCCAGTTCTTCGCCGAACACGCCCCTGAAATTGAAATTATTGAACTGGCCGAAAGCACTGCGACGGTCGGGATGGCTGCCCGCGCCCATGGCGTGACGCCAGGAGAGATTGCCAAAACCCTGTCACTGAAAGTGAAAAACGACGTGGTGCTGATTGTGACACGAGGCGATGCCCGGCTGGATAATCGCAAGCTGAAAGCGGCGCTGGGGGCGAAAGCGCGAATGCTGAGCGTGGACGAGGTGATTAACTGGACCGGCCATCCGGTGGGCGGCGTCTGTCCTTTCGGCCTTGAGAACCCGCTGACCGTTTACTGTGATGTCTCACTGCGCAGTTTCGAGGAAGTCCTGCCCGCCGCCGGCGCTATCCACAGCGCCGTCCGCATTACCCCACAGCTGATGGCTGAACTGACTAACGCCCGCTGGATCGACGTGTGCGAAGCAATGTAATGCCGGGTATCAGCTCACACAAGCCCTGCACCTTCTGCCCGCGTCCTGATGCGGCTGACAAACTGACGGATACCGTCAGCGTTTGATGGCCACCGCGCCCTTCTGGAAACCGATCCGCTGCCGCCAGCACGCGGGCGAGTTAATCGCCCACGACATCAGGATTTCAGGCGCTTAAATGCCTGTTCAATAATCGATAACAGCAGCGTGTTATCGACACGATGCAGCACATGCACCGATGCGCCGCACTGCTCAGGCACGCCGACAGTGAGCCGAAGGGGCTGACGATAACGCCAGCTTTTGCCGCGCGTCGCACCGGGACGCAGTTCAATATCCACCCGGTAATCGATGCCTGCCGCGACCCGCTGATTCAGCAACCAGGCGACTACCAGCGCATCGTGGATCCAGCATCCCGCCAGATGCCGGGTCGCCATCGAATAGTCGATCCACGGACGCAGCGTGTCGCGCACAAATTCGGTCAGTGGATGATCGACGGCGGTCAGGCGGGTCAAATCCTGCTGGGTCAGCAGCGTCTGCGTGGTGACATCCATCGGAACCAGCGTTACTGCTGCACCACTGTGCAGCACCTGATGGGCCGCTTCCGGATCCAGGCCAAAATTGGTGTCTTTGATATAATCATCCAGCGTAAATACGCCGCCCATAATGACAATTTCCGCCACAGCGTCGGCCATGGCGGGATAGCGCTGCATTGCCAGCGCCACATTCGTCAGCGGGCCAATCGCCACCAGGGTAATCTCGCCCGGATTGTCGCAAATCAGTTTGCCGATAGCGTCAGCAGCATCAAACGCATCCGCCGCGACATCCGCTGGCTGGCGCACGCCCTGCCACATCTTACCCAGTGCAAGCTGATTGACCCGGTTATCCAGCGTCTCGCGCCACGGCGCAGGATCTTCCTGTAGCGCCTGCGTAGCACCCTGGATTACCGGGATAGATAATCCCAGCCGGACGATCAGATCTTTGGCGACGCGCGCGCCAACTTCACATGGCGTGTTACCGGCCACGGTGGTGATCAATTCCAGCGACAGTGCAGGTGAAGCTAAGGCCAGCGCAATCGCCAGCCCATCATCGGTGTTGGCACCCGCGATACCGTTGCCGGGATCGCAGTCAATAATAATTCTTTTCATATTTTTATAGGCTAACTCTGGCTTTGCGGCTCACAGCCGCAGGATTCACCGATTTCAAGGTAGTGTGGAAACTCCTTTAATTGCGCTTCGCTCTGTCCCTCTTTCAGCATATGAATCGCAGAGCGAGCCATCTCACGCAGTGGCTGGCGCACGGTCGTTAATGTCGGGACGTGAAACGACGAGTGATTGGTACCGTTAAAACAGACCAGCGCCACATCCTGCGGCACACGAATCTGATGTTCGGAAAAGGCGCGAAGCGCGCCAATCGCCTGACCTTCGTTGCTGGTAAACAGCGCACGAGGCACACGACCCCGGGCGATCATGGTTTGTGCCGCAGCGTATCCGCCCTGTGGGGTGTAGCTGGCGGGAAACATCAGCGATTCATCAATCGGCAGCCCGCGATCCTGCATGGCATCACGCCAGCCCTGAATACGATCCTGCGCGTTAAGCATATCGACCGGGCCGCTGATTATGCCGACCTGCTGATAACCATGACTCAACAGATGTGCCGTCACCTGCCAGGCGGCCTGACGCTCATTGACCCGCAGCATGTTAACGCCCGGCTGAGGCTCAACCCGCTCCAGCATGACCAGTGGCGTACCGCTGGCTTTAATCAGGTCAATGTAAGGATGGCGATCGACGCTGTTGTAAAAGAGTCCATCGACCTGCCGATTAAGCAGTCCCTGAATTAACTCCAGTTCGCGCTTGCGGTCATCACCTGCATCACCCAGCAGCATGACGTGGCCGTGATTCATCGACTCCTGCAACAACACGTGCGCCATTGAGGCCACAAAAGGATTGCCGATGTTGGGCACCACCAGCCCGAAGGTTTTGGTGTTACCGGAAGCCAGTGCACGTGCTGCCGCATTTGGCCGGTAACCGGTGGCTTTAATCGCCTCCAGTACCCGCTGACGGGTCGCCTCGGCAACCGGACGAGGCCCGTTATTAATGACATAACTGACAACTGCCACTGAGGTGCCTGCCGCTTTCGCAACTTCACTGCGGGTCACTTTTCCCGTTAACGACTTAGGCACATCACGTTCCTCCATAAAAAAACAGGCCGCTTTACACGGCCTGCTGCTTTTCGCGCTATCCTGGCAGATGGCATCCTCAGGCAAAGCTAGATGGCATCTTCAGGCAGATTGAGATCCCGCCCTCGCGTTTCAGGCGCGACAAAGGTGGTAAAGAACCCAATTGCGGCCATCGCCGAGAAATAAACCGCAATCGGCCACCAGTGACCGGTATAAGAAAGCATAGCAGCGGCAATAAGTGGTGCGGTTCCGCCGGACAAAATCGAGCCCAGTTCTTTAGCTACTGCCATTTTGGTGTAGCGATGATGAACGCCGAACATCTCCACGCCCCATGCCGCCTGCACACCAAAAATACCCAGCGACGCCAGTGCCATACCGACCACGATAACCGGGATCACCAGCATCGGTTCACGCGTGTCGAGCAGCGTAAAGGCGGGCCAGGCGTAGAACATCAGTAGCAGACAGAACACGCGATAAACCACCCGGCGACCAAAGCGGTCAGAGAGCCAGCCCGCTAAAGGAATGATCAGGAAACCCAGCAACGACGCGAGGAACACCGCAGTGGTTGGTACGGACTTGTCGACCATCAGCACCTTTGCGACGTAACCGACGATGAAGCCCTGCGCCAGATAGGAGGGGCCATTTTCGCCGATACGCAGGCCAACCATGGTCCAGAAGGCACGGGTACGCTGGAAGAAAGGCCGCTGATCCACCACCGGAGCGGCCAGCACGCCTGCGCGTTCCGCTTCCATCTCCGCTTTTCTGCGCTCAAACACCGGCGTTTCGCGCAGATGACGTCGAATCCACAAGGCAACCAGCGCAATCAGCGCACTGCTGAGGAACGGAATACGCCAGCCCCACTCCAGCAGGCTCTGCTGATCCATTTGTACCACCAGCAACCAGACCAGCGAAGCCAGCAGTGTGCCGCTGTTAGAACCCAGTGCGATCACGGAGGAGATCAGTCCGCGACGCTCTGTCGGCGCATATTCGCCCAGCATCACCGTCCCGCCCGATAACTCCGCGCCAGCGCCAAAACCCTGCGTAAAGCGCAGCAGAACCAGACAGGCAGGAGCCCAGACGCCAATAGAGGCATAGCTCGGGATTAAGCCGATAAACGTCGTGGAAGCGCCCATCAGAATGATGGTGGAGATCATCACCACCTTTCGGCCTTTGCGGTCACCGAGCCAGCCGAAAAAGAGTGCGCCGATAGGCCGGGCAACAAAGCCGACTGACCAGGTAGCAAAGCTGGAGAGCAGTGCCATTGCAGGGGTTGATTCCGGAAAGAAGACGTCGCCAAAGATAATACCGGCCGCCAGGCCATAGAGCGCGAAATCCGCGTACTCCATTGCCGTTCCGAGCCAGCATGAGAAAGTGGCGCGCCAGAAATCTTTGCGGCCTGAAGGGGTGTTAAACCGCTCATCGGCGGCTGAAGTGGATGACAGTGATGCCTGCTGATTAACGGAGTTGTGTGCCGTCATAACCCTATCCCTGAATGAGTATGCAGATCGATAAACGCCCGTCCATGGGTCGATTCCCTGATAAAAGCGGAAATTCCCCGGTGACGACGTTCAGTTGACTAACCATGATGAAAGGTTAAAGGATTCCCTGGTGTTGGAATCTTGTTCTTCGCCCCATTTCGCCGGTGTATTTTTCACCGGTCGCTTAAACTGAGCGAATGTAACTTAACAATCGATGGGCCTACTGTGCATCGGGCACCGTGAGCAATCACTGGGGACCTAGTGTATCTACGCGCGTAGATAAATCAATAGATCCTGATGAAAATTATTAGTAAAACTTCACTATCACATCCCGTCATCACGCATTTTTAGCGCAAATTCAGCCAGTTACCCGCAACACATCGCCTGAAAAAAATTACCATCGACTATAAGTTACCATTTTCTCTTATGATTAAGCGTTATAAGACTAACTAAAATCCTTTCATCGGGCTCTGTTGTCGCACACGCCTGTGACCATGAGATGACAGGTGTATTTATTCTGAAAAATCGCTGTAAGCGCAGACAATACGTTACCCTGACAAAAAGGGCGGACAGAGATGCTATGAAAATTATCCTGATGCGACACGGTAAACCTGACCACCAGGCTGCGGGTCGCCAGAG
Source organism: Pantoea sp. 18059 (assembly GCF_902706165.1). Taxonomy (NCBI): domain Bacteria; kingdom Pseudomonadati; phylum Pseudomonadota; class Gammaproteobacteria; order Enterobacterales; family Erwiniaceae; genus Pantoea; species Pantoea sp. 18059. The sequence goes on from NZ_CACSJS010000002.1 coordinate 241,412, forward strand.
CGTGCAGGCACTGGCAGACTGGTGCGAAGCCTACGATCTGTCACAGGTTAGTGACGGACCGCCGCCGCGCAGCATCGAAATTGCCCGTCAGGCTACGTTTATTGTCTGCAGTCCCCTGCCCCGCGCGCAATCCTCCCTGAGCCAGCTCGGTCTGCAGCCCCATGAGGTTGATGCCGTGTTCAGCGAAGTCGCCGTGCCACTGCTGCGAACCGGCGCGGTGCAGCTGCCTACCCTGTGCTGGCTGGCCCTGTTGCGGCTATTGTGGTTCTGCGGGTATGCGGGTGAAGCGGAGTCGCTGCAACATGCGCGCAGCCGCGCCTCAGCGGCGGCAGAGAAGCTGATCGATCACTCACGGCATGGCACGGTGCTGCTGCTGGGTCACGGCATCATGAACAAGATGATTGCGCGCGAATTACGTAAACGCGGCTGGCAGGCGGAGAAGCACGCCAGCAGCCGCCACTGGAGTTCCGCGATCTATCATCGTCCGTTTATCTGACCGATCGGAAAATAACCCAGCACCTCACAGCCCGTTCCGACACGCGGCGTGGCAATCACTTTACGCTGCGTCAGATCGATGACGCTCAGCGTGCCATCATCCTGATTGGCAATCAGCAGCTGTTGCCTGTCTGGCGTAAAACAGCCATCCATCGGCATGTTACCTACCCGGATGTCGCCCAGCGGATTCAGCAGATCGTCAAACAGCGTCACCAGCGGTTCCTGATCGCCTATCGCCACCAGCTGCTCGCCATCGGCGCTGAAGCGTACCACCTGACAGGGTCGTTCATGACCCGGCAGCGTCAGGCGCTGGCGAATGCGGTGGCTTTGCCGATCGATCACATAGAGCAACGGTGCATCAGCGGCGCTGGCGACCAGATAGGGGTGTTTCGGAGAGGCAGCGATGCCCGCAATCGGACCAGGCAGCAGGATGGTGTCGATAACCCGCCCCTCTGCTTCACAGAGATCCACCACGGTGATGGTCGCATCCTCTTCGTTATCGGTGAACAGCTTGCGGCCGCTGGGTGACAGCGTCAGGCGATGCGCGTTGTGAGAAGGAATTGGAATGATTTGTTCCACTTTGTCGCTCTGCGGATCGATCACCGCCACTGCGGCACTCTGCTCACAGCAGAGATAGACTTTGCCATCGCGGCCCAGCTGCCCGCTGTGGGGTGCCCGCAGCGGCGACAGATCGATAAAGCCACTGATCTCCCGACGCTGTAAATCGATAATCGCCACTTTGTGACCCGGATGCGGGTTATTACCATGAACGCCGTCGCCAAAAATGGGTACATAGGCTTTACCCCAGGGGGCCAGCATCAGGAGTTCATGCGGCCGCGGTGGAAAAGCGTTCAGTTCCCGCTCGACCGCGAAGGTTTCCGGATTAAGAAACAGGACGCGATTACCCTGCTTATCAACCGCCAGTAACCCGTAAGATTCACTCTGCATGCGCGCTCCTTTCTCAGTAAGTTCTTCTTAAGCGTAGACAATCCTCTTCAGGCTGTCTGATTCCGCGGATTGATGAGCCGGGCTTACACCACCAGTTAAGTACAATAGCCACTGTTCCTGTGGCCCGGGCCGCAGGATAACGCGCAGGTTAAGAATAATATTCAGATATTCCTTAACTGCGTTTATTCCCGCATTTAAATAAATCATTAACAGTGACGACATTATTATTTTCATAACGTGACCGGATTATTTCCGTATTATCCTAAAGTCAAAAAAAGACATAGCTAATGTGTAAATAATGTTTTATTAAAAAGGTGCAGTGCAATTAAACAGCCGTGAGGAAACTATCGCGCGCTCCAGCACTGCGTCGCCACCAGGGAAAACTATTCATTAATTCCCGCACTCATCGGGATTGCAGTCAGTATGTAATTCCGGCCGTTCCCGCCGCTGGCGGAACGGGCAGAGCCTGCACTATGACGGGAAAATAAAAATAACAGGTGTACCATGACTTCACATCGCCAACGTCCAGCGCATAAAATCTGGCGTAACTGGAAAAGAATATCGTTCAGTAGCCAGATGTTATGGAATAGAAAACAGCAGAAACTCTGTCGGGCACCGGAATATGATCCGGGTCAGGAAGATAATGTCGTATTGATCGCGCAGCAGAAAGATCTGCCGGAGATTCCAAAAATCGTCTGGATGGTCTGGCATAACGATCACCTGCCTGCCTCAATGGCGCTGAATATCAGTAAAATCCGGCGGGACAACCCCGACCACCAGGTTTATCTGATTACGCAGCGCACCCTGTCGCAGTGGCTGCCCGATCTCAACTTTATCTCTTCCGATCTGACGCTGGCACATAAAAGTGAAATCATCCGGCTTGAGCTGATTCACCGTTATGGCGGCATCGGCATTGATTGCAGCACATTGCTGTTTGAGAATCTCGCCTGGGTGCATCGCGTTCACGAAGCGCGGTCAATGGATCTCATTGGTTACTATAACGAGCAATCGACGCTGAATCTGCTTGCGCCGGTCACCGAGAGCTGGTTTCTTGCTGCCGCCCCGCAAAATCCGTTTATCCGCGAATGGCTGAAACAGCTGGCACCGGTTAAAAACGTCGGTATCCGCAACTATTTCCATGAGCTGAAGAAGCGTGATGATTTTCCGCTGATTGTGCAGAATATGGAGAATCCGTCTCGTCAGCTCCTGTCGCTGGCGCAGCAGGTTGCGATGCGGGAATACCGGCGGGCTAATCTCTATCTGCGTAAAAGTGAAGCCAGCGCCTGGTTCTATCAGCGCCTGCATGCCGACAGCAGCAGCGCCTTTGCGCAGTCTGTGATGTTTCAGCAGCGGCCACAGACGCCGCCACCCATTATAAAATTAACCGGCAACGAGCGGCTGCATCTCGACTTCAATCTGCGGCTTGGTTTATATAACCGCAGCAGCCTGATTGGCGAGATGATGCACACCACGCCACCTGCGCTGGCATTGCCTTCAACGGTCAAAGCGCGCGCGTAGCCAGTGTGTAAACGTGGTGACCGCGCGGGGCACCTGCGCCGCCCAGGGTCGTACGATCCACAGGCGGGCGGCAAAGGCCTCAACCGGCTGCCACGCAGGCAACACCTGCTGCAATGACCCTGCTGCCAGCGCCTCCCGGGCGCTGAAATCGGGCAGCATAGCGATCCCTAACCCCTGCAGGGCCGCATCGCGTATCGACTCGCTGTTGTTAGTGGCAAAGCTGCCCTGAATCCGTATCTGGACCTGTTCGCTATCCGCGGAGGTGGTAAATCGCCAGCGCGGTGATTCGACGCCGCGTGGGTAGTAAAGGCAGTTATGCTGCGCCAGATCCTGCGGCGTATGAGGTATCCCCTGTTCATTAAGATAGGCGGGTGATGCCACCAGCAACGTCCGCGTGTCACACAGTGGCAGTGCCACGTGGGTTTCCGGCAGGGTGTCGCTGTGTCGAATGGCCAGATCAAATCCCTCGCTGCTCAGCGACACAATGCGGTCAGTCACATCCAGTTGCAGACGCACCTGCGGATAATCACGCAGAAACTCACCGATAATCGGCACCAGTTGCTGACGGGCAAACGCCACCGGTGCGGTAATGCGCACCAGGCCACGGACCGGCCCGGCGGTGTCCCGCACGCTGAAAAAACTCTGTTCAATGCGGGCAAAAGGCTCGCGTAGCTCCTCCACCAGCTTCTCACCGGCAGAGGTCAGCCGCACGCTGCGCGTAGTGCGTTGTACCAGCAACACACCGGCCATCTCCTCCAGCTCTTTAATTTTCTGACTCATCGCCGCCTTGCTGACGTCGAGCCGCTCTGCCGCGCGGGTAAAACTGCCCTGCTCTGCCAGTACGGTCAGCCAATGCAGATGATCCCACAGCGTATCCGTTTTCATCTCTTTCATCGTGATTGTTCACTATAGTGAATAATCATTTCAGGCTACGCGCTTTTTCCCGCCGGATAAAGGGGTCACCATAGGGTTCTTAATCACCGGGAGGAATCCGCTATGCCACTGCTGCAATTTGATGTTATCCAGGGTCGTTCAGAATCAGAGCTTCGTACACTGCTGGATGCGGCACACCGCGCCGTGCTCACGGCCTTTAAGGTGCCGGAACGCGATCGTTACCAGATTGTTCAGGAAAACAAGCGCTATCAGATGGTGTTTCAGGATACCGGACTGGGGTTCAGCCGGAGCGATAATCTGGTGATGGTGCGGGTCTATACCAGCCCACGCAGCAGTGAACAGAAACAGCTGTTCATGGCCGAGCTGGCGCGTGAGCTGCGTGAACATTGTGGTGTGCAGGGCAACGATTTAATGATCAGCTTTATCACCAACGACAAAGGTGACTGGAGTTTTGCCGACGGCGAAGCACAATATCTCACCGGCAAACTCTGAAAATCGCCCTGACTTCTGCTCTGCTGACGGTGCGCGCCAGCCACCGTCACGCCTGATAACCTCACTTCTGAAATGACAATAAACCAATCTGCTCTTCACCGCACAAATCGGGCCGGATATGTTGCAGCCGGATTACAGCCAATATAGATTGTCGAAAAACCATCCCCCGAAGGTGGCCGGTTGCGTGAAGCCTCGCGTAGCCCTGAAGAGAGGATTTGCCGTTGTCCGAATTGGTGTCCGTCGCGTTGTTTCTGGCCGCTATTGCAATCTATTCCTGTAAAGCCGGGCGTAACAAATTCTGGTTTATTGTCGTTCTTATTCTGCTGGTGCTTTTCGTTGTGCTGAACGCCACCCTCTATGCCAGCAACTATTTTACCGGTGACGGCATCAACGATGCGGTGCTCTATACCCTGACCAATAGCCTGACCGGCGCGGGCGTCAGTAAATATGTAGTGCCGGCGATTGGCCTGATCATCGTACTGTTTCTGCTGTTCTGCCTGCTGTCGTGGATTCTGCGGCGGCGTAAGCGTCCGCATCACATGGGCTGGTCGCTGCTGGCTGCCGCCTGCGCACTCGGCTCGGTGCAGACTACCCCGGCCTTTCGCCAGGTCGCGACCCTGATTGTGTCGCATACCCAACTGGCAGATTCTGACTTCGACAACTTCTATAAAGTGCCGCGTAATCGCATTGAACAGCCGCACCTCAACGTGGTTTACATCTATGGTGAAAGCTTAGAGCGCACCTATTTTGACCCTATCGCCTTTCCCGGCTTAGCGCCGGAGCTGAGCCGGCAGAAAGAGCAGAGCATCGACTTCAGCGAAACCGAACAGCTGCCAGGTACCGATTACACCATTGCGGGCATGGTCGCCTCACAGTGTGGCATTCCGCTGTTTGCCCCATTTGATGGCAATGCGTCAGCATCGCTCTCCAGCTTCTATCCACAGAACGTCTGTCTGGGCGACATCCTGAAGAACTCCGGCTACGAGAACTGGTTTATTCAGGGTGCCGATCTGCGTTTCGCCGGGAAAGATGTCTTCCTGAAATCACACGGTTTTGATCCCGCTAACCTTTATGGTTCGCAGGAGCTGAAAAGCCGCGTCGCCGATCCTACCTACCGTAATAACTGGGGTTATTACGACGATACGGTAATGGATGAGGTGTTTGAGAAGTATCAGGAACTCTCTCAGGCCGGTAAACCTTTTGCGCTGTTTACGCTGACCGTCGACACCCATCATCCTGACGGATTTATCTCACGCAGCTGCGATCGCAGGAGCTACAGCATTGAGGGCAAACCGAATCAGTCATTCAGTGCGGTCGCCTGCTCGCAGGAGCATGTGGCGCGCCTGATTGCGCGCATTAAAGCGTCGCCGTGGTTCAAAAACACCGTGATTGTGGTGAGCTCGGATCATCTGGCGATGAACAACACTGCGCATCCGTGGCTGGTCAAACAGCCCCGTCGCAATCTTTTCATGGTGATCCGTGGTGACAAGCCGCAGGCGGAATTGATGGAGGCGAAGCGCAGCACGCTGGATAACGGCGCCACGCTGCTCGATATTCTCGGCGGCGATAACGCGATTGGCCTGGGCCGCAGCAGCCTCTCATCGCTTTCACTCTCCACCCAGTTCGACGATATGAAGAGTAAGGTGGCGAGCTGGAAGCCCGACATTATCCAGCTGTGGAACTTCCCGAAGAAGATAGACAACTTCACGGTGGATCAGGCGAAGAATATCTTCAGCTTCTCGGGAACCACCTTCAAATTGCCGATTCTGTTCCGCATCAGTGATAAGCACGTTGAGCCGATGCCGGAGGGGGAATATTCGGCACCGCTGCGCTATCAGCTGGCGGATTTCGCCTCAGCCGATAAATTCCTCTGGGTGGATCGCTGTTTTAAAATGGCGCGACTCTGGCAGCCTTCGCTGGCACTCTCCGGCGATCTCTGTGTGGCGATGGGACAGCTCGGCGGCACGCCGTCGGTGACGCATGTCGACAAACCGCAGTGGAAAGGCAAAGTCCGTTTCCCCGAGGGCGCTATCAGCGATGCGCGTTACCAGCAGAACCTCGCGCAGATCCGTATTGAAGATAACAACATTCGCTACAGCGCCGATAGCTTCAGGCTTGACGTGCCTGGCGCACCGGAGAGTGTTAAAAGCTTCAGCGGCATCTCACGGCCAGAGAGCTGGGGACGCTGGTCTAACGCTAATCTCGCGCCCGAGGTTCATATCGACTATATCGATGCGCTGCCCGCGAAGTTCGATCTGGTGATCACCGCGCGTGCGTATGGCCCCAACGCGCACCGGGCGATTCCGGTGCGAGTCGGCGATCAGCAGCAACTGCTGTCACTGAGTGAAGAGATATCGACCCATACCCTGCATTTTGATAACCCAGGCGCCAGTCATCGTCTGGTGATTGCACCACCTGAACCACAGCTGAGTAACACCGGCAATATCACCGGTCAGGATCCGCGTAAACTGGGCATCGGCATGGTTGAAATTAAAATCGTGCCACAGCCCTGACGCCCGCTTTTTCTCTTTCCGACTCTGCGGATTTCCGCAGAGTCGCCTCATCCTGCCATCAGCTAAATGTTGCGAGACAGCCCGCACTCTGCTGCACGTTACTTGTTGTACTAATTGATATTTTTCGGCGAGACGCGCAAAATATAACCGGCTTAGTGGCGATACGTCTTTTGCCTGTCATGATGCCGTTATCGCTGAAGTGCACAGGGAGGTGTCGTGATGACAAGCACAATGATGAGTACCCACAAAGCCTTTAAAGCGCTGCAACAGGCAGGGATCGACGATCAGCAAGCGGAGGCGATGGTGGAGGTGTTTACTGATATGCAGCAGAGGCAGCCAGGCGGACAGGTTGGAAAGCAACTCGGTCAGATTCAGACCAAAGCCAACCATATAGATATTCGGCTCGGGCAGCTTACAACCAAAGTCGATCAGATAGATGAGCGGCTTGGTCAGCTCACAACAAAAGTACATCAGATAGACGAGCGGCTTGGCCATGTTGAAAGAAAAACGGACAAACTGGCCATCCGTTTTAATCAGTTAGAAGCCAAGGTGGATAAGCTGGATGTCGCTCTCAGTGAAATGAATTTCCGATTAACTTCGGCTGTGGACAGCCTCAGAAATGACGTTGTTACTCTGACCACCGATATGCGCTGGATCAAACGGTTATCTATTCTCATGACCACCACCCTGCTGGCGGCGGTCCTGAAAGATATTGTAATATGATCCCGTTATCACCCGGTCAGAGTCTGTCGCGCAGCGCCTCCAGCTTTTCGCGCTGCTGACCGTCGGCGGTAAAGTTCTCCTCCGCCAGCCAGCGCTTCAGGCCCTTTTTCACCTGCGGCCATTCGCTATCGATAAGCGAGAACCAGCTGGTGTCACGTGAACGCCCTTTGTAGACGATCGCCTGACGGAAATCGCCTTCATAACGAAAACCGAGACGTGCCGCCGCTTTACGGGAAGGGGCGTTACAGCTATCACATTTCCATTCATAACGGCGATAACCCAGCGTCTCAAAGGAGTAACGCATCAGCAGGAAATGCGCCTCCGTTGCCATGCGGGTCTGCTTCAGCCGGGCCGAAAACATGACATGCCCGACTTCCATCACGCCATGTTCAGGCTGAATGCGCATTAACGACAGGCTACCCACCGCCTGCTCAGTGGCGAGATCGATCACGGCAAAATGCAGCGGATCGCGACTAATTTCAAGCTGTGCGGCATACGCCTGCCATGCCGGACGTTCGGTAAAGGGACCGGCAGGCAGGTAAGTCCAGTCACGCCCATCTTCAGCCAGCGCCCATGCCTCAAACAGTGCCTCAGCATGACGCGCCACACTGAACGGCTCCAGCCGACAAACTTCGCCAGTAAAAACCTGATGCTGGGGCAGAGGTCGGGGCTGCCAGTCTGGCATTGGCTCACCGACCGGCTGTCCGAACTGATTGGTATGTTGTGACATGTTGTCTCCTGGCTGCAGATAGAGGTCAGTAGATTGCCACGATGCTGGCGGATTATGCACCTGGATTATTAGAAAAGGGTTATTCCGGCGCAGGCCGATGGCGGCTGTTGAAGCATCACATGAGGAGTCGTAGGAGAGGCAGAGCAGGAACAATCGCGGCGGGCAGGTGAAATTTCTGCTGGGAGCTAAAAAAAGCCGGTCATCACGACCGGCTGATTTTTATCGCTTATTTAACCGCGGAAGAAGATATCGCCCGATTTACCCATGACGATTTTGCCGGTGTCATTGGTAATAAGAATGTAGTTGGCGTTGATATAGGCCCAGTGGGTGTTTTCCTGCGGAGCAGGCAGATTACGCTTTTGCCACTCATTGATGGTGTACGTTTTATCGGTGTACTTCTCTGGCACTGTGTCACCGATTTGGTACTGTTTGTAGTCGATGATGATGGTGCTGAGGTCGTAATTAGGGTGCGCGCCATTGGAAGGTGCCGGCGTGGTCGGCGTAATACCATCATTAGATTGTGAGCTGGTCGGCGCCTGGCTTTGCGCGGCACCGGCATCCGGCTGAACGCTGCCCGTATCAGGCGTAGCGGGCTGCGCATCCGGATTAGCAGGCTGAATCTGCGGCGGTGGCGGAACGGTATCCGTTGCTTCGCCAGCGGCTTGTACAGCGGGGATCAGGCTCAGCGAGCCAACCAGTAATCCCATTGATAAAAGTACACGTTGAGTCCTGCGCATAATGATTTCCACGTTGAATTTTGACAGTCAGGCTAAAGACAATGTTTATCGCACTTCAGTTCCGGCGCACTGACGCTATGTGTAAGGAAAAACAGCGCTATTCACTTTACTGCACACAGGCCAGGTAGCGGATCACTGTCCGACCACTTTATCCTGAGTTGCCAGATCGACCAACAACGCAATGCCTAAATAGTTACTCCAGTTAAAGCCGTTCTGCAGCACCACAATCGCATTGCCGTTACGTTTATCGTAGCCGATAAAACTGGCATAGCCGCCGATATAGCCCACCTGATAGGTGATCTGCTGCTCTTCGAAAGTGTCGGTCACCCAGGCGATATTCTGCGCCTGCGCGCCCTGCTGATACCACGCCTGATCTACCGCCGCGAAAGCCCGGTCCCGCGCAGCATCACCGGTAGCGCTGAGATGTGCGCGCAAATAAGCACTCAGATCGCGCGCGTTACTGTAGAGACTGGCCGCGGCCACCATGTTGCCGTGAAAATGCCAGTCAGGCGTCAGCGTGCCGCGGCGAATAAATTTCGGCTGATCGCCTGCATGGCCCAGCGCACGCAGCGGATAGCCCGTCAGCGTTTCCGGTACAAAACTGCTTTGGTTCATCTTTAACGGTGTGAAGATAAGCTGTGATGCCAGCGTCTGAATGTCCTGATGAAAACGCGTGCGCAGGATATAACCGAGCAGCGCATAGCCGAGGTTGGAGTAGTGTGGCAGGCGTACCGAGGGCGCAGAGAAGTCCGCCAGATAACTCAGCAGCTTGTCGCTATCAAGGTTGCCATAGAAGTTCTCGCCGGTATCCAGATAACGAACGAACTGCTGCAGCATCGTCAAATCCATATCCTGTCGCGGCAGACCCGAGGTGTGCGTCACCAGCTGCAGCAGCGTGATGCGCTGCGCGTCAGCGCTGAGGTGAACGCCTTCCGGCAGAAGATCGGCCAGTGTATCGCTCCAGCGCAGCTTACCCTGATCAACCAGCTGGATAATCACTTCTGCCGTCACGCCTTTACTCAGCGATCCCAGTGCAAACAGGGTATCGGGCGTGACCGGATAGCGATGCACACGATCGGTGACGCCAAAAGCGTAATAGCGGGTCGGCCCACCGCGATGAATGACCGCAATGCTGATGCCGGGAACCTGCTTCTGTTGCATGTAATGCTGCACGATGTCGTCGACATTTTCATGAAAGGTGGCGTGTGTCAGATAAACGCGGTCGCCCACCGGGGCGGAGGTTTGCGACAGGGTTCCACATCCCGCCAGCAGGAAGATAAAGGCTGGCATGAATCGCGTCATTAATCTGCTGATCCACTGGCCGCCAGGGGTCAGCCGTGCAAGGGAGACTGCAACAGCCGGCCTGCCAGTAAATCCATTTTTCATATATTAATCATTTACTTATTATTATTTAACACGCAACTGTCTGGCTGGAGCGCAAAAATGTACCATAAAGTGCTGTGGGCTATCGCCTGCACAACGGGGTGAAAGTGGTGCTAAACGCGGTTTAATCACCGCAGCACGCCCGAACAGGGTTAGCTGTGTTGCAGCCCACAAGGGTGTACACTGCTGCGGTTTTAAGGCTCAACGCCGCTGAAATTTTTGAAATGCCCGGGAGGCAACCGCATGAAAGAAGGCCCACTGTCCGAAAAAGAGCTGCAATGGCTGGAAGATATGCTGGAAAAATATGGCAGCGAAGCATCGATTATTGATGTCTCCGAGCTCGACGGCCTGCTGACTGCCGTTCTCTCCGGTCCCGTCACCGTCGAGCCAAGCCAGTGGCTGGTGGCACTGTGGGGTGGCGAGAAGCAGATCCCAAAATGGAGCAACGAGCGTGAAATGACGCGCTTTATGTCGCTTTGCTTCCAGCATATGAATGATGTGGCTGACCGCTTATCTGAATTCCCTGAGCAGTTCGAACCGCTGTTTGGCATCCGTGAAATGGAAGGTCTGGAATTTACCGTGGTGGAAGAGTGGTGCTTCGGCTACATGCGCGGTGTCGCGCTGACCGACTGGACTGCCCTGCCGCAGGACCTGCAACCCGCGCTGGACGCCATCGCTCTGCACGGCGTGGAAGAGAATCTTGAAAAGATCGATGCCATGACGCCGGACGAGATGGAAGCCAGCATTGAAGCTATCCGTCCTGCTGCGCTGGCGCTGCACGATCACTGGATCTCCCAGCCTGAAGCGATTCCCGTTCCCCAGAAGCCTGTCGCGGCAGAGAAACTGCCTGGCCGCAACGATCCCTGCCCGTGCGGCAGCGGCAAAAAATATAAGCAGTGCTGTCTGCACTGATCGGCTGCTTAGCCTCACGATCTGCCGGGCGGCGATTCAGCCCGGCATGCTTTTCTCACGATCCACGACAGTTTGACCTGTATCACTCTGCCCATTCCCTTACCTGAATAGACTGCTCACGACTTGAACAGCTTCGTGCTTATCGCTAAGGTAAGCGCGATTTTACCCGCCAGGAATAAACATGATCACCATCGCGCTTATTGACGATCACCTTATCGTCCGCTCCGGCTTTGCCCAGTTGCTGGGCCTGGAATCGGATTTCCAGGTCGTAGCGGAATTTGGTTCTGGCCGTGAGGCGCTGGCAGGTTTACCGGGCCGGGGCGTTCAGGTCTGTATCTGCGATATTTCGATGCCGGATCTCTCCGGTCTGGAGTTGCTGAGCAAGCTGCCGACGGGCCTGGCCACCATCATGCTGTCAGTCCATGACAGTCCGGCCCTGGTGGAGCAGGCGCTTAATGCCGGTGCGCGTGGATTCCTCTCTAAACGCTGTCGTCCCGATGAGCTGATCGCGGCGGTGCGCACGGTCTCCACAGGCGGCTGTTATCTGACGCCAGAGATTGCGATCAAGCTGGCCGCTGGTCGGCAGGACCCGCTGACCCGACGCGAACGTCAGGTGGCGGAAAAACTGTCACAGGGCATGGCGGTAAAGGAAATTGCCGTTGAGCTGGCACTGTCACCGAAAACCGTACATGTCCATCGCGCGAATCTGATGGAGAAGCTCGGCGTCAGCAATGATGTGGAGCTGGCGCGCCGCATGTTTGATGGCTGGCAATGAGCCCCTGTGTCTCGCGGCTGATCTCCATTGTCGCCAGCTTTTTCATCTTCTCGGCGGCCTGGTTCTGCCTGTGGAGTATCAGCCTGCACCTGGTGGAACGCCCGGAGCTGGCGGTGCTGCTATTCCCGTTTGGCCTGCGTCTGGGGCTGATGCTGCAATGTCCACGCGCTTACTGGCCGGTGTTGCTGGTAGCTGAGTGGATCATGCTGATCTGGCTGGCGAAGGTGGTCGCGCTGGCGCATCTGCCGCTGTTAATGGCAGGCAGTGTACTGACGCTGCTGCCGGTGGCGCTGATCTCCCATTACCGCCATCAGCGTGACTGGCGCACGCTGCTGAGCCAGAGCGCGGCTCTGATCGCCGCGGCGCTGCTGCAATCCCTGGCGTGGGCGGGACAGCAGGAGATGCTGAACGCGCTGTTGCTGACGCTCACCGGTGGTCTGACGCTGGCTCCGACCTGCCTGGTCATCTGGCACTACCTCACCAGCACCCGCTGGCAGCCGTTGGGGCCGGCGCTGGTCTCGCACCCGGTCAACTGGCGCGCCCGGCATCTTATCTGGTATCTGCTGCTGTTTGTCATCAGTCTCTGGTTGCAGCTTGGCCTGCCCGCTGAACTGTCACGCTTTACGCCATTCTGTCTGGCGCTGCCGATTATTGCGCTGGCCTGGCACTACGGCTGGCAGGGTGCGCTGATCGCGACGCTGATGAACGCAATCGCGCTGATCGCCAGCCAGACCTGGCACGATCATCCGGTCGATCTCCTGCTCTCGCTACTGGCGCAAAGCCTGACCGGACTGCTGCTGGGTGCCGGTATCCAGCGGCTGCGTGAGCTGAATCAGTCGCTGCAAAGTGAGCTGGCACGCAACCGGCGCCTGGCGGAACGGCTGGTCGAGACAGAAGAGAACGTGCGCCAGGAGGTGGCGCGCGAACTGCACGATGATATCGGTCAGACGATTACAGCAATCCGCACCCAGGCGGGCATTGTGCAGCGCCTTGCGCCGGATAATGGCCGGGTGATCCAGAGCGGCGTCCATATTGAGCAGCTATCACTGGGTGTCTACGATTCAGTGCGGCGACTGCTGGGACGCCTGCGACCCCGCCAGCTAGATGACCTGTCACTTGAACAGGCAGTTCGCTCCCTGATGCGTGAGATGGAGCTGGAGGATTGCGGCATCGTCAGTCACCTTGAGTGGCGTATTGATGAGACGCTGCTGAGCGAAGCGCAGCGCGTCACGCTGTTTCGCGTCTGTCAGGAGGGGCTGAACAACATTGTGAAACACGCCAGCGCCAGCGCCGTGACGCTCAAAGGCTGGCAACATAATGGTCGCGTTTTGCTGGTGATTGAAGATGATGGCTGCGGTCTGCCGCCAGGTTCCGGTCAGCAGAGCTTTGGTCTGGTCGGGATGCGCGAACGCGTGAGTGCGCTGGGTGGATCGCTGACTATCTCCTGCACCCATGGAACCCGCGTCAGCGTGCATCTGCCGCTGCGTACGGCCTGAGGAACCACCGTGTTTAACTTTCTGAAAACGCCCGCTAACGCCGCTCCGCTGCAGGACAAAAGTGAGATTGACAGCCGCTATCGCTACTGGCGACGGCACATCATGTCGACCATCTGGATCGGCTATGCCCTGTTCTACTTTACCCGCAAAAGCTTCAATGCGGCAGCGCCGGAAGTGATCGCCAGCGGCGTGATGATGCGCACCGATATTGGCCTGCTGGCGACGCTATTTTACATCACCTACGGCCTGTCGAAGTTCTTCTCCGGCATCGTCAGTGACCGCTCCAACGCCCGTTACTTTATGGGGCTGGGGCTGATCGCTACCGGCGTGGTCAATATCCTGTTTGGCTTTTCCACCTCACTGTGGGCCTTTGCGCTGCTGTGGACCATCAACGCCTTTTTCCAGGGCTGGGGCGCGCCGGTCTGCGCGCGCCTGCTGACAAGCTGGTATTCACGTAACGAGCGCGGCGGCTGGTGGGCACTATGGAACACCGCGCACAACGTTGGCGGTGCGGTTATCCCGATCGTTATCGGCGCAGTGGCGCTGCACTATGGCTGGCGAATCGGAATGATGATTGCGGGCGGTTTAGCGATTCTCGCCGGACTGTTTCTCTGCTGGCGTCTGCGCGACCGGCCTCAGACTGTCGGCCTGCCCGCGGTAGGCGACTGGCGACAGGATGAGATGGAGATGGCGCAGCAGCAGGAAGGCGCAGGTCTGAGTCGCAAAGCGATCCTGACCCGCTACGTGCTATTCAACCCCTACATCTGGCTGCTGTCACTCTGTTACGTGCTGGTCTATGTGGTTCGCGCGGCGCTTAATGACTGGGGAAATCTCTACATCTCCGACACGCTGGGGGTAGATCTGGTCACGGCCAACTCGGTAGTCACCCTGTTTGAGCTGGGCGGTGTGATAGGCGCACTGGTCGCGGGCTGGGGCTCGGACAAGCTGTTTAACGGCAACCGCGGGCCGATGAACCTGATTTTTGCAGCCGGGATTTTGCTTTCCGTCGGCTCACTGTGGCTGATGCCCTTTACCAGTTATGTGATGCAGGCAGCCTGCTTTTTTACTACCGGTTTCTTTGTCTTCGGCCCGCAGATGCTGATTGGTATGGCGGCAGCCGAATGTTCCCATAAAGATGCGGCGGGCGCGGCAACCGGCTTCGTCGGTCTTTTCGCCTATCTGGGTGCGTCACTCTCCGGCTGGCCGCTGGCGTGGGTTATCGACGTCTGGCACTGGAGCGGCTTCTTTGCGGTGATTGCCACGGCGGCGGGGATCTCCGCGTTGCTGCTGCTGCCGTTTTTAAATGCTCAGGCGCCGCGTCCCCTGCCTGAAGCGTGATACGCCTCTCCTTTTTGCCCCGAGTGAGGCAAAACTAAGAAATTTTCCTGGTTTCGCCTGGATGCTGTCTCAGGCCAGTCTGGCGGCAGGTTTTTACAATGCCAGCCATTCGCTGCCCATTGCAGCTATTCCAACCAGGAGAATCCCCTTCCATGCTGGCATTCCTCAAACAGGTGCGCAGACCGACGCTGGATCTGCCCATCGAACTGCGGCGCAAGATGTGGTTCAAGCCGTTTATGCAGTCCTATCTGGTGGTCTTTATCGGCTACCTGACCATGTATCTGATCCGCAAAAACTTCAATATCGCGCAGAACGATATGATCACCACCTACGGACTGAGCATGACGCAGCTGGGGATGATCGGTCTGGGCTTCTCCATCACCTATGGCGTCGGGAAAACCCTGGTCTCCTATTATGCTGATGGCAAAAACACCAAGCAGTTCCTGCCGTTTATGCTGATCCTCTCGGCCATCTGTATGCTGGGTTTCAGCGCCAGCATGGGCACCGGCTCCGTCAGCCTGTTCCTGATGATCGCCTTTTATGCCTTAAGCGGATTCTTCCAGAGTACCGGCGGCTCCTGTAGCTACTCCACCATCACCAAATGGACGCCGCGCCGCAAACGAGGTACTTATCTTGGCATGTGGAATATCTCGCATAACCTCGGCGGTGCCGGTGCGGCAGGCGTTGCGCTGTTTGGCGCCAATGTGCTGTTCAACGGCCACGTGATTGGGATGTTTATCTTCCCGTCGATTATCGCGCTGATTGTTGGTTTTATCGGCCTGCGCTACGGCAGCGACTCCCCGGAATCTTATGGCCTGGGCAAGGCCGAAGAGCTGTTTGACGAAGAGCTGAGCGATGAGGACAAAGAAGCTGAAGATGATTCGATGACCAAATGGCAGATCTTTGTTGAGTACGTACTGAAGAACAAGGTGATCTGGCTGCTCTGCTTCGCCAACATCTTCCTCTATGTGGTGCGCATCGGGATCGATCAGTGGTCAACGGTTTACGCCTTCCAGGAGCTGAAACTCTCTAAAGAGGTGGCGATTCAGGGCTTTACCCTGTTTGAAGTGGGCGCACTGGTGGGCACGCTGATGTGGGGCTGGTTATCCGATCTGGCCAATGGCCGCCGTGCGCTGGTGGCCTGCGTCGCGTTAGCGCTGATTATTGCCACGCTCGGGATCTATCAGCATGCCAGCAACCAGTATGTCTATCTGGCGTCGCTGTTCGCACTGGGCTTCCTGGTGTTTGGCCCGCAACTGTTAATCGGCGTCGCCGCGGTCGGCTTTGTACCGAAAAAGGCAATCGGCGCAGCGGATGGCATCAAAGGCACCTTCGCCTATCTGATTGGTGACAGCTTCGCCAAACTGGGCCTGGGCATGATTGCCGACGGCACGCCGATATTTGGCCTGACCGGCTGGGCGGGCACCTTTGCCGCACTGGATGCCGCTGCTATCGCCTGTATCTGCCTGATGGCGCTGGTTGCGGTGATGGAAGAGCGTAAGATTCGCCGCGAGAAACGATTGCAGCGTTTAAAGATGGCGTAAAGATAGAATCAGGCCCGGCGTAAGCCGGGCTTTCCCGCCAGGTTCCGCCCTCAGCCATTGATGTAGCCCCACCAATCGGATCACTGCCAGTCAGCCCGCCAAACCCTCCCATCCCCTTTCACTTATTCTTTCATCTCGTCCCCGATTATTTAAGAAATTCACTGTCAGGTGGTCAGCCTGACCACCAGGTTGTGGCCATGTTTTAATATTTACATGGCATAGTGCCTTTGTTTAGATGATAACTGACAAGGCGAATAACGGATTAAGCGGAACCTGATGATGATGAAGGCGCTGACTGAACGGCAACTGACGATTATGCGACAGCTTATTTCTCATAACAGTTATGTGAGCCTGCACGCTATTTCAGAAAAAACGTCTATTACACCCAGAACTCTACGCCGCGATATTGCCGACATTAACGAAAAACTTTCTGACCAGGGAATCAATCTCAGCGGAAAAAGTGGGAGAGGGATCACAATTAAATTCGCTGATGCGCAGTCGGAAATAGCCGCGCGCCGGATTTTCTCTGTCGAGGTGGATGATTTCAGCAGCAACTTCAGGATGCTGAAAATAGCATCGGATTTATTAATGCTTTCACCAAAAAGTTCCTCCATCAGTGAACTGGCGGATAAATATTTTATCAGCCGCGCCTCGATAGTGAATGATTTAAAAACATTAGAAGCATGGTTACATCAGTTTGATTTAACCTTATTAAAAAGCCGTGTCGGAACCAGCATAAAAGGCAGTGACCATAATATTCGCATGGCGATGAAAGCGCTGGTGTTAAAATCGATTTATAACCGTCAGGACATGATGGAAAGCCGTCTGGATGAAAGCACGCTGCAGGAGCTTTCAGAGAAGTTTGGTCAGCAGGCTGTCCATTTTACCCTGCAATTAATTAATTTTATTGAACAGCAGCTGCAATATACGATAAGCGATCCTTACTACATCAATTTATTTACGCATATTCTGGTACTGATCCACCGGAGCCACTCGCCGATGCACAGGACCGACGCCCGCGCGGTGTCGATGAACCGGGTCAGCGACCATCACGCCTGGCAGGTATCACTGGCGGTGATAGACCGCATTGAGACCGCCTACAACACGGTACTGGTGGCCGAGGAGTCTCACTCCATCTATCAGTATCTGGTCTCCTCCGGTAAGGCGGGTGGTGAGTCACCACAGCACGATGACTCGCTGATTTCAGAGCGTGAGACCCGCTTTACTGAGGCGCTGATCGCCCGGGTGGCGCAGCGCATCAACATTGAAATCACCACCGACCAGAACCTGCAGGCGTCATTGTCCTCTCATATCAAGCCGATGCTGAACCGCCTCAGATATCACATCCGGATTAAAAATCCGCTGCTGCATGATATCCAGACCGAGCTGGGCACGGTGTTCGCCGCCGTTAAAGCGGTAATCAGCCAGCTGACGCAGGAGTACAGCCTGGATGAGATCAGTGACGATGAGGTGGCTTACCTGACGGTGCATATTCAGGCGGCCATCGAAAACAGCATCAAGGTAAAACGGGTCTTGCTGGTCTGCTCCAGCGGCCTGGGTACCTCGCAGCTGCTTTACGGACGGATCATCCGTGCCTTTCCCGACTGGAAAATTATCGACATCGTGCCAGGGAAAAATATTGCTGACTCCCTGAAACGACATGAGTGTGACGTGGTGATTTCCACTATCCGGCTGGAGCCGCTGGAAAAACCGGTGGTGTATGTCTCTGCCCTGTTCTCGGCGAAAGATATCGCAAGAGTAACGGAGTGTCTGGTATCGAATTCGATTAATTAATGATAATGGAGAAGCAAAATGACGACAGCCGTGGCTATTAACGAAGTATTAAAAGAAGAGTGCATTATTCTCGATGTCGATTGCCAGACCAAAGAGCAGATTATTTCTCAGCTGACCGACCTGCTCTGCCAGACCGGGGCCGTCACCGATAAAGCCGCTTTCCTGAAAGATGTCTATCTGCGTGAGGAATTAGGCTCTACCGGATTTGAAAACCATATTGCTATTCCGCACGGCAAATCTGCCGCCGTCGCCAAAACCCGCATTGCCGTGGGGCGATTACGCCGCGACATTCCGTGGGAGACCATCGACGGCACCAAAGTCCGGCTGGTTATTCTGTTCGCGGTAAAAGAGTCCGATAAAGATGTGGGCCATATCAAAATGCTCGCCAAAATATCCATCGCGTTAGGCGATGAGGATGTCGTCGAGCAATTACTTAATGTCCCGCATCGCGAAGAGATGTTTCATTTACTGTTATCCCGATCGGGAGCCTGAATAAACCGGAGAGCAACATGAATTAAAATATTAAGGAGGTATTCCAGGTTGTAGCCATCCCTTCAGACAGAAAAACATAAATATAAAATTTTCACTGGAGAACATTTATGAACATTATTGCCATTACCGCCTGTCCTACAGGTGTCGCCCACACCTACCTTGCCGAAAGTAATTTAAAAAAAGCGGCTCAAAAACTGGGCCTGAATGTATTAGTTGAAACCCAGGGCGCGATTGAAAGCGAATATATTTTCAGCGAAGACGATATTCATCGGGCGGACGTCGTGTTAATCGCCGCAGATAAAAAAGTTGAGATGGCACGCTTCCAGCATAAAAACGTGATTGAGGTGCCCGTTACCCGTGCCGCGAAGGATGCTGAAGGCCTGTTAAATGCCATTGTTAACGGCGAACTGGCTCCGAGACTTGCCGACTCCGCCCCGCAGGCCAGTGCATCTGAACCGGCTAACAGTGCCCGTGAGGCGTCGGGTTCCCGCTCCTGGATTTCAGAGATTTATGTGCACCTGATCACCGGCGTGAACCTGATGATCCCGTTTGTGGTGGCGGGCGGCATTCTGATCGCGCTGAGTTTTTCATTCGGGATTACGGCGGCCACACCAGGGGACGAGAACTTCAGCCCGATAGCGAAGATGCTCTCTGACATCGGTGGCGGTTCCGCTTTTGCCCTGATGCTGCCGATTCTGGCGCTGGGCATCAGCCAGTCTGTCAGCGGCAAAGCGGGCATCGTGGCGGGCGCCGTGGGCGGGATGATGGCGATCCACACCGGCTCCGGCTTTCTCGGCGCGCTGATTGCCGGCTTCCTGGCCGGATACATCACGCTGCTGATCAACAACCATATCCATCTGCCCAAAGCGGTCGCCGGGCTGAAACCTATTTTAATCGTGCCTCTGTTAAGCGTGCTGCTGACCGGCGCACTGATGGCGCTGCTGATTGGTGAGCCGATCAAAATGCTGCTCGGCTGGCTGACCGACTTCCTCAGTTCGCTGGGTAACACCAATGCGGCCATTCTCGGCCTGCTGTTCGGCATGATGGTGGCCTTTGATATGGGCGGCCCGCTGAATAAAACCGTCTGTATGTTTGCGATTGGCCTGATGTCGAGCGGGGTTTACGGTCCGATTGCCGCCTGTATGGCGGCGGGCATGGTGCCACCACTGGGCATCGCGCTGGCGACCACCCTCTTCCGCCGCAAGTTTACCGAGCAGGAGCGCGAGACCGGCAAGGTCACCTACATCCTCGGTCTGTCATTTATTACCGAAGGCGCGATCCCATACGCGGTCGCCGATCCGCTGCGCGTCATCCCGGCCATCGTGGCGGGCTCGGGATTAGCGGGCGCCCTGTCAATGATGCTGGGCTGCGCTTCCCGCGCTCCGCACGGCGGCATTTTCGTCATCTTCATTCCTAACGTGATCAGCAATGTCATGGGTTATCTGTTTGCGATTGCCGCAGGCAGTCTGCTGACGGCGCTGATCCTGCTGTTCCTGAAAAAAGATATCTCCGTTCCTGCAAAACAAGGATAAAACCTATGCTTTACAATATGAAAGATCTGCTCAGCGTTGCCCGACAGCATCAGTTTGGCGTTGGTGCGTTTAACATCGCCAGCGCGGAGTTTGGACGTGTGGCGGTTGAGACTGCCGAGAGACTGGATTCACCGCTGATTCTGGAGATCCATCCTGAAGAGATGGCCTTCACCGGCCCGGAATTTATCGGCTATCTGCGGACGCTGGCGATTCAGGCGCGCGTGCCGGTGGTGATCCATCTGGACCATGGCCGCTCGCTGGAAGAGGTGATGAAGGCGATCTACGCCGGTTTTACCTCGGTGATGATTGACGCCTCGTCTCACCCTTTTGAGCAGAACATTGCGCTGACGAAGAAGATTGTCGAGATAGCGCACACGATTAATGTCTCTGTGGAAGCGGAGCTGGGCACCATCGGCGTGGCAGAAGGCAGCGGCGAAGGCGGCAGTAACGAGATTCTCTATACCGATCCGCAGCAGGCCGAGACCTTTGTGCGCGAGACCGGCACCGATACGCTGGCGGTCGCCATCGGCACTTCGCATGGCCTCTATCCCAAAGGGAAGCAGCCGAAGCTGGATATCGAGCGCCTGCAGCAGATCCGTAAGGTGGTTGATATCCCGCTGGTGCTGCATGGCGGTTCGGGCAACAAAGACAGCGAGGTCGCGGAATCGATCCGTTATGGCGTCGGTAAAATCAATATCTCCAGCGATATGAAGAAGGCGTTCTTCGTGGCGCTGGAACAGGAGCTGAAGCTTGGGGGTCACGAGCCTAATTCCCTCTTTGTTAAACCGATGCAGGCGGCGAGCGAAGTTGTCGCGGCGAAGATGGCGCTGTTTAGTTCGGTGGGGAAAGCGGCGTTGTATCGGTAAGGGGTTGGTGGGGGATTGGTTGCGAGTTGAGTATGGGAAAGGCACTGATGGATCGGTGTCTTTTTTGGGTTTTGAGAAGTGAGCTTTAAATAAGTATCAGGTCAGTAAGCAACAGCCATCAATGAAAAGAGATCTGCTCATCGCTCTTTTTTCGTATGCCAAAGATCCACGATGTAGATGGTATTATCACGAAGTTCGTAACGAATCTCGTAGTCATCCAGTATTAGCTTTCGAACTTCACGTGGTTCATATCGAACCTGCTGTATGCCGATTGCTGGGTGTGCCTTGAGGCCAGCACTGCCGGTTATCAGGCGGTCTAAGACATCATCAGCATGCTGGCGGCTGTACTGAAGAGCAAAACGGTAGATGCGTTCCAGGTCATCCTGAGCTTTAAGCCGTCCATTAAATTTCCATTTATCAGCTTTTCTTTAAACGATTACCAAATTCAACAAGGTCAGAGTGACTTACTACACGCCCGGCATCTACATCGGCAAGACCAGCCTGAATGTTCTGATGACGCCGTTCCCTTTCAGCCAGCATGGTGGTCAACGCTTCCTTGATGATCCAGCTTTTAGAACGATCCAGCTCCACAGCCAGATTTTCTACAGCATTGGCCAAATCGGTGGGTATCTGTGCGCTAATGGTCTGTTTTGTAAGAGAACCCATAGTGATCACCTCTTTTAATAACAGTTAATAACTTTTATTAAGTCTAACTTGGGTTTGTCTATAAAAACATCAGAGCTTATTTTGCGGGCAGCATCCTGAGATTTGTTTCGCACTAATTGTCACCTATGGACTGGTCTGATAAATGACTATGCGATCTCACTATATTGGGCGGACACGAACCTGATTCAATGTTTACGAAACCGATGCACGGGCGATCGTCCTCGTCAGTCGGGTTCTTGCTGGCAGAGCATTTGATTACAGCAGAGTGGCTGTGTCGGTGGAGGATTAAGGGTGATAAGGTTTAGTTACTTCCCGTCTGAAACATCAGCTGGCGGCGCTGAAAGAATTGCGCAGCGTTTATCCAGCAGCGACTCAACGGACGCCCGATTGCCCTTATCCCAGCCGCGCCGGGTAGTTAGCAGGATAAACCCTTTCTCTCCCGAAAACGTCGCCGGAATGAGCGCCACACCAGACTCTGCCAGCTGCGGCGGCGACAGATGGAAATGGCGCGCTACGGAGGAGACAGGATAAATCCCCATCGCCGTAGGCTGCATAACGCGGCGGGCATAGTAGGTGTGATTCAGCAAACGGTCGGGCAAGGGTCGCCAGTCATTATTAATATAGGGGCGCTCGGCCTGAAGCTGGCGATAGACATCCTCCCGCAGGCAGGTCAGATGAATATGCAGTTGATTCTGGCTGCGGCCATAAGCGGAATTCAGCGCCATGCCGAGCCGATCCTCAGGCACTTCAGCACCATAGGCCGACATCAGACGATAGCGCATTAACCAGGTGTAGCCGAAATAGTCAGGACGTCCGGGGCGCGACAACGCAATGCTCTCAATGCCGGACATTGCCACCGTGGGCACCAGAATAAAGTGCAGCCTGTGGCGAGGATTCTGGATGATGCTGTAGCCCTGTGTGCTGTCTTGCGGCAGATAGATTTGCTGGCAGGGAGCCGGATCGCGACGGTAGTGATAGTTATTCATGCAGAGGTCATGCGTGACCGTCCACAGCGCGTCAGAGCGGGCGCATCCTGTCAGCAGCAGCACGATGACCAGCGGCAGAGACCGGCATCGCCACAATAATTTCCCGTTCAGCGGATGGCGTCCGGTCAGGCGACTCAATGCAGGTACAACCTCATCAACAAGGGTTCATATTGGGGGAGCGTTTATCCAGTTTAGCACGGAGCCAGTGGTAACCAGCTTCGGGTTGGTTAGTATAGCGCTGGTGTTGCAGGGTGGTTAGGGCAACTGAGTGAATGTTCTGCCTCCTTATTCTTTGGAATAAGAAAAATCAGCAGTGACTAAATGCGACGCTGATTTATCAGATTTAACATCATAGGCGAAATAATAACGTTCTCCAGTTGTGAACTAAAATCCAAACACAGGAAGGCACTCACCTTTTGGAACATAAACAGGTTTGTCATCAAAAATTTTGTGAAGAGAGTTGCTTTTATCGCTGTTGATTTGAATGGCAGTAATCCTTTCTTGTGGCTCCAGTGGCGACACCACACAAACTTGCTTGTCTTTGATAAATGCCGTTGTAGATTCGCGCTCCACCATTCGGTCACCAGGCCCAGGGCATCCCGTTAAGAGAAATACGACACCCAGCATCATCTTGTTTTCATGATTAACGACCCTTGCCTGTTACGATTTTCTGATAAGGCCAAGGGACATCCTGCAACATATCATTGCCCCTGTACATCCCCATGCGCCCGGGCCTCTGATAGAAAAACCACTTACTCATCCCATAAACCAGTAGTAACCAATAGTCAGCTAAAATAGAGGCTTGCTGTTCAGGAGAGTAATCAGGTTACTGGCATACTTACACGACCTGATGAGCCTCCTGCTGATTAACACTCGCTTGTCATCACCTATATGGCCAGTGAAAGCGCAGGTGTTAAGCCGGCTGCAGGGTTGACCTGAACGTTTGCCATCTGGCCCTATGTCCGAAACCCACAGGGGTTAGCGCAGCAGAACTGACGACCCGGTAACGCCGTTGAGCCGAAGGGGAGCATAAGCATCAGGATTTAAAAACCGTCAGCAGTCAGATACTGACTCGGTGTCTGTTTAATTACGCCTGCCAGCATGATTTTTGTTATGAAAAATGCTGCTGTCGGTTCACTCCAGTCAGCAATAACTTAAAATCGCGAATCATTATTCGAATGTTCCTGCTGTCCCCGCAGATTTTTGTGAATCCCGATAATTCATCTGTAGTCTTGTAAGCTGGTCTTTCCATCCGTTTTGTAAAGCAAAAATATTCAGGATATTGCTGGCAGATGTGATTTCCGCTGTCCGCTAGCTGGATTAAAATACGATTAGCAACAGCTAACGAAGCGGATTATACTGGTTTATCCACTCATCCCGGAGGTAGAAACTGACGTGAAGGATACATACTACAACGATACAAGAATCAATTTGTTAATCCAGAATGAACTGAATGCATTCTTTGAGGATTACAAGGGTGTTATCTATGCCTACGCCATTATGAACAAGAAAGACCCTTCACAGATGCGTATTATTAATAACAACCCTGAGTGGTTCGATATATACCTTGAAAGAAAGTATCAGTTTATTGATCCTGTCATCATTCAGAGTTTACGTTGTGTTGAAGATTTTTTTTGGGAAAACAACGTCATTCTGTCAGGCGGCTACAATCTCACGCGAATCTTCAATGAAAGTTTTCAGTATAATATTTTCCAGGGGCAGACATTCCCTCTGCATGACTTCCTGAACAACCTGGCTTTGCTATCCATTATCAGTCAGAAAGATTCTGGTATTGACATGGAAAAAAATCGTTCGAAAATAGTGAGTTTTCTTATTAAATTGCATCAGAAGACGCTTAACTTATACAGTCAACACAATCAGAAAAAGAACGTTTTTTTGTCACCGCGTGAGCGGCAGATACTTAAGTGGGTCGGCGCCGGGAAAACATACGCCGAAGTTGCGGTCATTTTATCTATTGCGGAACGCACCGTAAAATTTCATATGGGCAACGTCATGAAAAAGCTCGGAGTGAATAACGCCACACATGCGGTAAAACTAGGGACGGAGCTCCGACTGCTGGACAACTGAGCCAGCGTTACTGGTTAAAGATGGCGTAAATGCCGGGACATCTCACGAAGCCAGCCACTGGCTTTGTCCCTGGTGATAATATCTTCCACGATGCTCATGCTGGCAGGCATGAAAATGTAGTAGATAACTTCCCCTTTTTCAGAAACGCCTTTTTGAATAACTTCTATTTTCCAGTTTGCATGGCGAAATATTGCATACATGCCGCGACTTGCCACAGCGTACATCCCCCGATAGTTTCTCTTCATGCAATAAAAAATCATTGCAAGGAATAACACTTTACTGGCGGGCAAGCCATGCAGGCCTGCAGAGTCACGTCTTTCTTTATCTAAAAACAGCCGGCTAATCTCACAACAGGGGATATCGGTGGGGAGACCACTTATACCCTCGAAATATTCATGAAAAATTTCGCTCATCATCGTCGGCTGCGTCGAATCTATAAACCGTGCACCACATAGCAACTTCCCGTTATGCATGCCCAGCAGGTAAGTCGTATTTTCGTTGTCAAATTGATCCTTTTCCATGCCGTCAATGCATTCGACTTTCCAGTCGAGCCTCTCACGAAATGTTTTTCTTCTGAGCCGGTAGAGTTCGGTTGATAATTCTGGCGGAAATTCATTGTAATCACGCAAAAAAAACTCAATAGCAGAATTCATTCATTCATTCCTGATAATCACACATGGGAACCATTACCCCTGTCTTTTAAGACAGCTTTTATTACACCTGCGCAGACCCTATACTTAAAAAAGTACCTGACCACCGGGCACTCACCATGCTTAGCGGTCAGGAGGTCAAAGACCAAGTCAACACCAGGGAAAACCCACCCGCGATTATCTGATATTTCAGGTACCGGGTACAGAGTGCAATAAGCGCTCAAACGATAATTATATTAAAATACGAAAAACATCAATTAACTATAGTTTAATTATTGCCCTTTATAATTTTAAGGGGCAAGCTTTCCTGTTGCATTGACTAAAGCAACTATTATCTAATCTGTGATACAGGTTAACCGGGGGTTTCCCCGTCTGACACTTATCAGTTGCTGAAGACATCGCCACCAAACTGTTCAGCCGTTATACGAAGCCCCTCACTATTATCGTTACAGATACCGCCAGCAGCGAGTAACCGGCCGACGTTTTGTTCCGTAGGTTACTGGCTGGCTGTCTCCCGCCTCCCACGCTGAGCTGCCTTAATGAGGTTGGCGCAGGTTTTCCGTCAGAGCGTCAGTGATCGCGCTTACTCACTGCAGGATTAAACGCACCGATAATGTTTTCGCTCCACCGAATCTGAAGGCATTTTCATCGCCGCAAATTAACTTACCGTTGTCGTCAATGTAAAACAGCCCGGCGGACAGAACACACACATCATTCAGGCATACCACATCACCACACTCTATCATGGCTTTTAGTTGTTCCTTTGACCGCTCTCCGTGTCTGGAAAGCGTTCCGGATTATCCCTCGACAGGCAAATAAGACGGTTTTCTGGCAGGCTCAATCCCATATAAGCATCCCTGTGTTGTCTCTTTCATTCCCAGGGGGATAATCGGACTGCAGGAAAGTGAATTAAATAATCTGGCAACGAAAACCCGATGTCCCGGTGGAGGTATACCAGAATACAGTGAGCAGGTTACAATGCAACTCAATCAATTGCGCATGCACGTATTTTTTGGCAAGAAAATCTACGAGTTAGCCGTACATGTCATAATAATTTAATGCACAATGTGAGAGGATTTACATCATTCAATTTATAAGTAATTTTTTAACTTCTGCCAGAATTAACTCACACCTTATAAAAATCATTTCTTAATGTTACTTTTCCTCTCAATCGCTCTGACTATAATCTGATAACCAATGAGTGTTACCATTGTACATATCACTAATAGCGCAATCCCCACGAAACCCTCAATATCGCGTTGATTAAATAGCTTTGCTAACTCTGTCCAAAACTGCTGCTCTCCTTGTGTCGATGGATCTGACGGTCTTACCAGAAGGAACGTCATTACAAACAAAGATACTGCGATAAGGATTCTAAACCCCGCTGGGACACGTTTTGCTTCCATTTAAAACCACCTCAATTGTGCAAAAAGACATTAGTCCATTACGTAATTTCACTTGTGAAGTAGAGAGTAATGCTTGCCGAATAGCGATGAAATCAGTTCTGTGTTGCAAAGTGATACAACCTAAAGATACACCAAGAGGCCCGCGAGGATGTAGTCTGAAATTCCCTCGCTCTACATTATTAACCCACATATGGTCATCTATCCTTCCATCATCACGATACAAAGCAAACCATTCATACTTGATAACTGGCGTTGAAGTAGGCCATGAGTAGAAATCATGCAAGTCAGTTCGGATTATACCTTTCCAGCCACCGGTTGGGCGCTTAACGATGTGATATAAACCATCAGGTATTGGCCCGTTGTCTGGAACTGCAATGCATCCTGCACGATTGCGATATTCCCTGTTACCAGAGTACGCCATAAACGTCCCTATCCCATACATGAGTAAAGGTGAGTAATCTGCATCATTGACAGTGAAAATTCCTTTTAATGCCATGTCTGGCTCCTTCTACTTTGATCATTTTATAGATGAGTGTGATTTATCATAATGCCTCATCATAAAATGAAAATGATCTGCGTCTAATATTCAACACAACAATGAGTTAGTGATATATCTAATACTTACTGTATTTCTATTTCGCCAACGTGCTGAAAACTCTGATAGAGTTTGATAACTCAGTGCTGAATGTAGATAACACTCTTTATAATCCTACCGCCAGATTTCCTGCGCCAGGTTTAGAAAGTAGCTTTGTGAATAGTATGCTTACGGGGAGTTTCGGGGCAAAAAACTCGGCTCTGGCCTCACGAAGAATGCTGATTTGGAGAGCCATTTTTATACGCACGCCTTCAAATTGCCGATGAAGACAGCAATAACATTGCAATATGTTAATTAATAGTGAGCAGGTCAAAACCAGTCAACGTGATGGCATTCTGTTCGCCACGTAATATTTAATATCATCGTAAGCTTTCGATGACCTTTGAAGATGGCCAGACATTGAAGATCCGTTTTGATCAGGGAATGGGCTACCATGCATTAACTTTGTATCACAGCGGTATAGCTTTAAATTCAGCGATAACGTTTCTTTGCGGTCAGGTAATAAGGCGCTGGTCTGCAAGGAGGAAAATGTGGCCAACAGCAAAGAAAGTTAGGCAACTGATGTATTTGTGGAAGTGATCGCGTCCTGATATTTAACCGCTCCCGATGCGATATCGGGAGCGGTTTTACACTCAGACGACTTTCTGTTTACCGGCAATGACCTGAATAAACTCCTGCACCTGTTTTTGTTTCCGCGCTGACAGCTTGCATACCTGGCGCAGAGACTGCATCAGTTCGCTCTCCTGCCGGGCGGTGAGCACAATACAACCTTCCATTACCTTTACATCTACTGCTGTGCCAGTGGTAAAACCGGCAGCTTCCAGCTATTGTCCTTTCATGGTGATGGCAGGTATCCGGCTGTAATCCGGATAGCGGCTTGCATAGCTAACGGTTAATTTCCGGTTATTTTCAGGAGAGACTTCTGGTTCAGTCGGTTGTGCAATAGAATGGGCGTCAGTCATGATTACTATTCTCCGTAAATAGTGATTGTGATTAGCGGCGCGGGTGTGTTGCAGCACATCCGCACCGCGCTAAATACCTGTATATATCATCAGGAAAGAGAAGAAAAGTCCAGCTAAAAACAGTGTGAAATAAGTAAGTTATAAAATCATTTTAATATAAAGCGTAAGTTTTATCTGGCAGGAAATAATAATAACCGCACCAGAAAGGTGCGCAGAAAAATAAGAATTAATATTTTTTACGCGTGACTTTTTTAACTGTACTGACTGCACGTTTGGATTTAATTTTTCCAGCAACGCGGCGGCGCTGCTGTCAGCCAGTCAGGTCGATATTGGGCTTATTTTCCTGAAATAATCAGCGCGGAAATAAGCCAGTTCAATCAATTCAAACCAATACCTTCAACCCATGCTTCTGCACCACTTTAAGCAGTTTCAGCGATAATCCACCTGGACGCTTTACCCCACTTTCCCATTTCTGCACCGTTGACACACTGGTGTTCAGATAGCTGGCAAAAACGGGCTGGCTGACGTTCAGCTTCTCACGCAACGCCTTAATCTCGATGGGTTGCAGCTCATCCACATTGTTGAGGCACGCTTTATCAAAGTTGCGCATCGTTTCCTGCGGGATAGCATCGACGCTTAATAATCCAGAAGCCGCGCTGTGGATGGCCTCAAATGCAGGACTCTTAAATTTACTTTTTGCAGTCATGGCAAATCTCCACCAGTTCTTTACTCTTAATCAGTGCCGTGATCTTTTCATCGCTAAGAGCAGCATAGTGCTTTGCTAACTCACGAAATCCGGCCAGCTCGCGATTATCAATATTTGTCATATCCTGTTTGGCATAAAGGAACGTGTAAAACCAGTGCTCCCCACCTTTCGCCAGGATAATGGCGCGATCGCGATTCTGGTTCAGACTCTTCTTGTAAACACCACCACCAGGATGATTGGTATTTTTCCTCTATAACCCCTCTGTCAGAGGTGCCAGACAATAATTTACATGTAATCCCAAAATACCTTTTGATTAGTCGCCTGGATATCGCCAGACACTTCACTCTTCTTAAATGAAGGGATAGTCTTAAACATCACTTAACATCGGTCGTTTTGTAAGCTGTGTGCAATGGTAGCGCTAATAGGGACATTATGCTTCATCACTATCAGGCAAAATCAGTGGATGATATCTACCTTGATGACTTTCCCAACATCATCCACCCGAATATGGCAGCGCGTTACCTTGAGGAGACCGCTCGGCCAAATAGAATCATCCGGGAGTGGGATTTACCGGGCAACTATGGTCTTTTTGTCAGCCGATATCGTCAGTTCCACTTTCAGCAGCCCTGGATGGCATACCGAGACGTGCTGGATGACATTCGATCCGGGAAGGTTGTTTTACTGGGAAATGACGCAATTGGTCATTTCATTACGGGGGTGCAAACATCCTCTGGCAACCTCCGGAATGACCTGCCTTTGTTTCTACACTCCCGGCTTAGCTACCTGATCTCACATCAACTAAAACGCCCGGTATACTACGTTCGCCCGTTAGTGTCCATTCAATATGCTCAGTCTACAAAAACCATCAACAGTAAAGCAGCGGGTCGGCTTCTGGCCGCTGGGGGTATTTACAACGGCAATATTGAGGGATTCAGGAAGACCGCAGAGCAACTCGGCGGGGATGCACCAGCGGGTTACGAACAGGTCGTGGATAACAAAGGGTTACTTATCACCGGTGCATCTGTTGCTGCCGGGCTGACAATGGGAAGAATGCGATTTCCTGAGTTAGAAGAACTTGAGCACTTTGGTGCCAGAGGGGCCGCCTCAGGAAGAGAGTTTGACCCGGAACTAGCCGGAGGGCCGATTGAAAATCTGACAACCGATGGCGTTAATGTAACCCATGAAGGGATAGCAACCGTTGAAAAACATATATCTCGATTCGATCACGACCCTGCAAATGACGTAATGATAGGCAGGCTGAAAAGCATCGTAAAAGGAGAGATGTACCCTGAGAAGGTGGATTTAAACTACTACACTCATGAATGTCGGGAATATCAGCGTTACTGTAACTTGGGATGGGAAACGGGTGAACCGGACTGTGTTGCAGGTTATGATATGTGGAATAATACCCATACGGCAACGCTGGAAGATTTTAAACTCAAAGACGGTGATTTATTCCACCCGGATGCACTGAAATGAAGATGACTAATACTGAACTTAATGTCTTAAAAGTTATGGCAGAAAAAGACATAGACTGGACATGGATGATACTGGATCGCACCCTTGCTACACGGGGTATTCCCGGATTTAGCAATGTTGCGACGATAGTAACCAACCTGATGAACGATGGAATGGTAGATACTGTTTATAACGAAACCTCATCAAAACCAAGGTATCGCGTATCTGAGCAAGGACACCAGTTATTGGGACAAATCGGCAAGGTTATAAACCCATCCGATATCCCATGATTTGAGGTTAATTATCATGGATATGAAACATCTCAGGCTTTGCCGAACGGGCTTTCACATAGCCAAGGCTATGATGAATCTTTTTTCCGGGTCATGTGCAGGTAAAACCTTATCGAAACGGGATAGACCACAAAACCCGCCTGCATCCATTACCTGATGGGGATTGAGGCAGGTTGATTCAGGCTTTGGAAGCATAAATCCCAGGCACAAAAAAGCCGCCCTTGAGCGACTAAAATTTGCATACCTGGTGCGAAGGCCGGACTCGCACATAACGATTAACGCCTTGATTTTAAGGTAAGAAAAATAAAAACATTATTGATATACCAACGCAGATACCAACACTAAAATTCATTGGATTTGGGGCTCGAATCAGGGCAAAACCAAGTGAACAAAAATCGCCCGTCCATGAGTAGATGATACAGATAAAGATGAGGAGGTGGCTTTTAGCCTTGGCAATCTCCTCATCATCTAGCTACTGGTAACCTTCCCTACATTGGACAGCATTGTATCAATGTTGTCGATATCAACATTAATTGGCTTCCCACTTCTTAAGTACCCTTAGTGATTTTTAGCTGCTGATGATGGCCTGCCGTTACCCGGGTAACAGTTTTGTGACTGCTGCGTTTCATTAGGCCTGAGGCCTTACGGGCACGTAGAATATCGATACTGGTAATAAACGGTGACTTTTCCATGACAGTGCAACCATCGCGGTCAATTCTTTCCAGTTCATATTTTTCGACAAGAAAGTTCACCGCATCGCTGAGCGATACTCCGGCATCAATATGCTCCTGGATGGTGGAGTCATTACTGAACGGTGTGTCATTCAGCGTCAGGCCATAATGCTGCGATAACAGATGAGTAAGCAATCGCTGCCAGATTTCAATGGGTGACAGGCAGGGCTGATTCGCCCGTGTCGGGTGTGGTGATATGGTTTGCATGGTGTTTACTCTGCGTTGTTAAGGGAATAAGCGTGGATTTACTGCGGCTCAGGATAGATAGCAATGTAGACATAGCCACAGGAGCCGAGTGTGTCGGCTTCGCAGGTGAGTCCGTTGTGATAAAGCGTGACGCAGTGTTGATGGCGGGAAGAGAGTTCTCCGCTGATGAGCATCAACTCAAGTTGCTTGAGAATCAACGGAAAGGCTTGGTCGAGGCGCAATGTATCGTTGTCACTGAAAGCACCGTTGAATCCGGCCCGGTCAGCGAGAAAATGTACCCGACTGCCTTCCTGTACCAGACGAGCGCCAAAACAGGGTGTAATCGTGCGTACTAGCCCCCACTGCGGGCATGCGAGATTCTCCGGCTTAGTACCGGATTCGGAGTGATTGTTCATTATTGTTCCTGATAAAAGGGAAGGATTAATTGAGAGTGACGCTACGAAGAATCACATAGGGACCATTGCGGTCCTGACGACGTTCAGCAAACACGGCCAGAACACCACGTATGTCCTGAACTTCCCGGCCAGCATAATGGCAGATACTGCCAGACCATTTATATTTGCCGGTGCAGAAGCGAAACAACCGGGAGCCTGAATGCTGTCGGTACAAAGCCATAGCCTGGCGCTTACTGATGATTTTCATATCCATCCTCGCTCTGCGAACGACACAATGCCCTCTGAGCCGATGACCAGATGATCGAGCGTGTTCACATCAACCACTGCTAACGCTTCTTTAAGCCTGCCCGTAATGTTGCGATCGCATTGGCTGGGCTCCGGATTGCCAGATGGGTGGTTATGCGCCAGCACGACAGCTGCAGCATTGAAGCGAAGTGCTGACTTCACCACCTCACGGGGATGGACCTGAACATGGTTAACCGAACCGGCAAATAGCGTTTCGTTCTCCAGTAAACGGTGTTGGTTATCGAGATAGAGGACCATAAACACTTCCCGCTCTTGTCCTGCCAGCTGTAACCGAAGCCAGTCGCGGGCTGCAGTGCTTGAGATAAAGGATATGCCAGGCTGACGAAGATATTTATCCAGCAAGTTGATAGCCCGGCGAATGGTCCGTTGGGCATAGGGTGTCAGTCCGGGAGTCACGGGGAGCAGGCGACCATGTTGTGCCATAACCGTCAGTGGAAAGAGTTCAGACTGCGATGACACCGGGGATAATGCAGAATTCATGTCAGGTATTCCTCAGTCGATGAGATGCATAATGGCGCTGCATTCCATATGGTTCAGCGCGAAGTCACGTAAGCGATAATAGTGTTCAGCCATCGCGTCAGATTCGGTACGACAGGCATGGTGGCTGAATGCCATCAAACAAGCGACTATCCCCGCAGCTTCACCAGTAAGTTCCGCACCGTTGCCATTTATACTGTTGAACAATGTCCATTTCTCATCGCTCTCAGCCTCAGGAGCCATAAAAACACCGCCGTTGCTGAGCGTCGAAAAGCGCCAGATACCGCCGTGATAATCGACGCACAGCCGGTCCATCCAGGCGAAAATGCGAGGTTCAAGGGTTATCCATTGTGGGATGGAACCAAAGTGCTGCGGCCAGAAGTCGATGCGTAGCTCGTCAGGGACCACCGAGGCAGTAATTGCTGCCTGCTCAGCGAACTCAGGGTTGTGTGTATCCATTAAACTATCTCCTTATGCCGGTGCTGTTGTTTAACGCCCAAAAAACGCGAGCATGTTTTCTGCCATAACCCACAGAGCGCGGTTGAGCTTCACATCGCCGTCAATACCGGTAACAGCACGGGTGCGATTACTTTTCCCCTGTGCAGTTCGCCCTGACAGACCACCTTTCATCAGGTTCTCTTGCACGCGCTGGTAGACTGTCCACAGGTCGTCGCTGTAGTCCTCCCGGCGACGTGGGGTCAGCAACTGCGATACCGTGACCGGCTGATGGTCCTCACCAAATCGATACTTCAGTGCGGCATTTGCCAGCGCGTGACGGGCCGGGGCTGGCAGCGCCAGCGACTGCATTGCATCGCGTTTCTCATCCACCCGGTCAAAGACCCCGAGCACTTCGTAAGCTCCTTCAATTACCTTCTCGACGACATTGCCTTTATGCGGTACCCGAACTTCTCCGAATGACTGGCCGCAGACAAGACCGTTAGTACAAACGCCACGAAACAATCCCGGCAACATCTGGTAGCTTGATGAGCCGTCATGGCTGTTGAGCAGAATGATTTCAGGCACCTGATGCCCGGTCAGTTGCCCGACGCGACGCAGGCGCAGCATGTGTTTGGTGTGCTCCCGCTTGCTCTGGTCGCGAACCTTTGTCTGGCAGGCAAAGAACGGCTCAAAGCCTTCACGTTGCAGACTTTCGAGGATGGTGATGGTCGGGATGTAGGTATAACGGTCTGAACGAGATTCATGCTTGTCACTCCCGAACACGCTGGGGACATGGCTCATCAGCTCTTCGTGGGTCAGAGGCCGGTCACGGCGTATCTGGTTTATACGGCCAAAGCGGCTGGCTAATCGCATGGATAACTCCTTATACAGTGGGTAAAAATACAAAAGGCCACACCTCCCTTGGGAGGTGTGGCCTGACTTTGTTTATAACGGTGATGTGCTGGTGGCGGTTATACAGGGAATTTGCAGATGCCATAACGAGCGATATACCTGTTCAGCCAGTAACCGGAATCCGGCTCAAAGTTCCAGGCTCGCCAGACCATGCAACAATCATGACGGATAACCAGACGGAAATGTGTCCCCTGGTCATCCTCTATATCAACGTTGGAATATTGAGACGCAACTACCTCTGCCTGCTGGCGCGTAAACGGTCCATCAGGCAATTCAGTGAGTTCAGCCATGCAGGCTCCTAAAACAAAAAACCCCTGTGGCATAAGCAACAGGGGCTGAATAAAACGGATAACGAATCGGCTAAGATGCCTTGCCACCGACAACCGTGACTTGTAACGGTCGATAGTACTGCAGGTCGAAAACGGACAGTGGCAGGTCAATCTGGTAACCATTACGCTCTTCCGTTGCATTCATGATTTCGACCGAGTTAACGTTTTCCACGCATTCGTTCTCCAGTTGGGCTTCCTGAGAGCGAGTCGCATCGCTGTCGCCAAATGCAGCCACTGCCATATTCCCCATAACCAGCGTGTTTCCGCCTTTGTCTTTCAGACGCAGAGAGAGCGTCAGAGGCCCGAACCCCTCACCACTTCCGCCGTTATCCAGACGAAACTGCCACACGCAGACATTGCCCGGCACCCAGACCATGTCTGTGTTGCGGATACTGATGTAACGCTGTTCTTCGGCCTGAGCCGGTGAAAGCAGACAAAGGCTCAGAGCAAAAACTGAGATAACGCCTTTCAGCTTCTTCATGGATTTTTCTCCTGATTCTCCGGCAGATAGAGTTTCCCCATTTCCTTGCCATCGTGCGAATACACCACCGATTTTTCACCCGTGTAGCTGTCAGTTTCAATCCGGAAGCTCAGGGTGATATTGTCCGCAAGACACAGGGCAGCAATCAGAGGCTGCACCGTTTTCTGCTGCATATCCGCAATGTAGTAATAATTGCCTGACTCACAGCCTTCCGGCGACTGGTTGGTTTTCATCACCGTATATTGCGGTGTGCCGAAAGCATCCTTCTTTACCCACTCCTGGGCAATATCGGATTTATGCGAGACCACCTTGCTGAACGGTGGCGGAGTCAGGTCCTTAAAACTGGCTATCGTTTTCACACTCGCATCTTCCTTGCGGTCGCAGCCAGAAACCCCCATGGCACCGATAGCTGTCAGAACGGCAAGCACAGGTGGATACAATTTCTTCATGGTGCAGATTCCTTATTAATCGTCCGTTCCCTGGCTTCAGCAATTACCGGTGCGTCTGCACAACTCAGCCAGACTCTGTTGAGCTACCCACTGCTGCAATTTCTGCTCTGAAGCAGCACGCTTCGCCGCCAGGGCAGCCTGCTGCTGTTTGTTGACACAGTTTTCCGGGAATGCAGCAAGCACCTGATTGCTGTGAGGTTCGTCAGCCAGCTCCAGCTGATACTGGGTGTCGATGATAGTGAAGTAACACCCTTTACCCTGGTCTTCACCCTGATAGACCGATGTCAGGTCGGAGTAATAACCGCTGGCAGGTTTCAGATTCAGCTTGCGCACGGTATGCGTTTTTTTGTCGGCGAGAAAATAAGCTCCACCTCCCCGCTGACGCAGCAGAAATTGTTTAGTCCAGGGGTAATTGCCAATGACACTGGCCTGATAGAGCGTATTGTTAAGTGTGTCATTATCCATGCCGTCGGCTGATTTCCAGCCATCCGCCTGCATGTACTGCCAGAATTTGACGGTTCCCACGACAGTTTCGGCAGACGCCGGAAAGACAGCGCCAGCGCAGAGACTGACGGCCAGCGCCGTTGTGGTCAGTAATTTTTTCATCATGATTCCTTATGAGGTAAAAGACCGTCGCCGGTTCTGGCGAGCAGTGAGTGAAAAACGTGAAAATGGGGAAGAGCCCTGAGGAATTCTGGTTCGGCAAGAACGTTGCGAATCTGAAGGTCAGGCACGAACAGTTCCGGGTGCAAGGTAACCGCATGGATATCATTAAGCGGAAACACCGCCACGCGATGATGATGCTCGCCAGTCAGATACCAGTGCCCACCACAGAGTACGAGGCGGTATGGTGCAAGCCCTGAACAGCGACAACCTTCAGCCAGTAGCGTCACATGGCGATGCTCTGATATGGCCCTGACAAGGCGTGTAAATATGCCTGGCCTGGGCGGCGACAATGACTCCGATTCTGCCCATATGAGACACGGAGACTCACCGGGCCCACTCAGCAGTGAGCTGACCATGTGGTTATCCATGTCAGGAAACAAAACCTCCACGCCTGACTGACGAGCAAAAGTCAGTACAGCCAGTTCGCGTTGATGGCTTCCTGAGAGCAGACGACAGGTGCCGTCACGGTATTCCAGGTCCAGATACATCAGTCGCTCACGAAAGTCCCGGCGGAGGGTACGGATCGACACACCAAACTCTGCAGCAAGAAGGCCCATTTCCAGCGTTTCGCCAGCAACCAGGCGGCTGATAATGAGGGACAGCCGAACCGCCAGCCGTTCATGGCGACGCTCAGTCTGGGACATTAGATTTTCTCCATCCCGTTAACAGGCTGAAAATTAAGTGATTAGTGTAACGAAGGGGTCGGACAGGGTATGGACAGGGGAAGGCGTATTTTTTCAAAGCGTGGATTTCAGGCGTGATGTGCCGTTGCGCCTGATTGATGAACTGGTGGCTCATTAATTGAGCTATTGAAGGACAGGGAGTGTCCGCATTAATCGGTTTGTCAGAAGAAAATCCAGTCCCAGACGGCACGGGCAACGGTCACCACAGCTTCCCGCACCGTCCGAATCACAGCCCTTACAGGCGCTGGCAGAAAAGATGATGACTCCACATTGCCAATCATTTCATCCACGGCATGACTAAAGCGCTCGCGTGCCTGCTTTTTTACCGGCTCGGTGCAGAGCCTTCCGTGCAGTTGTGTTGTCAGTGGGCTCGCGGCTCGGTCAGGCAGGCTGCGCATCATCATCTCTACCATCGCATTCAGCCCCCAAACGGGGATGTGGGAGACAGTATTACCAGCGATGCCGATTTGAGCCCAGGACTGATGTCCCGCTTTATCGACTCACTGAAATCTCAGATAGTCGCTTATCGGCAGAGAAGAGCCAAAGAAGGGAAACGTAGCCATCGTACTTCAGTACGTTACGTCTGGGTGCTGGAGCAACCGGAACTGGGCGGCAAGAAGCATTATCACCTTGCTCTCCTCGTCAACACCGACACGTTCAATGCTTTGGGAAGCTACGATGAACAGGGGAAAGGTCTGGCATCCCTGATTCAAAACGCCTGGCTGAGTGCCATGAAGAAGCGAGACTGGCCTGAGTATCTGACACTAGTCCATTTCCCTGATAACCCTCTCGCTTTCCTTGAGCTCAAAAAAACTGATTTCAGAGAGAAAGTGGATGCACTGACTTTCCGTCTGAGCTACATGGCAAAGCATCGCACCAAACGCTACAGCAGTACCGAACGCTCATTCGGCTGCAGCCAGGGCTGATATTCCTGCATCCGTTTTGCTGATGGCGATTAATTTACGCCACAGCGTGACAACCACACCGCAGATCCCCTTTCATTCCCTTCAACCGCATGGCGTCTGTCTACTATTCAGGGACGGCTTACGCCTGCGTGTTTGCCGACTATTGATGCGTGTCTCACCGATAACGGTCAGCACCTCTACCCGGATGTCAACCCAGAAGCTTGCGAACAGCGGCTTGTAGCACGACTGTAACGCTTCCTAGCGATGCTGCCACCACGGTCAGTAAAGCCAGTTGGCAATGTTCACAATGCACAACCGATTACAATGGTGAATGTTATTGCCTGAATTGTCGTACAGGAGACTTTAGCGATCCAACTACTGTGGCCGCATGAGAAAGCCGAGGTATTTTCCTGCCGCCAATCTTTAACCATTAAGTGGGAACCACGCGCACCAGTCAATGTTAGATTGCGACCGGCGATATCCCGCAATTTAGTAACATACTCA
The DNA here is from genome assembly GCF_902706165.1 of Pantoea sp. 18059. Lineage (NCBI taxonomy): Bacteria > Pseudomonadati > Pseudomonadota > Gammaproteobacteria > Enterobacterales > Erwiniaceae > Pantoea > Pantoea sp. 18059. The sequence continues at coordinate 279,884 of NZ_CACSJS010000002.1, forward strand.
GCCTGCACATAAGTTCACACTCGAAAAAAGTCCGGGCAGAGCTCGACAGAAATATTATTGTCTATCCATACAGTTGTGGTAGCTAACTCAGAAATGCTAGAAAATCCTGCCTCTTATTGTTACTGTATAACAAAAAATGAGGTCTCCATGAAAACTACGTTATACAAAGATTTCACCTTTGAAGCCGCGCACCGTCTCCCTAATGTGCCGGACGGCCATAAATGTGGTCGCTTACACGGGCACTCCTTTATCGTGCGTCTTGAGATCACCGGTGAGGTGGATAAACATACCGGTTGGATTATCGACTTTGCCGAACTAAAAGCGATTTTTAAACCCACGCTGGAAAGATTGGATCACTACTATCTCAATGATATACCGGGTCTGGAAAACCCAACCAGCGAAGTGCTAGCTGAATGGATCTGGAATCAGATTAAGCCTCAACTCTCCATCCTAAGCGCGGTGATCGTGAAGGAGACATGTTCCGCAGGCTGCATTTACCGTGGTGAATAACAAAAAGGAATAGCAGAAGCTATTCCTTATCTATTTACTCCAACGCCTCTTTAAAAGCGGCAACCATACTGGACGCCCCTTTCCCTGTAGGATAAATAATATCCCGACGGCGATCCGTCACGGCGTAAAAGGCTTGATGCTTAGAGCTGCCAGTGGCGAAAATGATATAGTCGGCCTTATCAACAAGATTGAGGAGTGCAGGTGTCGAGACATGATCATGGTTTAATTCGACATCCAGACCGGGATATAGATGACACAGAGCATCTTTGCCCCGTCGGGCGGCACCTTCCATCAGGCTGTAAATTAGCAGTGTTTTCCCCTTGAGATCCCTTTGCTGCGGGGAAGCAACGTCCGATGTGCTGGTCTGGCCTGGGAAAGCACGCCCGGCATGAGCTCCGAGGTACAGTTTTTCCACCATCCGTGCAGAAAACTGCATGCTGTCATCCAGTCTCTCCCAGCGCTCGTTTAACATCTCCTGTACTTTGATCCAGAAACCCAACCGGGCGGCATCATCACCGGTGACCTTGTCGTAGAGAAGTTCGGATATATCAAGCAAATACCCCAGTGTCCGTACAGAGATGTTCGCCTTGCTGACAAGCTCTATTGCTTCGAGGGCTGTAGTATATTCCTCGCGGGTAAAGCGGCCAGAAAGAAACTTATCCAGAATCATCCCTGCCAGACGCACATCCTCTTCCGAGCGAATATCTTCCACAACGAACAACATTAGCCAGTCTGGCCACAATGAAGCAGAAACCTGAACATCGTATTCCTGGAGCCAGCTCAGCAAGTTTGGCAAAATATCGCGCAATACCATTCCGGACTGAGAGTGAGAATGTTGCCCTAACAGCGTCTGCCACTGTGTACTGCTAAACGTTGTTGGCAGCCAGTCCATACAATGCATAACAGCGGACTGGCGCAATGATTCAAAGCGCTCGGGTTCAGTCGCCAACTGTAAATCAGACAGCCAGTGGTTCCAGCCATAATCATGGGTCTCACAGCGTTTTTCCAGACCCAGCCAAATATCCCAAAGCTTAGGTATTCTTTCTATTTCTTGCCGCGTTATCTCTGGCATTGCTGCCAACTGTGCGAAGATCTCGCTCTCGCGCTCAAGATCGGCGGTGATGACTTCGATGAGCAATTCCTTGGCGTCATCAAAGCTGAGTACGGTGATAACGGGTGCCTGAATGAGCGCTTTTTCGGCCACTTCTGCCGTTAACGGGAGTGAACTTTGCCCGGTAACCCACCGCTCAACTTGTTGAGTCCATTCGGGCTGCAGGAGCGGCGTTGCTGTTTGCCATCCATCAATACCCAGCAACGCCGCCCCGATTGCCCAGAGTTGCCAATCGGGCAAAAAACTGGCGTGGTGGGTAAAACGCGGCGTCACTTTGTAGAGTGGGATTAAATCGAGAACCAGCCTTCTCGCGTCCTCTCGGGTATCTGACGGAAATTGCGCATCCTGAATAGCATTTATCCTGAAATGCCCCGTCGATCGCAACAATAGCCGTTGGATTCGTTCTGGCACCCGACCCCGTAGCAAAGCCTCTAACCTTGGATGGCTTAAGATAGCGTCCCAGTTCGAAGAGGCCGCCATTGACAACAGTTCCAAGAAGAGGAGGTTGAGTGGAGACAGCGCTTGGTTGCCGCGTAACTCCTCAAGATAATACTCAGCCTTTTTACCGTCCTGTGCGTGGCAGGCCGTATAGAAATCCCTGAGAATACGTCCAGTCGGTCTTTTGACCAGCGAAGTGAACAACGGCCGACGACGATAAAGATCCATCACCGTCTGCAGCATAGCGTAGACCCGTTGCATTCTTGCCTTACGCCACTCATCGACCCGATCCTTGTCACCGTTTGGTAGCGGCAAAAAAGTCAGTGCCAGAACGCCGCCCGGAGATTTCTCCAGAAGGATTTTTTCCCCGGCATCATCAGAATCATAGAATGTGCTGATATCGGCACTGGTATCCGCTGACCCTAATGCCGCCGTCAAAATACGGCGAAGCTCATCCAGACTGCGTTCATTTTGTGCCAGCGCGTATAACACCCACCTCCCTCTTCGGGTCGAGGGGAGGATACAAGGCAAGGCCTTAGCTCCCGCCTGCTGAATCAGCGTGTTCATTTGCGGAATGCTGTAACCACCAGCTATCGCCTTGTCATACTGCAGATGTTTATCATCGGCGTAAAATTTATCCAGCCATTCTGCGTACATCAGAAAGCACCCTGTGGTTGGCCAAAGTGATACTGGCTCTCGAACGCAGCCAACGCTTCGCCGATTGCATGCGGATCGCTGCTCAATTCGACAAACTCTTCGTTCCGGTTAACACCGCTCCAGGTAAAGTTCATCGAGCCCCTGAGGAAGAAATGGGGGGTCAGCAGCCCTTTCGTGTGCAGTTGATTACGCCATTCCTGGCGAAAATCCGCATGATTGTTTAATCGTTTCTTCAGCGCCGTCACAAAGTCACGGTTGAGCGGTTGATCTCGGGTGACCAACGAGAGCGACGCGCCGTTGTTCACTGCGCAGACCAGCAGTTCGATGAAATCGACCTCCCGTCCTCCCCAGGCTGGTTCGATGCTGTCCCAGTTACCGGAACGGTTGTCCAGCAGCCTAAAATTACTCACCCAGGGGGACACCAACCAGATTGGTTCAGGTTGCATAATCAGCGCGACAAGTTGGGCGCTCAGAACTTCCCTCAACTGGCGTTGTCCGGCAGAGCCGTGCAAAAAAATCTGCCGCTGTTTTGCCTGATCGATCACTATGCCACCTCAGCCAGTTCAATACGTAAAATCAGCTTATCTTGTTCGCGGCGAAGCTCACCCAGGCGCGGATAAAGCAACAGGCCAAGATAGTCGACCGGGACAATCTGCATAGTAAGGATCGCCTCATGTAAACGATTAAGCTGTTCACGCGGCAGAATAAGCTCCGCACGCCCACCTTTACACAAAGCGCCGTGCACGTGCGTTAGCCAGTCGGAGTGATCAAGAGGGATTTGATCAATATGTTCGCTGAACAACGCGCCAGCTAACAGACGTTCTGTCATGACTCTGCGTGAGCAGAACATGTTGTAAAAACTGAGCTCAGCCTGACGGATCGTGTAACCACGAGGCCAAAGCAAATTCTGGTTTCGACACTGCGCGTTGAACACCATCGACGCATCGTTAACTTCACCGAGGGTTTTGACTGCCAACGCGTGCGCAACCGTATTCAAAGTGAATTCAATGCCCGAATTCGCTTCTAGTGATATCCAGTCCGTAAGCAGTTGATAAAGCTGCATGTCGGTGACCTCACTGCTACCGGCGCGCAGGATCCGTGAATAAAGAACCGTCGTGAAACTGTGGGAAAGCCGCAAACCGTGTAGAGAAAGCTGCAGATGGAGATTTTTATTCGCCTTACGTCTGGCATCCATATTGCTCGCCTCACGAACCGCAGCCATCGCCTGGCAAAGTGCATCATCCGTTGTCAGCAATTGCAGCACCATGTACAAATCGTAATCGATCTGCTCGTAATCACTTGCTGAAAGATTGCGCACCAGCACATTCAGGAATGTTACTGGATCTTCAGCCCATTTCTGCTGCAGCCGAATCAGGATCCCGCTGCCGCCAGATTCCATTTCGCACAGCCAAATCTCGAGCCATTCGCTGCCTTTAACCGGATCTTTCATCCAGAATGAGTCGGTAACAACCGCCCTATCGTCCACATCCGGCAGCAGCGTGCTTAACGTTTGCTGCACGCCAGCGGCCAGTGTGTCCGCAAGTATCTGTTGCGCCCACTCGATAAAACCGTCGATTTCAGCCAGTGGCTTGAATAATGCCTGAGCACAGTTCAGCAACGACTGCTGGATCTCTGGACGACCTAGGAGTTCCCGCAGGCTAATTTGCAGCAATTGTTCGCTCTCAGCGTCGTTGTCCGTATCCGGTTGGAATAAGCTCGCGGGAATAGCCGCCAGCCTTTCCATCCCCTTCGCCGACGCCATGCTTTGTAATGCCGCCTCGGTTGACGAGTATTTTCCCGTCGCGAACGTTTCTGCCAGCAGAGCCATAAAGCACTCAATAGCCCAGTCGGCTTTAAAACTGTCGAACTCAAATTCAGGTAACTGTTTGACCAAATGCTGGAAGTAAACAGGGCGCATACCTCGTTGGATCGCTTCCTGATGCAACAGGTTTTGCACGCGATCGTTCGAAAGTGTGAAGCGAAGGCGCATTGCATCAACCCACTGACGACTCCCGACCCCAACATTTTCGTCTTCATGGACCCAGGAAAAAGCGACGTGGGCCCGACCTTTATTCTTGAACCGGAGAGAGGCCTGCGATCCAGTTGAGAAACGGATCAACTCCAGCGGGGTCATATGCTGATGGTTGTAAAAAGTAATATCACGCAGCGTAGATTTCCACACCCCCTTCGGTACCTCATCCGGCGCGGCAATGCCAGGATTGATCAGGCTAAGACACCACTGCAATTGCGCATTACTTTTATCCGCCATCTGGCGAACATCGGCGCGGGTTGTCATGACCTGAGAGGGTTTAACTACCTTGATCATGCCGCCGAGATGCTCAACTTCATATTCTATTTGCACCCCTTCGCCAAATGCTTCGCGCACAGGGAAATCAATAGATTGCAACTCTTCACCGGCGACAGGCACATAATTTTCTGGTACAAGCCAGTCTGTGCTTTTGCTCGATTTAATCGCGTAGCGTTTAGACAATCGCCCAGGCGCAAACTCACGCAGTCCTTGCCAGAAGGAGAGCGTTTCCCACTTCTCTTCATCGTCGTAACCGCGTCTTAAGCGGATATCAAGCTCGGGTAGATTCAGCTCACTGAACAGGTTTTGCGGAATATATTCCGGGGCTGGAGAACTGCTTCTGGATTGCTCGTCTTCACCATCCTGCACAACTGATCGCAGGCCAGCCCACGCCACCCCATTAACCGCCCAATGCGTTCTGATGCTTCTCAGGATGCTTGGCAGAAACTCAAACATAATGGAACGTGGCGGACTCCAGAGGATCTTCTGAATGTCGCTGTCAGGGAGGTGTAACGCATCTTCAAGATAGCGGGACAGTTCATGCAACCGTCTACCGCCATCCAGCACATCCTCAATCATCTTGCTGAGTGGCGCAAAATTCTCCTTGGTGCGGTTGGGTTTCTTTAACATACCCCAGAGATCTTTGAACTCGCCCACTTTGCTGAGCCAGTCGAGCGTCGCCATCGCGGCCTGCATTTTTTGCACGTGCTGATTACGCAACGGTAGTCCCTGACGCTTGATTTCAGGGCTCATTAGCCCTTCATAGCGCTGGAACGCAACGCGGTCACGGCCAAATTCTGACAGCACGACTAGCATCCAGGGGCGCATGCCTCGTGGACGCCCGGCGCGACCTTTACGCTGAAGGTATGAAGCCACATCATTGGGTGCTTTATGCTGCAGAACTGCTCCCACCTGAGGATCGTTATAGCCCACTTCCAGAGAAGAGGTAGCGACCACAATATCGGCCAGAGCATCCACGCCCGCATCCTGACTTGAGGTGCGGGAGACAACTTTGTTTTCCGAGAGATCGTGGCCGATTTCCATGGCTGCTTTCCAGTTCTGGCCCAACTCAGTTTTACGCCGCTCGCTGCGTTTAGGATCGGTGTCATCAGGTGAACCGTATGGGGTACGTAGTACCGCCAGCGGGGAGCGATAAATTCGCGGCGGTTGCGGACTGGTTTTCCAGCCCTCGGCATCGTTGAGATCGTGGTAAAGGCGGTTGTTACCGTCGAGGGTGTCCGTAAAAATGAATGTCTTCTTACCCCATGTCCCTTTTGACTTGCCTGCCTTGCTGTCCAGCATACGCGCCATCAGCATGCTGGTCTGGATGGTGGTAGAAAGCAACGCAGTTTCAGACACAGGATCGCCACGCAGCGCTAACAGGTACTCAGCGCCCTCCTCAATCATCTCTTCGGTTTTAGGCTTAATAAGCGCCACGTTCTCATCGGGAGCGCCCACCAGCCTAGCAAAAAAGTGCTGGGCATCAGCCAGCGTTGCCGATAATCCCACGAAATGCGGCAGGCAGTCGGTACGTTGCATCCAGCGACGAAGCAATAGTGCCGTCTGCGCACCAGTGGTGCCGCTGTAGGTATGGACTTCATCAAGCAGCACCAGCGTTGGCCCATTCCCTTCCCCCACCCCAAACAGGTGATTGGTCCAGTTGGAGTTCATCTGTAGGTTCAGCATTTCGGTGGTGGTAAACAGAATATCCGGCGCATTTCCGCGCTGCTGTTGCGTATTACGCGTGATCAGAATTTCGCGCTGATCCAGTTGATGCTGGCACTGAGTGCAGGTCAGGACTTCTCGATCGGCATAAATATCCTCACGCCGCCAGATCAGCGCGCCCCCGCAGATCTGCTTTGGGTTTGTCGAAAGGGGATGTTGGCACTTCATTAAGCCGAACGGCAGTCCAGGTCGACCTTTGATGTCTTTCTTAGACCATGCCGCCATTGTTGGCGTGTCTCCAAAAAAGGCACCAATGCGAATTTTTCGCCCGGCCGCTTTTAGCATATAGTCGTCTAGTTTGCGGCATTGAGAAAACGTCTCCGCAAACTGATCTTTGAGCAACTCTTTTCGCGGATAAATGGCGAGAATGCGAACCTTACACTCAGGATTAGCGCAAATCTCCTCCGCAAGACGGGTTAGCGCCGGTAGATAAAATGACAACGTTTTACCGCTGCCGGTTCCAGCACAAACGATGGTTCCGCTAGCGGCATCGCATCGAATCCGATGCGTCTGCCAGTACTGGAGAATGCGCTCAGTGGATCGTTCCTGAAAGCCCGCCAGGCGGAAATCTGACGCCAGCATCTGGTGCATAATGTCACAAGCCCGATCGCTTAATTTCAGGCGTGTTTTCCAATCAGAAATAAGGGAGTTCGGTTCAGCTTTCCGCTCAGGATAGCTGCGCGGCCGGCGAATAAAACGGTAGTCAGAGACCAGTGTCTTACTTTCATCCAGACTTTTATTAAACATCCACTGCCGCAGGTTGCGAAGTAAATGGACGGTTTCACCCATACGAGTTCGCCAGACAGGCGGGCCGTCGAGATGCGGTACCTGAATTAACATACCGCCGTCGAGCATCTCATCCAGAACCATTTCGGCATCTTCTTCAGGTAACACCCGTCCAATAACGCTTAACAGTTCATCCAGATTAAAAAAACCGCCAGTGTCGCCCCATACCAAAAGCGCATTTTCTTGTTCTTCCAGCGCATCCAGCACGCGTTGCAAAAGTGAAAGCTCGATTCCCTTCATTAAATCATTCTCTTACGTGTAACGTTAAACGCTGACAGCATACCTTTTTCTTCCAACCAGGCAATCACGCCCGGCGCCAGCAGCGTAAGCGAGGCATGATTATGTCTGTCCAGCGCCTCAAAAAAGCGCAGAACATCGTCTGGTGCATCCGGGTCCATTGAACGTTTAAGCGCGACCATCTCATCGCTATACTTCTGCAGGTTTTTTACCACCGACAGGCTGTCTGGGCCGCTTAACTTCTGTCGATTAAAACTATCGCGCGCTTTGCGATAACCGTCATACACCAACACATTCCCCAGCGTTCGCTGTTGTTCCAGAAAGACGGAATCCAGCGTTGCGCGCGCTTCAAGATAGGCAACAAACGCTTTCCAGGTTGCATCCACCTTATCATCAATAATTTCATTTACGCTCTTCAGAACCCGTACAGTTTCCCAAAACCCGCTCTGCTCAGTTTTATCGCCACTTTCTTTGAAGCGTGCCGTCAGCGCATCCAACTGCGTTTTGGCACCGCCGAAAAGCGCCGCCTCCTGCGAAAAATCGATAGTGGAGTGTGGTTCCGGTAGCGTGCCGATCACCTCAAGTTGCTTTTGGGCTTTTTGCAGCGGTTCGGCAACATCCAGCAGGCCGTCACGAATGGTACGGTACCGATCGTAGACCTCTTCTAGCGACTGAACCTGCTGTTTTATCTGATACTGCTCCCGCAGTTGCGTAAGTTGGGTCTTAAGCGTTGTCATTCTGTTCCCCTGCGACGGACTGCATGGCGTCGAGGACCTGATGAAGTTCCTGCAACGTGCTTTCAATCTGCGTGCGAAATTCGCTGATCTGCTGCCCACCGTGTGAATGGTTGTAGGCGGTAATATTCGCCAGTACCCGTTTGTGGACCTGCTGCCAGCTTTGCATTGTCATCATAAGCCGGTTAGTTAAAACACCATCCAGTTCGCAAAGTAACTGCCATTGACGCAGCGGATCTTCAGATTGATTAATACCTCGCAATTTGAGGATCGTCATCCAGACGCCCCCCTCCGTTAGCGCATTCAGTGAATCCGTCAGCGTGCTGCTGTCCGGTGATATATCCGCAGGATAATCGCCGCTGTCCCCAAGGGATTTTACTAACTTAGCCAGGTCGGTGACGAATTCGGAAAAATCATCCGCATTTTCACAGTCTGCAAACAGAGCAGCAGTATCCAGTTCAGGGCGGATTTCACTGAGCGACTTTTTCACCACGGCGGCATGTGTATTTTTTGAGCGTTTCTTCAATGCCTTTTGTATCTCACTCAGCAGGAGATCGCCTTCCAGCGCATGATCGTTCAGCGCCACTAGGCTGAGCCATGCGTCCTTGGCATCATCCCACTTCGCTAATGCCTCTGCCCGCAGTTCGGTGATTGCCTTCGTGATCCCGGAACGAAACTGCACAGAAAGCGTTTTGCTGTTTTGCAGCAGCCGCGCAAGCACCTCTTTCGAACCATCCGCTGCTTTAATGGCACCCAGCACATCGGCCAGCGCAATCTGCTCGCTGAGCAGCAGCGGCAAATCGTTGCGCTTATGCTTAACGAGTTCTGTCAGCGCATAGTTGACCCAGCGATCGCAGAAGCTCTGAATAATCAGGTAATCCGTTTTGCCCTCTGTGTAGCTCCAGTCCTCGGTTTTAGGTACGGAGTTTTCTCTGTAGTAGCCAAACCGCGCCAGCGCCATCGCGGCATCCGTTAGTTGCACCGATCGCTTATCGTATTCGGCCTGAGGAATAAATTTCACCACATGCACGCCACGGTTACCCTGTGCATTAGGTAACTCAACGGCGACAAAGTTGGATTTACCTAACCAAAGTGTTGGCCGATAGGTGCTGCCCGCCCATTCCGCCACAACGCGCTTATCAAAGAAGAAGGCCAGGGAGCTTTTGATATAACGCGCGGGATCGATCTCAAGCGTCGCGCCTTTTAGCATCCAGTCACCCACCGCCGCATCCAGCGCTCGGATAGCCAGCGTATCTTTATTTTCTTTCACTTTGGGTTTGACTGTCGTGGGTTCTGGCTTAACAGTTTTTTTAACCTGCGCCTCAACTTTGGTCACCCGCGTTGGTACCACCGGTTGAATATGGACCGGGGCACTTTTTGTGTTTTCCAGCACCTGCGCCAGATCGTCCAGATCGAAGCTACGGGCAACATCAGGCGGCAGAGTGCTGGCCAGAGTGCCATCGGAATCGGCGGGATAGCCCCACAGAGCAACCACGGATTCAGCACGCTCGGTGTCGGCGAAGCCTTGACGGAACAGCCAGCTTCGAAGCCCTGCCGGCGCCGCAAAATCGCCAAGATGCGGTGGCGGAAAACGTCCCTCATCGGCATCACGGCGACAGTGCTGCAGTACACGCAACAGAATCTGGTTGATGATCTGACGTGGATTGAATTTTAATTCTTTGCGATCGTCGCGGCAGAATGCCTCTGCCAATGCATGGATGGCGTTTGTGTTGAAGGGAAACAGCGAAAATCCTTGCTCGCTGCGACCAAACACTTCAGCCATTTCGTCGCCGTTTGCGCTGGCTTCCCAGTCAGGCGGCCAGTGTGATTTATCGGCAGATTGCTCCCAGCGCTGGCGTAAGGCTTCACCCCCAAAGCGGGCCGCGTTGATGTATCGACCACAAAAATCGACGATACGCAATCGCGTCTCTTCGCGCTCGTTCCCTACCTCTTCGATCACCCATTCACCCTTCGCGCGATCTAGCATCCCCTGACGACGGCGGGCATACCCCTGATAACCGTCAGTAACAGCAATAGCCGAACACACCGGGCATAGCACTTCTTTCCCGTCGCGGATCCCTTCCCTCTCTAGGCTGTCGATCAGCACATCCTCGATCGCGGTGATAAGCGACATATCCTCTACCAGCACCATCAGCGTCATCTGCTTTTCATGTAGCGCCTGACGGATCTGAGTAAACAGGTCGGAGAAACTGCGGCCACGGAAGTTGAAGAGTTGGTTAAACAGCGCCTGCGTCGCTTTAACTAGCACTAGGTTGAGGATCTCCGAGGCATCTTTGCGCCCATCCTCATGCGTATTCAGGCGGCTTTTCTGAATATACTGACGCGCTGGCAGACTGAGATCGTTAATATTAAAACTGAAATCAAGATCTTTGGCCTGGAGTTGCTGTTCCCCTTCGTCGAGATCGCTGCTGGTTGTACCGTTGGTCAGACGGTTGGCAAACCGATAGAGACAATGCTCTTCTTTCAACAAAAACTTCTTGAAGTAGGCATCGTTAATCAGCGTTGGTAATGCATTTTCTTCAGCGTGGACGTGGATTTTCTGTAGCCGAGTCGCCTGTGGTTTGATAGCTTTTAACTGCTCAGGCGTACTTCCCGCCATCTGTTTTTTCAGCGCTTCCATATCCTGCTTGTTACGTTCATGAAGGTTGCGCAGCTCTTGCCCCATCAGCATCAGCAGCCATTCAGCGATCTCGCGAGGCGTACGTTTTTCCGACACCTTATTGATGTCTTCCCGCGCTTCGTCAAAGATCTCACCCTCCAGGCCCGCCAGCATAGAGGTAAGAACTTCACGCAAGCTGGCACTTTTTGGAATACGGACAATATGCCACTTCTTGTCTTTGTACTCCTGACGCAACCGCAGTTTCGCATCCAGCCAGCGGATAATGTGCGATTTACCCACTCCGGCCTTGCCCACAATCGGAATTGGGCGTGGCGTTTCCAGAAAGTGATTGAGCAAATCCTCTTCTTTAGCATGTCCTAAGTTGTTGCCGTCTTTATCGAGACGCAGCAAATCCACCGACTGATGCACTGCCAGTAAGGTGTACTCCGCCAACTCTTCCGCCTCGGTGCGAATACATTCATTGATGTTTTGCAGGGAAGGCCAGTAATCGATCATTCTCATTTTCTTGCCTCCCCTGGACTCACGGTACTGATACGACGCAGACTGCCATCCGGAGCTTGCAGGACCATGGCGTCAGGGTCATCGGAACGAGTTGCGAAAACCAACTGCATTGTCAGTTCAAGCCGGAGCAGCGCCTGGCTCAATGCGGCGCTGATCATATGTTTCTCCAGAGGTTGCCAGTTGTCAGCGGAGATCATCGGTTCGACCTGCTGACGGTAGGCTCCTCCATCCAGCATTGGCAGAAACTCCGCCAGTTGGCTGAGGAATTCCTGGATTGGCATCGCGGCGGTAAGTGAAAGGTTATCCAAAACCCCTTCAATGGCGCGGGTAGGATCCATCACCCAGCCATTCAGAAAAGGTTCTGTAAAACCGAGGAAATATGCGTAATCGAGGAAGGGCTCCGCTTCGTTAGAGAAGTTGAGGTTACGTCGCCCCTCACCGGCTAATTTATTGTTAATCATCGGGCCAACAGCCATCGGCACCGCCTCTTTTGTCAGCGGCGTGTTTCCGCGGATCGTATATTTGTCCTGTGCCAGCATGGAGGTTACGCATATTAGCAAGGGCTGACCGCGCGTTCCGGTCAACAGCGGCGTCGTTTTCTCACTGTAAATTAGCGTACGCAAAACTCGTGCGGGCAGGTTATGTTCGCTGGAAAGTGGCGACTGTTGACTGAGGCCAACACTCTCATTTTTCCATAACCCTTCTTTTGCCCAGAAAGAGACTTCGGCAGGCAGGCGTTTTCTCGCTCCGTCGCTGACGGGCAGCATCTCCGGGCGCAATAATTCAATCAAATCTGCCATCGGGATGGTCTGTCCAAGTCGCCGATTCAGCACCCGATCGATCATGCAGAGCAGACGGATTTGGCTCCCTGCGGCAGCGTTATTGGTAATTGCCACTAGCTGATATTCCTCTGAAATTGTTCTAATGCCACTGCACCGGTATCAACATCCCACCAGCGACGCCCACGGTAGCCCGGTTCTTGTAAACGTTCCGGTGCAACAATAATGCGATTGATGCTGGCGAAGATGTCCAGTTCAGGCATCGTTTCGCCGGGCAACACCAGCACCAGTTCATCCCAGCAGGTGTTTTCTTCATCAACAGCAAGTGAACACCAGAAAGGCAAACCTGCGGGCAGGACCTCACCAAGCCGGGCGAGCACGCTCTGGCTGGCGCGGATAGCCTGAATCTGACGATTGGCCAGCAGTCGGGCAATCCAGTCACTCCACTGACGCAGCAGTAGCCGGTTCGTCAGCGTCGTAGAAAAATAAACGCGTTGCTCATTTCCCATGACGTTCCGCACCGTCTCGCCCGTCACGTGTGCTATACGACCGAGCGTCGGAGTAAAGGGAGGATACCCTTTACTCCGACAGGCCGGACACCCGCCGCAGGCTATTTCCGGTACAAAACCATCGAGAGTATAAAAATGTGCTAACGTCTGGCACAGCGAGATTGTGGGGTCATTGAGCCACTCTTCTAAGGCGCTAAATCCCTGTTTACGCATCGCCAGTTCATGCGAACGGTGTGCCTGAATCCCCTTCTGCCACTGCGCTTCATCCATATGACCGTCACGGAGCACGGAAATCTGAATATGGTTGAAATAATGGTCAAACCACGCATGGGCCCTGGACTCATCACGCTCGTCCGGAGCGATAGCGCTAAGATCCGGCGGTGGATAGGTGATATCGATAAAACCGGCGCGCTGCATTAACAGTAAGGTACGCAGGTTCCAGTCCACATTGCTCTGCGAATCCATGCGAATGTCGGCATGCTTCGCGCGTAGTGGGACAGTGAACTGACCCGGCTGATGCTGCTCGCGCAACTGGTGCATCTTGGCCCAGCGCAAATATCCTTTGCTGGCCCCGATCAGTTTGGTTCGGTTAATGTTGCGTGCGATCTGTAGTTGTTTGTGATGGAAAATAATTTGAGCGACCGATGCTTTACCATCACGACCGCCACGACCGCTCTCCTGGTAGAGACGATCAAAATTTTCTGGCACTGCGACATGCAGAACGGAACGGACATTATTTTTATCCATCCCCACGCCAAATGCCGAAGTCGCCACCATGATATCCAGCCCATCGTTACGCCAGGCGTGGATAAGACCTTCGCGTTCCTGCATTGGCGTTGCACCATGGAACAATCCACAGCGCCGATAACCACGCTCACGTAGATACTGGTACCAGAATTTAGCCTGTTCGACTTCGGTAGTGTAGAGGATCATTGGCGCCGGCAAGCGAGCAATGGCGTTTTCCACCTGCTTAAGGTAATCCTCGTGACTGGCAGCTTCGCTGACATACCACACGGGTTCCGGACGCAGAAAACTGCCATTCACTTCAATCACTGACGCCTGTCGTTTACCGGCAAAGAGCGCTTTGAGCGTATTCAGAGTACTTTGACTAAACGTGGCAGAAAGCAGCACCACTTTGACACCGTCTGAAGAGGTAGCCTTCAACGATCGCACTAAGGGTGCCAGTAGCTGAAACTCGGGACGGAACTCCGCCCCCCATTGATCGATAAGATGAGCTTCATCCACAATCACGGCGCCCAGTAGTCCGCGCTCCGCAAGCGAGAACAGCTGTAACAAGAGCCCACCTGTCGCTGCTTCCGGAGAGCAAAATAACGCTCGCTGTTCGCCGGATCCCAGCCGCAATTTCATCATATTCTGTTCTTCAATCGACTGGCCGCTATGCCAGACGTAGCTGCCACCGTGATCCTGCCCGGCCTGTTGCATCACCTCTTGCGCTCGCAGAGCCTGTTCAATTGCCAGCGCTACGGTTGGCACAATCACTAGCGTCAGAAACCTACTCGGTGAAGTCAGCATCTGGGAGTGAATCACAAAAGTTTTGCCGGCTCCGGTGGGCAGATTCACCAGCAGCGTTTTATCTCTGTCGCTGGTCAACACCGTGCGTACCGCCTGCTGTTGCCCTGCTGATGTGTAGTGCGTATAACACAGATCGTTGAGCACAGTGGGCAAAAGGACATCCAGCGGTGGGGTTTCCAGAAAACGGCGCTGCTCGCCTTTCCAGACGAGTAAGAGAGAGGAATCAATCTCTTCCGCTTCGCGCGTCAGGAGCAGTTCACCTGGGTAGTCACGATCCCGTCTCAAACCAAAATGCTGGAGCATTACGCCTTCGATAATGTGTCGATACGGCAGCCTTAACGGCGTCAACCCAAATGCCCGCGCGCATTGCAGAGCATCATAAAATGCGTGGAGGCGGTCGCATTCTCCCGCCTGCACATCATCCAGACAGTAAAGCAGGCGGTTAAAAAACTGCCCTCTCAGCCCGTCGCGTTCGCTGTGTTCTCCGTTCAGAGTCGCGCGAAGTTGTTGCCACTGGTTTTCCATGGTTGCTTCCGATTACAGCATGTCGCGGGTACACAGAATAATCGCCTTCATTGCAAGCAATTGATGGCGGACGGGACGATCTCCATATTGAGCAGCCACGTTTCGCCGGGCCTGCTCCTCAGCAGCGAGTACGGTTTCTTTCCAGTTATGCGGCTCAAACCAATCCGGCATTCGCATCCAGACCTCTTCCCGAAGATTGATATCTTGGAACAAGCTGTTGCCCTCTTCATCGTAAGGTTTATCCAGCAGGGAGACAACGACCTGCGGATCCGCCTCTTTACCACCGTCATCCAGCCAGAAATTGTGAACCTCCGGGCTGAAGCACTCATCACCACGACGCTGCGCGGCTAGCTGGTTTTCACCTTCAACCTGAGCTTCACTCAGCCA
Source organism: Pantoea sp. 18059 (assembly GCF_902706165.1). Lineage (NCBI taxonomy): Bacteria > Pseudomonadati > Pseudomonadota > Gammaproteobacteria > Enterobacterales > Erwiniaceae > Pantoea > Pantoea sp. 18059. Next base: position 295,265 of record NZ_CACSJS010000002.1, read on the forward strand.
CTGGAAATGGAACCAGGTGCGCGGTTGCTTCATCGAAACAGCCGGGGAGAGAACCCGAAGCAGCGCCATACTGGCTCCTCGCGGATCGCTCTGCATCAGTTGCCATACGTTTTCGGCGAAAGGCTGCCCATAGCGCAAGGGGTAAACGTGTTTGTAGTTACCGGCTTCCGTTCGAGACAAACTCATCAACGCTGTGGAAGGGGGGTATCCTTCTGAAAAATCGAGACCAAGCAGGCAATTATCAATAAACGTTCCTACGTCCACCAGCGTTTGCCGTTGATATTCGCCACGCTCGAAGCGCAGACGAAATCCTCCTTCAGGATATTGCTCCCGCTTAAACCCTAATGCCTTACGCATCCAGGTCAGCATATCTTTTGCCTGCGCTTCAGCCTTATCTTCAGATTCGGCCAGTTGCTCAGAAAACTCGCGTGCAGCAATGACCTCCTGCTCCATAGATAACAAGTTTTCCTGAGCCAGAACGCGCTTACGCTCTTGGGCGATAAAGCCGTTTTCCCCCGAAAGGCGCTGTTGCGCCTCATGGAAGACGGCAAGCCCCTGCCCGGCGTAATCACGCCATACCATCTCTAATTGTTCAGACAGAACAAATTGCAGGCTGGCTACGCTTCGATGAAACAACCCCGTGCCTTCGTCCAATAATTTCACCCAGTCCGCACGTAGCCCATCACGTTCCGGCAGCAAAATCAGGCTTTTCACAGGCTTCACGCCTCGTAGATTTCCAGAATAGCGGTTAAAGCGCCCCAACCGCTGTTCAAAACGGTTAAAGTCGCGGCTCAGACTATAGTGGACCGCAAGACGATTTTTTCCGTGCAGGTTCAGTCCGTCTTCACCGCGTCTGTCACAGATCAGTACCTGCCAACTGTCATCCTGAAGTTCGCTCTGCTTACGCAGGTCCGGCGAATGACGAACCACCGCCCAGGGGGCCTGAATTTGCAGTTTGGTAGACAGGAAGGCAGCTTCAGAGCTTTCACCGCAAAAGATGACCGCTTTGCCATCAGGATATTTTTCAAACCAGCCAGTCAGCGCCTTCATTAGCGCCGCATCTTTGGCTTTCTGCTCTTGCTGAGACGTTTCAATAATCTGCTCAAGAAAATTGGACTCTTCTTCGCTGACAGTCCCGTTTGCCAGTGCATTTTTAGCCTGGCGGGACATCACCAGCGGGTTGAGAAACAGAGCGTCGACCCATTCATCAAGCGTCGTGGCATCCAGATGTTTGTGCTGCACGGGATTGCGCAAGGCGGCGGCACGCCAGGCATCAAAGGTTTCATCCAGCGTGATCTCGGTCGAGGAGACGGGCCAGACACATTTTTCCAGGCCAGCCAGTCCAGGAAAGAGATATTCCAATGCGGGATCTTCACGCCGGTTACGTAGCAAGCGATGAAAAAGGCGGTAGCGCTCGCCGATCCACTGGCGTAATGCCAGAATGGCCGCCGTTCGCTCTTCGCTTTCATCAGGGGCAAAAAAGTCGACCAGAGGACTCAGCACATCAATCCGCGCCTGCAGTTGCTCATCATCGGCAAAAAGCTGACGTAACTCTTCGACAACCTCTTCCAGTACCCCATTTGGCGTTTCAGGGGTCAGGGAACTGTAAATTCCACCAAGACGCTCGCGCTCTACCACGCGGCGCATAAATTTTTCGATTCCCACTGCATTAAGTGGCCACGCCTGTGGGTTTATGCAGTGCAGCATAGCCAGAAAGTGACGCTCGCTACCATGCATCGGCGTGCCAGACAGGAGCAACACAATGCGTGCCTGATGGCACAACTCAGTCATCGCGACATATTGTGCCTGTTCGTCTTCATCATCGACCCATGCCTGCCGGGCTAATTGATGGGCCTCGTCGATTACCACCATTGTGGGCTTCCAGCCGATCAGTTCTGGCTGACAAAGTTCTTCCGGAGAGCACAGACGGATCTGGTTGTTCCGTCCTCCGCTCATTACTTCCTGTAGTGCAAAGCGATCAACCAGTTCCTGCGTCCATTGCCCTTGCAATACCGGCGGCACCACCACTAATACGCGGGCTTCTCTTTTGCATTCCAGAATATGTTCTCGAATGACTAACCCAGCTTCAATGGTTTTGCCGAGCCCCACTTCATCCGCCAATAAATACTTGGGATTCTGGTCCTGCAATATTCGGCGTACAACAGCGATCTGATGAGGCTCTACCTCGACACGACTACTGATTAATGAAGACATAGAGCGGCATGCTGCACGCTGCTTAATCCACGCGCTGACAAACCGCTCACGTAGTGGATAGAAAAACGGAGCATCATTTGAACGGGCCGCCAGAAAATGAGCCGGGTTCATCGCCTGCCCCTGCCCATAGTTGGGATAGTACATCTCTGCTAGATCAATGACCGCGTGATCGCCAGAGCGAATAATCAGTAAGTGCTTATTATCCGGTCGGGGCCCGCCATAGCGGCCTCGGCACCAGATGCCGCTATCAGGAGAGCGAAAATAAACGGTGCTTTCCTCATAGAGCGTCGCTGCCGTCAGTGCGCGGATATCCACCTCCTGACGGTTAATCTCCTCCTCTAAAGGAGAGTAGAACCAGGCAATCTCGGCACGCTCAGTAGAGAGAATACTCACAATTTTAGCAATACCGTCAAATAATGGCGATATTACCAGGTCACCTTCAGAAAACACGCCAGTATGTGTAGTCATTATGATTTTTTAACAGTCAGGAAGTGAAAGTAATTCGCAATAAACGAATAAATCTAGAATGAATATACGGCGAATGGGCCAATGAAGCAAATCTGCAGGAGGGAGAGGTCGGGCCACTACGTAAATGGTAGGTGATCTCGGCCACAAAATTTATACATTTGAATCAATCAGTTAATACCGTCAAATTAAAGAAAGTTAAACACCCCTTATCTACATACCCACTAGTTTCACCATGAAATTATTTCATTAAAAAAATAAAGCCTCCATTTAACAATATGAGGCTTTAGATTAAACTTAAATTTTAAATGTCAGCATTAGCTACTTTAATATAATTGGCTACCAGATAATCAGTAACCACAGATATATCTTTTGAGAGATTTTGCAGTTCATTCCATTTACGAACAATAGGCTGACCATCAACATCTGTGCCGAAGTTCCACACGCCACTACTCCATGCACAAAGCGGCTTAATACGGTTTAACTCTTCGACAAAACGAGTATAGGAAGGGATCTCAGTCCAGCCTGGTTCACCTTTATAGTCCTGATGAACCTGATCGATTTCATCCATCAAGCTGCCAAGCGCAAGAATACCAACGCCATGTAACAAGCGGGAATAGCGCGGCTTTTTATCCCAGTCATCAGTAAACACAGTTTCCACAGCAGACCAGAAGTTATTCAGCAGTTTCACCATCTTCCCTTCATCCCCCAACCCTGTCGCGGGGTCACGGAAGCGATACAATGCTCCCTCACGAAGACTGGCATCGATCATTTTGATCATCGAGTTGTCAGCAATAACCCCATCAGGATTGGTCGCCGTTTTGATGCGCCCTGCAAGTGGACCTTCGCCGAAGTTCAGTCGTTGAGTCAGCAGTGAAGGAAACTTACGCATTTGCAGATCGGATGGCAAACGACCGTGGGTATGCGGTGCCAGTTCGTATAACAACGTTTTGGGCAACGGTTTTGTGGAGTTAACCAGCATGAACTGTTCACGCTGTTCTTCCGCGTCATTAGCAATGAAAGCGGAGACCGGCATCATGAACGAGTCGATTTCTGCATCCCGCAAAGCAGCGGTACGTTGTTGACCATCCACAATAAAACCTGGCTTCTCAAAATCCTTATCTTCGGAGAAAGGTATTACCAGATGTCCCATATCGCCATTATCTGTAAGCGGTTCAAAACGCACACGCTTATCAAAAGCGATAATCACCGGGTTTGGTATCATCGGATTTGCGCTCTCAATGTAGCGCTGAATTTCGCGAATATGGTTACGTACTTCTGGACGCTGATAACCAACCAAACTCTCTTCGCCGCGACGGATACGTGAAATCGCTGCAATCTTGCTGATTTGTTTACCTTCTATCGCAAGGCTGTAGAGTTGCCTCTCCTCACCCTGTCGGATTCGCAGGGCGGGAACACGATACTCACTCATGACAGTTCCTCTGAGCGTAATGACAATGTGTGCTGTAAACGGTTGTACAACACCTGAATATTATGGAAACCACGGCGACGGTTGCGTTCTGCGCCGCGGAAAATGATAACGTTGATGCCAATGGCCTTGCAGATATTGCACTTGCATTGCTTCCATGGACGATCACCCAGCGTACGTTCGTAGTCAGCACGGATTTTTTCGGCTTCTTTCTCGCCCGAATGAAGACGTTCATATGCCAGTACTATTTCCAGCGTCTTCTCAAGGGACAAAGCCCCTTTATCGTATTCGAACAGGGCATTCATGGCATCCTTTTCAAGATGCCGCGCAATATCCTGATCAATCACGCCAGATTTAATTTTGCGACTCAAACTTGGATTCGCATCAAACTGAGGGACACGCACAGCGGTATAGGCCGGGCCATCAGGCGTATGATAGTTGTTTTTCCGATCTTTGAAGGCCTGCTGAAGCGGTGTAGTCGAGTCAATACTGGTCACACCAAACTTGATAAAGTCGGCGAAACTCTCTGGACGGGCAATACCAAGCAAGTGAACACGTGTATCACTTTTCAGCAGAGGTTTAATCTCTTCGAGAGTCTCAAGGATCTGCACCGTTTTCAAAGGCACCATCCCCCCCATGGTGATATTTTTGTATCCCATGGCCAGCAGGGCCTCTACAGATTGACGGTAGGAGGTTTTGCTCCATCCATGTGCAACGCCAAAGGCAGCGAAACAGGACTTTTGCGACTTGTTCAAAAACTCTTGCGCCAAGGTCAGCGTAATATCCTGGCGTCGGCGACATTCAGCCAACACTTCGCCACTGAATACCTCACCAGGTTTCTCATAGCCAAAAACGATATGATCGAGAGAAACGCCATGGTTAAAGCGGGAGGTTTCGTAGAATTCAATCACCTCTTCCACACGGTATGGCGGGACGTCTTGGTTAACATAAGTGAAGGCTCCGCAATCCCCCATAGTTTCCATATTTTCCGGCAAGCGGAAGAAGTGCTTCATGCCATTACGGAAGTAACGCAAACGTTGGGCACGCGTATATTTGCTCTCGCCACCGCCAAGACCATCTACTACGGCTTTAGAAACCAGCATACCATCGTAAGGATGAGGAAAAACCTCATGCGGATAATGATCGTCACGTTGACGCACGCGATGTTCGTTTCGCGTTTCGCGGAAGAAGTCGAAACTGGGATCGATAAAATCCTGACTATCAGGGAAAAAATACTTTAGCTTCGACAACTTACTCTCCTGTGACACCACTGCAAAGCCTCAAAAAACGGGGGATTCTACCATGAAACCCAAGCAAGTAGCATTAAGGTTTAGCCTCTCTCAGGACCTTAAACTCAGCCCGAAAACGTTTTTCCTCAAATGAATTTCCCGAGTCACGAAATTCACGCAACGCATGTGTTGCACTGATACTAGGATTTTGTTCCATAAGCTTTAAAATGAAAAACTTAACTTCCTCCGGGGTACGACGAATTCCTTTTTTCACTTCACGCTCAGGTAACTCCTTGAGTTCTTCAATTAACTTGTGAGATAACTCATTTAAATCATTGAGTTGTTTTGACGTAAATTCCTTAACAATGTATTTTGCCACACTGATATTAAGCATGAGCATATTGCATCCTAGCCACAGAGCCATATTTTGGTTGGTTTTGAAAAGATATGCAGTCAACCTGTCATTGATTTTTTTGGAAGTTACAATAAGCAGTTGTTTTTTTGCATCAATCAAATACTCAATACCATTAATAATATCCAATTCAATTGCATTAATATAATCTGGGGAACCGCAAATAATATAATAGTCTTTTTTGTTTTTTTTCATTAATTCTAAAATAGATGTAGGATGCTTAGATCTAAAAATTGATCTATTAGTTATTTCTTTCCACCATGTTCTATGAAAACTTTTCCCTACATATTCTTGAGAATACAAAGGTATTGATTCGTCATATCCAACAGCAAATGTCGCTTTATACGGTACTACATTGTCTTTGTGGTGGAGGAGGCCCAATCCAGCAGAAAGCACCCATAAATCAATAGGATATTCATTTAATATCGCTTTAGCTGTCGCCCAGTGCCCACCTTTATAAAGATTCTCTGCACATACAGTTGCAGATGTAGATATAGCTTCATTCAGAGCATTACACCAAGAATTCACTAGCACACTTGAAGAGATTAGACCTGATGAAAATTGACTCAGACTCAATATATCTCCGCTACCGCAGTGTTTTCCATTTGTACATGTAGTTATTAAATTGATGTTGCTCACAATCGCCCCCCGAATCGTGCTACACAAGCTACAGTAGAAAAAGGGGGATGACAAGAACGGAGTTAAAAGACCCTAGAAATTTTTCCTAGGGTCTTATGTTAGTGGAGAATGTACTCGAAATACTCATCTTGAGAATGAGAACATCTTTGGCATCGTCTCAAAATGCCTTTTTCCTCAAGGGATAAACAAAAGTCTCGACATGATTCAAGAAGCACGTCAGGGCTTTCATTTTTATCCTTAGAAATCATAGCCCTAGAAAGAGTGTCGTAACTAAAACCTCCAGTTGAGTGCGATACAATGCTCATCGCAAGTTGGGCATCGAAAGTTTTCATAGTGCACCTCACAGTCGCCTGAATAATACAGTTATAAAAAAGTATGGATTATACTTCAAGCCGGTTTTTCGAATTCAAACATAGCAAGCATCAGGAATTAGACTACTTGCCAAAGTCATAAGGACTAACTTCGCTTTCCCTATTCGCATCCAAAAAATCAGCCCACCACTGCAGCATTAGTCGCCGCTCATCAAGATGCTCAGCCTTATGAATGTAAGCTGCACGTACTGAGTTACGTTCCATATGGCTCATTTGCCGTTCCACTGCATCCCTCGACCACAATCCAGACTCAATCAATGAACTACAAGCCATTGTCCTGAAACCGTGCCCACAAACTTCAACCTTCGTGTCATAACCCATAACGCGCAGCGCCTTGTTCACTGTGTTTTCGCTCATCGGTTTGCGATGGTCGTGATCGCCAATGAAAACAAAATCACGATCGCCACTAAGCTTGTGTACCTGTTTAAGGATTGCTAACGCCTGACGAGAAAGTGGCACCAGATGAGGTGTGCGCATTTTTGAGCCACGCTGTGAGTGCTTTACCCCTTCAATAGCTTCCCGCTCTGCAGGTATCGTCCACATAGATGTTTCAAAATCGATCTCAGACCAACGAGCAAAACGCAATTCGCTGGAGCGGATGAAGACAAGGAGGGTTAACTCAACGGCAAGACGAGTCAAAGGCCTGCCGGTATAGCTATCAATGCGCTGAAGCAGTTCGGGAGTACGTCTCAACTCTAACGCAGGTCTATGCTGACGGTTACTCGAAGCGACAGCACCAACCATCTCTTGCGCGGGATTGTAATCAAGTAAACCACTCTGAACGGCATATCTCATAATTGCAGTAGTGCGCTGCTGTAGACGGGATGCCACCTCAAGTCGCCCCGACAACTCTACCGCTTTGATTGGGGCCAGCAGGTCTCTAGTTTTAAGATCAGCGATATTCCGCTTACCTATGGCAGGGAAGAGATTGTCCTCCAAGCTTTTAAGCACTCGTCGACTATGTTCTTCTGACCACTTTTTATTTGTGGCATGCCACTCAATAGCAAGCTGCTCAAAAGTACGTGCTTCCTCCTGCTCAATCTTATCATTTTTCTTTTTATCTCCCGGATCGATGCCGTTTGCTAAAAGCTTACGAGCGTCATCGCGACGAGTTCTAGCATCTGCAAGAGATACGTCAGGGTAAACACCTAAAGCCAGCATCTTTTGCTTTCCGCCATAGCGGTACTGCAGACGCCAGTATCTTGAACCATTTGGGTGGACGAGAAGATGCATACCATTGCCATCGGTCAGTTTGTATTGCTTATCCGTTGACTTGGCTGTTCTGACTTTGATATCTGTTAACGCCATGCTTATCCCCTCCCTGTTGGTACAAGCATTATCGAACCGGAAATACCATCATCTATACCAACATCTGTTGGTAGATGTACGTTGAAGTCGGTTGACCTTGAGAGAGTTAATATAACGGGAATGATGGGTAAATACTGGATTTCAGGCACAAAAAAAGACGTCCGTTGACGTCTATTGATGTTCCGATGGTGCCGAAGGCCGGAATCGAACCGGCACGCCTCGCGGCGGTTGATTTTGAATCAACTGCGTCTACCGATTTCGCCACTTCGGCACTGAAGGGTATGCGGAAAACGTTGAGGATTATACCGTTACCCCCTGTTTCCGCAACCCTTATCGGCAGGCGAAGGTGCAACTGCTGAAAAAACCGTCTTTTGGGTTCTCAGGTTCACCTGCTTAACCCGAAACAGGCTTCACATCCGTTACCAGAGTTGGCAGATCCCAGGTGCCGCCCGCATGGATATAACGGCACATGCCGGTCCCGCCTTCATAGCTTTTGCGGAAGGCCTTGCCGTCCCAAACCCAGCTTTCCTGGCTCATGCAGTCACCAATACCGCGGCCTTTCTGCACATTGGTAATCTCACCTTTGTCGTAATCCGACCCGGAAATGGTCACCAGTACCGGCGTGCCTTTTAGCTGGTCATCAATGACCCAGTAGCCATATCCTTCGTTATAAGCGGCACGCCAGCAGAGCGCTGAAAGCAAAGCGTGTGTGTCGTCCAGTGGCGTAAGCGTGAGTCCATCGGTTTCCGGATCACTGTTTTCTGCAGGTGAATACAGGCTGTCGCACGTGTCATCGTCATTGTGATTGACCGTTGAAAGCAGTCGGGTTTTCAGCGCGTCGATTTCTGGTGCGGTCAGCAAACGGGGTTCGCCGCTGAGGGTTTTTGCCGCCTGAATAACCGGTGCGGGCACAGCCTTAGCCACGCTGCTCTCCGGTTTATTGCCTTTTTTGGTGAGTGCACCTGGCGTGCCGATACGGCCCTGCACGTCGTCCGCTTTCAGCAGCACGGCATAAGCGCCTTCGCCAGAAAGCAGGAATGGCTTTGTACCGCCTTTAAATTCAACTTTACCGCTGCCTTTGACGGCGCTGATTACCGCAGAGGTCTGGCTGGCCGACATTCGCCAGTTATCGTCAGCCGCCACCAGATCGCCTGCTGATTTCCCGTCGATCCACAGCGTCAGCTTTTCTGCCGGTTCGCTGTCATCTTCGGTGTCGCCCAGCGTCACCTCTCCCACTGGCTCTGTTCCAGGTCCAGCGGCGCGGGTGAGCAGGATGGAGCCGGAGGGATCCTCTTCTTTGGCATAACCCGCAATGCGACAGGTCAGGGTGTTATCGCAGACAACTTCCCAGTCTTTGTGCTCAAGCGTTTTTCCGCTCTGGGCGGCCTGAGCCGACAGGGAGAACGCCGCCAGTACGAAAAGCATCGGTTTATAGTTCACTTTATTCCCTCAGGTTTTATTTCTGATATCAGCACAGGTATCACTCTTTCACCATCGGTGTAAGGGAACCCAAAGCCATTGTTAATCGCCGCCAGGCTTTGAAAAAAGGCTACGCCCCGTCCTGGGCGATGCGCCTATCGGGTCACTCTCTCTTTTTTGTTAAGCGCTTCAACCAGCACGCTATGCAGCTGGCCGACAGAGAGATCGCGGATGACAGGCGCAGGAATACCGCGCAGTCGTCTGCAAAGATAAACAATGCCAAAAAAATCGATGCCTTCACTATGGAAAAGATATTCGTTTTCTTTCAGGGAAAATGTCTTACGGAAACCACCTTCTTCTGCAGAAAAGCTCACACCGAAAACTTTTTCGGCCTCCTCCAGCAATTCAACACCATCATCGCCGGTAATCCCCAGATCCTTTTCCAGCCAGGTATTTTCATCGATTATTTCACGTCTGCATCCTGCAAAATCGCGGACAAAAGCGATAACGTCCGCCATTGAGGGTTCCATATCATTGCTCATGCTAAAGCGCTCCGCGCTATCCTGCCAATTTACAGTCGTCCTAAGGTCATTTCCTGCACCTCAGCCGCTGGATTGGCCTCTTTCACGGCGGCAAGAAAACCGGCAAAATCCCGATTGAAAAGGGTGTAGTTGTTCAGGACTCTGAACTCCCTTTCGGTTTTATAAGCTCCGGTAACGTAACGAACCAACCATACCCGGCGATTGCTGACTTCAGTTCCGGTAACTTTTATCCTGATAATATTTTCCAGCGGAACTTTGCAAAGCGTTTCGCCTTCACGCTGCTGATACAGGAAGTCGCTGTCATAGTAATAATCTTCCGTGTTCATGCCCAATTTTTTCAATATCGGCGTATTAGCCGATATCTTTTTCATCTCTCCTGGAGAAGGAGGGAGCCCTTTTTTAAAGGGCAAAGGCCTGAAGCAATAGCAGATGAGCAAAATGAAGAAAGCTAACGACAGCAGTGAGAAAATAAAATAAACAAACTGATGCATTTAAATGACCCGACCTGTTCGGATAGCTCCTGATTATATCGAAGAAGAAATGACGCCGTTATCCGTTTTTACCGCCCTGCCCGCTCATCTTTCAGTGCAGTACGATCTGTCTGACGAGTGCCAGTTCCAGACAGCGCTGAGCGCCTGCCCCATGACTGAGTTGCCTGAATAAAATCGGCAATGACCCAACGCTTTAGCCTGTGCATCCTCCCTCTACTTACCATTCACGCTGATGTTGTCTTGATTGTCTTACAGCGCCTGTTCGCCCTTAGAAACGCCCAAACGCCTCCCCACCTTTACGGTTTACATTTACCTGCATTTGTTATGTGATCCTGTTACGTGATTTTTTCGAGCTGTCTCGCAAAACAGGATCCTGCATGCGCTTTTACCAGGCCGATCCCCGCCTTGAAAACTACTGGCGCGGCGTTATCCTTTTTGGCAAAAACGTCGCCTCCTATAAATTTGCCCTCGCCCATGCGCTGTACGACCTGAAGCAGCCGGACAACGATTTGATTACGCTGGAAGCGCTGGCCGTGCCTTTTGTGCGGCATTTGTGTGCCCACCTGCGTCATGCGCCAAAGCAGATCACCAGCAAAAGCAGCGAGTTTCTGGAGGCATGCAGACAATTCAACGCAGGCGAAATCAGCGAAGAGCAATTAATTGCTATTACCGTTAAGCGCGGGTTCGCAAACGTCATCGATGCTTTTCATAATGTGAATCACGCCGAGATCGACAAACGCTTTTTCATGGATGAACGGCGAAGCCATAAAGGCATTAGGCTTACGGATAACTTTTATCAGCTGACGGAAAACGAACAGTTTGCCAGTCTGAAAGCGGAAACGGATGCCAGATGGCGGCTGGTAGAAGAAGCCTGGGCGATGAACGTTTCACGCAACCTGATTGCGGTTGATTATGACGATAATGACAAGATGCTTTTCAGCCGTCAGAGCGGTCGCCGCGTCACCATTACCAGCTGCCGCAGCAGCCTGAATGGCTACCAGAAAGGCCGGTGCTTTTACTGCTTTCGTGCCATTGGCGTGACGGGTGGCGAAGAGAACCTGGCGGATGTCGATCACTTTCTGCCGCTGATGCTCAGCGAGCAAATCGGCAACCTCAACGGCGTCTGGAATCTGGTGCTGGCCTGCCAGACCTGTAATCGCGGCGCACAGGGTAAGTTTGCGCGTATCCCTTCGATAACACTTTTGCAGCGACTGCATGATCGAAACGAATACTTTATTAACAGTCATCTGCCACTGCGGGAGACGTTAATCCGCCAGACCGGCGCAACGCCGATACTGCGGCATAGTTTCCTGCAAAACAGCTGGGATACGGCAAAATTTTCCCTGCTCCACGAGTGGCAGCCAGCGGCACAAGGGGACAGCCTGTTTTGAGCAACGAAGATTATTACCGACAGAATGCTCAACGATTTTTTACCGATACGGCAAGCGTGGATATGTCTGCGCTTTACCCGCCTTTTATTGACTGCCTGCCGCCGGGCGCTCGCATTCTTGATGCAGGCTGTGGTTCAGGTCGTGACGTTAAAGCCTTCAGCGAAATGGGTTTTGCCGTCGAAGCCTTTGATGCCTCGGCGGAGCTGGTTGCGCTGGCCCGCCAGTTATCCGGAAAGCCTGTAGCGCAGATGCGCTTTCAGGATGTGGATGCGGTTGAAAGATATGATGGTATCTGGTGCTGCGCCTCGCTGCTGCATGTTTCCAAAGCTGAACTACCCGGCGTCATGACAAAACTGACAATGGCGCTGAAGCCTGGCGGCGTAGGGTATCTCTCTTTTAAATATGGCCGCGGCGAACGGGAAAAGGATGGGCGCAGATTTACGGATATGGATAGGGCTGGGTTACAGAAACTGATCGAGAGGATTAATACTCCCGGCGGCAGCCTCCTGACTAAAAATACGATGGAGATAAAAAGTGAGGCTGGCTCTGAGGACACAGCGGTAAAGAGATTTGCTCTTGAAATAGATAAAATCTGGCAGACCGGTGATGTTCGTATCGGACGCGGCGACGAAGTCTGGCTGAATGCGATTATCAGAAAAAGTTTAATCTTCTAGCTGGCCTGTAAAAAAGTCTTGGCTCCTCCCCCACAAACGCAAAAGAGCCAACCTCGCGGTTGGCTCTTTCTTGCATATCACATGCTCAGCATCAGGCATTATCAGTGCCCATCAGCGCCTGTTGTTGTCAGGATGAGCGCCTCAATGCGTATGGTCATGATGCAGCTTGTTTTCGACCTTATTCTTCACTTCGCCGGCTTTATCTTTCACCTTCTCAGTCAGGCTCTCTTTGTGGTCACGGTTATGTGCACCTGGTGACTGCGTGCCTGCGGCGGCGGTCGCAGGTTTTACCCCTGCGGTCGTACCCGGCAGTTCGCGCTCCAGACCACCTCGTGCATGGTCGATATCCACTTCCTGACGACGTACCGTGTCATTAATCGTCTCGGTACGATCGCTGCCGTCGGTACGCACCACCACTTCTTCTTTCACGTGGGTCGTTTTGTTGATCACCGGCTGCTCATGCGTCTCAGCGACTTCTACGGTTTTCTCTGACCAGTCCACTTCACCAGCCAGCGCGGGTTCATTCACCGAACGGCGGAAGATGTCAGCGTGCTGCTCATGCAACGAGATATCTTCAGATACGGTATCGGTCACGGTATAGCGGCGTACGCGGGTGGAGCCTTCGCTCACCAGACGTTTACCCACTTCTACCTGCTCTTCGGCCAGACGCAGAATATCAGCTTCGCTCTCATCACCGGTCAGTGAGGTGCGTCGCGGTTCAACCTGGCGGTCGTTGGTCTCACCGGCAAACTGCTTACCGGCCGTCGTCGGGTTGATGCCCGGCGCGGTGGTGCCATTCTCAACCGAGGTTTGCATACGTGACGGAACGTCCACCGAGTCATGAGAATGGAGAATGGTCATGGCGCGAGCCAGCTTCTCCTCTTCGGTGCGGATGGTCAGCACTACGCCGCCCTTGTCCATCGCTCTGGTATAAACATCGGCCTGCTCTTTATCAACGGAGTGACCAAAAAGACGCTGCCAGATGCTCGGATGGCGGATAGAGTGTCCTTCCTCCTGCAAACGTTCTCCACTGATAAGACTGATGTCCCGATCAGAAAAGCCTGCTTTCACGAGATTTCTTTTCGCGGCCTCTGCCTGAATTGCAGAATCGAACAGTGTTACGATTTTTTCATGTGCCATGATAGGTTCCTCTCTGTTAGCTAATTTGATCGTCATCTCTTTCAACGTTCACCTGCTGCTCACGTCGGGTCACCACTTCCTGAAAAGGAACATTCTCCTGCACTTTTCGGATGTGGATCTCTTCTTTAAGCACCAGCTTTCTGACGATTTGGATTTCTTCCTCTACTACCGGGACAATCAGTACACCGTTCTCTTCCCTGATTTCGGGCATCGTTTCAACGGGTTGCGCTTTCGCTACATGCTCAACCTCAACCTTCTCCCGGTTAAGCAGTGTACTGATGACCTCGTCATGCTCAGTTGTGGAACGGGTAACACGGACATGTCCATCCACAATCTTTTGCTTCGTCAGGGCTATTTGCTCTTCAGCGAGTTTAAGCGTGACCTCTGCATTATTATTGTGCTCTGGCTGTCCAGCCATAATATCGCTCCCGTTAAATTAAATATCTGCCACAACTGCCTGACACAGTGATTAAGCATGAACACTCTGGCTGATTTCGCAAGCCTGAATAATAAAAAACCCTGCCAACTCAATTTAATTACGGCACAGAAAATCGCATCAAAAAACAGCGGTACGGCTTAAATAGCCGCTACGATAAAAACAAAAAACAACCAAAATTCATGCATTTATATAAATTTAATTCCTCAGGTAAATATTACCAACCCAGACGCAATCGCTTAGAAAACACGCTATAAGAAAAGCGGTAACTTTAATTTAAACCAGGACGATTCCTGATAAACATCGTGAGGATATTAAATAATGTTTCCGCGGAATGTGCTTATTACTGCCTTCAGTTAATTACTTCACACAATAATAACACCCATAAGCATCTGAATATTTTATCGCTCTTATTACAGAAGATTCCCAAAGTGCTATTTAAGACGATTTTTATAAAAGGAAGTCAGGAACTTTCTGCCCGTCAGCCTTTCTTAGGAAAACTGAATAAGCACATACCGAGGTTGAAATGAAGCAAGCACAACGCAGTGCGTGGGGATGGGGACTGGCGGCACTTCTGGTCGCAGGCAGTGCATCAGCGGCAAGCTGGCAGGATCAGCTGAGCAGTGCAGCGTCACAGCTCAGCCAGCAAAACAACGGCAGCAGCACCGGCACCACGCAGCAGAATGGCGGCATGTCGCTTTCTACCATTACCAGCATGCTGGGTGGCGGCGATAAAGCGGTCAGCGCCAACAGCATGACCAACGCCGCTGGTGTGATGCAGTACTGCGTCGAACACAACGTGGTGAAAAACAACGTGCAGTCGGTCAAAGACCAGGTGCTGAGCAAGCTCGGTCTGAACACCACCACCGCGCAGGAACAGAAAACCGATTACACCCAGGGCGTGGCCGGTCTGCTGAATACCGGTAATGGCCAGCAGTTGAATCTGCAAAGCCTGAGCAACTCGCCAATGGGTGAGAAGCTGAAAACCAAAGCCTGTGACGTAGTGCTGAAGCAGGGCAAAAACTTTATCTCCTGATCTCCTTCCCTTCTCTCTCCCCTCTCTGCTCTGAGGGGAGCGTTAAACGCCCCCCATGCTGTGACGCCTGACATTCCCTTAACTTGGGGTTGAGCGCTATAGTGTTGTTTTGATTTCTACAGGACAGCACGCATGAAAGGCATCAACATCGCACTTTACTTCGACCCCGATCAGATTCAGGCCTGCGTTCACGAACAGGACGACAGCTATGTCACCAAAAAATTCGAGTATGACGATGGCGTGATTGAAGAGATCTACCAGTGGCTGGAGCAGTACGAACCCAAACGTACTCACATCTGCGTGATTGAAAACGAAACCGCCGAGCTGCTGGCCGATGAGCTGGTCGACAGCGGCTTTCGCGTTCATCAGGTTACCATGCATCAGCTACTGAGCTGGTTCGCTACCGAGCCGCCATCCACGCCAGACGGCACGCCAATGCGCGCCATGCTGCGTTTCCTGGAAGATGAACATCCGCGTGAATATGAGTCGCGCACGCCGCAGACCGAAGCGCTGATGGAGATGTTCGACGAGCTGGACGCGCTGGAGATGGTGGATGACGCCGACGATGAAGACGCGCTGCCAGGCGATCTGCTGCGCGCCATGAAGAAGCACAAAATCACCGCCAGCGCCGCGGCCCAGCGTCTGCTGCCGGACATCAATGAGCGTATCCGCGAGCATCTGATGCAGTATCCTGAATTGATGACGCCTGAAATCCTGCAGGACTTCTTTCCGGAACTGCTTGAGGCGCTGGAGCGTCCGAAGCACTAATCACCACGGAAAAGGCGATTTGTCATGCTGGAGTTAATTAAAGCAGTCAGTCTGGGGCTGGTGGTGATCCTGCCGCTCGCCAATCCACTCACCACCGTGGCGCTGTTTCTGGGGCTGGCGGGTGAGATGAACTTCCAGGAGCGCAACCGACAGGCGCGCCAGGCTTCTATCTATGTCTTCGCCATCATGATGGTGGCGTGGTATGCGGGCAGCGCGGTGCTGAATACTTTCGGCATCTCCATTCCTGGCCTGCGCATGGCGGGCGGCCTGATCGTTGCTTTTATCGGTTTTCGGATGCTGTTCCCGGCTAAACCTGCCGGCCATTCTGTCGAAGCAAAGCAGAAACTGGATGAGCTGGATGAAGCCAAAGAGCCGGTGAATATCGCCTTTGTGCCGCTGGCGATGCCAAGCACGGCCGGGCCGGGTACCATTGCGATGATCATCTCCTCTGCCTCGACGGTAAGAAGCGGCGTCGACTTTCCGGCCTGGGTCATCACCGTCGCGCCAGTGCTGATCTTCCTGCTGGTGAGTCTGATCCTGTGGATTTCACTGCGCAGTTCGGGTGCCATCATGAAGCTGGTGGGTAAAAGCGGCATTGAGGCGATATCGCGCCTGATGGGATTTTTACTGGTCTGTATGGGCGTGCAGTTTATCATTAACGGCGTGCTGGAAGTGGTGCGCACCTTTCACTAATCCGGGATTTCCCCTCTCCTGACGGGCAGAGGGGAAAACTCAGGACCGATTACTTCAGCGTTTTACGCACTTCAGCAACCTGATCTTTGCTCACCGCTGGCGCGGTGTTGCTCCAGCCCTGGCGAATAAAGGTCGCCAGCTGCGCCACCTCTTCATCACTCAGACGCTGACCAAAGCCTGGCATCGCCAGTTTCGACGGGGCCTTCGCGGTGGAAGGCTGCTGTGCGCCAGCCAGGATGGTGTGGATCAATCCGGTTGGATCCTTGGCATTGACGATCGTCGCCTGATCCAGCTCCGGGAAGATCCCCGGGGCGCCTTTGCCGGTCACGAAGTGACAGGCACCGCAGTTATCCAGATAAAGACGCTCGCCTTCGCTCAGGTTCTTCGCGGCAGTGAGTTTCGCTTCTGTTGCCTGCTGCGCCTGCACGTTGTACGCCTGCAATGGCGGGTTGCCGCCCAGGAACTTCAGGTAGGCCGCGATGGCTTTCAGATCGGCGTCGGTCATGTGTGAGCTGCTGTGCTCAATCACCGAGGTCATCTCGCCGCCCACCGCCGCTTTATCGTTACGGCCGGTCTGCAGGTAGTCCACCACTTCCTGCTCGCTCCAGCGTGGCAGGCCACGCAGTGACGGCACATCCCAGTTGTTCAGGCTGCCGCCTGCCAGGAATTTATCGTCACCGCTATCCAGCGCTTTCTCGTTCATGCCCAGACCGCGCGGCGTATGACAGCTGCCGCAGTGGCCCAGACTCTCCACGATATAGGCACCGCGGTTGACCTCTTCAGAAGCTCCACCAATCGGCTGGAACGGCTTATCCGAGGCGAACGCCCAGTTCCAGAAACGCATGCCCCAGCGCTGGCTGAACGGAAAGCTCAGATCGGTTTCCGGCGGCTGTTCTGCGCTTGGCTGCACGCCTTTCATGAAATAGACGTAAAGCGCGTGGATGTCGGCATCACTGATTTTGGCGTAATCAGGATAAGGCATCGCCGGATAGAGATGCGAACCGTCCGGTAATACCCCTTTGCGCACTGCGTCAGAGAACTGCTGCTCGCTGTAGTTGCCAATACCGTGCTGCTTATCGGGCGTGATGTTAGTGGAGAAGATGGTGCCAAGGTTCGACTCAATCGCCAGCCCACCCGAATAGTCAGGCTTGCCAGGCAGTGAGTGGCAGGCCATGCAGTCGCCCAGCCGCGAGAGATATTCGCCCTGCTTAATCAGTTGCGCTTCATCTTCGGCGTGAGCCGGCAGCGCAAATCCGCTGGCTAACAGCACCGCGTTGGCAAAGATAAAAGATTTCAGTTTCAGCTTATTCATGCGCTTATGCCTGTACCAGTGGGCCGGGATTTTTCAGATACTGATCTTTGATCGCCTGTGCCGCCATCAGGGTGATCGCACCGATGGTATCGGTCGGGTTCGCCTGGAAGTTCTGCGGGAAAGCGTTGCCGCCCGGCACAAAGACGTTATGCACGTCCCAGCTCTGCAGATACTTGTTCAGCGCCGAGGTTTTCGGGTTATCGCCCATTACGGCACCGCCCACGTTGTGGGTAGAGACATATTTGGTCAGATCGAAATCCGCACCCATTGGCAGGAAACTCATGCTCATGCTGTCAGGGTTCAGCTCTTTCGCGATATTGCCGACGATGCCTTTCAGGTGCTGCTGCAGCTTCAGCTCATTCTCTTTCCAGTTGAAGGTCATGCGCAGCAGTGGCAGGCCACGGTGATCGTTGTAGTTCGGATCGAGATCCAGATAGATATCGCGGTAAGACTGACAGGTGGTGGTGATGCTGATCTTCATCGAATGACCGTACCACTCCTCCAGACCTTCCTTGTATCCCATGCCCCAGGTCGGCGTGCCTTTTGGCAGCGCGGTGCTGATCGGCGTACCGGTTGCCTGTGAGCTGTGGATCTTCGCGCCACCCAGGAAGCCGAGGGATGGGCCGTCGAAGTTGCCTGGCGAGATGTCGTTGAACATCTGGCCGGTCGCGCCCGCCGTAGCGTACGGATTGAAGTTTTTATCTTTGAAGAACAGCGTCGCGCCGCCGTTGGACAGGAACGCGTAGTTACGCCCTACCACACCTTCTTCGGTAATCGGGTTGTAAGGCTTGCCGATGCCGGAGAGCAGCATCAGACGCACGTTGTAGAGCTGGAAGCTGCTCAGCACCACGATTTTCGCTGGCTGGAAGCACTCGTTGCCCTGTGCATCGATGTAGATCACGCCTTTCGCAGTTTTCTTATCATCGTTCAGCACGACCTTGATCACTTCCGCATTCACTTCATAGGAGAAGTTCGGCATACGCTTCAGTGAATCCATTACGGCGGTCTGCGGCGACGCTTTGGAGTAGTTCAGGCAGGGATATTTACTGCAATAACCGCAGTAGTTGCACGGCGCGATCTGGTTGCCGTACGGGTTTTTCCACGCACGCGACACACAGGCCGACGGGTTCGTGAACGGATGGTAACCGAGTTTGGTCGCCACCTCTTTGAACATCACGTTGTTCAGCGTGTCATCCAGCGCAGGCAGCGGATAAGGCTCAGAACGCGGGCCTTCAAACGGATCGCCGCCTTCCAGGATTTTGCCGCGCAGGTTGCCGGTGTTGCCCGACTGGCCGCAAATCAGTTCGAATTTGTAGTAGTAAGGTTCGATCTCTTCCCAGCTGAACGGGAAGTCCATCACCCGCATATCATCCTGCAGAATGCCCGGCTTGTAAGCCTCATCGACATAAGTCTTCAGTTTGATATCAGTCGGTGTCGGACGGATCAGTACTGCGGTCCAGTGCAGGCCGGAACCGCCTACGCCGGTGCCCGGTGCAAATGCACCCCATTTACGGGTTGGCAATGCCGTCTGGCTGCTGTTGTAGCGCACGGTGACCGCCACTTCGGCGGGGGTGGCAAACACTTTATTGCGCACCGCATAGGCGTATTCATCCGCCGGTTTCGGGTAGGCGAACTCGTCATAATCGCGATCGCCGCCGCGCTCAAGGGCGCGCACATCCAGACCTGCCAGTGCCAGCTCGATGCTCATCAGCGAGCCTGCCCAGCCGAGGCCGCAGACCACGACGTCGACTTCTTTTTTAGTAACCTGTGCCATGATAATCCTGTTTCAAATACCTGATGTGGACGCGCCCTACGCGCGTTCGCCCTTCACACTGACCGGACCCAGCGGATAAGGAACGTTGTGCTGTTTCACCCATTCGGTGAAGCTGGCACGCGCGCCGGGGAAGCCGATGGCGATCCAGGCTTTCATGCCTTTATTACCGCCGTACATCGGGTCAGCAAGGTAGCCATGCTTGGTATCGGAAAGCAGCTGGCTGAAGAAATGCGCAGGCTTAAGATCGGCTTCGCCCAGTGCAGCAAAGTCGATCTCGTTTTTGTTTACCTGGGTCAGCACCGCATCTTTCTCTTCCAGCGTCAGCGCATGAAACGCTTTCTGATGGGTGTTCTGCGACCACTGATTAATCAGCCGGATACCGGTCTGATACATCTGCTGTGGGCGGAACGGGATCTGGTAACCCATGGTTGCGGGCGCCTGCGTATTGAACGGCCCCTGCATGTAGATTTCGCTGCCAAACGCTTCGCTGTGCAGCTGCTGATCGATAAAGATCGGCACGTTAGTTTCCAGCGCGCCCGGCGCTTTGCCTTTGCCGCCTGCCGGAATCAAACGGTCAGTGGCGGCCAGGATAAACTGCCACTCATCGGCACTAAAAAAGATCGGTTTGTAATCGGCTAACTCCGGTGCGGCCATCTCTGCCGCCTGTGCCGCAGTAATGCCTTTGAAGACCAGTTCACTTAATGGCAACGCCAGCAGTGAACCGAGCAAAAATTTACGCCTGGTGGTGGGTTTTTCTAAAAGCATATCCGCACGACTCTCATCTGCTAAATACCCGCTTTATTTGTTATGAAGCTGAAAGGCTGAGTGCAGGCGGAAAATTCCCCGCAGAGATCAACGCACGCGGCACAGACGACGGCAGAACAGACAAGGGCAGGTAGAATTATGGTTCGGTGACTAACGGAACTTATCGGTTAATAACCTGGCAATCTTAGGGATATAGATATGTCTGGATGTAAAAATTGAATTTAAGATGTGTCTTAGTAAAAGTTTATCATGGTGTTGCGAAAGGGTTGCGGAGAGGTAAAAGATTTACAGCGCGGAAATCGGGGGTAAAACCGCATAAACATCGGGTATTTAACTCTTTTAACGCAGGAATGAGGGTTATTATTTTCGCCCTGTCATCATCACGCCAGATAACCGATAAAAAAATATCATACTTCCATACAAGAGAATCATTCTCATCGTTAACACTATAGTGACTTTGATAGTCATACAATCAGACTGTGCGCAATTTGTGATCGGCTGAGTAAAACCGGCTTTATTCCGCCCGCTGTAAAATGACAATAAAATAATTACTGACCGTCATTATCTTATTTTGTCTCTTTGCCTGAATGACTACGCTAATAATTGTGCAAAGCTCATAAGAAACCCGCATTTGGAGAATATCCGGCGCCCGATAGAGTAGAGCTATCAACGACTCAGGATAACCCTCCATGCGAAAAACACTCTTGTCCCTGTTTACGGCTCTGGCACTGGTTCACCCGGCACACGCCGCCACGCCTGGCGACACCCTGGTGATTGCCGTTCCGCTTGATGGCATCATCAGTTTCGACCCGGCTGAAAGTTTTGAGACCGTCAGTAACAGCAGCCTGCGCAATATCTACCAGACGCTGCTGGAGCCGGACCATCAGAATCCGCAGCAGCTCTCGCCGCTGGCGGCTACGCGCTGGCAGGCAGGCAAAACGCCTCACAGCCTGGTGTTTGATCTTAATCCGCAGGCCCGCTTCGCCAGTGGTCATCCCGTGACCGCACAGGATGTGGTCTTCTCATTAACCCGCGCGGTAAAACTCAATAAAGCGCCCTCTTTTATTCTGGGTGAATTTGGCTGGACGCCAGAAAATATCGATCAGCAGTTCACGGTGATCAACGACCACCAGCTTGAGCTGCGCTGGCCAGCGGAGATCGGCAGCGATCTGGCGCTGCGCCTGCTGACCGCGCCGGTCTCCTCCATCGTCGACAGCAAACTGGCACAAGAACACGCCAGCAACAACGATTACGGCAATAGCTGGCTGAAGGTGCACTCCGCCGGCAGCGCCGCCTATGCCATCAAACAGTTTGTCCCGCTGCAGGCGCTGGTGCTGGAAGCCAATCCCAACAGCATCCGGAAGCCGCATCTGAAGCGGGTATTGCTGAAAGGTGTGGCCGATCCGGGCAGCCGCCGTCTGCTGATCCAGCAGGGCGATGTGGATGTCGCCTATCAGCTCGGCCCGGATCAGATTACCGCGCTGAAAAATGTGGCGAATGTGCGTGTCGACGCCTTCCCGTCCAGCCTGGTTTATTACATCGGCTTTAACACCCAAAGCCCGCAGCAACCGGCGCTGGGGAATCCGGCGTTGTGGCAGGCGGCGCGCTGGCTGGTTGACTATGACAGCCTGGCGAACCAGCTGCTGAAAGGTCAGTACCGCATTCATCAGAGCTTCCTGCCGGACGGCTTCGATGGTGCGCTGAACACGACACCGTTCCATTACGATCTGAAAAAGGCGCAGGCGATACTGCAAAAAGGCGGCATCAAGCCTGGCACCCATATCGCGCTGACGGTGGTGAACCAGCCGCCTTACATTGATGTGGCGCAGGCGCTGCAGGCCAGCTTTGCCAAAGCGGATGTGCAGCTTGATATCCAGCCGGTGGCGGAATCGGAGCTGTGGAGCAAAATGCGCAGCCGTGACTTCCAGGCCATCTTTACTTACTGGGGCGCGGACTACATCGATCCCAATACCAATGCCAGCACCTTTGCCTATAACGTGCCGGGCGGCGGCAAAACCCTGGCGTGGCGCGTCGGCTGGACGATTCCGGAGCTGAGTGCACAGACCCGCGCCGCCGCCGGAGAGAGCGATGCGGTGAAACGTCGCAACCTCTACACCGGGCTGCAAACCCGCATCCAGCAGGATTCGCCGTTTGTCATGCTGTTACAGGGCGCAACCCAGGTGGCGGTGCGCAGCAACCTCAGTCACCTGCAGCAGGGCATCGGGGTCAGCCTGCTCAATTTTGAAGAGGTGCAGAAGTAAACCACTGTTGCAGGCCACTGCTCCCCGGGCAGCGGCCTTTTTTTGGTGAATAGTTCTCCTCCTGTGCCGCTCCGGCTTGCTATCCTTCAGGCATAACCCAATGCCTGAGAGTGGAAATCATGACTTCCCCGCTACTGATTGCCCGTACGCCAGACGTCGAACTTCATCTGTTGCCGCAAATGGCCAACCGCCATGGCCTGATCACCGGCGCGACCGGCACCGGTAAAACCGTTACGCTGCAGAAACTGGCTGAATCGTTCTCCGCCAGCGGCGTGCCGGTTTTTATGGCTGATGTTAAAGGCGATTTGACCGGCGTGGCGATGGCTGGCCAGTCCAGCGAAAAGCTGCAGGAGAGGCTGGCGAAAATCGGCGTCACCAACTGGCAGCCGCAGAGCAATCCGGTGGTGCTATGGGATATCTTCGGCGAGAAAGGCCATCCGGTTCGCGCTACCGTCTCCGATCTCGGGCCGCTGCTGCTGGCGCGGCTGCTGAACCTGAATGAGGTGCAGAGCGGCGTATTGCAGATTATTTTCCGCATCGCCGATGACCAGGGTTTGCTGCTGCTGGACTTCAAAGATCTGCGCGCCATGACCCAGTACATCGGTGACAACGCCAAAAGCTTCCAGACCCACTACGGCAATATCAACAGCGCCTCGGTCGGCGCCATCCAGCGCGGGTTACTGACGCTGGAGCAACAGGGCGCGGAGCACTTCTTTGGTGAACCGATGCTGGATATTGCCGACTGGATGCGTGTCGACAGCAACGGCAAAGGCGTCATCAACATCCTCTCTGCTGAGAAGCTCTACCAGATGCCGAAACTCTACGCCACCAGCCTGCTGTGGCTGCTGTCGGAGCTTTATGAGCACCTGCCGGAAGCGGGCGATCTCGATCAGCCAAAGCTGGTGTTCTTCTTTGATGAGGCGCACCTGCTGTTTACCGACGCGCCGCCGGTGCTGCTGGAGAAAATAGAACAGGTCATGCGGCTGATCCGCTCCAAAGGGGTCGGCGTCTGGTTCGTCACCCAGAACCCGGCGGATATTCCCGATCGGGTGCTGGGCCAGCTCGGCAACCGCGTTCAGCACGCCCTGCGCGCCTTCACCCCCAAAGATCAGAAAGCGGTAAAAACCGCCGCCGATACCCTGCGCGCCAATCCGGCGTTTGACAGCGTCGAGGCGATTCAGGCGCTGGGCACCGGCGAAGCGCTGATCTCCTTCCTGGATGCCAAAGGCAGCCCGTCGGTGGTAGAACGCGCCATGGTGATCGCACCTGGCTCACGTATGGGTCCGGTCACAGGCGATGAACGCAACGGCCCGATCAACCATTCACCGCTCTATGGTAAATATGACAGCGAAGTTGATCGCGAATCGGCATTTGAGAAGCTGCAAAAAGGGTTTCAGGCCGCCAGCGATCAGGCCAGTGCGCCTCCGGCGAAAGGCGACGACGTCGCGGTAGATAACGGCATTCTCGGCGGGCTGAAAGAGATCCTGTTTGGCCGAACCGGCCCGCGCGGCGGCAAGCACGATGGCGTGGTACAGACCATGGCGAAAAGCGCCACGCGCCAGATTACCAATCAGATCATCCGCGGCGTACTCGGCAGCCTGCTGGGTGGTCGTCGCCGATGAAACCGGCTCTCTGCTAAGATCAGGATATGGATAAACAACACGAACTGAAACGGACGAAACGTCTGGCGCTGCTGCTGTTACTGCTGGCTGCAATTACCTTTATCGTTACGCTTTTTCTGCCGCCCGGCTTCTGGGTCAGCGGCATAAAAGCGATTGCGGAAGCTGCGATGGTCGGCGCGCTGGCGGACTGGTTCGCGGTGGTCGCACTGTTCCGGCGCGTGCCGGTGCCCTTTATCTCGCGTCATACCGCCATCATTCCGCGCAACAAAGATCGTATCGGTGAAAACCTCGGTCGCTTTGTGCAGGAGAAGTTTCTTGATACCGACTCGCTGCTGAATCTGATTCGCCGTCACGATCCTTCCAACCTGCTGGCGCAATGGCTGAATGCGCCGGGCAATGCTGACCGCATTGGCCGCCATCTGCTGCAGGTCATGCGCGGCTTCCTTGATCTGACCGATGACACACGGATCCAGAATTTCATGCGCCGCGCAGTACATCGCGCCATCGACAAGGTCGATCTCAGCCAGACCAGCGCCCTGCTGCTGGAGAGCCTGACGAAAAACAACCGTCATCAGGCGCTGCTGGACGCGGCAATCGAACAACTGCTGAAGCTGCTGCACAAGCCCAGTACCCGCGAGTTTATTGCCATGCAGCTGGTGCGCTGGCTGAAACGCGAGCATCCGATCAAAGCCAAAATGTTGCCAACCGAATGGCTGGGCGAACACAGCGCCGAGCTGGTGGCAAACGCGGTCGATTCACTGCTGGATGATGTGGCGCTGGATCAGGGGCATGAGCTGCGCCTCGGCTTCAACCGGGCGGTCGACAAGCTGATCGTTAAACTGCAGAACGACCCGGAAATGGCAGAGCGTGCCGAGGAGATCAAAGGCTGGCTGAAAGAAGATGCCTCATTCAATCGTTACATCGGCGAGCTGTGGAATGATATGCGCAACTGGCTCAAGGCGGATCTCAGCAGTGATGACTCACGGGTGCAGGAGAAAGTGCGTGGTGCAGCCTTATGGCTGGGCGAAACCCTGGCGGCCGACCCGGCATTGCGTGACTCGATGAATCAGCATCTGGAACAGGCCGCACGCAGCGTTGCACCAGAGTTTGCTGGCTTCCTGACGCGTCACATCAGCGACACCGTGAAGAGCTGGGATGCACGCGACATGTCGCAGCAGATCGAACTTAATATCGGCAAAGACCTGCAGTTTATCCGCATCAACGGCACGCTGGTTGGCGGCACCATCGGGCTGATCCTCTACCTGTTGTCGCAGCTGCCCCAGTTACTCCCGCTGCTGAGCCGATAACCGCCTGGTTTAGCCGGATGTGGTTGGATAGAGGCCAAACTCGGCAATAATGGCGCTAACAAAGCTGCGGATTTTCACCGTCTGGCGGCGGCCCGCCGGGATCAGCACATGCATGGGGCGTGCTGGCCCGGCATAATCGGGCAGCACCTGGACCAGCCGGCCCTGTCTGATCTCTTCAGAGAGAATGGTGGCCGGTCCCAGGGTAATGCCATAACCCTCCAGCGCCGCATGCAGCAGCGCTTTCCAGTCATTCGACCGCATGCGCCCCTGCGGATGTACCTCTTCAACCTTACCGGCCTGGCTGAATACCCAGCGGCAGGGTTTTGAGGGCGACCAGATGCCATAAACGAGACAGGCGTGGTTCACCAGCTCTGCTGGCGTGGCGGGCACACCGTGCCGCGCCAGATAGGCTGGCGACGCGCAGGCTATCAGCCGGTAGGGCTGCAGTGGATGGGCGATGATCGAACTGTCTGCCAGCGCACCAATCCGGATCACCACTTCATAACCCTCTTCAAACGGATCGACCAGCCGATCGCTCAGTTCAAGATCGACCTGCGTTTCCGGAAACCGGTCAAGATAGCGGGTCACAAACGGCGCCAGGCTAAAAGAACCAAACGTGACCGGGGCGCTGACCTTCAGCGTACCGGACGGCCGCTGCTGCATATCCAGCGCGATTGCATCCGCTTCCTGCACCTCGGCCAGCACGATTTTGCAGCGTTCGAAATAGTTGCGGCCCACATCCGTCAGACTTTGTCGTCGGGTGGTGCGATGCAGAAGCAGCGTACCGAGATGCTTCTCCAGCATGGCGATATGCTTCGCCACCATCTGCGGTGAGATTTGCAAATGCCCGGCTGCGGCGGCAAACGAGCCCGATTCCGCGACGGTAACAAACACGTTCATGCTGGTAAGCCGATCCATGATTCCCTCCTGTTGGTTGTTTATATTGCGTCTGTTTGTCGATTTATTCACCTCCTGTTTTTAATTAAGGTCAGTGCGTGAAACTCATCAAGGAGAAACGTATGAAAATAGGCATTATTGGCGCAGGCTTTGTTGGCCGGGCGATTGCAAAACTGGCGATTCAGGCGGGACATCAGGTGATGCTCAGCAACTCGCGTGATCCACGAACGCTGTTCAGCCTGAAACCGATGATTGGCTGTGAAACCGGCACCGCCACCGAGGCCGCAGAGTTCGGCGACGTGGTGGTGATTGCCGTGCCGCTCACGGCTACGGAACAACTTCCGGCCACAGAATTGCGGGGAAAAATCGTGCTTGATGCGGTCAATTACTATCCCGACCGCGATGGCGAAATTGAAGAGCTGCTCAATGGCCGCATCAGCACCAGTGAACGGCTTGCCCGCCTGCTTCCTGACAGCCGCGTCACCAAGGCATTCAATGCCATCCGCATGACCGATCTTGAAACTCAGGGCCTGCCGCCGGGCGATGCTAACCGGCAGGCGTTACCGCTGGCGGGAGATGATAGCGAAGGGAAAGCGACCGCCACGACATTATATGAAGCCTTTGGATTTGATGCGGTGGATGCGGGATCGTTAGCGGAAGGCTGGCGTTTCGAGCGTGGGACGCCCGCCTATTGCGTAGCCCTGAACAGAGAGCAACTCATCAGTACACTTCAGGAGACCACCCGGCACTCCGCATAAACAGGGCATCAGCGCAGAATAAAGCTGCTCCCAGTCGCTGGAACCGCCTCTTCCAGACGGATACCAAACGTAATGCTCCCTGAGCCTTCACTTTAAAAACAAAAAAGGCCGCTTGCGCGGCCTTTTCTTTTACTGCATTCATTGCGCTTAGCGCCGCTTAATCAACATAAACATACTGATAGCGAAGAACGCAAAACTCGGCAGAATCGCTCCCAGAATCGGCGGCAGACCGTAAACCAGGCTCAGCGGGCCAAAAATCTGGTCCAGCACGTAGAACAGGAAGCCAAAACTGATACCGGTTACGACACGCACACCCATCGACACGCTACGCAGCGGACCAAAGATAAACGACAGCGCCATCAGCATCATCACCGCCACCGACAGCGGCTGGAAAATTTTGCTCCACATATTCAGCTGATAACGTCCCGATTCCTGACCGCTCTGCTTCAGATATTTGCTGTAGCTATGCAGACCGCGAATCGATAACGCGTCAGGATCCAGCGCAACCACACCCAGCTTGTCCGGCGTCAGATTGGTTTTCCACTCGCCACTCAGGCTCTGTGAACCGGTAATCTGCTTCGGATCGGTGAGGTTAGACTCATCAACCTGCGACAGTATCCAGCGCTTCTTAGCCGCATCCCAGGTCGCCGTCGCCGCGTAACGCACGCTCTGCAGACGACGCTGATCGTTAAAGCTGTAGATGCTGACGCCATCAATTTCGTTGTCGCCTTTAATGCGCTCGATAAAGATAAAGCTATTGCCATCTTTCGCCCACAGACCATTCTGCGTCGAGACCAGTGCGCCACCGTAAAGCTGCTGCGCCCGGTAGTTACGCGCCATCTGCTCGCCCGAGGGCGCAACAAACTCGCCAATCGCCATGGTCAGCAACACCAGCGGAATCGCAGTTTTCATCACTGACAGCGCAACCTGCATGCGGGTAAAGCCCGCCGCCTGCATCACCACCAGTTCACTGCGCTGCGCCAGCGCGCCCAGTCCCAGCAGTGCGCCCAACAGAGCCGCCATCGGGAAAAAGATCTCAATATCTTTCGGTACGCTAAGAAGCGTGTAGTAACCGGCGCTCAGCGCGTTGTAGCTGCCCTGGCCGGTCTTGCGCAGCTGATCGACGAACTTGATGATGCCGGAAAGCGACACCAGCATGAACAGCGTCAGCATAATGGTATTGAAAATGGTTTTACCGATATAGCGGTCAAGTACGCGAAACATCAGACCGACCCTCCGCGGGTAAAGCGGGCGCGAATCCGACGCATCGGCACCGTATCCCACAGGTTAAGGAGCACCGCCAGCACCAGATAGCTGATATTCACCACCCACATCCAGAGCGCCGGATCGAGCCGCCCTTTCGCGCCGCTCGACTTCAGCGAGCTCTGCAACAGGAAGAAAATCAGATAGAGCATCATGGCGGGCAGCATCGACAGCACGCGCCCCTGACGTGGGTTCACCACGCTGAGCGGCACCACCATCAGCGCCATCACCAGCACCGAGAACACCAGCGTCAGACGCCAGTGCAGCTCGGCCTGAAACTCAGGTGTCTTATTCGCGAACAGGTCGGTCAGGCTTGCCTGTTCTGCATCGTTAGGATCGAGCGTTGCCGCTTTATAGCCTACGATGGCCTGATAATTGGTGAAGTCGGTGATACGGAAATCACGCAGCAGAGCGGTGCCCTCAAAACGGGTGCCTTTATCCAGCGTCACCACCTGCGAGCCATCTTTATGCTGCTCCATATGACCGCTGTCAGCCAGCACCACCGACGGTCGCGCGTTACCCTTTGGCCGTAACTGCGCCAGGAACACGTTACCAAAGTTGTTGCCCTTCACATCCTCGACAAACAGCACGGCGCTGCCGTCGCTGGAGGTCTGGAACTGCCCGGCAGCCATTGCCGCCGCGCCCGGGTTCGCTTTGGCGTTCTGCGTCACCTCATCCTGATAGCGGGATGACCACGGCCCCAGCCAGATGACGTTCACGGCCGCCACTATCGAGGTAAACAGCATCAGCACCATCGCCGCTTTCACCAGGACGGCCTTACTCAGGCCGCAGGCGTGCATCACGGTAATTTCACTTTCCGTGTAGAGCCGCCCCAGCGTCATCAGGATCGCCAGAAACAGACTTAAGGGCAGTATAAGTTGTGCCATTTGAGGCACACCGAGTCCTAACAAGGTCAGAACGAGGTTTGTCGGCACTTCGCCATCCACCGCGGCACCCAGGATCCTGACTAACTTCTGACAAAAGAAGATGAGTAGCAGGATAAACAGGATAGCCAGCTGGCTTTTGAGCGTTTCCCGAACCAGATATCTAATGATGATCACGCTTAGTACGCCTGTGAAAACTTGTCTTTTTGCAGGAAAATCGCTAGTTTCAACGCTTATCAGCCATTTTTCTTCATCAATGGCCGTCGCCGTAGCTAAATTTGTATGAAAAACGCGTCCGGGTGGTGAAAAAACAACATCTTGTCACCCTGATTCATTATGACCTCCAGCAGCAGAATGTCATGCTGCGACGATGAATAAATGGGTCATGAGCGCGCTACATTCTAGCGGCAGCAGCGGCCGTTGTCTTTAAGATTCAGGAGAGTGCATGGAGTTCAGTGTAAAAAGCGGAAGCCCGGAAAAACAGCGCAGTGCCTGCATTGTCGTTGGCGTTTTCGAACCGCGTCGTCTGTCACCGATTGCCGAGCAGCTGGATAAAATCAGCGACGGCTACATCAGCGCCCTGCTGCGCCGCGGCGAGCTGGAAGGAAAAGTGGGCCAGACACTGCTGCTGCATCATGTGCCAAATATCCTGTCCGAGCGTATTCTGCTGATTGGCTGCGGTAAAGAGCGTGAGCTGGATGAACGCCAGTACAAGCAGGTCATTCAGAAAACCATTAACACGCTCAACGACACCGGCTCAATGGAAGCGGTCTGCTTCCTGACCGAGCTGCATGTCAAAGGCCGCAACACCTACTGGAAAGTGCGTCAGGCAGTAGAGACCTCCAAAGAGGCGCTCTACAACTTTGACCAGCTGAAAAGTAACAAAGCAGAGCCACGTCGTCCGCTGCGCAAGCTGGTCTTTAACGTGCCGACCCGCCGTGAACTGACCAGCGGCGAACGGGCGATCCAGCATGGATTAGCGGTCGCTGCCGGTATGAAAGCGGCTAAAGATCTCGGCAACATGCCACCTAATATCTGTAACGCCGCCTATCTGGCGTCACAGGCGCGTCAGCTGGCGGATGCCTTCAGCAAAAATGTCACCACCCGCGTCATTGGCGAACAGCAGATGAAAGAGCTGGGCATGAACGCCTATCTCGCTGTCGGGGCCGGTTCGCAAAACGAATCGCTGATGTCGGTGATTGAGTACAAAGGCAATCCGGATGCGGAAGCACGTCCGATTGTGCTGGTGGGTAAAGGGCTGACCTTTGACTCCGGCGGCATCTCCATCAAGCCTGCCGACAGCATGGACGAAATGAAGTATGACATGTGCGGCGCGGCCGCCGTCTATGGCGTGATGCGTATGGTGGCAGAGCTGAATCTGCCGCTGAACGTGGTTGGCGTGCTGGCGGGCTGTGAAAACATGCCGGATGGCCGATCGATGCGTCCGGGCGACGTGCTGACCACCATGTCTGGCCAGACGGTTGAGGTGCTGAACACCGATGCCGAAGGCCGCCTGGTCCTGTGCGATGCGCTGACCTATGTTGAACGTTTCGATCCGGAAGTGGTGATTGACGTCGCGACGCTGACCGGTGCCTGCGTGATTGCGCTGGGTCATCACATCAGTGGCCTGCTGTCGAACCACAATCCGCTGGCGCATGAGCTGATCAGCGCCTCGGAGCAGTCAGGCGATCGCGCCTGGCGTCTGCCGATGGCGGATGAGTTCCAGGAGCAGCTGGAGTCCAACTTTGCCGATATGGCGAACATTGGTGGACGTCCCGGCGGCGCGATTACCGCCGCCTGCTTCCTGGCACGCTTTGCCCGCAAATATAACTGGGCACACCTGGATATCGCCGGTACCGCCTGGCGCTCCGGCAAGGCCAAAGGCGCCACCGGACGTCCGGTGCCGATGCTGTCGCAATTTCTGTTGAATCGGGCAGGATTGAACGGCGACGATTAAGCGCCCTCTTTTCTGACAGCAAGGGCGGATATCATTCCGCCCTTGATCTTCTGATGAGCAAACCGATGAAAAACGCAACCTTCTACGTGCTGGAAACCGATGCAACGAGCGATGGCCTTAGCGCCGTTGAAGCGCTGGTGTGCAATCTGGCGGAAACACGCTGGCGGGCCGGAAAGCGGGTGTTGATCGCCTGCGAAGATGAACAGCAAGCCATTCGTCTCGACGAAGCGCTGTGGCAACGACCGGCAAACGCCTTCGTGCCGCATAACCTGGCGGGTGAAGGCCCGCGCTACGGTGCGCCGGTTGAGCTGGCCTGGCCACAGCGTCGCGGCAGTTCACCGCGTGACCTGCTGATTAGCCTGCTGCCCCACTTCGCAGATTTTGCTACTGCTTTCCATGAAGTGATAGACTTCGTTCCTTACGAAGACACGCTCAAACAACTGGCGCGCGACCGCTATAAAGCGTATCGCAGCGTTGGATTCCAATTGAATACGGCAGCGCCACCACAGCCGCAAACGACATAGCAGAAATGGAAAAGACATATAACCCGCAAGATATCGAGCAGCCGCTTTACGAGCATTGGGAAAAGCAGGGCTACTTCAAACCGAATGGCGATACCAGCCAGGAAAGCTTTTGCATCATGATCCCGCCGCCGAACGTCACCGGTAGCTTGCACATGGGTCACGCCTTCCAGCAAACCATCATGGACACCATGATCCGTTACCAGCGCATGCAGGGGAAAAATACCCTGTGGCAGGCGGGTACGGACCACGCGGGCATCGCCACGCAGATGGTGGTTGAGCGCAAAATTGCGGCTGAAGAGGGCAAGACGCGCCAGGATTATGGCCGTGATGCGTTCATCGACAAAATCTGGCAGTGGAAAGCAGAGTCCGGCGGCACCATTACCCGCCAGATGCGCCGTCTGGGCAACTCCGTCGACTGGGAGCGCGAGCGCTTCACCATGGACGATGGCCTTTCCAACGCCGTGAAAGAGGTGTTTGTTCGCCTCTATAAAGAGAACCTGATCTACCGTGGCAAACGCCTGGTGAACTGGGATCCAAAACTGCGTACCGCAATCTCCGATCTGGAAGTGGAAAACCGCGAGAGCAAAGGCTCGATGTGGCATATCCGCTATCCACTGGCTGACGGCGCAAAAACCGCCGACGGTAAAGATTATCTGGTGGTCGCCACCACCCGTCCGGAAACCCTGCTGGGCGATACCGGCGTCGCCGTTAACCCGGAAGATCCACGTTACAAAGATCTGATCGGCAAATTTGTGATGCTGCCGCTGGTTGGCCGTCTTATCCCTATCGTTGGCGACGAACATGCCGACATGGAAAAAGGCACCGGCTGCGTCAAGATCACCCCGGCGCATGACTTCAACGACTATGAAGTCGGCCGTCGTCACAAACTGCCGATGATCAACATCCTGACTTTCGACGGCGATATCCGCGACCGTGCTCAGGTGTATGACACCAATGGCGAAGCCAGCGATGCCTGTTCCGATGAGATCCCGGCGGCTTTCCAGAACATGGAACGCTTCGCGGCGCGTAAAGCGATTGTTGCCGCTGTCGATGAACTCGGCCTGCTTGAAGAGATCAAACCTCACGATCTGACCGTGCCTTACGGCGACCGTGGCGGCGTGGTTATCGAGCCGATGCTGACTGACCAGTGGTATGTGCGTACCGCACCGCTGGCGAAAGTCGCGGTTGAAGCCGTTGAAAACGGCGACATCCAGTTTGTACCGAAGCAGTACGAAAACATGTACTTCTCCTGGATGCGCGATATTCAGGACTGGTGTATCTCCCGTCAGCTCTGGTGGGGTCACCGCATCCCGGCGTGGTATGACGACAACGGTAACGTCTACGTCGGCCGCACCGAAGACGAAGTGCGCGCCGAGAATAACCTGGCCGCCGATGTGGCGCTGCGTCAGGATGATGACGTGCTGGATACCTGGTTCTCCTCAGGTCTGTGGACCTTCTCCACCCTGGGCTGGCCGGAAAACACCGAAGCGCTGCGTACTTTCCATCCGACCAGTGTGCTGGTCAGCGGCTTCGACATCATCTTCTTCTGGATTGCCCGCATGATCATGCTGACCATGCACTTCATCAAAGATGAAAACGGCAAACCACAGGTACCGTTTAAAACCGTCTACATGACCGGTCTGATCCGTGATGAAGAAGGTCAGAAGATGTCGAAATCCAAGGGCAACGTGATTGACCCGCTGGATATGGTCGACGGCATTTCACTGGAAGCGCTGCTGGAAAAACGCACCGGCAACATGATGCAGCCACAGCTGGCGGAGAAAATCCGCAAACGTACCGAGAAGCAGTTCCCGGACGGCATCGAGCCATCAGGCACCGATGCGCTGCGTTTCACCCTGGCGGCGCTGGCCTCTACCGGTCGCGACATCAACTGGGACATGAAGCGACTGGAAGGCTATCGCAACTTCTGTAATAAGCTGTGGAACGCCAGCCGCTTTGTGCTGATGAACACCGAAGAGCAGGATTGCGGACAGAATGGCGGCGAAATGACGCTGTCGCTGGCAGATCGCTGGATCCTGACCGAGTTCAACAACACGGTGAAAGCGTACCGTGAAGCGCTGGATAGCTACCGTTTCGATATCGCGGCTAACCTGCTGTATGACTTCACCTGGAACCAGTTCTGCGACTGGTATCTGGAGCTGACCAAGCCGGTCATGAACAGCGGCAGTGAATCTGAACTGCGTGGCACCCGTCATACGCTGGTTCACGTACTGGAAGCGCTGCTGCGTCTGGCGCATCCGATCATTCCGTTTATCACTGAAACCATCTGGCAGCGCGTGAAGGGGCTGAAGAATATCAGCGACGACACCATCATGCTGCAGCCTTTCCCGCAGTACGATGCGGCGAAAGAAGATGCCGAAGCGAAAGCGGACATCGAGTGGATGAAACAGGCGATCGTGGCGGTGCGTAATATCCGTGCCGAGATGAACATCGCACTGAGCAAGCCGCTGGATGTGCTGCTGCGTGACTGCTCGCCTGCGGCACTGCGTCGAGTTGAAGCCAACCGCAACTTCCTGTCGCGCCTGGCGCGTCTGGAAAGCCTGACCATTCTGCCTGCGGGCGAGAAAGGTCCGGTGTCGGTGACCAAACTGGTTGAAGGCGCAGAGCTGCTGATCCCGATGGCGGATCTGGTGGATAAAACCGCTGAGCTGGAGCGTCTGGCGAAAGAGCTGGTTAAGCTTGATGTGGAAATCGAGAAGATCGAGACCAAGCTGGCGAACGAAGGCTTTGTTTCGCGCGCCCCGGAAGCGGTAGTGGCGAAAGAGCGCGAACGCGTAGCGGACCTGCAACAATCAAAAGCAAAACTGATTGAACAGCAGGCGGTCATTGCGGCGCTCTGATTGATTCCTCGCTCTGAAAAAAACCCCGCGCTCTGGCGCGGGGTTTTTTATATCATTTTTTCGATGACACCCTTCTCGTCCTTGTTTCAGCAGCAAGATGATCATGACTCTTTTCTAATACAGACAGGCATCTTTTTTCCCGGTCACTTTCTGACGTTAACTGAGTAAGCGCCGTGCGGGCTTTTAAAAAGTACGCATCTGTTTCATCCGGAGTCAGCTCAATAAATGGCATGCCGCATAGCTTATTAACATTGCCTTGATTAACGTATTTCATTACCGCGCCAGGATTTTCAGGTAAGGCATAGGCCATCGCGATGTCCAGACCTTCCTGAAAAGAGGTTGCGCCTAAGAATGGCGATCGATTAAGAATGGGGTAAAGTTCAATCCAGCGTGTCCGGCCCTGAGAAAGATATTCTGTTATCTTGTCATAATCAGCATCTGAAAGTGAACTGCTGTCATTATTGCGGGATGCCGTAATCACTTTATCTGACAAAACATGTTCTGCAGAATTGAACCTTCCTGATGAACAGGAGACGGAAAACAATGCTAATAGCAAAATAATGAGCCATTTCATTTCACTATTAACTCCCTGTCGCCGCTATCCGCAATACTTTTTCTTACATTGAAAGACGCGACAATACAGCCATTCGAAGCGGTACCTAAGCCGTTATCTCCATGAATAAGAAATCCGGCGCGACCACACATATTGTTACCCGCATAAGGTATCAGACGGAGAACAAATCGTCCGGCTGTAGGATGCTTTGCCATAGGACTGGCAATCTTATACTTTCCTGCTGGCAAAGGACCTTTGTTCACCTCACATGCTAATGCAGGATCGTCTTTATATCCTTCAGCCCCGGCATATAACGCATCGAATTTATAGACACCATCTCGTGTAAAAGATCGCTTTCTGACGTCATAGCCCCATGTCATACACGCTCCTTAAAATGACTCACAGAATTGCTGCGCCATTGATAGTTGAATTATGTGCGTTCCTTCCATGAATCGGAGTGCTGAATATTGCCATCACAGTACTTCCAGGTGATTTTTTCGTAGCGCAGCGTTACTGACTCAAGATGGTTCATATTTTCAATGGATTTGATGTTATGCATGAGTGGATTAACCGACACCACTTTCACTCCTTCAATGAACATATTGAAGTACTCCTCTTCCTGGCCAGCGTGATTAATACGGTACCATTTTATTTCAGCTGACCTGAGTGTTTGCCCGGAGGAGACTGCTTTATAGAGATAAGGGCTGGATGAGTCGAATTCTTTTTCGAATTCTAATGCACTATGAACACGCGTCCCTGTGAGTTTACCGGTGTGAGGATCGACCGGTATGCTCAAACCATGCATGAAACTAAGTACTTCAATACTTCCTTCTCGATGTTGGACGTCAACTGATCCTTTGATATCTGCGCCACCATCATCTTTCAGCCATAGGTAAGCTGGAATTGCCATGAAATCAATCCTTTAATTAGCGTTAAAGGTATTAACTTACAGGAGTAGCAGTCAGCATTTTTGATTCACATCAATTAAGACAAACAAATTGATTGTGAAGTAATCAGCACTATTAAGACCAGAAGATAGAAACAATTCCTTATTACTGAACATAGTAAGGTATAAATGATAAAACAGATTTTCAAGTGACATTAAAAAACATGACGCTTTTAAAGCCTCCCTGCATTGTCAGGAATATTGCTTTTACATGACGATAATGTTACTTCTGGTAAATGTCTAACCGATTTACATAGCTCAACTCCCACATGATTTCTGACTCTCAGCACCTCCAGGTGCGGCCGATTACTGCCGCCGATAATCCGCATATCGCCCAGGTGATCCGCGACGTTTCCGCGGAGTTCGGCCTGACGGCTGACAAGGGCTACACCGTTTCCGATCCGCAGCTCGACCAGCTGTTTGAGCTCTACAGTGCCGAACAGAGCGCCTACTGGATTGTTGAGTATCAGGGCAAGGTGGTCGGCGGCGGCGGTGTTGCGCCGCTCGCCTGCAGCGCGCCCGATATCTGCGAACTGCAAAAGATGTACTTTCTACCAGAGGTGCGCGGTCAGGGTCTGGCTCGCGAACTGGCGCTGCGGGCGATAGAACATGCACGCAGCCACGGTTTCCGTCGCTGCTATCTGGAAACCACCGCCAGCCTGACGCGGGCTATTAAACTTTATGAGTCACTCGGCTTTGAGCATATCGATAGCGCGATGGGCTGCACCGGCCATGTCGACTGCGAAGTGCGTATGTTGCGGAAGTTATAAGCCGCGCTCTACGTAACTCATATCGTTGATGGATTCAATCACGAACTCTCCGCTGTCGGTATAGCGCAGCCGGGTTACGCTCGCATTGTCCAGCGTCTGGTTTAACGACGTATCGCCAAGCGCCTGCAGTAGCGCTGTAATCGCCAGGCCATGCGTGACCACCAGAACGTTACCGCCGCCCTGCTGCCGGGCCTGCTGCGCTATCTCAGTCAGACTATCGACCATTCGCTTCGCAACCTGCTGGTAGCTTTCGGCCATGCCTGCTGATTTAATGCCTCTCAGTGCCGGCGTGCCTGACGCTTCCGCCTGCCGGATAGCGTCTATGATCCTGTCTACATGAACCTTGCCTTTGCCATAGGCCTCCATTAGCGCCGTTTCGGATGCAAATCCCAACTGATGGGCGGCATCGTTCAACATATTATTATTCAGATCGCCCTCATACAGGCCAAAGCCCACTTCCCGCAATTCCCGGCGTTCGTTCAGCGGCAGCGGCGTTTTCCATGCCTGCATCACAAGCTGCGCGGTTTCTCTCGCTCTGCCAGCATCGCTGGACCAGACGGCGATAAACGGGATCGTCTGCAGACCGCGTCCCAGCTTTTGCGCCACCTCTACCCCCGCTGGCGTTAGCGGAGTATCTGCCCATCCCTGCGCGCGATGCACCGTGTTGAACATCGTTTTACCATGCCGCGTAACGTAGAGAGTGACATCGGCGGCAAAGGCTTCGCCTGCGACAGCCCCAACCACAATAAGAATCAGCAACGCTTTAAAAATTCTTTTCATCGTATTTTCCTTATCTGAACAGATTTAATTTATATTCAACCGCGATCTCTGCAGAAAGGCTGGGAGAACGCATATATTTCCCTTGCGCATTAAAAACCGGGGTTTCTTTATTATTCTTATATGACCAGCCATAACCGAATAGCG
Organism: Pantoea sp. 18059; assembly: GCF_902706165.1. Classification (NCBI taxonomy): domain Bacteria; kingdom Pseudomonadati; phylum Pseudomonadota; class Gammaproteobacteria; order Enterobacterales; family Erwiniaceae; genus Pantoea; species Pantoea sp. 18059. Next base: position 333,300 of record NZ_CACSJS010000002.1, read on the forward strand.
TAAAGACCGATAAATCCTTCAGGACCGGATGGGGTTCGATGAAGCGGTTTATGAGCGCGACTTCCCCCGAACGTATACGCGTATTACGATAATTAAACTGTCCATAGTTAATCTGAAATCCGCTAAAAATGCCTTTTGAAATTTCAAATTCCGTCTGCGACACCAGCGCCAGTTCTTTATCACGGGTATAATCTTTTCCGGCAGAGGTCAGGGCGTTGAAACGCCCACGGGTATTTTTTGTCAGCGGGCGCACATAATATCCCACCGCATTATGTTTGGGCGCCGAAGTCCAGGCGGCAGCGAATTTCTGTGTCCATCTGTCGTTAATCCAGTCTGCTTCACCGACATAGTGCCACGCGTGGTTATCGAACGATCTTTTGCTGGCCGCCATGCTTTTATAATTTTCCAGCCCCTGACTGCCATAAATTTGAGAGGACAAGCGCCAGTCCGGCGAGAGCGAATAATTCGCTTCGATAACATGACGCCGCTGGTAGGCTTCCGCTTCGCCAAATGCGTAGGCGAGACGTCCGCGATCAGCGGTATAGCTCAGTGCGCCGGTATAGATCGCATTAATTTTTCGTCGGTCCTGGGTTTGCAGGGCAAGACTCTTCGGCGAGTCGTGGCGAAGCGTTTTGGTCACGTAAGCCAAATCCAGCCGTATCTTCTGCACGTTCAGCGCGCCGCTATAGCCTGAGTAACTGTTGCGTGACAAGCGGTCCGTGGTGGTCAGCACGCCGATGTTTTTTAACTCCTGCCAGCCCGCTTTTCCTTTAAATCCCGCATTCGCGTCCCCCAGCTTCACTTTCAGATAGCGTTCACCAAACTTGCTGAAGCCGTGCGCGTCAGCTTTTTGCTGATGACCGCCGCTGTCGTAAAGCAGGCCGCGCGTGGCAAAGTAGTCGCTGGCTCCCAGCCTGATCGCTCGGGTATAAGTTGCATCGAAACCCAGCCAGTCCCATTGATAGCCGGAACGAAAATTCAGGCTTGCCGCCTGTCCCCAGGCATTATGAACGGTGGCAGGCTGCGCTTCATTTTCCTTGAGATACTTCCAGTGATTACGCAGTCTGAGATCGAGTTGCGAATCACGCAGGAAAGCAGTGTCAGAGAACGATAATGCGTCGGAAAAGTCAGCCCATGCGCCAGATGGCTGCAAAAACAGTAAAATAAATAACGGAATACCGCGCTTTCCCCTCATGTTAATGACTCCTTCCATTAAATGCTTATTAGCAAAACTGGCCGGGCGAAAAAAGTCGCTGATTCTTTTCCCCGGCTATAGCCGGTGCAAAAAAAAACCTGATTCACAACCCTCTCTGGCAAAGAGGCGTTATGAATCAGGTTTTGCTTGAAAATAACAACCCTAATCCGGCAAGAGCACTATAGTTATTCCGCAAAGAAAAAACAGAAGAGATAAAATATTTTGTGAGGGGTCACTCAAATTATATTTAGCGGAAGTAACGCGTTCACATTAGATTAATAGTTAATATTTATATTTTTATTTTTAATAAAATCAACCCGGTTCAATATAAAAAACAAACGGCCATCGTAAGAGCGCCGTTTACTCTAATCAGAACGCCGGTACGCCGCTGTGAAAGCGTAATTCGTTGTCGGGTTCGCTAATTAACCGCCCTTCTGTTGCCCCAATCACCTGCACCCGCGGCGTGATATCTCTGGTGGCAATCTGCGCCGCCAGGGTTAAATAGTCCTGATAATGCCGCGCCTCTGAGCGCAACAGCGACAGATAGAACTTCGCCAGTTCGTCATCAAGATAAGGTGCCAGACTGGCGAAACGCTCGCAGGAGCGCGCCTCGATGTAAGCGCCGCATATCAGCTTATCCACCAGCGTTTCCGGTTCATGGGTGGTGACTTCGCGCAGCAGCGATTTGGCATAGCGGCTGGAGGTGATCTTCTGATAGACCAGCCCGCGCGACTGCATAATTTCCCACACCTGATAGAAGTGATGCAGCTCCTCTTTAATCAGCAGCACCATCTTCTCCACCAGCTCATCCGCCCACGGCAGCGCATTGCGCACGATGATACGTTTTGTCAGGTTCTTATGGGCGTTGATAAAGTCGCTGTCGCCATCTTCGCGGAAGATAAAATCTTCATAAGGTTTCAGCCACGCCAGAATGGCGTCGCCACTGGGTTTGTCGGCAACATATTTGCGGATCAACCACACCGCGGTCTGCGCGGCTTTCAGTTCGCACACCAGATGGTCGGTTAACAGCAGGGTCAGATTTTCCGGCTTGCGCGCCTCATCAATCCAGGCCTGTGGCGTGCGGCAGTGCAGAAACTGATAGATAGGTTCAAGTAAGGGTGCGTAGTTCATGATGTTAAAACAGGTGGCAGGGGTGACAGGCGGAGAACTCTCCGCCCCGGCTACTTAGTGGCGAATACCATCATCATCTTCATCTTCGATGGCGTCGTCATCTTCATCTTCGGCATCGGGATCTTCGAAATAGGTGCCCCAGCCGTCGTAATCGACGTTGTACTTACCAATCAGGTTCACCAGTTGCTCAACCTGCACATCGATCAGTTCAGGCTTCAGGGCGGATTCGCTGATGATGTCGACGCACATCACGGTGGTGCCATCTTCCAGCTCCAGCTCTTCCGGCTCGGTCACTTCATAACCCAGCTTGAACGCATCAACGGCCGCTTTTTCCAGCGAATCAAAATTATTGCATGAGAGATGGTGCTCGATGGTATAGAGCGCATCAGGATCGCTGCCATCCTCCAGCAGCTCTTCAATAATCTGCCGCGTCTCTTCCTGCTGCTCTTCCAGTAATGCTTCATATGCCATGACGATATCCTCTCTGAGTTCGGCAATAATCAATTATTTTCCCATACTGCCCGTCGCGCCACTACACAAAACGAAAAGTTTATTAGCACCGCACTTGAAAATGCATATTCATCCGGTTAGATTGAATTTTAATTCACTTTAATGATTACCGGAGTGTTGTATGAGTCAGCTGTATCAGCGCCATTTCCTCAGACTTCTGGATTTTACGCCCGCCGAGATTGATCACCTGCTTACCCTTTCCGCTGAATTGAAACGGGCGAAAAAAAGCGCCCAGGAAGTGCAGCATCTGAAAGGTAAAAACATCGCGCTCATCTTCGAAAAAGACTCGACCCGTACCCGATGCTCTTTCGAAGTTGCCGCTTACGATCAGGGTGCAAACGTCACCTATCTTGGCCCGAGTGGCAGCCAGATCGGCCATAAAGAGTCGATGCGCGACACCGCGCGGGTGCTGGGCCGGATGTACGATGGCATTCAGTATCGCGGTTACGGTCAGGAACTGGTGGAAACGCTGGCGGAACATGCCGGTGTGCCAGTGTGGAACGGCCTGACCACCGAGTTTCATCCGACCCAGCTGCTGGCCGACCTGCTGACCATGCAGGAGCATCTGCCGGGCAAAAAACTCAGCGAGATGACGCTGGTTTATGTAGGTGATGCGCGCAACAACATGGGCAACACCATGCTGGAAGCCGCCGCACAGGTGGGGCTGGATCTGCGTCTGGTGGCACCGAAGAGCTGCTGGCCAGAGGAGCAACTGGTGGCGCAGTGCCGCGCAGCCGCGCAGCAGACCGGCGGGAAAATCACCCTCACCGAAGATATTGCCGACGGTGTGAAAGGCGCTGACTTTATCTACACCGATGTCTGGGTGTCGATGGGCGAAGCCAAAGCGGTGTGGGCCGAGCGTATCGCGCTGCTGCGTGACTATCAGGTGAATCGGGCGATGCTCGATCTGACCGGCAACCCGCAGGTTAAATTCCTGCACTGCCTGCCCGCCTTCCACGACGATCAGACCACGCTGGGCCAGCAGATGGCGGAACAGTACGATCTGCCCAACGGCATGGAAGTGAGCAACGAGGTGTTTGAGTCACCACACAGCATTGTGTTCGACCAGGCTGAGAACCGGATGCACACGATTAAAGCGGTAATGGTGGCCACGCTGGGCCAGCGCTGATCGACCAGCACCGCGCAGCTGAGGACGCTGAGTCGCGTCTGCTCATACCGGCCTATTCATCCGCCTGATCTGGCCTGGCCTCCGATCGGCTAAGCAGGCGCAAACGTTTTCCTCTTGCTGCCCCACCGCGAACGGGTATAATGCGGCCCAATTTGCCGGAGGAAATATGCTACAGCACAGCGGACAATTTGACGCTCAATCACGCCTGACCGCAGGCGGTGCTACTGTTTCTTTCGGTCATCGACCCGATCTTAAAAAAGCCCCTTAAGCAGGGGCTTTTTTTTGTCCGCAATCCGGCCGCGCAGAGGAGAAAGCTATGGCTAACCCGCTATATCGCAAACACATTATTTCAATTAACGACCTCAGTCGTGAAGAGCTGGAACTGGCGTTGCACACCGCCGCAAAGCTGAAAGCCCACCCGCAGCCGGAACTGCTGAAGCACAAGGTTATCGCCAGCTGCTTCTTTGAGGCGTCGACCCGTACCCGCCTGTCGTTTGAAACCGCCATTCATCGCCTGGGCGCGTCAGCGGTGGGCTTTGCTGACGGCAGTAATACGTCGCTGGGCAAAAAAGGCGAAACCCTGGCCGACACCATTTCAGTGATCAGCACCTACGTCGATGCGATCGTGATGCGTCACCCGCAGGAAGGCGCGGCGCGGCTGGCGACCGAATTCTCCGGTGGCATCCCGATTCTCAACGCCGGTGACGGCGCGAACCAGCATCCGACCCAGACGCTGCTTGATCTCTTCACCATTCAGGAGACGCAGAGCCGTCTTAATCAGCTGAATGTGGCGATGGTCGGCGACCTGAAGTATGGCCGCACCGTGCACTCCCTGACCCAGGCGCTGGCGAAGTTTGACGGCAACCGCTTCTTCTTTATCGCGCCCGATGCGCTGGCGATGCCGGCCTATATCACCGATATGCTGGATGAGAAGAATATCAGCTGGTCACGTCACGACAGCTTTGAAGAGGTGATGCCGCAGCTCGATATCCTCTACATGACGCGGGTGCAGAAAGAGCGGCTCGATCCGTCAGAATATGCCAACGTCAAAGCGCAATTCATTCTGCGCGCTGCCGATCTCGCTACAGCGCGCGACAATATGAAGGTACTGCACCCGCTGCCGCGCATCGACGAAATCACCACCGATGTCGATAAAACCCCGTATGCCTGGTATTTCCAGCAGGCGGGTAACGGCATCTATGCGCGCCAGGCTCTGCTGGCACTGGTTTTAAACAGCGAACTCGCCCTGTAAGGAGATACCCCCATGACGCAGGACAACAAACTGCAGGTCGAAGCGATCAAACGCGGCACGGTCATCGACCATATTCCGGCGCAGATCGGCTTTAAATTGCTCTCCCTGTTCCGGCTGACCGAAACCGATCAGCGCATTACCATTGGCCTGAATCTGCCCTCGGGCGAGATGGGCCGCAAAGATCTGATCAAGATTGAGAACACCTTTCTCACTGACGATCAGGTCAATCAGCTGGCGGTCTATGCGCCCCATGCCACGGTCAACCGCATCGACGACTATGAAGTGGTCGCGAAGATCGCCCCGACGCTGCCGGACCACGTTGAACGGGTACTGACCTGCCCCAACAGCAACTGCATCAGCCGCAGCGAGCCGGTCTTCTCCAGCTTTGCCGTGAAGCAGCGCGCCGACGATGTGCATCTGAAGTGCAAATATTGCGAAAAAGAGTTCGCCCGCCATGTGGTGCTGGGTCACTGGTAATCGCCCTGCCCGACCTTATAATGGGCAACACCGGCGGCATCGCCGCCTGACGACGTAATCAAAGGAGCAATGATGTCTCGTGAAATCAGTACTGAAAAAGCCCCTGCCGCTATCGGCCCCTATGTTCAGGGTGTCGATCTGGGCAGCATGATCATCACCTCTGGCCAGATCCCGGTGGATCCGGCGACCGGCCAGGTGGCGGATGACGTTGCCGCACAGGCGCGTCAGTCACTGGAAAATGTGAAGGCGATTGTTGAAGCAGCGGGTCTGAAGGTCGGCGACATCGTGAAGACCACGGTGTTCGTAAAGGATTTAAATGACTTCGCCACGGTCAATGCGGCTTATGAGGCGTTTTTCACCGAGCATGAAGCGCACTTCCCGGCGCGTTCCTGTGTCGAAGTGGCGCGTCTGCCAAAAGATGTGAAGATCGAAATCGAAGCGATTGCCCTTCGTCGCTAATCTACGTTGTTAACATCTATTGTTAACGAGGGCGCCCGCCTCTCTCCGGCTATCCCGGAGAGAGGCGGTGAATCGCTTAACGCTTAGCCGGACGCCACAGCCACAGCAGCGCTATCGCCAGCGCAAACAGCACGCCAAAACCGACGCCCGTCGCCACCGCAGGGGCACCCGCCTTGATCGCCAGCGTATAGAGCCCCAGCATGATCAGCATGGCGCTGTTCTCACCCAGATTCTGCACCGCAATCGCATTACCTGAACCGACGCTCTCTTTGCCCCGCGCCTGCAGCAGTGCATTCAGCGGCACCACAAAGAAACCGCCCAGCGCGCCAATCAGCATCAGCACCAGATAGGCATTCAGCAGAGAATGCTGCAGCGCGAAGACGACGACCATCACACCAATCAGCACACCGGCTGGCATACAGCGACGCACCGTTTCAAGCGTCACCAGCTTCGCCGCCGCCGCCGCCCCAATCACGATGCCAATCGCCACCATGGCATTCAGGGTTGTTGGTGTGGTGTTGTCACTGATGCCCAGCGCCACCGGCACCCACAGTACCAGCAGAAAACGCAGCGTCACGCCTGCGCCCCAGAACAGGCTGGTGCCTAGCAGCGAGAAGCGCGTCTCCGCATCACGCCATAGCAGCGCGGCAGCACTGAAAAAACTGCGTACCATCATACCCAGCTGCCAGCTCTGACCAGGACGCGCCGCCTGCAGTTTCGGGATAAACAGGTTGGCTACCACGGCAATGCCGTAGGTCACCGCACAGATCCCCAGCGCCGCCAGCAGATGCCAGTCAGCCAGCATCCCGCCCGCCACTGAGCCGAGCAGAATGGCGGCGATGGTCGATCCCTCCATCAGCCCGTTGGCTTTCACCAGCTTCTCACCGTGGGTGATCTCACCGAGGATGCCATATTTAGCCGGAGAGTAAGCGGCTGCGCCAGCGCCCACCAGGGTATATCCGAGGAAGGGGTTGAAGCCGAAGCAGATCACCAGCGCGCCCAGCAGCTTCAGGCTGTTGGCGAGCATCATAACCCGCCCTTTTGCCATGCTGTCCGCGACCTGACCGACAAAGGGTGCCAGCAGAATGTAAGCCGCGACAAAGAGCATCTGCAGCACCGGCTGGCTCCAGTCGGGATAGAACTGGCTTTTCAGCACGGCCAGCGTGGCAAACAGCAGCGCGTTATCGCCGAAGGCCGAAAAGAACTGGGCGATAATCACGGCGATCATGCCGCGTGACATCAGCGGCGCATTACGATCAAGGCTCATGCCTGCTCCTCTTCCGCCATTTTTTTCAGCGTGACGTAATCGGGTTTACCGCTGCCCAGCTGCGGCAACTGCTTCATCACCCGGATATCACGCGGCAGCGCCAGTTCTGGCGCACCCAGCTCGCGGGCCGCTTTCTGCAGGCTGTCGCGCGCCAGTTCAGCGTCGGTGGTGAACAGCACCAGCGCCTCACCACGCTGACCATCCGGGCGCAGCGAGGCGGCATGTTGTTTGTCCGGCGACGCTTTCAGAGCGATCTGCTCGACGATCTCCAGCGACACCATCTCACCGGCAATCTTCGCAAAGCGTTTGGCACGTCCCTGAATCTGGCAGAAACCGCCGTCATCAAAGCTGACGATATCACCCGTGTCATACCAGCCCGCTTCCTGATTGCCTTCGCCATCGTCGGCGACCGGCACTTCCAGCACGCCTGGATTCTCAACCCGCAGATAGCCCTTCATCACGTTCGGTCCGCGCAGTTGCAGCCGTCCGCCCTGCTCAATGCCCGGCACCGACATCAGCCGCGAATCCATGCCCGGCAGAATGCGTCCGACGGTGTGCGCCTTCGCCGCCATCGGCACGTTAATCGCGACCACTGGCGCGCATTCGGTTACGCCGTAGCCTTCAAGAATGCGAATGCCATACTTCTCCATGTAGAGCTGACGGGTGTTCTCCTGCAGCTTCTCCGCCCCCGCCACCACATAGCGCAGGCGGGCAAAATCATAGGGCGCGGCAAAGCGCGCGTAGTTGCCGAGGAAGGTCGAGGTGCCAAACAGCACGGTGCAGTTGCGGTCATAGACCAGCTCCGGCACGATGCGATAGTGCAGCGGGCTGGGATAGAGGAACACCTGCGCGCCGGTCATCAGCGGCGTAAACAGCCCGACGGTCAGACCAAACGCATGGAACAGCGGCAGCGCCGACATAAAGCGGTCACGCGGCGTGAAGTCGGCGATGGTGCGGATCTGTTCAACGTTCGCCAGCAGGCTTTTATGCGAATGCACCACCCCTTTAGGATTGCCTTCCGAGCCGGAGGTAAACAGTACCATCGCGGCGTCTTCCGGCTGCTGGGGCAGCTGTGCGCGATGCGGCATCAGCAGATGGGCGACGATCCACAGTTTGTCCTTACTGGTCACGGTATCTTTCAGATCTTCCAGATAGATCCACTGCACATCATCGAGCCCCTGCGGCAGATGCCACAGGTTGCCTTTGTCCAGGAACTGGCGCGACGTGAAGACCGTTTTGATCTGCGCGGCGGTCAGTGCCGCCCGCATGCCGTTCACGCCGGCCGTATAGTTGAGCATCGCCGGAACGCGTCCGCGCAGGGATGCTCCGAAAATCGCCGCCGCCGTGACGGTGGTATTGGGCAGCAGCAGCCCTACCACTTCGCGCGGCTGGCTGTAGCGTTCCAGAATACGGCCCACGCCCAGCGCCTTCTTCAGCAGTCCGTTGTAGCTGTCAGGTTTGAAATTGACATCTTCGATGCAGCGCTTAAACGCGCCATAACGCGTACGCGCCGCCAGAAACGCTTCAAACAGGGTTTCACGCGGACGCACCGCCATACGCGCTTCCATCATCACATGATGCAGATGCTCACCGGCCAGCACGCGCCGATCGCGCGCCCGTTTCGCCTCCGGCATCGGAATGCGGGTGGCGGGCAGAATCGTCAGGGTGATGCGCGGGAACAGGCGACGTTTAAACACGCCCGCCAGACGGCCAAACGGCGTGTACTCTGCGCCTTCAATGCGCATCGGCACCACATTCGCGCCCGAACGCGCCGCGACAAAACCCGCCCCGCTGTAGATCTTCATCAGCGATCCGGTGACGGTAATGCGTCCTTCCGGGAAGATCACCACCGGACGGCCACTGTCGATCAGCCTGACCAGCTGTTTGAGCGCCATGGGTTTGGTGGGATCGAGCGGCACATAGTCGATAAAGGGTTTAACCAGCCGCATAAACCAGCTTTCGCTGATGGTCGAATAGACCGCATAGACCGGCTTAATCGGCAAAAATAGCGCCAGCAATATGCCGTCGAGAAACGACATATGGTTCGGCGTGATCAATACCTTCTGCTTATGCAGTTCGGCGACGTCGCCACGCAGTTCGACCCGCCATAACAGGCGAAATATCAGGCGCAATAGTGTGAAAACCATGCCGGCTCCTTAGCATCGTGAAAATAGCCCCTCACGATGCAGGATTTGACGCGGTTCGACAACAGAATTATCGGTAACCTGACGCCGCCTTCAGGGTGCCTGCCAGCCACCGCCCAGCGCGGCAATCAGCGCCACACTGCTGACCCACTGCGTGCTCTGCAGCGTCAGCAAACTCTGCTGCGCGCTCAGGCGGCTGTTTTCGGTGGTCGCCACATCCAGATACGTAATCATGCCCGCCTCATACTGCAAACGCGTTACCCGCGCCGAGGTCTGCGCCGCTTCGGTGGCGCGCTGCTGCGCGGCGATCTCACCCTGCAGCGTGTTCAGCTCCACCACCTTATCTTCCACCTCCTGCATTGCGGTCAGCACCGTCTGACGATAGGTCGCAACGCTGGCATCCCAGCTCGCTCGTGCCTGATCGACCTGTGCTGCGGTCGCACCAAAATCCAGCAGCGTGCCGCTCAGCTCAGGACCCAGCGACCAGACGCGATTCGGCAGCGAGAAGAGCGAATGCAGCACGGAAGAACTGACGCCACCGCTGGCGCTCAGGGTCAGGTCGGGATAGTAACCGGCCACCGCCACGCCCACCGCGGCATTGGCCGCGGCCATGTTACGTTCGGCGTAAGCAATGTCGGGACGGCGCTGCAACAGCTCGCCCGGCAGGGCTGCCGGAATCGCGGGCAGCGTGGCCGTCAGCGGTGCGGCGGTCAGGCTGAATTCAGCGGGTGCTTTGCCGACCAGCAGCGCAATGGCGTGCTCCATCTGCGCGCGCTGCCACTGATAATCCTGCGCCGAGGCGCTGGCGCTCTCCAGCTGCAGCTGCGCCTGAGCCAGGGTGGCACGCGACGCGGTGCCCGCCTGATACTGGCTGGTAATCACTTTCAGGTAGCGCTGATAAGCGTCAACGCTCTGCTGATAGAGCGCGATTTTCTGATCCATGATGCGCAGCTGGAAATAGTCCTGCGCCAGCTCAGACTGGGCGCTCAGGGTGATATTGGCCAGTTCCGCCGCGCTGGCCGAGGCGCTGGCGCGGTTCTCCTCCAGCGTGCGTCGCAGTTTGCCCCACAGATCCAGCTCCCAGCTGGCACTCAGCTCCGCCTGATGGCTGCTGCTGGTGGTGCGAAAGCTGCTGTCAGTCGCGTGGCTGCCGCTGCGCGTCGCGCTGCCGTCATAGCCCAGCGAGGGAAACAGCGCCGCGCGTGACTCACTCGCCAGCGCCTGTGCCTGCCGGTACTGCGCGGCATAATTCGCCACGTTCTGGTTCGAGATGCTCACCTGGTTCAGCAGGCCGCTCAGGGTGGCGTCGTGATAAACCGCCCACCATTCGCCTTTGCTTTGCGCATCAAGCGGCGTCGCCTGCTGCCAGCCTCTGGCCTCTTTATAGTGGACCGGCATCACCATCGCGGGGCGCTGATAGTCGGGACCGACGCTACAGCCGCCCAGCAGCAGCATCACAACAAAGGGGATAAGCGGTTTCATGGATCAGGATTCCGTAGGGCGCAGACGACGCCATTGACGTTGAGTGGCACGGCCCAGACGATCGAGCCAAAGATAAACAACCGGCGTGGTAAACAGCGTGAGCAGCTGGCTGAGCGCCAGTCCGCCCGCAATAGCGATGCCCAGCGGGCTGCGCAGATCGGCATCACCGCCGCTGCCCAGCGCCAGCGGCAACGCGCCGAAAAAGGCGGCCAGCGTGGTCATCATGATGGGCCGGAAGCGCATCAGGCACGCCTGGGTGATCGCCTGCTGTGGCGACATGCCCTGCCGCCGCTCCGCGTCGATGGCGAAATCGATCATCATGATGGCGTTCTTTTTCACGATGCCGATCAGAAGGATGATGCCAATCAGCGCGATCACCGTGAGCTGCGTGCCGGTCAGCAGCAGCAGTAACAGCGCGCCGACGCCCGCTGACGGCAGGGTCGAAAGAATGGTCAGCGGATGGATGTAGCTCTCATAGAGCACGCCGAGCACAAGATAGACCGCCGCCAGCGCCGCCAGAATCAGCCACGGCATGGTCGCGGTCAGCTGAGAAAAGGCGGCGGCGGTGCCGGCAAAACCGGCATGAAGGGTCGACGGCAGGCCCAGCTTCGCCATCGCCTGTTTTATCAGTTCCTGCGCCTGTTCCAGTGACACCCCCTCGTTGAGATTAAACGCCAGGGTGCTGGTCGCGGACTGGCCCTGATGCGCCACCGACAGCGGCGCGTTGCCGCCGCTGAAGCGGACAAAAGCGGAGAGCGGCACGCGGTCACCGCTGTCGTTAATCACATAAAGCTGCTGCAGCGTCTCGGGATTGGCAGTGTCGCTATCCTGCAGTGACATCACCACGTGATACTGATTCAGGGTGTGATAGAGCGTGGCGATCTGCCGCTGGCTGAACGCATTGTTCAGCAGCGTATCCAGCATGTTCACGTTGACGCCCAGCCGGGTGGCGCGATCACGATCGATGTTCAGCTCTACCTCCTGGCCGCCGGTCTGCGAATCGGAGTCCACGCTGTTAAGCTCGGGGATCGCCGCCAGCGCCGCCTGCACTTTCGGCGTCCAGGTGCGCAGCAGATCGAGATCGTCCGCCTGCAGACTGTACTGATACGTGGCGTTGGCGCTGCGTCCGCCAATGTGCAGGTCCTGCGCCGCCATCAGGAACATCTGCGCCCCGGCGATGTGACTGGTTTTGCGCGTCAGCCGGTTGGCCACCTCGGTGGCGGTCGCATCGCGCTGATCAAAATCTTTAAGCCGCACAAAGAAGTTGGCGCTGTTACGGGAGCCAAACATCCCGCTGCCCATCGACGACATCACGCTCTCTACCGCCGGATCTTCCTGAATGATCTGCGTGAACATCAGCATTTTCGGCTTCATCGCCTGGAACGAGATGTTCTGATCGGCGCGCAGCGCACCCATCAGCAGCCCGGTATCCTGATTGGGGAAGAAGCCCTTCTGCACCACGACGAAGAGAAAAACATTCAGTAGTACGGTCAGCAGCAGGCTGAGCAGCGTCAGTTTCTGATGGCGCATCACCCAGGCCAGCCCGCGCCCGTAGGCGGCCAGCAGGCGATTCAGCTGGTTTTCAATCAACTGATAAAGCGGATGCGGCCGCTGGCTGACGGGCGGCTTTGGTTTCAGCAGGCGGGCGCAGAGCATCGGCGTCAGACTCAGCGAGACAAACAGCGAGATCAGCAGCGACACGGTGAGCGTCACGGCAAATTCGCGGAACAGCCGCCCGACAATGCTGCCCATCAGCAGGATTGGGATGAACACCGCGATCAGCGACACGGTCATCGACAGCACGGTGAAGCTCACCTCCTGCGCCCCGCGCAGCGCCGCCCGCAGCGGGCTCAGCCCGCGCTCAATGTGACGGGTGATGTTCTCCAGCACCACAATCGCATCATCCACCACGAAGCCGGTGGCGATAATCAACGCCATCAGCGACAGGTTATCCAGGCTGTATCCCAGCAGATACATCACCGCGCAGGTGCCGATCAGCGACACCGGCAGTGCCAGCGCCGGAATGATCACCGCCTGCAGATTGCGCAGAAAAATAAACACCACCGCAATCACCAGCAGCACCGCGATCAGCAGCGTCTCTTCGGTGTCATACAGTGAGGCGCGCACGCCAGGCGAACGGTCAACCACCACGTTCAGCTGGCTGTCAGCGGGCAGGCTCTTTTCCAGCTGTGGCAACTGCGCTTTTATCGCGTCGATGGTTTCCAGCATGTTGGCACCCGCCTGACGTTTGATACCGATCATCACCGCCGGTGTGGCATTCAGAAACCCCGCCTGATAGCGATCTTCCACCGAGTCATAGACCGTGGCGACGTCGCGCAGTCGCACCGCGTTGCCCTGCTGATAAGTGATGATCAGATCGCGGTAGCTGGCCGCCTTCTCCAGCTGGCCGTTGCTGTCCACCAGCCACGACTGGTCACTGCTCTGTAAGATCCCTTTAGGCAGATTAGTGGTGCTGTTGGCGACGGCGGCACGCACCGTCTCCAGCGAGATGCCGTAATGGGTCAGCTTCAGCGGCTGCAGATCAATCCGCACCGCCGGTAAGGCGCTGCCCATCAGCGACACTTCGCCGACGCCCTGTACCTGCCCCATCGCCTGTTCGATTTTGCTCTCCGCCAGATCGTAGAGCTCGCCTGGCGTGCGGGTGGCAGAGGTCAGCGCCAGCATCACTATTGGCGCGTCTGACGGGTTGGCTTTGCGATAGGTCGGCAGCGAGGCCATTGCGCTGGGCAGCAGGCTGCGCGCCGCGTTGATTGCCGCCTGCACGTCGCGCGCCGCGCCATTGATATCGCGGTCCAGTTCAAACTGCAGGATGATGCTGCTGGAGCCCTGCGAGCTGCTGGAGGTCATCTCACTGATACCGGCAATCTGCCCCAGCGAACGTTCCAGCGGCGTAGCGACCGTCGCCGCCATGGTTTCCGGGCTGGCGCCTGCCAGGCTGGCGCTGACCATGATGGTAGGAAAATCGACCTGCGGCAGCGGTGCCACCGGCAGCAGCCGGTAGCCCAGCGCGCCCAGCAACAGGATCGCCAGCGTCAGCAGCAGCGTCGCCACCGGACGAAAGATAAACAGCCGCGTCAGATTCATTGCCCGCTCCGCGCCCGCTGCTGACGGCGTTTCACCCAGGCGTTACCGCGCTGCGCCAGCCCATCAAACAGGAGGTAGATGACCGGCGTGGAGAAGAGTGTCAGCACCTGACTGACAATTAGCCCGCCGACAATCACCAGCCCCAGCGGCTGACGCAGCTCTGCCCCGGAGCCGGAGGCCAGCATCAGTGGCAGCGCACCCAGCAGCGCCGCCATCGTCGTCATCAGAATCGGGCGGAAGCGCAGCAGGCAGGCCTGATGAATCGCGTCGCGTGCGCTGAGTTGCTGATGGTGTTCCGCCTCCAGCGCGAAGTCGATCATCATGATGGCGTTCTTTTTCACGATGCCGATCAACAGGATAACGCCAATTAGCGCAATCAGGCTGAATTCGGTGCCCGCCAGCAACAGCGTGAGCAGCGCGCCCACCGCCGCCGACGGCAGCGTAGAGAGGATGGTCACCGGATGGATAAAGCTTTCGTAGAGGATGCCGAGCACCACATACATGGTGATCAGCGCCGCCAGAATCAGCCACAGCGTGTTGCCGGTGGCGCTCTGAAACGCCGAGGTTTCCCCCTGATAACGCAGTGTGGTGCTCTCCGGCAGATGCAGCTGCTGCCGTACTTCCGCGATCGCCCGCTGTCCATCCTCCAGCGAGTAGCCCGGATTAAGGTTGAAGGAGATCATCACCGCCGGAAACTGATTCAGCCGCATGTGCATCAGCGAACCGGTGCGCTGGTGGATGGTGGCGATAGAAGTGAGTTTGACCATGCCGCTGCTGATCGGGCTGGCGCTGGTGTCAGAGGCTGAAGTGGACGTCGACGAAGACGACGATGTTGACGAAGACGTTGACGCTGATGAAGCCGTACTGGTGGATGACGACGCCGAACTGCTGCTGCCGGACGATTGCAGCCAGACATCATCAAACGACGCCGGACCCTGCTGGTATGCCGGAGCCACTTCCAGCACCACCCGATACTGATTCGACTGGGTGAAGATGGTCGAGACCAGCCGCTGACCAAAGGCATTATAGAGCGCGGTGTCCACATCCGAGGCAGTAATGCCGAAGCGCGCCGCTTTATCGCGGTTCAGCTCAACGTAAGAGACGCGCCCCTGATCCTGCAGGTTACTTACCACGCCATTAAACTCGGGCCGCTGCTGCAATGCCGCCACCAGTTTCGGCGACTCGCTGACCAGATTTTCACTGTCGGCGTCGTCGAGGGTGAACTGATACTGACTCGGCGAGACCTGATCGTTGACGGTGAGATCCTGCGCCGGTTGCAGATAGAGCCGGATGCCCGCCACATCGGCAGTCGCCTGTTGCAGTTGTTTAATCACCTCACCCGCTTTCACATCACGCGAGCCAAACGGCTTCAGGTTGATCTGCAATCGTCCGCTGTTAAGGCTGGTGTTGGTGCCGTCGATGCCGATCGTCGATGAGACGCTCTCCACCGCCGGGTTTTTCAGGATCCGCGTTGACAACGCCTGCTGCCGCG
The DNA here is from genome assembly GCF_902706165.1 of Pantoea sp. 18059. NCBI lineage: Bacteria > Pseudomonadati > Pseudomonadota > Gammaproteobacteria > Enterobacterales > Erwiniaceae > Pantoea > Pantoea sp. 18059. The sequence goes on from NZ_CACSJS010000002.1 coordinate 348,943, forward strand.
TTGCCATGGCGTTAAACGAGACGTCCTGTGAGGCGACGGTAATACCCTGAATCAGCCCGGTATCCTGGGTCGGGAAGAAGCCTTTCGGCACCATCATGTAGAGCAGCGCCGTCAGCCCGAAGGTGGCCAGCGCCACCAGCAGCGTCAGTTTCTGATGATTCAGTACCACGGTCAGCAGCCGGTCATAGCCGCGCACCAGGGCATCAAACAGTTCGCCGCCCTTGCGGGCAAACGTCGACTGCTGTTCAGGCGGAATATGGCGCAGCAGCCAGGCACACAGCATCGGTGTCAGGGTCAGCGACACCAGCATTGACACCAGAATCGCCACCGCCAGGGTAATCGCGAACTCCCGGAATAGTCGCCCGACCACATCGCCCATAAACAGCAGCGGGATCAGCACCGCAATCAGCGAAAAGGTCAGCGAGATGATGGTGAAGCCAATCTGCTGGGAGCCTTTCAGCGCCGCCTCCATCGGTGACTCGCCCTGCTCCAGCCGCCGGGAGATGTTCTCGACCACCACGATGGCGTCATCAATGACAAAACCGGTGGCGATGGTCAGCGCCATCAGCGACAGATTATTCAGGCTGAAGCCCGCCAGATACATCACACCAAAGGTGCCGACCAGCGACAGCGGCACTGCCACGCTCGGAATCAGCGTGGCGGCCACGTTGCGCAGGAACAGGAAAGTCACCATCACCACCAGCGCAATCGACAGCATCAGTTCAAACTGCACGTCGCTGATCGAGGCGCGAATGGTCTGGGTGCGATCGGAGAGAATGGTCATCTTCACCCCGTCCGGCAGTGCCGCCTGCAGCGCGGGGAGCTGCGCCTTGATGTTGTCCACCACCTGGATGACGTTCGCGCCCGGCTGGCGCTGCACGCTGATCACAATCGCGGGCTGGTTGTTGGCCCACGCCGACTGGAAGCTGTTTTCCGGGCCCTGTTCAATGTGGGCGATATCTTTCAGGCGCAGCGCCGCGCCATTCTCATAGCTGAGGATGAGGTTGCCGTACTCGGTTGCGGTGCGCAGCTGGTCGTTGGCGTCAATGGTCACCGAATGATATTTCCCGTCAAAGCCGCCTTTGGAGCCATTGACGTTGCTGTTGCCAATCAGCGTATTTACCGCCTCCAGCGTCAGATGATGCGCCGCCAGCGCCTGAGGATTCATCTGCACCCGAATCGCCGGCTGGTGGCCGCCCGCCAGCGTCACCATCCCGACGCCGGAGATCTGCGACAGCTTCAGCGCCACCCGGGTGTTGACCAGATCCTGCACCGAGGTCAACGGCAGCGTGCTGGAGCTCGCCGCCAGCGTCACCACCGCGCTGTCCGCCGGATTGACCTTTTTGTAGGTCGGCGGATTGGGCAGGTCGTCGGGCAGCAGGTTATTCGCCGCATTGATCGCTGCCTGCACCTCCTGCTCGGCGACATCCAGCGACAGATCGAGGCTGAACTTCAGGGTAATGATCGAGGAGCCGCTGGCACTGGTGGAGCTCATCTGGCTCAGCCCCGCCATCTGCCCTAACTGGCGCTCCAGCGGTGAGGTGACCGACGATGCCATCACATCCGGGCTGGCACCCGGATAGAGCGTGGTGACCTGAATGATCGGATAGTCGACCTGCGGCAGCGCCGAGGTAGAGAGGAATTTCCAGGCAAAAATGCCGGCGATCAGCACGCCGACCATCAGCAGAATGGTGGCGACCGGACGCAGAATAAACAGGCGCGACGGGTTCATTTCGACACAGCACCCGCAGCGGCGGGCGTCTCATCGGCCAGCGACACTTTGCTGCCGCTGGTCAGACGATCGATCCCTTCCGTCACCAGCCGATCGCCCGGCGAAACGCCGCTGAGGATCGCCTGCTGTTCGTCTCCGAAAGCGGGACCGGTGGTGACCGCTTTGCGCGTGACGCTGTGATCCTGATTGATCACAAAGACAAAACTGCCGTCGCTGCTCAGCTGCAGCGCCTGGGCCGGGATCACCGTCGCGCCTTTCAGCACCCGGGTCTGCAGCCGCAGATTCACAAACTGATTGGCAAACAGCGACTCATCCTGGTTGGCGAACACCGCTTTCAGCGCCACGGTGCCGGTGGCGGTGTCGATCTGGTTGCTGATGAACTTCACCTCGCCGCTGCCGAGCTGATGCTGGTTGTCCTGATCATACAGCGTGGCGGGCAGGCTCTGCCCCTGATGCAGCACGCTGACCAGCGTCGGGATTTCGCTTTGTGGCACGCTAAAGGTCACGGCGGCAGGCTGCATCTGGGTGATGGTCACCAGACCGGTGCTGCTGGCACTCTGAACCATGTTGCCGGGATCGACCTGACGCAGGCCGACGCGCCCGCTGATCGGGGCGGTGATCCGGGCATATTCAATGCTGAGTCTGGCACTGGCGATCTGCGCCTGATCGGCGGCGACGGCACCGCGATACTGCCCGACGGTGGCAATCTGGCTGTCCAGATCCTGACGCGCCAGTGCATCCTGCGCCGCCAGTTTGCGGTAGCGCGCCAGCGTCAGCTCCGCACTTTTCAGCAGCGCCTGGTTTTCGCTGAGTTCGCCCTGATACTGGTTCAGCGTGGCCTGAAAGCTGCGCGGATCGATCTGCGCCAGCAGCTGCCCGGCGCTGACTTTCTGCCCCTCGGTAAAGAAAACCTGCTCCAGCTGGCCGTCAACGCGGCTGGTCACCGTGACGCTGGCGTTGGGGATGACCGTGCCGAGTGCATTCAGCCACACCGGCACATCCGCCGTGCTGGCGACACCGCTGTGAACCAGCGTTGCCCCTCCGCCCATCATGCCATGCGCACCCGGTCTGCCCGACGGCATCCCCTCGCCCGGCCCGTGACCTGCCGACAGCAGACGCCAGATAACCCCAGCGACAATCGCCGCCACCAGCAACAGGAGCAGCCATTTAAGCCCAAAGGAACGCGCGGGGCGAGAAAGGTGAGTCATCGTCGAACTCTTCAGATAAGCAGAAAAAGAAATCCCGGAACGTGCGGAATGCGGCAGTGAGCGGCGGCGAGCAAAAAACCGCCAGGCTTCACGGCGGCCATTATCAGTGAAAGGCGACGCGCCTTTCTATTGGCAAACTGTCAGGGTTTCGTTAAGAACGATGTTGATTTAGCGGGGGTTTTTAGAGCGGTAACGGCAGGCTCAGGCAAGCAGGCAAAAAAAACCCACGCATCTGCGTGGGTTGGTGTAATAACAGGGTCTCACTGCCGAAGCAGTGTTGTTTTCACACCCATCAATACCTCTGGGACTGCTATCCTCGCACTGATTGACCGCGCGGAGACAGCAGGAAAACGCAACCGAATTCGGGGAAGTGCAACGAGGTGTGAATATCCTTCACGCCTCGCTTACACTCTGATTTGTCTAAGATTTATCTGAAGGAGTGGCCGCCGGTTTGGTGTAGATGGCATCCGGTGCAATATTCATGTGTTTCAGTACCGGCCCCATGATATTGCCGAACACCGGCGCAGCAACCGAGCCACCGAAGTGATCGCCCGCCGTCGGATGGTTGATCATCACCACCAGCGCCACTTCAGGATGGCTGGCGGGAGCGAGACCGGCGGTATAGTTGACGTAGCCGCCATCATACTTGCCGCTGGTGCCCATTTTTTCCGCCGTACCGGTTTTGGTTGCCAGACGGTAGCCCGGCACCGCAGCTTTCAGCCCGGTTCCGCCCGGCAGGACGTCACTCTCCAGCATGTGCACCACCTCTTTCACCGTTTCCGGGTTGGCGACCTGGCGTCCCATGACCGGTGGCGTAACGCGGGTGATCGACAGCGGACGGTAAATGCCATAGGAGCCGAGCGTGGCGTATTCGCGGGCAATCTGCAACGGCGTCACACGCAGGCCATAGCCAAAGGAGAAGGTGGCCCGCTCGATATCTGCCCAGCGGGTGCGGTGCAACGGAAAGTAGCCGACGCTTTCGCCGGTCAGCCCTAAGCCGGTCGGTTTGCCAAGGCCGAACGCATGATAGGTGTTGACCAGCGCTTCGGCGGGCATCGCCAGTGCGAGGTGTGACACGCCGATGTCGCTCGATTTTTGCAGAATGCCGGTCATGGTCAGGCGCGGCCAGTGGCCGACGTCGCGGATCAGGTGGCCGTTAACGCTGTAAGGCGTGGTGTCGATCACCGAATCCGGGCGCACCAGGTGGCGCTCCAGCGCTTCCATCACCACTAACGGTTTGACGGTCGATCCCGGTTCGTAGCTGTCATTGATGGCAGAGTTACGCATCTGCGCGGGCGTTGCCCCTTCATAGTTGTTGGGGTTGAACGACGGATAGGAGGCCATCGCCAGAATCTCGCCGGTGTCGATTTTCACCAGCACGGCCGCACCCGAGTCCGCCTTGTTGATCAGTACGCCGTCGCGCAGTTTGCTGTAGAGCGTGTACTGGTCATATTTGTCGATGCTGAGCTGTACCGTCGGCGGCTGGGTCGGCGGCTGATAGTTGATCATCGCGATGATATTGCCCGCGGCATCCTGCCGATAGACCTCTTTGCCCGGCTCGCCCTGCAATACTTTATCAAAGCCCTTTTCCAGTCCGTTCAGGCCGACGTTATCCGCCCCGACGATGCCGATCAGCGGCGCAGAGGCCTCGCTCATCGGATAGAAACGGCTGTCGTCATAGACTTCGCTGATGCCTTTCAGCTTCAGCTCTTTAATATCTTTGGCGATGCCCAGCTCGACTTTACGCCCCAGATAGAGGAAGCGACGTTTCGGGTTGGCGGTGATCTGCGCCGCCAGCTCTTCGGGACGGGTGTTGAGCGCCGCCGCCAGATAGGCCCATTTGGCACTGGTAAAATCGGGGTTGCTCTCCAGCACGCGCTGCGGATCGGCAATCACGTCGCGCGACGGGACGCTGAGCGCCAGCGCTTCACCGTTACGATCCAGCAGCGTGCCGCGACTGGTCGGCAGCGTCACGGTACGCAGCGATCGCTGATCCGCTTCGTGCTCCAGCATCGGCTGATTCAGGAACTGCAGGTCCGCGACGCGCGCCAGCAGCACCACCAGACAGGTCGTGACACCCAGGCAGATCAGTCGGAAACGAAAAGGGTTAAACGGCGCTTTTATCTGGTCTTTTCCCAGTAGTTTTTTAATCCGGGGCATGGCATTCCGCTGCGCAAAATAAAGAGAAAGGGGCTGGTGCCAGCAGTTATAAAGAAAGCGCTGGCCGTATAACAGGAAAACTGTGTATCAGTTCGTTATCGGCAGCCGATTTCTGGCAAAAAAAAACCTGCGCATCTGCGCAGGTTGGTGTAATCAAGAAAATCTATTGATGTTCACCCATCAATACCTCTGGGACCCTGAATGTAGCAAGAGGGATCGATCGGCTGCCATCTCTCAAACGCAACAGTTACCGGCAAAATGTAACCAGCCATGAGATCCTTACGCTATTGTGCAATCCTGATGTTTTTTGATTTCCACCAGGCAGCTCATGGCGTTTGGCCCCTGCGTCAGCGACGAGGTGCCGATGTCGAGCGTCAGCACGTTGGGGTTACCCGCGCGATCGTGCGGCTGCCACGCCTTGCCAAAGCCGGGATCAAACCAGGCGCCGGTGGCGATAATCACTACGCTTTGCGTCACGCCATCGGTGATCCGCACGCCCGCCAGCATCACGCCGCGTGCGTTGCTCACCTCTATCTCGTCGCCCTCCACCAGCCCGCGCGCGGCCGCATCCTGCGGATGCATGTAGAGCGTTTCGTGTCCGGCGGTTTTATTGCCCTGCACCGTTTCTGTAGCATCCAGCTGACTGTGCAACCGGTCGGAAGGCTGAATCGAGATCATGTGCAGCGGATAGTCGCGGCTGACCGGCGAACCGAGCCACTCCTGCGGTTCACGCCATTCCGGATGGCCGGCGAAATCGTCCAGCTGGTAGTCTGCAATGGTCTGGCTGAAGAGCTCGATTTTGCCGCTGGCGGTTTTAATCGGATTGGCCTGCGGATCGGCACGGAAATCATCCATAAACTGATAGGGTTTGCCCCCTTCGGGGATCTCCACAAAGCCGCGCTGCCAGAACTCCTCAAACGACGGGAAATCGATGCCTTTACGCTGATGCGCGGTCGCACACTGCTGATAAAGATGGGCGATCCACTGCATCTCGTTGCGCCCTTCGGTGAAGGTATCGCGGTAGCCGAGGCGCTCCGCCAGGTCAGCAAAAATATCGAAGTCGTTGCGCGCCTGATGCTGCGGTTTAATCGCCTGATGCATCGCCAGCACAAAGCGGTCGCGTGAGGAGCCGCCGATGTCATTGCGCTCCAGCGTGGTGGTCGCAGGCAGCACAATGTCCGCCATCTGCGCGGCGGGTGTCCAGACGATATCCTGCACCACGACCGTATCGGGCCGCTGCCAGCCCTCCACCAGCCGGTTGAGCTGCTGGTGATGATGGAAAGGATTGCCGCCCGCCCAGTGCACCATGTGAATGTCGGGATAGTGCAGGGTTTCGCCCTGAAAGCGGTAAGGCTGGCCGGGATTGAGCAGCATATCGCTGATCCGCGCCACCGGAATCGACAGCCCGGAAGGATTGGGGCCGGTGCTCATCATCGGAGCCGGACCTTCCTGGCGCGGGTTGCCGACGCTGTTCATCGAACCGTGACCAAAGGAGAAACCTGCGCCCGGCAGGCCTGGCTGGCCGAGCATCGACGACAGCGCAATCATCATCCAGTAAGGCTGTTCGCCGCGATGGGCGCGCTGAACGGAATAGGAGCAGGTAATAAAGCTGCGCTTGCCGGTGAGCTGCTGCGCCAGCTGCACAATGCGATCGGCCGGGATGCCGGTGATACGGCTGGCCCAGCCGGCGGTTTTCGCCACGCCGTCGGTTTCGCCCAGCAGATAGGCGCGCAGCTGCGGCCAGCCGGTGCAGTGGCTGGCGAGAAACGCTTCGTCAACCGCGCCGCGCTGGGTGATCTCATGTCCCAGCGCCAGCATCAACGCCACGTCGGTGTTGGGGCGAATCGGAATCCACTCGGCGTTAACAAATTCCGGGCAGTCATCACGCATCGGGCTGATGTTGATCACCGGCGTGCCTTTGGCCGCCAGTTGCATCAGCGCCGGTTTCAGGCTGTGCTGCCCTGCGCCCCCCGAGGCGACCTGGGCGTTTTTCAGCGCCAGCCCACCAAAGGCGACAAAAATTTCGGCATGTTCCACCACCTGCGGCCATTCGGTGACGCGCCCGGTCAGCGGCATGTAGGTGCCAATCACATAGGGCAGGAAGAACTGCGCGGCGCCCCAGCTGTAGTTACCCTGCTGATCAACGCCGCCGCCGCCCTGAAAGTAGAAGCGACGAATCAGGGTGCGGGCATGGTTAACACGTCCGGCCGATGACCAGCCGTAGGAGCCGTTGAAAATGCCCGATGCGCCATAGCGCTCGCGAATGCGGCGATTCTCCTCCGCCACCAGATCCAGCGCGGTTTCCCAGTCGACGGCAACAAAATCTTCCCGGCCACGCAGCGTACGGTCGCTCTTTTCACGTGACTTCAGCCACGAGCGCCGCACCATCGGCTGACGAATGCGTTTGTCGGAATAGACCAGTTCAGGAATGGTGTGGATCATCGGTGACGGATCGGCATCGGCGAAGAAAGGTTCGCAGCCAATCAGGCGATCGTTTTCAGTTACGGCGGTAAAGGCGCCCCAGTGCGCCAGATGTGGCACTTTGGTTTTCATCGTTGTTTTTCACGGTAGCCAGGTGGGAGATTGAGCATAGCATGGTGCAACGCCTCAGCAGAAGACGTGCAGCAGTGACCGTTTTTACCCCTTTTTGCGACGACGCTGGCATTCTGTCGGGTTGATGTGTCCGCCCTTTTCCGTAACACTGATGCGATGTGTAAACGTTTTCCCCAAAGCAGGTCAACGCATGGCTACCATAAAGGATGTTGCGCGACTGGCTGGCGTTTCTGTCGCCACAGTCTCCCGTGTAATCAATAATTCTCCCAAAGCCAGCGACAGCTCCCGACAGGCCGTAGGTCAGGCGATGGAGCAGCTTCAGTATCACCCGAATGCCAACGCACGTGCGCTGGCGCAGCAATCGACCGAAACGCTCGGCCTGATTGTCGGTGACGTCTCCGATCCCTTTTTTGGCGCAATGGTTAAAGCCGTGGATGAGGTGGCAGGTGACACCGGTAACTTTTTGCTGATTGGTAACGGTTACCATAATGAGCAAAAAGAGCGGCAGGCGATTGAACAACTGATGCGTCACCGCTGCGCGGCGCTGGTGGTTCACGCCAAGAAAATCCCGGATGCAGAACTGGAAGTGCTGATGAAGCAGGTGCCTGGCATGGTGCTGCTGAACCGGCTGATAAAAGGCTTTGAAAAGCGCTGCATCGCGCTCGACGACCGCTACGGCGCCTGGCTGGCGACCCGTCATCTGATCCAGCTTGGCCACCAGAATATCGCCTTTATCTGCTCGACCCACACTATCTCCGATGCAGAAGATCGCCTGCAGGGCTACTACGATGCGCTTAAAGAACATGGCCTGCCGTGCAGCGATCGGCTGGTCACCTGGGGTGAACCGGATGAAGTGGGCGGTGAGCAGGCGATGACGGAACTGCTGGGTCGCGGCAAGAATTTCACCGCCGTCGCCTGCTACAACGACTCAATGGCCGCCGGTGCGCTGGCGGTGCTGAGCGATAACGGCGTTCGGGTGCCGGAAGAGATGTCGCTGATCGGCTTCGATGATGTGCTGGTTTCGCGCTATGTGCGACCGCGCCTCACCACCATCCGCTATCCGATTGTCACCATGGCGCAGCAGGCGGCCCAGCTGGCGCTGGCGCTGGCCAACAATCAGCCGCTGCCGGAAGTGACCCACATGTTCAGCCCGACCCTGGTGCGCCGCCACTCGGTCAGCGGCCCGGCCTGAGGACGCTATGGCCGGTTTATCCGGCCGCAGCGTTTACTGAAAGGCGCGCAGCAGCGTCTCCAGCGGCCTGACCAGCGCAATCACTGTTTCATCCTGTACCTCTGCGGCGGCATCCAGTGTCGCACGCATCTCCGCCACTTCACTGGCACCAAACGCCTGATTGCGAACGTAAGCATTAACCAGCGCGAGGCCCATGGCGCTCAGCGCCTCGATCTGCTGCACGCTCTGTGCCAGCGGCTTCAGCGTTGCACTCGCGTTAATGATCGGCAGCACCGCGCTGGTGTTAGCCTGCCAGCGCTGCAGCGGCGCGCGAACCGCAGAGGCGGCAGCCGGATTATTACGATTGGCGATTAACACGGCGACCTGCTGCTCCAGCTGACGTACCGCCTCACTCTCAGCGGGCAGTACATCTGCCAGCCGGTTCAGGGGTTCATGGTAGTCGTAATGGCCCGCCTGAAACTTGAGATGCTGGCGCGTGTAGTATTGCGCCGGTTCCAGCACCTCGGCCAGTACCCGCAGTGGGGCGATGTCATGCCCACTGGCCAGCCGCATCATCTGCTGCTCCGTCTGCGCGTGTTGCAGCGTTCCGACCGACACGCTGCTCCAGCGATCCATCGCCGCCAGCCGCGAATACATCGAGTCGGTATTGGTGACATCCTGTGCCGACCATAACCGCTCGGCCACCACAAAGGCGCGCGGCCACAGTTTGGTATCAATAATCTGGCTGTTGATGTTTTCCGCCCACAGCGCCGCCTCGCCACCCAGCAGATTTTGCTGCACCTGCTCAGGTGTGGGCAGCGCGGGCGCGATGCCCGCAGGCGTCTGAGCCAGCCGTTGGCCGGTGGTGGGATAACGCACGTTGCCTACCTCTGCATAACCTTTGAGGGCGTTCTGTTGCAGCGTGAACACCGGCTGGAACGGCCCCATCCAGCTATCCACGCTAAACCGCACCTGCTGAGTCGAGAGCCAGTTGATCTGACCGACCATCCGGCGGGCTTTGCCATCGAAGTCGATAAAACCGCGCCAGCCTGGTTCTCCCTGTATCAGCGTAAAGCTGCCCTTCACCGGGCTGCCTTTCAGCCGCGGCATGGTGAATGACCAGCTCTGCGCCTGATCGCCTGGCCGCAGACGATCCTGGCCGTTGAGGCCCTGTGGCGTGACCTCATTGCGGTAGTGATAGCTGGCAGGCTGAGGCTGATCGAGGTAGAAACCGGTGGAGAGGATGCCGCGGTAGTTCTCTTTTGCCAGCGCGCTCAGCGCATCCTGGCCCTGCCACGACTGGATCAGAATGCTGCGCGGCAAGTCGGGATGGGCAATCTCATCCCAGCCCACCATCTGACGGTGATGGGCTTCCAGGATCTTCTCTACCCGCTGATTGAAATACGCCTGAAGCGCATGGGCATCTTTCAGATCGTGGTCGCGCATAAACTGCTGGATAGTGGGCGAGTCGTTCCACTGTGTTGGATCCACCTCGTCGCCGCCAATGTGCAGCCAGGGATCGGGGAAGATCGCCGCCATCTCACCCACCAGCGTATCGATCACCTGATAAACCTGTTCGTTGCTGGGATCGAGCAGCGGTTTAAAGACGCCCCAGCCGCGCTCCATCTGCCAGGGGCCGGGTGCGCTAATCAGCTCTGGCATCGCCACCGCCAGCGCGGACGCATGTCCCGGCATATCCAGCTCCGGCACCACACGCACCCCGCGATCGGTGGCATATTTCACGATCTCCCGCATCTGCTGCTGGCTGTAATAGTTGCCATCGCTGGCTTTCTGCTGCAGCTGGGGATAGTGGCTGGAGGCGAAGCGCCAGCCCTGATCATCGGTAAGATGCCAGTGAAAGACGTTCATTCGCGCGGCGGCGATGCCGTCGATCTGCCGTTTAAGCGTCTCCACCGGCATAAAGTGACGCGCCGTGTCGATCAGCACGCCGCGCCACGGAAAGCGCGGATGATCGTGGATGGTGACGTAAGGAATGGTTGTCCCCTGTGCGCCGTTTTGTATCAGCTGCAGCAGGGTTTCCATGCCGCGCATCGCGCCGAAACGGCTGGGCGCGGTTAACAGGACGCCGTCGCCATCGACCTGCAACTGATAGCTCTCATCGCTATCAGGCAGCGGCAGCGGATCCACCGCCTTCGCAATGACGATGCGGATAGTCGGTGCTGCCACCGGCTGGGTGGCGGGCAACAGCGGCCAGCCGGTCTGATTACTGATGCGCTCCAGCCAGCGCGCTTCGGCACCCGCCAGATGATCGCCGGAGATTTGCAGCGTCAGCTGCGGCGTCAGGATAAGCGTGCCGCCGCTGGCGGGCTGTTCCACCTGTTGCGGCCAGGGCATCAGCGGCAGCGGACTGGCCAGGGCGATTGGGCTGAGGGCCGGGAGCAGGAGCAGGAGCAGGAGCAGGAGCAGGAGCAGAGAACGGGGTAACCACATTGGCGGGCATCCTTGTGACGTCAACGTTTTGACAGGGCAGAACGTTGATTAAAGTTGCTGCACGCCAATCCGCCAGTGAATCCTGCAGGAAACCTGAACCAGCACCCGATTTTTTACATCAGCCAGAGTTTTCCAGCGGGTTGAGGCTTCCTTGTTTCAGGTCAAATCTGATCGCAATAATTCTCAGCAATCACTACATGTAGCGAATAGAATCCTTCCAACCCCTATATGTAGTTTATGGAGAGAGAAATGGCGACGGTGGTAATCAAGCGTGATGGATGCCGGACAGGCTTTGATGCGCAGCGTATTGAGCAGGCCGTGGCGGCGGCGGCACGGGCAGCCGAAGTAGAAGACGCGGCCTGGTGCGCGCAGGTCGCTGAGCGCGTGGCATTGCGGCTGGCTGATCGTCCGGAAGTGGATATACGTGAAATTCAGTGTGCAGTAGAAGAGACGCTGATGGCGGGTCCTTACCCTCAACTGGCCCGCGCCTACATTGAATACCGCCACGATCGCGACGTCGCCCGCGATCGTCAGAGCCAGTTACATCACGCCATTCGCGGACTGGTCGATCAGACCAATGCGGCGCTGCTGAACGAGAATGCCAACAAAGACAGCAAAGTGATCCCGACTCAGCGCGATCTGCTGGCCGGGATCGTGGCAAAACACTACGCACAGCAGCAGATCCTGCCGCGCGATGTGGTGCTGGCGCACGAGCGCGGCGAGATCCACTATCACGATCTCGACTACTCCCCTTTCTTCCCGATGTTCAACTGCATGCTGATCGATCTGAAAGGCATGCTGACCAACGGTTTCAAAATGGGCAATGCTGAAATCGAGCCGCCTAAATCGATCGCCACCGCCACCGCCGTGACCGCGCAGATCATCGCGCAGGTCGCCAGCCATATTTACGGCGGCACCACCATTAACCGTATTGATGAAGTGCTGGCCCCGTTTGTTGAGCAGAGCTATGCCCGGCATCTGGCGATTGCTGAGCAGTGGCAGATCCCGCAGGCCGAGCAGTATGCGCGCCAGCGTACGGAGAAAGAGTGCTACGACGCCTTTCAGTCGCTGGAGTATGAGGTGAATACCCTGCACACCGCCAACGGCCAGACGCCGTTTGTCACCTTTGGTTTTGGTCTGGGGACGGACTGGGCGGCCCGGCTGATTCAGCAGTCGATTCTGCTTAACCGGCTGGCCGGACTGGGTAAAAATCGCAAGACGGCGGTGTTCCCTAAACTGGTGTTCAGCATTCGCGAAGGCGTCAACCGCCGGGCGGGCGACGTTAATTACGATATCAAACAACTGGCGCTGGAGTGCGCCAGCAAGCGGATGTATCCCGACATCCTCAATTACGATCAGGTGGTTAAAGTCACCGGCTCGTTTAAAACCCCAATGGGCTGCCGTAGTTTCCTTGGCGTTTATGAAGAGAACGGCGAGCAGATTCATGAGGGCCGCAACAATATCGGGGTAATCAGCCTGAACCTGCCGCGCATCGCACTGGAAGCGGGCGGGGATGAAGCGCGCTTCTGGACGCTGCTCGATGCGCGACTGCTGCTGGCTAAGCGGGCGCTGATGACGCGGGTGGCGCGGCTGGAGAAGACCAAAGCGCGCGTGGCGCCCATCCTCTATATGGAAGGCGCCTGTGGCGTTCGGCTGAATGCGGATGATGAAGTCGGTCCTATTTTCCGTAATGGCCGCGCGTCGCTGTCGCTGGGCTATATCGGCCTGCATGAAACCCTGAATGCGCTCAGCGGCGGTCATCAGCATCCTTACGATGACGCGGCCCTGCGCGCCAAAGGGGTAGAGATCATTGCTTACATGCGAGATGCCACCGAGCGCTGGAAAGCAGAAACAGGCTATGGGTTCAGCCTTTACAGCACGCCAAGCGAGAATCTTTGCGACCGTTTCTGCCGTCTTGATGCGGCGCAGTTTGGTCTGGTGCCAGGCGTTACCGACAAGGGCTACTACACCAACAGCTTCCATCTTGACGTTGAGAAGAAGGTCAATCCTTACGACAAAATCGACTTTGAAGCGCCCTATCCGCCGCTGGCGAATGGCGGATTCATCTGTTACGGCGAATACCCGAATGTGCAGCACAACCTCAAGGCGCTGGAGGATGTCTGGGATTACAGCTACGACCGCGTGCCCTATTACGGCACCAATACCCCGATTGATGAGTGTTACGAGTGCGGCTTCAACGGCGAGTTCACCTGTACCAGCCGCGGCTTCACCTGTCCGAATTGCGGCAACCACGATCCGGCGCGCGTCTCCGTTACCCGGCGGGTCTGCGGCTATCTGGGCAGCCCGGATGCGCGGCCCTTTAATGCCGGTAAACAGCAGGAAGTGCAGCGTCGGGTGAAGCATCTGTCTGAAGGACCGCTGGGATGATGCACATCCATCGCTACTATGATGTGGATATCGTTAATGGCCCCGGTACCCGCTGCACGCTGTTTGTCGCCGGTTGCGAACATCAGTGCCGCGGCTGCTATAACCAGAGCACCTGGCGGCTCGACTCCGGCGTGCCCTTTACGCTTGAGATGGAGGAGCAACTGTTGGCGGATTTGCAGGACACCCGCATTCCACGCCAGGGATTGTCGCTGAGCGGTGGCGATCCGCTGCATCCGCATAACGTGCCGCACATTCGCCGTCTGGTGAAACGGGTGCGGCAGGCGTGTCCCGGTAAAGATATCTGGCTCTGGACCGGTTACCGGATGCAGGAGCTGAATGCGGCGCAGCGCGCTGTGCTGATCTATCTCGACGTGCTGATCGATGGCCGTTTTGTCGAAGAGGAGAAGGATGCCACGCTGCAATGGCGCGGCAGCCGTAATCAGATTATCTGGCAGTTACGCTGAGTGGCGCGGGATTTCGCCAGACTCAATGATATTGACGCTCTCACTCCCCGGCGTAAAAGCCTGCTGGTGCAGACAGCGTGCCACGTCGTGCGCGCTGACCGCCCGCCAGTTGCCCGGCAGCAGCGAAAACAGCGGTCCCGCCAGGCTTTCGCCCCGGCGCTTTTGCGCGCGATCCCCTAGCAGCAATGAAGGCCGCACCAGCGTCAGGCGCGGCCAGCCCTGATGGCGCAGCGCATTCTCCATTTCGCCTTTGACGCGATTGTACAAAAACGGCGAGTGACGACTGGCCCCGTGCGCACTGACCACCAGCATCTGCTTCGCCCCCAGACGTAATCCGCTTAACCCGCTGTCCACCACCAGGGTGTAATCAACGTGGATAAAGGCCTGTTTACTGCCCGCCTGCTTACGCGTGGTGCCCAGGCAGCAGAACACTGTGTCAAGCGAGCTTTGCAGCGGCCCGAGTACATCGGTGAGATCGGCCTCAACCGGATTCACCACCTTGTCCATGGCGGGTAGTGGCCGACGGGTTGGCGCGATGATCTCATCGACGCGTGGATCCTCAATCAGTAAGCGCAGCAGATGCGACCCGACTAAGCCGGTGGCACCGGTCAGTAATACGCGATTCATCTCAGATTCATCCTTATTTCACTGCTGACTGGTTAAAAGATAGCTGATCTTAACGGGCTGGCTTGCGTTCTCACTCTCAGCGACCAGGCTTATAGCGTTATCCGGAAAGCGCGTCTCGCGCTCCACATGCTGAAGGAGGAAAAAAATGAGCAAGAAAGTGGCGGTTTTAATTACCGATGAATTTGAAGACTCAGAATTTACCTCACCTGCGGAAGTTTACAAACGTGCTGGTTTTGAGGTGGTTACCATTGAGAAACAAGCCGGTAATGTCGTTAAAGGCAAGAAAGGCGAAGCGGAAGTGACCATCGATCGCAGCATTGATGACGTCAGCCCGGCTGAATTTGACGCTCTGCTCCTGCCTGGCGGTCACTCGCCCGATGCCCTGCGCGGCGACGATCGTTTTGTTGCTTTTACCAAAGAGTTTGTCGCCAGCGGCAAGCCAATCTTTGCCATCTGCCACGGGCCACAGCTGCTGATTAGCGCTAACGGCGTGCGCGGTCGCAAGATGACTACCGTTAAAGCCGTCGCCATTGACCTGATCAATGCCGGTGCCGACTTCCATGATAAGGAAGTGGTAGTAGACGACGATAAGCTGGTCACCAGCCGCACCCCGGCCGATTTACCGGCCTTTAATCGTGAATCCCTGCGGATCCTCGAAGCGCTGTAAGCCGCGACGCCCTTTTCTGCTGAAAAGGGCGTTTCTATTTCTCCCGCTGCCAGGCAATTTTCTTGCCGAATCCCAGCGCATTATCCGTCATCTTCACTTCATCCAGCACAATCTCCCACAGCGGTGCCGACACTTTGCGTGAGACCGGAAAACGTTTCTGGTAAGCGGCTCTGGCGATCTGCTCTGTTGACTCTTCCAGCCGTTTGACCCGGCCACGATACTGCACGCCTTTAATCAGCAGCACACTTCTGGGCTGGCCATTGACGGTGCCCGCAACCTGCGGATTCTGCAGCATTAACTCACCGTGGCGGGTATCGGGTTCCGTCATGATCCAGAAGGCCATGCGCGTCTCGTCAAAGACGTAGTAGCAGTTAGCGCACCACAGTTGATCGTCGGCGGTACAGCAGAGTGAAAGCACATGCTGCTTTCTCAGATAGCGAACCAGATGGGCGTGATCGGACAAGATAAACTCCTGGCGGTGCACCGGAGAGTGAAGCGCGCTACACTGCCCGGCACCTTTTTTTGGGAAATGATTGCGATGAGTCAGCAGTGGCAACTCTACATCGTCCGTACGGCGAAAGGGAGCCTGTACACCGGTATTACCACGGATGTGGTGCGTCGGGTCGCTCAGCACCAGAGCGGACGCGGCGCCCGCGCGCTGCGCGGCAAAGGGCCGCTGGACCTGGTGTTTCACTGTGACGCGGGCGATCGCGCCAGCGCCTCCAGGCTGGAGTATCAGGTCAAGCAACTGACCCGCCAGCAGAAATTACTGCTGGTGGCGGGCCAGCCCGGCTGTCTGGAGAGCTGGCTGGGTATTACGGCTGGCGATTAAAGGGTTCGGCGTAGTCGATCTGCCCTTCCGCCCCGTCATACGCATTATCAGCCAGACGGTAGACCTGGAACGTTGCCTCTGTGCCCGGCCAGCGGCTGCGCAGGCCGTGGCGTGCCGCCGGTTCAAAACCAAAACGGTTGAACAGCGCCGGATCGCCCAGCACCACTACCGCGCTGTAGCCAAATTCATTGAGCGTATCCAGCCCCTCATAGATCAGCTTGCTGGCAATTCCCTGACCGCGCAGCGTCTCATCGACGGCCAGCGGTGCCAGCCCAACCCAGCCGCGATCTTCACCCTGAACGCTGACCGGACTGAATGCGGCATAACCCAGCACCTGTCCCTCGTCATCCGTCGCGACCACGCCTAAGGTCAGCAAGCCATCTTCACGCAGCGCCTGAGTCAGTTCCGCCTCTGCTGAGGTACTGAAGCAGCGTCTGAGCAGCGCGTCGATGCCTGCGGCATCCACGCCAATTTCACTACGAATCAACATGCAGCACCTGCGCGCGCCTGTGCGGCCTTCGCGTCCTGTTTCATGCCGGCGTCGACAAATGCCGCCATCTGCTCAATTGCCGTGCGTAACGCGGTGGGCATAGCCTCGGGTTCAATAGCATCCATTACGTTCTTCACCTCAAGTCCCAGTTCAGTGTCACCTTCAATCACCAGCCGGCGTTGAAAGAACAGCATGTCGGGATCTGCTTTACGTGCTGCCACCAGCAACAGATCATTGGCATTGCCCCGAAACCAGACATCCGCTTCGGACTGTTGCAATACCGCCAGTCGGCCGTCCTGCAGCGTGGTTATCCATTGCAGATTGAGATCGGCAATTTCAATACCCAGCAGGCGACCATCCAGAAAGTCTAACTCACCTTCAGCCAAAGCATGACGAAATTGCCAGTTTAAGAGTTGTTGCAGAAGCAACTTTTTGACCGGGAATGGGGTGAACGCAGCGGGTAACCCTAAGATTTTAGGACCGTTTTTCACACAATGGGCATGTATCCGCTCTAACACTTTCGTCACTCCCTTCAGAAAATTTTACGTATATTGCCATATCCTTTTCTGCGCGCCTCCTCTGAGATCAATAAAAACCGCTGCCATGCAGGTAAAAAAAGCGCCGCCGGGCGGATGAATTTGAATTTCACTGCCCCAAATCAACACGCTGCCCGGACCAGATGCCTAGACTCGACGCCCATCTGCATGTTGAGAGGAATATCTATGGAACTGCTCTGCCCGGCAGGAAACTTACCCGCAGTGCGCACCGCTGTAGAGAATGGCGCTGATGCGGTGTATGTGGGGCTGAAAGATGACACCAATGCCCGTCATTTTGCGGGTCTGAATTTCACCGATAAGAAACTGGCTGAAGCCGCGCGTTATCTTCATCAGCATCGCCGCAAACTGCATGTCGCGATCAACACCTTTGCCCATCCGGATGGCATGGGCCGCTGGCAGCGGGCGATTGATGTGGCGGCGCAAAACGGAGCCGACGCGCTGATCCTGGCGGATATCGCCACGCTGGAGTATGCCGCGACGCGCTATCCCCAGGTTGAACGTCATCTTTCTGTACAGGCTTCGGCAACCAATCTGGAGGCGATTCGCTTTTACCATCGCCACTTCAATCTGCAGCGTGTGGTGTTGCCGCGCGTGCTGTCGATTCACCAGGTTAAACAGCTGGCGCGCAGCACGCCGGTGCCGCTGGAGGTGTTCGCCTTTGGCAGCCTGTGCATCATGGCGGAAGGTCGCTGCTACCTCTCTTCCTGGCTGACCGGTGAATCACCTAACAGCGCCGGTGCCTGCTCTCCGGCGAAGTTTGTGCGCTGGCAGCAGACGCCGCAGGGCATGGAGTCACGTCTTAATGAAGTGTTGATCGATCGCTACGCCCCGGACGAAAGCGCGGGTTATCCGACACTTTGCAAAGGACGGTATATGGTTAACGACAAGCGTTATCACGTGCTGGAGGAGCCCACCAGTCTGAACACGCTGGAACTGCTGCCGGAACTGCTGCGGGCAGGCATCGCCTCGGTGAAAATCGAAGGCCGTCAGCGCAGCCCTGCCTATGTCGCTGACGTGGCGCGCGTCTGGCGTCAGGCAATTGATCGCTGCAAGGCGCAGCCGGAACAGTTTGAAGTTGCACCACAGTGGATGCAGACGCTGGGCGATCTCTCAGAAGGTTCGCAAACCACGCTGGGTGCTTATCACCGTGAATGGCAATAAGGAGTCATGATGCAATATGCCCTTGGGCCGGTGCTCTGGTACTGGCCGACCGATACGCTGGAAGATTTTTACCAGCAGGCTGCCCGCAGTAGCGCGGATATTATCTACCTTGGCGAAGCGGTGTGCAGTAAACGTCGCGCCACGCCCTATGCCCGCTGGATGGCGCTGGCCCGTGAACTCGCGGCCAGCGGCAAACAGGTGGTGCTGAGCACGCTGGCGCTGCTGCAATCGCCCTCTGAGCTGAAAGAGCTGCAGCGTTACGTAGAGAACGGTGAGTTCCTGATTGAAGCCAATGATATCGGCACGGTAAACATGGCCGCTGAGCGTCATCTGCCCTTTGTCGCGGGTCCGACGCTCAATGTTTATAACGCCGACACGCTGCAGCTGCTGGTCAAAGAGGGCATGACGCGCTGGTGTATGCCGGTGGAGATGTCACGTGACTGGCTGCTACAGCTGCTGGAGCAGTGCGAGACGCGGGGTATCCGGCAGCAGTTTGAGGTGGAGGTGCTGGGCTACGGTCATCTGCCGCTGGCGCTCTCAGCGCGCTGCTTCACCGCCCGCTCGGAAAACCGCGCGAAAGATGATTGCGAAACCTGCTGTATCAACTATCCGACAGGCCGGCGCGTCAACTCCCAGGAGGGGCAGCAGGTGTTCGTCCTCAATGGCATTCAGACCATGAGCGGCTACTGCTATAACCTGGGTAACGATCTGGCCGGTATGCGCGGCCAGGTCGATTGCATACGGCTCTCGCCGCAGGATGTGACGACGCTGGCAGAGATCGACCGTTTCCGCGCCAATGAAAACGGCCAGGCTCCGCTAATGGTCGCGAAAGGCAGTGATTGTAACGGTTACTGGCGCAAACTGGCGGGCATGACGCTGGCATCCTGAATAAAAGCACATACCGGCTATATTCCTGCTGAGGTTAGCAGTTTTAATATAAGGAATGATGCGTAATACTAAATGGTGCTGGCTTTAACTTAACGCCTGCGCCATACAACGGGAGTAGTCATGTCTGATAAAAAACCTCTTCGCCTGTCCGTGCTGGATCTCGCGCCGATTCCACAGGGCGCGACCGCTCGGGATGCGTTCCATAATTCGCTGGCGCTGGCGCGTCAGGCTGAAAAACTGGGCTATCAACGCTACTGGCTGGCTGAACATCACAACATGACGGGTATTGCCAGCGCAGCCACCTCCGTGCTGATTGGCTATCTGGCGGCGAATACCGAGACTCTGAAGCTGGGCTCCGGCGGCATTATGTTGCCTAACCATGCGCCGCTGGTGATCGCCGAGCAGTTTGGTACGCTGGCCTCTCTCTATCCTGGCCGTATCGATCTCGGCTTAGGTCGCGCGCCAGGTTCTGACCAGCGCACCATGATGGCTCTGCGCCGTCATCAGGCCAACATGCACATCGACACGTTTCCCGAGGATGTGGCTGAACTGATTAGCTGGTTCGATGCCGAACCGGATGCACAGCCGCCAGTGCAGCCTGTACCCGGTCTGGGCCTGCAGATCCCGGTCTGGCTGCTCGGCTCCAGTCTCTACAGCGCACAGCTTTCAGCGAAAATGGGCCTGCCGTTTGCGTTTGCCTCCCATTTTGCCCCTGACCAGCTGTTCCAGGCGCTGCACGTTTACCGTGAGAACTTCCAGCCATCGGCGCGTCTCGACAAGCCTTATGCCATGGTCTGCATTAACGTGATCGCCGCAGACAGTGAGCGTGATGCGCGCTTCCTGTTTACCTCGCAGCAGCAGCAGTTTATTAACCTGCGCCGCGGCAAACCGGGCCCGTTACCGGCACCGGTTGAAAACATGGATAATCTCTGGTCGCCATCAGAACAGTATGGTGTACAGCAAGCGCTCAGCATGTCGCTGGTCGGCGATACGGACAAAGTGCGTCATGGGCTCGCCTCGCTGATGCGTGAAACCCAGGCGGATGAAATTATGATCAATGGCCAGATTTTTGATTCCGAAGCGCGCCTGCGCTCCTTCGCCATTGCGATGGAAGCGGCTAACAGCCTGTAATCAGTTCTGCGGTGGGCGCAATCTGTCCGGGCTCACCGCCAGCTGACGACTATCCCTGGCCGGAGATTGCCCATACAGGCGGCGATACTCCCGGCTGAACTGTGACGCGCTCTGATACCCCACCCGATAACCTGCCGTACCGGCATCCAGCTTTTCTACCATCATCAAACGTCGCGCCTCATTCAGCCGCAGTTGTTTCTGGTATTGCATCGGCGTCATGGCCGTCACGGCTTTGAAGTGATGATGCAGCGAAGAGATACTCATGCCGACACTGCTGGCGAGCCGATCGATCTTCAGCGGCTGATGAAAGTTTTCCCGCAGCCAGCGGGCAGCCTGCGCGACGCGGTTGCCCGGCCGCTCAGCCAGCGCCATATTCAGGATGCGCGAACCTTCCGGCCCGGTCAGCAGCCGGTAGAAAATCTCCTGCTCAATGAGCGGGGCCAGCGCCTCAATGTCCTCAGGGTGGTCAAGCAGGCGTATTAGCCGGATAACCGCATCCACCAGCAAAGGTGAGACCTTATGCACGGTAACGCCGCGTTCACTGTCTGGTGTCACCAGCGGCAGCGTCGGGGGAAACTGTTCGAGGTAGCGCATCAGCCGGGATTCATTGATGGCGATACCAATCCCCAGATTGGGCTTTTCCGGCGTGGCGACGGTGACGCAGGCGCGCACCGGCATATCCAGCGTCACCAGCAGCAGATCGCCCGGACCATAGTGCAGCACCTCATCACCGATATGCAGCGCCTTACCGCCCTGTGCCACCAGGGCAAAACTGGCCCATTGAGCAAAGTGCATTGGCTCAGTCGGTGCTGAAACCCGCCCAAAAAACAGACAATCTATGGCGCTTGAATGCCGCCCATCCTCCGGAGCATGACGGGCAATTAACTGCGCCAGCCCCTGCCACTTCTCACTCTCTGTCACTGTGTTCTCCCCTCCCGCTATCTGTGCTGATATTACCTGACGCTGAGCGGAATACCTGGCCCGCTGCGTTACTTTTGCAGGATCGTGCAAGAAGCTTGCAGGATTGCACTACCCGCTTTTCGGCACCAGCGCGCATAGTCTTTCGACGCAATCATTACGGCGGAGAACAACATAATGAAGGCACTGCAGAATAAAATCGCGCTGGTAACAGGCGCCTCAAAAGGCATTGGTGCGGCGATTGCCATCGCTTTTGCCGCGGCTGGCGCCCGCGTCGTGGTCAATTATCGTCAGGATGAAGTGGGAGCGGCTGACGTGGTCAGCGATATCGTCAACCTGGGCAGTGAAGCCGTGGCGGTACAGGCAGATATCTCTCTCCTGCGGGATGTGGAACGGCTCTTCGCCACCACCGCAGAGTGCTTCGGCGCGCCCGACATTGTGGTGAACAATGCGGGCAGCTTTCATCACGGCGAGTTTGCGGCGCTGACGCTGGAGGAGATGCAGCAGCAGATTAACGTTAACCTGCTGGGTACGCTGATGGTCTGTCAGCAGGCGATTCATCACTTCCCGGCGCACGGCGGCAGCATTATTAATCTCAGCGCCCTGAACAGTAAAAACAGCACGCCAGGTTCCGTGCTCTGGGCGGCAACCAAAGGCGCAGTGGATACCCTGACCCAGGGACTGGCGCGCGAGCTGGGCGCAAAGAACATCCGGGTTAACGCCCTGGCACCAGGCATGATTCTGACGGAGGGATTACTGGCCGCGAAGAGGATGAGCCCACAGCTCAAAGCGCAACTGCTGGCAGCCACGCCGCTGGGACGCTTTGGTCTGCCGGAAGATGTGGCGCAGGTTGCGCTGTTTCTGGCCTCTGAAGAGTCCGCCTGGGTCAGCGGCGAGCGCGTGATGATCAGCGGCGGTGCCTGACAGGCATAAAAAAAGGGAAGCCATTGGCTTCCCTTTTTGTTACGACGCTAAGTCGTTATGCATCACGACGACGTGGAGCGGCGGCTGCGCCCTCTTCACGACGTGGACCACGGCTACCTTCACGGTTGAAAGTACGTCCGCCGCCTTCACGACCACCTTCACGGCGTTCAGAAGAGAAGCGACGACCACCTTCACGGTTAGCTGCGCCCGGACCGCCTGCACCTGGACCGCTGCGACGCTCACCGCCAGCACCAGCTGGACGACGGTCACCACGGCCTTCGTTCGGCTGTGCATCACCCAGTAACTGCATATTCATCGGCTTGTTCAGAATACGGGTACGGGTAAAGTGCTGCAGCACATCGCCTGGCATGCCTTTCGGCAGCTCGATAGTCGAGTGGGTACCGAACAGCTTGATGTTACCGATGTAACGGCTGCTGATGTCGCCTTCGTTAGCGATAGCGCCAACGATGTGACGAACTTCAACACCATCATCGCGGCCTACTTCGATGCGGTACAGCTGCATTTCGCCAACGTCACGACGTTCGCGACGTGGACGATCGCCATCACGGCTTTCGCGGTTTTCACGCGGAGCACGAGAATCGCCACGCGCTTCACGGCTGTCACGACGGCCATCACGCTCGTCACGATCGCGGTATTCGCGACGTGCCGGACGCGGTGCTTCTGGTGGCAGAATCAGAGGACGTTCGCCCTGTGCCATCTTCAGCAGTGCGGCTGCCAGTGTTTCCAGATCCATTTCGTCTTCTGGCTGCATTTTAGCCAGCAGAGCACGGTACTGATCCAGATCGCTGCTTTCCAGCTGCTGCTGAACTTTAGCAGCAAACTTAGCCAGACGACGCTCACCCAGCAGTTCTGCGTTAGGCAGTTCTACCTCAGGAATGGTCAGCTTCATGGTACGTTCGATGTTACGCAGCAGACGGCGTTCGCGGTTCTCAACGAACAGCAGCGCACGGCCAGCACGACCAGCACGACCGGTACGGCCGATACGGTGAACGTAAGATTCTGAGTCCATCGGGATGTCGTAGTTAACAACCAGGCTGATGCGTTCAACGTCCAGGCCACGGGCCGCAACGTCAGTTGCAATCAGAATGTCGAGACGACCATCTTTCAGGCGCTCAAGCGTCTGCTCACGCAGAGCCTGGTTCATGTCACCGTTCAGCGCGGCGCTGTTATAGCCACTACGTTCCAGCGCTTCTGCTACTTCCATGGTTGCGTTTTTGGTACGCACGAAGATGATGGCAGCATCAAAGTCTTCTGCTTCCAGGAAGCGAACCAGTGCGTCTGTTTTACGACCGTAAGCGGTCCAGTAGCTCTGGCTGATATCAGGACGCGTGGTCAGGCTTGACTGAATACGCACTTCCTGTGGATCTTTCATGAAGCGTTTGGTGATACGACGAATCGCTTCCGGCATGGTTGCAGAGAACAGCGCGGTCTGATGATCGGCTGGAATTTGCGCCATGATGGTTTCAACGTCTTCGATGAAGCCCATGCGCAGCATTTCGTCTGCTTCATCCAGCACCAGGCCACGCAGGTTAGAAAGGTCTAACGTGCCGCGTTTCAGGTGATCAAGCAGACGGCCAGGCGTACCCACAACAACCTGTGGTCCCTGACGCAGTGCGCGCAGCTGCACGTCATAACGCTGGCCGCCGTAAAGGGCAACCACGTTCAGGCCACGCATGTGTTTAGAGAATTCGGTAACTGCTTCAGCAACCTGTACCGCCAGTTCGCGGGTAGGTGCCAGCACCAGGATTTGTGGCGCTTTAACAGTAGGATCAATGTTATGTAACAGCGGCAGAGAGAACGCCGCGGTTTTACCACTCCCGGTCTGCGCCATGCCTAACACGTCACGGCCCGCCAGCAGGTGAGGAATACACTCAGCCTGGATTGGGGATGGCTTTACGTAGCCCATGCCATTCAGTGATTCAAGGATGTCGGCGTTCAGGCCAAGGTCAGCAAAAGTGGTTTGAATATCAGTCATGTAGTACACGTGCCTCTTAGATTGCGGCGGCCAGTCTACATAACTCGTCGTGAAAACTTTCAGTCATTTTCATCAAAAAGTGTGAACCGGCTCAAATTAAAAGTTTTGACGAACAGAAAAGCCTTCATCCTTTAAGATGATGACTTAACAGGTTTTACAGGCAAATTAAGTTCGTCAGCTATTGCTGGTCAGATTCTGATAAATCGTCTTGTGCCTGGCCGAGTTGCGCCAGTTCCAACAATGCGTATCGGTGTTCAACAAAGTTATTGACGTTGTTGGCCACCGCCAGTTTGAACAACGCTTTCGCGTCGTCCTTCTCCCCCAGACTTAGGTAGTACTTACCTAAATAGAAGTTGGTTTCACTGAGATGTTCAGCGAGCGAGGTGTTATCCGTTGCGTCCGCCTTGAGACTTTCCATCAACGTTTTCTCGTTGATATCTCCAAGGTAGAACTCGACAATATTCCATCCCCATTGATCTCTGACCGCTTTGTCGTGACGCTGTTGAAGCGCGACTTTTGCCTTGTCGACATCCATCTCACGTTCAACGAGATAGAGCCACAAACTGCGGAAAGGATCGTTAGGATCGTCTTGATAAAACGCCAGCAGATCATCTTGCGCTAACTTGTATCGACCGCCGTAATAGAGGGCGATACCACGGTTTAAATGCGCATAGTTGTAAGTTGGATCAAGCTCAAGTACAGAATCAAACGCTTCATAGGCGGCATCAAAGTTGCCCGCCTGCGTTAAATATATGCCTAAGTAGTTAAACACTTCGGGCATATCTGGTCTTATAGACAGCGCTTGCGAAAAATCGTTCCGCGCTAATGCCCGCAGACCTAAACTATCATACAACACTCCGCGCTCATATAACAGCTGTGCGCGTTCATCATCGGTGAGAGCGCGACTGGCAAGAATTTGTTCCATGCGCGCCAGTATCACTTCCTGCTGCAGTGTGGGCTGTAAAGGCACTGCAAGAACTTCGTTCTTACGCCAATTGGAGTTGCTGCATCCTGCCAGCGTCAAAGCTGTCGCAACAAAACACCAGCGCAGAAAAGGCTTCATTTCCCACTCCCGAATACAAACATTGGGATAACCATCCTGTCATCCGCCTGCTGTGCACAAGGATTCCCGCCCTCGCGATGATACAAACGCCCCTCTCCGCCAGGCAGAGAGGGGCAAATCAGCAATGACTTATTCAGCAGCGTCAGGCGTGGTCACCGCGACAGCTTCTTCAGCCTGCGGCTTAGATTCTGTCGCTTCTTTGATGCTCAGACGTACACGGCCCTGGCGATCAACTTCCATCACCTTAACCGGTACTTCCTGACCCATCTGCAGATAGTCGGTCACTTTCTCAACGCGCTTATCAGCGATTTGTGAAATGTGAACCAGACCTTCTTTACCGCCGCCGATTGCAACAAAGGCGCCGAAGTCAACGATACGGGTCACTTTACCACTGTAAACGCGGCCCACTTCGATCTCTGCGGTAATCTCTTCGATACGACGAATCGCTTCTTTCGCTTTCAGACCATCGGTCGCAGCGATTTTCACGGTGCCGTCATCTTCAATTTCAATCGTTGTGCCGGTCTCTTCGGTCAGTGCACGAATCACTGAGCCGCCTTTACCGATCACATCTTTGATCTTGTCAGAGCTGATTTTGATGGTGTAAATGCGTGGTGCGAATTCAGAAATCTCAGTACGCGGTGTGCTGATAGCCTGTTCCATAACGCCCAGAATGTGCAGACGTGCACCACGGGCCTGGTTCAGCGCTTCCTGCATGATTTCACGCGTGATGCCTTCGATTTTGATGTCCATCTGCAGCGCGGTGATACCTTCACGGCTACCGGCTACTTTGAAGTCCATGTCGCCCAGGTGATCTTCATCGCCCAGGATGTCAGACAGAACAACAAACTTCTCATCTTCTTTCACCAGACCCATTGCGATACCGGCAACGGCGGCTTTGATTGGCACACCTGCATCCATCAGCGCCAGTGAGGCACCACAGACAGAGGCCATTGAAGAAGAGCCGTTAGATTCGGTGATTTCAGAAACAACACGAATGGTGTAAGGGAAATCTTCCGCTTTAGGCATTACCGCTAACACGCCGCGCTTCGCCAGACGACCGTGACCAATCTCACGACGCTTCGGCGAACCTACCATGCCGGTTTCGCCGACAGAGTATGGAGGGAAGTTGTAATGGAACAGGAAGCTGTCGGTACGTTCGCCCATCAGCTCATCAAGGTTCTGCGCATCACGGGTCGTACCCAGCGTTGCAGTAACCAGTGCCTGCGTCTCACCACGGGTGAACAGCGATGAACCGTGTGTACGTGGCAATACGCCAGTACGCACGTCCAGACCACGGATCATATCTTTTTCACGACCATCGATGCGTGGCTCGCCATTCAGGATGCGAGTACGAACGACGGTTTTTTCAAGGCTATGCACGATGTCGCCGATTTCTGAACCATCCAGCGTTTCATCTTCAGCCAGCAGCGCAGCGATGGTTTCGTCTTTAATGACGCCAACCTGGGTGTAACGCTCCTGCTTGTCAGTGATGCGGTAAGCATCGCTGATGCGCGCTTCTGCCAGGGCAGCAACGCGAGAAATCAGTGCGGTATTGGCCGCTTCTGGCTGCCAGTCCCAGCGTGGTTTGCCCGCTTCAGCAACCAGAGCATTAATGTTTTCGATAACGATCTGCTGCTGGTCGTGACCAAAGACCACGGCGCCCAGCATCTGCTCTTCTGACAGGATCTCAGCTTCAGATTCAACCATCAGAACGGCATTCTGCGTACCGGCAACCACCAGATCCAGACGGGACTGTTTCAGCTCATCTGCGGTTGGGTTCAGGACATATTGATCGTTGATGTAACCAACACGCGCAGAACCAATTGGGCCATTGAACGGCAGACCAGAAAGCGCCAGTGCAGCAGAAGCACCGATCATGGCAACGATGTCCGGGTGAACCTGTGGGTTCACAGAGACAACAGTGGCGATAACCTGAACTTCGTTAACAAAACCTTCCGGGAACAGCGGACGAATCGGGCGGTCAATCAGACGCGAAATCAGGGTTTCGCCTTCGCTTGGACGGCCTTCACGACGGAAGAAGCTGCCTGGGATACGACCAGCAGCGTAAGTACGCTCCTGATAGTTCACGGTCAGTGGGAAGAAATCCTGACCTGGTTTAGATTTTTTCTGACCTACTACAGTGACGAATACTGCAGTATCGTCCATGCTCACCATAACAGCGGCTGTCGCCTGGCGAGCCATCATGCCGGTTTCCAGCGTGACGGTATGTTGACCATATTGGAATTTGCGTACGATCGGATTCAGCAAAATCAAAGTCCTTAACTTCGGGGCATGGCTATCTGTAGCCCGCCATTGATTACCAATCTTCAGTTGCATCCTCGCGACTAATGACAACCCTCGACCGCCCCTGCGGTAAAGCCTCTCATTAGCCGCGCGAAATTCTGCAAACTAAAGATCACACTAAGCAACAATACATCAGTTTGGTCCGGATTGCTGCCGATTGCTCGAAAAAAGGGGCCATAAAGGCCCCCTCTTCACGAAACTCGCACAAATCTGATCGTAAGCTGCACAGAGTGCAAAAGCCCGCATAATGCCCCGACGATCAGATTCTTCAGACTTAGCGACGCAGACCGAGACTTTCGATCAGGCTGCTGTAGCGTGCAACGTCTTTACGCTTCAGGTAGTCCAGCAGCTTACGACGCTGAGATACCATGCGCAGCAGACCGCGGCGGCTGTGGTGGTCTTTTTTGTGCTCAGAGAAGTGACCCTGCAGATGGGTAATCTGCGCGGTCAACAGGGCAACCTGAACTTCAGTTGAACCGCTGTCGTTAGCACCACGGCCATATTTAGCAACGATCTCTGCTTTAGCTTCTACGCTTAGAGACATAATAAACTCCAGTAATAAATGAATGTATGGGTGCCGATCTCTAATTCAGCATCCCGCTTTAAAGCCGCGCTATTCTACTCTGCGCCCGATAGCAACGCAAATGCCCCATCAGCGAAAAGTGAACGCCTGGCTCAATCCTGATACTCAACCACTAAACGACGTGGCGCAAGCCGGCCATCGTCGGCAATTTCTGCCATACCGATAAACTTACGCGCTTCGCCTTCCGATACCCTTACCAGCCCCTGGGCAGGCGCATTGCTGGCCTGTACCGGCTGTCCCTGGCGGAAGAAATCTGCCACGGCAGGCGGGATATTCACTTCAGGGAAATCAGAGGCGGGGCTGTCCATTGGCAACAACAGCGGATCGAGCTGCGTTTCCAGTGGAATGCCGGCTTCTGTGGCTTCCGTCAGCAGGGTGTTGAGCTGTTCCAGCGTCACCATCCTTTCATACGGATAACGGGCAACCTGAACGCGACGCAGCATAATCACGTGCGCACCGCATCCCAGCTTTTCGCCCAGGTCATCGATGATGGTGCGGATATAGGTGCCTTTGGAGCAGTGAATTTCCAGCTCCAGCTCGTTATCCTGCCAGCGAATAAATTGCAGTTCATAGACAGTGATCGGACGCGGTTCACGCGCAATCTCAATGCCCTGACGCGCATATTCATACAGCGGGCGTCCCTGATGCTTCAGTGCCGAGAACATCGAAGGCACCTGCAGCGTTTCGCCACGGAAGCTCTCCAGAGCACTGTCCAGATCGGCCTGACTGAAGCTGACCGGACGCGTCTGCACGATGTTGCCATCGGCGTCTGACGTGTCGGTCCGCTCGCCCAGTCGGGCAATCACGCGATAGCGTTTGTCGGAATCGAGCAGATACTGCGAAAACTTAGTCGCTTCACCCAGGCAGATCGGCAACATGCCGGTAGCCAGAGGATCCAGCGCGCCGGTATGTCCTGCGCGATTCGCGTTAAAGATACGCTTCACTTTCTGCAGGACATCATTCGACGAGACGCCTTGTGGCTTATCCAGCAACAACACGCCATGGACGTCGCGACCGCGACGACGCGGACGACTCATTACGCCTCCTCGTCATCGCCAGTGGCGTCCGGACCACGGCGTTCAGTATCGTTCTTCACGACGCTGGTGACGAGATTGGACATGCGCATCCCTTCGACTAACGAGTTGTCGTAGAAGAAAGTCAGCTCAGGCACGATACGCAGACGCATCGCTTTGCCCAGCAGAATGCGGATATAACCTGACGCTTCTTTCAGCGCTTTCAGGCCATGTTTAATCGCTTCTTCATCTTTGTCGTTAAGGAAAGTCACGAACACTTTTGCGTAAGCGAGATCGCGTGAGACTTCAACGCCAGATACGGTGACCATCATGCCAAGACGTGGATCTTTGATCTCACGCTGCAGGATCATCGCAATCTCTTTTTGCAGCTCTTGTGAAACGCGCTGCGGGCGACCAAATTCTTTCGCCATCATTATTTCTCCCAAATAATTCGGGAGGCCAGAGGCCTCCCAAATTGCAACACATCAGCAGTCTATTACTCGATGGTGCGTTTAATTTCGATGATTTCAAACACTTCGATCATATCGCCAACGCGAACGTCGTTGTAGTTCTTCACGCCGATACCGCACTCCATGCCGTTACGCACTTCGTTGACGTCATCTTTAAAGCGACGCAGAGATTCCAGCTCGCCTTCGTAAATTACCACGTTGTCGCGCAGGACACGGATTGGATTGTGACGCTTGATGTTACCTTCCGTCACCATACAACCGGCAATCGCGCCAAACTTCGGTGATTTGAACACATCGCGCACCGCAGCCAGACCGATGATCTGCTGTTTGTACTCTGGTGCCAGCATGCCGCTCATCGCCGCTTTAACTTCGTCAATCAGGTTATAGATGACAGAGTAGTAGCGCAGATCCAGGCTTTCTGCGTCAATGACGCGACGCGCAGAGGCATCGGCACGAACGTTGAAGCCAAGGAGGATGGCGTTAGAGGCAGCAGCCAGGGTCGCATCGGTTTCGGTAATCCCGCCCACGCCTGAACCCACAATCTTCACCTTCACTTCGTCGGTGGAGAGTTTCTGCAGGGAGTCGGAGATTGCTTCCACAGAACCCTGAACGTCCGCTTTCAGAACGATGTTCAGTTCAGACACTTCGCCTTCGGTCATGTTAGCAAACATGTTCTCGAGCTTAGATTTCTGCTGGCGAGCCAGTTTAACTTCGCGGAATTTGCCCTGACGATAGAGCGCAACTTCACGTGCTTTCTTCTCGTCACGTACCACGGTCGCTTCATCACCCGCAGCCGGCACGCCGGACAGGCCCAGAATCTCAACCGGGATAGATGGACCCGCTTCCATGACTTCGCGACCCAGTTCGTCACGCATTGCACGAACGCGGCCATATTCGAAACCACAAAGAACGATGTCGCCTTTGTTCAGCGTACCTTCACGTACCAGCACGGTGGCAACCGGACCACGACCTTTGTCGAGGAACGATTCGATCACCACGCCGCTCGCCATACCTTCACGGATAGCGGTCAGCTCCAGCACTTCCGCCTGCAGCAGGATAGCGTTTAACAGGTCATCAATGCCGGTACCCGCTTTCGCAGAGACATTAACGAACATGTTTTCGCCGCCCCACTCTTCCGGAATGATACCGTACTGAGTCAGTTCGTTTTTAACACGATCCGGATCCGCTTCTGGCTTATCGCACTTGTTCACTGCAACCACAACCGGCACTTTAGCGGCTTTGGCGTGCTGAATAGCTTCGACAGTCTGTGGCATCACGCCATCGTCTGCTGCAACCACCAGGATAACGATATCGGTCGCCTGCGCACCACGTGCACGCATCGCGGTAAACGCGGCGTGGCCCGGGGTATCCAGGAAGGTGACCATACCGTTGTCGGTTTCAACGTGGTAAGCACCGATGTGCTGAGTAATACCGCCCGCTTCGCCAGAGGCGATTTTAGTGGAACGGATATAGTCCAGCAGGGACGTTTTACCGTGGTCGACGTGGCCCATGATGGTGACAACCGGAGCACGAGACTCCTGCGCAGCATCAGTATCACGATCGTCCATTACCGCTTCTTCCAGCTCGTTCTCACGACGCAGGGTCACTTTGTGGCCCATCTCTTCGGCAACGAGCTGTGCAGTTTCCTGGTCGATGACCTGGTTGATGGTCGCCATGGCGCCCATTCTCATCATCGCTTTAATGACCAGAGAACCTTTCACCGCCATTTTGTTAGCCAGTTCGGCTACGGTGATAGTTTCGCCAATCACAACATCGCGGTTAACGGCCTGCGCTGGCTTGTTGAAGCCCTGCTGCAGTGCGCTAGGTTTGCGATGCTTGCCGCCTTTACCACCACGAACCTGCGCACGCGCTTCTTCACGGTCAGTTTTGGCTTCAGAGTGTTTGTTGCCTTTTTTCGCCGGACGCGCAGCTTTAGCCGTAGTACGCGCACGCGCACGACCTGCTTCAACCTGACGGTCGTTTTCGTCTTCCGCCTGACGGGCATGGGTCGAAGTGGTGACGTGATAGTCGCCTTTATCCTCTTCTTCCGGTTTTTCCCATTCAGCTGATTTCTCTTCAGCCAGACGGCGGGCTTCTTCTGCTACGAGGCGGGCAGCCTCTTCAAGCTTACGGCGGGCTTCTTCTTCAGCTTTACGCTTCAGTTCGGCAGCTTCAGCTTCGCGACGGGCTTTGTCTGATTGCGCAGCCCTGGTCACTTCGTCGGTAGGTTGATTTGTCACTTTTTCATTTTCCGCTGCTGCACGTTTGGCCTTGTCAGCGGCTTCGCGCCTGGCTTTATCTTCGGCTTCACGTTGCGCTTTCTGTTCAGCTTCGCGACGGGCTTTTTCTTCAGCCTCGCGTTGCGCCTGCTCTTCCGCTTCACGCTGCGCCTCGGCTTCAGCTTCTGCCTGAGCTTGCTCAGCCTCTGCATCACCCTTCACATAGGTACGCTTTTTGCGGACTTCAATTTGCACCGACTTACTTTTACCCCCGGTGCCTGGAATATTCAAGGTGCTGCGCGTTTTACGCTGCAGCGTCAGCTTAGCTGAACCGACCTGACCGTGTTCACGGTTCAGATGAGATAGTAAGGTTTCTTTCTCTTGCTGGGTCACCGCGTCATTTTCAGACTTAGGGATCCCCGCATCAGCAAATTGCTGTACCAGGCGATCGACCGGAGTCTGAATTTCTGCGGCCAGCGATTTTACGGTTACATCTGTCATGCTGTTCCTTCCTGTTATTACGCGTCATCGCCGAACCAGCAGATATTACGTGCGGCCATAATCAGCGCGCCGGCTTGTTCATCAGACATGCCTTCAATATCCGTCAGATCGTCAACACCTTGCTCAGCGAGATCTTCCAGCGTGCAAACGCCTTTCGACGCCAGGCGGAACGCCAGCGCACGATCGAGGCCTTCAAGATTCAGAAGATCCTCAGCGGGCTCCTGATTTCCAAGACTCTCTTCTTTCGCCAGTGCCAGGGTGGTTAACGCATTTTTTGCTCGTTCACGCAGGGCTTCAATGGTCTCTTCGTCGAGGCCGTCGACTTCCAGCAGCTCGTTGATTGGCACATATGCCAGCTCTTCCAGCGAGGAGAAGCCCTCTTCCACCAGTACGGTGGCGAACTCTTCGTCGATGTCGAGATGTTTAGTGAACATATCGATCGCTGCATGTGCTTCAGCCTGATGCTTAGCCTGCAGATCATCGACGGTCATCACGTTCAGCTCCCAGCCACTCAGCTGTGAAGCGAGACGCACGTTTTGGCCGTTACGGCCGATCGCCTGAGCCAGATTGCCAGCTTCTACGGCGATATCCATGGTGTGGTTATCTTCATCAACCACGATTGACGCCACATCGGCCGGAGCCATGGCGTTAATAACAAACTGCGCCGGGTTATCGTCCCACAGCACGATATCGATACGCTCGCCGCCCAGTTCACTGGAAACTGCCTGAACACGCGCGCCGCGCATGCCCACACAGGCACCCACCGGATCAATACGTTTGTCGTTGGTTTTGACTGCAATTTTAGCGCGCGAACCCGGATCACGGGCAGCGGCTTTAATTTCAATCAGTTCTTCGCCAATTTCTGGCACCTCGATGCGGAACAGTTCAATCAGCATTTCTGGTTTAGAACGCGTCACGAACAGTTGCGCGCCACGCGCTTCCGGACGTACAGAGTAGAGTACGCCACGAATACGGTCGCCTGGACGGAAGTTTTCACGCGGCAGCATATCTTCGCGCAGAATCACCGCTTCGGCATTGCTGCCTAAGTCGAGGGAAATGTTGTCGCGGTTAACTTTCTTCACCACGCCCGTGATAATTTCGCCTTCCTGCTCACGGAACTGATCAACCACCATTGCGCGCTCAGCTTCGCGCACTTTTTGCACGATAACCTGCTTAGCGGTCTGGGTGGTGATACGGTCAAAGGTGACCGATTCAATCTGATCTTCGACATATTCGCCCAGATTGAATGCTTCATCTTCGAAGCGGGCCGCATCCAGCGTGATCTCGCGCGTCGGCTGTGTCACCTCTTCTACGATTTCCCAGCGGCGGAAAGTATCGAAATCGCCACTGCGGCGATCAATGCTGACGCGTACCTCAATTTCCTGCTCATACTTTTTCTTGGTCGCAGTCGCCAGCGCGCTCTCCAGCGCTTCGAAGATTTTCTCACGCGGCAGGGCTTTTTCGTTAGAAACGGCTTCTACAACAGCTAAGATCTCTTTGTTCATCCTGGTTAGCCTCAATCCGGACTTTTAAAAGTGGGGGACCAGGTTCGCTTTCTGAATATTACTCAGTGCGAACACTTCATCGCTACCCTCAACGTGCACCGTGATCATCTCGCCATCAACTGACTTAATGGTTCCCTGCCATTTACGGCGGTTCTGAACGGCCATACGCAACACCAGACTCACTTCTTCACCCATAAAGCGGGTGTAGTGTTCTGCAGTGAACAGAGGACGATCGAGTCCCGGTGAAGAGACTTCTAGGTTGTAAGGGACCGTAATGGGATCTTCAACATCCATTACCGCACTTACCTGGTGGCTGACATCGGCGCAATCATCGACATTGATGCCATCTTCACTATCAATATAGATGCGCAGGATAGATGTGCGACTACGAACGAATTCAATTCCAACCAGTTCGTAACCCAGCGCTTCTACGGGAGCCGATACCAACTCTGTCAATTTTTGCTCTAATGTGGACAAGCCCACCCCCAAGACATAAAAAAAGGGCCTATAGCCCAGTATTACGATTCGCTAATAACAAAAAACCCCGAATATTCGGGGCTTTTAATCACTGGACCCGGTATGCCGCAATGCGGCCCGGACTCCATCCAAAGAATTTTCTTTCAAAAAATAACCGTGAATGCGTACGTCGATGCATACAGTATATTTGAAAAAGAACTCAAAGGGAAAATTGGTTGCGGGGGCCGGATTTGAACCGACGACCTTCGGGTTATGAGCCCGACGAGCTACCAGGCTGCTCCACCCCGCGTCCGAAAACGTGGCGAATAATACGCCAGACCTGCATAAAATGCAAGGGATACTGCTATTTGGTACCGAGGACGGGACTTGAACCCGTAAGCCCAATCGGGCACTACCACCTCAAGGTAGCGTGTCTACCAATTCCACCACCACGGCACTGCACTGACCACAACGATTCGTTGTGCTGACGACCTTACTTAGGAATATCGCTGCCCGGCGTTACCGGTTGAGCTGGCTTTTCAGTCTGTTGAGAAGACTGCGCCGGCGCAGAAAGATTTTCCCACTCGCTTCCTTTAGACGCTTTATTGCTGTTCAGATTACCCAGAACCAGGCTGATGATGAAAAACAGCGCTGCTAAGATGCCGGTTGTACGAGTCATGAAGTTACCTGAACCCGAAGAACCAAACACCGTACCGGATGCGCCTGCACCGAATGAGGCTCCCATATCAGCGCCTTTGCCTTGCTGCAGCATGATCATACCCACGAGGGCGATAGCTACAATAAGGAAAACTACTAAAAGAGCTTGGTACATATCATCCTGTTCCTTGCACGGTAATCGTACAGTTAAAGCTTCAACCAGTATTGATGGGGAGTCTCGTCATCACCCATCAGAAGCGGGTGTGAATACTAACCAAAGGCGCATATCTCTGCAAGTGCAATTTTTACTACCCATACTGTTTGCAGAAAAAAACGCCATCCCGGTGATTTTACAGGCAGTTCAGCACCCTGCAGACCGCCTGTTACTGTTTTAAACGGCCTTGACCTGGTCGGCGATGCGATTCGCCAGTTCGGTAACCTGCGCCTCATTTTCGCCTTCGACCATGACACGAATCAGTGGCTCAGTACCTGATTTACGCAGCAGAACGCGTC
The DNA here is from genome assembly GCF_902706165.1 of Pantoea sp. 18059. Lineage (NCBI taxonomy): Bacteria > Pseudomonadati > Pseudomonadota > Gammaproteobacteria > Enterobacterales > Erwiniaceae > Pantoea > Pantoea sp. 18059. The sequence goes on from NZ_CACSJS010000002.1 coordinate 384,545, forward strand.
CGCGACCCGCCAGCGCTTTTTCCACTTCGGCCGTGACAGCTTTTACCGCGTCACTCTGAAGCGGATCATGTTCGCCCGCAAAGCGTACGTTAACCAGGACCTGCGGCAGCATCTTCATGCCACTACAGAGATCGTGCAGGCTCATGTGGTTACGCACCATCGCAGTGAGCACTTGCAAACTTGCAACGATACCGTCACCAGTTGTGGTTTTATCCAGCAGGATCACATGACCGGAGTTCTCTGCACCGAGACGCCAGCCCTTCTCCTGCATCTTCTCCAGTACATAACGGTCACCGACTTTGGCACGGGTAAACGGAATGCCAAGCTGTTTCAGCGCTAACTCCAGCCCCATGTTACTCATCAGCGTACCCACGACGCCACCGCGTAACTGTCCCTGACGCAGGGCTTCACGCGCAATGATGTAGAGGATCTGGTCGCCATCAACTTTGTCACCCAGATGGTCAATCATCATGATGCGATCGCCGTCACCGTCGTAGGCCAGGCCGATATCAGCCTTCTCCGCCAGCACGCGCTGCTGCAGCAGTTTGAGATCGGTGGCACCGCACTCTTTGTTGATGTTCATGCCGTCTGGCTGGACACCGATAGCAATCACCGTCGCGCCCAGTTCACGTAATACATTCGGCGCAATGTGGTAGGTGGCGCCATTGGCGCAGTCGACCACAATTTTCAGGCCATTCAGATTCAGTTCGCTGGGGAAAGTCCCTTTGCAGAACTCAATGTAACGCCCTGCTGCATCCACAATACGGCTGGCACGACCTAACTGCGCTGATTCAACACAGGTAATCGGCTTTTCCATCTCCAGCTCAATCGCCTCTTCAACGTCGTCGGGCAGTTTGGTGCCCTCGGACGAGAAGAATTTAATTCCGTTGTCGTCAAAGGGGTTATGTGACGCTGAAATCACAATGCCCGCCTCTGCGCGGAAGGTACGGGTCAGATAGGCGATGGCTGGTGTCGGCATCGGGCCGGTAAAGGCGGCCGTCAGGCCTGCTGCAGCGAGACCGGCTTCCAGCGCGGACTCCAGCATATAACCAGAGATACGGGTATCTTTACCGATGATGATCTTCTTTGAACCGTGGCGCGCCAGCACTTTACCTGCGGCCCAGCCCAGCTTCAGGACGAAATCGGGGGTGATGGGTGCTTCACCGACTTTGCCACGAATGCCGTCTGTACCGAAATATTTACGATTACTCATGATACTCCTTTTGCTCTTCGGGTCGCTTCGACCACGCGCATCGCTTCAGCCGTCTCTTTTACATCATGGGCGCGAATAATCTGCGCGCCCTGCATAGCAGCAATCACCGCGCAACTCAGGCTGCCGGTTAAACGCTGTGACGGGCCGACGTTTAACAGCTGGCCAATCATCGATTTACGCGACATCCCCACTAACAGCGGCAGGCCGAAGTGGTGAAAATCGCCAAGATGAGCCAGCAGTTCATAATTGTGGCTGAGATTTTTACCGAAACCGAAGCCCGGGTCGAGTATCAGACGCTCTTTTTTAATGCCCGCTGCTTCGCAGCGCGCTATCTGCTGAGCGAAGTAAGTGTCCACTTCGCTTAAAATATTTTCGTAAACCGGTGCCTGCTGCATGGTGCGCGGTTCGCCCTGCATATGCATTAAACAGACGGGCAGTCCGGTTGCGGTTGCGGCTTCCAGTGCTCCGGGTTCAGAAAGCGAACGCACGTCGTTTATGATGTGAGCACCTACTCGCGCGGCTTCCCGGATGACGTCAGCTTTAGAGGTGTCCACTGAAATCCAGACTTCGAAACGCTGGGCAATGGCATCGATGACCGGAATCACCCGCTCCAGCTCCTCCTCCACACTCACTTCATCCGCGCCAGGACGGGTTGATTCCCCGCCCACATCGATGATGGTTGCACCTGCATTGACCATCTCATTGGTATGCGTTAGCGCATCAACCAGCGCGTTATGCTTTCCACCATCTGAAAAGGAGTCCGGCGTGACGTTAAGAATGCCCATCACATGTGGAAAAGATAAATCGAGATGGGAATCACGGGCGAACAACTTCATGGCGGAAACTCCTTGCTGATCAATATCTGGATGTAAAAAACCCCGGACCAGCCGGGGTTTTGTCTGACGATGTTGCGTCTTATTTGTTGTACTGCTCTGACATGGTATTGCCTGGGTTTGGCGTACGCGGTTCATCAACCGGGCGTGGCGCCTTTGGCGTACCGTTGCTGTCTGAGTTGCTGCCTGGATCTTCCCAGCCCGCTGGCGGACGCACTTCGCGGCGCGCCATCAGGTCGTCGATCTGCGGTGCATCAATGGTTTCATACTTCATCAGCGCGTCTTTCATCGCGTGAAGGATGTCCATGTTCTCACCCAGAATCTGACGAGCACGCTGGTAGTTGCTGTCGATCAGGTGCTTAACTTCCTGGTCGATGATGCGGGCCGTTTCATCAGACATATGTTTCGCTTTCGCGACAGAACGTCCGAGGAACACTTCACCCTCTTCTTCTGCATAGAGCAACGGACCCAGTTTTTCAGAGAAGCCCCACTGCGTCACCATGTTACGCGCCAGATTGGTCGCAACTTTAATATCGTTGGACGCACCGGTAGAAACACGTTCTGCACCGTAGATGATCTCTTCTGCCAGACGACCGCCGTAAAGCGTTGAGATCTGGCTTTCCAGTTTCTGACGGCTGGCGCTGATCGCGTCGCCTTCAGGCAGGAAGAAGGTCACACCCAGTGCGCGACCGCGCGGGATAATCGTTACTTTATGAACCGGGTCATGCTCTGGCACCAGGCGACCAATAATGGCGTGGCCTGCTTCGTGGTAGGCAGTTGACTCTTTCTGCGATTCCGTCATCACCATGGAGCGACGTTCCGCACCCATCATGATTTTGTCTTTCGCTTTCTCGAACTCCACCATCGAAACCACACGCTTGTTTGAACGGGCCGCGAACAGCGCTGCTTCGTTAACAAGGTTGGCCAGATCGGCACCCGAGAAGCCTGGCGTACCACGTGCAATGATTGCTGCATCAACATCAGTTGCCAGCGGCACACGACGCATATGCACTTTCAGGATCTGCTCACGACCGCGAACATCTGGCAGGCCAACAACAACCTGACGGTCAAAGCGTCCTGGACGCAGCAGCGCAGGGTCCAGGACGTCAGGACGGTTAGTTGCGGCGATAACGATAATACCTTCATTACCTTCGAAACCATCCATCTCAACCAGCATCTGGTTCAGCGTCTGCTCACGTTCGTCATGTCCACCGCCTAAACCGGCGCCACGCTGACGACCGACTGCGTCGATCTCATCGATAAAGATGATGCATGGAGCCGCTTTTTTGGCCTGTTCGAACATGTCACGCACACGGGATGCACCGACACCGACAAACATTTCCACAAAGTCAGAACCGGAGATGGTAAAGAAAGGCACCTTCGCTTCGCCGGCAATCGCTTTTGCCAGCAAGGTTTTACCGGTACCCGGTGGCCCCACCATCAGAACGCCTTTTGGAATCTTACCGCCCAGCTTCTGGAAACGGCTTGGCTCACGCAGATATTCCACCAGCTCAGCAACTTCATCTTTCGCTTCGTCACAACCTGCTACGTCGGCGAAAGTGGTTTTAATCTGGTCTTCCGTCAACATGCGGGCTTTGCTCTTGCCGAAGGACATCGCGCCCTTACCGCCGCCGCCCTGCATCTGACGCATAAAGAAGATCCACACACCGATCAGCAGCAACATCGGGAACCACGAAATGAAGATTGAAGCCAGCAGGCTTGGTTCTTCCGGCGGTTCGCCAACCACTTTGACGTTTTTGGTCAAGAGGTTATCGAGCAACTTGGGATCGTTGACAGGAATGTAGGTCGTGTATTTATTGCTGTCTTTTTTAACGACGTTAATTTCACGCCCGTTAATACGTGCCTCGCGGACCTGATCCTGGTTCACTTCCGACAGGAAGGTTGAATAATCAACCCGACGGCCATTCGACTCGCTGGGCCCAAAGCTCTGGAATACTGACATCAGCACGACCGCGATGACTAACCAGAGAATCAGGTTTTTCGCCATGTCACTCAAGGGATTAACCTCATATTACAACGGTGTTAACAGATAGCGTAGGGTACTATAGATCCCGCATACATGGAATCGCAGCAAAACTGCGGACTTCTCCAGCAATTTGGTTATAGTTTGCGCCCAGTCGCCACAATATACACTTCACGTGAACGTGAACGTGAAGCGTCCGGCTTACGAATTTTCACTTTCGTAAACAGGGAGCGAATTTCCCGCAGGTATTCATCGAAGCCATCTCCCTGAAACACTTTCACTACAAAACTGCCGCCAGGTGCCAGGATATCCCGACACATCTCCAGCGCCAGCTCGACTAAATACATCGACCGGGGAATATCTACGGCAGGTGTACCACTCATATTCGGCGCCATATCGGACATGACAACCTGAACTTTTTGATCGCCAACGCGTTCAAGCAGCGCATTGACCACCGATTCTTCACGAAAATCGCCCTGAAGGAAATCGACACCGACTATCGGATCCATTGGCAGGATATCACAGGCAATGACTCGCCCTTTGTTCCCAATTTGCTGTACCACATATTGCGACCAGCCTCCGGGTGCAGCACCCAGATCTACCACGGTCATGCCGGGTTTGAAAAGCTTGTCACCCTGTTGTATTTCATCAAGTTTAAACCAGGCGCGCGAACGCAACCCTTTTTTATGCGCCTGGAGCACATATTTATCGCTAAAGTGTTCCTGAAGCCAGCGGCCGGAGCTGGCCGAACGCTTTTTACCCGTCATAATATTTCCAACTAAATCGTCATCGTAGCGATAAACCTGCACGCAATGGGTTGCGTCGATTTGGTGATATACCCGAGATGGCGGTAGAATGAACCGTTTTCAATCCCTGAGTAAGTAAAAAACTACGATGAATCTAAGTACCAAACAAAAACAGCACCTCAAGGGCCTCGCCCATCCGCTCAAGCCAGTGGTTATGCTGGGTGGCAATGGCCTGACTGAAGGCGTGCTGGCCGAAATCGAGCAGGCTCTGTCGCATCACGAACTGATCAAGGTAAAAATCGCCTCGGAAGATCGTGAAACGAAACAGCTGATCGTTGAGGCTATCGTGCGTGAGACCGGTGCCAGCAACGTACAGGTGATCGGCAAAACGCTGGTGCTGTATCGCCCCTCTAAAGAGAGCAAAATTTCTCTGCCACGCTAAGTGGGCAAAGAAAGTGACATGCTCTTACCTCAGATAAAAGGCCGCAATGCGGCCTTTTTCCTTTCTTTACATTGTGCTTTAACGCTTTTCAAAGCGTAGCAACATCTTAAAGGTATTCCACCTTCAGGATTTCATACTCAACGTCGCCGCCCGGGGTTTTCACGATAGCCACGTCATCGGCCTCTTTACCCACCAGGCCACGCGCCATCGGCGAATTGACCGAAATCAGATTTTGCTTAAAGTCCGCTTCGTCATCGCCCACAATGCGATACGTGGCTTCTTCGTCGGTTTCGACGTTCAGCACGGTAACGGTTGCACCGAAAATCACGCGTCCGGTTTTCGGCATCTGAGTGACGTCGATAACCTGCGCATTGGAGAGTTTGGCTTCAATCTCCTGAATACGGCCTTCGCAAAAACCCTGCTCTTCACGCGCAGCGTGATATTCCGCGTTCTCTTTTAAATCGCCATGTTCGCGTGCATCAGCGATAGAGGCGATAATGCGCGGGCGCTTCACGGTTTTCAGCTCGTTCAGCTCTTCGCGCAATCTTTCAGCGCCTCTTAACGTCATCGGAATCTGATTCATTTAAGCTCCTCGCCATCTTTCCTGTTTAACGATGTCATCCTGACCGGTGACTGCAGAAAAAAGCGTTCTGCGGCGCATTAGCCCGTTTTTGCAAATAAAAGAATCCTGACCCGGAGATGCTTCCAGGCCAGAAAAGAGTTTTGCAATTTGATACGTATTTTACCCCAGAGTTCCCTGCGGGTCATCGTTTACTTTGCACCGTCCAGCGACGTAGTATTGACGCCCTCACCTGCCAGTTACCGCGAGATTATGCGATTTTCACGACTTGTTACCGGATTAAGCTGCGCATTTATGCTGCAGGCACACGCAGCGCCAGTTGATGAATACATGCAGTACCTGCCAGACGGCGCCAATCTGGCGCTGATGGTACAAAAAGTAGGCGCATCAACACCGATTATTGATTATCACGGAAAACAGATGGCCCTGCCCGCCAGTACCATGAAAGTGGTGACGGCGCTGGCAGCATTGCTGGAGCTGGGTGGCGACTTCCGTTTTCAGACCACTTTTGAGACTCGCGGCGCCATTATCGATGGCACCCTGAACGGCGATTTAGTCGCACGTTTCGGCGGTGATCCCACCTTAAGCCGTCAGGATCTGCGCAACATGGTGGCGGCGATAAAGAAGCAGGGCATTAACCATATCAAAGGCAATCTGGTTATCGACACCTCCGTTTTTGCCAGTCACGATATGGCGCCGGGCTGGCCGTGGAACGATATGACCCAGTGCTTCAGTGCTCCGCCGGGTGCGGCAATCGTTGATAAAAACTGCTTCTCGGTGTCGCTCTACAGTGCTAATACGCCGGGTGAGAATGCCTTTGTACGTATCGCCTCCTATTATCCGGCGCATATGTACAGCCAGGTGCGCACCATTGGCCGCAACAGCGGCGAAGGGCAATATTGCGAGCTGGATGTGGTGCCGGGCGAGCTGAACCGCTACACCCTCACGGGCTGTATGCGCCAGCGCGCGGAACCACTGCCGCTGGCATTTGCGGTGCAGGATGGCGCGGCCTGGGCTGGCGAAATCCTCAAGGCGGAACTGCGGTCGTCTGAGATTGATTACAGCGGGCATCTGGTGCGACAGACGCAGGTCACCGAACCGGGTACCGTGCTGGCATCGACCCAGTCCGCGCCGCTGCATACGCTGCTGCACACCATGCTGAAGAAGTCAGACAACATGATTGCCGACACGGTGTTTCGCACCATTGGTCATCACTACTTCAATGTGCCCGGCACGTTCCGCGCCGGACAGGATGCCGTTCGCCGCATCCTGAAAGCCAAAGCCAATGTCGACATGGGTAATAGCATTCAGGTGGATGGTTCAGGTCTCTCCCGCCATGACCTGATTTCGCCGCAAACCATGATGCAGGTATTGCAGTTCATTGCGAAGAATGACAACACGCTGGATTATATTTCGATGCTGCCGCTGGCAGGTTACGACGGCACGCTGCAGTATCGCGGCGGGCTGCATGAGGCGGGGCTGGATGGCAAAGTCTCGGCGAAAACCGGCTCACTGCAGGGCGTCTATAACCTGGCGGGCTTTATCACCACCTCCAGTGGTGCGCGGGTGGCATTCGTTCAGTTCCTTTCCGGTTATGCGGTCCCGCCGGAAGATCAGCGTACCCGCCGTATTCCGCTGGTGCGATTTGAGAGCCGTCTCTACCGCGATATCAATCAGAACAACTGATTATTCAGTCATGAAAAAAGCGCAGCGGTCAGGTCAACCGCTGCGCTTTTTATTGCCCGTCCATCAGAAGCGGGTATTCACGCTCATATACCAGGTGCGGCCCGACTCGTTAAAGGTATTGGCCCCTGCGCCATAGAGCCACGCTCCGGTGGTGGCATTGCCGGTGGTCTGCGCGTTGCCCTGACGGAAATGGCGCTTGTCGAACAGGTTGTCGATACCCACGGTAACGCTGGCATATTTATTAACGTCATAGGTGCCGCTCATGCCCACAACCGAATAGGGGCTCACCTGATCGGTGGCGCTACCGGTAACGGCGTTACCTTTATAGTCATATTTCTTCGGTACCTGTTTACCGTACCAGGTCAGGGTCGTTTGCAGGGAGAGGTCCTGCATCGCCTGCCAGCTCAGCGTCGAATTGAGCGTATATTCCGGAATAATCGACAGACGATCGCCGGTCTCTTTATTCTTACTCTGCAGCATGTAAGTGAAGTTATTGTTCCACGTTACGCTATCGGAGAACGGGACATTGACCGTGCCTTCCAGCCCCTCGACGACTGCTTTGGGCACATTTTCCCATTTGTAGATGTCGGTTTTGCCGTTAGATGCGGTGCCGGTTGGCGCCGTGCCAGCCTCGATCTTGTTACGGTAGTCGTTGCGGAACCAGGTCAGGCCCGCCTGGTAGCCATCGCGCTTCCATTCGACCCCAATCTCTTTATTGATGCTGTTTTCCGCTTTCAGATCGTCATTACCCATCAGATAACAGGCACCGGCACTGGCGGCACAGCCCTGACCGTTGCTGTAGAGCAGATAGTTCGGGTTGGTCTGATAGAGGCTCGGGGCTTTATAGGCGCGCGCAATACCCATTTTCAGTGTGAACTCATCGCCTAATCCCTGTGACAGGTTGAGCGACGGACTCCAGTTATCGCCGACAATCGAATGGTGATCGAAGCGCAGGCCCGGCGTCAGCATGGTGCTGTCGGTCAGCTCAATATTGTCTTCGGCAAACAGCGAGAAGATTTCCGCCTGTGAATAGGGTGTGCGGCCGGTCGTAGCGATACCGGGAATCGACCCGTAGCTGGCGGCCTGCGTCGTTGATGAAGGATCCTTCATCCGCTGCTGATTCCATTCCGTCCCGAAAGTCGCGGTCTGGTTCACCAGCCATTCAAACGGCACGCTGATCTCACTGTGCAACAACACATCATCCAGCTGGATGGTATTGAAGTTGCTGTTGGCGAAGATGCCTTCGGTGCCGCCTGCCAGCCCCTCATTCAGACGCGCGTTGCGGGTGTTCTCATATTGCGCGTAGGTATTGGTGCTGATGCCATTATCCCAGGCACCGGTCCACTTAACAGAAAAGTTCTGCCGATAGAGCCGGTTGGTCTCGTCACCATATTTGCTTTTCACCAGGGCGTTGGTATTGGTGTTCTGCGTGTCCCCGGCGTAGAGGTTGCCCTGACGACTGTAACCGGCCCCCACTTCCAGCGTCTGCATCGGCGCAAATGCCCAGCGCAGCAGGCCATGAATATCTTTGTTGATCGAGCCTTCCCGGCCCGCCGGGTACGATCCGGCGTAACTGCCGGTGCGGTCTGCAGCGTGCCCTTCATTAATGTCGTAAGCATCAGCCTGCGTTTTTGCCAGTCCGCCATAGAGCCTGAAACTGACATCATCGCCCAGCGGCCCTTCAAGGCTGAAGTTGGTGCGACGGGTCGCGCCCTCCTCCTTGTGTTCCGGCACGTTGTAATAGGCGCTCCATGAGCCGTGCCACTGATTATCCATCTCTTTTTTAGTGATGATGTTCACCACGCCGCCCGCTGCGCCGTTACCGTAACGGGCCGCTGCCGGACCGCGGATCACCTCAATGCGATCAATGATCTCTGGCGGTACCCAGTTGGTGTCGCCGCGCGTATCACGCTCGCCACGCCAGCCAAGCCGAACCGCGTTGCGGCTGGTCACCGGCAATCCATCAATCAGAATCAGGGTATTTTCCGGCCCCATGCCGCGGATATCGATCTGGCGATTGTTTCCGCGCTGGCCGCTGGTGGAGTTACCGGTCAGATTGACGCCAGGCATGGTGCGGATAATTTCGGCGACATCGCGTGCGGGTGGATGTTTTTTAATTTCGTCGGCGGTGATGGTCGACACGCCAGGTGCCTGCAACGTCTGCTCGGCGGCGGTCACCATCATGGTGTCGTCGTGGAGGGTATCGGAGGGGCTGCTGTCGATAGCCGGTTGGCGGGTGGCTTCAGCAGCCACGGCACCGACAGAAATGAGAGAGGCGGTGAAACCCAGTTCAATCATAATGGCTAACGAAAGCCGGGATAACTTTTTCATTTTTCTGTTCCTGGAGTGCCGGCGAGGATGCCACTGCCGGCGTGCCGGTAAAAAAGTAATAACCTTGCCTGCAACGTTTTCCCCTTGTCGCCGGGCCAGCGTCAGAACCGCTTTGCATCAGTCTGAAAGCCGGTGCGGCAGAGAGGATGCGCGCGCTCCCTGTCGGGCGGAAACACCCTATTGCAAATGCAAATAATTATCAATACTATTATTCATAACATGTATGACCCTAATCAAGGGTGATCGAAAGATGGCGCGTATGACGTGGTTAAGTGAAGAAACCGGCAGTGAACGCTGGTGGCAACAGCAGCAGCAACGGGGCATTCCTCTGGTTGAAGCTGGCGAAAAGGGAACCTGTCAGGTCACCTTTTTCTGGCGCGATCCCCAGGGTGACACGCAGCACTCCGATACCCGGCGCGTCTGGATCAATATTACCGGCGTAACCGATCATCATCATTCAGCGGTCCCCTCCTCATTAACGCCTGTTCCCGATACCGATGTCTGGTGGTGGCAAACCGCTCTGCCCGCTGACTGGCGCGGCAGCTACTGCCTGATTCCTGATAGTCAGGAAGAGACTTTTACCGGGCAGGCCGATATGCAGTCAGTGCGCCAGTGGTGGAGTCAGAAATTCCCGCAGGCGCAAAGCGATCCGCTGAATCCTCTGCGAAGCTGGGCGGGTGGACGCGGAATGAGGGTCTCGCCACTGCACCTGCCACACGCGCCGGATCAGCAGGTGTGGCGTGCAGTTGATGAGGGCCGTGCCGCCGATATTCCGCTGCAACACTATTTGTGGCGCAGCGAACGGCTGGGGAACCAGCGTCAGATCTGGATCTCTGTTACCGGAGACGCCAGTGCAGGCGATCGTCCGCTGGTACTGCTGCTGGATGGTCAGTTCTGGGCACAGACCATGCCGGTTGCCGGCCCGCTTCAGCAACTGACAGAGACAGGCGAACTGCCCCCTGCGGTCTATGTCATGATCGACATCATCGACCGCGAACACCGCACGCGTGAGCTGACCTGTAACCCTGACTTCTGGCTGGCGATTCAGCACGAGCTGTTGCCGCAGGTTCAGCGCTGGGCGCCGTTTCGTGCCGACAGCACGCTGGTAGCGGGACAGAGTTTTGGCGGCCTTTCTGCCGCTTACGCCACCCTGACCTGGCCGGAAACCTTTGCTGGGGCGATCAGCCTCTCCGGTTCGTTCTGGTGGCCCGCGCGCGGCGATCCCAATGGCTGGCTGCCACAGCAGTTACAACAGGGCTTACTGCAGGCACCCCCTCGCCGCTTCTACCTGGAAGCGGGACGACGCGAACGGCTGATTCTGGCAGCAAACCAGCAGTTTCAGCACGATCTGACCGCTGCCGGACATCAGGTCAGCTATCACCCGGTCGAAGGCGGTCACGATGCGCTGTGCTGGCGCGGCGGACTGCTGGCAGGCCTTAAAGCCATGTGGCAATAGCCCTAACCCGCTTATATTCCGCCTTCTGCGCGCCACTGAAAGATATTGGATATGCAGGACAGCGGCGTTAGCGCGCCCGGTGACTGCGGACAGGAGACCGACATGCAACAACTTAACCCTTTCGACGATCCGCAACAGGATTGTCAGGTGCTGAAGAACGATCAGCAGCAGTACAGCTTATGGCCCGCCTTTTGTGCGATTCCGGCAGGATGGCAGCCGGTGTTTGGTCCCGGGCCACAGGCTGACTGTCTGAGCTGGCTGAATGAAAACTGGCACGATATCCGTCCGGTTATGACGCAGGACAGAGGCGAAAATGTCTGAGATCACCCTCAAGCCGCAGACAGAACAAAAAACGCTGCCGCTGGTGGCCGCTCAGCCCGGAATCTGGATCGCTGACCAGCTATCGCCCTATTCCAATGCTTACGCCGTGGCGCATTTTGTCGAACTGCGCGGTGCGCTGAACAGCGCGCTGTTATCACGGGCCATAATTGCTGGCATGCAGGAAGCGGACACACTGAATATGGCCTTTGGCGAGCTGGAGGGTGAACCGCTACAGTGGCCTGAACCCCAGGCTTTCCGCGAGCCTGAGGTGATCGATCTGCGCGACGCCGCCGATCCGGAGGCCGCAGCACGTGCGCTGATGCAGCAGGATATGACCGGCGATCTGCGGGTGCTGAGCGGCGCGCCGCTCTACCATCACAGCCTGTTTCGGCTGGATGAGGATCACTGGTACTGGTATCAGCGATACCATCATCTGGTGGTCGATGGTTTTAGTTTCACCGCCCTGACCCGCCGTATCGCCAATCTTTACAGCGCCTGGCAGCGCGGCGACACGCCGGAGCCAAGCCCGTTCGTGCCGTTCAGCGACGTCGTTGATGAATATCAGCGCTATCAGCTATCTTCGGGCTGGCAGCGCGATCGCCAGTTCTGGCTGGAGAAAGGCGCGCAGCTACCTGCGCCCGCCTCGTTGTCCGCTCTGCCGCTGGCCGGTGAGAGCGCCAGTACCGACCTGCTGCGCCACACGTTTGCCGTGGATCGCGACACTTTTCAGGCTTTGCTGACGCACACCGGGCAGCACAACCTCAGTGCTGCGGATACCGCCTTTGCGCTGGTGGCCTTATGGCTGGCGCGCCTCACCGGTCAGCATGCGTTCGCCGCCGGTTTCATCTTTATGCGCCGCATCGGCTCGGCCGCGCTCTGCGCCACCGGTCCGGTGATTAACGTGCTGCCAATGGCGGTGCATTACGATCCGGCACAGCCGCTGACGGCACTGGCCGGGCGTCTGGCGGCCGAAGTCAAAAAAATGCGTCGTCATCAGCGTTACGACGCTGAACAGGTGCAGCGCGATCTGGGTCGCTCCGGCGACAGCGATCCGCTCTATGGGCCGGTAATCAACCTGAAGATGTTTGATTACCAGCTCGATTTCGCTGGCATCAAAGGCATAACCCATCAGCTGGCGTCAGGACCGGTACGCGATCTGGAGATTGCTATCTACCTCAGCGAACAGGGCGACCTGACGCTGGAGTTACTCGCTAATGCACAGCGCTACAGCGACACAACGCTAAAGCAACACGCCAGCCGCTTTGGCCTGCTGCTTCAGCAGCTTGCCGTCCGGCCAGCCAGTGCCTGTGGCGAGCTGGATATGCTGATGCCGGAAGAGCATCAGCAGCTCGCGGCGATCAACCAGACTGCCGTAATGCTGCCTGCAGAAACCCTGAGCAGCCTGCTGCTCCGTCAGGCACAGCGTTCGCCGCGCGCTCCGGCACTGGCAGATGAGGGGCATCAGCTTGACTATCAACAGATGCAGCAGCAGGTCGCCGCGCTGGGGCAACAGTTGATTGCGCAGGGAGTGACGCCGGGTGATATCGTCGCCGTAGCGCTGCCGCGTTCGGTCTTTTTATCGCTGGCGCTGCAGGCGATCGTCAGCGTGGGGGCAACCTGGCTGCCGCTTGATACCGGCTACCCGGACGATCGGTTACAGATGATGCTGGAAGATGCCGCGCCGAAAACGCTGATCACCTGTCGTGAACTGGCCGAGCGGCTGGCGGCACTCTCACCCGTCGCGCCGCTGTTTTACGACGCGCTGTTAACACCCGTTGATAGCGTGCTGATGCAGGCCCCGCGTCCACAGGATGGCGCATACATCATCTATACCTCCGGCTCGACCGGTCGGCCAAAAGGGGTGCTGGTCAGTCATGAGGCGATCGTCAACCGTCTGTTATGGATGCAGGATCGCTATCCGCTCGGCAGCGATGATGTGGTGTTGCAGAAAACCCCGAGCAGCTTTGATGTTTCAGTATGGGAGTTCTTCTGGCCGCTTATCGTCGGCGCACGGCTGGTGATGGCTCCGCCCGATGCTCATCGCGACCCGGACGCGCTGCAGCAGCTGTTTGCCCGCTACCGCGTGACCACCACCCATTTTGTTCCGTCGATGCTGGCTGCTTTTGTCGCTTCGCTGCAGGAAGGTGACGCGATAGCGCGCTGCGCCACCCTGCGCCGGGTTTTCTGTAGCGGCGAAGCGCTGCCCGCAGAGTTATCGCGCCAGTGGCAGGCGCTGACCCGGGTGCCCTTGCATAATCTTTATGGCCCGACCGAAGCGGCGGTTGATGTCAGCTACTATCCGGCCTTTGGCCCGGAGCTGGCGGCCGTCGAAGGAGCCAGCGTGCCGATTGGCTTCCCGGTCTGGAACACCGGCTTACGGATTCTGGATGCGCGTCTGCAGCCGGTGCCACCGGGCGTGGCTGGCGATCTCTATCTGACCGGCGTGCAGCTGGCACATGGCTATCTTGATCGTCCCGACCTCACCGCCAGCCGGTTTGTCGCCGATCCGTGGGGTCACGGCTCCCGGATGTACCGCACTGGTGATGTGGCGCGCTGGCTGCCGGATGGTGCGGTGGAGTATCTGGGCCGCAGCGACGATCAGCTTAAAATTCGCGGACAGCGTATTGAGCTGAATGAGATCGACCACGCCATGGCTGCGCTACCTGGCATTGAGCAGGCCGTCACATATGCGGTGGTGCTGGGGAGCAATAGCGATCAGCAGGGCGATGCCCGCCAGCTGGTCGGCTATGTGGTGGCTGATGGCCCGATCGATACCGACGCAATGCGTCAGACTCTGGCCACACAGTTACCGGCGCATATGGTGCCGGTGGCGATTGTTCAGCTGGCGGCGTTACCGCTCAGCAGCAACGGTAAACTGGATCGCAAAGCGCTGCCGCTGCCGCAAAAGCAGGCAGCGCTGGCTGGTCGCGCGCCGCATCCCGGACTCGAAACGACACTGGCACAGGCGTTTGCCAGGCTGCTGGAGTGCGAACCGGTGAGCGCCCAGGATGATTTCTTCTCGCTGGGCGGCCACTCGCTGCTGGCGATGCGGCTGGCAGCACAGCTGCGCCGGACGCTAAATCAGCCGGTGTCAGTGGGCCAGATCATGGTGGCATCCACGGTAGAAAAGCTGGCGGCGCTGCTCAGCAGCGAGCCCGCGGATGTGGCTCGCGCCGGATTTGAAGCGGTATTACCCTTGCGACGCGGCACTGGCTCAACGCTGTTTTGCTTCCATCCCGCCTCCGGTTTTGCCTGGCAGTTCAGCGTGTTGCAGCGCTATCTGGATGCACGCTGGTCGCTACTCGGCATTCAGTCACCCGACATCACCAGCCCGCTGAACCAGGCGCAGCAACTTGACGCGGTGTGTGAGGCGCATCTGGCGACGGTGCGTCAGCAGCAGCCACAGGGGCCTTACTATTTCCTGGGCTACTCGCTGGGCGGCACGCTGGCGCAGGGTATCGCCGCGCGGCTGGAGGCCGAAGGTGAAACCGTTGCCTTCCTCGGACTGCTGGATACCTGGCCGCCGGAGACGCAGAACTGGGATGAACGGCGCGGTGAAAACGTGCTGGATCCGGCGGTGCTGGAAGAAGTTAATCGTGAGCGCGAGCAGTTTATCGCTGCGCAACGGCAGCAGGCCGGTGAAGGAATGGAGGCACTGTTTACCACCATTGAAGCCAACTACGCCAGTTCAGTGCGCCTGCTGGCAACAGCGCGCAGTGCCCGCTTCACCGGACACGCAACCCTGTTCCTGGCGGAACAGACGCAGCAGCCCGGTCAGGATGCGCGCCGCGCCTGGGCGCCCTATGTGGGCGAGCTGACTATCTGGCCGCTGGACTGTGCGCACGTCGAGATCATCTCACCGCGCATGTTCGAACAGATTGGGCCACGACTGCAGCAGTGCCTGGCGTCGCTGGATCCCTGAACCGTTCTGACTTTGCGCTTTCTTCGGGTGGAGAAAGCGCAGGTCAGCCTCTTCCCAGCGGCACAATCATCGGCGTACCGGCCACCGGATCGTTAATGATGATGCAGCGCAGGCCGTAGATCGCTTCTATCAGTTCCGGCGTAACGATCTCCGCCGGTTTCCCTTCGGCAATGATTTTCCCGTCTCGCATCGCAATCAGATGGCTGGCATAGCGGCACGCCTGATTGAGATCGTGCAGCACCACCACCAACGTACGACCATGCTGCTGATTGAGATCCTGCATTAATTCCAGCAACTCAATCTGATGGGCGATGTCGAGCCAGGTGGTCGGTTCATCCAGCAGCAACAGTGGCGTCTGCTGAGCCAGCACCATCGCAATCCATACCCGCTGCCGCTGGCCGCCAGAGAGCGTATCAACCTGCTGCTGCGCTAAGTCTGCCACGCCGGTAGCCTGCATTGCCTGCTGAACAGCCGTCTCATCGTCCTGTCGCCAGCGACCAAACAGCGACTGGTGCGGATAACGCCCGCGCGCGACCAGTTCGCTGACGCTGATGCCCGCTGGTGCATTCGAGCTTTGCGGTAGCAGACCCAGCCGACGCGCCACCTCTTTGGTAGCGTAGTGAGCAATCGCATTGCCATCCAGCAGCACCTGGCCTTTCAGGGGCGAGACCAGGCGGCTTAAGGTACGCAGCAGCGTCGACTTTCCACAGGCATTTGGGCCAATAATAACGGTCAGTTCACCGTCGGGGATCGCGACGGTGAGATTCTCCGCCACGATTTTTTTGTCATACCCCAGCGTCAGCGCGTCGCCCTGCAAACGTGTTTTCACTGTCATTGGCGTCGCGCCTCCCGTACCAGTAGAGCAATCAGATAGAGTCCTCCCAGGCTAACCGTGATGACGCCAACCGGCAGCTGATAAGGCAGGAAAAAGTGCTGCGCGGCGTAATCCGCGGCGGTTAACAGCAGCGCGCCGCACAAGGCAGCCAGCGGCAGCGCGCCTTTGATACCGCCACATAGCCGACGAGCAATCTGCGGTGCCAGCAGCGCAATAAAGGAGACAGGACCGACCAGCGCGGTAGAGGCGGCGGTGAGGATCACGCCCGTCAGCATCAGCAAAACGCGGCTGCGTTCAACCGGTACGCCCAGCGCGCAGGCGGTGTCGTCACCCATCTCCAGCAGACGCATGCGCCGGGCCAGCATGCTTGTCGCCAGCAGCGCCAGCAGCAGCACGGTAATCACCGGCGTCGTTTTCGCCCAGGTAATGCCGTTGAGTGAACCGGCGCTCCAGAGCCCGGCGCTCAGTGCCGCCTCCAGTGAGGCGCTGATAATCAGCCAGCTGTTCAGCGCCATCAGCAGCGCCCGCACGCTGATGCCCACAATGATCAGACGAAAGGTCTCCACGCCGTTGCGCCAGCTGAACAGCCAGACCACGCTCGCCGTGAGCAGTCCGCCAAGCAGTGCCGCCAGCGTCATGCCCTCCATGTTTTGCTGGAACAGCACCAGTGCCACCAGCACGCCGCTGTAAGCGCCGGTATTGAAACCCAGAATATCGGGGCTGCCCAGCGGGTTGCGCAGCAGCGACTGAAAAATTGCCCCGCTGACGCCCAGTGCCGCACCAATCAGCAGCGCCATCATGACACGCGGCAGTCGCCACTCCAGTACAATCAGCTGTATGTTACGCGCCGCCTCGCCGTTGATAAGGGCCCACAACTGGCTGGCGGAGATCGGTAAGGTGCCGCGCGTAATGCTCAGAAAGGTCAGCACCCCGCAGGCCACCAGCAGCATCAGCGCATTAATCATCACCCGTTTCATAGCTGCCCTCTTCCCGACTTGCGGCGCACCAGCACAATCAGCATCGGCGCGCCCAGTATGGCCGTGACAATCGACACGCGCAGTTCGCCCGGTACCAGCAGCCGTCCCAGAATATCGGCGGCCAGCAGCAAACAGGGGGTGATAAGAAGGGTTCCGGGCAGCATCCAGCGATGATCGTTACCCAGCAGCCAGCGGGCCAGATGTGGCGTCATTAAGCCGACAAACGCGATGGGGCCGACAGCGGCTGTCGCCGCCCCACTCAGCAGCGCAATAGCCAGTAATCCCACCAGCTGGGTACGCATCACCCGGGTACCCAGCGCGGTCGCCATATCACCGCCCATACTCAGGCTGTTGAGCGAACGCGCCAGCAGCAGCGCCAGCAGGCTCCCGGCGACTACCGCCGGAAAGGTGGTGCGCAGAATGGCAAAATTGCGGATATCCAGCGAGCCACTGTGCCAGAAACGCAGATGATCGTAGATGTCAGGATTGAGCAGCGATAAACCAGAGGTTAACCCCTCCAGCACTGCACCCAGCGCCACGCCTGCCAGCGTCAGACGCACCGGATTAACGCGGCCACCGCCCAGCGCACCGGTCAGCGCCACCAGCAGGGAGGCCAGCAGTGCGCCCGTAAAGGCAAAGCCAAGCCAGTCAGCGGGGGAATCGGCGCCAGACAGGGCGATGCCCAGCACCACCGCAAAGCCTGCACCGGCGTTGATACCGAGAATGCCGGGATCGGCCAGCGGATTGCGCGTCAGGCTCTGCATCAGCGCGCCCGCCAGACCTAAACTGATCCCGGCCAGCAGACCCGCCAGGGTGCGCGGCAGTCGGGCATCGCGCACGATGACACAATCGACGCGGTTACAGTCGCTGAATAAGGCCTGCGTGACATCATGAAAGGGGATAGATTTGGCACCCAGCATCAGGCTGAGCGCGAGAAGCAACAACAGCAGCATCCCTGAACCTGCTATTGCACGAAGTTGACGCATAACGTTTAAACCTTCACCGATTCATTGAGATCGCAGCACGAGTCATTATGATAATGATACTTGTTATCGTTATTAGTGATTTTTTGTATGTTACCATGACTCCCGGACTCAATGATGAGGAAAATGGGTGCAAAAAAGCGACGTTATGAACAAACCCTCCCACTTTATCGATCTCAGCCTGCTGAGAACCCACCCCGCCTTTCGCGCCATTTTTATCGCCCGCTTTATCTCCATCGTCGCCCTCGGCATGCTGGCGGTGGCGGTACCGGTTCAGATTCAGCAGCTAACGCAGTCGCCGCTGCTGGTGGGGCTGGCGGTGACGCTGGCCGGTGCCGGCATGTTTATCGGCCTGCTGACCGGCGGCGTGCTGGCGGATCGCTATGAGCGCCGACGTCTGATCCTGTTTGCCCGATCCACCTGTGGCCTGGGCTTTGTCGCCTTATGCATCAATGCCCTGCTCCCTTCGCCGTCGGTGATCGCCGTCTTTGTGCTGGGACTGTGGGATGGTTTTTTCGGCGCGATAGGCGTCACCGCGCTGCTGGCGGCGACGCCGGCGCTGGTCGGGCGTGAAAATCTGATGAAAGCAGGTGCGATTACCATGCTGACGGTGCGATTTGGCGCGATTCTCTCACCCGCCATTGCCGGACTGGTCATCGCGCAGGGCGGTGTGGCGTGGAACTATGGACTGGCGGCGTTCGGCACGTTGCTGACGGTGCTAACCCTGCTGCGGTTGCCGCGGCTGGCGCCACCGCCGCAGCCGCGTGAACATCCGCTGAAAGCACTGGCCAGCGGCGTGCAATTCCTGTTTGCCAGCCCGATTGTTGGCATGGCGGCGCTGGTCGGCGCGCTGGTGACGTTAGCCAGTGCGGTGCGCGTGCTCTATCCGGCGCTGGCGCCACACTGGCAGGTCGGCGTGACGGAGTTAGGGCTGATGTATGCCGCCGTTCCGCTGGGTGCTGCCACAGGTGCCCTCACCAGCGGACGGCTGGCACAGTCACCGCAGCCGGGCCGCCTGATTCTGGCGAGTGCTATTGCTGCTTTCGTCGCGCTGGCTCTGTTCAGCCTGATGCCGTGGTTCAGCGCGAGTCTGGTCTGCCTCGCGGTCTTTGGCTATTTCAGTGCCATCAACAGCCTGGTGCAGTACGCGATGATCCAGACGCTGACGCCTGATGCGCTGCTCGGCAGGATCAACAGCCTCTGGACAGCGCAGAATGTCACCGGCGATGCGATAGGTGCAGCGATGATTGGCGCGATGGGTTCACTGCTGTTGCCGCAGCAGGCTGCCAGCCTGGCTGGTCTGGCAGCCACCGTGCTGGGCATCATCATGTGGCTGCTGATGGCGCGTCTGCGTCGCTATCAACCGCCTGCACCGGCGGAAACGGGATCATGATTTAACGAACAGCGTCTCCAGCCGCGTCAGCAAATTGCTGGCGCTGTAGTAGTCGAGCCGGAAGCTATCCAGCCCCAGCGCATAGACTGCTTTTGCGCGCACCGCTGGGGTCTGCGCCAGGAAAGGGTTGCTCATCACCTGTGCGGCGGTGGGCTCTTCGGCGGCAAACAGCAGATATGATTGACCATTAAGGCCTGCCGCCAGATTTTCTCCTGACAGTTGCAGGATATCTTTACGCTGTCCCATGCTGTGACCAGACTGAAGAGTGGCCGGCGGCGTCGCCAGAGTGAAGCCCAGTTGCTGCAGTAATTTCCCCTGCGCCGACGCATCCGTCCACAGATTGACTGCCCGGCCATCCCCGTTCCACACCATCGCTGAAACCGGCTGCGGCGGCAGGGTCAGCTTCGCTTTCAGAGCCTTTTCTCGCGCATCAAACTCAGCTTTCCGGGCGGCAGCTTCCGCTTCATGCCCGGTCGCCTCACCCAGCAACGTCACCAGTTGCTGCCAGCTTTTATCGTCGTAATTCACCACCAGCACCGGCGCAATCGCCGCAAGCTGATCGACCAGTTTTATTGCCGAATCATTCCCGGTGGCGCTGACCACAATCAGGTCTGGCGCTTCAGCAGCAATCGCTTCTGCACTGGGCTCACCAATGTAGAGACGTTTTACGCCGCGCTGTTTGGCCACTTCGCCCCACTGACGGAAGAATCCCTGCTTATCAGCCAGCCGACTGCCGGGTGCAGTTGCGCCACTGGCGACGACCGGCGCATCAATCGCCAGCAGCGAGCCGGTCAGGGTAACGCTGGTCGAAACAATACGCATTGGTGCCTGGGTCAGTGTGATATTGCCTGTTGTCCCGGCGACAGTTCGCGGCCAGCCGGTCTGGGCAGCAGCGGTAACGCTGAACAGGCTGATGCTCAGGAAAAACAGCGCTATCGCCGATGTGACACCATGTTTACTCATAGATTTTCGTCCACTTTTACCCGGAAAAAGAGAGAGACCATTTGTGCTGATTTAACCGGCCATGCCAGCTGAATCGCCGCGTAATTATTGACACTTTCAGCTAATCAACGTAGGTTACTGGCCCACAATACAAATGATAATCATTATTAGTTATCTTATCATTTATAGGTGGAAATTATGGTGGAATCGCTGGCGTTTGAACATCCCTTGTTGCAGGATTTCCCGGCACTCTGCCGTGGCTTTCTGTTTACCTCTCCCTGGCAAAGCCTGACCACACAGGGCTGTTTTACTACCCTTACCGCGCCGGTAAGGCAGGGTGAGCAGCTGACAGGGGAGTTTCAGCAGCAACTACAGCACCATTTTGCTTCAGCCAGAAAACAGGGCATTGCCCATCCCATTCTGGTGGGTGCAGTCCCCTTCGACGTGGATCAGCCCGCTGCGCTGTTTATCCCTGAGTCGTATCAGACCTTTAACCGTGACGATCTCAACGCCAGTGCCTCTCTGGCTGAGGCTGAACTGCCGCAGGTGCGTCGCCGCACGGCGGTGCCGGACCATGACATTTTCATCGACATGGTTGCGCAGGCGGTGGCGGCTACGCAGCGCGGCGATCTGGATAAAGTGGTGTTGTCGCGGCTGATGGATATCGTGGCGGAACAACCGGTTGATACGGCCGCCCTGATGCAGCGCATCGTGGCGCAGAACCCTAACAGCTATCACTTCCATCTGCCGCTGCCCGATGGTGGCGCGCTGGTTGGCGCCAGCCCGGAACTGATGATTCGTAAGCAGGGCCGCCAGTTCAGCTCCTGTCCGCTGGCCGGTTCAGCGCCGCGTCATCGCGATCCGCAGCGTGACCAGGCCTCTGGCGACAGCCTGATGCACTCAGCAAAAGATCGTCATGAGCATAAGCTGGTCACGGATGCGATGCGCGCGACACTGCAGCCGCGCAGCCGCCTGCTGTCGGTCCCCGAGACACCTTCACTGCTGACCACTGCAACATTGTGGCATCTCGCTACGCAGATTCAGGGTGACGTGCTGGACGATCGCGAAAATGCGCTGTCACTGGCCTGTCTGCTGCATCCGACACCGGCCCTCAGCGGCTTCCCGCATCAGCGTGCTCAGGCGCTGATTCAGCGACTGGAGCCATTTGAACGTCAGCTGTTTGGCGGCATCGTCGGCTGGTGTGACGATCAGGGCAATGGCGAATGGGTCGTCACCATTCGCTGCGGTACGGTGAATGGCCCGCGGGTGCGGCTGTTTGCGGGCGCAGGCATCGTAGCGGACTCACAACCTGAATCAGAATGGCGTGAAACCGGCGTCAAACTCGACACCATGCTTCGCGCTTTTGGACTGCAATAAAGGAACCTGTATGACGATTTCCTACAGCCGCTGGCCGGACGATGTGGCCGCACGTTACCGTGAAAAAGGCTACTGGCTCGATCTGCCGATGACCGACATCCTGGAACGTCATCGCGACAGCGAGAGCGTGGCGGTGATTGATGGCGAACGACAATTTACCTATCGCCAGCTGGCGGCGCTGAGTGACAACCTGGCCGCGGCATTGCAGCGTCGCGGCCTGAAGTCAGGCGATACGGCGCTGGTGCAGCTTGGCAACGTGGCGGAATTTTACCTGACGCTGTTTGCCCTGTTCAAAATCGGCGTTGCCCCGGTTAACGCCCTGTTCAGCCATCAGCGCACTGAACTGGCCGCCTATGCCAGTCAGATCTCGCCGAGCCTGTTAATTGCCGATCGCAGCCACGCACTGTTCGCCGATGATGCGTTTATTGCGCAACTTCGCCGCGATCAGCGTTCACTACAACAGGTGATCCTGCGTAATGACGCTCAGACGGAAAACAGCCTCGACGCCCTGCTGGCTGAACCCGCGGGCAACTTCATCGCAACCCCGACCGCAGGCGATGAAGTCGCCTTTTTCCAGCTGTCGGGTGGCAGTACCGGTACACCGAAACTGATCCCACGTACCCATAATGATTACTACTACAGCATCCGTGAGAGTGACGTTATCTGCGATGTTACCGCCGACACCCGCTACCTGATCGCCCTGCCCGCCGCGCATAACTTCCCGATGAGTTCGCCGGGCGCGCTGGGCGTTTTTTACGCGGGCGGACAGGTGATCTTAGCCGCCGATCCCAGCGCAACGCTCTGCTTCCCGTTGATTGAAAAGCATCAGGTCACCGATACCGGCCTGGTTCCGCCCGCCGCCAGTCTCTGGCTGCAGGCGATTCAGGAATGGGGCAGCAATGCTGCGCTGGCCTCGCTGCAACGCATTCAGGTCGGTGGCGCAAAGCTGGGTGAAACACTGGCCGCGCGCATCCAGAACGAGATCGGCTGCACCCTGCAGCAGGTATTTGGTATGGCGGAAGGTCTGGTGAACTACACCCGACTGGATGACGATGAGCAGACCATTCTCACCACGCAGGGACGCCCGATCTCCCCGGATGACGAGGTGTGGGTCGCCGACGATCAGGGTAATCCATTGCCAGCAGGCTCCATCGGTCGCCTGATGACGCGTGGTCCTTATACCTTCCGCGGCTACTACAACAGCCCGGAACATAACGCCGCCAGCTTCGATGACCAGGGCTTTTACTGCTCTGGCGATCTGATTGAGATCACGCCTGCTGGCAACATCATCGTGCAGGGCCGGGAGAAAGATCAGATCAACCGGGGCGGCGAAAAGATCGCAGCCGAAGAGATCGAAAACCTGCTGCAGCGCCATGCGGATGTGATCCACGCTGCACTGGTCTCCATGAGCGACGAGCTGATGGGTGAAAAGAGCTGTGCCTTTATCGTCACCCGTCAGCCGGTTAAACCGGTGGCGCTGCGTCGTCACCTGCGTGAACTTGGCGTGGCAGAATTTAAGCTGCCTGACCGTATTACCTGCGTAGATGCCCTGCCGCTGACCGCCGTCGGAAAGGTGGACAAAAAACGTCTGCGCCAACAACTTGCCGATCAACAAGCGCAAGCCTGATCTGTCCGGAGATTTTCAATGGCTATTCCACAACTGACCTCTTATCCACTGCCAGCCGCCACCGAGTTGCCCAACAACAAAGTGAAATGGATGCTGGAGCCGGACCGTGCCGCCCTGCTGATCCACGATATGCAGCGCTATTTTCTCAACTTCTGGGGCGAAAATAGCCCGCTGGTTGAGCAGGTAGTCGACAATATTGCCCGCCTGCGTCGCTACTGCAAAGCGCAGGGTATTCCGGTGTTTTACACCGCTCAGCCAAACGCGCAGAGCGATGAGGATCGTGCGCTGCTCAACGACATGTGGGGACCGGGCCTGAATAAACATCCCGATCAGCAGAAGATCGTGGATGCGCTGGCACCGGATGAGGACGATCAGGTCCTGACCAAATGGCGCTACAGTGCATTTCACCGCTCGCCGCTGGAGTCGATACTGCAGGAGATGGGCCGCGATCAGCTGATTATCACCGGCGTCTATGCTCATATTGGCTGCCTGACTACGGCCACCGATGCGTTTATGCGCAATATTCAGCCGTTTATGGTGGCCGATGCGCTGGCTGATTTCAGCCGAGAGGAACATATGATGGCGCTGACCTACACTGCGGGCCGTAGCGGAAAAGTGGTGATGACCGCCGATCTGATGCCTGTGCCACTCAGCAAAGATGATCTGCGCGCGTTGATCCTGCCGCTGCTGGAAGATGATGAGGTGCCGGAAGATGATGAAAACCTGATTGATTACGGTCTGGACTCAGTACGCGTGATGGCGCTGGCGGCACGCTGGCGTCAGGTACATCGTGATATCGATTTCGTCAGCCTGGCGAAAAACCCGAGCATTGATGGCTGGTGGGCGCTGCTGGCGCGGGAGCCGGCGAAATGAGCCACACATTCGACTTCAGCGGTAAAATCGTCTGGGTAACCGGTGCCGGCCAGGGCATAGGCTATCATACTGCGTTAGCCTTTCATCAGGCTGGCGCACAGGTTGAGGCCTTTGATCAATGTTTCAAGGGCCATGATTACCCGTTTCCCTGCCACACGATGGATGTGGCCGATCCGGCGCAGGTCAAAACGATCTGCCAGCGCGTATTGGCCGTGCAACCGCGCATTGATGTGCTGGTCAACGCAGCCGGTATCTTACGGATTGGTGCCACCGATGAGCTGTCGTTTGCCGACTGGCAGGCGTGTCTTAACGTCAATGCAGGCGGCGCGTTTAATCTGTTCCAGCAGACATTGCCACGCTTTCGCGAACAGCGCGCCGGTGCCATCGTCACCGTCGCGTCTAATTCGGCTCATGCCCCGCGTATCGGCATGTCCGCTTATGGTGCTTCAAAAGCGGCGCTGCGCAGTCTCTGTCAGACCGTGGGTCTGGAGATGGCGCCCTATGGCGTCCGTTGCAACATCGTTTCACCGGGTTCCACCGACACCGATATGCAGCGCAGCCTGTGGCACACACCGACGGGTGAGCAGGAGATGATTGCCGGCTTCCCGGATCAGTTCAAGCTGGGTATCCCGCTGGGCAAGATCGCGCAGCCGCAGGAAATTGCAGCCACCGTATTGTTTCTCGCGTCGGATCTTGCCAGCCATGTGACGCTGCAGGATATTGTGGTTGATGGTGGCGCAACCCTGGGAGCCTGATAATGACAGCGATCTGGAAGCGATCCATTGATCTTCCCGCCCTGAATGCGCTGGGTGAGAACTCTCTGGTGGCCCATCTGGGTATCGTTTTTACCCTGATAGGTGATGATTATCTGGAAGCGACGATGCCGGTCGATGCCCGTACGCAACAGCCGTTCGGGCTGCTGCATGGCGGTGCGTCCGTGGTGCTGGCGGAGTCGATGGGCTCAATTGCCGGATATCTGGCGGTTGAGGAAGGCAGCAGCGTGGTTGGCGTAGAAGTGAATGCCAGCCATCATCGTGCGGTTTCTGCCGGTCTGGTGCGGGGAATTTGCCGTCCACTGCATCTGGGTAAACGCAGTCAGAGCTGGCAGATTGAGATTCGGAACGGTCGGGATCAGCTGTGCTGCAGTGCGCGACTGAGTGTGGCGGTGATGAGCTAGCTGCAGAAAGAACAATGCCCCCTTTCAGGCCTGAAAGGGGGCATTGCATATCACGCTGTAGCAGGCGATCGGTTAACGCTGATAGATAATTTCAACGCCTTCGTCGTCTTCATCATCCCAGTCGTCATCCCACTCTTCATCTTCCACTTCAACCGTGTTTTCAATGGTTTCTTTGTGGTAATCGTCCCACATGAACTCCACTTTCTCCGGCTGCTTCTCTTCAAGCTCCGCTTCTTTCGGATTAGCGTTGATGAAGCTCATCACGTCCCAGCAGAGTTCGTTGACACCGGTACGGCTTGCGGCAGAAATCAGGTAATACTTATCTTCCCAGCCCAGTGCTTCAGCCACCGCTTTAGCCCGTGACTGCGCTTCTTCTTCACTGATCAGATCAATTTTGTTGAAGACCAGCCAGCGTGGCTTGTTGAACAGCTTCTCGCTGTACTTTTCCAGCTCGCCGAGAATGATGCGGGCATTTTCAACCGGATCGCTTTCATCGATGGGGTCGATGTCGATCAGGTGCAGCAACACGCGGCAGCGCTCAAGGTGCTTCAGGAAGCGAATGCCGAGGCCTGCGCCATCGGCTGCGCCTTCAATCAGGCCAGGGATATCGGCCACGACGAAGCTCTGCTCGCTGTCCATACGAACCACGCCCAGGCTCGGCACCAGCGTGGTAAACGGATAGTCCGCCACTTTTGGCTTCGCTGCCGATACGGCACGGATAAAGGTCGATTTACCGGCATTCGGTAAGCCCAGCATCCCGACATCTGCCAGCAGCATCAGCTCCAGCTGCAGATCGCGCTTTTCACCTGGGGTACCCATGGTTTTCTGGCGCGGACTGCGGTTTACAGATGATTTAAAGCGGGTGTTACCCAGGCCATGCCAGCCGCCTTTGCCGACCATCAGTTTCTGGCCGTGACGCGTCATGTCGCCCAGTGTCTCGCCGGTACCCTGATCGATAACCCGGGTGCCGACCGGCACTTTAACTTCGATATCTTTACCGCGTTTGCCAGTACAGTCGCGGCTCTGGCCGTTCTGCCCACGCTCGGCGCGGAAAGATTTTTCGAAACGATAATCGATAAGGGTGTTGAGGTTTTCATCAGCGATCAGATAAACGTCACCGCCGTCACCGCCATCACCCCCATCAGGGCCGCCTCTCGGGATATATTTTTCGCGGCGGAAGCTTACGCAACCATTACCGCCATCACCGGCGACGACCAAAATTGTCGCTTCATCTACAAACTTCATTTTCTATCTCCGTCACACAATCGCCTGCAGCACTCTGCAGACGGGTCCGCCAGGGTCTTCTGCGCTGACCAGCGGCGGATAAATCAGGATTGGCTTTCGCCAGTGCGTACATAAAGTGTACAGCAAACTTTTGTGATGCGTCGCTTTTACCGCAACAGACCGCAGAATGTAAAAAGCCCCGCAGGAGCTGCGGGGCCTTCAATTCGTGCGTTCAGACGTTAAACGTCTGCGTCACGACAACCTTACTCAGCAACGATGCTGATGTATTTACGGTTGTTCGGACCTTTAACTTCGAACTGTACTTTACCGTCTGCGGTAGCAAACAGGGTGTGGTCACGACCACAACCTACATTGGTACCGGCGTGGAATTTGGTGCCACGCTGACGAACGATGATGCTACCTGCCAGAACAGATTCGCCACCGAAACGTTTTACACCCAGACGTTTTGCATTGGAGTCACGACCATTTCGAGTCGAACCACCAGCCTTTTTATGTGCCATTTGTCAGATCTCCTCTTATGCCGTGATACCAGTGATTTTCACATCAGTGAACCACTGGCGATGGCCTGCTTGCTTACGGTAGTGCTTACGACGACGAAACTTAACGATCTTAATTTTCTCGCCACGACCGTGAGCAACAACTTCTGCCTTGATCATTCCGCCTGAAACCAGTGGCGCGCCGATTTTCACGTCTTCGCCATTAGCAATCATCAGAACCTGGTCAAACTCAATCGTTTCACCGGTTGCGATGTCCAGCTTTTCCAGGCGAACGGTCTGACCTTCGCTTACTCGGTGTTGTTTACCACCACTTTGGAAAACCGCGTACATATAAAACTCCGCTTCTGCGCTTGCCTTTTAGTTCATCAGGCGGCGCGCTAAATATTCACAATAGGGCGCGAATTCTACGCAAAACTCCAGAAGAAGACAAGAGCACTTTGCACACTCTTGCAGAAAAAAAACACAGGCTGAATGCAACCGTTTCTCAGGCAGAAAATTCAAGTACAATCAGTAACAGATTACCTGAACGCTGGCTGGGTAAAAGCACTTACCATGGCAGAGATAACGAGTCATAGCTGAAAAGACGAATGAACTTAGAACAGATTAATGAATTAACCGCACAGGATATGGCTGCCGTTAACCAGACCATCCTCGACCAGCTGAATTCAGATGTCTCGCTCATCAACCAGTTGGGCTACTACATCATCAGTGGTGGGGGCAAGCGTATCCGTCCCATGATTGCCGTGCTATCCGCACGTGCCATGGGCTACAAGGGCGATCTGCACGTGACCAATGCGGCGCTGATCGAATTTATCCACACCGCCACGCTGCTGCATGACGATGTCGTGGATGAATCCGATATGCGTCGTGGCAAAGCGACCGCGAACGCGGCGTTTGGCAATGCGGCAAGCGTGCTGGTCGGTGATTTTATTTACACCCGCGCCTTCCAGATGATGACCAGCATGGGTTCGCTGCGTATCCTGGCGCTGATGTCAGAAGCGGTAAACGTGATTGCTGAGGGCGAAGTCCTGCAGCTGATGAACGTCAACGATCCCGACATCACCGAAGAGAGCTACATGCGCGTGATTTACAGCAAGACCGCGCGCCTGTTTGAAGCGGCCTCGCAGGCCTCGGCGATACTGGCTGAAGCCACACCTGAAGAGGAAAAAGCGCTACAGGATTATGGGCGCTATCTGGGCACCGCTTTCCAGTTAATTGACGACTTACTGGATTACAGTGCTGATGGCGAGACGCTGGGCAAAAATACCGGCGATGATCTGAGTGAAGGCAAACCCACGCTGCCACTGCTGCATGCTATGCAGCACGGCTCACCTGAGCAGGCGAAGATGATCCGTGAAGCCATTGAGCAGGGAAATGGCCGCCATCTGCTGGAACCGGTACTGGAAGCGATGAATCAGTGTGGTTCACTCGAATGGACGCGCAGCCGCGCCGAACAGGAAGCGGATAAAGCCATTGAAGCCTTGCGTATTCTGCCCGAATCGCCGTGGCGCAGTGCGCTGGAGTCGCTGGCGCACATGTCAGTTCAGCGCGATTTCTGATCCCTCACGGAGCCTGACAGGCTCCGTTTTACGTCCCCGCTCTCACTTCTTTTTGTTATCTCTTAGCTGTTGCACTCCTTTTGCATGCCACCCCACAGATCAGATGCTGGATCCAAATATTACTGGAAACTAATGGGAACTATTTGCTATAAAAACCTCAATCTTTCCAGATAACGGTAAAAAGGAAAGCTCACGTCCTGCTGGACGACGCAATGACAGGGAAAAGGAGAACAGGATATGCAAAAAAGGATGGAAGACTGGCACCCGGCTGACATTATCGCGGCGCTGCATAAGCGTGGAATGACACTCGCAGCGCTGTCACGCGCAGCAGGTCTCAGTTCATCAACGCTGGCTAATGCGCTCACGCGTCCATGGCCCAAGGGCGAATGGTTGATCGCTGACGCGATCAAGGTTCATCCTTGTGAGATCTGGCCCAGCCGCTATTACGATCCCGAGACCCACTGCCTGCTGGATCGCAGAAAACGTATCCGGGCGCCTGTCGATCATTCCGATACCGCCTGAAAACTCAGGCGATCCTCAGGCGAAAAAAAACCAGCCCCCAAAGGGGGCTGGCTCTTTCAGAGCATCTGCGGGATTACTCTTCGCTGACGCGCTCGATGTTTGCGCCCATGGCTTTCAGCTTATCTTCGATGTGCTCATAGCCACGATC
The DNA here is from genome assembly GCF_902706165.1 of Pantoea sp. 18059. Lineage (NCBI taxonomy): Bacteria > Pseudomonadati > Pseudomonadota > Gammaproteobacteria > Enterobacterales > Erwiniaceae > Pantoea > Pantoea sp. 18059. Next base: position 414,214 of record NZ_CACSJS010000002.1, read on the forward strand.
GATGTGATAAATGCGATCAACAAACGTCGTTCCTTCCGCAATACAACCGGCCAGAACCAGGCTGGCAGACGCACGCAAATCGGTCGCCATCACCTGCGCACCTGACAGGGTTTCAACCCCATGACAGATCGCCGTGTTGCTCTCAATCTCAGCATGTCCGCCCATACGAATCAGTTCCGGGATATGCATGAAACGGTTTTCGAAGATGGTTTCGGTAATTACGCCCGTGCCTTCCGCGACCATGTTTAGCAGTGTGAACTGCGCCTGCATATCGGTCGGGAAACCTGGATGCGGTGCAGTGCGCACGTTGACCGCTTTTGGCCGCTTGCCGTGCATATCCAGACTGATCCAGTCTTCACCGGTTTCGATATCGGCACCCGCATCACGCAGCTTGGCCAGCACAGCATCCAGCGTATCCGGCTGGGTTTTGTGACACATCACTTTGCCACCTGAAATGGCCGCAGCCACCAGAAAGGTACCGGTTTCGATACGATCCGGCAGGACACGATAAACACCGCCACCCAGACGCTCTACGCCTTCGATGGTGATTTTATCGCTGCCTGCACCACTGATTCTGGCGCCCAGGGTGTTAAGGAAGTTGGCGGTATCGACAATTTCCGGCTCACGCGCCGCATTCTCAATCACGGTGGTACCGGTCGCCAGCGTCGCAGCACTCATGATGGTTACGGTCGCGCCAACGCTGATTTTGTCCATGACAATCAGTGCGCCCTTCAGGCGGCCATTGACTGACGCTTTCACGTAGCCCTCTTCCAGCTTGATCTCGGCACCCAGCTGTTCAAGACCGGTAATGTGCAGATCAACCGGACGCGCGCCGATAGCGCAGCCACCCGGCAGGGAAACCTGACCCTGACCAAAACGCGCCACCAGCGGGCCCAGCGCCCAGATTGAGGCACGCATGGTTTTGACCAGATCGTAAGGCGCACAAAATACATCTACCGCGCTGGCATCGACATGCACAGAACCGTTGCGTTCCACCTTCGCACCCAGCTGGCTCAGCAGCTTCATGGTGGTATCAATGTCGCGCAGCTTTGGCACATTCTGGATCTCGACCGGCTCTTCAGCCAGCAGCGCAGCAAACAGAATAGGAAGCGCGGCGTTCTTTGCCCCGGAAATGGTTACTTCACCACTTAAGCGGGTGGGGCCTTGCACACGAAATTTGTCCATTAACACGGCTCTCAATTAACTAGCTAAAGATTGGACTCGCCAGCGACGAGTTCACCCCGCTGGGGATCAGAAACCGTTGAGTTTACGGTCACGCGCCCATTCAGCGGGAGTATAGGTTTTGATAGAGACAGCATGAATGCGGTTATCCGCGATAAATTCCATCAGCGGCGCGTAGACAGCCTGCTGCTTTTTTACGCGGCTCAGTTCGCCAAACAGTTCGCCTACGGCGATCACCTGAAAATGGCTGCCATCATTGCTCATCACATGCACTTCGTCTAAAGGCAATGCTGCCATCAGCACGGCCTGAATTTCACTGTTTTCCATTGGGCTTAACTTCACTTAATAATAATAAGGCTGACATAGTAGAGGAAAGCGGCTGACTCTTAAATACGCAAAAGCCCCTGTTGAAAACAGGGGCTTAGCATAACAACCGGATATCAGGCGCTTTTATCCGCAGAAACAATAATCTGTTGCAGATTGTAAAGCGTTATCAGCGAATGCAGTTTGTCGCTGATGCCCGTAAAGCGAGGGGTAATACCCTGTGCCCGCGCGATTTCCCGCAGGTGCACCAGCAGGGCAAGCCCGGAAGAGTCCACACGCTCCAGCGCCGCGACGTCGATGGTATCGACATCTTTAATCAGCGTTTCACGTTGCTGCCACAGGCTCATCAGCGTGTCGCGATCCAGTTCGCCTTTCAGTAATAGCGTGCTGGCTTCCCGCTCCCAGCGTAACGATTCGTGCATTATTGTTGTTTATCCAGCGTGATTGGCTGTGCCGCAGAAGATTTCAGCTGCGCCGTCAGACCATCGATACCTTTGGTACGTAACAGATCGCTCCACTCATTTTGTTTGGTGGTAATCATGCTGACGCCTTCAGCGATCATGTCATACGCCTGCCAGTTACCGCTCTGGCTGTTTTTACGCCACTGGAAGTCGAGGCGAACCGGTGGACGACCATTGGGATCGATAATGGAAACGCGAATAGCGACAATCTGGGCATCGCCTAACGGCTGCTCAGGTTGAATCTGGTAGCTCTGTCCGTTGTACAGTGCCAGTGCCTGACCATAAGCCTGCGCCAGATAGTCACCAAAGGCGCTGAAGTAGGCTTCACGCTGAGCGGGCGTCGAATCACGATAGTAGCGGCCCAGCACTAACGCGCCCGCATATTTGATCTGCACATAGGGCAGCAGCTCCTGACGCACAATCTGACGCAGGTAGTTAGGGTCCTGCTTGATTTTCGGCTGCTCGTTTTTCAGACGGGTGAACGTCTTTTGCGCCGCTTCATTCATCAGTTTGTAGGGGTTGCTCTGATCGGCTGCGGTTGCCGTCAGCGGTACCGCAACCACCAGCATGGCAATCATCAGTAAACGTTTAAACATGGTATACCCTCTTCTTTAAGGTTGAGCCGGTGCCGCAGGCGCAGCACTGTCGCCTTCCTGCGCATCCTTGTTTTCACTGTTTTGTTTATTATCGCCGCTCTTATAAAGGAACTGACCGATCAGGTCTTCGAGCACCATGGCGGATTTCGTATCGCGCAGCGTATCGCCATCTTTCAGCATCGCCGAACCCAGTTCAGGATCGTCAAATCCTAAATTGAGTGCCAGGAATTGCTCACCCAGTAGTCCCTGAGTGCGAACCGCCAGCGAGCTGGTGTCTGAAATTTTATTCGCATACTGATCGCTGATGTCCATGGTGACACGCGGCAGCAGCGTTTTCGGCTCTAACTCAATGTCGGTCACCCGGCCAATCACCACCCCACCAATCTTGACCGGCGAACTGGCTTTGAGACCACCAATATTGTCAAAGGTGGCGTAGAGCTTCCACGTCGGCTCGGTGCCCATTGACTTTAAATCGGCGACGCGCAGCGCGAGAAACAGCGCCGCCAGCAACGCCATAATCATAAATATGCCAACCCAGATTTCGCTTTTTTTGCTTTGCATTGCATCAATTCCCAAACATCAGTGCTGTCAGCACAAAATCCAATCCGAGCACCGCCAGTGACGCGTGCACCACAGTGCGCGTCGTCGCGCGACTGATCCCTTCAGAGGTTGGAATCGCATCATAGCCGTTAAACAGCGCAATCCACGTCACGGTAATGGCAAATACCGCACTTTTAATCAGGCAGTTAACCACATCGGCACGAAAATCGACGGCATTCTGCATCGCCGACCAGAAGAAACCAGGATCAATCCCTTTCCAGCTCACCCCGACCAGCGCCCCACCGGCAATCCCTACCGCGGTAAAAATCAGCGTCAGTAACGGCATACTGATAAAACCGGCCCAGAAGCGCGGCGAGACCACCCGGCGCAACGGGTCAACCGCCATCATCTCCATACTGGAGAGCTGTTCGGTGGCCTTCATCAGGCCGATTTCGGCGGTCAGCGCAGACCCTGCCCGTCCGGCGAACAGCAGCGCGGTCACAACCGGCCCCAGTTCGCGCAGCAATGACAGCGCCACCAGCATACCGAGGCTGGTTTCCGCGCCATAGGTGTTTAAGACCAGATAACCCTGAAGGCCAAGCACCATGCCGATAAACAGACCGGAAACCACGATGATCAGCAGCGACAGCACGCCGACGCTATAAAGTTGTTTAATCAGTAGCGGCGTGTGTCTGCGGAACGCTGGCTTGCCCACCAGCGCATGAAAGAGCATGAGTCCTGCGCGTCCAAAACTGGCGCACGTTTCAATTCCCTGACGTCCAAATGTCGCCAGCGCCTTCAACACCATCAGTTTAGTTACTCCCTGAGCCGGTTAAATCAGCGAGATAGTCGCCGGCAGGAAAACGGAAGGGAACCGGACCATCCGCATCGCCATCAATAAACTGGCGAACGCGCGGGTCATTGTTCGCTCGCAACTCCGGCGTGGTGCCGTGTGCGATAATTTTTTGTCCGGCCACGATATAGGCATAGTCCGCAATACTCAGTACTTCCGGTACGTCGTGCGAGACCACAATACAGGTCAGGCCCAGAGCATGGTTCAGTTCATCAATGAGTTTTACCAGCACACCCATCGTGATCGGATCCTGACCGACGAAAGGCTCATCAAACATGATCAGTTCCGGCTCCAGCGCGATAGCGCGCGCCAGTGCCACACGACGCGCCATTCCGCCCGACAGCTCCGCGGGCTTCAGCTGGGCCGCGCCACGCAGACCCACCGCTTCCAGCTTCATCAGCACTGTGCTGTGCAGCAGCGGAGGAGGCAGACGGGTATGTTCACGCAGCGGCCAGGCAACATTTTCATAGACCGTCAGGTCAGTAAACAGCGCGCCAGACTGGAACAGCATGCTCATTTTTTTGCGCGCTTCGTACAATTTAGTGCGAGACAGTGACGGAATGTTTTCACCACGGAAAAAGATTTCACCGCTGGTCGGCTGAAGTTGCCCCCCAATCAAGCGTAGCAGCGTGGTTTTTCCTATCCCCGACGGCCCCATTATCGCCGTCACTTTGCCTTTCGGCACGGTCAGCGAAATGTCATCGAAGATGGTGCGATCTCCGCGCGAAAAACTCACGCCACGAACCTCAACCAGATTCGATTGCTGCTGGATCATTATAACCTCTTGTAAGGATCGGGCGTAAACATGGGGTACGATGGTAGCCTGTTCGGTCCTGATTCACGATAGCTTTACAGAAACTTACCGCTAAGATTTGGCGAAAATGGTCATTAAATTTACTTTTGCCGTCCGGACGGTCAAAATCAGCGCCTGTCTCGCCAAACAGAACCTTAAACCGGTCGGGAAAGGCATTGCCGGCCTGGGTTTTTACGCAAGGATTTTTCATGTTCGTAGCTTCTGCACTGCTGATTATCGGTTTGCTTTTACTGGCATATGGTGCCGATCGTCTGGTGTTTAGCGCCTCTATACTGTGTCGATCATTTGGCATCCCGCCACTGATTATTGGCATGACCGTTGTCAGCATCGGCACCTCGCTGCCAGAGATGATCCTCTCCTTTTCCGCCGCGCAGCATGGCCAGATGGATCTTGCTGTTGGCACCGCGCTCGGCTCGAATATTACCAATATTTTACTCATCCTGGGTGCCGCTGCGCTCATGCACCCGCTTAGCGTCCATTCTAATCTGATACGCCGTGAACTGCCGTTAATGTTGCTGGTTACCCTGCTCAGCGGTTTCATGCTGTTTGACAATCAGCTTAGTCGACTGGATGGAATAGGCCTGATCACCATTGCCGCGATTTATCTGATGGTGGTAATTCGCATTGCGCGTAAAGCAGAACGGGATAACAACGACACCCTGACCCGCGAGCAGCTGGCCGAGCTGCCACGCGAAGAGAGCGGAAATACGGTGGCCTTTCTCTGGCTGGCCGTCGCGCTGATTATCCTGCCGATGTCGACACGAATGGTGATCGACAATGCCACGGCGTTTGCCGACTATTTTGGCGTCAGCGAGCTGGTGATGGGCCTGACGCTGATCGCCGTGGGCACCAGCCTGCCCGAGCTGGCAACGGTTATTGCCGGTGCGCTGAAAGGCGAAGATGATATCGCGATCGGTAATCTGATCGGCGCCAACATTTATAATATTGCCATTGTGCTGGGTCTGCCGGCGCTAATTCACCCTGGCAGTGTCGATTATCACGCCTTCGCCCGTGATTACTGGGTGATGCTGGGAGTCAGCGTGCTGTTTGCCCTGCTCTGCCTGCTACGTCGCCGCCGCGTTGGCCGGACGGCAGGCTTATTTTTACTCTGTGGTTTCTTCGTCTGGGTGACGCTGCTGTGGATGCAGCCGGCATTCATGGACGGCTAACAAGGACAGACTCACTATGTCATATCAGCAACCAACAGCATTTGATTTCCAGCAGGCGGGGAAAACCGTACTGCGCATTGAGCGCGAAGGTCTGGAACAACTCGATCAATATATTAACGACGATTTCGCCCGCGCCTGCGCCCTGATCTACGCCTGTCAGGGTAAAGTGGTGGTGATGGGCATGGGCAAGTCTGGCCATATCGGCAAAAAAATGGCGGCGACCTTTGCCAGTACCGGCACGCCCGCTTTTTTTGTTCATCCGGCCGAAGCCAGCCATGGCGATCTGGGCATGGTGAGCAAAAATGATGTGGTCATCGCCATCTCCAACAGCGGTGAGTCGAACGAAATCCTCGCGCTGATTCCGGTTTTAAAGCGTCAGCACATTACGCTGATCTGCATGACCGGAAGGCCTGACAGTGCGATGGGCCGGGTTGCCGATGTGCATCTGTGTGTCCATGTTCCGCAGGAAGCCTGCCCGCTGGGTCTGGCACCGACCACCAGCACCACGGCCACGCTGGTGATGGGTGACGCGCTGGCGGTTTCGCTGCTGGAAGCGCGCGGCTTCACCGCCGAAGACTTTGCTTTGTCCCATCCTGGCGGTGCGCTGGGCCGTAAACTGCTGCTGCATGTGGCTGATATCATGCACAGCGGCGATGAGCTGCCGCACGTCACACGGGACGCCTCGCTGCGCGATGCGCTGCTGGAGATTACCCGCAAAAATCTGGGACTGACGGTGATCGTCGACGACCTGATGAAAATTGAAGGTATCTTTACCGATGGTGACCTGCGCCGCATCTTTGATATGGGCATCGATTTCCAGCGCGCCACTATCGGGGAAGTGATGACGCCAGGTGGCATCCGCGTCCGGCCTAATATGCTGGCGGTGGAAGCCCTGAACCTGATGCAGACCAAAAACATTACCTCGATTCTGGTGGCCGATGACGACCATCTGCTCGGTGTGGTACATATGCATGACATGCTGCGCGCTGGCGTAGTCTGAACAGGAAGAGAAAATGCAACAGGCAACCCACCCGATTGAAACCTGCTACGGCCCGGTCAGCGCTGACGTTATGGCGCGCGCCAGCAGGATTCGTCTGCTGATCTGCGATGTCGATGGCGTGATGTCCGACGGAGTGATCTACATGGGGAATAATGGCGAAGAGCTGAAGGCATTCAACGTGCGGGACGGTTACGGCGTTCGCTGTTTGCTGACCTCCGATGTGGAAGTGGCTATTATTACCGGCCGCAATGCCCGTCTGATGGAAGATCGCTGCAAAACGCTCGGCATCCGTCATCTTTATCAGGGACAATCGGATAAGCTTTTGGCCTATCGTGAACTTCTGGATAAACTGTCTCTTTCCGACGACCAGGTCGCCTACATCGGTGACGATCTGATCGACTGGCCGGTTATGGCAAAAGTGGGATTAAGCGTGGCGGTGGCGGATGCACATCCGATCCTGTTGCCGCGCGCGCATTATGTCACGCGGATTGCCGGTGGACGCGGTGCAGTTCGCGAAGTATGTGACCTGATCTTAATGGCGCAGAACAAATTTGAGGATGCCAAAGGGCAATCAGTATGAGTAAAAGCAGGCGTTGGATAACGCTGATTCTGACCTTGATTGCACTGGTTTTGATCGGCTGGAATCTTACTAACCAGGATGACGATGGCACGCCAGTCGGCACGGACAGTCAGTCACCGACCTACACCAGTGCTGATTCACACACTGTGGTTTATAACCCGCAGGGCGCGCTGTCATATAAACTGGTCTCTGACAAAGTGACCTATTTCTCGGATGATGAACTGAGCTGGTTCGACAATCCGGTCATGACCACCTTTGATGAGAACAAAATCCCTACCTGGACGTTACGCGCGGATAAAGCAAAGCTCACCAAAGATCGTATGCTTTACCTGTATGGCCATGTTGAGCTGAATACGCTGACGCAGGATTCTCAGCTTGAGCGGATCAAAACCGATAACGCCCAGATTAATCTTGTCACTCAGGACGTTACCTCTGATGACCAGGTGACATTGTATGGCCGCAGTTTTAACTCCACCGGCATGAAAATGCGCGGCAATTTACGGACAAAAAACGCCGAGTTAATCGAGAAGGTCAAAACCTCTTATGAAATTCAAAATGAACAAAAATAGCCTGAAGCTTTTACTGGCCAGCATGCTGCTGGCAACCAGCGTTCCGGCGCTGGCTCTGACCGGTGACTCGGACAAGCCCGTCAATATTGACTCGCAGAATCAGGCGCTGGATTTGCAAGGCAATGTCGCGACCTTTACCGGCAATGTCATCGTGACGCAGGGCTCAATTAAAATCACGGCAGATAAAGTCGTGGTGACCCGTCCGGGCGGCGACAGCAAGAAAACCATCGTTGACGCCTACGGTAATCCCGCCACCTTCTATCAGATGCAGGACAGCGGTAAGCCGGTGCAGGGCCATGCCGCAAAACTGCACTATGAACTGGCTAATGATTTCGTTGAACTGACCGGCAATGCGTTCATTGAGCAGCAGGACAGCAACATCAAAGGCGATCGTATTACCTACCTGGTGAAAGAGCAGAAAATGCAGGCTTTCAGTCAGGGCCAGAACAAGCGCGTCACGACTGTACTGGTGCCGTCGCAACTTCAGGACAAAGGTTCGTCCAACAGCGGAAAGAAGAGTAACTGATAGCTATGGCCACATTAATCGCAGAAAACCTGGCGAAGGCATATAAAGGCCGTCGCGTGGTAGAAGATGTCAGCCTGCAGGTAAAATCCGGCGAGATTGTCGGCCTGCTGGGCCCGAACGGTGCCGGTAAAACCACCACCTTTTACATGGTAGTGGGCATTGTGCCGCGTGACGCTGGCCGCATTATTATTGATGATGAAGATATCAGCATCCTGCCGCTGCATGCCCGTGCGCGTCGTGGCATCGGCTATCTGCCGCAGGAGGCATCGATCTTCCGTCGCCTCAGCGTCTACGATAACCTGATGGCGGTCTTGCAGATCCGTGACGATCTGACCGAAGAGCAACGCCAGGATCGTGCCCGTGAGCTGATGGAAGAGTTTCACATTGAGCACCTGCGCGACAGCATGGGCCAGGCACTTTCAGGTGGTGAGCGACGTCGTGTTGAGATTGCGCGGGCACTGGCGGCTAATCCTAAATTTATCCTGCTGGATGAACCTTTTGCCGGTGTTGACCCCATCTCCGTTATCGACATTAAGAAGATCATTGAGCATCTGCGTGACAGCGGCCTCGGTGTGCTGATTACCGACCATAACGTACGCGAAACGTTAGCGGTCTGTGAGCGGGCTTATATCGTCAGCCAGGGGCACCTGATCGCACACGGCACACCGAATGAAATTCTTGCGGATGAGCAGGTTAAGCGGGTTTATTTGGGTGAAGAGTTCAGACTCTGATAAGGTGTCGTTAATACCGATGTTTACCTGGGAACGATCATCCTGTCTATGAAGCAAGGTTTACAACTCAGGTTCAGCCAACAGCTGGCAATGACTCCGCAATTGCAACAGGCGATTCGCCTGCTGCAACTCTCTACGCTTGAACTCCAGCAGGAGCTTCAGCTTGCGCTGGAAAGTAATCCGCTGCTTGAGCAGACTGACCTGCATGAAGAGATCGATTCACGGGAGTCTTCAGAGGCCGAGGCGCTGGATACACGTGAAGCGCTTGAGCAGAAAGAGATGCCTGATGAACTGCCGCTGGATGCGACCTGGGATGAGATCTACACCGCGGGTACGCCTTCCGGCACCGGCACCGATTACCAGGATGATGAGTTACCGGTTTATCAGGGCGAAACAACCCAGTCGCTGCAGGATTATCTGATGTGGCAGGTCGGACTGACGCCGTTCAGCGATACCGATCGCGCTATTGCCACCTCTATTGTCGATGCTATTGATGACACCGGGTATCTCACCGTTTCGCTTGAGGAGATCCTTGACAGCATCGGCGATGATGAGCTCGAAGCGGATGAAGTTGAAGCGGTGCTGAAACGCATCCAGCGCTTTGACCCGATTGGTGTTGGCGCGCGCGATCTGCGTGACTGCCTGCTGGTGCAGCTTTCACAATATGCGCCCGAAACGCCGATGCTGGCAGAGGCGCGTCTGATCGTCAGCGAACATCTCGATCTGCTGGCAAACCACGACTTCCGCAGCCTGATGCGGGTCACCCGCCTCAAAGAAGAGGTGCTGAAAGAGGCGATGCTGCTGATTCAGTCGCTGGACCCGCGTCCGGGTCAGTCGATCAACACCGGCGAACCAGAATATGTCATTCCCGATGTGCTGGTGCGTAAGATCGGCAGCCGCTGGACGGTTGAACTCAATGCCGATAGCGTGCCACGCCTGAAGATCAATCAGCACTATGCGGCAATGAGCGGCGCGACGCGAAACGACAGCGACAGCCAGTTCATTCGCAGTAATCTGCAGGAAGCCCGCTGGCTGATTAAGAGCCTGGAAAGCCGCAATGATACCCTGCTGAAAGTGACGCGCTGTATTGTTGAGCAGCAGCAGGCCTTTTTCGAGCAGGGTGAAGAATTTATGCGCCCGATGGTGCTGGCGGATATCGCCCAGGCCGTTGAGATGCACGAATCGACCATCTCCCGCGTTACCACGCAGAAGTATCTGCACAGCCCGCGTGGCATTTTTGAACTGAAGTACTTTTTCTCCAGTCACGTTAATACGGAAGGTGGCGGTGAAGCCTCCTCTACCGCGATTCGTGCCCTGGTGAAAAAATTAATTTCGGCGGAAAATCCAGCCAAACCCTTGAGCGACAGTAAACTGACCTCCATGTTATCTGATCAGGGGATCATGGTGGCACGGCGTACCGTCGCCAAATATCGTGAGTCTTTATCCATCCCGCCATCGAACCAGCGTAAACAACTGGTTTGAAAGAAATGAGAAGGAAGACCTATGCAGCTGAACCTGACCGGGCAACACGTTGAAATCACTCCACCTCTGCGTGAATTCGTCAACGGTAAATTTGCCAAACTGGAACACTATTTTGAACATATCAATCAGGTCTATATTGTCCTGAAGGTTGAGAAAGTCACGCAGGTGGCTGACGCAACACTACACGTGAATGGTGGCGAGCTGCACGCCACATCCGAAGCGGAAGATATGTATGCGGCCATTGACGGACTGATCGATAAGCTCACCCGTCAGCTGACCAAACACAAAGATAAACTGAAAAAACACTAACCTTCACGCTAGCGACGCGCGCCTGGCGCGCAGAGCCGACAGGATGGGGCGGATAATCCGCCCCGTTTTGTCATCTGAGCAGGCGCCGTTTGTCACACGCGTCAATACGCGCTGGCGGTGAATGGCCTGGTGAACACGCAAGTGAAACGATAATGAACAACGATCTCACACTGGAATTGAGCACAGTGCTTTCGCCAGACTGCACCCGCAGCGGCGTCCACTGCCAGAGCAAAAAACGTGCGCTGGAAATCATCAGCGAACTGGCCGCTAAGCAGCTCAACCTGCCGCACCAGACGCTTTTCGAAGCGATCCTGACCCGCGAACGCATGGGCAGTACCGGTATTGGTAACGGGATAGCCATCCCGCACGGCAAGCTGGAAGAGGATACGCTGCGCGCGGTTGGGGTGTTTATCAGCCTCGAACAGCCGATTGCGTTTGATGCCGTCGACAACCAGCCGGTCGATCTGTTGTTTGCCTTACTGGTCCCGGCTGACCAGTGCAAAACACATCTGCACACCCTGTCACTGGTGGCAAAGCGTCTGGCAGATAAAACGGTTTGCCGTCGTCTGCGCGCAGCGCAGAGTGATGAAGAGCTCTATGCCATTATTACGGAAGTCCAGTCGGAGCAGTAACGCGTCTTTACCGGCCCGGTGCCGGTTTTAAAACGGGAGAGAAGGTCATGGTGCTGATGATCGTTAGCGGTCGTTCAGGCTCGGGGAAGTCAGTGGCGCTCCGTGCGCTGGAAGATATGGGGTTCTACTGCGTTGATAACCTGCCGGTCGTGCTGCTGCCTGAGTTAGCTAACTCGCTGGCTGAGCGCAATATTTCGGCGGCGGTCAGCATCGACGTGCGTAATATGCCCGAATCCCCGGAAATTTTTGAAACCGCACTGAATAATCTGCCTGATACATTTTCCCCTCAGCTGCTGTTTCTCGACGCCGATCGCAACACCCTGATTCGTCGTTACAGCGATACGCGCCGTCTGCATCCCCTCTCCAGCAAAAACCTCTCGCTGGAGAGCGCGATTGATGAAGAGAGCGATCTGCTGGAGCCACTTCGTTCACGTGCCGATCTGATCATCGACACCTCAGAGATGTCGGTGCATGAGCTGGCAGAGATGCTGCGTACCCGCCTGCTGGGCAAGCGTGAACGTGAGCTGACCATGGTGTTTGAGTCGTTTGGCTTCAAGCATGGCATTCCGATTGACGCTGACTATGTATTTGACGTGCGCTTTCTGCCCAACCCCCACTGGGATCCCAAACTGCGCCCGATGACCGGCCTCGATCGTCCTGTGGCGGCCTTCCTTGATCGCCACACTGAAGTGCATAATTTTATCTACCAGACGCGCAGCTACCTTGAACTCTGGCTGCCGATGCTGGAGACCAATAACCGTAGCTATCTTACCGTGGCGATTGGCTGCACCGGCGGTAAACACCGCTCAGTCTATATTGCAGAACAGCTGGCAGATTACTTCCGTTCACGGGGTAAGAATGTGCAGTCACGCCATCGTACGCTGGAAAAGCGCAAATCATGACCGTCAGACAAACTGTAGAAATCAAAAATAAGCTGGGCATGCATGCACGTCCGGCGATGAAGTTATTTGAGTTGGTGCAGAGCTTTGATGCCGAAGTATTACTGCGTAATGAAGCGGGCACTGAAGCCGAAGCCAGCAGCGTGATTGCGCTGCTGATGCTCGACTCGGCAAAAGGCGGCCACATTGAGATTGAAGCCAGCGGCCCGGAGGAGATCCCGGCGCTGGCAGCGGTCATTGAGTTATTTGAAGCGGGTTTCGATGAAGATTAACGCTTAATCGAGCTGATTACGCTGCAGGAAGCCTTCCCCGCCAAGCTGGCGCATCTGACGCAGTATCCACTGCTGCCGCTCTCTGACATAGCCTGAGGGTGCAGCAGCACGATAACGTATCGGATTAGGCAGCACCGCTGCCAGTAAGGCGGCATCTGCTGCGGTCAGCCGGCTGGCAGGCTTATGGAAGTAACGCTGAGAAGCCGCCTCAACGCCAAAGATGCCGGGCCCGAACTCCGCAATATTGAGATAGACGGTTAAAATACGCCGCTTCGTCCAGACCGTTTCAATTCCTACCGTCAGACCCGCTTCCAGACCTTTACGCACCCAGCTGCGACCATCCCAGAGGAACAGATTCTTCGCCGTCTGTTGAGACAGCGTGGACGCCCCACGCATCCGGCTATCGCTGTTATCCAGTACAGACTCAATCGCCGCCACATCAAAGCCCCAATGGGTGGGAAACTTTTGATCTTCTGAGGCGATAACGGCCAGCCCCATCCAGGGCGAAATCTCGTCATGGCCGACCCAGTCTGAATGGGCGACATAACTAAAATCACCGCGTAACCAGGCTCCAATCTGTCGTTCAGCCATCACCGCTGAGAACGGCACGGGTAAGAACGAAAAGAGTAAAATGCCCGCCAGCCATATTCCCAGCCACACCAGTACGATACGACCAACAATACGTCTGATACGCTGTCCGACGCTTCCTTTATGCTTGTTCATGCAATCTTCCCACACTTGTTTCAGACGTTAATCAATCACTCATGTAATCACTGCTAAAAAAGCAGCCTTTTTACGATTATCGCTGAAAACTGACAGGCTGTTTCCAGACTTTATTCAATCATTTTGCATCAACATGCTGCAACAGTTCGAAATAGTTCAAGTACTTCCGCAAAAAAGGAATCGGTTCCATTCATTGCCATTGCTTAGCATCTTTCCAGATAAACACTTAATCATGAGTAATAAGCGCCCGCATGAATCATTTACCATACTTAACTGTTATTGTTTTCTTAATCCTGCCGCGCCTAAAGGTTAATCAGAATTATCGTTATAACGGATAAATAAGCAGCGCTTAATAGCGTCACGGGTTGCCAGAATGGCACTATTTCCTTCCAGGAATAACCCTGATAGCAGAACGACAGAAGGACAAACTTTTAGATTCTTTTTTATCATTCCAAATCGTTTTGGATAATTCGTGTCATTTCAGGCAGCGCGCTTGCAATATCAGCGCGTTAGCCTCACTCAAAAGGCAAATGTTAACGGCGGCTCACTTTGGTGCTGCTCAGCCTCAGTTTCCCTGCCCGGCAGCATTAAAACTACACGAAAAAGCGTAAAACTGATTAAAATAGCAGCAACACAGCACAGAAATTAATTCCTTACTTGACTGTGTTGCCAAATTAATGTTTTCTGTATTTAAACGCTGCTCAATATCACAAATTTTAATGAATCTTGTCGCATGAGAAGATGAATTTGCTAAGGTGATGACAGTGTTAACCAATACCCTGCGGCTGCATTAATTATTCAAATCATAGCGGCCGCAATGATTTCCCTGGTGTTGGCGCAGTATTTCGCGCACCCCGGCCTCGGCTGGGGTCATTTTTTTCCGGGGTATCACTTATCCTGCTCTGCCACCCAGTCGCGTAATACCTGCACATCGTGTCGCCATTCATGCTTCAGCTCATCAATCCATTCACCTACATTGTCCCACCACGCCGGTAACTCCGGACTCTGAATCTGTTTCGCCAGCATCTGCAAACGCTGCAGCCCGACCGAACCCGCCGCCCCTTTGATTTTGTGTCCCTCTTCAGCAATGCCTTTCTGATCGCGCGCCATCAGATTCGACTCCAGCACCGCAAGGTAGTCCGGCATCATCTTTTCAAACATCGTCAGGCTTTGGGTAATCAGGCTGGGACCAACCAGCTCGATATACTGTTCGAGCATCGCGACATCCAGCAGCATCCGGGTTTTGTCATCGCTGACATCAGCGATCTCCTCTTCCGGTTCTGCCTGATAATCCCAGTACTTTTTAATCATCGCAGTGAGTGCCGACACTGCCAGCGGTTTGCTGAGCACGTCATCCATTCCCGCGTCGAAGTACTCTTTTTTGTCTTTGAGGACATTGGCGGTAAGAGCAACCAGCGGGGGCAGATGCGTTCCCTGGTACTGCTGGCGAATCGCACGTGAGACATCCAGCCCGGTCATATCGGGCAGTTGAATGTCCAGCAGCACCAGGTCAAACTCCAGCGGGTCAAACATCGCCAGCGCCTCGCTGCCGGTCATGGCGACCTCTACACTGCAGCCCAGCTTCTCCAGTACCGAGCGCGCGACAATCACATTGAGCTCAATATCTTCAACCAGCAGCACGTGCAGCGCAGGCAGTGGCAGGCTGTCGTCCACGCCTTCATCCTCCACCTCTTCAGCAATGCGTGGCGCTTTAATCTCTACAGTGAAGCAGGAACCCTGTCCCGGCGCACTGTGCACCCGGATATCACCGCCCATCGCCTGCGCCAGGCGGCGTGATACTGCCAGTCCGATGCCGGTACCGGTAGCCGGTTTACCGCCATGCTGATCTTTGACCTGATAATACATAGCGAAGATCTTGTCCTGCTCCTCCTGACGGATACCCATGCCGGAGTCCTGCACCTCAAAGCGCAGCGTCTCGTCCTGCTCATAGGTTACCCGCACCACGATCTCGCCCTGCTGGGTGAACTTCACGGCGTTACCAATCAGGTTCCACAGAATCTGGCGCAGACGCGTTCCATCCGTCGAAATCATATGCGGCAGCGGCAGTTGCGGCGCGAGCACAAACTTCAGCCCTTTCGGCTGTGCCAGCAGGCCAGAGAGGTTTTCTAAATCGGCCAGGAAACCGGTGAAGTCGAGCGGCTGATTATCCAGCTGTACTTTACGGCGCTCGATTTTGTCCACCTCAATCACATCATTAAAGATGTTGCCCAGCGTGATGGCGGAGACGTGGATGGTTTTGAGATATTTCAGCTGTTCCTGATTGAGGTCGGTGTCCAGCAGGATGCGGCTCAGGCCGACAATGCCATTAAGCGGCGTACGAAGCTCGTGGCTGATCGTAGAGATAAAGGTGGTCTTCTCCCGGCTGGCGTTCTCTAACGCGTCCTGATAGCGCTTACGTTCGGTTATATCGCGGCCAAAGCCCATCAATCCGCTGCGCTTACCCACGCGGTCGTAGTAAGGCACTTTACGGATCTCGAAGCAGGCTTTGCGTCCGTCGGGATATTGCAGCCACTGTTCATAGGTCAGCGAGACGTTGTGGCGGAACACCTTCTCGTCCGTTTCCAGCACCTTAGTGGCCGCTTCATCATCATAGATATCGCGCGGCGTCAGGCCAATCAGCTGCTTTTCGCTTTTGCCGGTCAGCAGCTCCATTGCACGGTTGCAGCCGGAGAACTGTTTATCGATGTTGCGATAGAACACCAGGTCAGGCGAGGCATCCAGGAAGGAGCGCAGGAAGGAGGATTGCTGTTCCAGCTCAATCTGTGCCTGCTCACGACGCGTTACCTCTTCACGCAGCTTATCCATCACCTGTTCGCGTGCCAGCTCCGCCTTTTTACGATCGCTGATCTCCTGATTCAGCTGCGTAATGGTCTCTTTCATCTGCTGATTGAGTTCCAGATCGCGGGTACGCATCTCTTCCAGCTTATCCACCAGCCGTGCCAGGCGTTGCCGTGACTCCTCCAGCTGATCGACCACCACCGAGAGGAAATAGACCGCCCAGGGCGTGATCAGCAGCCCGAAGAAGACCGAACGCACCACGTCAATACTCTCGACATGGCCCCGCAGTACCATCGTGACCGCCATCTGGACAATCATCGCCAGCACCACCAGCGCAGACGCCAGCAGCAGCGAGAACCTCACCAGTCCAAGCTTCACCATTAAATCAACGTAGTACTGCGCCAACAGACGAATTTGTTTCATAACAACTCCCTGGAAGAGAAACAGCCTCATAATAGCGCAGTTAACCCGCTGCCGTCGCAGCACGTCGCGTGGAGATAAGGGATCAAATGCGCTTTTATGGTGCAGCAGCCTCGCCGATCGGCGACGTTAAGGACAAAGCGGTTAAAACCCTTGACTGACTGTGCCAAATGAATAATCTGTAAGGCCGCCAGCGAATCACCGATTTCTCTGTACGGCCTTTTTTCAATATCCTGGCAGCGTCCTGTTGCACAGGTACACCCTTTTATATGCATAGCCATTCATCTTTAATGCTGTTTTAAGCATGCCCATGCTGATTAATTTTTCTTATAACCAACCGCGGTTTCATTCAAATAGCCGGACATAAGAAAAACAGATACATGCTATGCATCATGGGTGCTGAACAGCATTTAATGCTGCTTAACACCCTGTCACCAGCATGGTGCAGAGATCTGACGCCTGCACTACAGTGAGTCAGTTCACATTTATCGGCCTGTCGCCAGGCACCAGAGTGATACATTTTAAACCTGAAAAATTACTAAATTCATACACTTAAGCAGATAAAACGCATGATAATCCCGTCTGACCACCCTATTTGACCTGATTACGCTTTCCCGATAAGTTGGAAATCCGCTGAAAGCTTTCCAGACGGGCCATTGTCTCGGCATATCTATGCAACAAGAAGACTCCCGCGTGGTTTAAGTCATCTCCTTTAAGAGACCGGAAATCAGAGAGCAGCTCAATTAAGGACGTTTTACCGATGTCTGGAGAGAAATGCTCAGGGCTATGACGCGCGCTCGACAGAGCATGGCGATGAAAATGATAGCGCCCCCGTTGCGCTCAGACCCTGAAACAGTGCAGGTAATGTCAAAGCAGTTTAAGGAGACCCTCAATGTCCACTAAAAAACCTCAATCCTATGGCTTGTATGATCCGACAGCAGGCAGTGACAGCTGTGGTGTAGGTTTCATTACGCGTAAGGACGGCGAGCAGACCCACGAGATTCTGCAGATGGCGCACAGCGCCCTGTGTACGGTGCCTCACCGCGGCGGCATGTCAGCGGAAGGCGTTGGCGACGGCGCGGGGGTCAACGTTGATCTTTCGCTGCAGTTCTTCCGCAAGATTACCGGCCAGCCGCTGGAGGCGGGACGCTTTGGTGTCGGTAACTTCTTTGTGCCGAAAGATGCTGAGCTGCGCGCGAATGCCGAACGTCTGGTGGATGAAACCCTCAGCAGCTTTGGTCTGCCGGTACTCATGAAGCGTGACATGCCGCTCGACAGCAGCGTGACGCGCCCGGCAGCCGCGCAGTTCCAGTTACCGATTCTGCAGTGGATTTTCACTGCGCCACAGGATGTAGTTGATCAGAACGACTTCGAAAAACGCATCTACCGCGCCCTGTTAACCATTGAAGCCCGAGCTTTCACCGAAAGCGAATTTGGCGGCCTCTATCCGCTGTCGCTGTCGTCACGCACGCAGGTGTTCAAAGCCCGTCTGAATTCCAATGAAGTGATCCCTTACTTCAAAGATCTGACCGATCCCGATCATCAGGTGCGCGGGCTGTTTTTCCACACCCGCTTCTCCACTAACACCGATCCCCATACCACGATGGCGCAGCCGTTCCGCCTGATGGCGCACAACGGCGAGCTGAACACTGACCGTAAAAACCGCATCGCTGAGTCCGCGCTGGCGCTGGCCCGTGGCAAGACCATCGTGCGGCCTAAAGGCCAGTCCGACAGTTCGCGCCTGGATCAGAGCATCCACAGCCGTCTGATGGAAGATGACCTCGATCTGATCACCGCCGTGGTGTCGATGATGCCGCCCGCCTGGGAAAACGACAGCGCGCTGTCGCCAGAAGTGCGTGACATGCTGGAGTACTTCTCGCTGTATGAAGAGAAGAACGACGGCCCTGCTGCCTTAATCTTTGGTAATGGCGAAGTGATTGGCGCCCGTCTTGATCGTCTGGGTCTGCGTCCACTGCGTTCAGTAGAAACCGCTGACTATATCGGTGCGATGTCGGAAGCGGGCCAGATCGCCTTCCCCCCTGAAAGCGTGTTGCGTCGTGGGCGTATCGAAGCGGGCGGTATGCTCTATTTCGATCACCGTGAAAAACGCAGCTATACCACGCTGCAGGCGCTGGAAAAACTGGCCGCAGAGAAAGATTATTCGGCGTTGCTGCGTGAAGCGCGCGTCGGTCTTGACGATCTGCCCGAGATCCCGGCAGAACAGCAGGGTTCACCGCTGCGTTATCGTGGCGATCTGAAAACGTATCAGCGCTTTGTTGCCTACTACTACAACCAGGAAAGCTTCAAGTTCATGATGGATCCGATGCTGAATACCGGCGCAGAGAAGATCTCCGCGATGGGTTACGGCAACGCCATCAACGGCTTATCCGATCATGAAGGGGGTATGGCGCACTACTTCTCTCAGCGCTTTGCGCAGGTCACCAACCCGCCGCTGGACTCTATCCGTGAAGTGGATGGCATGACGTTGCGGGTCGCGCTGGGGGCAAAACCCCATCTGGGCCGCAGCAAAGGCCGTCAGATTGTGGTGCCGACCCCGATTCTCAGCCACCTTGATATGCTGCGTTTACGCGAGCAGACCATCGCACCTTATGCCCGCTTTGAGATGCTCTATGAGCCGGTGATCGGCAAAGATCTGCTGAGCACCACCGCGAACGCGAATGCCCTGGAAAAAGCGATTGATGACCTGGCGCAACAGGTGGTTGATTTTGCCCGTACCCAGGGTGGCATCGCCGTACTTACCGATCGCCATATCTCTTCAAAGCACGCCGCGATCCCGATGCTGCTGGTGGTTTCCGCCATCAACCAGCGCCTGATAAAGGAAGGGTTGCGTCTGGATGTTTCTCTGGTGGTTGAAAGCGGCCAGAGCATCTCGTCGCACCACATTGCCGCCACACTTGGCTTTGGGGCGTCAGCTATCTATCCGCTGGGCGTACAGATGCGCGCAGAGGAAAAATTTGGTGAAGGTGAAGAAGGTAACAAAGCCTTTAAGCGCTATGCCAAAGCGGCTGAAAAAGCACTGATGAAAACCATGGGCAAAGTGGGCCTCTGTACCGTTGAGAGCTACAGCAGCGGCGAGTTCTTTGAGCCTAACTTCCTTAACACCGATGACCCGGTGCTGAAAAAGTATTTCCCGAATATCAAAACGCCGGTGGGCGGCGCAGGCTTCGCGACGATCGCGCAGATGGCCGTTGACTGGCACCAGAGTGCACTGAAGATTCAGGGCGAATCTGAAGTTCCGTTGCTGGGCCTGTTCAAAGAGCGTGCAGAAGGCGCAGGTCACTCCTACGGCACCATCGCCGTGCGGACCTTTATCGATATGACCGAAGAGCCGATTCGCTTTGCCGACAAAGCGCGCGAAGAGGACAACTTCATCCGCCTGATGACGCTGGCTAAACTGGATAATGCGTTTGGCATCAAGCCAGAGACCTTTAAAGACAGCAGCTTTGAGCGCATCCCGGATGAGGTGATTAATAATTTCGCGATTACTGCTGATTACCGTCAGTTCTCAAGCCTGATGTATGAAGAGCGTAAACGTCGCCCGGCGGCCCTGCGCGACATCCTGACATTCCCGGCTGACCTGACCCACATCGACAGCGAAGCGGAGTTCCGCCGCAAGCTGGGACGCTACTCGCTGACCAACAACGGCTTTGCCATTCGTGGCATGGAGTGTGAAGCGGTAGATGGCAGCCTGAATCACTTTATGCTGCGTCTGACCGATGCGATTGAAGGACTGAAGCCTGAGAGCGAACGCCTGCAGAACCTGTCTCGCGCCCTGAAATCCCGCTTCGGCGACGATATTGAAAGCAGCGAAGTGGTGACTGGCGGTCTGAAAGTGACCGCTTACGGTAAAGCGGCCGATTATCTGTCACGTATCTTCACCACCCTGCCCTCACTGCCGCTGAGCGAAGTGCAGCCAGCCTGTGAAATTACCCGTACCTTTGCCTCCGGGGCGATGAGCCACGGTGCGCTGGTGGCTCCCGCTCATGAAGCGGTCGCGCACGGTACCAATATGGTCGGCGGCATGAGTAACTGCGGTGAAGGCGGCGAGCATTATTCCCGTCACGGCACCATTCGTGCCTCACGCATCAAACAGCTGGCTTCGGGCCGTTTCGGCGTCTGGGCTGCCTATCTGGCGGATCCGATGCTGGAAGAGCTGGAGATCAAAATTGGTCAGGGTGCGAAACCTGGTGAAGGCGGCCAGCTACCGGCGGCCAAAGTTACCGTCGAGATTGCTGCCGCGCGTGGCGGTACGCCTGGCGTCGAGCTGGTCTCACCGCCGCCGCATCACGACACCTATTCCATCGAAGATCTGGCGCAGCTGATCCACGACTGCAAAGCCGCGCGGGTGCGGGTTATCGTCAAGCTGGTCTCGTCTGAAGGGATCGGCACCATCGCGGTCGGCGTGGCCAAAGCGGGTGCAGACGTGATTAACGTTGCGGGTAACACCGGTGGTACCGGCGCTGCGTCGGTGACCAGCCTGAAATATACCGGACGCGTGGCCGAAATCGGCATCGCTGAAGTCCACCAGGCGCTGTGCGCCAACGGCCTGCGTGAGAAAGTGCTGCTGCGCTGCTCTGGCGCACAGCAGACCGGCAGCGACGTGGTGAAATCTGCACTGCTTGGCGGCGACAGCTTTGAGTTCGGTACGACGGCGCTGATGATGCTGAAATGCGTGATGGCGAAGAACTGTAACGTTAAGTGCCCGGCTGGCTTAACCACGAATGCCGAAGCGTTTGATGGCGATCCGCGTCAGCTGGCGCAGTATTTCCTCAACGTGGCGCATGAAGTGCGTGAAATCCTGGCGCGTATGGGCCTGCGTTCCCTGCGTGAGGCACGCGGTCGCTCTGACCTGTTGCACCTGATGGATCACCCGCTGGAAGTGGGCAAGCTCGACTTACGCGCCATGCTTACCGTGGTGCCTGAGCTGAAAATCGACAAGCCGGTTTATCTGGAAAAAGATTTTGAGCTGGATGATGTCTGGATTGAGCAACTGAAGCTGTCGCTGGTGGATCAGGGAAATCCTGACGTCACTCTGGGCAACAACATCGTGCTGAATAACCGAAACAAAAGTGTCGGCGGCCAGCTGGCCATCGATATTGAGCGGATGCTGAACCATCAGCTGAGTTCTGAGCAGCTGCAGGCGATGCCTGCCGTAATGACTGACGATCGCGGTCGTCGCTATCTGGCTCCTGAGAGCGTAAAAATTTCCACCACCGGTTCTGCCGGCCAGTCGTTTGGCGCCTTCTGCAACGATGGCATGCAGCTGACCCATTACGGCACCTGTAACGACGGTGTCGGCAAAGGACAGTGTGGCGGCGAACTGATCGTGATGTCGCCTGGTGGCGGCGCGCAGGATGCCGATGGCAACGTGCTGATTGGTAACTTTGCGCTGTTTGGCGCGACAGGCGGACGTCTGTTCGTGCAGGGCCAGGCCGGTGACCGTTTCGCGGTGCGTAACTCCGGTGCCACCGCCGTGGTTGAAGGCGTCGGTGACTTCTGCTGCGAATATATGACCAATGGCGCCATCCTCAACCTGGGCACCTTCGGTAAAGGATTTGGCAACGGCATGAGCGGCGGCTTCGCCTACCAGTACGACCCCTATGGATCGCTGGCCAGCCATGCTGCCGGTGATTCGGTACAGTTCGGCTCGATTGCCGATCAGGATGAAATGGCCCAGGTGCATAAGCAGGCGGTGCTGACCATGCTGAACTGGCATCTGGAGGCGACCAAATCACCGCGTGCCGCCTGGCTGCTGGAGAACTGGGAAACGGAGTGTCACCACTTTGTTTACGTGATGCCGCGCTCGCTGCTGCTCTATCAGGATGGCGGCGAGATTCTGAAAGCCAAGAGCCGCAAAGATCTGCTCGAAGAGCTGTCGACGGCGCTGGCAGGCCATCAGGTGGCGAAGTTTAAAGCCGCATGGCGTCAGGGTAAAACCATCGCCAACGGTGCCGTACCGGCTTATGGCGCGACCGATACGCTGGAGATGTTTGTCCTGCTCAACAACTACACCGTGCTGAGTTTTGCCCAGCAGCTGGCGCTGGGGAAATTACCGAAAGGCACCCCGGTTGAAGATGCGGCAGTTGAAAAAGCGGTCCGTAATCTGTTGATGACGGAAGACTTTTCGCTGATAAGCAAGCTGCAGCGTCATGCCCGTTCCGCTATCGAGAGCTACAGTGATGATGAACTGGCGAGTCTGATTGGTACCAAACGCATGTCAGATTACAAAGCGGCGCTGACGCAACGTAACATCCGCTCCATGGACAGTCTGGCAACCTATGGCTGGATCATGTATCAGGATGCCTGTAACCGGGAAGTGCTGGGCCACCTGCCTGACTTTGAAGAGCTGTTTGCACGTGCGGCATTGCCGGAAATCGCCGCTGCGGTGGGTAAACTCTCCTGACAGTGATACTGATCAGGCTGAACTGAATATTATTAATTGATCATTGCCCGGATTAATCGTTGTACCGGACAGATGCAGCACCGCTCTCCCCTGTCGCACATGATGCGGCGCGGGAAAGCGGAACCGCTTTCACACCGGACAATGCCACTGATGACGGGCGAGAACGGGATTGAGTAAAAGTACCCATGAAAATTCCTTATATTCCAGAAGATGCACCTTTTAATGGCGATCAGAAGTACTGGCTGGCTGGCTTTCTTGCGGGTCTGCACTCCCGTTTGCTGGTATTAGAAGACAAGCAGCAACCCGCCGCGGGCACAAGCGCAGCCGCGACGACGCAACTGCACATTCTTTATGGCTCACAGACCGGCAATGCTGAAGCACTGGCGCAGACCGCAGCGAAATCTGCCCGCGCTAAAGGTCTGGTGCCGGTGGTTCAGGCGCTGGGCGATGTCGATCTCGACGTATTTGCCACCATGCGCCATGTACTGATCGTCACCTCGACCTATGGCGAAGGTGAAATGCCGGACAACGCGCAGCTGTTCTGGGACGCGATCTCTGCCAGTACCGCACCGCGTCTGGAGCAGATGCATTTCGCCGTGCTGGCGATTGGCGATACCGGCTACGATGGCTTCTGTCAGGCGGGTAAATTCATTGATATGCGTCTTGAGCAGTTGGGCGCGAAACGCGTGGTTGATCGTATCGATTGTGATATCGATTTTGAGGAGCCTTCCAGCGAGTGGCTGAACAGCTCAATGCCACAGTTTGCCGCCAGCGCGGGCAGCAGCGGCACCGTGCTGGAAAGCGCGCCTGAAGCGCCAGTCATTCCAGGCAGCAACAAATCCAATCCATACGCCGCCGCGCTGATCACCAACAAGCGTTTGTCAGGCGAGCAGTCAGCCAAAGATATTCGTCATTTCGAGTTCGACCTGTCTGACAGCGGCCTGAAGTATGAAGCGGGCGATGCGCTGGGCGTAATTCCGGTCAACGAGCCGTCGCTGGTCAGCCTGCTGCTGACCCAGCTTAACGCAGACTACGAGACGCCGGTGCCCGGCTTTGATCGCAGCCTTGGCGACCTGCTGACCTATCAGTTTGAGATCTCAGAGCCGTCACGCAAGTTAATCGAATGGGTCGGGCAGAACACCACCAACCAGGAGCTGCGTCATGTGTTACAGCATGATGATAAAGATGCGCTGGGCGTGTGGCTGTGGGGCAAAGATACCCTTGACCTGCTACAGCTTGAACTGACGCGCACGCTGGCGGTACCCGAGTTTGTCGCGCTGCTGCGTCCGCTGCAGCATCGCGCTTACTCTATTTCATCCAGCTCTAAAGCCCATCCTGATCAGGTGCATCTGACCGTTGCCTCGGTGCGTTATCACAGTGGCGGCCGTAATCGCGGTGGCGTCTGCTCAACCTACCTGGCCGAGCGTGTGCGTCGCGGTGAGAAGCCCGCCATCTTTATCTCACCCAATAAATCGTTCCGCGTGCCTGCCAACAACAGCGCACCGCTGATCATGGTGGGACCAGGTACCGGTATTGCGCCATTCCGTGCCTTCCTGCAGGAGCGCCAGGCAACCGGCGCGCAGGGGAAAAACTGGCTGTTCTTCGGCGATCAGCATCAGGAACATGACTTTATCTATCAGGATGAATTACTTGCCTGGCGCGATAATGGCTTGCTGACGCGTCTGGATCTGGCGTTCTCACGCGATCAGGAGAAGAAGATCTACGTGCAGAGCCGGATGCTTGAACAGGGCGCTGAGTTGTATGCCTGGCTGCAGGAAGGGGCTTACTTCTATGTCTGTGGCGATGCATCGCGTATGGCGAAGGATGTGGATAATGCGCTGTATGAAGTGGTTCGCCAGTTTGGTGGCCTCTCCACCGAGCGCGCTGCTGACTATGTCGATCAGCTGAAGAAAGAGAAGCGCTACCTGCGCGACGTCTATTGATCGCGATGGTCTGCTGAAAAAATCCGGCTTGCGCAGGCAGCCGGATTTTTTTATGGCTGCAGGCAAAAAAAATACCCGTCGGATGGACGGGTATTCGCTGTTATGTCACTGCTATTTCACTACGCGCAGTGAAGGTCGTCCACCACGTGGCGGTGGATCGTCATCAGGCGGTGTCTCGTCATCGCTGGCATCGTCAGGACGATCACCATCAATCACCGACATCATAGTCTCTTCCTGACCCTCTGACGCCTCATGCGTGCCCAGCTCGTAAGCCGGTTCCGGTTCAAACATCGTCCCGGCGCCATTTTCACGCGCATAGATTGCCAGAATCGCCGCCATCGGCACGTTAACCTGGCGAGGAACGCCACCAAAGCGGGCGTTGAACGACACCTGATCATTCGCCAGATCGAGGTTACCGACAGCACGTGGCGCAATGTTCAGGACTATCTGACCATCGCGCGCATACTCCAGCGGCACCTGCACACCCGGCAGATTAATGTCGACCACCAGATGCGGCGTCAGCTGGTTGTCGAGCAACCAGTCATAAAAGGCGCGCAGCAGATAGGGACGACGTGCAGTAAGTTGCGACATTTCCATACGTTAAGCCCGGGCTTGCAGCCGCATTTCACGTTCAGCTTCAGTTAATGAAGCGAGGAAGGAGTCACGCTCAAATACGCGATTCATGTAACCTTTCAGCTCTTTTGAACCTGAGCCGATCAAATCGATACCCATTGACGGCAGACGCCATAACAGCGGAGCCAGATAGCAATCAACCAGGCTGAACTCTTCGCTCATGAAATAAGGCGTACGGCCAAACAGTGGCGCGATAGCCAGCAGCTCTTCACGCAGTTGCTTGCGTGCCGCTTCCGCTTCCTGACCGCTGCTGTTCTCTACTTTCCTCATCAGGCTATACCAGTCCTGCTCGATGCGGTGCATCATCAGGCGGCTATCACCACGGGCAACCGGATAAACCGGCATCAGTGGCGGATGCGGGAAGCGCTCATCTAAATATTCCATGATGATGCGTGATTCATACAGCGTCAGCTCACGATCTACCAGCGTCGGTACCGTGCGATACGGATTGAGGTCAATCAGATCCTGCGGCAGGTTATCCATTTCGACCTGCTCGATCTCTACGCTGACACCCTTCTCCGCCAGGACGATACGTACCTGATGGCTGAAAATGTCAGTAGGACCAGAAAACAGCGTCATTACCGAACGTTTGTTGGCAGCGACAGCCATGAAAACCTCCAAGTTTGTTCACAAAAAGATACTGCGAATAGCCAACCACACGGCGACTCACTTGCTTATCGAACTCGCACGCAACCTGGTTAGCTGCGTCACAGATACTGACGCCCCGACAGTGGGGAGGCGCATAACGCACCGGCCTGCGGGCGCAAAGTGACACAGAGTTTACCAGATTTTAGGCTGCTTGTGGGCGTGGAATGAATCTTTGCAGGTAAATTGAGCGCGGCGTTACGGTTTTCGCGGACAGTTTATGGGAAGGCAGAAAATAAAAAACCCGCCGAAGCGGGTTTTTTGAGCCAATTGCCGCAGCCGGAGCTGCAAACAATTAACGCTTGGAGAACTGAGGACGACGACGTGCTTTACGCAGGCCGACTTTCTTACGTTCAACCTGACGCGCATCACGCGTTACGAAACCAGCTTTACGCAGCTCGCCACGCAGTGATTCGTCGTATTCCATCAGAGCGCGGGTGATACCGTGACGGATCGCACCAGCCTGACCAGAAATACCGCCACCTTTAACAGTGACATAGAGATCGAATTTACCAACCAGGTCCAGCAGCTCAAGCGGCTGACGAACTACCATGCGGGCAGTTTCGCGACCGAAGTACTGTTCCAGAGAACGTTGGTTAATTACGATGTTACCGCTACCCGGCTTAATGAATACGCGAGCGGTAGAGCTTTTGCGGCGACCAGTGCCGTAGTTTTGAGTTTCAGCCATTGCCTTTAATCCCGATTAAATGTCAAGAACTTGCGGTTGCTGTGCCGCATGGGTGTGCTCGTTGCCTGCGTAAACTTTCAGTTTACGGTACATAGCACGACCCAGCGGGCCCTTCGGCAGCATGCCTTTAACCGCGATCTCAATCACACGCTCAGGACGGCGAGCAATCATCTCTTCAAAGGTCGCCTGTTTGATACCACCGATGTGGCCAGTGTGGTGATAGTAGATCTTGTCAGTACGCTTGTTGCCGGTTACAGCAACTTTTTCTGCGTTCAGAACGATGATGTAATCACCCGTATCAACGTGCGGAGTGTATTCCGCTTTATGCTTACCACGCAGACGGCGCGCCAGTTCAGTCGCCAGGCGACCCAAAGTTTTGCCCGTTGCGTCAACTACAAACCAGTCACGTTGGACGGTTTCTGGTTTAGCTGTAAAAGTTTTCATCGAAAAGCTTACCCAAATTAAGTTACACGTTGGTGAAATCCCAAACGCTTAAGTAAACGAATGAGGCTCACACGACCATTTTGACCAGCAAGCCACCCCTTCGGATAGAGTTACTGGAACACAGAGGATTTGGGAAAAAAATCCTTTGCTGTAACGTGGGGTCGCAAGATTATAGAGAAGTCGGTTACAAAAATCGAACCCTATTTCGGTATTTATCCCGATTATTCTCACGGCAGGTGCGGTAAACGCAGATACTCTTCGCTCTGCATCTCCTGAAGTCGCGATAAACAGCGCTGGTATTCAAACTTCAGCCGCGTGCCCTGATAAATCTCGGTCAGTGACGTTTCTGCCGCGACCACCAGCTTCACATGCCGTTCATAGAACTCATCGACCAGTGCCAGGAAACGCCGTGCCTGATCTTCGGTTTTGTAGATCATCACCGGCACGTCATACAGCAGCACGCTGTGAAAACGGCGCGACAGCGCAATATAGTCATGCTGGCTGCGCCCTTCGCCACACAGGGTGGTGAAATTAATCGCCAGCACGCCCTCGCTGACGCCCAGCGTCGGCATCTGGCGGTGATTAATTTCCAGAACCGGCGCATCTTCAGGCTGGCTGCCCGACAGCGCTTTAAACATCCGCGCCATTTCAGCGTGCGTCTCTTTGTTCAGCGGAGAGTTCCACAGGTGCGCGGAGGTCAGCGTGCGTAACCGGTAGTCGATACCGGCATCCACATTCATCACATCACAATGACGTTTGATCTGCTCGATGGCAGGCAGGAAGCGCGCGCGCTGCAGACCATTGCGATAGAGATCATCAGGCGGAATGTTCGAAGTGGCCACCAGAGCAATGCCGCGTTCAAACAGTGCTTCCATCAGCGTGCCCAGCAGCATCGCATCGGTGATATCGGAGACAAAAAATTCATCAAAACAGAGGATGTCCGTTTCCGCTTTGAATCTGTCCGCAATAATCAGTAACGGATCGCTCTGCCCCTGAAGCTGCGTCAGCTCTTCATGCACCCGCAGCATAAAGCGGTGGAAGTGCAGACGCAGTTTGCGATCGCCAGGAATAGACTGAAAAAAGAGATCCATGACCCAGGTCTTACCGCGACCGACACCGCCCCACATATAGAGTCCACGTACCGGTTGTGGCGTCTCGTTTTTCTCTTTACCGATCAATTTTGACAGGCGACCCAGCAGGCCGGATGTGGCAGGCGCGGCGGATTGTTGCCGGGCAACCAGCGCCTGCTGCAGCGCGTCTAAACGGGTAATCGCTTCACGTTGTACGTCATCGGGCCTGAATTCGCCCTGCGACAGCGCCTGTTCATAGCGTGAAAGCGGAGTTGAGGTTTGCATTGTTGTTTCAAAGTCCCTGAATGGTGTCTGATTCATACCACGGTTGCTGAAAAAAAGGCCGTTCTACACTAAGCCATGCTGCTCCAGAGTTCCACATCCATAAGATTAACGGGTATAGTGACTATTATTGAAATGGTGCAATGCCCTACGGAACAATGGAAATAACACGGGAGTCATTATGACCTGGGAATACGGGCTAATTGGTTTAGTGGTTGGTATTATTGTCGGCGCAGTCGCCATGCGTTTTGGCAACAAAAAGCTGCGTGAGCAGCGCAGCATGCAGTACGAGCTGGAAAAATCGAAAGCGGAGCTGGCGGATTATCGCGAAGAGCTGACCAACCACTTCGCGCAGAGTGCGGAGCTGCTGGACAACATGGCGCGTGATTATCGTCAGCTCTATCAGCACATGGCAAAGGGCTCAAATGACCTGCTGCCGAATCTGCCTGGCCAGAAAAATCCGTTTGCCTATCAGCTGACTGAAGCCGAAGCGGACAACGATCAGGTGCCGGTGCAGATGCCGCGCGACTATTCTGAAGGCGCATCCGGTTTACTGCGTGGCGAGCGCCCTGCCCGCGACTAATCTTTTTGGGGCGCAGCCTGTCTGCGCCCGCTGTTTTTGCGAACCCTGACCGCAAACGACTGTCACACTTATTAATTCCTCCCACCTTTTGCAGCGAGAGCGTTGTAGCAATGAAAAAACAAGCACGCCTGTTTAGCGCATTAGCCCTGAGTATTGGGATGAGCCTTGCCGCCGCGCCAGACGCGATGGCAACGCTGCCAGCACAAATTGCGGGCCAGCCGCTGCCGAGTCTGGCACCGATGCTGGAGAAAGTGCTACCTGCCGTGGTCAGTGTGCATGTGGAAGGCACTGATTCGGGTGCACAGGCTCAGGATATTCCTGAACCGCTGAAGCGTTTTTTTGGTCAGATGCCTGGCGGAAATAGTCAGCCACAGCCGTTTGAAGGTTTAGGTTCTGGCGTGATCATCGATGCCGCGAAAGGCTACGTGCTCACCAACAATCACGTAGTCAACGGTGCGGATAAAATCAACGTACAGCTTGGCGACGGCAGTGAATATGAAGCCAAACTCATTGGTCATGATGAGCAGACCGATATCGCGCTGATTCAGATTCAGGGCGCAAAAAACCTCACGCAGGTGAAAGTCGCGGACTCTGACCAGCTGAAAGTGGGTGATTTCGCGGTGGCGATCGGTAACCCGTTCGGGCTGGGACAGACGGCCACCTCCGGTATTATCTCCGCACTGGGCCGTAGCGGCCTGAACCTGGAAGGGCTGGAAAACTTTATTCAGACCGATGCCGCGATCAACCGTGGCAACTCAGGCGGTGCGCTGGTCAACCTTAATGGTGAACTGATCGGTATCAACACCGCGATTCTCGCCTCCAGCGGCGGTAACATCGGTATCGGCTTTGCTATCCCGAGTGATATGGCGATGAACCTCGCGCAGCAGCTGATTAAATTTGGTGAAGTGAAGCGCGGTCAGCTCGGCATCAAAGGCACTGAAATGACAGCCGATATGGCTAAAGCATTCAATGTCGATGCACAGCGCGGCGCCTTTGTCTCTGAAGTCTTACCGCAATCTGCCGCGCAGAAAGCGGGCGTGAAGTCAGGCGATATCATTACGTCGATCAACGACAAGCCGATTACCAGCTTCGCTGAGTTGCGCGTCAAAGTGGGAACCACGCCGCCAGGTGAACAGGTTAAGCTTGGCCTGCTGCGTGAAGGTAAGCCATTAACGGTTACCGTTACGCTGGAGCAGAGCGCACAGAGCACCGCCAGCGCACAGCTGATGTCACCCGCGCTTCAGGGCGCAACCCTGAGTGATGGGCAGACTAAAACCGGTGATAAAGGCGTGAAGGTCGATACCATCGAAAAAGGCACACCGGCTGAACAGGTTGGTCTGCAGAAAGATGATGTGATTATCGGCGTTAACCGCAACCGGGTTCAGACCATTGCTGAAATGCGTAAAATACTGGAAGGGAAACCGCCGGTACTGGCACTGAATGTGGTGCGCGGCGATGAGAGTATCTATCTGTTGTTGAGATAAACCTCGCATTACGGCGGACACAAGCGCGTGTGTGTCCGCCGCTCTCATGCTATTCTCCCCTGCGATCTCCCCTGGCGTAATTTAACACCATGTTTCTTAAACTTTTGCGTGCCGTGGTGCTGGGCCTGATTGTGGCGGGTATTTTGCTCGCAGCACTGCCTGCACTGCGTATGGGCAGCGACGCCCTCTATAACCACGAAAATATTACAGACGAAACGCCCTTTAGCTTCAATCAAGGGGTGCGCCGCGCCGTGCCTGCCGTTGTGAACGTTTACAATCGTAGCGCCCACGGCAACAACAATCGTGGCATCACGACCCTGGGTTCAGGGGTGATCATGAATGCAAAAGGCTACATCCTTACCAATAAGCATGTGATCAATAATGCCGATCAAATTATCGTGGCGCTGCAGGATGGCCGCTTCTTTGAAGCGACGCTGGTGGGTTCCGATGGTATGACCGATCTGGCGGTACTGAAGATCACGGCCTCCGGCCTGCCCGTTATCCCCATCAATCCAAATCGCCAGGCGCATATCGGGGATGTGGTGATGGCTATCGGCAACCCCTATAACCTCGGTCAGACGGTCACGCAGGGCATTATCAGCGCCACGGGCCGGGTTGGCTTAAGCTCATCAGGCCGACAGAACTTCCTGCAGACCGATGCGTCAATCAATCAGGGTAACTCCGGCGGCGCGCTGATTAACTCGCTAGGCGAGCTGATGGGCATTAACACCCTGACCTTCGATAAAAGTAGTGATGGTGAAACCCCGGAAGGGATTGGTTTCGCCATTCCAACCGTTTTAGCCTCGAAGATCATGGATAAGCTGATTCGTGATGGTCGGGTGATCCGCGGCTATATCGGCATTACCGGGCGTGAGCTGCCGCCGCTGCATGGACAGGGGAGCAATCTGGATCGGGTTCAGGGCATTATTGTCAGCGTGGTCACACCAGATGGGCCAGCGGATAAAGCCGGGATTCAGGCCAACGATGTGCTGCTCAGCGTTAATGGCAAGCCGGCCATCTCCGCGCAGGAGACCATGGATCAGGTGGCAGAAATTCGCCCGGGTTCAGTGATTGATGTGCAGGTACTGCGAAACGATCAGAAACTGACGCTGCCGGTCACCATTCAGGAGTTTCCTGACAGCAGCAGTTAGCTGAAACCTGTGCCAGGTCAGGGATGGCCCGGCTGATCGCAAAGAAGGCCGCCATCCATGGCGGTCGGCCTCGCCATCCTGGCTCGGACGCTTTACTCTTCATCCGGGCCAACCCTTCCCCTCTAATCCGCCATCGTTTGTGATTAACCGATTAGCAGCGATCCACCGGAAACGCGATGACATCGCTCAATGACTCCGCTTTCAACGCCAGCATGATCAGGCGATCGATACCCAGTGCGACCCCGGAACAGGCAGGCATGCCATGCGCCAGCGCATCCAGCAGATATGTATCAATAGGATGCACAGGCAGGCCGCGCGCCGCACGGCGACGGTTATCCTGCTCAAAACGCTGACGCTGCTCACGGCTGTCGGTCAGCTCGCGGAAACCGTTCGCCAGCTCAATGCCTTTGTAATAGACCTCAAAGCGTTCGGCCACGCGGTGATCTTCGGTGCTAATCTCCGCCAGGGCTGCCTGGCTGGCCGGGAAATGATAAACGAAGCAGGGTTTATCCTGACCAATCTTTGGTTCCACACCCAGCATAAACAGCAGCATCAGTAAGGTATCGCGATCCTCTTCTGCACGCGCCAGCTCGCCTTCACCCAGTTTCTCTGCCGCTTCACGCAACTGCGCTTTATCCGCTGACAGCGGATCCAGCTCAAGATGACGGATAAACGCCTGCTGATAGGAGAGCGACTCAGCGCTGTCACACTCCAGCACCTGCTGCATCAGATCGTCGACTTCGTTCATCAGACGGTACATATCGTAATGCGGCCGGTACCACTCCAGCATGGTGAATTCCGGGTTGTGGTGACGTCCCGCCTCTTCGTTGCGGAAGCTGCGCGCCATCTGATAGATCGGGCCACTGCCCGCCGCCAGCAGGCGTTTCATATGATATTCCGGGCTGGTCATCAGCCAGAGATCGCGCCCCTGCGCAGCGCCAGGCCCGACAAAACGCGTCTGGAATGGCACCAGATGGATATCGGTAATGGTGGCCTGGCTCATCGCCGGCGTATCCACTTCCAGCACGCCGCGATCGGCAAAGAAACGACGCACTTCTGCTAAAATAGCGGCGCGTTTTAACAAATTGGCGATGGATGCGCTTGGTTGCCAGCTTGCCGTTTCGCTCATGGTGATGACTCCTGATGCAAATTAGGGGGGGAAGTCTACCTGCAATGCCTGCGGCAAACAATCTCGTGCCCGTACTGCCAAAAACAGCGTTTCGGCTTCTATACTTAAGCGGTTAAATCACAAAGGAATCCCACTATGTCTCCATGGAAAACAGTTGTT
Organism: Pantoea sp. 18059; assembly: GCF_902706165.1. Taxonomy (NCBI): domain Bacteria; kingdom Pseudomonadati; phylum Pseudomonadota; class Gammaproteobacteria; order Enterobacterales; family Erwiniaceae; genus Pantoea; species Pantoea sp. 18059. Next base: position 447,730 of record NZ_CACSJS010000002.1, read on the forward strand.
GCCAGCCTGAGTGCTTTTCTCTCTGTCGCCTGCAGCACTACGCCGCCAAAGAACGTCACGGTCGTAGATAACTTTGACAGCCAGCGCTATCTCGGTCAGTGGTATGAGATTGCCCGCCTTAACCACCCTTTTGAGCGCGGCCTTGAACAGGTAACGGCAAACTACAGCCCGCGTGAAGATGGCGGCCTGAAGGTAATCAACCGTGGCTATAACGTCAAAAAGCAGCGCTGGCAGGAGAGCGTCGGCAAAGCCTACTTCACCGGTGAACCCACGCGGGCTTCTCTGAAAGTCTCTTTCTTCGGCCCCTTCTATGGCGGCTATAACGTGATTGCTCTCGATCCTGACTACCGCTATGCGCTGGTATGTGGACCGAATCGCCACTATCTCTGGATACTGTCACGCACACCACAACTGGAGCCGGGCGTAAAAGAGAAACTGGTTGAGCAGGCGCGTCGGGATGGTTTCCCGGTTGAAGAGTTAATCTGGGTAAAACAGAAATAGTGCAGAATCTGACAAGCCGGTACGAAAAGCATTTCGTACCGGTTGGAATAACAGGTTACTTCGTGCTGTTCTGAATCGCCTGGCCGCCCGCTTCGACATCTTCACCTACGCCACGCGTTGTATTACAAGCTGTGAGCAGGGAAGAGAGCACCAGTACAGAGAAGATTGCAGCAATACTTTTCTTTAACATAACAATGTCCTTTTTGATGGATGTAAAGTACAGCGCTTTAAGCATAGCCGGATTTCCGGCAGTTGCTGCTGGCGAGACTTTAAAAAGGACAATCAGTTAAGGTCATTTTGCTGCCCGCGAAATGGCACCACCTAAGTGAGAGACATCTTCGCCAAAACCGTGGAATGTGTTGCAGGCGCTTAACGCAGAGGAGACCAGCAACGCGAACGCGATTAATTTTGCCAGCTTGATCATTTTTTTCTCTCAGACAAGAAAAAGGCGCACCAGAAGATGCGCCTGCGAATCTTATTTCACGCGTGACACGTATTCGCCAGAGCGGGTGTCAACTTTCACCACTTCGCCCTCTTGCACGAACAGTGGCACTTTCACCACGGCACCGGTAGAGAGTTTAGCTGGCTTGCCGCCAGTCCCTGCGGTATCACCTTTCAGGCCTGGATCGGTTTCGATAACTTCAGCTTCGATAAAGTTCGGCGGCTGAACGGCGATCGGACGACCGTTCCACAGCGTAACGATACATTCAGCGTTATCCTGCAGCCATTTCGCTGCATCGCTTACCGTCTTCTCTTCAACCTGGAACTGCTCAAAGCTTTCCGGATGCATGAAGTGGTAGAACTCACCGTCGTTGTACAGGTAGTTCAGGTTGGTATCTACTACGTCAGCGCCTTCGGCGGAGTCGGTAGATTTAAAAGTTTTCTCAACGCGAGAACCCGTCAGCAGGCGACGCATTTTAACGCGCGCGAATGCCTGACCTTTACCCGGTTTAACGAACTCACTGGATTCGATGGCATACGGCTCGCCTTCGAACATGATTTTAAGACCGGGACGGAAATCGTTGCTAGAATAAGTCGCCATGAAGGCCCTCTACGAAAATTGACACTGGTACTAAGCCAAAAAAATGGCACACATTGTAACCCTAAAAACACCTTCCAGAGAAGATTGGTTGCAGCAACTTGCGGATGTTGTCACCGAACCTGATGAATTACTGCGGATTTTAGCCCTTGATCAGCACACTGAGCTGGCTGAAGGTGCGGATGCGCGGCGTCTTTTCGCCTTACGTGTACCGCATGCGTTCATCCGCCGGATGAAAAAAGGCGATGCGCACGACCCGCTGCTGCTTCAGGTACTGACCCGCCGCCAGGAATTCACTGATGCGCCAGGTTATAGCACCGATCCGCTCGATGAACAAAGCAACGTTGTACCTGGATTGCTGCATAAATACCGAAACCGGGCTTTATTGTTGGTAAAAGGCGGCTGCGCCGTCAACTGTCGCTACTGCTTCCGCCGTCATTTCCCCTATCAGGATAATCCCGGCAACAAGCGTAGCTGGCAGGCTGCACTGGACTATATCGCCGATCATCCCGAGCTGGATGAGATCATTTTCTCCGGCGGCGATCCGCTGATGGCGAAAGATCATGAGCTCGCCTGGCTTATCGCCGCGCTGGAACAGATCCCGCATCTGAAACGTCTGCGCATCCACAGCCGTTTACCGGTGGTGATACCGGCGCGCATTACCGATCAGCTCTGTCAGATGTTAAGCGAGACGCGTCTGCAGGTGGTGATGGTGACGCACATCAACCATGCGCAGGAGATTGATGATGAGCTGCGTGAGGCGATGATCAGCCTGAAGCGTGCTGGAGTGACCCTGCTGAATCAGAGCGTGCTGTTGCGTGGCGTCAACGATAATGCGCAGACGCTGGCCACCCTGAGCAATGCACTATTTGATGCCGGCATTCTGCCCTACTATCTGCACGTGCTGGATAAGGTACAGGGTGCGGCGCATTTCTTTGTGTCAGATGACGAGGCCCGCCAGCTGGTGCGTGCATTACTGTCACAGGTCTCCGGCTATCTGGTGCCAAAGCTGGCGCGTGAAATTGGCGGAGAGCCAAGTAAAACACCGTTAGATTTACAGTTACGTCAGGAATAAAAACGGCCAGTAAAAGGCTGGCCGGTTCAATTTGGCAGACTGCCTGATTCACATTATGGGCACTTGTAGACCTGGCCGGTCATTTTGCTGTCGAGTGGCGCGAACGCGGACAACAGGTTCTGCGTCGGACTGGTTGCTCCATAAATCACGTTACCGCCCATCTCCGCTGCGCGATTGCGCAGGTCGTTTGCTGCGCCACGCAGTGCGCTGGTTTCCCCGCCTGCACCGCTCAGCCAGTTGCTCTGAGAGCCGGTAATATTGCCCAGAAGCTGACAGGTATTGCCAGGCTGCTGATCGGTGAACGTCACGCGCTGTCCTGCTGAAGAGAGTTGCGTAGAGCTGCTGCAGCCCGCCAGCAATAACGCGCCAGCCGTCAGTCCGAGCAAGAGGTTAATCCGCATTGTAATCCCCATTTATTATCATCAGAGTCGGGTGGCAGCGTAGCAGAAAAAGGATTTTTCTTTCTGCACATTCATTGCCCTTATCCCGTTATATCGTCTCAATATTTCACGCCGCTTGCAGGCTGGCAAGCGTGCCGATGCTGGTGAATAAAATGAAGCCAGTCGATCAGTCGGCGCAGCCGCAGACAGCGTGACATATCAAGAGGAAAGACGAACGATTGCGCCTTACTTATACTATTTTCCCACCCAAAAGAAAAACCCCCGACCGTTTCCGATCGGGGGTTCTTTGATGACTTAAGCAGTCAACGGCAATTACATCATGCCGCCCATACCGCCCATGCCACCCATACCGCCAGCGCCGCCGCCTAAATCAGGTGCGTCGCCTTTTGGCAGGTCAGTGACCATACATTCGGTTGTGATCATCAGACCCGCAACAGAGGCCGCGTACTGCAGAGCAGAACGGGTCACTTTGGTTGGGTCCAGGATACCGAAGTCGATCATGTTGCCGTACTCTTCAGTCTGCGCGTTGTAACCGTAGTTACCGTCGCCCGCTTTCACGTTGTTAGCGACTACAGATGGCTCTTCACCGGCGTTAGAAACGATCTGACGCAGTGGAGATTCCATCGCGCGCAGCGCAACTTTGATACCGACGTTCTGATCTTCGTTCTGACCACGCAGATCAACCAGCTGTGCTGCCACGCGAACCAGCGCCACACCACCACCAGCAACCACACCTTCTTCAACGGCAGCACGGGTTGCGTGCAGCGCATCTTCAACGCGGGCTTTCTTCTCTTTCATTTCAACTTCAGTTGCTGCGCCTACTTTCAGAACGGCTACGCCGCCTGCCAGTTTCGCTACGCGTTCCTGCAGTTTTTCTTTGTCGTAGTCAGACGTTGCTTCTTCGATCTGCTGACGAATCTGGGTTACACGGCCCTGAATTGTCGCTTCTTCACCCACACCGTCAATGATGGTGGTGGTGTCTTTGTTGATCACAACGCGTTTTGCCTGGCCCAGATCTTCCAGAGCCGCTTTCTCCAGTTCCATACCGATCTCTTCAGAGATTACGGTACCACCGGTCAGGATAGCGATATCCTGCAGCATAGCTTTACGACGGTCGCCGAAGCCTGGTGCTTTAACCGCAGCCACTTTCACGATGCCGCGCATGGTGTTAACCACCAGTGTTGCCAGCGCTTCGCCTTCAACATCTTCCGCGATGATCAGCAGTGGTTTGCCGGCTTTCGCAACGGCTTCCAGCACTGGCAGCATTTCACGGATGTTAGAGATTTTCTTGTCAGCCAGCAGGATGAACGGAGATTCCAGTTCAATCGCACCGGTTTCTGGCTTGTTGATGAAGTAAGGTGACAGGTAGCCGCGATCAAACTGCATACCTTCAACCACATCCAGCTCATCCTGCAGGCCGGTGCCTTCTTCAACGGTGATCACGCCTTCTTTACCCACTTTCTCCATCGCCTGAGCAATCAACTGGCCCACGGTTTCATCGGAGTTAGCAGAGATAGTACCTACCTGCGCAATCGCTTTAGAGTCAGAGCAAGGAACAGACAGCGCTTTCAGTTTCTCAACCGCAGCGATAACAGCCTGGTCAATACCGCGCTTCAGGTCCATCGGGTTCATACCCGCTGCGACCGCTTTCAGGCCTTCGGTGATGATAGACTGTGCCAGTACGGTTGCAGTGGTGGTACCGTCGCCCGCAGCGTCGTTCGCTTTAGAGGCAACTTCTTTCACCATCTGCGCGCCCATGTTCTCGAACTTGTCTTCCAGCTCGATTTCACGTGCCACAGAAACACCATCTTTAGTGATGGTCGGTGCACCAAAAGATTTATCCAGGACTACGTTACGGCCTTTAGGACCCAGGGTAACTTTTACTGCATCTGCCAGTACGTTCACGCCACGCAGCATTTTTACGCGTGCGTCATTACCGAATTTTACGTCTTTAGCTGCCATCTTTAAATATCCCTTAAATTCGTTTCGTTCAGTGAATTACGCGTAAAAATTACGCTTCAACAACGGCCAGAATGTCGCTCTCAGAGATGATAAGCACCTCTTCGTTGTCGATTTTCTCGGTTTTCGCGCCGTAACCTTCGCTGAAGATCACGATGTCGCCAACCTTCACGTCCAGCGGCTTAATGTCGCCACTCTCAAGGATGCGGCCATTGCCGACAGCCAGTACTTCACCACGGGTGGATTTACCGGCTGCGGAACCGGTCAGCACGATGCCGCCAGCTGATTTAGCTTCAACTTCTTTACGCTTGACGATAACGCGATCGTGCAATGGACGAATTTTCATTTGATAGCTCTCCTTTGAGAAGTCCAATCATTCAGTTTTGGGGTTGAACACCGGGCTGCATGGCTTCCGGCCTCGTGACCAGAGAGATAGGGCCGCTGCCACCCACTTTCAAGGGGGCGGACAACAAATTTTTTACCTGTGAGTGATAAGTGATGGCTTTTTGAACAGATGATGGGGCAAATAAAAAACGCAACCCGAAGGTTGCGCCAGCGTGCTGACAAACTCAGTACAAGATGACCCTGGCAGCAACGGCTAAGCTCAGGGCGCAGGAAACAGGGTCAGAAGAGGAAAGCGTCACGCGCCACGGATGGCGCGGGCCGAGCAGTCATGGATGACGATTTTGCGACTTTCCGATCTGACCCTGTTCCCTGTGCGGCTCCGGTCTCACAGCTGGCCGGGTCAGGTTTTTCAACAATCTCACGCAACCCGAGGGTTGCGCTTTCAAAGGTGACAGCTGCGGTTAACGATCCTTGTGATCGTCATGATGCTCAAGGCGATCGCTCTCTTTACGCTCGAACTCGCCATCCATGGTGTAGCCGCTGTCTGGACCGGCTCCCGGTCCCCGCCAGACGCGCAGATGAGGCATCAGCTTCAGCGTCAGATGTTTCTGCACCGGTGGCAGCAGCAGCAGCAGGCCCAGCAGGTCGGTAAAGAAACCAGGCAGCAGCAGCAGGAAACCGGCGATGATCAGCGACACGCTTTTGATCATCTCATTGGCCGGGCTTTCATTACGTGCCAGCTTCTCCTGCATCAGCATAAAGTTTTTCATGCCCTGATTTTTGACCAGCGAGACGCCGATGCACGAGGTGAAGACCACCAACAGCATGGTAAGCAGCACGCCCATGACGTGTGCAACCTGAATGAAGAGGGAAATCTCAATCCAGGCCAGAACGAAAAAGACTAATAACGGTATCCAGCGCACCGTACTCTCCTGTAAGTAGGGGCTGAACGGCAGCGTGCCGGTCAGCAGAAAGCGTTCATCCTGAGGATGATAAGAAAAGAGATGGGCACCCGCGCCGCCATTTTCAACCGATCCTGTCAAATTTATCCTGCGGGGTTAATTTTGTAACCAACTTCACATATCGTTAACCAGGCTGCAGCATTAAGTGATCTGCATGCGTGCTTTTCATATGCATCAGAATATGATCGCACACGCCCCTATGAAGACGGATAATATGTCGGCACGGGTACACCACGACAAAATAAACACATCCTTTGTGATGGTTAGCGGCAACAACAAGAAGGTTATCATGGCGAACAACATTCGTATCGAAGAAGACCTGTTAGGTATGCGCGAAGTTCCGGCGGATGCCTATTATGGCGTTCATACTCTGCGTGCGATTGAGAATTTTTATATCAGCAACAGCAAAATCAGCGACATACCTGAATTTGTCCGCGGCATGGTGATGGTAAAAAAAGCGGCGGCGATGGCCAACAAAGAGCTGCAGACCATCCCGCGCAACATTGCCGATACCATCATTAAGGCCTGCGACGAAGTGCTCAATAATGGCCGCTGCATGGACCAGTTCCCCGTGGATGTTTATCAGGGCGGTGCCGGGACCTCGGTCAACATGAACACCAATGAAGTACTGGCGAACATCGGCCTTGAGCTGATGGGCCACCAGAAAGGGGAATATCAGTACCTCAACCCCAACGATCATGTGAACAAATGCCAGTCCACCAATGACGCCTACCCAACCGGTTTCCGCATCGCGGTCTACAGCTCGCTACTGAAACTGCTTGATGGCATCAGTCAGCTGGCCGAAGGCTTCCAGCACAAAGCCGATGAGTTCCAGACCATCCTGAAAATGGGCCGTACCCAGTTGCAGGATGCCGTGCCAATGACCCTCGGGCAGGAATTTCACGCCTTCAGCGTATTGCTGAACGAAGAGACCAAAAGCATTCTGCGCACCGCGGAACTGCTGCTGGAAGTGAACCTGGGCGCGACCGCCATCGGCACCCGCCTCAATACGCCGGAAGGCTATCAGCACCTGGCGGTACAGCGTCTGGCGGAAGTCAGCAACCTGCCGGTGGTGCCGGCGGAAGATCTGATTGAAGCAACTTCCGACTGCGGCGCCTATGTGATGGTCCATTCATCGCTGAAACGTCTGGCGGTGAAGCTCTCTAAAATCTGTAACGACCTGCGCCTGCTCTCCTCTGGCCCGCGTGCTGGCCTGAATGAAATCAATCTGCCAGAGCTGCAGGCGGGTTCCTCTATCATGCCCGCCAAGGTCAATCCGGTTGTACCGGAGGTGGTAAACCAGGTCTGCTTCAAAGTGATTGGCAACGACATCACCGTGACGATGGCCTCTGAAGCGGGCCAGTTGCAGCTCAACGTGATGGAGCCGGTGATTGGCCAGGCGCTGTTTGAGTCGATCAGCATTCTGACTAACGCCTGCTACAACCTGCTGGAGAAGTGCATCAACGGCATTACCGCCAACCGCGCAGTGTGCGAAGCCTATGTCTTCAACTCGATTGGTATCGTGACTTACCTCAACCCTTACATCGGCCACCACAACGGCGACATCGTCGGTAAAATCTGTGCGGAAACCGGTAAAAGCGTACGTGAAGTCGTGCTGGAGCGCGGCCTGCTGACGGAAAGTGAGCTGGACGATATCTTCTCGGTGCAGAACCTGATGTACCCGGTTTATAAAGCCAAACGTTATACTGATGAAAACGAACAGTAAGGTTTAACCGACGCTGGTTAACCAAAGGCACACCGCGATCAACACGGTGTGCCTTTTTTTTTGTTAAACAGCACACCCGGCTATTACCGGTTTATCTTTCAGGAGTCATTCATGTTTGTGGTTGAGCTGCTTATCGTCTTGATGGCGATCTGGTTGGGCGCACGTCTTGGCGGCATTGGTATCGGGTTCGCAGGCGGAATGGGCGTGCTGATCCTGACGCTGGGATTTGGCATGGCACCCGGCGCTATTCCGTTCGATGTGATTGAAATCATCATGGCGGTGATCGCCGCGATAGCCGCCATGCAGGTGGCAGGCGGCATGGATTATCTGGTGAGCCTGGCGGAACGCCTGCTGCGCCGCCATCCTCGCCACGTTACGCTGCTGGCCCCGCTGGTGACCTACCTGATGACGCTGCTGGCAGGTACCGGACATACCGCGTTCTCAACATTACCGGTGATTGCAGAAGTGGCGAAAGAGCAAGGCGTTCGCCCTTCCCGGCCGCTGTCGATTGCGGTAGTGGCTTCGCAGATCGCGATTACCGCATCACCCATTTCAGCCGCAGTGGTTTTCTTCGCCACTTTGCTTGAGCCGCGCGGCGTCAGCTATATCACGCTGCTGGCGATTGCCATCCCCTCGACCATGGTGGGCCTTTTCCTGGCGGCTCTGGTGACTAACTTCTTAGGCCGTGAGCTAAAGGATGATGAGGTTTATCAGGCGCGTCTCGCCAAAGGCGAAGTCACGCTGCGCGGCGCCAGCCTCTACCAAGCAAAACCGGGCGCGAAAAAATCGGTGCTGCTGTTTCTGACGGGCATCGTGGCCGTGGTGCTTTATGCCACTGCGACCAGCGCCAGCGTCGGGCTGATCGTCAATCCGCCACTGCCACGCAATGAAGCGATTGTGGTGTTTATGCTGACCATCGCCACGCTGATCAGCCTGACCTGCAAACTCGACACCAGCGAAATCCTCAGCGCCAGCACCTTCAAGTCCGGCATGAGCGCCTGTATCTGCGTAATGGGCGTCGCCTGGCTGGGCGATACCTTTGTGAAGGCACATCTGGCGGAGATTCAGATGCTGGCGGGCGACACGCTGAAAACCTATCCGTGGATGCTGGCGCTGGTGCTGTTCTTCGCCTCGATGCTGCTCTACTCGCAGGCTGCGACCACCAAAGCGCTGATGCCCGCCGCGCTGCTGCTGGGCGTTACGCCGCTTACTGCCATCGCTTCCTTCGCGGCGGTTTCAGCGCTGTTTGTGCTGCCGACCTACCCGACCCTGCTGGCCGCCGTTGAGATGGATGACACCGGCTCGACCCGGATTGGCAAGTATGTGTTTAACCATGCCTTTATCATTCCCGGCGTGATCGCCATTGCGCTGTCGGTGCTCTCTGGCTTCGTTTTTGGCGGATTGCTGCTATAAGCGCACTCCTCGTGTTACGGATGGAGCGTGCTATCATCGGCGCTCTTTAAAACAGGAGTCACAGGATGAATGCTGTCGTTATCCTCTGCACCACACCCGATCAGGTCACGGCGGAGCACCTTGCTGGCTTAGCGCTGGAAGCCAGGCTGGCGGCCTGTGTCACACTGCTGCCGGGCGCCACCTCCTGGTATCTCTGGCAGGGAAAAATGGAGCAGAGCAACGAAGTCCAGATGCTGCTGAAATGCGACAGCGATCATCAGCAGGCGCTGTGTGATCTGCTCAAAGACGCTCACCCTTACGATGTGCCCGAACTGCTGGCGCTGCCGGTTCAATATGGAGACAGTGAATACTTGTCATGGCTGCACGCATCTCTCGCTTAATTACGCTTCTGCTGACGCTGTTTATCGGCCTGCAGGCGCACGCTTCACTCTTTTCAAATCCGGCGACCAGTCGCTTTGTGCCGGTCGATCAGGCCTTTACTTTTGACTTCGACCAGCAGGGCGCGCAGCTCAACCTGCACTGGAAAGTGAAATCGGGTTATTACCTCTATCGCCAGCAGATCCACATCACACCGCAGAACGCGACCATCGCGCCGTTAACGCTGCCGGCTGGTCAGCCGCATGAAGATGAATTCTTCGGCAAAAGTGAAATCTATCCGCAGGATCTGACGCTGCCGGTGACGCTGCAACAGGCGGCCAGCGGCGCCACGCTCAGTGTGACTTATCAGGGCTGTGCCGCCGCCGGATTCTGTTATCCGCCAGAAACGCGCAGCGTTCCGGTAAGTGCGGTGACCGCCAGCAGCGCACCGCCGCCGGTCAGCGCTCAGCCCGCGCCCGCCAGCCCGCTGCCTTTCTCGCCGCTCTGGGCGCTACTGATTGGTATCGGTGTCGCGTTTACGCCCTGCGTACTGCCGATGTATCCGCTGATCTCCGGCATTATCCTTGGCGGACAGCGCCACTATTCGCTGGGCCGGCTGTTCGCGCTGGCGATGGTCTATGTGCAGGGGATGGCGCTGACCTACACGCTGCTGGGAGTAGTCGTCGCGGCAGCGGGCCTGCGCTTCCAGGCCGCGTTGCAGCATCCTTATGTGCTGTTCACGCTCTCACTGCTGTTTATCGTGCTGGCGCTGTCGATGTTCGGCCTGTTTACGCTGCAACTGCCCGCCAGCCTGCAAACCCGCCTGACCCTGTGGAGTAATCGTCAGCAGGGTGGCTCGCTGCCCGGCGTCTTCCTGATGGGGGCGCTGGCGGGTTTGATCTGCTCGCCCTGCACCACGGCCCCGCTCAGCGCCATTCTGCTTTACATCGCGCAGAGCGGAAATCTGTGGGCCGGTGCCGGGACGCTGTGGCTCTATGCGGTCGGAATGGGATTACCGCTGATCGCCGTGACCCTGTTTGGTAACCGGCTGCTGCCGAAAAGCGGCCCGTGGATGCAAACCGTCAAAGAGGGCTTTGGTTTTGTCATCCTGGCGCTGCCGGTCTTCCTGCTGGAGCGGGTGCTGGGCGATGCGTGGGGATTGCGGCTCTGGAGCCTGCTCGGCGTGGCGTTCTTTGGCTGGGCGTTCAGCGTCAGCCTGCGCGCCAGCAGCGGTAAGTGGCGCGTAGTACAGATTATCATGCTGGCCGCTGCGCTGATCAGCGCACGCCCGTTGCAGGACTGGGCCTTTGGCGGACCGGCGCAGCAGCAGGCTGTGGCACCGCTGCCGTTCCATACTATCCAGACGCCGCAGCAGCTCGATAGCGCGCTGCAGCAGGCCCGCGGCCGCATCACCATGGTCGATCTCTACGCTGACTGGTGCGTCGCCTGCAAAGAGTTTGAAAAATATACCTTTAGTGACAGCGCCGTGCGCGATAGCCTGAGTCAGGTACAGTTGCTCCAGGCCAACGTCACCGCCAACAACGCCAGTGATAACGCGCTGTTGCAGCACCTTCAGGTGCTGGGCTTACCGACGATTTTGTTCTTTGATGCGCAGGGCCGCGAAATAGCCGGATCGCGCATCACCGGGTTTCTCAATGCCGCCGAGTTCCGGGCGCATTTGCAGAAACTTACCCCGTAAACAACACTGGAGTCAGGTCATTGCCCGGTGCATTACCGGGCCTGCATACCAGAGGAGAGTCACTTGCAGCGTGAACAGATACTCGAGCATGCATTGAATGTGCTTGAACAGAACGGCCTCGCCGCCACCCTCTCATTGGAAACCCTGGCGGGATCCGAATTAACCCGTGACCAGCTTCAGCAGTTCTGGCCCGATCGTGACGCCCTGCTCTACGATGCACTGCGCTATCACGGGCAGCAGATTGATACCTGGCGACGCCAGATCCTGCTGGATGAATCGCTGTCGCCCGACCAGAAGCTGATGGCACGCTATGAGGTCCTGAGTGAGCAGGTCAGCAAAGGACGCTTTCCAGGCTGCCTGTTTATCGCCGCCTGTAGCTTCTACCCGCAGCCCGATCAGCCCATCCATCAACTGGCCGAACAGCAGAAACGCGGCTCATGGCAGTTCACCCACGACATTCTGGTGGAGCAGGCGCTGGACAACCCCAGCATGGTGGCCGATCAGATGGAGCTGATTCTTGAAGGCTGCCTCAGCAAGCTGCTGGTGAAGCGCAATGTGCAGGATGTCGCCACCGCACAGCGGCTGGCGGAGGATGTTTACAGCATCGCGCTGTGCCGTAAAAATGGCGCGCTGGCCTGAGGTTTTACCCGCTTTGACTGAAAATCAGGCAATCAGTCACGTTTCCAGGGGTTTTTTAGTGAAAGCCGTTGACGACCCGCGGCCTTTACGGTTTAATGCGCCCCGTTGCCCGAATAGCTCAGTCGGTAGAGCAGGGGATTGAAAATCCCCGTGTCCCTGGTTCGATTCCGGGTTCGGGCACCAAAATTTAAAGAACCCGCCTCTGGCGGGTTTTTGCTTTTGTGGAACGAACCCGTTATCGAAGGTTCGATACACTCGCCACATCCTGTGGCTCGCCCTCTGCTTCAGCACGCCACCCACACTGCACCGGCATCCGCCGATTTCACGCACTGCGCGACCCAGCGCACGCCCATTAATCCGGCATGCACGTCGGGATACCAGAAATTCTGCAGGAAGTCGGTGTCATGGCGATCGGTGGCATCCATCGCCAGCGCGAAGCGACGATAAAGATTGGACCAGGCTTCAAATAACCCCTCGGTATGCCCTCCGCCAATGCGGTCCTCTTCCAGCGCGCGCGGATTAAGATAGCCCATGCCGCGCTCCAGAATGCGCACTGGCTCGCCCTGCACTTCATAGCGCAACTGGTTCGGCTGCTCATCCCACCATTCCAGACTGGCTTTCGATCCGACGACCCGAATCTTCTGCCCGTGCATCGATCCGGCATTCACCGCCGACGCCCATAACGTGCCGACTGCGCCGTTGTCATACTCCATCATCACAAAGGCGTTATCCTCCAGCGGCGCACGCGACGCGACAAAGCTCTGACGCGAACAGAGCAGACGCGTCACTTTCAGCTGAGGCAACATCGTTTCTGCGATAAATAACGGATGCGTCGCCAGGTCGCCTAACACGTAACTCGGGCCGACAAAGCGCGGATCGACCCGCCAGCGGGTGCTTTCACTCTGCAACTCCACCGCCTCATTATGGAAGCCGTGGGCAAACTGCATGTTAACGATGCGGATCTCACCCAAAGCCCCTTCGGCGATCATTTCCCTGGCCTGATGAACCAGCTGATGCCCGGCGTAACCGTAGGTGACGCCAACAACCTTCTGCTTCTCCCGGCTAAGCTGCTCCAGCTCATCCGCCTCTTCGACCGTAAAACAGAGGGGCTTCTCGCACACCACATGCAGCCCGGCATTAAGCGCCGCGCGGCAAATGGCGAAGTGAGTATTATTAGGCGTGGCGACAGACACCGCCTCAATGCCATCTTCACGCGCGGCTTCCCCGGCGAACAGGCTGGCATAATCGGGATAACAGCGGTCCGGTGCCACACCCAGCGCCTGACCAAACTCACGCCCGCGTGCGGCATCAATATCAAACGCCCCCGCCAGCAGCACAAAGTTTCCGTCACGCTGTGCTGCAGAGCGATGGATATAGCCAATCTGGCTGGTGCCGCCGCCGCCGATCATGCCCCAGCGCAGCGAGCGATTAGCCGCTTTTTTACCGTTAATCATGCTGTTGTCCTCAGAATCCTGTTGATCGGAGATAGTCCAGGCTGGCTTTAACATCCCGCAGAATGGTGTCGGCATGGCGCGGATCACGCTCCTGTTCGATGGTGATCCAGCCCTGATAGTTACGCTCAGTCAGCAGCGTGCGCACCGCCGGATAGTCAATTGCGCCCTGCCCCAGCGGACACATCACCCCCTGCGCGCAGGCAGTGAAAAAGTCGAGTCCGCGAGAGAGGGCGTCACGCCAGACCCGCTGATTAACGTCTTTGAAGTGGAGGTAATCGATGCGGGTCCAGTACTGTTGCAGTGAAGCGACCGGATCCATCCCGGCGTAATAGAGATGGCCGGTATCCAGACATAAACCAGCCACCTGATGCGGAATATCACTGACCAGCCGCGCAAGCTCATCGGCAAACTCAATGCAGCCGCCCGCATGCGGATGGATCACCGGTCGCACGCCATACTCCTGCCAGGCAATCTCACTCAGAATGGTGATGTGTCGCATCATGCGCTGCCAGTCGTCAGCGGAGAGCCGTGGCGCTTTTTCTGACTGACCGGCATATTTCGCCCGCTCCGGATTCCCGAAGTCGATGATCACCAGATAAGGCGCGCTGGCGCCGGGCGTTTTGACGGTGGCTGGTACGCTGGCCAGGGTACGGCACAGGTTGTGGGTCAGCGTCACCAGTTCAGGGAAATGCGCTTCACTGACCAAATCATCAAAAATCGTACCCGCCACCAGCGAAAGCTGATGCGCATTAAGCTGCCGGGTCAGTTCGGCTGCATCGGCTGGCAGATAGCCCCAGGGGCCGAGTTCAATACTGGGATAACCAGCCAGAGCGGCTTCAGTCAGGACTTTCTGCCATGGCGGCAGCCAGAGATTAGCGGGATCGTCGACGCCCCAGCTACAGGGCGCATTAGCAATGTGAAAGGTCATGATATCTGCCTGTGCAGTGAGAACTGCTGGCAGTATCAAATGAAAATTTCATCTCAGACAACAATGAAAGTTTCATTTTTTGATAGAGATCGCGTTTAAATATTTCTTTATATGATAGTTTTCTATCAAATATCCGCTAACCTGCTCTTTCTACAGGTTTTCACGCGTCACGATTTCAAAGGGTACGGTCACCTGCGCAAAATGGTCGCGCTGTTCCATCCGGCTGTTGAGGCAGGTGGCGATCACCGCCGCAGCCATGGCATCAATACGATGGCGCAACATCAGCGTAATGGTGCCATCAATCAGCGCCAGCTCATCGCCGGGCAGCGGACCGTGGCACAGCAGATCGATCTGTCTGCGCCCGCTGTCACGCAGCGCCCGCACCACACCCTCTATGCCGCCGCAGGGCGCATAAATCATCACCAGATCATCATGAGTGTCCAGCAACTGCCGGGTCGCCTGATAGCCTCCTTCACCCGACTCATGCGTTTTTAACGGTTCCAGTACCCGCTGGCTGATGCCTGACTCGCGCAGGTAAGAGCGGAAACTGATCTCGCTGCTCTCCTGGCAGGTAAAGCGGTGATCGCCCAGCAGCACCCCAACGCATCCCGGCTGACGCAGCAGATGCTGTGCCATCCAGGCCGCCGTACGTCCCGCTTTCTGATTATCAATGCCGATAAACCCCGCATGCTCACAGGGCGAGAAATCAGAAAACAGCGCGTAAACCCGCACGCCCAGTCGGGACACATCCTGAATCGCGTGACGAATCAGCGGATGATCCAGCGCCACCAGCGCAATCACATCACTGCGCTGTGCCAGCAGACGCAGCGAGTGCGCCACCGCCTCCACTTCATGAATATCATGCCAGCAGAATTCAGGTTCGCTGCCCTGTGGCTGCTGCGCCTTCAGCTGCTGTTTCAGCACCTCGCCTAGCTGCTGATAAAACGAATAACGGGCAGGCAGCAGGATAAAGCTCACGCGAACGGTTGCCGCAGCGAGCGGCGATGTTGTCCGGATGTGTGCCTGCGTCAGGTGATAGCCCAGCTCGCGGGCCGCAGCCAGCACTTTCTGCTCGGTCACGCTGCGCACCGGCGCGCGTCCATTCAGCACCCGATCCACGGTGGCCACGCCCACGCCCGCCGCCTGCGCAATAGCGGTCATCGTCACTTTTGACATCATCCTTCTCCCTGCTTCTGCTCTCTGTAGCGCTGGCTGACGGCTACGCCTATATATTCTGTTGTCTGAGACATCAACACTCTATCGCGGCACAGCCATTTCCTCTCATTTATTTGATAGAAAGTCAGCGTTAATCTTGATCGTCCTCGCAAAATGAAACATTCATTTCTTTCTGCATTCTCTTTAAAACGCCCATTTGCTAAAACGGATAAAAATCCTGCGCCGATCGGGTTGATGGGATCACATCATTAAAAGGTTAGAGCGACGACGGCGGGCTTTCTATAGTGGAGCCCTGAGCAGCACCTGCCTGCACGTACAAAAGGAAAAGTTATGTTCCCTTCAACGCTTCCGGTTCCACGCCTGACCGCTGCCAGCCAGGTACCACAGTTGCGCTGGGGCATTATCGGGCCGGGCTGGATCGCCGACCATTTTGCCCATGCACTGCGCAAGCATACCCATCAGCAGATCACGGCGGTGGCTGCGCGTGACCCGGCAAAAGCACAGGCCTTTGCCGACAAATGGTCAATCAGCCATGCCACGGGCAGTATCGACGTGCTGCTGGCGCGGGAGGATGTTGATGCGGTCTATATCGCCACGCCCCACAACCACCATTTTCCCGATGGTCTGCGCGCGATTGCCGCCGGAAAGCATCTGCTGATTGAAAAGCCGCTGGCGCTGAATGCTCAGCAGGCGACACAGCTTAAACTGGCCGCCGCTGCCGCGAACCTGCTCTGTATGGAGGCGATGTGGTGCAACTTCACACCGAAATATGACGTTATCCGTCAGCTGCTGGAGGATGGCGTGCTCGGCGATGTTCACACCCTGATTGCCGATCATGGCGAGTTTTTCACCCCGGACCATCGCATCTTCAATGCCGATCTGGCGGGCGGCCCGATGCTGGATCTGGGCAGCTATCTGGTGGCGCTTAGCGTGTTTGTTGGCGGCGGTGCGCCTGACACGATCGTCGCCCGGGGCCAGCCCGTCCCGGCTGGGCGTGTAAACGGTCAGACGTCGATGCTGTTTACCCATCAGCACGGCATGCATTCGGTGCTGAATACCACCCTGTTCAGCAACACGCCAGGCGGCGCGGTGATCGCCGGACGCGAGGCCACGCTGGAACTGGCGGGCCAGTTCTATGCGCCCGGTAACTTCACCCTGACCTCCAGCGATCGGCGTCATCGCCTGCAGTGGCAGGAGCCTGCCAGCCGCTATGAACAGCTCTGTCATGAAATTAACCACTTCGCCTGGTGTATCGGTCAGAACCGGATCGATTCACCCATCCATTCGCTTGACCAGGCGATTACCACCCTGGCCACGATGGATAACGTCAGGCAGCAGATTGGCGTGACCTTCAATGAAGAACAGCAACCTTAATGTGCCCGGAGCAGAAAGATGAAAATCGCTTTTGATGTGGATGTGATTAAAGATTTAGGCATCACCCGTATGGTTCATCAGGTGGCCGACTGGGGATACAAATATATCGAACAGTCGCCGCATCCGCAGATCAACCCGTTTTATAAACATCCTAAAGCCAGCCGTGAAATCATCACCGAGTATAAGAATGCGTTAAACGCCACCGGGCTGGAGATCTCCTCGTTTATCGTGGTCTATCGCTGGTCCGGCCCGGATGAGCTGCGTCGTCAGGCGGCGGTGAAGAACTGGAAGCGGATGATCGAGATCGCGGTTGAGATGGGTGTGCAGGTGATCAACACCGAGCTCTCCGGCACGCCTAACGAGCCGGAAATCTGTGAAGAGATGTTCTATCGCTCCATGGAAGAGCTGCTGCCGATCATCGAACGTGAAGGCATCCGCGTCGAAATCCAGGCCCATCCGTGGGATTTCTGCGAAGAGAACAACGAAACCGTGGATATCGTGAAGTCGTTCCGCAGCGATAATGTGAAGTATATCTACAGCGCGCCACACACTTTCTTTTATGACAAAGGCAAAGGTGATGTGAAACCGATGCTGGAGTATGCCGGTGACGATCTGTCACACATGCTGATCGCCGACACCATGAACCATACAAAACACTGTCGCTACATCGTTAACCCGCCAGGGGTGGATGCCACCATTCACCAGCATGTCGGCGTGGGCGAAGGCGAAGTGGACTTCGACACCCTGTTTAAAACACTGCGCGACACCGGCTTTGCCACCCGCAGTTATAAAGTCGGCGGTGAACCGATCATCGCGGCGTCTCTGTTTGGCTACCCGGAAAAGATGAAGGTTCAGGCGGTAGAAACCCGCGAACTGATTGAGCGTGAACTGCTGTAACCCTGCCTGCCGTGCAGTCGCTGCTGACTGCACGGCCACCTCCGCTCAGGATAACGAACCACCTGCCTGACACACTTTTATTCACTTTTCTCCAGTGCCGCTGCCCGCCTGACATCAGCCCCCTGCAGCACGGCCTTGCGCAGCCAGCAGAGTTAAACCCCCTTCGCAGCACCTGCTACACTCCAGACCAATACCACACCATAAGGCGAACTTTCATTATGTCGGAAAATGCATATCAGCCCGCAAAAGTCTGGACCTGGGACCCTGAAGCCAAAGGTAACGGCGCTAAAACTAATCGTCCGTTCGCTGGTCCCACCCATGAAAAAGCGTTGCCGGTCGGCAAGCATCCTTTACAGCTCTATTCGCTTGGCACGCCTAACGGCCAGAAAGTGACCATCCTGCTGGAAGAACTGCTGGCGCTTAACGTCAACGATGCGGAATATGATGCCTGGCTGATCCGTATCGGCGAAGGCGATCAGTTCTCCAGCGGTTTTGTCGACGTAAACCCGAACTCGAAAATCCCGGCGCTGAGCGACCACTCGGCAACGCCGCCGATTCGGGTATTTGAATCGGGCAATATCCTGCTCTATCTTGCGGAGAAGTATGGCTACTTCCTGCCGAAAGATATCGCTGGCCGCACCGAAACCCTGAACTGGCTCTTCTGGTTACAGGGCTCAGCGCCTTACCTCGGCGGTGGTTTCGGTCATTTCTATCACTACGCGCCAGAAAAAATTGAGTACGCCATTAACCGCTTCACGCTGGAAGCGAAGCGTCAGCTCGACGTGCTGGATCGTCAGCTGGCAGATAACCGCTATCTGGCCGGTGATGACTACACCATCGCTGATATCGCCACCTGGCCGTGGTACGGCAACATGGTGCTGAATGACCAGTATGGCGGTGCCGAATTCCTGGATGTGCACTCCTATAAAAATGTGGTGCGCTGGGCGAAAGAGATCGCGCTGCGACCTGCTGTGATTCGTGGCCGCAAGGTCAACCGTGTCATGGGCGACCCGGCCGATCAGCTGCACGAGCGTCATGATGCCGCTGACTTCGATACCAAAACCCAGGATAAAAAAGCTTAAGGAGAGACCTGTGAGTGCATATGTTGTATTTATTCGTGATAACACCCTGAACCAGGACGAAATGGCGATCTATGCCGAGAAAGCGGGCGAGGCTCGCGGCGATCATCAGATCAATCCTCTCGCCTTTTATGGCGAACTGGAAACGCTGGAAGGGCAGGAAGCGGAAGGCGTGGTGATTCTGGAATTCGCGAGCCGCGAAGCCGCACATGCCTGGTATGACAGCCCGGAATATCAGGCTGCCAAAGCGCACCGTCTGAAAGGCGCGAACTATCGCGTGGTGCTGGTAGAAGGTGTGGCTAAGTAAAGATGCAGGCGGCAGCGATGCCGCCTTTTCTTATTGCAGTGTGATACGCGCCACGCCATCCAGCCCCTGACTGCTGTGATCGTCATTGAAGCCCTGCTTCAGGGTGACGAACAGGGTCTGCCCGTCCGGTGAGACCAGCAGACTGTTGGGGTGGCTATCAAATGACCAGCTGTTTTTCACCTCATAGGTGGTGCCATCCAGCTGCAGCACCTTCTTCGATTCGCGCTGGCTGATATAAATCTCATTGCGCTTGCCATTAAATTTAATCCCCAGTGAGTCGCCCGGATTCAGACGCTTAATGACCTTGCCGTTGCGCTCATCAAACACCAGCGTATTTTTCGCTTTTGAATTATCCGTCACAAACAGGCGACCGGTTGCCGGATCCTCGGCCATATTCAGGAACAGATACTCCTGCCCGTCACCCGCCGTCAGGCGCTGCTCGATTTTGTTATTGCGCGGATTGATCACCAGGATTTCCCCGCTGCCGTTCGCCGCATAAATCCGGTCGCTGACCGGCGAGAAGATGATACCTGTGACCCACTTCCCGGCATTTTTTATCCGGGTTTTCAGCGTCAGGGTTTTGGCATCAACCACCCAGATCACGCCCGGATCGCCCACGCCGCCGACATAGAGCAGCCCGTCATGCAGAAAGATTTCACGCGTGCCATAGGGCATGCCTTTCTCGTTTTTCTCGTCAAACATCAGGCGCTTCAGCACTTTACCGTTATCAGGATCGATTTTAGAGATACCGCCATCCAGCGTGTTGGTGGCGTAGAGTGCGCTGCCGTCAGGCGCGCTGATCAGACCAAAGTTTTTCAGATCGAAGTGTCCCGCGCCGGTGCTCTGCAGCGTGGAAGCATCAAGACGGTAGATCATGCCGCCGCTGATATCTTTAAATCCCTGCGCGCTGGCGACATAGAGGGCGTTTTTTGCTGGCAGATAGGCCATCTCATACAAACCTTCACCCAGCTCGCGCTGAATCAGGTTATCCGGGCTGGAGGGCTGCATCACCACCGGCGCGCTGGCATCCACTTTTTTCGCCGGCATCTGGCACGCCGTCAGGCTGAAGGTGGTCACCATCGCCAGTGTAAGTGCCGCTGTACGCGGACTGAACAACGCTTTCATACTTAACTCCCCTATCTGCCTGCTGCTCCCGGCTGGCCACAACGCAGAGGACAGGCTGGAAATAAAAAGAATAAGAATCATACGCAGCCGCTAAAACGCTGTAAACGCAGCGGCACGCTGACGCAACCGAATCAGCTTAATGCGGTATGTATATTGTCCGCAGGCGTCTGGCCGCACCAGAAACTGCCTTTAAAAGCCTGGCTAATCAACCGATTGCAGATTGCTCTGCAGAAACGCCACAAATGCGGTAATACGCGCCGGAAGCTGACGCTGCGCCTGCCAGACCGCAAAAATATCGCCATCCGGTGCCTGCCAGTCGGGTAACACCGGCAGCAGTTCGCCCGTCGCCAGACTGTGCTGCGCATCCCACCAGGAACGCAGCAAGATGCCATGCCCATCCATCGCCAGCCGCATCGCCACTTCGCCATCGTTGGTGATAAGACTGCCGCGCACTTTCTGATTGATGCTCTGTTCGCCGCTGGTCAGTCGCCACAGGGTAAAATCGCTGTCGTGCTGGCGCAGTAAAATGCAGTTGTGTTGTGCCAGATCGCGCACTGTCTCCGGCAGACCGTGCCGGGCGGCATAGGCGGGTGAGCAGCAGAGAATGCGCGGATTGGTACGCAGTTTGCGCGCCACCAGCCGTGAGTCGGGCGGTTCTCCGACGCGGATATCAATATCCATGTGGGCATCAAGAAAATTAAGTGGCTGGCTGCTGAGCTGCAGCGACAGCGAGAGTTCCGGGTGCAGCGCGGCAAAAGCCGAGACGCAGGGCGCAATATGCCGACGGCCAAAGCCAAATGAGGCGTTGATGTTAAGTATGCCGCGCAGCTGGGCGGTTTCGCCGCTGACCTCCTCTTCCAGCGCCGCCAGCTGATCCAGCAATGGACGCGCACCCGCCAGATATCGGCGCCCTTCCGGCGTCAGCTCCAGTCGTCGCGTGGTGCGGCGCAGGAGTTGCACACCAAGCCGCTGTTCCAGCTGGCTCAGACGTTTGCTTACCGCCGCCAGCGACAATCCCAGTTCGCGCGCCGCCGCAGTCAGGCTATCCAGCGCAGCCAGGCGAACAAAGAAGGCTAAATCATCGGTGGAGGTGCGGGATTCTCTACTTTTATTCAACACTGGATTGCCTTTCAGGCTCATTATTTCCCCGTAAGCGACAGTTATACTGCGTACACAATTCGAACATCAACCGGAAAGGTACCCTGTGACTGACAAAATTCACTCTGTTGCCGTGATCCCTGGCGACGGCATCGGCAAAGAAGTGATGCCGGAAGGCGTCCGTGTAATGAATGCGGCCGCAGAGAAATTTAACATTCCGCTGCGCTGGGAGTGGTTCGATTACGCCAGTGCCGACTACTGGCAGCAGCATGGCAAAATGTTGCCTGACGACTGGTTTCCACAGCTGAAAGCCTTTGATGCAATCTATTTTGGCGCGGTCGGCTGGCCCGATGTGGTGCCCGACCACGTTTCACTGTGGGGCTCGCTGCTGCAGTTCCGCCGGGAGTTCGATCAATATGTGAATCTGCGTCCGGTGCGACTGATGCCAGGCGTCAAAGCGCCGCTGGCGAATCGTCAGCCCGGCGATATCGACTTCTATGTGGTACGCGAAAACACTGAGGGTGAATACTCCAGCGTCGGCGGCACCATGTTTCCCGGCACCGAACGTGAAGTGGTGATTCAGGAGACGGTGATGACGCGCACCGGCGTCGATCGCATCCTGAAGTTTGCCTATCAGCTGGCGCAGAGTCGGCCGAAGAAACACCTGACCTCCGCCACCAAATCGAACGGTATTGCCATCACTATGCCCTACTGGGATAGTCGCGTTGAAGCCATGGCCGGTCAGTTCCCCGAGGTTCGCGTCGATAAGTATCACATCGATATTCTCACCGCTAACTTCGTGCTGCATCCGGACTGGTTTGATGTGGTGGTCGCCAGCAATCTGTTTGGCGATATCCTCTCCGATCTCGGCCCGGCCTGTACCGGCACCATCGGCATCGCCCCTTCGGCCAATATCAACCCGGAAGGCCTGTTCCCCAGCCTGTTTGAACCGGTTCACGGTTCTGCGCCCGATATCGCCGGTAAAGGTGTCGCCAATCCCATCGGACAGATCTGGTGTGGCGCGATGATGCTGGAGCACCTCGGCTACAAAGCGGCAGGTGATGCGGTGTTAGACGCGATTGAACGCACGCTGGCAGCGGGTGAGCACCTGACGCGCGATCTCGGCGGCAGCGCCAGCACCGAACAGCTCGGTATGGCCATCGCCGCCGCGCTGTGATTTAGTCCGGCAACTGCACCACGCACTCGGGGTGCCAGCCTGGCGGTAACGGTTCCGGCCGTATTATCGCCAGGCTGTGCAGTTGCAGGTTCTCCACCCCGCGTGCGAACAGGCCCGGCAGCCCGCCGGGATAGCGCTCTACGCCAAAAGCTTCTCCGGTTTTCGGGTCAAGTTTGTAGGCGTTATCCAGCCGCATGCCGGTCGGGGAGTCCGGGTTACAGGGCGGCCGTACGTCATAGTGTCCCTGTGCAACCGGTGCCACGATCTGCCGCATTTGCAGCTGGCTGATGACCACATCGCGTATCCAGCCCGGTTCTGCGGCATGCAGGTTAATCGCCCCTTCCGCCACGCCCGTAACGTTACTGAACTGCACCTGCTCTACGATGCCGGGCGTAATGGCGGGATCGCGCCTGCGCACCGAAATATGCAGCGGATCGGCTTTTCCCCAGTGACAGGGCGGCGCATGGTGACAGGCAAAAGTCAGATTACTGAACAGCAGACGCCGCATCGCGCCGCCGTCACGCGACAGAATGCCAATGCCACGGTTGGAATCAAAAATGGTGCAGCCGGTCACCGTGACATCTTCCACATCATCCCAGGTTTCAGTGCCGATTTTAAAGGCGCAGCTGTAGCTACGCAGCAGGCAGTTGGTGATCATAATCTGCCGCGCCGGACGCCGCAGCGCGGCCGGTTTATGGGTGGTTTTGATGCAGATGGCATCATCGGCAGCACTGAGATAGCTATTGCTGACAAACACCGCTTCGCAGCTGTCGATATCGAGCGCATCGGTATTCGGCATGGTCATGGCATTGTCGATGGTGAGGTGGTCGATATGCACATGGCGACAGCTCACCAGATGCACCGTCCACATCGGCGCCTGCACGATGGTAAAAGCGGTCAGCGTTACCTGCTCACAATCTTCAAACACAATGATCCGCGGCCGGTCCGCACGCGGCAGGCGATAGCCCTGCTCGTCACGCTCAGCGGCAAACCAGGCTTCACCGTCACCGTCTATACGGCCGGTGCCGCTGATGGTGATATTGCGCTGGCCCAGCGCATAGAGCAGCACATTGTGGGACTTCTCAGCACAGCTCAGCGCCTGTACCGCCTGGTAATCAGCCAGCCGCTGACTGGCGATCAGCACCGCGCCCGCTTCAAGATGGAGTTCAAAATCAGAGGGCAGATTCAGGCAGCCGCTGCGATAACGCCCGGCAGGCAGGGTCAGACGGCCACCGCCCGCCGCCGCAATCTGATCCATAGCGCGTTGCAGCACGGCCGTGTCCGGGGTTTCGCCATCGGCGACAGGGTGAAAATCAGCAAGGGAAAGGTGCATCATGCGTCTCCCGCAGGATTGAGGAGGAGGAATTGCAGCACGATACGGCGCGGCAAACCTTTGTCTGGCCGCCAGTGCGCCGTTTCGTGCGGGCTATCACAGATTACTTCACGGCCCCTTCGGTGACGCCGCTGATGAACTTGCGCTGGAAAATCAGGAACACCACGATCAGCGGCATAATCACAATCATCGCGCCCGCCATCAGCACCGGAATGTCGATGGTGTTTTTGTTCTGGAAAAACATCATGCCAATTGGCAGTGTGCGTAACTCATCCTTGTTGACCAGAATCAGCGGGATCAGGAACTCATTCCAGGTCCAGATAAACAGCAGCAGCCCCAGCGTTGAGAGGGTCGGCCAGATAGCGGGCACCAGAATGCCCCACAGAATTTTGACCCGCGATGCCCCATCCATTACCGCCGCTTCCACCAGTTCTTTCGGCACCTGCTGGAAAGCACTGGCGATCATCAGCGTGGTAAAGGGCAGCGACAGGGCGATTTGCGGCAGGATCAGCGCCAGATAGGTGTTGGTCAGCCCCATCCAGCGCAGCTCGTGATAGAGCGGAATGATAAAGGCTTCACTCGGCAATACCATCCCCAGCGCCAGCATCGCTCCGATGACTTTTTTACCAGGGATTTTCAGCCACGCGAAACCGAACCCGGCCAGAATGCCCAGCAGCACGCTGAACAGCACCACCGGAATCACCACCAGCACCGAGTTGAGGAAGTAGACGTTGAAGTGTCCCTGTTGCCACGCGGTCAGGTAGTTTTTGAAATTCAGCGAGGCGGGCAGCGTGAAGACCCCCTGAAACAGCTCCATCTGGGTTTTGAACGACGTCATCAGCGCCATCAGGAACGGCAGAATCGTCATCAGCGCCACGATCCAGATCAGCGCGCGTGAAATCACCGGCGTGCTTCGCATCAGTAACGCTCCTTTAAGGCCAGATGGATCAGATAGTTAATCCCTAAAACAATGACCATGCTGAACACCGCCACCGACGAGGCGTAGCCAAAGTAGTGCAGATCAAAGCCCTGCTTATACATAAAGATGTTGGTCACCATGGTGGAGGTGCCCGGGCCGCCCTGCGTCATCACATAGACCAGGTCAAAGGCTTTCAGGCTGGCGATCACCGTCAGCAGCAGGGCAATCCGCAGCTCGGGTCGCAGGCCTGGCAGCGTAATGCGCATAAACTTCTGGCGACGCGACGAGCCATCGAGATCGGCCGCTTCCAGCAGTGAGGGATCCATGCGCTGCAGGCCCGCCATAAACAGAACCAGACAGAAGCCGAAGAAGTACCAGGTGGCGACCAGACCCACGGCGGGCAGCGCCCAGGTAAAATCACCCAGCCAGGAGAGTGCCAGCTGGGGCAATCCGATTGCGCGTAATATCTGGTCGATCGGACCAAACGCCGGGTTATAGAGCCAGCGCCACACCACGCCCAGCACCGCCATCGGCATGATGTAGGGCAGGAAAAAGAGAATGCGCAGCACGCTGCGTTCGCTGTTGTTGCGCGTGTCATACAGAAAGCTGCAGAGCAGCAGGCCGACGCCAATCGGCAACAGGGTATAGAACAGCATCAGGATGGCGTTATTGCCCAGTGCAATCCAGAACACCGGATCGCTGAACATCCGCAGATAGTTGCTGACGCCGCTAAACACCGGCAGCGAGGTGCCGTCCCATTCGGTAAAACTGATGCCCAGCGAGGCCAGTAGCGGGAACAGCAGAAACACCGCATAGACCAGCACCGCAGGCAGAACATAGAGAAAATTACGCCAGCCACTTAAATTCAACATAACTCTACTCGTGGTTCAGAACGAGGCTCAGGCCCGGCTGTTCGCCGGGCCTCCGGCTTAATGCTTCAGTGTTTTCAGGTAACGCTGATAGTTGTTATCAAAATTAACTACCATCTGATCGGGTGTCTGACGGCCCGCCAGCAGCAGCTGAACGTTCTGATTCAGCTCGGCGTTCATGGTGGGTGTCGCCCAGTCCACGTAGTGGCCTAAACCGTCGTAATCATTGAGCGTCAGCCAGACCTGATACGCCTCGGCCAGCAGCGGATTGTCCGCTGGCATTTTCGCCGCTTTGTTGGTGCTGGCAGGCAGGAAGCCCACCTTCAGCCAGCGGTTCGCCATGGCATCAGAGACCATATAGTTGATGAACTTCGCCGCACCTTCCTGCTGATCTTTGCCTTTGGCAGTGCTGGTGATGGAGAACGCCAGATCGGTACCGCCCACCATCAGCGGCTGCTTCACGCCTTCACCGGCAGGCATCGCGGCAAAGTGAATATCTTTGTTGTCTTTAAACTGGCCGAGATACCAGGTGCCGCTGACCAGGAACGCAGCCTGGCCGTTCTGGAACAGCGTCGCCGCATCGTCGTGACCGATGCCCTGGAAGCCAGGGAAGAAGTACCCTTTGTCGGTCCAGCTCTTCATCATAGAGGCGGCATTGACCAGCTTGCTGTCTTTGAAGGTGCCGCCCACATCGTAAATCAGATTATCCAGCGTCTTGCGGTCGTGGCTCTCAATCTGCGCCTGCCACAGGGTGCTGAGCAGCTGCTGGCCCATGTTGCCATCCAGCAGACCGAGCATCATCGGTGCGGTGCCCTGCTGCTTCAGTTTCGCCATCGCGCTTTCCAGCTCAGCCAGCGTTTTCGGCACGGCAATACCTGCTTTATCCAGCAGCGCTTTGTTGTAATAGAGCCCGACCATCTCGCCCAGGCTGGCGACGCCATAGAGTTTGCCGCTGCCAAACTCGCCGCTGTCTGACCAGCGGTTACGTTTCAGAATCGAGTCCGGGAAGCGTGTGGTCCAGCCGTTGCTGGCGGCGTAGCTGTCGAGCGGCAGCAGCAGCTTATCTTTAACCAGCGAGCCCATATCGCCGCCGCCCTGGTTGACCTGAGCGATCTGCGGGCCATCACCGGCGGTCAGCGCCAGCTTCAGGGGAATACGGGTATCTTCAAAGGAGTGAACCGAGCGGTTAATCACAATGCCGGGATTCTGCTGGGAAAACTCTTTAATCCCTTCATCTACCGCGGCAGTCTGCTCCGGGTAGTTGTAGATATCCCACTCATTCAGGGTAACGGCGGCGTGGGCGGCATGCGAGACGCTGCCCGCCAGCAGGCCCGCTGCCAGCAGCCGACCCACATTGCGAATTCGGAACGAACGAACGGAGGAAACAGACATTATGCTCACCTTCTTCAGACCAGGATCGGCATCCTTTCATCTCACCGCCTGACATCCTGCAGGCTGCAGCCGCACACAAACGCACTCACTCATACTTACTTTAATAAAAAAATAAAGTCAAACAGCCTGCGCGGGGAATTGCAACGCTGTGAGCACGCGCAAATAAACAGCGACATGGCGTGAAATTCAGCACACTGCGCTGGCATTTACGCGATTAACCGTGGCGGTGCGTCGCCAGCTACTTTTTCTGCAGCAGGAGATGCCAGTGCAATCATTGCAAAATAACGTCCTGATAAAACATACGAAAATCCTATCACGCTCACACTTTTCCCCTTTCACTGGCCGTGAATCTGCTGCCAGCCGCCACGATCCGGGCGTGTTGGCGATCACAGTTGTGCATCCCGATGCCGGTAAACATTGCCGAAGCGCCCGTGTTAGTGAG
Organism: Pantoea sp. 18059; assembly: GCF_902706165.1. Taxonomy (NCBI): domain Bacteria; kingdom Pseudomonadati; phylum Pseudomonadota; class Gammaproteobacteria; order Enterobacterales; family Erwiniaceae; genus Pantoea; species Pantoea sp. 18059. The sequence goes on from NZ_CACSJS010000002.1 coordinate 475,416, forward strand.
ATAAGGTAATTATTCTATCTTGAAAACTAAGTCCACTTTCATTAACGTAACTTTTATCTGCGGATCTGTTCAATCCCTGACCGATTCACTCACTCACGAGAATTCACCATGGCGAATCAAGGTGTCATTCGTCCGGCCACCCCGGCGGACTACCCGGCGCTCTACCGCATCTGCCTGGAAACAGCCGATGCAGGTGGCGATGCCCGCGCGCTCTATTCCGATCCTGACTATCCCGGCCAGCGTTTTGCTGTGCCTTATGCGCGTTTCGCGCCTGACTTTGCTTTTGTGCTGGAGCGGGACGGTGAGGTGCAGGGTTATGTGGTCGCCGCGCCCGATACCCGCGCGTTTGAAGCGCAGCTACAGGCCGAATGGTGGCCGCAGCTGCAGGAGAAATATCGTGATCGCAGCGCCAGCGCGCCGCTCGACAGCAAAGTGCTCGACGCAATACGCCATCCTGACCAGGCCGCTGACACGCTGGTGACGCAGTGGCCCGCTCATCTGCATATCAACCTGCTGCCGGCGGCACAGAAAGGCGGCTGGGGTCGCCGGATGATTGAGCATGAGCTGGCGGCGCTGCGCGCTGCCGGTGTCAGCGGTGTCCATCTTGGCGTCAGCCTGCAGAATGAGCAGGTCTGTGCCTTTTATCAGCGCATGGGGTTCACCCCAATCCTGCGCAGCAATGCCATCTACATGGGCCAGTTACTCTGAGTGAGGTAGCCGATGACCAGCCTGCGCTTGCAGAATGTGAAGAAGTCTTATGAACACGTTAATGTCATTCATGGCATCGATCTGACGATCAACAGCGGCGAATTTGTGGTGTTTGTCGGGCCATCCGGCTGCGGCAAATCGACGCTGCTGCGGATGATCGCCGGGCTGGAGGAGATCAGCAGCGGTCAGTTGCTGATTGAGGAGCAGGACATGACGCAGCAGCCCGCCACCGAGCGCGGCATTGCTATGGTGTTTCAGTCTTATGCGCTCTACCCCAACATGACGGTGCGCGGCAACCTGGCCTATCCGCTTGAGGTAATGAAGAAGTCTAAGGCGGAGATCAATGAGGCGATTGCCCGGACGGCCGCCCGCCTGCATCTCACCGAACTGCTCGACCGCCTGCCGCGCGCGCTCTCTGGCGGACAACGGCAGCGCGTGGCGATTGGCCGGGCAATTATCCGTCATCCGCGTATCTTCCTGTTCGATGAGCCGCTCTCTAACCTCGATGCCGAGCTGCGTTTGCAGATGCGGATTGAGATTGCGCGGCTGCACGCCTCGCTCGGCAATACCATGATTTATGTCACCCACGATCAGCTGGAAGCGATGACGCTGGCTGACCGCATCGTCGTGCTGCGTCAGGGCCGCATTGAGCAGGTCGGCGCACCGCTGACGCTCTATCACGATCCGGATAACCTGTTTGTCGCCGGTTTTATCGGCTCGCCAAAAATGAACTTCCTGCGGGCGGAAATCAGCGCCACGGGCGAGGGTGAAGTGCAGCTGCGGGTGCCGGAACTGAAGATTGAGGGGCTGGTGCTGAAAATCGCCGCCGACTGCCGCGAGGGGCAAACCGTGACGCTGGGAATTCGTCCCGAGCATTTCCAGCCTGCCGCGCAGACGCCGGAGGCATTGCGCTTTCACGGCGAGCTGGCCTATGGCGAAATGCTGGGCCACACCAACTATCTCTACCTGGATATCGGGCGTGAAGAGATGCTGGTGGTGGAAGAGCGCGAAGCAACCACGCGCGATCTGGGAACCCAGGTTGAACTGGGCTTTTCTGCTGCGCACTGCCTGCTGTTTGATGAGCAGGGAATGCGCCTGCGCTAAGGGAAGCGCGGAAACAAAAACGGGCGCCGCGGCGCCCGTTTTTATTCGAGGGATAACTCAGGTGACCGGCTCTTCATCGGCCTGCGCCGCCAGCAGATCAAGCAGCCGGTTGACAGCAAAACCCGCCGCGCCCAGCGCCCACATGCGGTTCGACTCAGTCAGGAACTGCAGCGGCGTCATGTGCGGCGTCAGTTTAAGTCGGTAGGCCTGGAAGCTCTGGGTGATGTGATCGAGCAGAATGCGTGACGCCATGTGCGGCTCCATCGCCAGATAAACCACATCCGGATCGTAAGCCACCGACAGGTTCGCCAGTGAAATTCCCAGCTCGCGTCCTGCCTCTTCCAGCACCGCCAGCACCTCGGGTGTTGGCCGCTGATCCAGCGCCTGCCACGTGAGGCCTTCCACCGGTTCCTGCTCAGCAAGCCGTTGCAGAATGGCGCGCGATGAGGCGACATCTTCCAGCAGACGCAGTGAGCCGTCGCCCACCAGCCCGTTGCCAATCTCCCCCGCCTTGCCGTGACGACCGCGGTAGAGCTGACGATTCAGGATGATGCCTGCCCCGATCCCTTTGCCGTAGGTGGCGATCACCGCCGACTGCGCGTTGCCGAGCTGACCAAATACCAGCGCCGCCATTGCCATGGCGTTGGCGTCATTCTCGATAAACACCGGCAGCGAGAAACGCTCTTCCAGCAGGCGCGCAATCGGGACGTTGTCCCAGTCGAGCACTTTGGAGCGGATACAGTAGCCGTTTTCGGCATCGACCAGTCCCGACAGGGCCAGGCCAATGGCGCCCACCCGCTTCTCCTCAACGCCGCGCAGGAATTTCGCCAGTGCATCGCCGAGCTGGCGCGGTGTAAGCGTGCCTTTCGGCATCTGCTGTTCACCCAGCAGATTGCCGCTGAGATCGGTCATGACGATCAGGTTGCGTTCTGCATTGAGCTGAATGCCAATCACGCTGGCGCGATCGGGATTGAGCCCAAGCAGCGTTTTTGGCCGCCCCATCGACACGCGACGCAGCCCCAGCTCCTGCACGATTTCCTGCGCCAGCAGGCGATTAGTCGCCTGCGACACGGTCGACATGCTCAGTCCGCTACGAACTTTCAGGTCTGACTGGCTGATCGGCGCATTTTCAACAATCAACCGCAGAATGCGCGCGGTTACGTTGGGAGCGGTCATAAATTCCTCGGGTTATCCGGCTGAGGATGCTCAGCCAGCTTCAGATCGGTAATCGGGCAGGCGTCAGCTGCTGCGCCAGTATCAGCGCCCCGCTCAGGGCATCGCCCTGCGGCGTCACCAGCCGGGCCTGAATATCGTCATCCAGCCAGCGCTGAATCGGCGTGGCCAGTCCCCCCATCAGCGCCACGGGTCCGCTGCTCAGGGCAGTCAGACGGCGGACCATCAGGCCGATATCGGCTGCGGTCTGATGCAGCAGATCCTGTGCATGACCATCGCCCGCGTCGGCGGCCGCAAAAATCTGTGGCACCACGCGAGCCCAGTCTGCAGGCGTCGCTGAGCGCGTCCAGAGCAGCATGGTTTCCGGGCCGTGGTCGAACTGCGCCATCAGCTGCCGGGTAAGAGCGCTCGGGGTAATAATCGCTTCATGGGCCAGCAGCGCCAGCCGCAGCGCACGACGGCCCAGCTCAGCGCCCGATCCCTGGTCAGACAAGGCAAAGCCCCAGCCGCCAAGCAGCGTAAACTGTTCGCCATCCCACGCGGCTCCCTGACTGCCGGTGCCGATAATAAAGACGGCGCCAGGTGCGCCGCCATGGGCGCCCGCACAGGCGATCTCCACATCGCTGACCACCTGTAACGCCGCGCAGGCAGGTTGCCAGCTGGCGAGCCGCGCCTGTACCGAGGTGACGTTCGCACCGGCTAATCCGGCCACCAGCGCGGTTTGCGTCAGCGCCTCCGGGGCTAATCCCGCCTGTGACAATACCCGTTCGATCAGCTGCCCGACGCAGGTCAGCGCCGCGTCATAGTCTGACCAGACGTTGGCAGGCCCGCCGGTGGCTTCAGCCAGAATGCGACCCTGCAGGTCGGTTAACCGCGCGCGACACTGTGTACCGCCGCCATCAATGCCCAGAAGATAGTGTGGTTGCACGCGCTTCCTTCCCTGATTAAGGGTTATAGCCATAATGAGCGAACGATAGGATAAAAAAACTTAAATCGCAATAACAAATAAATATAGCAAAATCATATCTGAATTTTCTTCTTATTTTACATCATCATAACAAAAAACCCCTCGCAAAACGCGCAGTGCGTTATTGACATTAGTTTTTCTGTCGTAATAAGTTGGTGGTCAGATTATCAACAGGCGCGCCCGATCACAGGCGGGCTATGCATCATGCGATTTCAGGAGCAGGGGTTTAACATGAAAGTAGGCATTATCGGTCTCGGCTTTCGACTGTCCCACGTGATCAAAGAGTTCAGCAAAGCCGACGACGCCTTTTCGGTAGTGGGTTATTACGATCCGGCACCCGCCGGACTGCCTAATCTGCACAGCTTTGGTATCGCGCCCGGCCAGGCCTTTGCGTCAATCGATGCTCTGCTGGAACATGGCGGAATGGATGTCGTGCTGGTTGGCTCTCCCAACTTTCTGCATCTGGAGCATGTGGGTCAGGCGCTGGCAGCGGGTTACACGGTGTTTACCGAAAAGCCGGTGGTGATCAATGAAGAGCAGACCATGGAGATGGCGAAGCTGGTGCGTCAGTATGGCGAAGCGCGCATTCTGGTCGGCTTGGTACTGCGCTATTCCCCGCTCTATCATGATTTGCTGGCGGCACGCGATGCGGGTCAGTTGGGTGAGATCACCTCGATTGAGGCGACAGAACATATCAAGCCTTATCACGGCGCATTCTTTCAGCGCGACTGGCGCCGTCTGGAGAAATATGCCGGCCCGTACATTCTGGAAAAATGCTGTCACGACATCGATCTCTATCAGGGCCTGTTGCAGGAGCGCCCGATCCGCGTCGCCAGCTTTGGTGGCCGGAAATCCTTTACTCCCGCTCATGCGCCGCAGGGAGCTATCACCGCTGACTCAGAACTTTATCACGTGAAGCCCAGCGGCTGGTCGAGCACCGATGCGGTGTTCGATAGCGATGCCGATATTGTCGACTACCAGACTGCCCTGATTGAGTACGAAGGCGGCGCGACGCTGGCCTTCCACGCCAATCTGAATGTGCCGGATGAGTTCCGCCGTTTCTGTGTCATGGGCACCGACGGCATGGCGGAAGGCGACTTCGTGCGCAACTACTTCCGCGTACACAACGCGCGCAGCGGCGAGAAAGAGGTCGATACCGCCTACAGCGGCAATGCGTATGATGGCCATTACGGCGCAGATGCGTTGATGGCTGAAGAGATCGTTAAACATATTAAACAGGGAACACCGCTGAAAGTTTCAGTAGTGGACGCGCTGGAAGCGGGCCTCACGGCAATTAAAATCGATGAGGCCCGTAAAACCCGCAGCGTAGTGGACATGCGTGAAAGCTGGCTAACATTTGACGCCAACCTGGGAAAAACCGGGGCCTGATGGCCCCAGCCTGCGGGTCGGCCTCCCCCTCTGACCCCAGGATTTTAATGGCAGTATGACTGGTAACTTCCTGTACTGGCCTTCGGGCCAGTGACAATATTGAGGTTGAGCTGGCTCGGGAAACCGTTGCCAGCGACAACTCAACCGCCCCTTCTCCAGCCCTCTTCTCCGAAGGCGTATTTGATTAAATGGCCCCCTGCTGGAGGCAGCGCTTAATGAAGGTTTTTTTCATTCCGGGCGCAGACCGAGGGGCGCTGGCAGTGAAGGTACTCATACAGCAGCAGCATTCCTACCGGGTTATCCTCCAGATTTTCGAAATCAACGTGAGTTTTTTCCAGAAGATATTTTCTCAGGGCGCTAACCGGGATGTTTTTATGGGAAGCCAGCGCCCGGCACAGCTGCGCCACGATCTCGCACTTTACTGAATACGGCACATCAGGATTATAAATTTCCGGAATGGAGTGAGTCTGATTCATAACGGTACCCTCTATAAGCGCTTAAGCTGACTGAGGAGGCCACAGGCCTGCCGATGAGAGATAAGTTATAGCAAGGAACGCGTTTTCGTGTAAATCAGGAACGTTTTGAAAGGCGTTCCGGAGCTTTGCGTTCGTCCGGTTTGCGTCTCAGTCAGAGGCAACTTAAACACTTAAAGCGATGGGAACATATGCCTGTAGCAAAGCATCGCGGGCCACGGACAAAAACGCCGGGAGCGTTTTTGAACAACGCAAAGCGTTGGCCCGGCTTCGGGCGCACCTCAGGGATGAGGTGCGTAATCGCCCGCGCTGAGCCTGCACCGGGTGATCTTGTGCTGATACGCGACAGTCTTTCATCCCTGATGGTAATGTGTTTATTAGTGACCTGGTTTCAATCTTCTTTGGATGAAATCTTCCAGGCTAACCAGTAAAGAACCAGGCCAGCGATAAAGACGAGTAAGGGGGCGATAACGCGCATAATTCCTTCATTCGCAAATATTGCGATGAAAATTCCAATCACTACAGCGCTGACAACAACCGCCCCTGATAACTCAGAAATGACTTTTCTGATTAGTCTAAAGATTTTCGATTGCACCCAGAAATTGCTCCGTTTTCGAAGGATTTTTACGTAGAGTCTCACCGAGCTCGATGTAATTGGCTAAAGGTTCTTCAAAGAGGAAGTAAAGCATTTCAAAATCAAGTATATAAAGCCTTGACCATAATTCAGGATTTTGATGCCTCAAACGCCGTGAAGCTGCAGAAGCACGCGAAAGCACCCCCTGCAGAACTATGCCGCCCGCAAGGGTGCCTGTCCATAATCGCAGTGATAACTTCGTTATCACGCTGGCCATCATTCCTCCAACAACTTTTGAACCAAGATAACCTGTAATGGCCAGCTGCATGGACTGTCTTGAACCCAGTGAAGACGCTGCTCCGATGAGTTTATCTGTGATTTTTTTAAGGGCTGGATCCGGAAGGTAGGAAAGAGAGTCTTTGATTATCATCTCTGCAATCTGCCCCAGAATGGCTCTGTTACGGAAGAGCTTGTTCAAAGCCCGATACATCCTCTCATCCTCACCGAAGTTACGGCGCTGAATGTTTTTGCCGCCATCTGCCAGGTTGAGATCCTGAAAGGTTCTTTCAATACCCAAATAAAAATCCATCGGAAGTGAAGCAATACCATGAGCAACTGATACGGCGAGCGTCTTTGCGTCCATTCATTCTTCTACCGTTTTAGATACCAGCCTGAAAAATATTAGCGCACGCTGCCTTCCGTAAACGAAAACTGATCTCTTGAGTGCCATCAATATGGTTTTAATTGGCACTGATTTGTCATTCACTCCTATGCCAGGATCAAGAACTGGGATTAGAAAAGGGCATTTTTTAATCATTGCCGCTGCGCAGCATCACTAAATGGCGGAACAGTTAAAGGTGCCGGAAACGAGCCGTTCGTATCAGAAAAGCATTAAAGGACTCTCAAGGGCCGCAGACAGGCTTTGGTCACAAACAAACTTAAAGCGATGGCAGCATATGCCTGCACACAATTCTACAACCGCAATAACCCAGCCAGCCTCAATCCATCTCTCCGCAGCCTTAGGCAACGAACAAACTCAAAGCGAATGAGCGAATGGATGGCGCTTTTGCGTCTTTGCGAAAGGTGTTTGTTCCCTGCGCCTGCGCCGTGGTTAACCACCTCACAACCCCCCTCACCTAACCCCAACGCCAGTCATCAAACCGGATCCACCTCATTCTCCAGCTTCTGACGCCGTCGCAGATGCGGAAACAACTTCATCCACAGCGCCACCACCACCAGCGTACCGATGCCGCCAATCGCCGCCGCCGGTGCCGCACCCATCCAGGCCGCCAGCAACCCCGACTCAAACTCGCCCAGCTGATTCGACGTATTAATGAAAATCGCGTTAACCGCATTCACCCGACCGCGCATGGTATCCGGCGTATCCAGCTGCACCAGCGCACCCCGGATCACCATACTCACCATATCAAAGCCACCCAATGCACAGAGCGCCACCAGCGACAGCCATAAATGCGTGGAAAGCGCGAACACCAGCGTCGCAACGCCAAAGCCCGCCACCGAGCCAAACATAATCATCCCGACATGCTTCTCCAGCTTGTGACGGCTCAGCCAGATGCCCACCAGCAATGCTCCCACCGACGGTGCGCCGCGCAACATCCCCAACCCCCAGGGCCCGGTATGCAGAATATCTTTGGCAAAAATCGGCAGCAGCGCCGTTGCACCGCCCAAAAGCACCGCAAACAGATCGAGCGAAATTACCCCAAGTACATCTTTGCGCTCACGGATAAAGTGAATCCCGGCAAACAGATTCTTCATATTCATCGGCAGACGAGCCTGCACCGGACGCTCATAACGCAGCAGACTCACCAGCGTCAGCGAAACCAGATAAAATAGCCCGGAAACGCCATACACCACATGCGGCCCGGCGACATAAAGCAGCCCGCCAATCGTCGGCCCGACGATAACCGCTGCCTGACCGCCCACGGAGTTCATCGCCATCGCACGCGCCAGAATCGAAGGTGGCACCAGCGACGGCAGCATCGAAGACATCGCAGGCCACTCCAGCGCTTTCGCCACTGCAATCATAAACACCAACCCCCACAACGCGGTCTTATCGGGGGTATGGAATAAGGTAAGCACCACTAATGCCAGCAGTGCGGCAAATTCCACCAGCTGACCCAACAGCACGATCCGCCGCCGGTCATATTGATCCGCCAGATGGCCCGCTGGCAGCGCCAGCAACACCGACGGCAGAAACTGCATTAAGCCAATCATCCCTAACGCCATCGCGCTGTTGGTCAGCGCATAGATCTGCCAGCTGATTGCGACCGAGAACATCTGAAAACCAAATGATGAGCAGGTACGCGCCACCCAGAAGGCGACAAATGTCCGATGTCGCCACAGCGACTCTTCCGCTGCCGATGCCATAAATCCCATGTCTTATCCCAAATCAGGTGAGGAAACCCGCGTCGTTGCGCGGTGTTATTGGTGTGGTGATTGTCGGCTTCACGATAGCAGACCGCATGCGAGCAGAAGGCCTGCGGCTCCAGCGCTGCCTCCCTGTGCGATAAGCAGCGTCCCTGTCCGGCCGAGGCGCGTCAGACCCCTCATGATTATTACCAGCCTATTGGTCCCGACTATTGAATATATTCCAGCACATCATCAGACGCCAAAGGAATTATCGTTTCTTTGCTAACAGGTTTATTTACTTTCTCAGGCAACAAAAGGATGATTTGGATTAAGCATGTGATCTATATTTATTCACGCGTTTAGAAAAATGCGACTTTTTATATGCTTAATTAACAAAAAATCCTTTCTATTGAATTTCATAGAGATAATGAAAAACAGTTTATATAACCCCTATGTTACTGAACCAATCCATCACGTTAAGCGTAATGTCACTGGCATTTGCTATAGCGTGCCTTATCTTCAGCTAAACCAGGATAGCGGCAATATACTTAATACAAACAACATTATTTCATTACACAATCAAATTGCTACTGAAGCAGCATTAATGGTTGTTCCGGTGGAAGATATTCGATTACGGGGAATGATCGCGGTTCCGGATGCCTATACGCATTTACAAAATGCGCGTGTCCGGATTGGCATTAATTATTCCAGTCTGGCAGCACACAGTACGTCACTGCTTGAATTAACAAAGAAATTTGATTTCTGGCTTTATGATTTTGCGCCACCGGGTGCAGACTGGCGACTACTGGAATCATTTCCTTTTTCAGGAATTGTTTTAACCGAATCTTTCTTTAATGATAATTATGAGAAGTTTACCTTTCCCTTTTTTATGGCGACGTTTCGTGAAAAAGGGGCAGAGGTAATCGTACGAAGTCATACGCCGCCCTTAACCGCTGAGCAGTTTGCTGAGATAAATATCAGCGGCTGGCAACAGCAACGCTCGGACGGCGATCTTATTAGCTGCTGATTCACAAATCCTGCCTTCCGGCGTTAAGGGCACACGGCGGTGCGCTTAACGTCCTTTAATCCCCCATAAAATGTCGTTTTATTCCAGTTGTTAAGCGGTTTAAGCCAAAAAAATCAAACCTCGATCTGATTTTGCTATAACATTTAACACAAAGGGATCGTCTGTCTTAACGGAAGAGATACTTCAGAACACCCTAATCATTTGTACTTGATAACTGGAAACAGCCTATCTGGTTGTTTTCGTGTGTTTTATGGCAACGAAACGAGGTCGATATTATGGGGAAAAACTCCTCATCTTTTGGCGTAATTCGTTTCCTGACAGTGCTGTTCGCAGTGCTGACGGGCGCGTTTATGCTGATTGGCGGTGGCTGGTTAGCCGCCATTGGTGGTTCCTGGTATTACGTTTTTGGCGGTGTGGTGATGCTTATCACCGCTTATCTGCTTTCCCGTCGTAAAAGCACTGCGCTGGTTCTTTATGCACTGCTACTGATCGGCACTCTGATCTGGGGTGTATGGGAAGTGGGCACCGACTTCTGGGCACTGGCACCACGCACCGATGTGCTGGTGATCTTCGGTGTCTGGCTGATCCTGCCGTTTGTTTATCGCAGCTTCAACGCGGGCAGCAAAGCCGCGCTGGGTACCATGTCTGTGGCGCTGATTGCCAGTGCCATTGTGCTGGCCTATGCGGTATTCAACGATCCGCAGGTCATTAACGGATCAGTACCAGAAACCGCTGACAATGCCCCGCAGGCTGCGCCGCTGAGCAACATCCCGGACGCTGACTGGCCCGCTTATGCGCGTGATCAGCAGGGAACCCGTTTCTCTCCGCTGAAGCAGATTAATCACCAGAACGTGAAAGAGTTGCAGGTTGCCTGGCAGTTCCAGACTGGCGACATGAAAACCCCTAACGATCCGGGTGAAATTACCGACGAAGTCACGCCGATTAAAATCCGCGACACGCTTTACCTCTGTTCGCCACACCAGATCCTGTTTGCACTGGATGCGGCCACCGGTAAGCAGAAGTGGAAATTTGATCCGGGCATGAAGGTCAACCCGACCTTCCAGCACGTGACCTGTCGCGGTGTTTCTTACCACGAAGTGCCGGCAGCCGCCGATGCAGCGAACACTCAGCCTGCGCTGTGTTCACGTCGTATCTATCTGCCGGTAAACGATGGTCGTCTGTTTGCACTGGACGCAGAGACCGGCGAACGCTGCCCGGCATTTGGCGTCAACGGCGAGCTGGATCTGCAACACAAACAGCCTGTCACCACTGCGGGTCAGTATGAGCCGACCTCACCGCCGGTGATTACTAACACCACCATCGTGATGGCGGGTGCGGTTACCGATAACTACTCAACCCGCGAGCCGTCAGGCGTGATTCGTGGCTTTGATGTGAATACCGGCAAACTGCTGTGGGTGTTTGATCCAGGCGCAAAAGATCCTAATGCCATTCCGGCTGATGAACACACCTTCACCATGAACTCTCCGAACTCATGGGCACCGGCAGTTTACGATCCGAAACTGGATACCGTTTACCTGCCGATGGGCGTGAGCACACCGGATATCTGGGGCGGTAACCGCACACCAGAGCAGGAGCGTTATGCGAGCAGCGTGCTGGCCCTGAACGCCACCACCGGTAAGCTGGTCTGGTCTTATCAGACTGTGCATCACGATCTGTGGGATATGGATCTGCCGTCGCAGCCGACGCTGGCTGACATCACCGACAAAGATGGCAATACCGTACCGGTTGTCTACGCGCCAGCGAAAACCGGCAACATCTTTGTACTGGATCGCCGAACCGGCAAGCCAGTCGTGCCTGCGCCAGAAACGCCAGTGCCACAGGGTGCTGCTAAAGGCGATCACGTTGCCGCCACTCAGCCCTACTCTGAGCTGACCTTCCGTCCGAAACAGAATCTCACGGACAAGGATATGTGGGGCGCAACGATGTTTGACCAACTGGTGTGCCGCGTGATCTTCAAGCGCCTGCGCTATGAAGGTCCGTTCACCCCGCCATCTGAGCAGGGTACGCTGGTGTTCCCGGGTAACCTCGGTATGTTCGAATGGGGCGGCATCGCAGTCGATCCTCATCGTCAGATCGCGATTGCTAACCCAATGGCGCTGCCGTTTGTCTCTAAGCTGATTCCACGTGGCCCAGGCAACCCGATTGAGCCGCCGAAAGGCGCTGAAGGTGGTTCAGGTACTGAAACCGGTATTCAGCCTCAGTATGGCGTGCCGTATGGCGTCGAGCTGAACCCGTTCCTGTCACCGTTTGGTCTGCCATGCAAACAGCCTGCCTGGGGTTACATCTCCGCGGTGGATCTGAAGACCAACAACGTGGTGTGGAAACAGCGTATCGGTACCGTTCGCGATAGCGCACCGGTTCCGCTGCCGTTCAAAATGGGTATGCCGATGCTGGGTGGTCCTATCACCACCGCAGGTAAGGTGTTCTTCATTGGTGCGACCGCAGATAACTACCTGCGTGCTTTCAGCACTGATACCGGCGAACTGTTATGGCAGGCACGTCTGCCAGCAGGCGGCCAGGCGACACCGATGACCTATGAAGTGGATGGCAAGCAGTACGTTGTCATCGCAGCAGGGGGTCACGGCTCGTTTGGTACCAAGCTGGGCGATTATGTGATTGCCTACGCGCTGCCAGACCAGAAGTAATTCACGCAGCTGTGAATAAACTAAGGCGGACTCCGGTCCGCCTTTTTTGATCGCGCTACTTTTTCATCCCACGCCAGTTGAGCCAGGCGCAAAACAGCATCACCACGCAGGTTGCCAGAAACACCGGCCGCATCCCGAATGCACCACCCACCAGCCCACCGAACAGCGGGCCGCTGACCTGGCCGATATATTGTGCCGATGTCGAATATCCCAGCATCCGCCCAACCTGTGAACCCGGCACGTTATGACGAATGATCGCCGTGATGCACGGCATCAACCCGCCCAGCGCCATCCCCATCAGAAAACGCAGCAGCACCAGTTGCCAGGCCGCCGTGATAAATGCCTGGGGTATCAGCAGCAGGCCGCTAACGACTAAACCACCGGTCAGCACCTGCCAGTGCCCTACCCGATCGGCCAGCCGACCCAGTCGTGGTGCCGCCAGGACCGTACCCAGCGCCGCAGCGGACATCACCAGTCCGGCTATCAGGGTGATCTGATGGTCGCCCTGCACAAACTCGCCCACGTAAAGCGTAATAATCGGCTCAATCGACATGCTGGCGAAGATCAGCAACATGCCAGAGAGCCACATCAGCCGTATCAGGCTGTGATTAACCGGCCCGGCTTCAGGATGCGGTTGCTGGCTGGCGCGCGATGTCGCGGGAGCTCGTGGCTGCTCTTTGAGTAAAAAGGTGGTGGCGAGGAAGGCGAGAAAAATCACGGCACCGGTCAACCAGAAAGTCTGACGAATCCCGATCAGTGGCGGTAACACACCGCCCAGCAGCGGCCCGACCACGTTGCCGGCCATAATGCCGGAGGACAACACCCCCAGCGCCCAGCCGGTCTGCGCTTTCGGCGTTTGCGCCGCCACCAGAATGGTCGAGCCCGACGCGTAGCCGCCCAGCAGCCCCGCCAGCAGGCGCAGCGCCACCAGTTGCCACGGCGCGGTCGCCATGCCAATCAGCGACATCGCAATCGCCATCCCGAGACTGGCCCGAATCAGCATCAGCTTACGACCATAGCGGTCAGCCAGCCTGCCCCACAACGGCGCAGTCAGTGCGGCGCTGAAAAAGGTCGCGCCGTAGGCAAGGCCGGACCAGCGGGAGATAGCGGCTGGCTGCTCAACGCCGAGTTGCTGCACATAGAGCGGCAGGAACGGCAGCAGCAGCGTCATCGCCACGATAGTGGTAAAAGAGCCGACGACGCAGACCCCTAAGTTACGTCGCCAGTGCTGAAACTCTGCAGTTTCGGGTGACTGTTGCATGATGATATCCGGTGAGTGATCAGGGATACAGGCTAACCGGCGTAGCGGAGTAACAACAGTCGCGGTGAGATAGTTACTCTGTGGCGCTGATTGTTGTCAGCAGGCAACAATCAGCCTGTATTCAGCGCCGCAACCAGGGCATCGCACAGCAGCGTCACGGGCGACGCCGGTTCAGGCGTATCGTGCAGCAGCAGATAGCTTTGCAGACGATCCATCTGCCACTCCGGCAGCAGTTGCTGAATATCACCGCGCGCCATCGCCTCCTGGGCCATGTAGGAGGGCAGATAGGCGATGCCGCTCCCCGCCAGTGCCGCATTGAGCAGCGCCATACTGTTATTGGCGCGAAAACGGCTGCGTACATCCAGTGCCAGCCGCTGTTTATCACGGCGAAACGGCAGTGCGGCGGTGTGCGCCGGACCATGAAACAGCAGCAGGTCGTGGCGTGGCAGCATCTCAGGATGCGTGATAGCGGGTCGCTGCGCCAGGTAGGCGGGCGCGGCATAGAGCCCCCACTCGATTTCGCTGAGTACCCGAAAATTGCCCTGCTGTGGCGATCGGGATCGGATCACAATCGCCAGATCCGCCTGATCATCCAGCCGATCGTGACTGCGATCGGTCAGATCAAGATCGACATTGATATGCAGATGCCGACGCAGAAAGCGATTAAGAACAGGGACTATGCACTGGCAGCCGAACGTGACGGGTGCCTGCAGCCTGACATGGCCGGCGGGCTGCTGATGCACCTGCTGCACAAAGGCTTCGGCGCGCTGCACTTCGGCCAGCATCCGCACACAGTAGGGATAGTACGCCTGGCCCAGCTCGGTCAGCGCCAGCCGCCGGGTGGTGCGTTGCAGCAGCCGGATACCGAGCCGCAGCTCCAGACGGGCGATCTCCCGGCTGACATGGGATTTGGACAAGCCGAGTGCGCGTGCCGCCTCACTGAAACTCTGTAATTCCACAACCCGTGCAAATACCAACATGGCGGTTAAATTCGCGCCGTTTTCCATGTTTCCCGACTCCGACAGTAAAGGGATGCTGGCAACAAACTAACACGTTCGGGCGGGGTCACTGTGGCTGATGGGTAAAAAAAGGCGAGGCGAAGAACAAGTGGAGAGAAGCGCAAAGCGCGGGCCGACCTTCCCGTCCGCAGGCTGTGACGGGAAGGTCTTATCAGGCATCAGCTGGCCATCGCCAGAGGGAATAGCAGCCGATCCGGCTCGACGCGACGCTGACGGCGCAACTGGCCAGGCGTCACCATAAAGTAGTTTTTAAACGTGCGGGTATAGGCCTGCTGGGTATCAAAGCCATAGTTCATCGCCACCTGCAGTATCGCTTCGTTGCTGCTCAGCAACGTGAGCGCAGACTCGGTTAAACGGCGCTGACGGATATATTCTGCCAGTGAAAAGCCGGTATGCTGGCGAAACAGCCGTTGCAGATGCCAGCGCGAATAGCCCGAGCGGCGCGCCACCTCATCCAGATGCAGATCGTGTCCTAAGTTGTTCTCAATCCAGTCCAGCAAACTCCGAATAAACTCGCGCTGATTCATGGTTCCTCCTGTTGATGCTGATGTGCAGTGGAGCCACTCTACCTGCTAAAATTTATCCCTTAATTAGCAGAAAATTAGCGCAGAATTAGCAACGGCGGAAACGGAGGCGGAATCGCGCGGCCAGCGGGGCTTTAGTGTGAAAGTTCGAGAAGGGATTGCTGCTGAAAAAAGGCAGAAGATAAAAACGCTGAGTCAGACAAATTTATTTCTGCATCATAAGTGACAGGGGCATTCAGCCCTGTCAGGCGTCAACATGTTTGAGATATCGCTGATATTCCTGAGCCAGAAAATCAACGCCTTCCTTTCGGGTGACATAATCAACATCAATTGAGGTTATGGATGTTACATCAGGCTGATCAGGATAAAGATGCAGGTAGGTCAGATACCAGTACATAACAGCCTGACCGCCTACAGTAATAACCGGTGACGGAAGTTGTCCGGCGTTATCAATAAGATAACGGTTAAGTTTAAGGATCTGTTCTTCTGGAGGAATAGCGTGCAATGTCATAAAAAAAGCCCACCTGTATGATGAGCTTATTTTACTACCTGGCTGATTTCAGCACGGCGTGACATCAGAAAAATGCGAGGCTGCGTCCACTTTTTGCAGGCACAATACCCTGAGGACGTTTTTCAAGCACGCGGCCTGGAGCCTGACCATTTCGGACGGCTTCAACACGCTCCTGATACTCGCGCTGATGTCTGATTTTTGCTTCCTGGGCTGACATACTATTCACCGCTGAAATGTCTGGCATTAATCTGTTGCTCAAATATACGTCACCCCATTTACGCTTGCAATCGCTGGCATCTCAATGGATATGGATGGGGACATCAGGCCACCTGACTCCTCCATAAAATACCGGTGACGGCGGTCCGCGAAATAATTCGTGCTGTGGCAAGGCGGCAACTGCGTGAGTCCCCAGGAGCTGACATAAGTCAGTGACTGGGGTGAGCAAAAGCAGCCAACGCCGCCACAGTGCGAAGTATGACGGCAGAAGTCCGCCAAAATAATCCGTGCTGTGGCAAGGCGGCAACTGCGCGAGTCCCCAGGAGCTGACATAAGTCAGTGACTGGGGTGAGCAAAAGCAGCCAACACCGCCACAGTGCGAAGTATGACGGCGGATAATTCTGGCCTAACAATTGGTGAGTAAACTCCCCTCATCTTTCTGAAGGAGATCAGCCATGCGCGTGTTACTGGTTGAAGATGATGAAATGATCGGCGCGAACCTGCAGCAGGCACTGGAGGGCGCGGGCTGGTCGGTGGACTGGGTGCGTGATGGCATCTATGCCCAGAATGCCTGGAGCGAAGGCGGCTACAGCTGCGTGCTGCTCGATCTCGGCTTACCGCGCGATGATGGCCTGCAGGTACTGCGCCGGGCGCGCGGGCGCGGCGACGCCACGCCGGTGCTGATTCTTACCGCACGCGACACGGTGGCGCAGCGGATTCAGGGACTCGACAGCGGCGCTGACGACTACCTGCTTAAACCGTTCGATTTACAGGAAGTCATGGCCCGGATGCGCGCGATTACCCGACGCAGCCACGGCGCAGCAGACTCAGTGCTGGGCAGCGGCGATGTGCAGCTGGATATGATGACCCGCGAAGTGCTCTACAAAGGACAGCGCGAGCAGCTTACGGCGCGCGAATATGCCCTGCTCTACGCCCTGCTGGAGCGGCCAGGCGCTATTCTGTCGCGCGAGCAGCTGGAAAATCGCATCTATGGCTGGGGCGATGAAGTCAGCAGCAACGCGGTGGATGTCCTGATCCACGGGATGCGCCGCAAGCTGGATAACGACGTGATCCGCAACGTGCGCGGGCTGGGCTGGCGGGTACCGGCAATATGAAACCCTTCACCTTTATGCGTTCATTACGCAACAAATTACTCTCTACGCTGCTGATTATTCATCTGCTGATGATCGGCGGCGTCACCTGGTATTTCTTCAGCTGCTACGGCGATATGGTCGGCACCATGAAGGACGATCAGCTGGCAAAAATCGCTGATGCCTGGTCCACTAATAAACAGATGCCCGCCCTGATGCCGATGCTTATTGCGCCTGACAAGGCGAAGAGCGCCTTTGTGGTGCAACTGTGGGACGATCGGGGTCAGTTACGGGCCAGCTCATGGCCGGAGCTGCAGGCTCCGCTGCAAAATCAACGGGGCTATCGCGACGTGCATGTGGGTCAGTGCGACGACTGCGAATGGCGCATCTATACCCGGCCCGGCTTACCTGGCAGCGAGATAAAAACTATCCAGGTGATGCACAACCTCAGCTACATGAAGGCATTGATGGTCAAGCGGGCGCTGTCAGCGATCATTCCGTTGATCCTGATGATGCCGCTTTCACTGCTGGTGATCTGGCTGGTGGTGCGCAAGATCACCCGGGATCTGCAGGTCGTTTCGCGTCAGATTGCCGCGCAGGAGACGCATCATCCGCACAATGTCTCACCCGAAGGCTTGCCGGATGAGATCCTGCCGCTGGTGGCCGCCTACAACTCGCTGCTGAGTAAGCTGCGTGAGGCCTGGTCGTCGCAGCGTCAGTTCCTGGAAGATGCGGCGCATGAGCTGCGCACGCCGGTAACGGCGGTGACCTTGCAGCTGGAAAATCTGCGTCAGCACATCCAGCCAGGCGAAGCGAGCCGACAGTTCAGCCAGCTGGAAGCGGGCGTCACACGCACCCGTCATCTGGTCACGCAGTTACTCAATGTCTCGCGTCAGGATGACCAGAGCGTGGTCGCCAGCGTCGAGCATATCGAACTGGACGATCTGCTGAAAGAGAGCATTGAGCAGCTGATGGTAGTGGCAGATAAACGCGGCATTGATATCGGCTTTAATGGCTCCACGCAGTATCGTCTGCAGGCCAGCCGTTCCGAGCTGCGCAGCCTGTTCGACAATCTGATTGGTAACGCCATGTTGCACACGCCGGAGGGCAGCCTGGTCGATGTGCTGCTGCATCGGGTCGCAGGTAAAACAGTGGTCGATATTGTCGATAACGGGCCAGGCATGCCGGAATCCTTTATCGAACGCGCGTTTGACCGTTTTACCCGTTCGCCTGACGTTAAAGCCCAGGGCAGCGGACTGGGATTATCCATTGTGCGCAACGTCGCACAGAAGCATCAGATTCACGTCGCCCTTTCCAATTGCCTGACGCCACAGGGTGCCATTTGTGGTTTGCAGGTTCGCGTCACCCTTCCCTGATCCCGCCCGTTTGATCACGAACCAGACAACGTAAACGGTTGCCTGGTTCCGTTCGATCCTGGTCATTATTGTGAAGTGCATCACATTTTAGCTGAATTGTAATGCAACACTTTTTGACAAACGTGAGCAAAATCTATTTTCTATCGATCTGTTACAGGCACGCTACGCGGGCTGAAGAACTGGCTGTTATTTGCTGTGAAACCCTCATTCCCATCAAGGGACCGATTTCTCTCTGACTGCGTCTGCTGTGCGGCGGTCAAAAGCATGTGGCTGATAATAATGAAATTTAAAACGTTGATAGCAGGTGCCGTGCTGGCATGTTCATTGAGTGGCGCTGCGCAGGCCGCTGAAAGCGATCCGCAGTATGTCTCCGACTGGTGGCATCAGAGCGTTAACGTGGTAGGCAGCTACCACACCCGTTTCGGACCGCAGTTTAACAACGACGTTTATCTGGAATATGAAGCGTTTGCGAAAAAGGACTGGTTCGATTTTTATGGCTACCTCGACCTGACCAACTTCTTCGGCGCAGGCAACAGCAACGCCAACGGCATTTTTGATCACGGTTCACCGATGTTTATGGAGATTGAGCCGCGCTTCTCTATCGACAAACTGACCGGCACCAGCCTGGCGTTTGGTCCGTTCAAAGAGTGGTATTTCGCTAACAACTACATCTACGACATGGGCCGCAACAGCGATAGCCGCCAGAACACCTGGTATATGGGTCTGGGCACCGATATCGATACGCACAGCGATGTCGGCCTGTCGCTGAACGTCTACGCCAAATATCAGTGGGAAAACTACGGTGCGGCGAATGAAAACAGCTGGGATGGCTATCGCTTCAAGGTGAAATACTTTGTGCCAATCACCACGCTGTGGGGCGGTAATCTGGGCTATGTGGGCTTCACCAACTTCGACTGGGGTTCCGATCTCCGCGATAAAGGCGGTTCATCACGCACCAGCAACTCAATCGCCTCCAGTCACATTCTGTCACTGGGTTACGATCACTGGCACTTCTCTGCGGTGGCGCGTTACTTCCACAACGGCGGACAGTGGGCGGATGGTCAGGAACTGAACTTCGGCAACGGGCCGTTTGAAGTGAAATCGACTGGCTGGGGTTACTACCTGGTGGCGGGTTATAACTTCTGATTACGTGCGGCGGCCTGAATAGCGCCGCCGCGCATTAATCCGGGCAGTTGCCATTAATTAATACGGCGCCGCAAATTACGACGCCGGCTGGCCCGATTATTCCTGCGGCTTCTCGACGTTGATGCGCCATGGAATGTTGAACTTATCAATGAACATCGCGAATCCGTTCGACCAGAACGTCTCCTGCCACTCAGTTGTCACCTTACCGCCTGCCGACAGTTTCTCAAACCAGGCTTTACCCTTTTCGACATCGGTAGTTGAGAGACTGACCGCGTAACCGGCATGCTCAGACGCTGGCGGCTGATCGGTGTTGCCATCGCTCAGCATCAGCTCACCGTCACCAATACGCAGCTGGGCATGCATGATCTTTTCTGGCGGCTGCGGCGCGGCAGACTGATCGCCGACCTGCTCACCCTGATCCGGCATATCACCGAATTTCATTTTAGAGAGCAACTCTCCCCCGGTCGCCTGCAGGTAAAAGTCGATAGCCTCTTCGCAACGGCCATAGAGAAACAGATAAGGACTGACTTGCATCGTAACCTCTATATTTGTCGGGTGGATTTTTTTCAGTACCTTAACAGTGTAGACGATCGACTTTACTCGCTGATTTTACTGGCAATAACGGCGAAAGAGTTGTGCCATATAACTGCTCATTGGGGTCAGCGTCGTGTCTTTGCGCTGGATCAGATAGAAGATCGCTTTCGGCAGGGGTTCGTCGAGCGTCAGCGCCACCAGCGACCGACCCAGAATCGGGTCGTCAATGACGTCGACCGACAGAATACTGATGAAATCGCTTTGCGCGACCAGGCTGGTGCAGGCCATAAAGGTTTCACAGGTCACCACAATTTTCGGGGCCATGCCGCGCTCGCCAAACAGATCGTGCAACAAGCGGTAGTAACTGCCTTTAGGCGTTGGCATCGTCCAGTCCGCCTGCTGTAACTCCGCCAGAGAACGCGCCTTTTCCAGCGGATGGCCTTTGCGCACCACCACCTTGTACTCGCGCTCCATCATCCGCTCATACATCAGCTCCTGATCGAGATGGCTCTGATCGTAGGTATTAATGGTGAAATCGAGCGCGCCCTGGCGCAGTTCATGCACCATCGACACCAGCTGGCCTTCGACGATGCGCACCTTCACCAGCGGGTATTCGCGATGAAACTGGTTAATCACCTGCGGCATAATGGTGCGCGCCACGCTGCCACCGACGCCGATATTCACCTGACCGCCACCCAGTCCCAGCCGCTGCTGGATATCCTCTTCGGCGACCCGCAGTTCTGCCAGCACCAGGCTGGCATGCCGAAAAAAGTTATCACCGATATCGGTTAACACCACGCCCTGCTGACGGCGGATAAACAGCTTTGCCCCCAGCTCGCGCTCCAGTTCCTGAATCGCTTTGGTTAACGCCGGTTGTGACAGCCCGGAAAGACGGCTTGCCGCCCGGATACTGCCCTGTCGCGCCACGTCAACGAAGGCGCGCAGCTGATGGAGCTTGAGATTGGCAGACATAATTTTGCGATAACCGTTGTTTATCAGTCACAAGATATTCGCATCTTATGCCGGTCAATACCATTGTGTAGATTCGGAACAGTGCATAAAAAATCAACAACGAGGAGAGAGCCGATGAAACCCCTTTCAGACCACGTCAGCGCCCGGCTGCCACAGCTGCAACAGTGGCGTCGCGACTTCCATCACTATGCCGAATCGGGCTGGCTGGAGTTCCGTACCGCCACCTTAGTTGCTGAAGAGCTGCATAAGCTCGGTTATCAACTGAAGCTGGGCCGTGAGGTCATCGACGCCGACGCGCGGATGGGCTTGCCCGACGAGGCGGTGCTGAAGCAGCAGGAAGCGCGCGCGCTGCAACAGGGCGCGCTGCCGCAGTGGATCAGCCACTTCTCCGGCGGATTCTGCGGCATCGTGGCAACGCTCGAGACCGGCCGTCCTGGCCCGGTGATGGGCTTCCGCGTCGATATGGATGCCCTGGATCTCAACGAGAGCCAGGCTGACGATCATCTGCCGCAGCGTGAAGGGTTCGTCTCCTGCAACGCAGGCATGATGCACGCCTGCGGGCATGACGGCCACACCACCATCGGGCTGGGTCTTGCCTCGGTGCTGATGGCGATGAAAGATCAGCTCAGCGGTACGATTAAACTGATCTTCCAGCCCGCCGAAGAGGGTGTGCGTGGCGCAAAAGCGATGGTGGCGGCGGGCGTGGTCGATGACGTTGATCGCTTCACCGCCATTCATATCGGCACCGGCGTGCCGGCAGGCGAAGTGGTGTGCGGCAGCGACAGCTTCCTCGCCACTACCAAGCTGGATGTTCACTTTACCGGCGTCGGTGCCCATGCGGGCGGTCGTCCTGAAGAGGGGCGCAATGCCCTGCTGGCCGCCGCACAGGCAACGCTGGCGCTGCATGGTTTAACCCAGCACAGCGGCGGCGTGGCACGGGTCAACGTGGGCGTGCTGCAGGCGGGAACCGGCCGCAACGTGGTAGCCGACTGCGCCCTGCTGAAAGTCGAAACCCGTGGCGTGACCAATCAGGTCAACGACGACATCTATCAGCAGGCGCTGCGGGTGATTGCCGGTGCGGCGGCGATGTATGGCGTTGAGCAGCAGGTCTCGCTGATGGGGGCCGCGCGCAGCTGTACCCCGACGCAGCCATGGGTTGATTTCATCCATCAGCAGGCGGACGCGCTCGGTATCTTCAACTCCGTGGTCGATCGTAAAGCGCAGGCGGCGGGTTCGGAAGATGCGACCTACATGATGGAACGGGTAAAGCAGCGCGGCGGTCAGGCCTCTTACGTCATTTTTGGCTGTGAGCTGGCGGCGGGTCACCACAATGCGAAATTCGACTTTGATGAGCGGGTGATGCCGGACGCCATCACGCTGCTGGCGACGCTGGCGCTGAACCAGGCGCAGTATGGGGGCTCACGATGATGGAAGACTTTATTGCCGACTATATCGCTCGTCATCAGCTTCGTTTCAGCACGCTCAGTGACGCCATCTGGGACACACCGGAGACCCGCTTTGCTGAAACCCGCTCGTCAGCCCTGCTTTCTGATGCGCTGGCAGAAGAGGGATTCAGAGTGGAACGCGGCGTGGGTGGCATCGATACAGCGTTTATCGCCAGTGCGGGCAGCGGCAAGCCGGTGATTGCCATCCTTGGCGAGTTCGATGCGCTGGCGGGCCTGAGTCAGCAGGCGGGCTGCGCCCGGCCACAACCGCTGGAAGCCAACGGCAACGGACACGGCTGCGGTCACAACCTGCTCGGCACGGCAGGTGTTGCGGCGGCCTGCGCCGTGAAAGCCTGGATGGAACAGCATCACACGGGCGGCACGGTTCGCTTTTACGGCTGCCCTGGCGAAGAAGGCGGTTCGGGCAAGACTTTTATGGTGCGCGAAGGGCTGTTTGACGACGTTGATGCCGCCGTGACCTGGCATCCGGAGGGGTTCAGCGGCATGTTCAATCTGCGCACCCTCGCCAATATTCAGGCGGCGTTCAGTTTCAAAGGGGTTGCGGCGCACGCGGCCAATTCTCCCCATCTGGGCCGAAGCGCCCTGGATGCCGTCACGCTGATGAATACCGGGGCCAATTTTCTGCGCGAGCATATTGTTCAGGAGGCACGTCTGCACTACGCCATCACCAACAGCGGCGGTGTATCGCCAAACGTGGTGCAGGCGGATGCGGAGGTGCTCTACCTGATCCGCGCCCCGGAACTGCCACAGGCGCAGGCGATTTATGAACGGGTGATCAATATCGCCAGGGGTGCAGCACTGATGACCGACACCACGCTGACCGTACGTTTTGACAAAGCCTGCTCGGATTACGTCCCGAATCGCGCGCTGGAAGCGGTCATGGAGCGTTATTTGCATCAGTTTGGTTTGCCCGACTACAGCGACGAAGAACGCGCGTTTGCGGCTGAACTGCGTGCCACGCTCACTGATGACGATCTGCGCAATGCCCGGCTCAATGCCGCCCGAACCGGTGGTGAAGCCGGTCACGCCTGGGCTGAACAACTGGGTGACAAGCTGTTTATGGATGAGGTCGCGCCCTATGCGGTCACACGTGATCTGCTTTATGGCTCCACCGACGTCGGCGATGTCAGCTGGGTGACGCCGACTGCACAGTGTTTTGCGCCCTGCTTTACTTTCGGCACGCCGCTGCACACCTGGCAACTGGTGGCGCAGGGACGCACCAGTATCGGGCATAAGGGGATGTTTCTGGCGGGCAAAGTGATGGCGGCCACGGTGTTAACGCTGTTAACGGATCGGCAGGCGCTGGCTGGCTGCCGGGCCGAGTTTGATCGGGTACGCGCCGCGCAGCCCTATAACTGCCCGATCCCGGCGGGGATCACACCAACAAAACTGGCCGAATGAGCCAACGGCCGTGTCTCTGACACGGACCACTATAAAAAAATATTGCAAACACTTCCCTGATTCAGCGGTGCCGGAACTGAACTCACCGCCTGTCGCACAACGCGACCGGCGTCAGGCCTTGCTACCGCCGATAAAAGGGACACAAGACGAGAACCAATACCATGGAAGCAACATCCGAGAACCGCAGTCCTGGCCGGCTCTTCAGCTGGATCGAGCGCGTGGGGAATAAAGTCCCCAACCCGTTTTTACTGTTTGTCTATCTGATCGTGGTGCTGATGGTGGCGACTGCCATTATCAGCGCGCTGGATCTGGCGGTGAAGAACCCGAGCAACGGCGAAATCGTGCGGGTGAATAACCTGCTGAGCGTCGCAGGCATTCAGTGGATCCTGCCAAATATCATCAAAAACTTCAGCAGCTTTACCCCGCTGGGATCGATTCTGGCACTGGTGATTGGTGCCGGACTGGCGGAAAAGGTCGGCCTGCTCCAGTCGCTGATGGTGAAGATGGCGTCACGCGTCAGCCGCCGTTATGCCAGCTACATGGTGCTGTTTATCGCCTTTTTCAGCCATATCTCCTCGGATGCCGCGCTGGTAGTGATGCCGCCGCTGGGCGCACTGATCTTTCTGGCGGTGGGCCGTCATCCGGTGGCGGGCCTGCTGGCCGCCATTGCCGGTGTGGCCTCCGGCTTTACCGCCAACCTGCTGATTGTCACCACCGATGTGCTGCTCTCGGGCATCAGCACTGAAGCGGCTAAAGCGGTCAGCGACACGGTGCATGTCAGCGTCATCGATAACTGGTTCTTTATGGCCACGTCGGTGATTGTGCTGACGATTGTGGGCGCGCTGCTGACCGATAAATTTGTCGAGCCGCGACTGCCAAAGTGGCAGGGCAACGGCGAGAAGCTGGCGGCGCTGACGCCGCTTGAAAACCGCGGTCTGCGGGCTGCCGGGATCGCCGCGCTGCTGTTTATCGCCCTGATGGCGCTGCTGGTGGTGCCGGAAAATGCACCGCTGCGCAATCCCGCCACCGGCGCCATTATTCCCTCGCCTTTTATTCAGGGCATCGTGCCAATCATCATTCTGTTTTTCTTTGTAGTGGCGATTGCTTATGGCGTGGTCACCCGACAGATCCGCCGTCCGGATGATATTCCGCAGCTGCTGGTCGATCCGATGAAGGGCATGGCGGGTTTTATCGTGATGGTGTTTCCGCTGTCGCAGTTCGTGGCGTTCTTCAACTGGAGCAACATGGGAAAATTCATGGCGATCGGGCTGACCGATGTGCTGGAGAGCGCAGGCGTCAGCGGCGCGCCCGCTTTTCTCGGCCTGATGTTCCTGTCGGCGTTTCTCTGCATGTTTATCGCCAGCGGCTCAGCCATCTGGTCGATTCTGGCGCCGGTCTTTGTGCCGATGTTTATGCTGCTCGGCTTCCATCCCGCCTTTGCCCAGATGATTTTCCGCATCGCCGACTCCGCCGTGCTGCCACTGGCACCGATGTCGCCGTTTCTGCCGCTGTTTCTCGCCTTTTTGCAGCGTTACCAGAAAGATGCGCAGCTCGGCACCTATTACGTGCTGATCTTCCCCTATCCGCTGGTGTTCTTTATCAGCTGGATAGCGCTGCTGCTGGTGTGGTATCTGCTGGGTCTGCCGATCGGGCCAGGCGTCTGGCCGAAACTGCCTTAAAGCACAGTGCCACCGATGAATGTTTCATCGGTGGCACGTTTTATTTTTTGTTAAACGGCGTGCAGGGAACAACGGCTCATTGCGCCGCCAGCTCCTTAAAAAATTCCGGGTTTTTCTGGATAGTTACCAGTACTTTAGCTGCCAGCCCGGTCGGGTTACGCCGTCCGGCTTCCCAGCTCTTTATGGTATCGAGGCTGGTTCCCAATGCCGTCGCCATCTCACTCTGTGAGACGTTAAGCTGTGCCCGGATAGCCTTCACGTCGGCAACCGCGTAACGGGTAACACGACCGGGCTCCCTGATACCGTTTTTGATCTCCACAGCCTCTTCCAGCGATGCTTTCAGCTCGTCAAAAAAACTCACGTTACACCTCATCTTTCAGTAATTGTGTCAGCTTCTTCAGCTCAGCTTTTTCCGCGTCCGTGAAAAGGTGTCATAAAGCAAGGCTATGATAACGCAAGGACGCCATTTGCATCCATGCGCTCCTGCCCCCGCGTTACCGGACTGAGAGACAGTCCGGAGTTCGCTGCAATCAGATTCTGGCCTGGTCGCCGCTGCCGGAGTGCGCCTGCCACGGATGGCAAAACCTGCAACGTACGTTGCTAAATAGTCAGCAACGACCCTCTCGGCAACGGCGGATGAATTGACTATTCTGCTATTTCTTCGCTTGCTAACGGTTAACTATTTTAATAAGCCTCCGACCGGCTGCGAGTCGTCTCCACACTGCCTGAGGTTCACGCTGACATGACCACCTCCTCCACCAGCCTGCCACCGATGAACGCTTCATCGGTGGCCCGTAACAGCTTAGCCGCTCGTGTTGATGCGCTGCCCTCCTCCGCCGGATTGTGGCGCTTTATTACGCTGCTGGCGCTGGGCGGCTTTTTTGAGCTTTATGACCTGTTTGAAACCGGCTACATCAGTACCGGCCTGCTGTCGGCGGGCGTATTTCACACGGGTGCGGCAGGCGTGCTGGGCTTCTCCGATCAGGCGGCCTTCGCCTCAGCCACTTTTCTCGGTCTGTTTTTTGGTGCCAGCCTGCTGGCACCCTACGCTGACCGCTTTGGTCGCCGTCTCACCTTTATGTGTGCGCTGCTGTGGTACGGGCTGTTTTCACTGCTGATGGCGTTCCAGCAGAGCGCAGAGATGATTATTCTGTTCCGCTTTCTGGTGGGGATCGGGCTGGGCGTCGAGCTGGTGACCATCGACACCTATCTGTCGGAATGGGTGCCGACCCATCTGCGCAGCCGCGCCTTTGCCTTCTCCTTTTTCGTGCAGTTTTTATCGGTGCCGGCCGTGGCGCTGATGTCGTGGTGGCTAATTCCGCAAACGCTGTTCAGCCTTGAAGGCTGGCGCTGGGTGGTCATTGCGGGCGCGGTCTGCTCGCTGGTGATCTGGCTGGTGCGCAGGAACCTGCCGGAGTCGGCGCGCTGGCTGGCGCAGCAGGGTCGTCATCAGGAGGCGCATCAGGTGCTGTCCACGATGGAGCAACGCTGCGGCATCCCGGCAGGACCCGCTTTTTCAGCCGACGACGCCGCGGCGCAGCTGCCAAAACGGGGGCGCTTCAGCGAGATCTGGTCACCCTCTTACCGCAAGCGCACCCTGATGCTGGTGGTGATGAATTTTTTCCAGGCGATCGGCTTTTTCGGCTTTGGTAACTGGCTGCCTGCGCTGCTGTCAGGCCGCGGTGCCACGGTGACGCACAGTTTGCTTTATGCCTTCTTCATCACGCTGGCCTATCCGCTGGGATCGCTGATCTGTAGCCGCTACGCCGATAAGCTGGAAAATAAGTGGCAGATTGTCCTGTCGTCGCTGATGACGGTGGTGTTCGGCACGTTGTTCGCCTTCCAGACGCAGCCGGTATTGCTGATTCTCTGCGGCTTCCTGATCACCTGGTCCAACGCCTGGCTGACCTTCAGCTTCCACGCCTATCAGACCGAGATTTTCCCGACCCATATTCGTGCGCGGGCGGTCGGCTTCTGCTACTCCTTCAGCCGTCTCTCTACGGTATTCAGCAGTATTTTGATTGGGGTGATCCTGCAGTATGCCGGTACGCCAGGCGTGATTACCTTTATCGTGCTGAGCATGGTGATGGTGATGCTGTCGGTAGGGATTTATGGGCCGAAAACGCGCGGTATCGATCTGGAGAATATCTAAAAGAAAAGGCCGTCATCCTGATGATGACGGCCTTTTTTACTGCCGATTATTTGCCTTCCAGTACCCGGATATCTGCACTGCCCAGCCGATCTTTCTCATCTTTACGCAGCTCAGCGACCTGTTTCGCGCTGACCGGCTCCGACGCCTTGTTGCCCCAGCTGTTACGCACGAAGTTGACCACGTCCGCCACCTGCTGATCGTCAAGACGCCAGCCAAATGCTGGCATGGTAATGGTCGACGGCGCGCCATTAACGCCAGGCAACTGTCCGCCCACCAGCACGATATGAATCAGTGAGGTCGGATCGTCCGCCAGTACTACCGGATTACCGCGCAGCGCCGGATAGAAACGTTTATAGCCGCTGCCATCGGTTTTATGGCACGCCGCACAGCTGTCGACGTAGGTGGCTGCCCCCGTCGCACTGTCGTCACCTTTCCACAATGCTTTGGCGGTGGCGTCATCGACGCTGAAGGCTGCCTGATGCGGATCTTTCGCGCCCAGCGACTTCAGATAGCGCGCAATCGCCGTGATATCGGACTCGCTCAGGTGCTGCAGGCTGTGTTCCACCACGTCGGTCATGCCACCAAAAGCTGCGGTCTGATCGTTGCGGCCATAACGCAGGAACTGACGCAGGTCCTCTTCGCTCCAGCGACCCAGTCCATCACGGTTGTCGCCACGCAGATTGCTGGCGGTCCAGCCATCAATCGGTGCGCTGCTGCCCGCCAGATAGTCGCTGCCCTCATTGTTGGTCAGCGCCTTCTCCTGCATCGTGATGCTGCGCGGCGTGTGACAGGCCCCGCAGTGACCCAGTCCTTCTACCAGATAGCGACCACGTGCCAGCACCGGATCTTCCTGGGCTGCAGGCTGGAACGCTTTCACGTCGGGCGCAAAAATTCCGCGCCAGATCGCCAGCGGCCAGCGCATCGACAGCGGCCAGGGAATGTCGCTCTCCCGGTTTGGCTGCCCGACCGGCGCGACGCCATGCATGAAGTAGGCGTAAAGCGCCTTCATGTCTTCATCGCTGACCACGGCATAAGAGGGATATGGCATCGCCGGATAGAGCGTATCGCCATTTTTCGCCACGCCCTGACGCACCGCTTTCTGGAAGTCGTCGTAGCTGTATTCGCCAATGCCAGTAGCGGGATCGGGCGTAATGTTGGTGGAGTAGATGGTGCCAATCGGTGTTGCCATCGGCAGCCCACCGGCAAAGGCCGCGCCGCCTTTGCTGGTGTGGCAGGCCACACAGTCACCGGCTCGCGCCAGATACTCACCCCGTTTAACCAGATCGTCCTGGCTGCTCTCCGCCAGGGCGGCGAACGTCAGGGAGCCAAGAATCAGAGCCAGAATGCCATTTTTCATCGCCATGTCCTTATGCCTGCACCAGTGGGCCTGGGTTTTTCAGGTAGTGTTCGCGAATCGCTTTAGCTGACCAGTAGGTCAGCGCCGCCACCATGCCGGTCGGGTTGTAGCCCAGTCCCTGCGGGAAAGCCGATGCACCCGGTACAAACACATTCGGCACATCCCAGCTTTGCAGATAACGGTTAACCGCACTGGTTTTTGGATCGTCGCCCATGATCGCCCCGCCACTGATGTGGGTAGTCTGATAAACCGTGGAGTCGAAATGGGTGCCAGGCTTTTTCGCGCCGCCGATGATCATCTTCGGATTCATCGCTTCCGCGATATTGCGCATCTTGCCGACCATGAACTGCGCCATTTTGATGTCGTTCTCCTGCCAGTCAAAGGTCATGCGCAGCAGCGGCTGTCCATAGGCATCTTTGTAGTTGGGATCGAGATCAAGGTAGTTGGCGCGATAAGACTGGTGGGCGCCGTGCGCATCCATCGACAGATGATGGGTGTAGGTATCCGCCACCGCCGCTTTCCATTTGCTGCCCCAGTTGGGCGTACCCGCCGGCACCGGCAGGCCGGAGATCGGTTTGGTGCCCGCCTGGTTAACCCAGAATGGCGAACCACCAACAAAGCCCAGCGGCCCGTGGTCGAAGTTATCCGCGTTGAAATCATCAACCGCAACGCCTGCGCCACCCGCACCGATAAACGGATTAGTGGTGGTGTTCTTATCAAACAGCGCCTTCAGCGTAGAGAGGTTCTGATAGGCGAAGTTACGACCTACGGTCCCTTCGTTGGTAATCGGGTTGTAGGGTTTGCCGATGCCCGACAGCAGCATCAGGTGAACATTGTGGAACTGGAAGGCGGAGAGGATCACCAGGTCAGCGGGCTGAATCTGCTCGCGGCCCTGCCCATCCACATAGGTCACACCGGTCGCACGCGTTTTGTCATCGCTGAGATTGACCCGCAGCACATAAGAGTTATTGCGCAGCTCAAACTTAGGCTCCTGACGCAGCGCAGGCAGGATATTGACGTTAGGCGACGCCTTGGAATACATGTAGCAGGCGTAGCCGCTGCAGTAACCGCAGAAGTTGCACGGCCCCATCTGTGCGCCGTAGGTGTTGGTATACGGACCCGAGGTATTGGCGGACGGCAGATCGTAAGGGTGATAGCCGACCGACTCTGCCGCCTGAGCAAACAGCTGCGCCGAGTAAGTGCGCTTCTGCGCGGGCAGCGGAAAGTTATCTGAGCGATCGGGTGCAAACGGGTTGCCGCCTGTATCTTTGCCGACCACTTTGCCTTTGATACTCCAGGCGCTGCCTGAGGTGCCAAAAACTTTTTCCGCTTTGTCGAAGAACGGCTCCAGCTCATCGTAGCTGACGCCAAAATCCTGAATCGTCATGCCTTCCGGAATGAAGTTCTTGCCGTAGCGCTCTTCGTAATGGCTGCGCATCCGCAACTCAACCGGATCGACACGGAAATGGACGCCGGACCAGTGAAGACCCGCGCCACCGGTACCGGTGCCGGGCAGAAATGCCGCCAGCTGACGATAGGGCACTGCGGTCTGCGACGCATCATGACGAATGGTCACGGTGCTTTTGGAGAGATCCTGGAAAAGCTTTTTGCGGACGTTATAGGTCAGCTCATCAATGGACTGCGGATAGGAGCCATCAGGATAGGTATCACGATGCGGTCCGCGCTCCAGCGCCAGCACGTTCAGGCCCGCTTCGGTCAGCTCTTTCGCCATAATGGCACCCGCCCAGCCGAAGCCGACAATCACCGCATCCACTTTTTTCATTTCGTTTGCCATGCTTAGCTTCTCTCCCCGCGAATCGACACTGACGGGAACGGATAACGTTCGCCGCGCTCTACCCAGTCCATAAAGTCGGCGCGTGCGCCAGGGAAGTTAATCAGCTTCCAGCCGACCATGCCCTGATTCCCGCCGTGTATAGGATCGCTGAAGAAGCCTTCACGGGTATTCTGCAACAGGAAGCTAAAGAAGACTTTTGCCGGCAGCTGGCTGAATTCAGCACTGCCATTTTCCATCGCCTGCAGTAAGGCATCCTGCTGCTCGCCACTGAGCTGGGCGAACACCTTGCCGTGCTGCTTTTTGCTGTAATTATCGGCATCGGCCAGACCGAGGCGGTAGATCTGCTGTGGCACCAGCGGCAGCTGATAGCCCAGCTCTTTCGGCAGGTCGGGGTTAAACGGCCCCTGCATATACCAGTTCGACCCCGTGGCATACGGCGTATTCATCTGACGATCGATAAACTCAGGCACGCCCGCTTCCAGCGCACCAGGCCCGCGTTCATCGCTGGGGATAAGCCGTGCCACGGCGGCGGTAATAAAAGCAAACTCTTCGGCGGTGAACCAGTTCGGCTTGTAGTCGCGCGCCTGCTGTGGCGTGGCCGGGGTTTCAGCCGCCTGTGTGGCCAGCGGCAGGGAGAGTGCACCCATCGCTGTGGAACCTACCGCCATTGCAGGCGCCAGGGTGATTGTCTTCAGCAAAAAATCCCTGCGTGAATGACCCTTTTTTTGTTCTGACATGACATTGCCTCATTCCCGCGCTGACCGGCGGTATGAAAAAAATAGGTGGTTGCGTTGTAATGGTTTTTATCAGCAGATACAGGCCAGGAGCCTGCTTGTTACCGGTAACAAACAACCTATTGTAACACTGCCATTCACAAAGATTTAGTTCCAGGAAACAAAACCGCACAATTTCATTAACATCTATCCCCCTCCTGTCATTAGCAGAAACAACAGACTACAGACAGCGACCCGTCAAAAACGTTATAACAGGCAACACACAACAGCGGAGTGCCTATGTTTAAGTCTTTTTTTCCGCGGCCAGCGCTGTTTTTCAGCTCTGCGGCTGTCTGGAGCTTAGTAGCGATTTTTGCCTGGTTCGGTTTTGCCGCGCATCTGCCCGGCATCTGGCCCACCTTTGAAACAGCAATGAAACAGCCCCTGCCGACGACGGCAGCGCGTTTTATCGCCGTGAGTCAGCTCTGGTTCTACCTCTATTACTGGATCATGGTAGCCATTTTTGCCGGGGCCTGGCGGTTGATTGATGCGCATCCATGGCAACGCTGGTCAGTATGGGGCTCCGCGCTGATCATCTTTGTGACCTGGTTTGGCGTGCAGGTCGGAGTGGCCATTAACGCCTGGTATGGACCGTTTTATGATCTGATTCAGAAAGCGTTAACCAAAGCGGGATCGGTGCAAATTGCGGAGTTTTACCATGAGGTTTTCTCTTTTCTCGGCATCGCATTAATCGCAGTGGTGATTGGCGTACTCAACTCCTTCTTTATCAGCCACTGGGTTTTCCGCTGGCGTAGCGCCATGAATAACTACTACATGCACAACTGGCAGCGTCTGCGTCATGTCGAAGGTGCCGCACAGCGTGTGCAGGAAGACACCATGCGGTTTGCGACCACGCTGGAAAACTGGGGTGTCAGTTTTATTCAGGCGATTATGACGCTGGTGGCGTTTTTACCGGTGCTGGTCGCGCTCTCCCATCACGTGAAAGATATTCCCATCCTCGGCAATATTCCTTACGCACTGGTGATTGCCGCTGTGCTCTGGTCAGTGTTTGGTACCGGTTTGCTGGCGCTGGTAGGGATTAAGCTGCCGGGGCTGGAGTTCCGCAATCAGCGGGTTGAAGCCGCCTACCGTAAAGAGCTGGTCTACGGCGAAGACAATGCCGATCGCGCCACACCGCAGACGGTTCAGGAGTTGTTCAGTCGGGTGCGGGTCAACTACTTCCGTCTCTACTTTCACTATCTCTACTTCAACATCACCCGCATTCTCTATCTGCAGGTTGATAACGTGTTTGGTCTGTTTCTGCTGTTTCCATCCATTGTGGCGGGCACCATCACGCTGGGCTTACTCAACCAGATCACCAACGTGTTTGATCAGGTGCGCGGCTCGTTCCAGTATCTGATCGCCTCCTGGTCGACGCTGATCGAACTGATGTCGATCTATAAGCGTCTGCGCAGCTTTGAGCAGATTCTGGATGATGTTCCGCACGATGAGATGATGCGCGAAGCGTCGGAAGAGGTGTAACTACTTAAGTATGGCGGCACAGGTCGATTTCCACCCCACTCTCCTCAGCCACGGATCATCCCGCAAAGAACCTGCAGGACTCCTGTAACAGCAGAGATGTGCTGCTCCTGGCCCGCGAAAGCGGGCTTTTTTAATGCTTAAATCAGCCGTCATGCGTGTTCTCTGGCTTGAATTTATAAGCTGTAGCTTATAATCTGTACCCTGTATGACGGAATATATACAAGGAAGTATGTCATGTGGACCGTACTCCTGAGCCCGCGCTTTGAAAGCTGGCTAAGTGAGCAGGAAGAAGCCCTGCAGGAAAAAATGTTAGCGGATCTGGGAAAGTTAAAAGTATACGGCCCTGATTTGCCTCGCCCTTATGCTGATACTCTCAAGGGCTCGCAGTACAGGAATATGAAAGAACTCCGCGTACAGTTTTCAGGAAAGCCAATTCGGGCATTTTATGCATTTGACCCTGTCCGCCAGGCTATTGTGTTATGTGCCGGAGATAAGAGTCATGACAAACGTTTTTATATCCGAATGATACGCATCGCTGACGATGAATTTTCAGCCTGGCTGGCTGAACAGGAGAAGGGAAATAATTAATGAGAACCCTGGATGATGTTATCGCCGACTTCGCCCCTGAGAGTCAGGCGCGAATCAAAAAAATGTCTGATGAAATGATTCTGGAAGTCGGGCTTCAGATGATTCGCGAAGAGCTTCAGTTATCACAAAAGACGCTCGCCGAGGCCATGGGCGTGCGTCAGCCTGCCGTTGCTCAGATTGAGCAACGCGGAAATGAGATTAAGGTTGCCACGCTGAAACGCTATGTCGAAGCAATGGGCGGAAAACTCAGTCTTGATGTGGAACTTCCGACCGGAAAAAGAGTGGCCTTTCGCATCTGAACCCTCAAAACGGCGAAAGCGATTCTGTTTAAATAAAAAAGCCACTCGTCAGAGTGGCTTTCTCGTTTACAAAGACCGGATGTAAAACAGCTTCAACACAGTAGTGTCCGGGACGTCACGCCTTACAGTGCAATACGCATCACGCTGTCAGGATTTTTTGGCGGCGCCTTACGCGAGCCAGGCTGCTTCACGCTGACATAAAGCACCTTGCCGTCTGCCGAGAGTGCCAGACTGTTAGGCAGCGCCGGGGTTTTCACCGTGCGCTTCACCTTATAGCTGCTGGCGTCGATGATGCTGACTTCACCCGCTTTGCGATGGGTGACATAAAGCTCATCGCGCTCACCATTAAACAGCACCGCCAGCGATTCCGGCACATCAATCCGCTGAATCACCTGCTGATTACGCAGATCAACCACCAGCACCTGCGCCTGCTTTGAATCTGTCAGGAAGGCGCGCTGACCGCGCGTATCCAGCGCGATGTTCAGGAAGAAGTGCTCTTTATCGCCGTCAATCTTCTGCTTTTTCTCAATGGCATTGGTGCGCGCATTAATCGTCACCAGTTCACCATCACCGTTGGTGACGTAGACCTTCTGCGCGTCTGAATCTATCGCCAGGCCGGTGCCCATTTTACCGGTATTCGGGATGGTACTGACAAGTTTCAGCGTGCTGCCATCCACCACCCAGACCACGCTTTGCGGTCCCAGGCCGGTGATATAAACCCGGTTAGTTTTAGCATCAACCGCCACCTGACGCGGCTGCAATGGGCGCACTGTCTCACTGCGCTTACGGCTATCCAGCACCAGCGTGTTGAGCACTTTGCCGCTGCTGGCGTCAATGGCCGTAACCGAGCCGTTTACGGTGTTGCCGATGTAGAGCACGTTGGTTTGCGGGTTGATCGCCGCGCCGAACGATTTCAGCTCCGTGTTGATCGACTGCTGTACCGCCAGCGTAGCCGGGTCGAGACGGAAAACTGTGCCGCCGTCACCGCTGCTGTTCTGCGCTGTCGCCACGAACAGCGCGTTATCTTTCGGGCTGACTGCCAGTTCATAGACGCCTTTACCCACGGCCTGATTGAGATCTTCAGCCTGCACCGCCAACCATCCTGAGGCAGAGAACAGGGCCGTAGCCAGTAACAGCGGACGCAGGGTCCGGCACGTATTGGTAATCGCTTTCATAACTTCTCCATAGTTAATCCACTGCAGACGCAGTGAAAAGAAAGCCCGACATTGCAACCAGAAACAGCTGACCAGCAGTCAGATGCAGAATTGTTTTTGAGAATAATAATTATTTCGGGGGGAAAGGGACAGGATTATTAGCGGATAAACGCCGCCAGGACGCCCAAAGGCGTCCTGTCAGCACAAGAGGGTAAAACTTAACTTATTTCAGCAGCTCAGCGGTCATGTGAACGCCGTTGTTGGTGTAAGCTTCAGTGATTTTATATGAAGCACCAGCTTCCTGAGCCTGCGCAGCGATTTTCGCTTCAGCACCATCCAGCGTAGAGTCGATGGCGGTCACAGATTGGGCGAAGCTGGCGAATGGCAGAACAGAAAGCGCGATAACAGCTGCAAAAGTTTTGATAGATTTCATGGTCAATTCCTCGGTTAATTTTTATCAGGTAAGGCGTGCTGCCTTGTTGATAGATATATTAGTCCGGAAGTTGATCAGTAAAAAGCGGAGGGTTTTGCTTAACTCGTTCAGTAAAATTGATGATAAAAAGCACATTTCGCACAGTTATCACTCAAAAGGTTAATAATCTACGCCCATAAAAAAAGGCAGCATATATTGCTGCCCTTGAGGATTTAACCGTGATGTCGTACCCGGGTGAAGATGGTCAGCGCGGCCAGCAGCATCAGCACTCCGCTGGCAACGAACACACCGCCTGCGCCGCGCAGGTCAAACATCCAGCCACCCGCAGCTGCACCGACAGTAATCGCCAGCTGGATGGTGGCAACCAGTAAACCGCCGCCCGACTCCGCATCATCCGGCACCGCGCGCGAAATCCAGGTTGACCAGCCGGTTGGCATCGAACCAAACGCCATACCCCAGATCGCCACGCCTGCACCTACCATCCAGCTGACATCGCCAAAGCTCACCAGCAGCAGCGCGGTGACACTCATCAACAGCGCCATGCCACTCAGGGTCAGTGATACGCTGCGGGTGACCAGGAAACCGGCCAGCGAGGTGCCAAAGAAGTTCGCCACACCAAAGGCCAGCAGCACCAGCGACAGCTGATTGAGGTTGAGCTGCGCAACGCTTTCCAGAAATGGACGCAGATAGGTAAAGAAGGCGAAGTGACCGGTAAACATCATGATTACCGCCAGCATTCCCCAGCGCATCACACCAATACGCAGCAGCGCCAGCACCCCGCCGTTGCGGGCTTTGTTCTCTGCCGGCATGGCGGGCAGGGTAAAGAACTGCCACAGCAGCGCCACCGCACCCAGTCCGGCAGTCAGCATAAAGATGTTGCGCCAGCCCACCAGTCCGCCGAGATAGCTGCCCAGTGGCGTAGCGATAATCGTCGCCAGCGAGATACCGCTGAAGACGATAGAGAGCGCACGCGGCACCTGATCGGTGGGAACCAGGCGCATGGTGATGGCGGTTGAGAGTGTCCAGAAGCCGCCAATGGCCATACCCAGCAGCACCCGCGCCAGCAGGATCACCGTCAGGTCAGCCGCAAACGCCACCATCAGTGCCGACGCGATCAGCAACAAAGAAAACACCAGCATGACGATGCGGCGGTCGATGCGCCGCGTGACGCTGCCGGTGACCAGACTGGTAAACAGCGCCACCAGCGCGGTGATGGTGACGGTCTGTCCCGCCTGGCCTTCGGATACGCCGAGGCTGTGGGCCATCGGCGTCAGCAGACTCACGGGTAAAAATTCGGCGGTGATGAGGCTGAACACCCCAAATGCCATAGCAAATACCGCGCCCCACGCGGGACGGGTCGGCGAGGAAACCTCATCAGCCACTTCGGTTGTCAGACTCATGCTGCTTCTCCGGAAGATAAAAAAGTGAGTGTGAGCATAGAACGCCGTGTCAGGACGATCTATGATGCTTACACCTTCATTTTTGATAATTCGTCTGGAATCACATGAGCCACTATGGAGATCTGACCAGTGAGCTGCTGATGGGGATGCGCCTCTATGGCGTGAACTATCAGCGTATCGCAGTGAGCGCGCCGTTTGGGCTGCGTTATGAGCACGCGCCGGGCCGGGCGCAGTTCCACTTTGTCGGACGCGGCTCACTGATGGTGCGCAGCGCCTCCGGCGAGGTGTTTCAGCTCAACAGCGGCGATGCGCTGCTGGTGCCGCACGGCAAACCCCACAGTCTGATCTCCAGTGAGGAGGCGAGCTGCCAGTGTATTAAGAACATGGCGAGCAAGCCGCTCTGCGACAGCGTCTGCGCCATTGCAGCCCCGGAAGATGCCTGTGATGACGAGCACAGCGTGCTGTTATTCAGCGCCTGCATGGCGTTTGAGCTCGGCGGCATGCAGCCGCTGATCAATACCATGCCCGATGTGATGCTGGTGAGTACTCTGCTGTCGCAATACCCGGAGATTCAGCCGATTCTGGCGGCGATGGAGCGGGAGTCGCTCACCCGCCAGGCGGGATTCGCCGGTATTCTGTCGCGTCTGGCAGACGTGGTTGCCGCGCTGATTGTGCGCGGCTGGGTAGAGAACGGCTGCGGCGAGCGCAGTGGGCTGGTGCAGGCGATGCGCGATCCACGTCTGAGTCAGGCGATTGCTGCGATGCATCGGGAGCCAGGCGAAAACTGGACGGTGGCGCGGCTGGCCAGCGTGGCAGGCTGTTCGCGCTCAGTGTTTGCCGGACGGTTTCTCAATGCCACCGGCATGACGCCGCTGCGCTATCTGACGGAGTTGCGGATGCGGCTGGCGGTGCAGCGGATTGTGAACAACGGTGAAGCGGTGGAAGCCGTGGCTTATCATCTTGGCTACGGCTCTATTGCGGCATTCAGTCGCGCCTTTAAACGGATTGTCGGTCAGTCACCAGGCGCACTGCGTGCCGGACGCGACGGCACGCAGGCGCTGGCCTCTTAACCGGGCCGCTGAATCTCTTCTCTTAACGAAAGACGCTGATCGCTTCGACCAGACGGTTAGCCTGATGGGTCATGCGACCTGAAGCCTCGGCGCTTTCTGTCACGCGGGCGGCGTTCTGGTGGGTGATATCATCAAGATCTTCCACCGCTGAACTGACTTCGCTGAGCGCAGTCGCCTGTTCGGCCGTGGCGGCGCTGATCTGGGCGATCAGTGCGGTGACATTCTGCACCTGCGACACGATATCCTGCATCGTGCGGCCTGCCGCGCTGGCGTGCTCATTGCCCGAGTTGACCCGGCTGGCGCTGGTTTCAACCAGCATTTTGATTTCGCTCGCGGCTTTGGCGCTGCGCTGCGCCAGGCTGCGCACTTCTCCGGCGACCACCGCAAAGCCTTTGCCCTGCTCACCGGCCCGCGCCGCTTCCACGGCGGCGTTCAGTGCCAGGATATTGGTCTGGAAGGCAATCCCGTCGATAACGCTGGTAATATTGGCAATCCGCTTTGAACTGTCAGCAATTTCGCCCATCATGCCCATCATTTCGGTCATCACCTCACCGCCTTTGCTGGCAGCGTGGCTGGTGCCGGCTGAGAGGGTATTCGCCTCATGTGCAGTTTCAGTGTTGCTCTTCACCGTGGCGGTCATTTCGTTCATGGTGGCCGCAGTCTGCTGCACGTTGGCAGCCGCCTGTTCGGTACGGCGGCTGAGTTCGTTATTGCTGCGGGCGATGGCGTCGCTGGCGCTCAGCACGTTGATCGCCTGGCCGCTGACATCATCCACCAGCCAGCGGAACATCAATCCGAGCTGACCGATGGCGCGCAGCGTCACACCCACCTCATCAACGCGGTCCATCTGCTCCACTTTATGGCTGGCACCGGTTGCCACGCTCAGCGCCTGTTTGCACATCCGCTCAATAGGGCGTGAAATCTGCTGCTCCAGCCACAGGCTGCAGAGCAGAAGCAGCGCAACCATTCCCGCGGTAAAGCCTGCCAGTGCCGTGGGCGTCATGCCCAGCGCCCAGACGCCTGCCACCGAGAGGGGCAGTAACGTCAGCAGCGTTGTGCGGATCCGCCAGCGAAGGGGCAGCGTCTTCAGGATTGAGGCGGGACGACGCCAGCCGCTGCGAACCAGCAGGCCTTTGTGAAAACGTCGCCCTCTGGCGCGGCCTTCACGAAAATCCTGATAGAGCACCTCAGTCTGACGCACTTCCTCTGCCGTGGGTTTGGTGCGCACCGACATGTAGCCCTGCACTTTACCGTCGCGGACTACCGGAATGGCGTTGGCCCGCACCCAGTAGTGATCGCCATTTTTACGGCGATTCTTGACCAGTGCCGTCCAGGGCTCACCCTGTTTCAGCGTCGCCCACATGTCGGCAAACGCTTCTGATGGCATATCGGGATGACGCACCATGTTATGCGGCTGGCCGTTGATCTCGTCGGCGGTGAAGCCGCTCGCCTCAATAAACGCGTCGTTAGCGTAGGTGATGTGGCTGTTAAGATCGGTGGTCGACATCAGTGTCGCATTATCGTCGAACAGATATTCACGCTGAGAGACAGGCTGGTTGTTACGCATCAAAAGTCCTTGGAGACCCGACGTCCTGCACGCGACGGTCTGAGTGTCGGCATGAAAACTGTGGGCTGAGAGATAACGATTACCTTTTTTTATGTTTTCGGCATGCTTCTGCCTACTCTTTAGCGTTTAAGTTAAATTAGTGGCAATAATAAAGCCGCTTTGTAGCGGCTTTCACATTTTTGGTTGATTATCCATCCGTTAGCCGGACTGGAGAATTCCGGCAGCGGGTCAGCTGAGGTCGACATTACGGGTGCCAAACCACCAGGTGAGCAGGAATCCGCCGATCCAGGCCACCATCAGCCCGGCCAGATAGACCGCCATGCCAGCGAAGATCCCCTGGCTGGAGGTCATCAGTGGCAGCGTGACCAGGCCGGAGGGTCCGAATACCGTGTTCATCCCGACCGGTAAACCCAGCCACGCCACCAGCCCGATAAAGAACCCGCCCAGCGCACCGCCGCCACAGGCGGTGATAAAGGGCTTGAGGCGCGGCAAAGTGACGCCGTAGATCAGCGGTTCACCGACGCCAAGCAGCCCCGGCACGATAGCGCCTTTGATCTGCGCCCGCAGCAGCGCCCCTTTTTCTGCTTTGCACCACAATGCCAGTGATGCGCCGACCTGGCCTGCTCCCGCCATCGCCAGAATCGGGAAGAGCGAGTTAAAACCCTGGGTTTCCATCAGCGCAAAGTAGACCGGAATAAAGCCCTGATGGATGCCGAACATCACCGCGATCAGGAACAGCCCGGCCAGCAGCGCACAGCCAAAGGGATTGTTATTGAGATGGATAAACAGCCACGACATCCCTTTAAACAGTTCGCCGCCCAGCGGCATGATCAACAGATAGGTGATGGCGCCGGTAATCAACAGCGTAAACAGCGAGGTGAGGATCATATCGAGATTGTCGGGAATGATTTTGCGCAGCTGTTTTTCAATCCACGCCCCGATAATCGCCGCCATCAGCACGCCAATAATGTTGCCGCGCGGGTCGATCGCCAGGCCAAAGAAGTTTTCCATGCCGCTGTAGTAGCCGGTGGTGGCCGTGGGCACATAGCCGAGCACAAACAGCGAGGCGATGATTGCGCCATTGACGCCGCTGCCGCCAAACGCTTTTTGCGCGTTGTAGCCAATCAGGATGCTGAGAAAGGTGAACAGCCCTTTACCGAAGACTTTCATGTACGCCACGGTATGCAGCAGCCAGGGCGCGTGGTCACCGGGTGCGTTGAGGTGGAGACTCTGTTCAATCAGCGTGGCAAATCCCAGCAGCAGTCCCGCGCCGATAAAGCCCGGAATCAGCGGAGTGAAGATGGTGGCGAAGCGCGACAGGAACTGATGCACGCCGCTGGTCTGTTTCGCCTTTAGCTGCTGCTTCTGCTGCGCCGCAAGCAGGCTTAGTTCCGCTGTTTGGCCCTGCGGTGCCAGCGCGGTATCACCCTGAGCCAGCAGGTTCTGCATCCCTTCGGCGGCGGTTTGCGCCTTGCCAGGTCCCAGCACAATCTGCAACTGTGCCTCGCTGTCGATAACGCCTAAGATACCCGGCAGGCTTTTTAACCGTGCCAGATCACTCTCTCCCGGCTGATTGAGCGTCAGGCGGAGCCGCGTCATGCAGTGACCACAGGCCGCGATATTTTGCGCGCCACCGACCGCCTGCAGGATGTCGCGCAACAGTGCCTCGGTGATTCTGGCCATTAGCGTGCTCCCGCTACCTGTAAAGCCTGACGGATAAAGCCTTGATGCTGACTGAGCAGCGCTTTCGCCTCATCGGCAGCCAGGTCAGCCAGCACCATCAGAATGGCGGTTTTGCAGTGTCCGCCACAGGCGGTGAGCGCGGCGCTGGCCGTCGCCTCATCACAGTCAGTGGCCTGCATGACGATGTTAACCTGACGCTGTACCAGTTTCTGATTGGTGGCTTCCACATCGACCATCAGGTTGCCGTACACTTTTCCGCTGCGGATCATCGACCCGGTGGTGAGCATATTGAGCACCAGTTTTTGCGCCGTGCCCGCTTTCATACGGGAAGACCCGGTGACCACTTCGGGGCCGACCACCGGCGTGAGCGCAATCGCGGCAACCTGCGACATGGCGCTGCCTGGATTACAGGTGAGCGATACAGTGGTCGCGCCAAGTTCGTTTGCGTAAGCCAGCGCACCCAGTACGTAGGGTGTGCGACCGCTGGCGGCGATGCCAACCAGCACATCGTGGCGGCTGAAGTGGATATCTTTCAGATCCTGCGCGCCCTGCTCCCGGTTGTCTTCCGCGTTTTCTACCGCCTGGAGTATGGCGGTATGGCCTCCTGCAATCAGGCCGATAACCTGCTCGCGGGGTGTGCCAAAGGTAGGTGGGCATTCGCTGGCATCCAGTATGCCCAACCGACCGGAGGTGCCTGCGCCGCAATAGATCAGTCGTCCACCGGCCTGGAAGGCGGCGCAGATGGCGTCAACGGCGGCGGCAATCTGCGGCACGATGGCCTCTACCGCCAGCGCCACCTTTTTATCTTCATCATTGATGACGCGCAGCATCGCTTCGGTGGAGAGTTCGTCAATATTCTGGCTGGCCGGGTTGCGGCCTTCGGTGATCATCTGGCTGAGGTCGAGTTTCATGGCGGGCTCCGCAAAGGAATAAATTATTCAAATTACTAACTATCATAACGAATGATTAATTCATTGGGTGAGATCTTTTTTCGATGGATGTGGGGTGAGTCATGTTGCGGGGGATCAGGTTGGGTGAGTGATATTGGGCATTGGGAGCTTAATCGCTCCGCATTCCGGCTTGGGTGCGGTGCATGTGAGTGGAATCGCTGGGAGACTGGTGCCGGTCAGAAAAGATTCGCCTGCTCGGCGAGGAAGCGCAATCGAGTATTGAGACATGCTTAATCGATGCGCATTCCGGCTTGGGTGCGGTGCATGTGAGTACAATCGCTGGGAGACCGGTGCCGGTCAGAAAAGGTTCACCTGATCGTAAAGACGCATTCGTCATCCATGACGCTCGGCCCACGCGATTACGCACCTCATCCATGAGGTGCGCCCGTTGCCGGGCCAACGCTCTGCGTTGTTCAAAAACGCTCCCGGCGTTTTTGTCCCTGGCGTGGGACGCTTTACTCTTCAGGTGAACCTTTTCTTCCCTCAGGCTTTTTTATGGCTGCTTGAAAAGAGGCTTGAGTCGGACATAAACGTTGAAAAAGGCCTGCTGGAGTAAGATGTCCTTTCCTGGTTTTTGTCCTTCTGACAATCTGTACCCGAGGTGGATGAGAAGGCGGATACCAGCATTGACGGAGTTAAGCGTCCGCCGCATTGTTCAAAAACGTCGGGAGCGTTTTTGAACAATGCAAAGCGTTGGCCCGCTTGCGGGCGAGCCTCATGGATGAGGTGAGTGAACCGGCGGCCGAGGCCCCAGGGATGGGCTTTCGACGACTTTACGCAGTCACTGCTGGTATCCGACTGAACGGAGCACTGTTTTCCCTGCAAAGACCTCGCCTCCCATCCTATGTCACTCATCCAAAAGACAATTAAAACCCACCAAACGCAGGTTAAAAGCGCATCCATTTAATCAATATAAAGTTGTGACGTTCTGCAGCCATATAAAGCAGCCAGCTTCTCAAGCGTTTGTTTTCGAGGTTTCTTTCTCGACTCTAACTTCGACACGCCAGCCTGCGTGATGCCCAGTTTATTCGCCACCTCTTCCTGTGACATGTGACGATGCAAACGCCAGGCAACATGCAAAGGAACGGATTGCCGTCGGCTGATTTTCATTACATCGTGAGGAATCGTTTCATCATCGTCTGGACCCACTTCATAAGGGACAGACTCAAACACATCATCTAAATGACGTTCAGCCATGAGCTTATTAAACAGCTCTATAGGGATGACAGCACCAGTGCGGTTCCCGCGCTCGTCCGTCAGAAACTGTATAGCATTCATGGGTAATCACTCCTTACTGGTACGGCAGGCAACACTGTCTGATCGTCTGCCTGTGCTGCGGAACGCTAAACCCGGCTGCACAGAACTTATTGATGACGCACATTGCTCCTGCCACACTGCTAGCGCTTTTTGTACGTGGTCGATGTTCTTCTTACGACTTCAAGTATATCTATCACTACTGGCTGACCTTTCTCTATCTTCCAGAGTACGCGGTAGTGACCTACTA
Source organism: Pantoea sp. 18059 (assembly GCF_902706165.1). Classification (NCBI taxonomy): domain Bacteria; kingdom Pseudomonadati; phylum Pseudomonadota; class Gammaproteobacteria; order Enterobacterales; family Erwiniaceae; genus Pantoea; species Pantoea sp. 18059. Next base: position 519,270 of record NZ_CACSJS010000002.1, read on the forward strand.
CCAGCTTCATTCGCTTCTGTTTATCATCAGTCAGCTTTTCGACTTTCAGATGGGGAATATCCGGCCATTTAGCCAGCGCCTCTACAGCATCTTCAATAGCGTTACCCTCTTTCTGAGGCAGCCCATAAAGCTGTTTCAATGCCTTTTTCGTCCAGTTAATTTCTGGCATCCGTCAACACTCCATGTTGTCAAAGAAGACAGTCAACTTACCGCAACGAAATATAACTATAATCAATCATAACAACAATACTATCGTCTCATAATTATGGTTTTTAGTTATAAAAATATAACCTTTTAATTTTCAGTCAACCTGTATATCTGCCATGAAAAATCTCATAAAAAAAAAGGCCCAACTTTCGTTGAGCCCATTTTTACGTTAATGCCGTGTTCAGCTTGCGGTCTGTGTCCGCAGCTCCAGCTCATACTCTTTCGCCTTTTCGACGTCGAACTGGTTTTCCCAGCGGGCAATCACCAGCACCGCCAGCGCATTACCAACCACGTTCAGCGCGGTACGCGCCATATCCATGATGCGGTCAACACCGGCGATAAACGCCAGACCTTCCAGAGGAATGCCGACGCTGCCCAGCGTGGCCAGCAGCACCACGAAGGAGACGCCTGGCACGCCAGCGATACCTTTCGAGGTCACCATCAGCGTTATTACCAGCACAATCTCGTCGGTCAGCGACAGGTCAATGCCATACAGCTGCGCAATAAAGATCGCCGCGATACTCTGATAAAGCGTTGAACCATCCAGATTAAACGAGTAACCGGTCGGCACCACGAAGCTGGTGATCGCTTTCGGCGCCCCGTAGGCTTCCATCTTCTCCATAATGCGCGGCAGCACCGTTTCCGAGCTGGAAGTAGAGTAAGAGAGAATCAGCTCATCCTTCAGGATACGCATCAGCGTGGTAATCCGCAGCTTACAGAAGCGCGCCACTCCGCCCAGCACCACAAAGGCGAAGAACAGAATTGCCGCGTAAACCAGCAACACCAGCTTAGCCAGCGGCCAGAGCGAGGCAAAGCCGAAGTTAGCAATCGTCACCGCAATCAACGCAAACACACCCACCGGGGCATAGCGCATGATCATGTGCGTCACTTTAAACATCGCTTCAGAAATGCCACGGAACAGGTTCACCAGCGGATCGCGCTGTTCTGACGGCAGTGACGACAGGCCTAAGCCAAACAGCACCGAGAAAAAGATAATCGGCAGCATGTCGCCCTTCGCCATTGAGGCGAAAATATTCTGCGGGATCAGCGACAGAATGGTGGTCACCAGGCTGTGCGGACCGCCCTGTACCTCTGCCGTTGTCGCTTCATATTTAGAGATGTCCACCGTTGCCAGCGTTGACATATCAATGCCGGTGCCGGGTTGAAATACGTTGGCCAGCGTAATACCGACCACAATGGCAATGGTGGTGATCACTTCAAAGTAGAGAATCGTTTTGACGCCGATGCGTCCCAGCTTCTTTGCATCACCCACGCCAGCGATGCCGACAATCAGGGATGAAATCACAATCGGTACCACAATCATCTTGATAAGATGAATAAAGATATCGCCTGCCGGGCTGAGAATGTTGGTGACTAACCATTCACGATTGTCTGGCTGATTATGCAACACAGCACCCACAACGATGCCAAGCACCAGGGCTGTCAGAATCTGCCAGGCCAGGCTGATTTTAAAACCTTTCATAACGTGTAATTTCCTCAGTCAAAACCCGTTTCTCTCTACTGCGAAGGTGCAGAAGACAATACACACAGGGAGTGAGCAAAAAGCCCGGTAAATTAGAGGGTGTCTTGAAACAGCGCCTCGTATGAAAATCTGATGATTCCCATACCCATTTTCAGACGCGGTCTGAGTTGATACCTGCAGAACAGGGGCGAGATAAGTACCATTTTCACTGTGGTAAATGCAACCCCTGGCGGATCCGATTAAAAGTTCACCATCTAAGCAGCATAAAGTGCTGCTGGAGCTGAAAAACCCTAACCTGCTGTTATGAAAAGTATTACTTCGATGAATTTACGCATAGCTATGCAGAAACGCTTAAAAACTGATCCGGCGCGTTTGCTCGCTTTTTATTCAGGATGAAAACGTAAAAGCGATGCCTGACTTCTCCAGCGCCGCCAGAGCGTTAACCTGATAGATCAGAATGGCTTAACGCTTCTTGGGGGGATATGTATCACGTGATCTGTGGCGCAAAAAAGAAACAAAGCTTTGGCGCGGGCTTTAATTAACCATTGATTGACATATCATTAACATCTTCAAGGAGATCCGCCATGAGCCAAATACACAAACATCCCGTTCCAGAGAATATTGCAGCAAACACCCTGATTACTGCAGAACAGTATCAGGCGATGTATCAGCAATCTGTCGACGATCCAGACAGTTTCTGGGGCGAACAGGGCAAAATCCTTGACTGGATCAAGCCTTACAGCAAAGTGAAAAACTGCTCGTTTGCACCAGGTAACATTAACATTCGCTGGTACGAAGATGGCACGCTCAACCTGGCGGCAAACTGCCTTGACCGTCATTTAGCCACGCGCGGCGATCACCCGGCGATTATCTGGGAGGGCGACGACGCCAGCGAAAGCAAAACCCTGACTTTCCGCCAGCTGCATGCAGAAGTCTGTCGCTTCGCCAACGTGCTGGAACTGCTGGAAGTGAAAAAAGGCGACGTGGTGGCGATCTATATGCCGATGGTGCCGGAAGCCGCAGTAGCGATGCTGGCTTGTGCGCGTATCGGTGCCGTTCACTCGGTGATTTTTGGCGGTTTCTCACCAGAGGCGGTCGCGGGCCGCATCGTCGATTCCAGCGCCTCGCTGGTAATCACGGCCGATGAAGGGATCCGCGCCGGTCGCAGCATTCCGCTGAAGAAAAATGTCGATGACGCGTTAAAAAATCCTAATGTCACCAGCGTGAAAAACGTGGTGGTGTTCCAGCGCACTGGTAAAGATGTGGGCTGGGTTGAGGGCCGCGATCAGTGGTGGCACGACCTGATGCTGAACGCGAGCACCAACCACGCTGCCGCAGAAGTCGGCGCGGAAGATCCGCTGTTTATCCTTTATACCTCCGGTTCAACCGGCAAACCCAAAGGCGTGTTGCACTCCACCGGCGGGTATCTGGTCTATGCCGCGACCACCTTTAAGTTCGTCTTTGATTACCATCAGGATGATATCTACTGGTGCACCGCTGATGTTGGCTGGGTGACGGGCCACAGCTATCTGGTTTATGGCCCGCTGGCCTGTGGCGCCACCACACTGATGTTTGAAGGGGTGCCAAACTGGCCAACGCCGAGCCGTATGGCGGAAGTGGTCGATAAACATAAAGTCACGCTGCTCTACACCGCGCCCACTGCCATCCGTGCGCTGATGGCGGAAGGTGATAAGGCGATTGCCGGCACCGACCGCAGCAGCCTGCGCATTATGGGATCGGTCGGTGAGCCAATTAACCCGGAAGCCTGGGAGTGGTACTACAAGAAAATCGGCAACAGCCGCTGCCCGATTGTTGATACCTGGTGGCAGACCGAAACCGGCGGCTTCATGATCACGCCGCTGCCGGGTGCGACCGAGCTGAAAGCGGGTTCCGCCACCCGACCGTTCTTTGGCGTGCAGCCCGCGCTGGTGGATAACGAAGGTCAGCCACAGGAAGGCGCCTGTGAAGGCAATCTGGTGATCACCGAGTCGTGGCCGGGTCAGGCACGTACCCTCTATGGCGATCACGACCGTTTCGAGCAGACCTACTTCTCTACCTTTAAAAATGTCTACTTCAGTGGTGATGGTGCCCGTCGTGATGAAGATGGCTACTACTGGATCACCGGACGCGTCGATGACGTACTCAATGTTTCCGGTCATCGACTCGGCACCGCCGAAATTGAATCGGCGCTGGTCTCGCACCCTAAAATTGCCGAAGCGGCGGTAGTGGGGATTCCGCACAGCATCAAAGGCCAGGCGATTTATGCCTATATCACGCTGAATCATGGCGAAGAGCCGTCGCCGGAGTTGTACACCGAAGTGCGCCAGTGGGTCCGTAAAGAGATTGGCCCGATAGCCACACCGGATGTACTGCACTGGACCGACTCACTGCCGAAAACCCGCTCCGGCAAAATCATGCGGCGTATTCTGCGCAAAATTGCCACCGGGGATACCAGTAATCTTGGTGATACTTCTACGCTCGCCGATCCTGGCGTAGTAGAAAAACTGCTTGAGGAGAAACAGTCGATCAAAATGCCTTAAGCGCACGCTGTCCGGCGGGAAGATCGCTTCCCGCCACACCCGCCCTACGCAGTCTGTTTCGGTAGTCACAAATATTATAACCAGCTGAATCCGCGCCCTGTCGCGAGGTTCTCGCCTGCAAGCCCTCTGGAGAAAATGTGATGAATGACGCCCTTTCGAATCAGGATGCCATCAATCAACAGATTGAGCGTAATCCCCTTTTTCATGAATTAGTCCGTAAGCGCCAGGCGTTCGCGACGCTGCTGTCGCTGATCATGCTGGTGCTCTATGTCGGCTTTATCCTGCTGATCGCATTTGCCCCCGGCTGGCTCGGTACGCCGCTGCATGCCGGCACCAACGTCACGCGCGGTATCCCGATTGGGGTCGGGCTGATTGTGATGTCGTTTGTGCTGACCGGCGTCTATGTCTGGCGTGCCAACGGTGAGTTTGACCGTTTAACGAAAGCGATCCTCAGCGAGGTGAAATCATGACTCGTCTCACCTTATGGCTGCTGGCCTTAATGCTGCCGTTTTCAGCACTGGCTGCCGATGCGATAACCGGTGCCGTGCAGCGCCAGGCGACCAACTACCAGGCGATTATCATGTTTACGATTTTCGTCGGGGCCACGCTGGGAATTACTTACTGGGCCTCAAAGCGCACCCGATCACGTAATGACTACTACACCGCGGGCGGCAATATCACTGGCTTCCAGAATGGCCTGGCGATGGCGGGTGACTTCATGTCGGCCGCCTCGTTCCTGGGCATTTCGGCGCTGGTTTACACCTCTGGTTATGACGGGCTGATCTACTCGCTCGGCTTCCTGGTTGGCTGGCCGATGATTCTGTTTTTAATCGCCGAGCGACTGCGCAACCTGGGTCGCTACACGTTTGCCGATGTCGCCTCATATCGTCTGAAGCAGATGCCGATCCGCACGCTGTCAGCCTGCGGCTCACTGGTGGTCGTGGCGCTCTACCTGATCGCGCAGATGGTCGGGGCCGGTAAACTGATCCAGTTGCTGTTTGGCCTTAACTACCATGTTGCGGTAGTCCTGGTCGGCATTCTGATGGTGATGTATGTGCTGTTTGGCGGCATGCTGGCCACCACCTGGGTGCAGATCATCAAAGCCGTGCTGCTGCTGTTTGGCGCCACCTTCATGGCGGTCATGGTAATGAAGGCGACCGGTTTCAGTTTTAATACGCTGTTCACCGAAGCGATGGCGGTCCATCCAAAAGGCATCGCGATTATGCAGCCTGGCGGACTGGTTAAAGATCCTATCTCGGCGCTGTCGCTGGGGCTGGGGCTGATGTTTGGTACAGCCGGATTACCGCATATCCTGATGCGCTTCTTCACCGTAGCGGATGCTAAAGAGGCACGTAAAAGCGTCTTCTGGGCCACCGGCTTTATGGGTTACTTCTACTTCCTGACCTTTATTATCGGCTTCGGTGCCATCCTGCTGGTGGGCGCTAATCCGGCCTTTAAAGATGCCAGCGGCGCGCTGATTGGCGGCACCAATATGGCGGCGGTGCATCTGGCGAACGCCGTGGGCGGCAGCACCTTCCTGGGCTTTATCTCTGCGGTTGCCTTCGCCACGATTCTGGCCGTTGTCGCAGGCTTAACCCTGGCGGGTGCATCGGCGGTGTCTCACGACCTCTATGCCAGCGTGTATCGTAAAGGTCAGGCGAGCGAGAAAGATGAACTGCGGGTTTCAAAAATTACCGTGCTGGCGCTGGGCGTGGTGGCGATTGCGCTGGGTATACTGTTTGAGAAACAGAACATCGCCTTTATGGTCGGGCTGGCCTTCTCGATTGCGGCCAGCTGTAACTTCCCGATCATCCTGCTGTCGATGTACTGGTCAAAACTCACGACGCGCGGCGCGATGGTGGGCGGCTGGCTCGGTCTGCTGACCGCCGTTATCCTGATGATCCTCGGCCCGACGGTGTGGGTACAGGTGCTGGGCAACGCGAAGGCGATTTTCCCCTATGAGTATCCGGCGCTGTTCTCCATGGCGGTGGCTTTTGTGGGCATCTGGCTCTTCTCGATTACCGACCATTCGCAGCAGGGCGCAGAAGAACGTTCACGCTTCCGTGCACAGTTTATCCGCTCGCAGACCGGCACCGGCATCGAACAGGGCAAAGCGCACTGATCGTGGCTTTTCGTTCATAACGAGCAGGCAATAAAAAAGGGCGGCTACCGAAGTAGTCGCCCTCTTCTTTTGCGCAGCAGAATCAGAAGCGCAGCGATGCACCCACGTACGGGCCATCGACCAGCACGTTATCTTTGCGTCCATCTTTGTTGTTCAGTTCGATGTACTGATAACCTACACGCAGGTTAAGCAGTGAAACCGGCGTGAAGCTCAGGCCGCCACCGGCTTCCTGATAGCTGTCGAGCTGATCGGTGAAAGACTCTGGCGCGTAATAATATTCGCCATACAGGCCCCACATGCTGTTGAAGCTGTAGTGTGCTGCACCACCCAGCGCCACCGCAAATCCATCTTTTCCATCTTCAGGATGGGTGAAGATCGCTTTTGCGGTCGGCGCCAGACGCAGCGGCCCGAAATCAACGTTGTAACCCAGACCGGCACCGTAGGTACTGCCGTCATGGTCGCTACGCAGCCAGTTACCTTTCAGAAACAGACCGGGTGTTGTGGTGCCCAGACCCACATTCAGGTTGGTGTTGTGTTCGCTGACATCAACACTGCCTTCAATCGCCTGAGCGGCACCGCTCATTAAAACCAGCCCGAGGGCGCTCCCGGCAACAAGTTGCTTAAACATGATTCCACTCCGTGAAAGGACAATTAATTCGGCCGCAAGGTTAACAGCCTGAAATGGGGAGACAACAAAATCTGGAAAACTTTACGTAAAAATACGTGTCTCAGCGCAGACCAGCCCCTGTGCGACGGAGTGTAGCCTATATTGTCCACATCAGGTGCCCAATCAGCGGGGCCAGCACCACGGTCACCACGCCAGAGAGCATCATCACCAGGCTGGCGACCACGCCCTCCTGCTCGCCAATCTGATAGGCGCGTGCCGTGCCGGCACCGTGTGACGCCGCACCGAATCCCGCGCCTTTCGCCACGCCCTGCTTAATGGCGAGCCGCAGAAACAGCACGTCGCCGATTGCCATGCCAAACACGCCTGTAATCACCACGAACAGCGCCACCAGATCGGGCTGCCCGCCAATCGGACCCGCCGCAGCCAGCGCAAACGGCGTGGTGATAGAGCGCACGGCCAGGCTGCGCTGAATCGACTCCGGCAGGGTTAACAGCCGCGCCAGCCAGACGGAACTGCAGACGGCGACCAGCGTCGCGGTCACTACGCCCGCGCTCAGCGACAGCCAGTGGCGCTTAATAATTTCCACGTTCTCATAGACCGGCACCGCAAACGCCAGCGTCGCTGGCCCCAGCAGCCAGAGCAGCCAGTGGTTTTCGGCGATGTAATCCTGCCAGCTGATATGCGTCAGCAGCAGCAATGCCACCAGCACCAGCGGCGTCATCACCAGTGGCATCAGCAGCAGCGTCCGCCAGCGGCGATAAAGCCGTTTATTCAGCGCATAAACCAGCAGCGTAACGGCTACACACAGCAGGCTGAGCAGAAAATCACGCATGCGGATCCTGCTTACGCGCGGCACGCGCGACTTCATAATGATAAAGCCGGTCCACCACCCAGGCAGTCGAGGCCAGCACCAGCAGCGTACTGACGCCAATCACCACACAGATGCGCCAGCCATCAACCCGCAGCAGATCGCCATAGTTCACCACCGCCACCACCGCCGGAATAAAGAACAGCAGCATCTCGGCCAGCAGCCAGCGTGACCCGGCTTTCACCCAGTTCAGCGGCACAATCCGCGTCACGATTAACGCCAGCAGCAGCAGCATCCCGACGATATTGGCGGGCAGCGGCAGATGCAGCCAGCTCACCAGCCGGTCGCAGGCGATAAACAGGCCGATATAGAAACCCAGCTGGAGCGGCAGGCTGAGCCATTGCACTGCGCGGTTGCTGCGTAAAGTGAGCGCTAACGCCATCACCTTGTCTCCCCGATTAAATTGATGTCACCAGTATAAATCGTCAACAGAAGGTGAAAAAAATGAATTAAAATTATCGAAATCATGCCTGAAAGGAATAGTTATGGATGTCCGCGCCCTGCGTTACTTTACTGAAGTCGTACGCCAGCAGAGCTTTACCCGTGCGGCGCAGAAGCTGTTTGTGACGCAACCGACCATCAGCAAAATGTTGCGCCAGCTGGAGGAGGAGCTGGGCTGCACGCTGATCCTGCGCGATGGTCGTCGTCTGCACCTCACCGACAGCGGCCAGGCGGTCTATCAGCGCGGCCTGGCGATCCTGCAGGAGTTTCATCAGCTGGAAGCGGAGATTGGTGACATCAACCAGCTCAAAACCGGTGAGCTGCGACTGGGTATTCCGCCGATGGTCGGTATGCAGATTGCCGGTTCGATTTCCGCGTTTCGCCGCCGCTATCCCGGTGTGAAGCTGAAAATCTCTGAGTTCGGCGGTCTGACCGTCCAACAGGCGGTGCTGGCGGGCAGTCTGGATATCGCCCTGACCGCGCTACCGGTCGATGCCGAGCTGCCGCTGAACACCCTGCCCCTGATGCATCATCCGCTCTGCGTACTGCTGCCGCGTCGCCCGGAGTGGCTCAGCCGCCAGCAGATTGGACTGGCAGAACTGGCAGAGCATCCACTGCTGATTTTTAATGAGGAGTTCTCGCTGAATCGTCAGCTGATGCAGGCATTTCAGCGGCTCAACCTGACGCCAACGGTGGCGGTTCGCAGCGGACAGTGGGATTTTCTGGCGGCGATGGTGCAGGCGGAGATGGGGCTGGCGATTCTGCCGGAGCCGATCTGTCAGCGGCTGGATAAGCAGTCGCTGCTGTGGCTGCCGCTGGAATCGGAGCTGAAGTGGAGTCTGGGATTGATCTGGCGGGAAGGGAGTTATCTGTCGCGCAGTGCGCAGGCGTGGATAGCCTGTTGTCGCGAGCATTGGCCGGATGAGCCGCCGCGCCTGTCGGTGTGAAAGGCTGGCACGCCGCATTAACGCGCAGGCGTGCCAGTCAGGACTTACTCCTCTTTTTCGATCAGCAGCGCTTCCAGCAGATCCAGGTCGTGCAGTAACTTCTGCATCGTCTCATTGGAGATTTGCTGGGTGGCGCGCAGATGATAGACCTCAGCACGTTCGGCACGCAGTCCGGTCAGGCGGAAGCGACGCTCCAGGTTCTCGGCGAACAGCGCGTGTTCAAGGTCATTCTTCCCTTCAGCGCGACGACGTAAGTTGCCAATCACCCGCAGACTCACCTCTTTAAGCAGCTCCGGATCGATGTTCTCTTCCGACTCATTCTCCAGCCGCTCTTCCATCTTGTGCAGGCTCTCAATGGCTGCGCCTGCCATTACCGCACGCGCATTCTGCAGCTCGCGACGATGTGCGCCTTTATCAATGGTATCAATGCCGCGCAGCAGAATCGGCAGAATCACTACCCCTACCAATAGCGAGAAGAGAATCACGCCGGTGGCGATAAAGACCAGTTCATAACGCGCCGGGAAAGGCTCGCCGTTGGTCAGGAACAGCGGAATCGACAGGACACCGGCCAGGGTAATCGCGCCGCGCACACCCGCAAAGGAGGCGATCAGCAGTTCACGCAACGAGTAGTTGGAGAACTCCAGCGGCTTCTTCTTCAGCAGGCGTTTGCTGAAGCGCTGCATAATCCACAGCCAGCCAAAACGCACGATCATCAGCGCGGCATAGACCAGCCCGATATCGGCAAACAGCATCCAGAGCTCGACGTTCGGATCGGCCTGCGCCTGATCAACAGAGGTCTGCAGAATATCCGGCAACTGCAGGCCCAGCATCAGGAAGACCATGCCGTTAAAGACGAACTCCAGCATCTGCCAGACGCTGTTGGCACGCAGGCGCATCGCCAGCGGTGCCTGACGAATAATACCGGAACGGGTGATGGTCATACCGGCAGCCACGGCCGCCAGGATGCCTGAGACACCCAGATGTTCAGCAATCAGGTAAGAGGCGAACGGCAGCAGCAGCAGCAGTACGGTCTGGGTAGCCGGATCGTCACCGCTCCAGCGGCTGAGCAGGCGCAGTGACTTACCGTAGAGCCAGCAGATCGCGACACCCGCAATCAGACCACCCACCGCCACTTTCAGGAACTCAACGCTGGCACCGCCCCAGGTAAACACCATGGTACCCATGGCGACTGCCACGGCAAATTTCAGCGATACCAGGCCCGAAGCGTCATTCATCAGGGCTTCGCCCTGCACGATCGACATAATCTTCTTGGGAATACGGCCTTCACCGACAATGCCTGAGAGCGCCACGGCATCGGTCGGTGACAGCACCGCCGCCAGCGCAAAGGCAGGGATCAGCGGGATACCTGGTACCAGCCAGTAGATCAGATAGCCGATGCCGATCACGGTAATCAGGACCAGCGCCAGTGCTAAGCCAATTATCTCGCGACCATGATGCAGGAACTCACTGATCGGCGTCTTCCAGCCATCCGCGAACAGCAGCGGCGGAATAAAGAGCACCAGAAACAGCTCCGGGTCAAAGTCGACATGCAGACCAAAAGTTGGCCAGGCCAGCATCGCACCCACGGCGATCTGAACCAGCGGCAACGGGATCTGAAAAGGGAGGATACGAGCCGCGACGCCAGAGAGCGACACGACCAGCGTCATGATGAGAATTGTAAAAAAGATTTCCATGCTTTCCTTAGGCGTCGTTTCTTTCAATCATTGGTTAAGCGCTAAAGTGTAAAACAAACTGCGGTGAAGATTGTCAGCTACGCGTGCGCCGGGCGGGAAAATAGTGAAAAATTCCGGACGTGCAGCCGCACGCCCGGTTGTACAGTCAGATCGCCCAGCCACCGGCGTAAAACGCCACCAGCGCGATAGCAATAATGACGGTGCCGACGTTGAGCTTGCGCCATTCCCCCGCGAAGAGACGCCCCACGACCAGGCTGGCGAAGCCGATCATAATGCCGGTGACGATGTTACAGGTGAGCACGATAATCACCGCCGTTAACAGGCCCGACATCGCATCGACAAAATCATTGAAGTCGACTTTCGCCACGTTGCTCAGCATCAGCAGACCCACATACATCAGCGCGGGGGCGGTGGCGTAAGCCGGCACCAGATACGCCAGCGGTGACATAAACAGAATGGCAAGGAACAGCAGGCCGACCACAATCGCGGTAAGACCGGTTTTACCCCCCGCCGCCGTTCCTGCCGCCGATTCGATATAAACCGCAGCCGGTGACGCGCCCACCAGACCCGCGAACAGGCTGCTGACGGAGTCGCTAGTCAGCGCACGACCACCATTGATAATCTGGCCCTGTTTATCCAGCAGATTTGCCTGACCCGCGACCGCGCGAATGGTGCCGGTCGCGTCAAAGACCGCCGTCATCACCAGTGCCAGCACGCTTGGCAGCACGACCGGCTGCATCGCGCCCATAATGTCGAGGCTGAACAGCAGCGACTCACCGCTGGCATCACGCAGGCTCGGCAGCGCAAACAATCCTTTGTAGCTCACCGCCGGATCGAAGATCAGCCCCAGCAGCGAAATGGCGATAATTGTCATGAGTATACCGCCGGGCATCCGGCGCTTCTCCAGTCCAATAATCGCTGCCAGTCCCAGCAGCGTCATCATTACCGGGAAGGTGGTGAAGTGGCCCAGCGCCACCGGCAGGCCCGGTGCCGGGTTTTTCACTACCAGGCCTACACCGTCAGCCGCAATCAGCAGCAAAAACAGGCCAATTCCGACGCCAGTGCCGTGCGCCACGCCCATCGGCAGGTTACGCAGGATCCAGGCTCGAATGCCGGTCACTGAGATCAGGGTAAACAGCAGGCCCATCAGGAACACCGCGCCCAGCGCTACCGGCACGCTGATGTGCTGGCCCAGCACGAGGCTGAAAGCGGTAAAGGCGGTTAAGGAGATTGCACAGCCAATCGCCATCGGCAGATTGGCCCACAGTCCCATGATGATGGAACCAAAGCTGGCAACCAGGCAGGTGGCGACAAACACGGCAGTAGGGGGAAAACCGGCCTTGCCCAGCATTCCTGGCACCACGATAACGGAGTAGACCATCGCCAGGAAGGTGGTAAGTCCGGCCAGAATTTCCTGGCGCACGCTGCTGCCGCGCGCCGAGATCGAGAACCAGGCGTCCAGTTTTCCACTGGCCGGGCGTGATTCAGTTGACATAGTTGAGCCTCAAAAATTTTTGTTGTGTGGATCGCTCTGCGACCATCGCTGTCCCTGGAATAAGCGGGTAGACGGCGTCACTGTCGGGTTTTATCCGGCAGGCAAACGTTTACCTTGCCGCAGATAGTTGGCCGCCAGAAGCGGCCAGATAAAAAGGCATGCGATTATCCGGCGTTTAGCGGCACATTTTCAACTGTCAGAGGGAGATTCTTCAGTATAAAGATCAGGCTTAAGTCGCCAGCAGCCACGTGGCCCAGGCCGACGTCAAACGCTGACGCCCTGAAGTTAACGCGATTTTCAGGGGGATGCGCACTGGCGCAGCCGTGATGAGACACGACCCGCCATTGGAAGAGGGGAATTAACCTGGCAGCGAAAGCTCACCGCCCTGATCGATCGCGCGCTGCCAGGCGGCACGCTGTTGCACAGTCTGCAGCCATTTCTGGCTGGCGGGCATCTGCTCTAGTCCGGCACGTCGCGCAAGCGCCAGCAGCGGAAAGCTCATCTGGATATCAGCGATACTGAAGCGCTGACCGGCGAACCAGGGATTTGCAGCCAGATGCTGTTCGATCATCTGCATGTGTGGCTTAAGCTGTTTATCCAGAAACGCCTTCTGCACGCCTTTACCGAATGCCGCCCCGACCGGACGCAGCAGCCACGGCACCGGTGCTTTACCCATTTGACCGAAGATCAGCTTCATCACCAGCAGCGGCATCAGCGAGCCTTCGGCATAGTGCAGCCAGTAGCGGCACTGCAGTCGTGATGCCTCATCACTCACTTTGAGCCGGAACTCGTGATCATATTTCTCTTCAAGGTATTCGAGAATGGCACCTGACTCTGCCACTACCTGGTTCCCGTCGGTAATCACCGGTGATTTTCCCAGTGGATGCACTTTTTTCAGCGCCTCCGGGGCCAGCATGGTCGGTTCGCGTTGATAGCGTTTAATCTGGTACGGCACTTCCAGCTCTTCCAGCAGCCACAGCACCCGATGCGAGCGCGATTTCTCAAGATGGTGAACGGTGATCATCATGATTCCCTGTGTTTTGACCTTCACCAAGTATAGACGTCACTCCACATCCGGATGTTTATCATCCTGTTCCGGGTCAAGCAGCACCGCACCCGAGCCCTGCTGACCCAGCCGGTCGCCGGGATTGCGCAGCGGGCAGTCGCGCATCGACAAACAGCCGCAGCCGATACAGCCATCCAGGTCATTACGCAGGCGGGTCAGGGTTTCAATGCGCTTATCCAGCTCTTCGCGCCAGTGCTGCGTCAGCGCATCCCACTCCGGTGTCGACATGCGCTTGTCAGGCGGAATGTGATCCAGGCTGTCACTGACTGTTGCCAGCGGAATGCCGATACGCTGTGCAATCTTGATAATTGCGACGCGTCGCAGCACATCACGGCTGTATCGCCGCTGATTGCCGCTGTTGCGGGTGCTGAAAATAAGTCCTTTTGTCTCATAAAAGTGCAGCGCCGAAACCGCCACACCGCTGCGGCGCGCCACTTCACCCGGTGTTAAGACCGGTTTCGGATAGTTGCGTTCTTTTTTCATCAGGCTCTTTACCTCAAGTTAACTTGAGGAATTATACTCGCTCTCCATTAAAACCACTAAACTCCCATTACCGCTTATTAAGCACCAGAAGGATGAGACCATGATGCAAGAAGAGATCATTCATTCCCTGACGCACTGGATTGACCAGAACCTGGATAAGAGCCTGTCGATCGATGAGGTTGCCGCAAAATCGGGCTATTCGAAATGGCATCTGCAGCGTATGTTCCGTTCGGTAACGAAGCAGACGCTGGGTGGCTATATTCGCGAGCGCCGTCTGACGCTGGCAGCGGAAGCGCTGTCACAGACACAGCGGCCGGTTTTTGATATTGCGATGCAGTATGGCTATGACTCGCAGCAGACCTTCTCCCGCGTGTTTCGTCGTCAGTTTTCACAGACGCCTACCGCTTACCGCCATACCATGCGCCGCCAGGCGATTCACCGCCCTCGCCTGCTGAGTTTTGGCTGCAATGACGGTATCAGTAGCTTCACCCAGCGCACGACCGGCGAGTGCTGTCCGGTTCGTTGACCCCTCAGATGCGCCCGCCCGGGCGCATCTGACTGATTTCCCCGCCGTTCTTCTTCTACTGCTCACTATTCCCTCACGCCGCTACCATACCAGAGTCAAATTTTGTTCAAAATTTAAAATCGGGTGATATAATGTGACCCAAGTCACACTTTGAACCTGGGTTGACGGCGAAAAAGCACCCCCTGACACACTTTTCCGCCGCCGGTGATGTCCGCAGATTGTCAGGAATACTTACTGATATTGAGGTCCGGCCGATGGCTACGTTAACCGCCAGTTTACTTGTTATGCGTTGGGAATTGCTGAGCGCAATCATGATGTTTTTTGCCAGCACCCTGAAAACCAAACTTCGTCAGGATAGCCGTCACGTGATGGCATTTATGTGTGGCGGGATTGGTTTAGGCATGACCTGCTGGTTTGTTACCGGTCTGATGGGCATTACCCTGAGCATGGATAACGTGCATAACTTTCTGGAAATCTCAAAGCATGCCTTTATCGATGTGATGAGCCAGGCGCCTGCTGACTGGCCGATGCCCTGATTTTTGCGCATAAAAAACCCCGCTAAGCGGGGTTTTTTATATTGCTGTGTGTGCTTAAATTTTCTTCAACATGGCAGGGATATTAACATCCTGCACTGTAACGCCCGGGCTCTGCGTTCCGCGGCGGTCCTGAATCCACATATCTCCCATCATCTGATTTAAACCACGATCTAATCCGGTGACCAGTCCTGCACCTGGGGTGAAGGTCAGTTCGCCAAAGTAGATCCGCTCGTCATGGATATACCAGTCCACACGCACGTAGTCGAAATCACTGGCCAGCTTCTTGCTCAGTTCGAGCGCATGTTCCAGTGACGGCATAATCGGTGAGACATCCAGACCGGTATCGCGAATCTTGTGATAGGCCTCATTGAGGTTATTCACGTAGAAATTCATCGACAGCAGCGGCTGGCAGCGGTTGTAGATCACCTGCAGCACATATTCGAACTTGCCATCACGCTTGTTGAACATATGAAACTTGTAATCAATCGGCGCGCTTTTACCATCACCAATGTACTTCTCAACCAGGATACGTGGCTTGATGTAGCGATAGTGAATCTCACGCGCTTCGTTGGCGAAGTCGGTCTTCAGCCAGCGATAGCAGTCATGAATGATCTGCTGCTTGCGCAGTGCGTCCGGCTCCTCCAGCAGAATCTCTACCATGTTGGAGGCGTGGTTCGGCTTGATCACCGTCCCCTTCCAGCAGGGTAAGCTGTTCAGCGTGGTCGGGTCAGTGGTTTCGTGTACCAGCGGGATCAGGTATTCATTACCGATTTTTTCAGCAATGAATTCGCGCACCGAGTACTTATCTGACAGACGACCATAGCTCTGGTAATCGCCGAAGATAAACTTACGGTACAACACCTTCTCGTTGAACACTTTTGGCTGACGCAGATTGGGCAGCTTTCTGAACTTATGGAAGTAGTAGATGCGGTCCTGATAAGCCCAGGGCATCTTCTTAATAAAATACTGCACACTTCTTCTGAGTTCTTCTTTCAACTTGAGCATATCTGACCTCATTTGTATGTTTTGTAGTTGAGTGAGGAAACCTGAATCTTTTGAATGACGCCGTTTTTAAAGAAGTAATTCATTACGGTCAGGGACAAAAGTTCTGAAAGGAAAACGCTCCACGCGGCCCCCATGATGCCGTGACCCTGGATCAACCACCAGGAGAGCGGCAAACTGATGACCATCAGGCAGATGATTTTCCTCAGCAAGTAGTTAAATCCTCCCTCTTTGACCATGTAGCGATACGCTACGGTCCCCATTGCCGAAAAGCTGGTCGCTATCGACAGCAACGTAATGAGACTTCCTGACTGTGTGAATTCCGGGCCGTACAACGCAATGATGATCCGCTCGCCATAAAGCGAAATGACCAGCAGCATCAGCAATGAAACCGCCATAACATAGCCATTGAGCCGCGCAGCCAGCTTAATGGCGACCTCGCCCCGCTCCCTGAAGATTTCAGTGAAGCAGGAGGTGATGAGCGCCACCGGGATAAAAATCCACGAGGCGGAAATGGTATTCGCCGCCGCAAACAGCCCGAGGTCGCGCGCGGGTGCCGTGCCTGCCAGGAACATCTGCGCCGCTTTTACCTGCACAGAGATAAAGATGCTGGAGATCGCCAGCGGCAGACCGGCATACATCAGATAACGCAGATAGGCCGTGCGCTTTTCGCGCGGTGGCATCTGATCCTGATGGTCCTGATAGAAGTTGTGACGCTTAATCAGATAAGGCACCAGAGTCACTGCGACAATCGACAGCGTCAGCCAGAGCGGATTAAGACGCAGCCAGGCGACGGTGAAGCTGATGCCGAAACTCAGCAGCATGCCCACGGCGTTGGCGATGGTATTAAGACGCGAGGCAAGACGCGCGTTGTTATAAACGCTGAAGGTGTCCTGGGTGACAAAAACCGAGGCAACAAATGAGGCCAGTGCAAATGCCAGGAAATTTTCCTGCATGTTGTACCAGACCCAGATTAAGACTGGCACCGAAGTGACCAGCAACAGCACCATTCTCATCGTGCGGGCGATGGTCATCAGGCGCAGGCCTTTTGACGCATTTTTGCTGACGCGTTTAAACAGAATGGTTTCGGTGCCAAAGATTGCAACGGTTTGCACCATCGCAAATAGTGAAGTAGAAAACGCCATCTGGCCAAACACCGTTGGGCCAAAGGATTTCGCCACGTAAGACGTCACAAAAATGACGCCAAAAACGGAGATGATCTTCTCAGACATCATCCAGGCGGCATTAGACATTACGCTCAATTTCATCGACTCTTCCTTAGTATTACTCAACTACAACCGCTTCGGTACAACATCCCTGTAACGAATTAATAAGCGCTCAGTGGGCCTGGCGAAAATGTAAGACTTCAGACCAAGCTGGTCCGAAAATTGAGATGTAAATCATGATCCGGAGTGTTAATTCAGGATAATTCTTATTATAAATGGCGCGAATCACTTCAGATGGAAACGATTTCAGGCTGAAAATAAAACAACCTTTGAGAGCCCTTCCCGCCATATTAATCAAGTCGGTCAGGCTAAATATCCAATGTACGTAGAATTTTTTCGTATTTTGGATGCGATGAATTTATAACAAAAATCCCCCTCCAGGAAGGCACGCCCACCGGATAAGAATAAAATAAGATTTATCCCATGATGATATTTATTCTAAATATCTTAATTTAGGCTTCGCAATTCAATTCGCGCACTTTAATACTGCCTTAATAGAATCTTACAGTGCCAGAAATTATTAAAGTCATTCTCATCCATTAATCGATAAGAAAGGTAAGAGCATTTATGAGAAAGTCACGATACAGCGAAGATCAAATCACAAATGCCATTAAAGCTTCTGAATCGGGCGTGAAAGTCAGAGAGATTTGTGAAGAGTTAGGCATCTCTGAAGCCACGTTCTACAGCTGGAAGAAGAAGTTTTCTGGGTTGTCTTCGGAAGAAGGCAGAAAAATCAAAGAGCTGGAAGAAAAACTGCAGAACATCACGCGTGAACTGCAGACGCTCAACTCGGACAAAGAGATGCTGCAGAGCGTTCTGAAGCACTTCTTTACCACTAATGAAAAACGTCAGGCTGTGGATTTCCTGCAGGCCACCTTTGACATCGGCACCCGTCGCAGCTGCCGCTTATTAGATATCAGTCGCAGCGTATACCATTATCCGTCAGGCACGGAGAACCGCTAAACCCAATGCTACCGCGCTTTTTAGACTTAACGCTGAGATTTGTTCTTACCAGAAGAGATGAAGATCATTTAACAGGACAATTGCGGCACCCTTTTCCGCTCCATTTATAACTAATGAATGGCTTCACGGCTAAGCTTCTTTTTTTGCGGTAAAATTGATTCACAACAGCAAACGTCTCGCATTCTACGGCTATTCTTCCCTTCCCAATCTCGTTTACGCGGGATTGGGCCCTCCCTTTCTTACGTAAGCCCAGCTAATCGTCGGAACTAAATCGTCTCAATATCATTAAGCCAATTTAAACATCGCGCAAAAAATAATCACCATACATTTGAGTTAATGCTGGACCTGACTCAAATTTTTGCGGCTGCGTTTAATTCCGGGGAATGGGTTAATGGCATATACTTTCTCCAGGATTAATCCAGGATAAATAGTTTATTGCTCCTTATCACTAACGTTATGTGTCTATCTTTTCGCTCTCTTCATTGCGCATCATTGATGCCAGAGATTAATCTTTAATTATTAACGCAGCGGCGGAGTTTTCTTACTCATTCATCACTAAGTGAAGTTAATAGTGGTTTTCTGCCTCCCTTTCTCAGGACCATACCGCAATAAAAAGCCGCTGATAAAAGCATAACGTCCATAATGCTGCGCGATTTTTCCTGATTAACGACCGATATCTGAACAGTTACCCGCTGCCAGCGCTGAACATGGCTATGTTCAGGAGACCATCAGTCCCGTTTTTTCACTGACAAACAGGGGATGAAAGAGGATTTCGGGGGTAAAGGCACGATTACGCAGAGGCATGAAATCGATTTCGCGGCACAAATCTGCCGCAGAGCGAGCAAATCGGGGTAGGGTTTAATCTTAAAAAGCCGCGCGGCGTGTTATCCGCGCGGCAGAGGTCTTTTGGCAATCTTCGCGGTTTACTCTTTAACCGCGACGACGAGAGGCTGCGGTTTAATGCGCATTGCCCACAGGACACCAGCCATCAGACAAATAATCCCCGTTACGGTGAGCAGGGGTGGCCAGCTTTGATACCAGAGAAAAGTCCACAACAGGCCGAAAAGGATCTCAAAAACAATCAGTGGCCCCATCAGTACGGTGGGCAGACGCTGGCTGGCAGCGTTCCAGCATAAGGTCCCCAGCCAGGAACAGAGCAGACCAATCGCCAGCATCAGGAAGATAAACACCGCAGGACGCGGCCCAAACGGCAGCGAAAAAGCCGGCTGTTGCCAGGCGAGCTGCGCGCTGACCAGCGCGTACATGATTAGCGCCATCGGCAGCGTCACGACTCCCTGCGCTGTTGCCCAGGTCGAGGGCCGCAGTTCGGGATGTGTACGCAGCCAGCGGGCATTGCGCAGCGGATACCAGGTCCAGCAGACCACAGCCAGCAGCGCCAGCGCGATACCGGTCAGATAACGGCTGAGATCAAGGGTGTGGCCCTGACTCTGTAGCTCCGCCGCATTCACGCAGAGTAATCCGGCCGCCATCATGACCAGTGCCGGAAACAGCCGCCGCCACGGCAGGCGTCCTTCAAGATGGCCGTAACAGAGATTGGCCGTCACAGCGATCACCACCGGCAGCGTGCCGATAATCATGGTGGAGACCGGCCCGCCAGTGCGCTGAATGGCGTTCGCCAGAAACGCATAGTAGAAGAGGTTTCCCACCAGCGAGAGCTTTACCGCCTCACGCCAGTCGGCCCGGGCCAGCTTGCGCAGGCGATGACGACCGTGCCAGGCCAGCGGCAGCGCAATCAGCCCAAATGCCACATAACGTCCCGCCGATTGCAGCGCGCCAGGATAGTCAGGCACCAGCAGCGGCCCGACAAAGATCAGCCCCCACAGCAGTCCGGCGGTGACGGCAAACATGACACCAGCAAACATAATTTCTTCCTTATATAGCTTTTTCGTTCAGTGTGGCGGGTTCGGGCGGGGAATGCTTGTAGCAGATTGCGGTGGTATCAGGGCTGGCGCACCTGCTTTTGATAGCGGCCCGGCGTGATGCCATAACGGTTTGCAAAGGCGCGGGTCAGATGGGCCTGATCGGTTAATCCCACCGCCGCCGCAACGCTGGCAGCCGCTTCACCCTGTGCCAGCCTTTGCTTGGCGTCGTAAAGCCGGAAAGCCATCAGCATCTGATGCGGCGTAACGTGATAGTGCTGACGAAAGGCGCGTAAGAAGTGCCACGGCGAAAGCGAGGCCAGCGCCGCCAGCTCATCCAGCCGCACCGGTTCTGCGAGGTTTGCGCGCAGAAAATCTCTTACCTGATCAAAACGATGCCGTGCATCCGGTCTGCCCTGTGAGGACATGCGTGCCAGCGGACGAATCTGCAACAGCAGTTCAGCCAGCAGGCTCTGGCGCGCCAGTGGTGATTCCGCCTGCCAGAGTGTCGCCAGCGTGCGGGAGAGCGGCCGCGCCACGCGCGGATCGGTCAACAGCGCCTCGTTGAACCACCAGCCGCGATCGCCGGTCAGTTCATCCATCAGCTGCGGCTGAATGTAGATCATCTGGTAGCGCCAGCCCTCTTCACACGCTGACTCACCGGTATGCAGCTCATCCGGATTCATCATGACCAGCGAGTTCTCCGGCGCAGTATATTCGGTGCCGCGGTAGCGAAAGCGTTGCGCACCCGCTTCAATGGTGCCGATACCAAAGGCTTCATGGGTATGGGGTTCAAATGCGTAGCGGGAGATGTGGGCCTGATAGAGTTCCACACCGGGCAGCTCGGCGAGTTGCTGAAACCGGGCGCGGTCTTTCTCAGAGGGAAAACTCGCCGGAACACCTTCCACTTCTCTCTCCTTATTTAACCAGTCGGTTTAGCATGCCTGTGACAGGGGGGAAAATGCAAAAGATTGCTTTCCGCAATGCCTCAGGTAACACTGCTTTTTTCAAACCGGATGGGATTAAGCATGGCACAGCGGGTAGTCGTGGTCATTGATATGCAGAATGGCGTCTTCAGCACGCCACGCTTCGACACAGCGGGAAGGATTGCACAGATTAACCGGCTGACCGAACGCGCCGATATCACAATATTTATCCAGCACCGCGAAGGCGAGATGTGCGAGGGTAATGCGGCTTTCGGGCTGCTGCCGGAAATCGCTCAGCCTGCTGGCGCACACTATGTGACCAAAACTGCCTGCGACAGCTTCTGGCACACCGACCTGGCCACGCTGTTAAAGAGGCTGGCGGTAGAGGAATTTGTGGTGTGCGGTTGTGCCACTGACTACTGCCTGGATACCACGATAAAAGTCGGTGCCAGTGCGGGCTATGCGATTACCGTTGCCGCCGATGCGCACACCACGGCAGATCGCCGCTGGGTCAGCGCCGAAGCACTGATTAACCAGCACAATGATGTGTGGGCCTCACTGCTGATCCCCGGCAACGTGCCACGTGTGCTGAGCACGGAGGCGATTCTGGCGGAATGGTCGTAGCTGGCCGCCAGACGCCGCGCATAAAAAAAGCCCGCAAAGCGGGCTTTTTTTGTACTCTCTGGCCAACGGAATCAGAACGGAATATCGTCGTCGAAATCCATTGGTGGTTCGTTGTTGTTGCTGGCCGGCGCGCTCTGTGGCTGCGGCTGCGGACGGGACTGCGCGCCGCCACTGAACTGGTTATTGTTGCCCTGCGGCTGCTGCGGCTGACCCCAGCCATTGTTGTTGCCACCGCCCTGCGCGCCACCACCGGCTGGAGCGCCTGCACCGGCATTACCGCCCTGCTGACGGCCACCCAGCATCTGCATGGTACCACCAACGTTGACCACGACTTCGGTGGTGTAACGCTCCTGGCCACCCTGATCCTGCCATTTACGGGTGCGCAGCTGGCCTTCGATATAGACCTGCGACCCTTTTTTCAGGTATTCACCCGCGACTTCAGCCAGTTTGCCAAACAGCACCACACGGTGCCACTCAGTGATCTCTTTGTTTTCACCGGTCTGCTTGTCGCGCCAGCTTTCCGACGTAGCCAGCGTAATGTTGGCAACAGCGCCACCATTTGGCATATAACGTACTTCCGGATCCTGACCCAGATTCCCGACAAGAATCACTTTGTTAACGCCACGACTGGCCATGTTGCTGTCTCCCGATGAGTTAATGCATACAGTCTAATCTATCAATTCTAACACGTCCTGCGGTCTGTTTCCCACTTTCGAGCGGGGTTCCAGTTTTAATACTCTGCGCGCCAGAGGCTAAGAGTACTGGATATTTATTCAGTCTATTTTTTGTGCCATAATGACACGTTTATTCTGGCCGTGTCGGCAAGGCGCGGTGAGTGCTGCTAATCCGGGAAAGGTGAATGGATAAGATCGAAGTTCGTGGTGCCCGCACCCATAATTTGAAAAACATCAACCTGACCATCCCACGCGACAAACTCATTGTGGTAACCGGCCTGTCAGGTTCCGGTAAATCCTCACTGGCGTTTGATACGCTGTATGCGGAAGGTCAGCGCCGCTATGTGGAGTCGCTCTCTGCGTATGCGCGCCAGTTTCTTTCGTTAATGGAGAAGCCCGACGTCGATCATATCGAAGGTTTGTCGCCCGCCATTTCCATTGAACAGAAATCCACCTCGCACAACCCACGCTCGACCGTGGGAACCATCACCGAGATTCATGATTACCTGCGTCTGCTGTTTGCCCGCGTTGGCGAACCGCGCTGCCCGGATCATGATGTGCCGCTGGCGGCGCAGACCGTCAGCCAGATGGTCGATCAGGTGCTCTCCCAGCCGGAAGGCCGTCGCCTGATGCTGCTGGCGCCGGTGGTGAAAGATCGTAAGGGTGAGCACACCAAAACGCTGGAGAATCTGGCGACGCAAGGTTATATCCGTGCGCGTATTGATGGCGAAGTGTGTGACCTCTCCGATCCGCCAAAACTCGAGCTGCAGAAGAAGCACACCATTGAAGTGGTGATTGACCGCTTTAAAGTGCGTGAAGATCTCGCGACCCGCCTGGCGGAATCGTTTGAGACCACGCTGGAGCTCTCCGGCGGGACGGCCATCGTGGCGGACATGGATGACAGCGCCGCAGAAGAGCTGCTCTTCTCGGCTAACTTCGCCTGCCCGATCTGTGGTTACAGCATGAGCGAGCTGGAGCCGCGCCTGTTCTCGTTTAACAACCCGGCGGGCGCCTGTCCGACCTGTGACGGCCTTGGCGTACAGCAATATTTTGACCCTGACCGCGTGGTGCAGAATCCTGAACTCTCGCTGGCGGGCGGTGCAATCCGCGGCTGGGATCGCCGCAATTTCTACTACTTCCAGATGCTGCGTTCGCTGGCGGAACACCTCGATTTTGATATCGAAGCGTCGTTCGGCAGCCTGCCAGAAAACGTACAGAAAGTGATTCTGTACGGATCAGGCAAAGAGAGCATCGAATTTAAGTACATCAACGATCGCGGCGACACCTCGGTGCGCCGTCATCCATTTGAAGGGGTGCTCAATAACATGGAGCGCCGCTACAAAGAGACCGAGTCCTCAGCGGTACGCGAAGAGCTGGCGAAATTTATCAGCAACCGCGCCTGTGCCAGCTGTGAAGGAACCCGTCTGCGTCGTGAAGCGCGTCATGTCTTCGTGGAGAACACCACGCTGCCGACCATCTCTGAGATGAGCATCGGCCATGCGATGTCCTTCTTTGAAAACATGAAACTCAGCGGCCAGCGTGCGCAGATCGCCGAGAAAATTTTGAAAGAGATTGGCGATCGCCTGAGCTTCCTGGTCAACGTCGGCCTGAACTATCTTTCGATGTCGCGTTCCGCCGAGACCCTGTCCGGTGGTGAAGCACAGCGTATCCGTCTGGCCAGCCAGATCGGTGCCGGTCTGGTCGGCGTGATGTATGTGCTGGATGAGCCTTCAATCGGCCTGCACCAGCGCGACAACGAACGCCTGCTCGGCACCCTGATTCATCTGCGCGACCTCGGTAACACGGTGATCGTGGTTGAGCATGATGAAGATGCGATTCGTGCCGCTGACCATGTGATCGATATCGGTCCGGGTGCGGGCGTACATGGCGGCCAGGTGGTGGCTGAAGGCACGGTTGATCAGATCATGGCGCAGGAAGCGTCACTGACCGGCCAGTTCCTGAGCGGCAAGCGTGGCATTGCAGTGCCAGAGGAGCGCGTCAAAGGCGACCCGGCCAAAGTACTGAAGATTACCGGCGCACGCGGCAACAACCTCAAGGATGTCACGCTGACGCTGCCGGTCGGGCTGTTCACCTGTATTACCGGTGTTTCCGGCTCGGGTAAATCGACCCTGATCAACGATACGCTCTTCCCGATTGCCCAGCGGGCGCTGAACGGCGCGACCATCGCCGAACCGGCACCTTACCGTGACGTGGCGGGACTGGAGCACTTCGACAAAGTAATCGACATCGACCAGAGCCCGATTGGTCGTACACCGCGCTCCAACCCGGCCACCTACACCGGCATCTTCACCCCGGTGCGTGAACTGTTTGCGGGCGTGCCGGAAGCGCGTTCACGCGGCTATAATCCGGGCCGCTTCAGCTTTAACGTGCGTGGCGGTCGCTGTGAAGCCTGTCAGGGCGATGGCGTGCTGAAAGTCGAAATGCACTTCCTGCCGGACATTTATGTGCCGTGCGATCAGTGCAAAGGCAAACGCTATAACCGTGAAACGCTGGAAGTGAAGTACAAAGGCAAGAGCATTCACGAAGTGCTGGAAATGACCATCGAAGAGGCACGTGAGTTCTTCGATGCGGTGCCGGCGCTGGCGCGTAAGTTGCAGACGCTGATCGATGTGGGTCTCACCTACATCCGCCTCGGTCAGTCCGCGACCACTCTTTCCGGCGGTGAAGCCCAGCGCGTGAAGCTGGCGCGTGAGCTGTCGAAGCGTGGCACCGGTCAGACACTCTACATTCTGGATGAGCCGACCACCGGCCTGCACTTTGCCGATATCCAGCAGCTGCTGGAAGTGCTGCATAAGCTGCGCGATCAGGGCAACACCATCGTGGTGATTGAGCACAACCTGGATGTGGTCAAAACTGCAGACTGGATTGTCGACCTGGGTCCGGAAGGCGGCAGCGGCGGCGGTGAAATCCTGGTGGCTGGTACGCCAGAAACCGTGGCGGAGTGTGAGAAATCACATACCGCGCGCTTCCTGAAGCCACTGTTACAGAAGTAATTCTGTCAGGCCCGCCGCGTGCGGGCCTTTTACTCTCCCCTGTCGATTCAGCCAGAAAATTGCAGAATCAGGCAAGATTCAGACATGTATAGGCATATACGCTTTTCCCCACGCTGACTATCCTTAAGCGGTTCCTCTTTGGCACGCCCCTGGCGTCGCCCTGTTTTCGCAGCACATCAACGCTGCTGCACTTCATCGAATAACACTCACGACACATCGAAACTGGAGACACCATGAATATTACGCATGCGTATGCTGCTCAGGATGCAAAATCCAAACTGGCACCGTTCGATTTTAAGCCGCGTGAGCTGCGCGCCCATGACGTTCAGCTTGAGGTGCTGTTCTGTGGCGTTTGCCACTCAGACCTGCATCAGGCCCGTAATGAGTGGAAAAACACCATTTTTCCCGTGGTTCCGGGCCATGAAATTGTCGGTCGCGTCACGGCCGTTGGCCCGCAGACGCAGAAATACAAAGTCGGCGATCTGGTCGGCGTAGGCTGCATGGTCGATTCGTGCCGCAGCTGTCCGAGCTGTCAGCAGGGTCTGGAGCAGTATTGTGAAAACGGCTTTGTTGGCACCTATAACGGTGAAGATCGTGAAACCGGCGCCATTACCTACGGCGGTTACTCAACGTCGATGGTGGTTGATGAGAGCTTTGTGCTGCGCATTCCCGAGAACCTGGAGCTGGCGGGCGTGGCACCGCTGCTGTGTGCCGGTATCACCACTTACTCGCCGCTGCGCCACTGGAATGTCGGCCCGGGCAAGAAAGTGGGTATCGTAGGCTTAGGCGGCCTGGGCCATATGGGCGTGAAAATTGCCCATGCCATGGGCGCACATGTGGTGCTGTTCACCACCTCGCCTTCCAAAATTGAAGATGGCAAACGTCTGGGTGCCGATGAAGTCGTGATCTCTAAAGATGCGGAGCAGATGGCGCAGCACGCCAACAGCTTCGACTTCATTCTGAATACCGTGGCGGCTCAGCACGATCTCAACCCCTTCATCACCCTGCTGAAGCTGGATGGCAACATGACGCTGGTGGGTGCACCGGAGCACGATCACCCGGCACCGCAGGTATTTAACCTGATCTTCAAGCGTCGCAGCATCGCCGGTTCACTGATTGGCGGCATCGCAGAGACCCAGGAGATGCTCGATTTCTGTGGTGAGCACGGCATTACGTCAGACATTGAACTGATCGCGATGGACCAGATCAATGAAGCCTATGAGCGCATGCTGAAAAGCGATGTGAAATACCGCTTCGTTATCGACATCAATACCCTGCGCGAGCAACCTGCCGCGTAACCCGCTGTCTCTGAAACCCTCTTGCTCAGGTAAGAGGGTTTTTTATTGCCGTTTAGCGGGCCGTCGCAACCTGCTGGAATGAGGCATCGACCAGATAGTAGATCTGCGAATCTTTCAGCGAACCGTCCAGGAACAGCGTGCTCCAGTGTGACTTGTTCAGATGCTCGCTGGGAATAATATCGCTATGCTCTTCGCGCAGTAATTCGGCCAGCGCAGGCGTCGATTTCAGCGATACCGCTGGTCGCCCTTTCGCCTCATGTACCATCGCAAACAGCACGCCGTTGCTTTTAATCTGCGTGGCTTTCCAGTCACTGTGGACGCTCTGCTCCGCGCCCGGCTTGCTCATGCAATAGGTCAGTAAGTCTGAGTTATTCATTACGATTCCCCTTGTAAAGTGGCGACAATCCGCCTGGCACCGCCCTCAATGCGATGCTCGCCCAGCCAGATACCCTGCCAGGTGCCCAGCACCAGACGTCCCCGCTGAACCGGTAATAACAACGAAACCCCTAAGATCGACGATTTGATGTGCGCCGGCATATCATCACGCCCTTCGTAATCGTGCTGATAAGGCGCATTCTCCGGCACGTGCCGCATGAAATGCTGCTCCATGTCGCTGCGCACCGTCGGGTCGCAATTCTCATTTAAGGTTAACGACGCCGAAGTGTGCTGCAACAGCAGATGCAGCAGACCGGTTTTGATATCACGCAGTCCGGAGAGCGAGTTCACGATCTCATCGGTGACCAGATGAAACCCGCGCGGCTTCGCGCTCAGCGTAATAGTTTGTTGATGCCACATAGCTTATTCCTGAAACGGTTACCCCGTTTAAGTGTGCAGCATGTCGCCGAAAGGTAAACCCTGACCCATAAAAAAACCGCCAGAGAGCACCCTGACGGTTTTTTTTACAGCCTGGCGGCCGTTACATCACGGCGGCAAACGCTTCAGCCACCTGATGCACATTTTTGCTGTTCAGACCGGCCACACACATGCGGCCGCTGCCCACCAGATAGATGCCAAATTCGTTGCGCAGACGATCGACCTGCTGCGCACTCAGGCCGGTGTAGCTGAACATGCCACGCTGCTTCAGCAGGTAGTCGAAGTTTTTACCTGGCAGTGCAGTGCTCAGCACGTCCACCAGCGACTGACGCATGTCCAGAATGCGTAAGCGCATCGCTTCCACTTCAGCCAGCCAGCTGGCTTTCAACTCGTCATCGTTGAGTACGCGCGCGACAACCTGCGCACCGAAATTCGGCGGGCTGGAGTAGTTGCGGCGAACCGTGGCTTTTAACTGGCCCAGCACACGCGCTGACTCTCCGGCGCTGTCACAGACGATAGAGAGACCGCCCACGCGCTCGCCATAGAGCGAGAAAATTTTGGAGAAGGAGTTGCTCACCAGGGCTGGCAGGCCCGCCGCCGCGACCGCGCGCAACGCATAGGCATCCTGCTGCATGCCGGCCCCAAAGCCCTGATAGGCGATATCCAGGAATGGAATCAGCTGCTGTGCTTTCAGCACCTCAACGGTCTGATCCCACTGCGCATCGGTCAGGTCAGCACCGGTCGGGTTATGACAGCAGGGATGCAGCAGCACGACGCTCTGCGCTGGCAGGGTTTTCAGGGTGCTGATAAAGGCATCAAACCGCACGCCGTGGGTCTCTGCGTCATACCAGGGATAGGTATTTACCTCAAAACCTGCACCATTAAAAATCGCGACGTGGTTTTCCCAGGTCGGATCGCTGACCCAGACCGCAGACTGCGGGAAGTAGCGCTTAAGGAAATCCGCGCCCACTTTCAGCGCGCCAGAACCGCCCAGCGTCTGAATAGAGGCGATACGGCCCGCGTTTAACACCGGATGATCGGCACCAAACAGCAGCGGTGCAATCGCACTACGGTAGCTGTTCAGCCCTTCCATTGGCAGATAGAGTGATGCCTGATGCGGCTCAGCATAGATCTGCTCTTCGGCAGCGGCTACAGCCTTCAGCTGCGGGATGATGCCCTTTTCGTCGTAATAGAGGCCGATACTCAGGTTAACTTTGTGTTCGCGTGGGTCTTGTTTGAAGGCTTCCATCAACGACAGAATCGGATCGCCAGCATAGGCATCAACGTTTTGAAACACGGTGTAGGTCTCCATGATTGGTCCAGAGGGAAGATGCGGATTAAACCCGATAGCGTCCCGGACGGTGGTTCATTGCAATAATCAGATTCAGGATCACCGCACCCGCAATCGACGCGAGCAGGATGGGGCCACTCACCACAAAGAGTGACGCCAGCACGACGCAGGTATCGACGGCCATTTGCAGTTTCCCCGCGCGGATCCCAAAGCGATCCTGTAGCCACAGCGCCAGAATATTGATGCCGCCCAGGCTCGCCTTATGACGAAATAACACTATAAACCCGATTCCCATGATGACGTTACCGAACAGTGTCGCATAGAAGGGGTTAAGGTCAGAAAAGTGGACGAACAGCGGGTGCAGCTGGGTAAACAGCGACACCAGACCGACGGCGCAGAAGGTTTTCAGCGTAAATTCCCAGCCCATGCGTTTTACCGCCAGCCAGTAAAAAGGGATATTGATCAGGAAGAACGCGCTGCCGAACGAAAGCGGCGACAGGTAGCTGATCAGAAAGGCGATGCCTGCGGTGCTGCCGGTCAGCGCCCCCGCCTGTTTCAGCATAATGACGCCGAACGAGACCATCAGGGTGCCAAGCACCATCGCCAGCGCATCTTCAATGCGCGAATGCGGGACGCGGGAGGGTTCTGCGATGTTATCCATGGGGTTTTCTCAGGGCAAATGATGCGGTTTCGATGCAAAAAACGCACCATCGCCACAGCACTGAACTGCTGTAAACCGGGTGCCAGCGATATCCCATTGATATCTAAGGCGATTTAAAACAGAACTTTGTGCATAAATGCCGGCTGATACCGTCAACCTATGCGTTAAAGTCCGTTTCTATGCACACTCTTCGCATTAATTGCCGCAAGTGTGCACCAAAATCGCACAGCGCGCACCTTTTTAGCGCGTCTTCTGCTCAGGCAGCATCATCAGCCCGTTCTCTTTCATGCGTCCCAGCACTACCGAGGTTTTCACATGGGAAACGCTCTGGTGGCCCGCGACTAACTGGCTGATTAACGCACTAAGGGAATTGAGATCGGCCACCGCCACTTTAAGCAGATAGTCCGCATCGCCGGTGGTTTTATAGGCATCCACGATCGCCTGCTCCTGCTCCACCATCCGGTGAAAGCTCTCGACATATTCTGCGGTGTGGTTAATTAAGCGCACCTCAATCAATCCCACCATGCCAAGCCCGATGGCATCGGGCGACAGCCGGGCATGATAACCCAGGATCAGATTAGCCTGTTCCAGATTGATACGTCGGCGGGAACATTGTGAGGCGGAAAGGCCGACCAGATCGCTGAGTTCCTGATTGGTCAGACGGCCGTTGGATTGTAATAAAGTCAGGATTTTAAGGTCGTAATCGTCTACGTGAGTCATTCCGTTTCCACAGCGTGATGGGCGTCGCTTTGTTACAGATAACCCGATAACCCGAGAGGTTGTCCAACACTATTTTGTGATGATGGGGGCTGTCATGCACAGATCGTGCATGACAGCACAAACCGGGGATTATTCGTCGTCGTATTGCGGGCCAGCGTAGTTGTCGAAGCGTGACCACTGACCGTTAAAGGTCAGGCGTACCGTACCGATCGGGCCGTTACGCTGTTTACCCAGAATGATCTCCGCGATCCCTTTAAGATCGCTGTTTTCGTGGTAAACCTCATCGCGATAGATAAACATGATCAAATCCGCATCCTGCTCGATCGAGCCCGATTCACGCAGATCCGAGTTGACCGGACGTTTATCGGCTCGCTGCTCCAGCGAGCGGTTAAGCTGCGACAGCGCCACAACCGGCACGTTCAGCTCTTTGGCCAGTGCTTTCAGCGAGCGGGAGATCTCAGCAATTTCCAGCGTACGGTTGTCCGACAGCGACGGCACGCGCATCAGCTGCAGATAGTCGATCATGATCATGCTTAATCCACCGTTTTCACGATAGATGCGTCGGGCGCGCGAACGCACTTCGGTGGGCGTCAGGCCGGAAGAGTCATCAATGTACATGTTCTTCTTCTCCAGCAGGATGCCCATGGTGCCGGAAATACGCGCCCAGTCCTCATCATCCAGCTGCCCGGTACGAATGCGGGTCTGATCGACGCGGGAGAGTGACGCCAGCATACGCATCATGATCTGCTCGCTGGGCATCTCCAGACTGAAGATCAGCACTGGTTTTTCCTGCAGCATGGCGGCGTTTTCGCACAGGTTCATCGCAAAGGTGGTTTTACCCATCGAAGGACGTGCTGCGACAATAATCAGATCAGAACCCTGCAGGCCCGCGGTCTTTTTATTCAGATCCTGATAGCCGGTATCGACGCCGGTGACGCCATCGTGCGGTGTCTGATAGAGCGATTCGATACGGGAAACGGTCGATTCCAGAATCTGCTCGATGTTTTTCGGGCCAGCATCCTTATCCGCGCGCGCTTCCGCAATTTTAAAGACGTTCGACTCCGCGAAGTCGAGCAGCTCTTCGCTGTTACGCCCCTGCGGATCATAACCGGCATCGGCAATCTGGTTAGCGACGGCGATCATCTCACGCACCACCGCACGTTCGCGCACGATGTCAGCATAGGCGCCGATGTTCGCCGCGCTCGGGGTGTTTTTCGCCAGTTCCGCCAGATAGGCGAAGCCGCCCGCCATCTCCAGTTCGCCACGGGTTTCCAGCGATTCGGAGAGCGTAATCAGGTCAATAGGTTTGCTGTTTTCCAGCAGCCGCTGCATCTCTGAAAAAATCAGCCGATGCGAGCGGTTGAAAAAATCATTCGCGACGACGCGCTCAGAGACATTGTCCCAGCGCTCGTTATCCAGCATTAACCCACCGAGCACCGACTGCTCCGCTTCCAGCGAATGCGGGGGCATTTTCACGCCTGCGAGCTGGCGATCCTGCGTTTCGTTCGATTTGTTGGTGGGTTTATTTCCTGCCATAGTGAATGCATTACCGATCTTCTGTGGGGACGCGCAAGTATACCTTAGTTGGGGTGCGTGCCTCACCCTCATGATGAAACAATCACAGGAGTCAGAATGGCAAAGCGTATTCAGTTCAGCGCACATGGCGGCCCGGACGTTTTAGAGTGGACAGATTTTGAACCTGCTGACCCGGCCGAACATGAAGTGCAGGTAGAACATCGCGCTATCGGGATTAATTACATCGATACCTATGTTCGCAGCGGGCTTTATCCGGTCGCCGCTTTTCCCTCTGGCCTGGGTACAGAAGCCGCAGGCGTGGTGTCGCGGGTTGGACGTGGCGTGACATTATTTAAGCCCGGCGATCGCGTGGTCTACTGTCTGGCGTCGATGGGAGCCTATAGCGAAGTGCACAACGTGGCGGAAGATCGCCTGATGCATCTCCCGGAGGCGATCAGCTTTGAGCAGGGCGCAGCCAGCTACCTGAAAGGGCTGACCACACAATATCTGCTGCGCCAGACCTATAAAATCAGCGCCGGTGAGACCTTCCTGTTTCATGCCGCAGCGGGCGGCGTCGGGTTAATTGCCTGTCAGTGGGCAAAAGCGCTGGGTGCCCATTTGATTGGAACGGTTGGGTCAGCAGAAAAGGCAGCGATGGCGAAGAAGGCCGGCGCCTGGGCGACGATTAACTACCGCGAAGAGAATATTGCGCAACGCGTCAGCGAACTGACCGACGGGAAAAAAGTGGGCGTAGTTTATGACTCCGTGGGCAAAGATACCTGGGAAGCATCGCTGGACTCATTGCGCCGTCATGGGCTGATGGTCAGTTTTGGCAATGCTTCGGGTCCGGTGACCGGGATTGATCTCGGCATTCTGAATAAGAAAGGCTCGCTGTTTGTGACCCGCCCTTCACTGTTTGGCTATATCACCAACCGCCAGGAGCTGGAAACCGCCAGTGCCGAGCTTTTCTCGCTGCTGGCGAGTGGCGCAATTAAAGTTGATGTACCGGAGCAGCAGAAGTTTGCGCTGAAAGAGGCCAGCAAAGCGCACCAGATGCTGGAGAGCCGCGCCACGCAGGGATCCTGTCTCTTAATTCCATAGTAGTGAGCAACAAAAAGGGCCTCCCGCGGGAAGCCCTTCTCTTTTTTTATTTTTTGTTCGCGCTGGTGTAGGGACAGCGGCGATGAATTCGTGTCGAGTCGATGGCACATCGATTTGACGACAGGCATCCTGCCAGAAAACATAAGTAAAAAATATGTTTAATTGCAGATCAGCCCTGACCAATCTCTCACACTGTGATCTTCACCGCATTTAGCGCCAGCCTTTGCGGTCTAACCTGTTGATCTTACGCCGCAGCTTGCGACGTGCTCGCTCATCGCTGTCGCCAAAAAAGGCACGATGCAGCCAGACCGCAATTACCGCCAGCACCAGCCACGGCAACACTTTAATAACAATTGCAAACAGTCCACCGACAAACATCACGATGGTTGCGACCACCAGTGCCGCCAGCACGCCTAACAGCGAAACGCCGGTCAGCAACAGCATCAGGAAAAACCCTAATACGAATAAAATTTCCACGTCAGCGCTCCTTTTTGATTCCGATTGTTATAGTTATTACAAAAAACGTGCCAATAGTTAACTCATTGATTTTCTGCTGATAAGAGATATACAGAAGAGCGCAACCTGGTGAGAAAAACCACATAGTGGCGTAAAAAAAACCAGCATTCAGAGCTGGTTTTTTCGGGTTCAGATGAGGCGTCAGGCTTCCTGCGGGATTTTATCGGCGACCAGCGCCAGCGCCGCTTCCAGCACACGAACATCAGCACCGGGTTTGTGGGCATTTTCACTCAGATGGCGTCGCCACTGGCGGGCGCCCGGGATCCCCTGGAACAGACCCAGCATATGGCGCGTGACATGTCCCAGATACGTCCCCTTTGCCAGTTCCGCTTCAATATAGGGATACATGGCGCGCACCACTTCAACCGGGTTCGCCGCCGGATGCTGACGACCAAACAATGTCTGATCGACCTGCGCCAGAATGCCGGGGTTTTGGTAGGCTTCACGTCCCATCATCACGCCGTCAAGGTGTTGCAGATGGATCTGTGCCTCTTCCAGGGTTTTCACGCCGCCATTGAGGGCAATGGTCAGTTGCGGAAAATCGCGTTTCAGCTGATAGACGCGGGGATAATCCAGCGGTGGAATCTCGCGGTTCTCTTTCGGGCTGAGGCCGGAGAGCCAGGCTTTACGCGCATGAATGATAAATGTCTCACACTCACCGCGTCCCGCCACGGTGCCGATAAAATCGGTCAGGAATTCATAGCTGTCCAGCTCATCGATACCAATGCGGGTTTTCACCGTGACCGGAATTGAAACCACGTCGCGCATCGCTTTAACGGCATCTGCGACCAGATTCGCCTCGGCCATCAGGCAGGCGCCGAAACGGCCATTCTGCACCCGATCAGAGGGACAGCCGACATTAAGATTCACTTCATCGTAGCCGCGCTGCTCTGCCAGCTTCGCGCACTGCGCCAGTGCCGCCGGATCGCTACCGCCAAGCTGCAACGCGACCGGATGCTCAGCCTCACTGTAAGCCAGGTAATCCCCTTTGCCATGAATGATTGCACCCGTGGTCACCATTTCGGTGTAGAGCAGCGTGTCACCGGTCAGCTGGCGATGAAAATAGCGACAGTGACGATCGGTCCAGTCGAGCATAGGGGCGATAGAGAAACGTTGCGAAGAGAAATTAGGCATGAAGCGCAGACAATCCGGTAATTAAGGGGTGATGGAATTCTGTGCAAGGATAACACAAGGGCGGGCGATAGTGCATCGCCCGCCCCCGAACAGTCTGAATAACGCGCTTAGAAGTTAAAGCCCAGCTGCATCATCGCGCCCCAGGTGTTGTTAGCACCTACAGAGCCCGCCAGATCCAGATGGACGGCTTTGTTAAACGGTGACAGACCAAAACCGGCCGTAGCGACATTTTCGTCATTAGAACGCATGTCCGCACGATAACCTGCACGCAGCTGCAGCCAGTCAAGTACGCGGTATTCCGCGCCCACTGCCGCATACTGGCTGTTATCCTGAGTTTTGAAGCGTTTGGTTTCAGTCAGATCCACATCGCCCGTCACGGTAAACGGACCTTTATCCCAGGCCAGACCGGTGGTGACCAGCGGGCGAATCTGGTAGGTGTCGCGGAAACCATTGACCTCTTTGGTCTGCAGATCGCGAGAAACCAGGTTCTGTCCGGTTACACCCAGCGTCCAGTTTTCAGCAAAGGTGGTCGCCAGACCGGCATCAACGTTAAAGCCGGTGTCGGTGCTGCGATACTGGCTGTTATTGATGTCACTTTTGTCGTAGTTGTAAATACTGGCGGTGTAGTTATAGAGCCAGGTTTTCTGCACTTTCGGTGTGACGCCTACCGATACTGGCTGACCAGCGATGGTGAACTCATGCGCCACCGCAACACCATAATCGGTGACCAGCGCCGCTAAGCCATTCGCGCTGGAGCGCAGGTTATTTTGATCGCCAGGACGAGGAAACGCCCCGTTTTCTATACTGCGCAGGTAGTCAATATCACTCTGTACCACGTTAGCGCGGACGTGCGCTGTACCGTAGGCCTTAGTAATAAAGGCGAAAGGCAGAGTGTCGTTGGGGATGGTAACGGCCACGGCCGCGCCGGCAGAACCGTCTGCTTTGTTACCGCGCAAATCGCTT
Source organism: Pantoea sp. 18059 (assembly GCF_902706165.1). Lineage (NCBI taxonomy): Bacteria > Pseudomonadati > Pseudomonadota > Gammaproteobacteria > Enterobacterales > Erwiniaceae > Pantoea > Pantoea sp. 18059. The sequence continues at coordinate 554,627 of NZ_CACSJS010000002.1, forward strand.
AGCTTATTTGCCACATCACCTGAGGCCGCGCGCAATTCAGAGTTAGCACGGAAGAAATCTGCTGGTGTGAGGTTACCCAGCACCGTGCGGTAACGGTCCACGGTGTCGGTAATATCATCCACTTTATCTATCAGCTTATCTTTGTCAGTCACCTGAATGCCCGCTGAGGGAAAAATAATGCTGACGCTATCGTCGGGTTTGGCGCGCGTCATTAATGCCGGGTTCGCCAGCACTGCGGAGCCATAAAGAGAAGATGCTACGCCGGTGCCGCCCATGGCGTCATTACGTGCATCATACCAGGTCCCTGCCGCCATGGCGGAAGAAGAAAGGAAAAGCGCGGTCGTTGCAGCCGTGTAGATCAGCGCTGAACGTTGAGCGGATTTTTTCACCATTTGCCTGCCATCACCTGAGAAATTGCCATTGAAACATTCAATGACTGAATAGTTTGTTAGCCCTATTGTGAACCCTGGCTAACGCGTTATTGCTGTGAATTCAAAGGAAACAGTGTCTTAATTCAAAGGATTGGACGTTTTCCAATCAAAAAACCGTTGTAATTGTTCAAACTGCATTGGGATATTTCAAATAATGCCAGACTTTTCTTAAGTCTTTCTGAACATTACTTCTTAACTCAGTGAGATGCAAAGCAAAATGCCAACAAATTCCGCTTCAGGTGGATTCAGAATGGATCTGATTTATCGTCAGATTTGAGATAGAAGACGGCTTAAATTCTGAATGTGCTGCTTTATCAGGCAAATGATGCTGTTTTTTCAGACGAAAACCAACCTCAGCGCCGCGAAACTATGTGTGATAAAATAACATCACTTATCCAGCGGAGAATTTTCATGACAAACATGACGTCGCAGCAAATTTTGATTCAGGCCGAAAAGATGTGCCTGCAGCGCGGTGTGCGTCTGACTTCGCAGCGTGCTGAAGTGTTGCGCCTGATGGCCGAGCAGCCTGGCTCGATCAGCGCCTACGATCTGCTGGATCAACTCCGGGTCAGCGAGCCACAGGCCAAGCCACCCACGGTTTACCGGGCGCTCGATTTCCTGCTGGAGCAGGGTTTCATTCATCGGGTGGAATCCAACAACAGCTACGTCATGTGTCACCATTTTGAGGCACCAGCACATACATCGGTGATGCTGGTCTGTGACCGCTGTGCCGCCGTTACAGAGAAGCAGGCGCAGGGCGTAGAGAAGATTATTGCTGGTCTGGCAGGTGAAGCGCAGTTTGTATTACGCCACAGCGTGATTGAAGCGCATGGTTTATGTGAAAATTGTGCTGCGGTTGAAGCCTGTACGCACCATGAAAGCTGCGAGCATGACCATCAGGATGAGGGTAAAAAGCGGGGGAAACGCGGGTAATCGGCACATCCTTGTGCGGTTCCGGTGAGGGCCCACCGGAACGCATTCAGCTGATTATCAAGCTATTGTCTGATTACCAGCGGTGATCTTTGTTCTGACCTTCCCAGGCGGTTACTTCGCGCTCGGCTTCATCTTTGGTAGAGCCGTAACGCTCCTGGATTTTGCCGACCAGCTGATCGCGTTTACCTTCGATAACCTGCATATCATCGTCGGTCAGCTTGCCCCATTTCTCTTTCATTTTGCCTTTGAACTGCTTCCAGTTGCCGCTTGCTTCGTCTTTATTCATGGCAGACCTCCAATCCTCGGGTTTTAATGATTATCTTGCTACTTAACAAAATAACGATACAAAGCGCTGGTTAACTGCGCTGCATAGAGTTAATTGTAGTAGCCAATTTATTAACCGTGGAATAATACAGAATAATCCGTATCGGCTTGCGTGCAGCCACGGCTGACTCAGGCATCGAACCAGCTGTTCTGACGCCAGTGCTTACGCCAGATGAGCCACAGCGACAGGCCGCGCAGCGCCAGGAAAACCGTGACTGCCAGCCAAAGACCATGGTTACCCAGCACCGGTACGCTAAGCAGCGTCAGAAAATAGCCTGCTGCGGCAACTACCATGCTGTTACGCATCTCACGCCCGCGCGTCGCTCCGATGAACATGCCATCCAGCAGATAACACCAGACGCCGATCAGCGGCATTATCATCTGCCAGACCAGATAGCGGTCCGCTGTCTGCTGGAGTGACTGAAGAGAGGTCAGCAGGGTAACGATCTGCGGGCCAAAAATGGCATAGATCAGCGAGAAGAACAGCGCCACCACTACCGCCTGCCGACAGGCAGAGTGCCAGACGCGCAGGAGCTTGCTGCCATCTTTTGCACCATGCGCCTCACCCGCAAAAGCTTCAACCGCATAGGCAAAGCCATCCAGCGCGTAAGCCGTAAAAGTGATGAACATCAGTAATACTGCGTTAACCGCCACCACATCCGGACCCAGCCGGGCACCCAGTACGGTCAGCGAGGCGAAACAGAGCTGCAGCATCAGAGAGCGCAGCATGATGTCCCGGTTCAGTCGCAGCAGCCGGCCGCTGTCACCGCGCCAGCTCTGCTTCAGCAGGCTAAGCGTAATTCCGCGCAGTTTTAACACCCGCCAGACCATGATGCTGCCGACAACCAGCGTAATGTATTCCGCCAGCGCCGTGGCGGTTGCCGCCCCCGCGACACCCCAGTGCAGCCCCATCACCAGCCAGAGATCGAGCACGATGTTAACCAGGTTGCCCACCACCAGCAGGATCACCGGCGCGCGTGCATACTGCACGCCCAGCAGCCAGCCCAGAATGACCAGGTTTGCCAGCGTGGCAGGCGCACTGAGCCAGCGAATCTGAATAAACAGTGCCGCCTGTTCGAGTACATCGGGATTGCCGCCAACCAGATGGGTCGACAGCTGAATAATCGGATAACGCAAAGCGATGAACAGTACGCCCGCCAGCAGCGCAATGATCAGCGGCTGAGTCAGCGCGCGTGCCAGCGCCATTTTATCGCCAGCGCCAAATGCCTGCGCCGTAAGGCCAGTGGTACTCATTCGAAGGAAAAGCAGCAGCATAAAGAGGAAGCTGGTCACTGTAGTCCCGACCGCAACCCCGCCAAGATAGACAGGGCTGTCGAGATGACCAATTACTGCAGTATCGACCACTCCCAGTAAGGGAACGGTGATATTTGAAAGGATCATCGGCAGCGCAAGCCGCCAGAGATTTTTATCGGTTGCCGTAATAAAGCGCATTCGCCGTTCCGTGCTCAGTGTCGCTGCGCAAAAGAGGCAGCGACAAAATTAGGGCAGACAGAATAGCATCAGAGAAGGCGAATGCACGCTGGCAGAAGAATCAGAGCCACTCGCCGTTGCGCACCACGCCAACAGCCAGACCTTCTATGGTCAGTGACTGCGCACGGGTATCGACAACAATCGGGTCAAAATCGCTGTTTTCCGGCAGCAGATGCACGATAGCACCCTGCTTTTTCCAGCGCTTAACGGTGACTTCATCATCAATGCGGGCAACCACAACCTGGCCGTTACGCACATCCTGGGTTTTATGCACCGCGAGCAGGTCGCCATCCATAATCCCGATATCTTTCATCGACATTCCGCTGACGCGCAGCAGGAAGTCAGCAGACGGCTTAAACAGGCCCGGATCGACCTTGTAGTGGGTTTCGATATGTTCCTGCGCCATGATCGGCTCACCGGCAGCAACCCGGCCAATCAGCGGTAGCCCTTCTGAGGCTTCTTCTTCCATTAACAGTCGTATGCCGCGCGATGCACCGGAAACGATCTCGATGACGCCTTTGCGCGCCAGCGCTTTCAGATGCTCTTCTGCCGCGTTCGGCGAACGGAAGCCCAGCTGCGCGGCGATCTCGGCACGCGTAGGCGGCATGCCCGTTGAAGAAATATGGTCGCGAATCAGGTCATAGACCTGCTGCTGCCTGCTGGTTAATGCTTTCATCCCGCCCCCTGGTTGTTTATACAGTCGCTGTGAGTATATACAGGTATTGGTGAAATGGAAACCGATTGTCAGGGAAAACGCGCCCTCAGACGCGTTATGGAAGGCTTATCGCAAATGTGTCCAGAGCAGCGCGATCCAGACGAAGAGTGCCAGTAAGATGCTGATCAGCACTGCCGCCGAGCCCATGTCTTTTGCCCGGCCCGCCAGCGGATGATGCTCCTGACCGATGCGGTCGACCACCGCTTCAATGGCGCTATTGAGGATTTCAACAATGACCACCAGCACCACCGCCCCAATCATGAGGATGCGGGAGACCACATCGACATCCAGCCAGCACGCGATAACAATAGCGGCCAGCGCAGCCAGCGCTTCCTGCCGAAACGCCGCTTCATGTTGCCAGGCGGCACGCAGTCCCTGCCATGAGTAACCTGCAGCTTTTACTATTCTGATAAGTCCGGTGGCATTATTTGCCATGATGTGGGAACCCTTTCATCGGATTGACGTCAATGTCTGGGCTGCGTGCAATTGGCACCACCACAGATCTTCGCTGCGCTTTCTGGTATGCTTGCGGCGCTTTGCTAACAAGAGGCTTCATGTTGTCTATGTCAGGTTGGCGTAAACTCTATTACAAATTGCTTAATTTACCACTGTCGTTTTTGGTAAAAAGTAAGGCCATTCCGGCCGATCCCGTGTCTGAACATGGTCTGGATCCGACCCGACCTATTATGTATGTTTTGCCTTACGATTCGAAGGCCGACTTACTGACTTTACGCGCACAGTGTCTGCGGCATCATCTGCCCGACCCGCTCACTCCGCTGGAGATTGATGGTTCTCTGCTGCCTCGCCACGTCTTTATCCACAATGGCCCACGCGTCTTCCCCTATTTTGTGCCCAGCGTTGAATCCGTGAAAATCTTTCACGATTACCTGGACCTGCATCGCAATAACCCTAAGCTGGATATTCAGATGCTGCCGGTCACGGTGATGTTTGGCCGCGCACCAGGACGTGAAGTCCAGGGCGAAGCAACGCCACACCTGCGGGTGCTGAACGGGGTGCAGAAGTTTTTTGCGGTGATCTGGCACGGGCGCGACAGTTTTGTCCGCTTCTCGCCGACAGTGTCGCTGCGCCGCATGGCAACTGAACACGGTACGGATCAGTCGATCGCCCAGAAGCTGGCTCGTGTGGCGCGCATTCATTTTGCCCGCCAGCGGCTGGCGGCGATTGGCCCGCGCTTGCCGGCGCGTCAGGATCTGTTTACTCGTCTGCTGCAATCCAAAGCGATTGAAAAAGCCGTAGAGGATGAAGCTCGCAGCAAAAAAATCTCCCATGAGAAAGCGCAGCAGAACGCCGTCGAAATGATGGAGGAGATTGCGGCAAACTTCTCCTATGAAGCCATCCGCGTAACTGACCGCGTGATGGGCTGGCTCTGGAGTCGGCTCTATCAGGGCATCAACGTCAATGGCGGCGAAAAAGTCCGCCAGCTGGCGCAGGATGGCCACGAGATTGTCTATGTGCCGTGCCATCGCAGCCACATGGATTATCTGCTGCTCTCCTATGTGCTCTATCATCAGGGACTGGTGCCGCCGCACATCGCAGCCGGGATCAATCTCAACTTCTGGCCAGCCGGCCCGATTTTCCGTCGCCTGGGCGCTTTCTTTATTCGTCGTACCTTTAAAGGCAACAAGCTCTACGCCACGGTATTCCGCGAATATCTCGGCGAGCTATTCACCCGCGGCTATTCGGTTGAGTACTTTGTCGAAGGTGGCCGTTCACGAACCGGTCGCCTGCTGGACCCTAAAACGGGCACCTTAGCCATGACGCTGCAGGCGATGCTGCGCGGCGGAAATCGCCCGATCACGCTGGTGCCGATCTATATCGGCTATGAGCACGTGATGGAAGTGGGCACTTACGCTAAAGAGCTGCGCGGCGCGGCGAAAGAGAAAGAGGGCTTCATGCAGATGGTGCGCGGCTTACGCAAGCTGCGCAATCTCGGTCAGGGTTACGTGAACTTTGGCGAACCCCTGCCGCTGGTCAACTATCTCAATAAGCGGGTGCCGGAATGGCGCGATGCCATCGATCCGATTGAGCCACAGCGTCCCAGCTGGTTAACCCCAACCGTCAACGATATTGCTGCCAGCCTGATGGTGCGTATCAATGAAGCGGGCGCGGCTAACGCCATGAACCTCTGTGTCACCGCCCTGCTGGCGTCACGTCAGCGCTCACTAACCCGTGAACAGCTGATTGAACAACTGGAGTGCTACACCCAGTTGCTGCGCAACGTGCCTTACTCGCCAAATGCGACCGTACCCGATCTTTCAGCGGAAGCGCTGCTGGATCACGCCATGGGTATGAATAAGTTTGAGAGTGAAAAGGACAGCATTGGCGACATCATCATTCTGCCGCGTGAGCAGGCGGTGCTGATGACCTACTATCGCAACAATATTCATCACATGCTGGTGATGCCGTCGCTGATTGCCGCCATTGTTCAGCAGCACCAGACGCTGAGCGAAGCAGAACTGCTGCGTCAGGTGAGCCTGATCTACCCGATGCTGAAGAGTGAGCTGTTCCTGCGCTGGCAGACCGATGAACTGCCGCAACTGCTGACCGAACTGAGTCAGGAGCTGGCGCGTCAGGGCCTGATTACGTTCGAAGCCGGTGAATTACGCTTTTCCTCAGCGCGCTATCGCACGCTACAACTGCTGGCCGCCGGTGTGCGTGAAACGCTGCAGCGTTATGCCATTACGTTCTCCATTCTCAGCGCCAAGCCGACGATTAACCGCGGCACGCTGGAGAAAGAGAGCCGGACGCTGGCACAGCGTCTGTCGGTGCTGCACGGTATCAATGCCCCGGAATTCTTCGACAAAGCGGTCTTTACCTCACTGGTCCTGACCCTGCGCGATGAAGGTTATATCAGCGACAGCGGTGATGCCGATATTGCGCAGACCCTGGCGACCTGGCATATGCTGGCAGACCTAGTCACCAGCGATGTCCGCATGACGATTGAAACCGCTGTGGCGCACGACTGACCCCAGCGCGCATAGTAAAAAGGCGACCTCATGAGGTCGCCTTTTTTGTGCCTGAATCCCCTGTCAGAACAGCTGGCTGAACGGCGGAGTATTCATCAGCACACCTAGGAACAGCACCATCCCGACATAGTTATTATTGAGAAAAGCCTGGAAACAGGGTTGCCGCTCGCGTCCGGCGATCAGCTTCTGTTGATAAACAAACAGCGCGGCGGCCAGTAATAGCGTCCAGTAGAAGGCGCTGTTCAGATGCAGCATGAGGCCAACCAGCGCCATCAGCAGCAGCGTCGCCAGTTGCAGCAGACCAATGATCAGCTTGTCGAAACGGCCAAAGAGAATCGCGGTCGACTTCACGCCAATCTTCAGGTCATCATCCCGATCCACCATCGCATACTGAGTGTCATAGGCGACTGTCCAGCAGATGTTGGCGATGAATACCAGCCAGCAGACCAGAGGTAAGGACTCACTAACTGCGGACCATGCCATGGGAATGGCCCAGCCAAAGGCGGCACCCAGCACTACCTGCGGCAGGTGAGTATAACGCTTCATAAAGGGATAGACCCAGGCCAGCGCCAGCCCCACCACTGAGAGCATAATCGTCATCATGTTCATGGTCAGCACCAGCGCAAAAGCCGCCAGAGCCAGGATCACGAACAGCAACTTAGCCTCTTTTGCACTCACCGCGCCGCTGGCCAGTGGCCGATGCTTCGTGCGTTCGACATGACCGTCTACTTTGCGATCGGCGTAGTCATTGATCACACAACCAGCTGCACGCATCACGATGACACCGGCAACAAACACCGCCAGCACCGGCAGCGGCGGGATCGCCATGTCAGCCAGCCATAATGCCCAGAGCGTTGGCCACATCAGCAGCAGCGTACCGATCGGCTTATCGATACGCATCAGGCGCGTGTAGGCCCGCCATTTATTTATACTTAAGCTATTTTGCACCACAGGATCCTCAGACCAGATCGCGATAGAGCGGCGATGCCGGTAAAAATAGTTCAGTCAGCAGCAGCGGTTTGCCGGAGAGACGCAGGCGTGAACGTCGTCCCCACAATCCCTCCACCTGCCCCGGCTCAATAAAATCGCGGGTCAGCGTTGAAGAGGAGAAGAGATAGCGACCCAGCGGCCGGGTGCCCAGCTGCTGCAGCATCGCTTCTGGCCCGTTAAGGGTGCTTTCCGGCACCAGCGTACGGCCAGCCAGCCAGGGCTGATCGTCGCCGAACAGCAACACTTCACGCAGCCAGAAGCGTTGATCGTCTGGCAACAAGCCCTTTTCATCACCCAACTCGCTGGCGTCGATAAAGCCTTCACGCAGCGGCTGAACCGTGACCCGCTGACAATGTTGTTCAAAACGGCGCGTCATTGAATCCTCCTCCATCAGCCAGTCGAGCAATGGCGGCGCAAGGGTTGCCTGCGACGGAGAAAGCCAGTTGAGCGCACGTAATAAGCTGAGCGCGTCTTGCGACATAGCACCACTCCCAATAATTTTCAGGACGCTAGTTTAGCGCAGAGACGCGATGCGAACACCTGCCGTCATGACAGACGGCAGGGAGATTACTCGCGTTTCAGGCGGTTGCTGTTTGCCAGCCACAGAGTGATTACCAGAATCAGAATCGCCGCAGAGTAACAGAGCGTATCGAAGGGATTTTTATGGTCGACGATAATCAGGCGGATAATTGCCGTGATACCGATATAGACAAAATAGCGCAGCGGAAAGTGATATCCCGACTGAAAGTACTTAACAATCAACGCAATAAATTCGAAGTAGAGGAAATAAATGACAATCCCCTCAATCAACAGATAGGAGGATGACTGCTCGCTGGTGTTAAACAGCACGTTTGCCAGATGGATAGTTTCTTTGCCTAAAAAGACGATCAGGATGATCGCCAGACTCAGCAGACCCAGATTCAGCACCCATTGCAGTACCGTTGCAAGGTGGCGGGCCAAAGGATTTTTGTCACTCATGTTGCGCCTTAAAAAAGGAGTTGTTAGCGCGCGGTATCATGCGCGAGTGTGACGCAAATCACAATAACTCCTCAGGCCTCCACATCAACACAGAGCGCATCGTAACGCCAGTATTCACAGTCGCAATCAATCACCTCTTTTTGCTGGTTGCGATTGATGCGGGTGATCAACAAACCGGGGCTGCCCGGTGCCACATTCAGCATGGGTGCGGCGACCTCCGGCAGCGGGCCGGGCAGGATGGTGAAGCGCGCGCCGCCGTAACGAATGCCGTAGCGCTGGTCATAGAGATCGGTCAGTGAGCGGGTCAAATCTTCATCAAGCAGACCAGGAAAAAAACGCGGATTGAGGTAGTGTTCAACATAGAGCACCGCGCGCCCGTCGATGCGCCGCAGGCGGCGGATGCAGTAAACCGACGAACCGGAGGCCAGCCGCAGCGCCGTCGCCACGCTGTCGTGCGCCGCGACCTGTTCGGCGGCGATGACCTCGGTGGCCGCCTGCCGTCCCTGCTCCATTGCCATGGCATGAAAGTGGCTGTGATGCAGCGGGTTATAGATCAGCCGCGGCGGTGCGATAAACCAGCCGCGACGCAGTTCCCGGTAGATCATCCCCTGGGCTTCCAGCTTGCCCAGTGCTTCCCGAAGGGTAATCCGGGTCGTGCTGAACGCTTCGCTTAAGGCACGCTCCGCCGGTAGTCGCCCGGCGCTGAACTCTCCGGCCTGAATACGCGTCAGCAGGACGCTGGCGATCGCATCCGCCGTTTTGAGTGCTATCGACTCCACAACAGTAGCCTCATTTTGGTGCGACTCCGCACTCTTACTGTTCAGGTAAACGCGCCTGTGGCAGGCGAACGGGTCACATCTTTCATCGCCCATCCCCCGCACAGCGCCGCCCTGTCATAAATCGTTCATATACAGGGGCTACATTGGCTCGGTTCTTGCTGGACTAGACCAGCCAGGCCCATCAACTTACACCCGGAGCAACTGAGATGAAAGCGTTTATCGCCTCTGTAGTAGCCAGTGCTGTAGTGCTCACCCTGCCCGTTGCGCAGGCCGCCGATAACGACCTTGCCGCCCTGGAAAAAGCGGCACGCAGTGAAGGCCAGGTCAACAGCGTCGGGATGCCGGATAGCTGGGCTAACTGGAAAGATACCTGGAACGACATCAGCAGCAAATATGGCCTTAAGCACAGCGATACCGATATGTCATCGGCGCAGGAGCTGGCGAAATTCGATGCAGAGAAAGAGAACGCCAGCGCTGACATCGGTGACGTGGGTGCCGCCTTTGGCCCGATCGCTGTCGCTAAAGGTGTGACCCAGCCCTATAAACCCACTCACTGGGATCAGATTCCGGCCTGGGCAAAAGATAAAGATGGTCACTGGGCGCTGGCCTATACCGGCACCATCGCCTTCCTGATCGACAAGCAGCAGGTTAAAGATATCCCCCATAGCTGGGCCGATCTGAAAAAAGGTAAGTATGTGGTTACTATTGGTGACGTCGGCGTGGCAGCTCAGGCGGCCAACGGCGTACTGGCGGCAAACTACGCCTTAGGCGGCGATGAGAAGAACCTGAAACCGGCGCTGGCTTTCTTTGCCGATCTGGCTAAACAGGGTCGTCTTGGCGTTACCGATCCGGTGATTGCCAATATCGAAAAAGGCGAAGTGCAGATGGCGGTGGTTTGGGACTTTAACGCCCTGAACTACCGGGACCAGATCGACAAAAACCGCTACGAAGTGGTTATCCCGTCTGATGGCTCCGTGACCTCCGGCTACACCACCGTCATCAACAAATATGCGAAACACCCTAACGCCGCAAAACTGACGCGCGAATATATCTTCTCAGACCAGGGACAGATCAATCTGGCGAAAGGCTATGCCCGTCCTATCCGTGCTGAACATCTGACGCTGCCAGCGGACGTTCAGGCTCGCCTGCTGCCGCAATCTGAATATAAAAATGCCCGTCCGGTGAAGGATCAGGCTGCCTGGGATAAATCGTCGAAAATGCTGCCGCGCCTGTGGCAGGAAAACGTCATCATCAACATGCAGCAGTAATTCGCGGCAGGGAGAACGGAATGAAGACCATCCTGGTAGTGCTGGACGGCCTGAGCAATCAGGTCGCACAACATGCAATGGGTTACCTGCATGCCGAATGTTCGCAGGGCAACGGGTTTTATTACCGTATGACCTGTGAATTACCCTCGCTGTCACGCCCGCTTTATGAGTGCATTCTGACCGGTGTTCCGCCGGTCAGAAGCGGCATTATTCATAATGGCGTCAGTCGGTTAAGCCGCGAGCGTAGCATCTTTCACTTTGCGCGATCGGCGGGACTGACGACTGCGGCGGCGGCCTACCACTGGGTGAGTGAGCTTTATAACCGAACGCCGTTCGTTCCGGCGCGCGATCGTCACACTGACGCGCCGGACCTGCCCATTCAGTATGGCCATTTTTATTCTGATGATAGCTATCCCGACTCGCATCTGTTTGAAGATGCAGAGAGCCTGCGGCTGCGTCACGATCCCGATTTTCTGCTAATCCACCCGATGAATATCGACGATGCCGGTCATAAATCGGGCCTCTCCTCACCACAGTACCGCAACCGGGCACGCATCGCCGACGGCCTGCTGTCGCAGTGGATGCCCTTGTGGCTGGCTCAGGGCTATCAGGTGATGGTGACCGCCGATCACGGCATGAATGACGATCGCTCCCACGGCGGCATTCTGCCGGAAGAGACCACGGTGCCGCTGTTTGTCTTTGGCCGGGCTTTCTCGCTGCAGCCTGACCTGGCACCGCAGCAGACCGATCTGTGCGGCACGCTGTGTGAACTGCTTGAGGTGGCGCATGACAAGCCGGTCTGTCGCGGCCTGCTGGCGGAGTCGAAGAGATGAGAGGAAAAGGAGTCGCGCTGCTGCTGCTGTTACCGTTCACCCTGTTCTGGGTCGCCTTTCAGCTGGCACCGCTGTTGTGGATCGCCATTAACAGCTTCTGGAGTGAGATGAACAGCCAGTGGGGCTGGGATAACTATCAGGACATTCTCACCTCGCCCTTCTACCAGCAGGCGTTTCGTTTTTCGCTGGATATCTCACTCTGGTCAAGCGTCTACGGCTTACTGATTGCACTGGTCACCGGCTATTCACTGCATCAGCTCGGCGGCGGGCGACTGCAGCGCTTTCTCATCGCTTTTACCAATATGACCAGCAACTTTGCCGGTGTCCCGCTGGCGTTTGCCTTTGTGATTCTGCTGGGGCTGAACGGCTGCCTGACATTGCTGTTGCGCCATTATGGTCTGGTTGAGAGCTTCAGACTCTTCTCGCGCAACGGCATGGTGCTGGTCTACACCTGGTTCCAGATCCCGCTGGGCGTGCTGCTGCTCTACCCGGCGTTCGACGGGCTGAAAAAAGAGTGGCAGGAGTCCGCTGCGCTGCTGGGTGCCAGCCGCTGGCACTACTGGTGGCATATCGGCCTGCCGATTCTGTTTCCGGCGCTGCTCGGGACCTTTGTGATCCTGCTGGCGAATGCGCTGGGCGCTTACGCCACGATTTATGCCCTGACCACGGGTAATTTCAACGTGGTGCCGGTGCGTATTGCCGCGCTGGTCTCCGGCGATATCTCGCTGGATCCCAACACCGGTAGCGCGCTGGCGATGCTGCTGGTGGCGATTATGGCGCTGATCACCCTGGTGCAGCAGTATCTGGTGCGCCGTAGCTATCTCAATGCGAAACAGCCATGAAAGGAGCCGCCATGTCACGTGCTGAGCACCTCTATCACCGGATAATGGTCGGGTTACTCTTTACCCTGCTGGCACTGCCTTTACTGGCCACACTGCTTTATGCACTGTCGTCCGACTGGAGTAACACCATTCTGCCACAGGGCTATAGCCTGAAGTGGTTCATCCAGCTCTGGAGCGACCCGCGATTTCTGACGGCGCTGGGCCATTCGCTGCTGATTTGCCTGGGTGCGCTGCTGTTCTCGCTGTTGCTGGTGCTGCCTGCCATGTTTGTAATCGCTTACTATTTTCCTCGACTGGATGCGGTGATGAACGTCCTGATCCTGATGCCTTTCGCCGTGCCGCCGGTGGTGTCGTCAGTGGGATTACTGCAACTCTACTCTTCGTCACCGCTGATGCTGACCGGCACGCCGTGGATCTTAATCGGCTGTTATTTCACTATCGCGTTACCCTTTATCTACCGGGCGCTGGCGAACAATATGCAGGCGATCAACCTTAAAGAGCTGATTGATGCCGCGCAGTTGCTGGGTGCCAGCACCTGGCAGGCGGCGCTGTGGGTCGTGCTGCCCAACCTGCGCAAAGGGATGCTGATTGCCGTGCTGCTCTCTTTCTCCTTCCTGATTGGCGAATTTGTCTTCGCTAACCTGCTGGTCGGCAACCGCTATGAAACCCTGCAGGTTTACCTCTTCAACATGCGTAACGGCAGCGGTCACTTCACCAGCGCGCTGGTGATCTCCTACTTCTTTGTGGTGCTGCTGGTTACCTGGCTGGCCAACGCCCTGAATCCCGAACGAGGCTGAATATGAGTTACCTTGAGGTCAGAGAGCTGAACAAGTCCTATGGACCCACGCCCATTTTTGAGCAGATCGATTTCAGCGCCGCTGAAGGGGAATTTGTCACCCTGCTCGGCCCCAGCGGCTGCGGTAAATCGACGCTGCTGCGTTGTCTGGCGGGATTAACCGGCGTCGACAGCGGTGAAATCAGGCTGGAGGGCAAAGATATCGTGCCGCTGGCCCCGCAGAAGCGCGCCATCGGTATGGTGTTTCAGAGCTATGCGCTGTTTCCCAACATGACGGTAGAGAAGAACGTCGCATTTGGCCTGAAGATGCAGAAACTGCCCGAAGCGCAGATTCGCCAGCGGGTGCTGGAGGTGCTGGAGCTGGTTGAACTCAATGATTATGCACGCCGTTATCCGCACCAGTTGTCAGGCGGGCAGTGTCAGCGCGTGGCACTGGCACGTTCGCTGGTGACGCGTCCGCGTCTGCTGCTGCTGGATGAACCGCTGTCGGCGCTGGATGCGCGTATTCGCCGCCATCTGCGCGATCAAATCCGGCGCATCCAGCGCGAGCTGAATCTCACCACCCTGTTCGTCACCCACGATCAGGAGGAGGCGCTGACGCTATCCGATCGTATCGTGCTGATGAACCGGGGCAAAATCGTGCAGAATGGCGATGCCGAAGCGCTCTATACCCAACCGGTCGATCTCTTCGCCGCCGGATTTATTGGCAACTACAACCTGCTGAGCGCTGAGCAGGCGACGCGACTGACCGGTCAGCCTTTCCACAGCCAGGTGGCCATTCGCCCGGAATCAATGCTGTTCACCGCGCCGGGCCAAGGCATTCCTGCGGAAATCCTCAGCCACAGCCTGCTGGGCAACGTGATCCGCTATCGTATCCGGGCGCATGATGTGGAACTTTCGGTTGATGTGCTTAACCGATCGGCGGCGGATTTGCATCCCGCTGGCAGGAAGATTGGTCTACAATTGGAGATGTCGACTTTGCGCCAGGTGGCTTAAAACACAGGAAAAAATCACGCATAGCACGGCAATCCCCTTCACAGATTGCTCTCTTCCGTCAGGCTGGCAGTCTGTGCTTTGAGCCTGACATTCGAGGAGCGACACCACGTGTTAACCCTGCTTAATTTACTCTCTGCGGTGGCCCTGCTGGTCTGGGGCACGCATATCGTACGAACCGGCATCATGCGGGTCTACGGTGCCGATCTGCGCCGCGTCCTGAGTCGCAGCATAGAAAAAAAACCGATGGCGTTTCTGGCGGGCATTGGCGTGACCACGCTGGTGCAGAGCAGCAACGCCACCACGCTGCTGGTAACCTCTTTTGTGGCGCAGAATCTGGTCAGCCTGACGCCCGCGCTGGTGGTGATTCTTGGCGCGGATGTCGGCACCGCGATTATGGCGCGTATCCTGACATTTGATCTCTCCTGGCTCTCACCGCTGTTTATCTTCTTTGGCGTGGTGTTCTTCCTCAGCCGCAAGCAGACCCGTGCGGGTCAGTTAGGCCGGGCCAGTATCGGCCTGGGCCTGATATTGCTGGCGCTGCAGCTGATTGTCGAAGCGGCTCGCCCGATTACCCAGGCCGCCGGTGTCCAGGTGCTTTTCTCCAGCCTGACCGGCGACGTGATGCTCGATGCGCTGCTGGGGGCGGTATTTGCCATCATCAGTTACTCCAGCCTGGCCGCGGTGCTGATCACCGCGACGCTCACCGCCACCGGCGTGATTTCGTTTAAGGTGGCGCTCTGTCTGGTGATTGGTGCCAATCTCGGTAGCGGCCTGCTGGCGATGATCAACGCCAGCGGCTCGAATGCCGCGGGCAAGCGCGTGGCGCTCGGCAGCCTGCTGTTCAAGCTGATCGGCTGTGTGTTCATCCTGCCGTTTGTCGATATTGTGGCGGAGTGGCTGGATAAGCTGCCGGTCAACGATGAAGAGTTAGTGATTTTCTTCCATGTGTTTTACAACCTGATCCGCTGCGTGGCGATGGTGCCGTTTGCTGACCTGATGGCGCGCCTCTGTCGCCGTATGATTGCCGACGACGTGGATAACGCGCTGCACCTCAAGCCGAAGCACCTCGATCGCAGCGCGCTGGATACGCCGGCGCTGGCGCTGGTGAATGCCGCCCGCGAAGCGTTACGCATGGGCGACGTGCTGGAGCAGATGCTGGAGGCGTTTAATAAGGTGGTACATGGCGAATCCCGCGAGGAACGCACGGTGCGCAGGCTGGATGATGATGTCGATGTGCTCTATACCGCCATCAAACTCTATCTGGCGCGGATGCCAAAAGAGGACCTCCCCGAAGAGGACTCGCGTCGCTGGGGCGAAATCATTGAAATGTCGCTTAATCTGGAGCAGGCCGGGGACATCATCGAGCGGATGAGCGGCGATGTCGCTGACAAATCGCTGGCAGCGGGCCGCGCGTTCTCTGCCGAGGGATTAAAAGAGCTGCAGGAGCTGCATGAGCTGCTGATCGCTAACCTCAGAATGAGCCTGTCGGTGTTTCTGTCACACGATATCACCAGTGCTAAACGTCTGCGCCGCGCTAAACATCGCTTCCGTCTGATGATCCGCCGCTACTCTCATGCGCATGTTGACCGCCTGCACCAGAAGAACGTGCAGAGTATTGAGACCAGTTCGCTGCATCTCGGTTTACTGGGCGACATGAAGCGCCTGAATTCACTGTTTTGTAGTGTGGCCTACACGGTGCTGGAACAGCCCGACGATGAACGTGACTATGAATAAAACTGAGCGGAGTGAATAACCTGCCGCGCCGGAGCGGCGATCGTCCGGCGCGGCAGCAGTGAGATGCGGCGCAGTGCAATAATGCGCCGCCACTGTTACTTCTTCTTAATCGGCTTTCCTGACCAGTAACCCGCCAGCAGTGAACCTGACAGGTTGTGCCAAACCGAGAACAGCGCGCCTGGCAATGCCGCCAGCGGTGAGAAGTAGAGTTTGCCCAGCGTCGCCGCCAGACCGGAATTTTGCATGCCGACCTCCAGCGCCAGGGTACGGCAGGTTGACTCATCGAAGCCAAACAGCTTACCGCCCCAGTAGCCGCCAAGCAGGCCAATCGCGTTATGCAGGATCACCGCCGCGATCACCATCAGACCCACCGATCCAATAAAGGCCTGACTGCCCGCCACCACCGCACTGATGATCAGCAGAATACAGACCATCGAAAACGCAGGCAGCCAGGGTTCCACCCGGCGAACCACGCTGTTCATGCTGTGATGAATGATCAGTCCCAGGGAGATGGGGATCACGACGATCTTCACGATGCTCAGCAGCATGCCAGCCACATCAACCTGAATGTGGGTATCAACATAAAAGCGGGTTAACAGCGGCGTGGCGAATACACCCACCAGCGCAGAGACTGACGAGATCGTCACCGACAGCGCCACATCCCCCTTCGCCAGATAGATCATGACGTTGCTGGCGGTGCCGCTGGCAACTGAGCCGACCAGAATCATACCGGCAGCCAGATCGGGCGGCATATGAAACAGTTTTGCCAGTCCCCAGGCGGCTAACGGCATCACCAGATAGTGCAGAAAGGTTCCGGCAATCACCGGCGCAGGTCGGGTCAGGACCCGTTTAAAATCGTCGATATTCAGGGTCACACCCATGCCGAACATAATCAGCATCAGCAGATAAGTGACCCAGGGTCCGATGCCGAGAAATGTACCTGGAGAGTAATAAGCGGCGACAGACAACAGCACGGCCCAGAGCGGGAACAGGCGGGTTAACGTGGCGAGCATAGCCAGACTTCCTTATAAGAATGTTATGTTTTATGCAGATTTGCCATAGAGAGTCATCATGCAGGAACGACTGCCGTGACGAAGGCGGGATCATAACATTTCATTATCATGGCGTAAGGCGAAGATGGGGCGAGGCGGCAAAATGCGGATCGACTGCTGCCGATCCGCTGCATATCGAAGAAATTACGCTGCTTTTTCCTCTAAACCGCGGTAGATCAAACCACCAATCACGGCACCGATAATCGGCATTAACCAGAACATCCACAGCTGAGAGATCGCCCAGTCACCCTGGAACAGGGCTGCCGCGGTGCTGCGTGCCGGGTTAACCGAGGTATTGGTTACCGGAATGCTGATCAGGTGGATCAGGGTTAACGCCAGGCCGATCGCAATAGGTGCAAAGCCTTTCGGCGCGCGTTCGCTGGTGGCACCCATAATCACAATCAGGAAGATAGCGGTCATCACCCCTTCGGCGATCATGCCTGCCTGCAGGCTGAAGCCGCCTGGCGAGTGTTCGCCGTAGCCATTCGCCGCAAAGCCGCTGGCCGCTGCACTGAAGTCGCCTTTACCGCTGGCGATCAGATAGAGCACCGCGCCAGCGGCAATGCCGCCTGCCAGTTGCGCGATGATGTAAGGAATGGCCTGAGACGCGGGAAAACGTCCGCCTGCCACTAATCCCAGGGTCACCGCCGGGTTAAAGTGCCCGCCTGAGATGTGACCGACCGCATACGCCATGACCAGCACGCTCAGCCCGAAAGCCAGCGCCACGCCCATGAAGCCAATGCCCAGCTCCGGGAACGCAGCTGACAGCACGGCACTTCCACAACCGCCAGCCACCAGCACGAAGGTACCCAGCGCCTCTGCGACTAACCTTTTCATGATATTTCCTAAATTTGGGTGAATTGATTCAGCGGCGGGATTATAAATCTGCGGAAAGGGAGCGCAATGCAGGTGCACGAAATGCGCAGAGAAAGGGGTTGCCATTTGGCAATAACAGAATTTAACCTTATGTATTAACAGGTTTTATCGGAAGTCGCGTGCCGGGGGAGTAATGAGGGAGATATGAACCATTTTTGCCGTTTTTCAGGCCGCGCTGACGCGGCCTGAATGGCAGAGAAGTTTACTCGAACAGATTACGATGCAGCGTACGTACCACGCTTTCCGCATCGTTGCCCGGTACCAGGAAGCAGAGGTTGTAGCTGCTGGCACCGTAGCAAATCATCCGCAGGTTGAACGGGTCGAGCACACCAAACACCTCTTTGCCGACGCCGCACGCTTTTGACAGCTGGTTACCGATAATCGCCACCAGCGCCAGATCTTCTTCCACTTCAACCCGGCACAGCGACGAGAGTTCAGTCAGTAAAGCCTGGGTCAGCAGGCTGGCACTGGTTGAGGTCGATCCGGTGGTGTCGAGCGTCAGCGCCACGCTCACTTCAGAGGTGGTGATCAGGTCAACCGAGACGTTATGACGCGCCAGAATATTGAAGAGTTCAGCAAGAAAACCAAACGTATGCAGCATGTTAAGGCTGTGCAGCGTTAGCAGCGTCTGCTTACGGCGTAGCGCCAGCGCACGAAACAGCGGCGGGTTGCGGGTTTCATTGCAGACGCGGGTCCCACCGGCTGCCGGATCCTTACTGGAACCGACGAATACCGGAATACCCCGGCGTACAGCGGGAAGCAGCGTCGCCGGGTGCAGCACTTTCGCGCCGAACGTCGCCATTTCAGCGGCTTCTTCAAAAGTAATTTCATCAATACGCTTCGCCGTCGGCACCACGCGCGGATCGGTGGTGTAGATGCCTGGCACATCCGTCCAGATATCCACACGCGCCGCATTCAGCGCTTCGCCCAGCAGCGCGGCGGTGTAATCACTGCCGCCGCGACCCAGGGTGGTGGTGCGCCCTTCGCTTTCACTGCCGATGAAACCCTGAGTAATGACCAATGCCTGCTCAATGCGCGGCTGTAACTGCGCCGTCGCCTGCTCCGCCAGCACCTGTACATCCGGTACTGCCCGGCCAAAATGATCGTCGGTACGCATTACCTTGCGGACATCGAACCACTCCGCATTAACCTGGCGTTCACGCAGAATTTCCACAAACAGCAGTGATGACATCAGCTCACCGTGGCTGACCAGTTCATCGGTCAGGGCATTCGAGGTGGCCAGTGAGGCGGCTTCGGAAAGCATGCTGATATTGTCGATCATCCGATCGATTTCATCGCGGATCACTTCCGGACGCTGCAGGCGATCAACAATGGCGTACTGGATACGGCGGATATCATCAAGCAGCACAGCGCGCTGGGGAGCCTGCTGGCCTTCAGCCAGCGCAACCAGCAGATTAGTAATGCCCGCCGAAGCAGAGAGCACCACCAGACGCGTGCTGGCGTCCTGCAACACCACATCGGCGCTGCGGTTCATCGCTTCAAAATCGGCTACGCTGGTGCCGCCGAATTTTGCCACTATCAGTGTTTGAGACATGTAGGACCTCGTGTCAGGTTATCTTGTTCTCGCCGATGAAAGGGTCGAGAAACATTCTTTCAGCCAGGCACAAGGAAAGAGCAGAAACGGGCGGACAAGATCGGATAGACGAGTCACCCAGAAGCGCCCCACCTTGCGAAACGTCGACTGCAGACGTTTCTGGTGACAACCCAGAGGATTCAGCCCCTGTAGCCGACAGGCAGCACACCGCGTGCTGACCCACCTCGGCGTCGCTCCCCATCATGTGTTTTCACCGGATACGGTTCCTCCAACACACTGCCTGGGCGACGCGCCTCTTCTGGCTTGCGCACAGGTGCGCAAGTAGGCGCATAGATCTAGCCTTTTCTGGACCTGCTGTCAATGTCAGCGATGCCCGGAGCGCCGCATCAGAAAACAAATGACTCTGCGTCGCAGCGGCTACAGTGCTTAATGGGTTCAGCCCATGCAGCAATCCCTGATACGGCACAACGTTTTGCGCAGACTTTCGCGTCACACTTTACCGCGCGTTGCCTCTGCGGTCCGCTGGCTGTTCGCGCCAGTGAATGCTGGCGATAAACAGCGGCGCTCAGATCGCCTGTCCGGCGCGCGCTGACAAAATTTTTCCTTTCAGTTACAACTGTGGTCATACTGAAACGCTAAACGGGCATGATGTGCCTCCGATGGAATGACGGTTCTTAATATCAACAAGAGTGTTGCCATGAAAAATATCAATCCGACACAAACCGCAGCCTGGAAAGCGCTGCAACAGCATTTTGAGCAGATGAAGTCGGTAGAAATTGCCGATCTGTTCGCCCAGGATGCCGATCGTTTTGCCAAATTCTCTGCCACCTTTGATGATCAGATGCTGGTGGATTTCTCCAAAAACCGCATCACCCAGGAAACCCTCGATAAGTTACAGGCGCTGGCCAAAGAGACCGACCTGAGCGGTGCCATTAAGTCTATGTTCTCGGGTGAGAAGATTAACCGCACCGAAGATCGTGCGGTGCTGCACGTCGCGCTGCGTAACCGCAGTAACACGCCGATTCTGGTGGATGGCAAAGATGTGATGCCAGAGGTCAACGCGGTGCTGGATAAGATGAAAGGCTTCTCTGAGCGCATCATCAGCGGCGAATGGAAAGGCTATACCGGTAAAGCGATCACCGACGTGGTGAATATCGGTATCGGCGGCTCTGACCTCGGCCCGTTTATGGTGACTGAAGCGCTGCGCCCGTACAAAAACCATCTGAACATGCATTTTGTCTCTAACGTTGACGGCACCCACATCGCCGAAACGCTGAAAGACCTCAGCCCGGAAACCACCCTGTTCCTGGTGGCATCGAAAACCTTCACCACCCAGGAAACCATGACCAACGCCCACAGCGCGCGCGACTGGTTCCTGAAAACGGCAGGCGACCAGCAGCACGTAGCGAAACACTTTGCTGCGCTGTCGACCAACGCCAAAGCGGTGGGCGAATTTGGTATCG
Source organism: Pantoea sp. 18059 (assembly GCF_902706165.1). Classification (NCBI taxonomy): domain Bacteria; kingdom Pseudomonadati; phylum Pseudomonadota; class Gammaproteobacteria; order Enterobacterales; family Erwiniaceae; genus Pantoea; species Pantoea sp. 18059. Next base: position 575,670 of record NZ_CACSJS010000002.1, read on the forward strand.
ACACCAACAACATGTTTGAATTCTGGGACTGGGTTGGCGGCCGCTATTCACTGTGGTCAGCGATCGGCCTGTCGATCATTCTCTCGATTGGTTTCGATAACTTCGAGCAGCTGCTGAGCGGCGCACATGCCATGGACCAGCACTTCGCCTCTGCGCCGGCTGAGCAGAACCTGCCGGTGCTGCTGGCACTGATTGGCATCTGGTACAACAATTTCTTTGGTGCTGAAACCGAAGCGATTCTGCCTTACGACCAGTACATGCACCGCTTTGCCGCCTATTTCCAGCAGGGCAATATGGAGTCAAACGGCAAGTATGTGGATCGTGCCGGTCATCCGGTGGACTACCAGACTGGCCCCATCATCTGGGGCGAACCCGGCACCAACGGTCAGCACGCGTTTTATCAGCTGATCCACCAGGGTACCAAGCTGGTTCCGTGCGACTTTATTGCGCCGGCCATTACCCATAACGCGCTCGCGGATCACCATCCGAAACTGCTCTCTAACTTCTTTGCCCAGACTGAAGCGCTGGCGTTTGGTAAGTCACGGGACGTTGTAGAGAAAGAGTTTACCGATGCCGGTAAATCTGCAGAGTCTGTAGCCCATATTGTGCCGTTCAAGGTGTTTGAAGGTAACCGCCCGACTAACTCCATTCTGCTGCGTGAGATTACCCCTTACAGCCTGGGCGCGCTGATTGCCCTGTATGAGCACAAAATCTTCACTCAGGGTGCCATCCTGAATATCTTCACTTTCGATCAGTGGGGTGTGGAATTAGGTAAGCAGCTGGCGAACCGTATTCTGCCGGAACTGGAAAACGAGGACGAAGTTACCACTCACGACAGCTCCACTAATGCCTTAATTAACCGCTATAAATCCTGGCGTTAATCGGCGTTAAATTAATCGGGCGGCCACTTTGCCGCCCTTTTTTTGACTGTTTTTACATCTGAATGGGCTGTTTATATCGTCGGAGAACATGGGTTGTCAGGGAAAAGTCTTAAAATAACCTAAGATAATTCTGAACATCGATGCGCTTAACGGGCCAGCATAAAGTATAAAATGGTCCTGAAATCGGGTAATCTCTATTGTTAGCTATTGATTCATAATCATATTCAGTTTCAGCAATCCTGAGTAAATTCTGATTATTCTTATTCCGTACCAGATATTAATAAAAAAGAACATTACGCTTTGCAATTGATTCGCCAGCAGCGAAATATCTGGCATCAGCCCGAAATATTCCGATATAAAAAGTAGTTATCCCCAATCCAGCTAATTAAATCACGCGCCCACCCCGCTATTCACCCTGGTTTTTCCGGTGCTGAACTCTGGTATTTTGTTGCCCTATACTGAACGCGCCCGCAATGGGACTGTCTGTCGATTTTGCCGCAGTCTGACTGCGTTGCAACCTCAGCGGACAGAGATCCTTCATTCACTCAATGCAGGAAACGCTGTTATGAAAAAAACTATGGTTGCCGGTGCAGCCTTGATCTTCGTTGCCGTCTCTTCCAGCGCATTTGCTGCGCCGGAAGAAGCTGGTACCGCAGCTGGTGCGCAGGCGGGAGCAATCTCTGCTGGCACGTCGACCGCTGTGGGTATCGGTGCACTTGGCGCGCTGGTCGGGCTCGGCATTGCCGCTTCTGGCGGTGGTGACGGTGCAAATACCGGTACAACAACCACGACCACGACGAGCACCACTCGTTGATGGATGCCCGACCCCCGTCTGATTGCTGATCTGCAGCAAACGGGCAGAGGCTGAACCACTGACTTCGGTGAGTGAGGACGCTGAGCCACGTAACCTGTATTTCTGCAGCCGGAACGGGAAGGGCAGAGCACCTTTAAACATAACCACACGCCTGTGTGGTTATTTTTTACTTTGGCATGACTTATCAGGGACACACAGTGCGCCAACTTCCTCTGCTGCTCGCTTGCCTGCTGCTGCAGGCCTGTACACAAACGCAAAAAGGTCTTGAACAGACTCTGCTGCTTGCGGTTAACGGTCCGGACGACGTGACCGTTACCGATCAACAGGTCAACAATCTTCCCTATGCCAGTCTCTATGCTCGCCTGAATGAAGGTCCGCGCATTTTTGTAGTGCTCGGCTACAACGAGAAAGGTCAGCAGAAATGGGTGACACAGGATCAGGCGATGCTGGTGACACAGCATGGCCGCCTGGTTAAAACCCTGGGCTTGCCGGATAACCTGCTTAGCGTCAGCAATCTGCAACAGGATCCGCTCGCTGACAGCCTGCATATCAGCAACGGTGCAGGCTGGACCCGCATCGTGCAGTGGACCGAACAGGGCAAGGTTCGCGGCGCGACTGTGCGTTCAACCTTCCAGCGCGGCACCGACGAAGTCCTGACCGTGGCGGGCAACCGCATTCCGTGCCGCGTCTGGCATGAGCAGGTGAGCATCGACAGCAGTAACCGCGAGTGGGAAAACACCTTCTGGATCGATAACAGCAGCGGCGATGTGGTGCAGGCCCATCAGATGCTGGCGGCAGACGCCTTCCCTGTAGATATCACTATTCTGAAGCCGGCGAAATCATGAAAAAAATCACTTTTTTGCTGGCCGGGCTGAGCCTGTTCAGCGCCGCAGAAGCGCAGGCAACTGCGCAGGTTATCGTTCATGCACCGCACAACGGCGGTCAGGCTGAGCTGAGCCAGGTCGCGGATCTCTCCCAGCTGGTGACTCTGCCTCCACTGCAGGTCAACACTGACTGGCGTGCGACCTTTATTGCCGAGCGCGGCGCCAGCGCAGTGGCACAGCAGCACTATCAACAGACGCTGGGCGCGTTACGTGCCTGGCGTGCCGACAGCAGCGGCGATCGGGCGGCGGCCATTGATGAGGTGATCCGCCAGCTGAGCGCCATCAAAGTAGCAGGTCGCCAGTTCACGTCGCTCGACCCGGACTGGATCCGTCTGCATCCGGCTGACAACCGTCGGCTGGAAGGCAGCTATGACCTCTATCTGCAGGCCCCCTCAGATTCTGTACTGCTGCTCGGCGCGCTGAGCGGCGCAGGCAAAGTGAGCTGGCAGCCGGGTAAATCAGTACGCGACTATCTGGATGGTCATGACGCACTCTCCGGGGCAGAACGCAATTTTGTCACCGTGATTGCACCTTCAGGCGCCACACAGCAGGTGCCGGTTGCCTACTGGAATCATCGCCACGCGGAAGTGGAGCCAGGCAGCATTATCTGGCTCGGCTTTTCGTCATGGAGCCTGCCAGGCAGCTATGAAGACCTTAATGAACGCATCCTTTCCGTACTGACTCACCGGATACCAGACTGATGAAAAAACGTTATCTCTTCAGCCTGTTGGCTGTTTCCGTGGCGGCAGCCTGTCAGGCGCAGGCTGACACCTGGCCCGAGCCGGTGGGCCCTTCACAATCCGATTTCGGCGGCGTGGGTCTGATGCAGGTGCCGACGGCGCGCATGGCCAAAGAGGGCGAGTTCAGCCTCAACGCGCGCGACAACGATCAGTACCGATACTACTCCGCGTCACTGCAGCTCTTTCCCTGGCTGGAGACCACTGTGCGGTATACCGACGTGCGCACCCGTCAGTACAGTGCGGTCTCAGAATTCAGCGGCACGCAGAGCTATAAAGATAAAGCCTTCGACCTGAAACTCCGTCTGTGGCAGGAGGGCTTCTGGCTGCCGGAAGTGGCGGTGGGAACCCGCGATCTGGGCGGTACCGGTCTGTTCGACAGCGAATACCTGGTGGCGACCAAAGCATGGGGACCGTTCGACTTTACCCTGGGGCTTGGCTGGGGCTATCTCGGCAATAGCGGCACCGTGAAGAACCCCTTCTGCTCATACAGCGACAGCTATTGCCAGCGTCCGCAGGTGGGCGAAGCGGGTTCAATCAACGGCTCGCAGATGTTCCACGGTCCGACGGCGCTGTTTGGCGGCGTGGAGTATCAGACGCCCTGGCAGCCGCTGCGCCTTAAAATGGAGTATGAGGGCAACGACTACCAGAATGACTTTGCTGGCCGCCTTGAGCAGCGCAGCAAGCTCAACGTCGGCGCGATTTATCGCGTAACCGACTGGGCTGACATCAACGCCAGCTACGAACGCGGTAACACCTTTATGTTTGGTGTCACCATTCGCACCAACTTCAACGATCTGCGTCAGGCGCACATCGACAGCGAGAAGCCTTCCTACAATCCGCAGCCGCAACCTAAGTTGCTGGAGCCGACGGTGGTGGGCACTCAGCTGACCGATCTGAAATACAATGCCGGTCTTGATGGTCCGCGTATTCAGACTCAGGGTCACACGATCTATGTGTCAGGCGAGCAGACGAAGTATCGCGATACCCGTGAAGGGGTGGATCGCGCGAACCGCATCATCATGAACCACCTGCCTGACGGCATCGACACCATCAATGTCACCGAGTCGCGCTTTAACATGCCACAGGTGACGACTGAGACGCAGGTCGCCAGCCTGCGTAACAATCTGGAAGGCTATCCGCTGGGCCATGAGCAGCCACTGCAACAGACCCGCAAAGAACCGGTCGATCCGGGTACCACTGAGCAGGGGATGTTTATCCGTCAGGATCGCCTGAACTACAGTCTGTCGCCGGTGCTGAATCAGTCGGTGGGCGGCCCGGAAAGCTTCTATATGTATCAGGTCGGCGTGATGGCCAGCGCTGATTACTGGCTGACGGATCACCTGCTGGTGGGCGGTAGTCTGTTTGGTAACCTCGCCAACAACTACGACAAGTTCAACTACAACGGCGCACCGGCGGACTCTTCGCTGCCGCGCGTGCGTACCCATATCCGCGACTACGTTGAGAACAACGTCTACGTTAACGATCTGCAGGCGAACTATATGGGCCACCTCGGTAACGGCTTCTATGGTCAGGTTTACGGCGGGTACCTGGAGACGATGTATGGCGGCGTGGGCGGCGAGCTGCTCTATCGTCCGGTCGATGCGAACTGGGCGGTGGGCGTCGATGCCAACTATGTCCGTCAGCGTGACTGGGACAACATGATGCAGTTTAACCGCTATAAAGCCTCAACCGGCAACCTGACGGGTTACTGGCGTCCATGGTTCATGCAGGATGTACTGGTGAAAACCAGCGTCGGTCAGTATCTGGCGAAAGATAAAGGCGTGACGGTCGATGTGTCGAAGCGCTTCGACAGTGGCGTGATGGTGGGTGTCTATGCCACCAAAACCAACGTCTCGTCTGAAGAGTATGGCGAAGGCGACTTCACCAAAGGCTTCTATATCTCCATCCCAATGGATCTGTTCACCGTGACGCCAACGCGCGGTCGCGCGCAGGTGAACTGGGTGCCGCTGACGCGTGATGGCGGTCAGATGCTGGGTCGCAAGTACCAGCTGTATGATCTGACGTCCGATCGCGACGCGCGCTTTAACTAAGCAGATGGCGGCCTCAGGGCCGTTTCATGCGGTTAACAGAAAGCAGGCTCAGGGAGCATACGCCTGAAGCAAAGCATAGCAATGAGATCGCGCCTGCTCAGGGAACCCGGTCAGATCGGAAAGGCGCTAATGCCATCCCTGGCCGCTCGGCCCGCGCCGTCCCTGGCGCGGGACGCTTTCCTCCTCTGACCGGGTTCCCTGCGCGTTGAGTTTCTTCATTGCTGCCAGATTTAACCGGAGCTGGATTTGTCAGCAGTCTGAAGCGGCCCTCAGGCCGCTTTTTTATTTAGTCCGCGTCGTAGCCGAGATTCGGCGCCAGCCAGCGCTCAACTTCCGTTAACGACATCCCTTTGCGTACCGCATAATCTTCCACCTGGTCACGCTGGATCTGCGCTACGGCGAAATAGCGGCTGTCAGGATGGCTGAAGTACCAGCCAGAGACTGACGCGCCCGGCCACATGGCAAAGGATTCGGTGAGCTTCATGCCGGTCTGTTCTTCCACCGCCAGCAGACGCCAGATGGCGGCTTTCTCAGTGTGCTCCGGGCAGGCCGGATAGCCTGGCGCCGGACGTATCCCCTGATAATTTTCCCGAATCAGCTCTTCATTGCTGAGATTTTCGTTAGGCGCGAAGCCCCAGATCACCTTACGTACCCGCTCGTGCAGATATTCGGCAAAGGCTTCCGCCAGACGGTCAGCCAGCGCTTTCACCATGATCTTGTTGTAGTCGTCATGCTGACGATCGTACGCCTCCGCCAGCGCATCCTCTTCCAGCCCGCCGGTCACCGCGAAGGCACCGAGATAGTCCGCTTTGCCGCTCGATTTCGGGGCCACAAAATCCGCCAGACAGTAGTTGGCGAAGTCGGTTTTTTCGGTCTGCTGGCGTAAGTGATGACTCACACACAAAATCTCATCACGCCGCTCATCACTGTAGAGATGAATATCATCGCCGACCCGGTTAGCCGGAAAAATACCGACCACGCCACGTGGCTTCAGCAGCGACTGCTGGCTTAATTTGTCGAGCATCGCATTGGCATCGGCAAACAGACGCTGCGCCTCTTCACCCACCACCTCATCTTCCATGATGCGGGGATATTTGCCCGCCAGCGACCAGGTCATAAAGAATGGCGTCCAGTCGATGTAGTTGCGCAGCGTTTCAATGCTGGCCTCCACCTGACTGACCCCGGGACGATGCGGCACGGGTGGCGTGTAACTCTCCCAGTCAATTGAGGTGGCGTTATCGCGCGCCGCCTGCAGCGAGACCGGCGGCGTGCGCGGCTTTTTGCGTGCATGCTGAATGCGCACGGTCTCGTACTCTTTGCGGGTTCGGGCGACGAAATCCTCTTTTAACGTGGAGGAAAGCAGCGACGACACCACGCCAACGGTGCGTGAGGCGTTCTGCACGTAGACCGTCGGGCCACTGTAATGCTGCTCAATTTTGACAGCGGTATGCGCCTTCGAGGTGGTCGCGCCGCCAATCAGCAGCGGTAAGGTAAAGCCCTGACGCTCCATCTCTTTCGCCATGTTGACCATCTCATCCAGCGACGGCGTAATCAGGCCTGATAAGCCGATGATGTCCGCATTCACTTCGCGCGCCGTTTTAAGAATTTTTTCACCCGGCACCATCACGCCAAGGTCAATGATTTCGTAGTTATTACACTGCAGCACCACGCCGACAATATTTTTCCCGATGTCGTGTACGTCGCCTTTGACCGTGGCCAGCACGATTTTACCGTTGCTGCGCCCCGCCTCTTTGCTGGCTTCGATAAAGGGCTCCAGATACGCCACCGCCTGCTTCATCACGCGCGCCGATTTCACCACCTGCGGCAGGAACATCTTGCCCTCACCGAACAGGTCACCGACGACGTTCATGCCGGACATCAGCGGGCCTTCAATCACCTCTATCGGCCGTGGTACCTGCTGGCGCGCCTCTTCGGTATCCTGCTCAATAAACTCGGTGATCCCCTTGACCAGCGAATACTCCAGCCGTTTCACCACGTCCCAGCTGCGCCATTCCGCGAGCTGTTTTTCCTGCGAGCCATCGCTTTTGCCGCCACGGTATTTCTCCGCCAGCGCCAGCAGCCGCTCGGTGCCATCATCCCGCCGGTTAAGAATCACATCCTCTACCGCCTCGCGCAGTTCTGCCGGCAAATCATCATAAATCGCCAGCTGGCCTGCGTTGACGATGCCCATATCCATGCCTTTACGGATGGCGTAATAGAGAAAGACGGCATGTATCGCTTCACGCACCGGATCGTTGCCACGGAATGAAAACGATACGTTGGAGACGCCGCCGGAGATCATCGCATGGGGCAGCTCGCGCTTGATATCTTCGCAGGCACCAATGAAATCCATGGCGTAGTTGTTGTGTTCGTCGATGCCGGTGGCGACCGCAAAGATGTTGGGGTCGAAGATAATATCTTCCGGCGGGAAGCCGACCTGTTCGGTGAGGATCCGGTAAGCACGGCGGCAGATCTCAATTTTTCGGGCGCGGGTATCCGCCTGACCCACTTCGTCAAACGCCATGACCACCATCGCCGCGCCGTAACGCCGGACCTGACGCGCATGATGAATAAAGGCCGCTTCACCCTCTTTCATCGAAATTGAGTTCACGATCCCTTTGCCCTGAATGCACTGCAACCCTTTCTCAATCACCTCCCATTTTGAGGAGTCGATCATGATCGGCACGCGGGCAATATCGGGTTCGCCAGCAATCAGATTCAGAAAGCGTACCATCGCCGCCTCGGCGTCGAGCATGCCTTCATCCATGTTGATATCGATGATCTGCGCGCCGCTCTGCACCTGCTGCAGCGCCACTTCCAGCGCTTCGTTATACTTCTCTTCTTTGATCAGCCGTTTAAATTTTGCCGAGCCGGTGACGTTGGTGCGCTCACCGACGTTAACAAACAGTGACTCTGCGGTGATGTTAAGCGGCTCCAGACCGGAGAGACGGCAGGCCACCGGGATCGTCGGCAACTGACGCGGTGCAACGCCTTCAACCGCCGCCACCATGGCAGCGATATGTTGCGGTGTGGTGCCACAGCAGCCGCCAATAATGTTCAGGAATCCGGCGGTGGCCCATTCACCAATCTGCTGCGCCATCAGTTCCGCATCCAGATCGTATTCGCCAAAGGCATTGGGCAGACCGGCGTTGGGATGGGCGGTCACGTAGCCTTCAGCGATGCGCGACAGTTCCGCCACATACTGACGAAGCTCGTCGGGTCCCAGCGCGCAGTTCAGGCCAAAAGAGAGCGGTTCGGCGTGACGCAGCGAATTGTAAAAAGCTTCGGTGGTCTGGCCGGAGAGCGTTCGGCCGGAGGCGTCGGTGATAGTGCCGGAGATCATCAGCGGCAGCGCCACGCCCAGCGCTTCCATCTCGGTCTGCACCGCATAGATGGCCGCTTTGGCATTCAGCGTATCGAACACCGTTTCAATCATGATGATGTCGGAACCGCCTTCCACCAGTGCGCGGGTCGATTCGCGGTACGCCTCCACCAGCTGATTAAAAGTGACGTTACGGTAGGCAGGATCGTTGACGTCGGGTGAGATCGAGCAGGTGCGGTTGGTCGGGCCGAGCACACCCGCGACATAACGCGGACGATCCGGCGTTTTCGCCGTCCACGCATCGGCGCAGGCTCGCGCCAGGCGGGCCGCTTCAAAATTGATCTCCGCCGATAAACGTTCCATCTGGTAATCCGCCATCGCAATCGACGTGGCGTTAAAGGTGTTGGTTTCGAGGATATCCGCACCCGCCGCCAGATAGGCGTCGTGGATCTCGCGGATCACCGCCGGTTTACTCAGCACCAGCAGATCGTTGTTGCCTTTGAGATCGGCAGGCCAGTCAGCAAAACGGCTGCCGCGATAATCCTCTTCTTCCAGCTTATAGCTCTGGATCATGGTGCCCATACCACCATCCAGCACCATAATGCGTTGTGCGAGCTGCTGTTTTAACGCGTCGATTTTATTGCTCACTGTTGCCCCATTCACGTCAGTCTGCTGGCGGAAAAGCCCGTTTTTCATTCTGGCACAAGCTGGTCAGGCGACAAAGTAACCTCGACTGAGAGATTTCCAGGTCACGGCTGTACAGGTCTGACCAGAAAACCAGCGTTTGCAAAGCGCGTGATTAAAACGAAAATGATTTCCACAATGTAAAAGGAGAAACAATGATGGCAACGCCGGTTCCTGTTAAGCGCGGCAAGAAACCCCGTGGCACCCCTGTCGCCGCACCCGCGGGCGGTCAGGTGCAATCGCTGACCCGCGGCCTGACGCTGCTGGAGCTGATTGCTGACTCACATGGCAGCGTAGCGCTGACCGAGCTGGCTCAGCAGGCGGGTTTGCCTAACTCCACCACGCATCGCCTGCTCAGCACCATGCAGCAGCAGGGTTTTGTCCGGCAGGTGGGCGATCTCGGGCTGTGGACGATCGGCGCACACGCCTTCGTGGTCGGCAGCAGTTTCCTGCAGAGCCGTAACCTGCTGGCGCTGGTACACCCGGTGCTGCGTAGCCTGATGGAGCAGTCCGGTGAAACGGTGAATCTGGCGGTGCTGGATCTCAGCGATCACCAGGCGGTGATCATTGATCAGGTGCAGTGTACCCAGCTGATGCGAATGTCCGCGCCGATTGGCGGCAAGCTGCCGATGCATGCGTCTGGCGCAGGCAAAGCGTTTCTGGCCCATCTGGGCGATGAACAGGTCACCGCCCTGCTGCATCAGAAAGGATTACATTACTACACGCCGAAAACCCTGATGTCGCCGCAGAGTCTGAAAGAGAATCTGGCGCTGGTGCGCAAAGCGGGCTTCTCATTTGATGATGAAGAGCATGCGCTTGGACTGCGTTGTGTCGCCGCGCCAATCTATGACGAACATGGCGAGGCGTTTGCCGCGCTCTCCATCTCCGGCCCCATCGCCCGCATGACTGACGATCGGATTACTGAATTAGGTGCACAGGTCATCCGCGAAGCGCGCCAGGTTACGCTGGCGTACAGCGGTCGTTAACGGTTTCTGCGCCGTAGCAGACGCTGAAACGCTGCGTCTGCCGCCAGGCGATCACCTCTTCCACATGCCCCTGGGCGATGCGCTGCTGCTGCGCGCGCCACCAGCGGGCGTCGAATATCTCCGCATGCAGTTGCAACAGCAATGCGCCGGTAGCGGCTTCACTGCATAACGCATAGCGGAAGGTTTCCGGGAAGACATCGTCCGGCCCGACGCTGTACCAGGGCTCGGCGCTGAGTTCATCCTCCTCATAGCGCGCCGCGGGCACCTCCCGGAAGTGCAGCTCCTGCATCGGGCGAATCTCATCGTAATCGTAAAAAATCACCCGGCCATGGCGCGTGATGCCGAAGTTTTTAAACAGCATGTCTCCGGGAAAGATATTGGCCGCCGCCAGCTGTCGGATGGCATTGCCATACTCCTCAATCGCGTGACGCCGCTCTGCGGCATTCGCCTGGGCCAGGTAGAGATTAAGCGGCTGCATACGGCGCTCCAGCCACAGGTGACGAATAATCAGGCGATCGCCTTCGATATGCAGCTTCTCAGCCACGCAGGCGTGGAGTTCTGCCAGCAGCGCAGGTGAGATGCGCGACAGCGGCAGCGCAAACTGCTCGAACTCCTGCGTATCCGCCATACGTCCCACGCGATCGTGCTCTTTGACCTGCTGATAACAGGCGCGGACCTGCGCTTCCGTCACCTCTTTTTGCGGCGCGAAGCGATCCCTGATGACTTTGAACACCCAGTCAAAGCCCGGCAGCGTGAAGACCAGCATCACCATGCCGCGCACGCCGGGTGCGATCTCAAAGGCCGTCTTATTTTCTGCCAGCGCCTGAAGATACTCGCGATAGCTCTCGGTTTTACCGTGCTTCTGGCAGCCAATCGCCATATAGCGCTCCGCCAGGGTTTTGCCAGGCAGAATCGGTTGCAGCCAGGCAACCAGCGCCGCAGGCACCGGCGCATAAACCATGAAATAGGCGCGGGCAAAACCAAAGACAATGCTGGCGTCATTCACATCGGTCAGACAGGTGTCGATCCACAATTCGCCCGTTTCACTGCGCTGGATCGGCAGCAGACAGGGCAAGATGCCTTCCGGCAGATGCAGGCGCGCCACCAGCCAGGCGGTTTTGTTACGATAGAAGAGTTCACTGTTGACCTCGAGCCAGCCCTGGTTCAGCCGGGGAAAATGCGACTGCAGGTGGCGGACAATCCAGCCGACATCGCGAGCGCGCTGCTGCCACGGCAACGTCAGCGGTAAATCGCTCAACACCTGATCCACCAGTGCCAGCCAGCCCCGCTCCGGCTGATAACGGCGCGATAACGGGCGCAAAGGTGTGACCGGCGCGGTCAGGGATTGAGAGCTGAAGATAAACAGCCGGTCCGGCTGCAGATCGGCATGTCCATGTAACCGGCAGTAGACAGAATTAAAGAAGCTTTCGGCAATTTCATGCCGTGGATAGCCGGGCAGCAGGCTTTGATAGTGGTCCTTAACCCGCAGCCAGAACATCTCATCCCAGCTGGCCGCACCGTTCAACACCCGCAGTTGATCGGCAACCAGGCTGACGTGATGGTCATAGAGATGAATACGGGCCTTCATGGCATGCTGCACCGCCTGCCATTCCGCCTGCTCAAACCGCTGCTGCGCGCCAGCAGTGATGTCGAGAAAGCGACCATACTGTGCATCAAAACCCTGCAGGATAGTGTGGGCGATCAATGATTCGCGTGGCGGCATAATCAGCTCCGGTAAACGCCCGCCCGCGGTTTGCGGACGGGGAATCAGTCAGAGGAAAAGGGTCAGAACTGATGCTCTTCGGTGGAACCGGTGAGCGCGGTGACCGAGGACTTACCGCCCTGAATGATATTGGTTACCTGATCAAAATAGCCGGTGCCCACCTCCTGCTGATGCGATGAGAAGCTGTAACCGCGATCGCGGGCAGCGAACTCAGGCTGCTGAACCTTTTCAACATAGTGACGCATCCCTTCGCCCTGGGCGTAGGCGTGGGCCAGATCGAACATGTTGAACCACATGCTGTGGATGCCCGCCAGCGTGATGAACTGGAAGCGATAGCCCATGTCGCTGAGCGCCTGCTGAAACTTCGCGATGGTGCGGTCGTCGAGGTTCTTCTTCCAGTTGAACGACGGTGAACAGTTGTAGGCCAGCAGCTTGCCGGGGAAACGCGCATGAATAGCGTCGGCAAAGCGCTGCGCCATCGCCAGATCCGGCGTTGAGGTTTCACACCACAGGATGTCAGCATAAGGTGCATAGGCCAGCCCGCGACTGATCGCCTGTTCAATGCCGGCGTGGGTGCGGAAGAAGCCTTCTGCCGTCCGGTCGCCCTGGATAAAGGGACGATCGTATTCATCGCAGTCTGAGGTAATCAGGTCAGCGGCGTCGGCATCAGTTCGTGCCAGCAGCACGGTTGGCACGCCCATTACATCGGCAGCCAGCCGTGCCGCCACCAGTTTCTGAATGGCTTCCTGAGTCGGTACCAGAACTTTGCCGCCCATGTGACCGCATTTTTTTACCGCCGCCAGCTGATCTTCGAAGTGGACCGCCGCCGCGCCCGCCTGAATCATCGCCTTCATCAGCTCATACGCATTCAGCACACCGCCAAAACCGGCTTCAGCATCGGCCACAATTGGCAGGAAGAAATCGGTGTGGCGGCTGTCCCCCGCTTCAATGCCGCTGGACCACTGAATCTGATCGGCGCGCTGAAAGGTCTGATTAATGCGCGTCACCACTTCCGGCACCGAGTTCACCGGGTAGAGGGACTGATCGGGATACATCTGCCCCGCCACGTTGGCATCCGCCGCTACCTGCCAGCCAGAAAGGTAGATCGCTTCGATGCCCGCTTTGGCCTGCTGCAGTGCCTGCCCGCCGCTCAGCGCACCCAGGCTATTGATATACCCTTTCTTCGCCTCGCCATTCAGCAACGCCCATAATTTTTCCGCACCGCGCTCTGCCAGCGTACAGGCGGGCAAGACCGAGCCGCGCAGATTGACGACCTCTGCTGCGCTGTAAGGGCGGGTAATGCCCTGCCAGCGTGCGGTCTGCCAGAGTTGTTCCAGTTGATCGATCTGTTGAGTACGTGTCATGGCAATAACTCCTCTGTTCAGGGGATCAGGCGATAGCCTGGCAGGGTAAGAAAGGAAACCAGCTCGCGCTCGGTGGTGATCTGAGCCATCAGCTGCGCCGCGTCGTCATAGCGACCGGCGCTGAAGTGGGTTTCGCCCAGCGCGTTTTGCAGCAGATGCAGCTCTTCGTTAAGCCAGCGCAGAAACAGTTCAGCTGTGACCTGCTGGCCGTTGTTCAGCATTTGCTGATGACGAATCCATTGCCAGATTGAGGTGCGTGCGATCTCAGCGGTGGCGGCATCCTCCATCAGTCCGTCAATCGGGACACAGCCGTTACCGCTGATCCACGCCTCAAGGTATTGCAGCGCAACACGGATGTTGGCGCGCATACCGGCTTCGGTGCGCTCACCCTGACAGGGCGCCAGCAGCTGCTCCGCAGTGATCGGCGCATCCTCTTTCCGCATGACCTGCAGCTGGTTTGGCCGGTCGCCCAGCGCAGCGTTGAAGACCGCCATCGCGGTCTCTGCCAGACCAGGATGAGCAATCCAGGTGCCGTCATGCCCGTTACCTGCCTCCCGCTGCTTATCTTCCGTCACGCGCTGCAGTACCCAGGCATTGCGCGTGGGATCCTTAGCGGGGATCAGCGCTGACATCCCGCCCATCGCAAAAGCCCCCCGCCGATGACAGGTTTTAATCAGCAGTCGCGAATAAGCGTCCAGGAACGGCTGAGACATGGTGACGGACTGGCGATCCGGCAGCACGCGATCCGCATGCTGTTTCAGGGTTTTGATATAGCTGAAGATGTAATCCCAGCGGCCACAGTTGAGGCCAACAATGTGATCGCGCAGATTCCACAGGATCTCATCCATCTGAAACACGGCGGGTAAAGTTTCGATCAGGACAGTGGCTTTGATCGTGCCACGCGGCAGATCGAACTGATCCTCGCTGAAACTGAAGATCTCACGCCACCAGGCGATCTCCTGCCAGCTCTCGGTTTTCGGCAGATAGAAATAAGGCCCGCTGCCTTTGGCCAGTAACGGCCGGACGTTGTGGAAGAAATAGAGCGCGAAATCAAACAGCCCGCCCGGAATTGCCTTCCCCTGCCAGCTGACATGTTTTTCTGACAGATGCAGGCCGCGCACCCGGCACATCAGCACCGCAGGGGTAGCGCCGAGCTGATAAATTTTGCCTTTGTCGCTGGTATAACTCAGGGTGCCCTGTACTGCTTCGCGCAGTGTCAGCTGCCCTTCAATCAACGTTGACCACTCCGGAGACAGCGAATCCTCAAAGTCGGCCATAAAGACTTTAACGTTTGAGTTCAGGGCGTTAATCACCATTTTCCGATCGGGTGGGCCGGTGATCTCGACCCGACGATCTTCTAAATCTGCCGGAATAGATTGAATACGCCATTCACTGGCCCTTATGGAAGCCGTTTCCATATCGAAGTCTGGCAGATAGCCCTGGTCATATTGCTGCTGACGCTGCTGGCGAGCCGATAACAGCACTTCGCGTTGCGGTGCAAAGCGTGCGACCAGAGACTCTAAAAAAGAAACAGCCTCGGGCGTTAACAGCTGCTGTTCTGCATGGCTAAAGGGCTGGCTGAAAATCAGGGTATGGCTGATCACTGAGTCTGTCATGCTGGCGTTCTCCTGTATTCAAAGGATCGAAAGCAGCGGATCCACACGGTGTTTATTTTGTGAGCTACAGGATCAGAGCATAAGCATTTATTTTTTTAAATCAAAAACTATTTCCATTTTTAAATATAAATTAACCTATCCTTATGTTTTATCTGCAATAAAACTTTAATCCATTAAAGGAATCGCTTTCATTTAACGTTTTAAAGGCGAAAAAAAACCGTGTTGCCATCGGCTAACACGGTTCAGTTGATCTTCAGACAGGACTATTCCAGCGTTGGGTTCATGTGACGCAGATCGAACGGCGTGATCTGGTAAACGTAGTAGTTGAGCCAGTTCGAGAACAGCAGATTGCCGTGACTGCGCCAGGTGGCGCGGGGTGGCAATACCGGATTATCCTGCGGGAAATAGTTATAAGGGACTTCCGGATTCACCCCCGCTTCATAATCGCGATGATACTCACCAGATAACGTCAGGGCATCATATTCCGGGTGACCGGTAACAAACACCAGACGTTTGTCTTTACTCGCCATCAGATAGGCACCGGTTTGTTCCGATTCAGCAAACAGCTCAAGATCGGTGTAATCCGTTATCAAATGAGTGGGAAAATCAGCATAGCGTGAGTGCGGTGCGAGGAAATTATCATCAAAACCACGGGTCAGTAACGCATGGGGATGCAGTATCTGATGCTCATAGACGCCAGACAGTTTGTTATGCCGGGTTTGCTTGGGAATGCCATACAGAATGTTAAGCGCAGCCTGAACCGCCCAACAGACAAACAGGGTTGAGGTGACATGCTCATTTGCCCAGTGCAGAACGCGCTGAATCTGTGGCCAGTAAGCGACATCATTAAAATCAACCAGCCCGAGTGGTGCACCTGTCACGATTAAGCCATCGTAGTTATCATGCTGGATATCTTCAAAATTGCAGTAGAAGTTGTTGAGGTGCTCAGTGGGCGTATTGCGTGACTCGCGGCTGTCGATGCGCAGCAGCTGAATATCGATCTGTAAGGGCGAGTTGGAAAGCAGACGCAGAAACTGATTCTCCGTTTCGATCTTTTTCGGCATCAGATTCAGTATGAGCACTTTAAGCGGGCGGATCTCCTGAACACTGGCGCGCGACGATGTCATCACAAAGACATTTTCGTCACGCAAAAAATTCACTGCCGGTAATTCGTCGGGAACCCTGATTGGCATAACCTGCTCACCTCTTACAACCATATAAACGTTTAGACATCTGGATGCCCAACATTAGCCTGATCGTTGTAAGATGTCGAGGTTTGATGCAGAAAATGAAAATGTTTCAGCTTAACGTGGCAAAGTGCAGACGTAAAAAAGCCCCGCACTTCCGTGCGGGGCTTTTTTACTTATTTAATGCCTGGCAGTTCCCTACTCTCGCATGGGGAGACCCCACACTACCATCGGCGCTACGGCGTTTCACTTCTGAGTTCGGCATGGGGTCAGGTGGGACCACCGCGCTAAAGCCGCCAGGCAAATCTTGGTGCACGAAACGAATCTTTCACGCCATGACCGCGTTGCCATCGCCCGGCCGCACCGGTCACATACTTCAGTATGCTCCCGCTGACGTCCTCGCTCTGCGCCTTGTCACGCCGCAAAATCTTTCGTTTCCGCTAATTTTTATCCGGTACAGGCTGAAAATTGTGTCTCTCAAAAACGCCTCTGGCGTTGTAAGGTTAAGCCTCACGGGTCATTAGTACCGGTTAGCTCAACGCATCGCTGCGCTTACACACCCGGCCTATCAACGTCGTAGTCTTCAACGTCCCTTCAG
>NZ_CACSJS010000003.1:0-531003 GCF_902706165.1 Pantoea sp. 18059
GTGCAACGCTGCTGCCGTTACTGGCAGGCGCGGGTGTGGGATTTATCCGTCTTTACGATGGCGATCGGGTTGAACTGCACAACCTCCACCGGCAGACGCTGTTTGGCATCGACGATGTGGGTCAGCAGAAAGTATTTTGCGCTCAGCGTGCGCTGGCGCAGCGCAATCCTGACTGTCGCGTTGAGGCGCATCCACACGCGCTAAGCGCCAGTCAACTGCCGCAGGCGCTGGAGGGAATCGATCTGGTGGTGGATGCGGCGGATAACTTCGCCATTACTTATCAGCTCTCCGATGTCTGTTATCCGGCAGGCCTGCCGCTGATCTGCGCCTCGGTGCTGGGACGCAAAGGCTATGTTGGCGGATTCTGTGGCGGTGCGCCTGGCTATCGCGCGCTGTTCCCGCAGCTGCCCACGGCCTCGGGTAACTGCAATACGGCAGGCGTAATGGGACCGGCGGTAGCGACGCTGGGCGCAATGCAGGCACAGATGGCGCTGAGCGTATTGTTAAAACTGACGCCATCGCCGCTCGGCTGCATGATCCACTGTGACTTTGTTGACTGGCATATCAGGCAGTTTCGTTTTGATGACGCACCTGAACCTGACGCGCCCGGCACGCCCTTTATCGATCGGGCCATGCTGATGGAGGATGATTGCATAGTGGAGTTGCGCAGCCTGGAAGAGGCACCGGTCAGTGTGGCCGAGCGGGTGGTGCGAATTCTGCCGCAGCAGATAGCGGCCTGGCAACCGCCGGTCAATCAGCGTGTGGTACTGGTGTGTGCCAGTGGCATGCGCGCAGCCCAGGCGGCTGATAACCTTGCCGCGCGGGGGATTGCGCGGCTTGCGCTGATGGCGGCAAACACGCTTTAACGTGCCGGTTTAGACTACCTCGACCAGCTGGAACGTCTCGAAGATCAGCTCCATTTCGCTGTGAAAATAGCCCTCACGCTCGAAGTAGCGCTGATGTTCCTGACGCCAGTGGTCGAGGCTCAGATCGCCTTCACCCTCCAGCATCGCCATCTCTGGCGTGACGCGATCAAAGCGCGTCAGAAACAATCCGGTGGTGCGGATCACGCAGACGGGCTGCTGTTCGCCGTTGAGAACAATGCTGTAACCGCCCGGTTGAGGCAATACTTCCTGATCCTGCCAGCTCCGCAACGACCCGCAGGTGGCCACTTTCTTACCGGCAATAATCAGCGTTGCGAGCTCGCTGGCTAATTCCGGGGAGTCACCAAATGCATCTGTGAAGGCACCCGGATATTTGTCCTGCAGTTGTTGCAGCGTCATCGTCATCAGCAAATCCTCAATGAATTAGGCGTGCGGGCCCGGCGTAACGTCAGGTTATCGCCATGCAGGCCAGCGGTGCCGTTAAGATGAACAGCAGCAGCGGCTTTATTCCCACCGTCTGCTGCTGATAGCGGTACAGCTTACCCGGCCTCCACATGGGAAAACAGGCTTAATTATCAGGATATTGAGTTTGAGCGTGAGTGGGGTCGCAAAGGAGAGACTCAGTCTGGCGCGGCCAGGCACAGCCGCGCACTAAGATTAACGAATCAGAAAGCTTGCCCAGTGCGCTATATCGTCACCGCTGCTGATTTCGGGCTGTACCAGACCGTTAACCATAAAGGTCGGTGAAACGTGAATGCCGTTCTGACGGGCATACTTGCAGTGCCATTTAATGGCGTTCTGCAGGTCGGGCTGATCAAACGCGGCGCTGGCATCTACGCCGCTGACCTCTTTCAGGCGGGCGAGGATTTGATTCGGCGTGGCATCGCGGTTCGGACCGGTACAGTGATCGGTGAACTCAAACTCTTCACGGTGATCGGCCACCGCCTGCATCACCTTTTTCGCGGCCTCTTTACTTTCGCAGGCGGCGGCAAGGATATAGCGCACTATCAGCCCGGAATAGAGGTGCCACGGCTGTGATTGCAGACGGATCTTCAGGGTGATGTTCTCTTCACCCGCGTGCGCCAGTAGCGCGTCGAATTTATTGAAGGCGCGCACCGAAAAAGGACAGGTGGGTTCCAGAAAGACTTCAAATATCTCAGGGCCGTGGCCCCATACCAGTACATCAGCGTGCTGACTCATCGACAACTCCTTGAACATTAACGAGACGGGAAACCTGTTTACCCTGGCAAATCCCTCTGACATCAGCCAGTTAAGAATCAGCTGCAATTGTTACAAAAAACAGCAATCAGCTGATGAGTCGCGTGTAATACGCGACAGGCAGGTCCATTAGTCGTTAGAATTGCCAACTTTGGCATTTTCAACTGCTGGCACGGCGTAGCCGCCCACGAACAGCTATAGTTGTCAGCAGTGTGCAATCTTTTGCAGGATGCAGCCATTTAAGCTGCTTCACTGCTGTTTGTTTGCCCGGAGCTGATAAGCGTTAGAAGAGGTTAATTTTGCATACCGATCTCACCTGGAAAACTCTCCATCACGTCATCAATCAGACGATCTCTGACATGCTTGACGAGCAGCAGACCATTGATGTGTTATCACTGCGCGCCCGCCTGCATGAACTGGCTGAAAAAGAGGAGGATGAGGTTATGCTGCTCTGTTACTGGCAGGCGAGCAAAATTCTGATGCGCTTACCCACGACCGTCACCGCCAGTCAGTTAATGACCGCGGCACGCCACGCTTTTCGCACTCCCATAGGTCACGATTTGCTTTGAGCTGACTGGCTCGCGGCATCAGTAAAAATCACGCAAGTCGAAAACCTGGTGTGGCTAATGATGTAAAACCCGAGGTGAGCCGCTGCTAATCACCGCTGAGAATTTCCGGCACTGCATAATTTTCACGGCGGCCGACTTATATATTCGCATTCTGGAATGAATATATATTTAAGGTTTATATTAAGTGCCGTCTTAGTAAAAATAGTTTTTCAATAAATAATCTTTTTACCTTCTTAAAGTGATGTAGATCAAGGAAGGCTACCAATGTATCTCTTCTGTGTAAGAACCTGAACGTCTCGTTTAATTTTTATATAGCCGAGAGAGGCTAATATAGCAGCAACATAATAAACCTCAGGTTGTTATGTTGGCGCATTTCTGTAAATGCATATTTATCCATCAGGTGACTCATTGCAGCCACTTTGCATGTATTAAAAGAGACAGGTTTGATGAATATCAGAAAACATATTCTGCCCGTGGCACTGGCTGGCCTTATGGTGTCCGGATCAGCATTAGCAACGCCTGCTGATGGCCCATCACCGATTACTCCTAATCCGGGAGCAGCAGCCGGTACACAGGGTGCCGGTGGTGAAGTGAAATTTACCGGCGAAATTACCGATGTTTCCTGTGACGTTTCTACCGCCAGTAAAAACCAGAGCGTTGATTTAGGTAAATGGGCGAAATCGTATTTCGAAAGCCGTAACGAAACTACAGAAACGCCATTCACTATCTCTGTTAAGGATTGTCCTTCATCAGTTAAAACCGTGGCTGTGCTGTTTGATGGCGATAAAGATAGCGGTGACAACTCCCTGCTGAAAGTCACCAGCGGTGGTGCGTCCGGCGTAGGAATTAAACTTTATGAAGCTGACCGCAGCACACCGATTGCTATCGGATCCGTCTCCAAAGCGGTCAGCCTGGTAACGGCTGACGAGGGCGGTTCTGCGGACTTAAATTTCTTTGCCGATTATAAAAGTGATGGTGCGCCGATTGCTGTCGGTGCTGCCAACTCAGTCTCTAACTTTGTGATGATTTATAACTGATTAATAGCAGGGGTAACCCTGCTTCCCCTCCGAAATATCGATGGCACAAATATCTATGTTTAAGGTAACAAGACTTATTTCACTCTTTTCTGCGTGCATGCTGGGCATGGCTGCCCATGCGGGTGTGGTAATGGGAGGGACGCGTGTTATTTTTGTGGAAGGCAAAAAGGAGGCAACACTTTCGGTTACCAATCAGGATAAAAATACGCCGTATCTGGTTGAATCCTGGATAGAGAACTTTGATCAAAATAATCATTCCCGGGTACCATTTATTGTTACGCCACCGCTATTCCGGCTTGATGCGGAAAAAGAGAATCTGTTAAGGATTAATTATCTGGGGATGCCCCTGCCGAAAGATCGTGAATCGGTATTCTGGCTGAATGTGAAATCTATTTCACCGACGCCGCGCGATAAAAGTAACCAGCTTCAGGTCAATATTAAATCGAAATTTAAGCTTTTTTATCGGCCAAAAGATTTGCCGGGTAATCCGGCTGATGCCTGGCAGCAACTCTCATTCCGCCAAGAAGGCAATCAGCTGATTGCGCATAACCCAACGCCTTACTTTGTCTCATTTTATTCGCTCAGCGTTAATCATCACGAGATACAGGATCCTGGCATGATTGGCCCTGGAGAAGATCGGCACTGGCGCGTCGCTGATTCCGGCGCAGTGAGCTGGTCTGCAATCAACGACTATGGCGGCATTACCGAACAACGTACGCGCTAGTTGTTATTTGTAATTTATTTTGTTTTAAACCCGGGGCCATCATCAGTGAAAGTTAATCAGCACGCTCAGAGAGGAAAGAGAAGGTACGCAAAGCCGCTTTACGCCTCTCCCTGGTTAATGCTGATTTTGTTCTGCCCGCTGCGTGGTGCTCGTGCGGATGACTATTTTGACCCGGCGGCACTGGAGTTCTCATCCGATCAACATCACGCCACCGATCTCCACTATTTTGCTTGTGAGGGCGGACAGCAACCCGGCACTTATCATGTCACGCTGTTGCTCAACAACAGAGTTATTGATAGCCGCGATGTCAGCTTCGTACAGGGCAGAGCCGGGCTGGTTCCGCAACTGACGGTGGCAGAGCTGGCCGCGATGGGGGTGAACGTCAACGGTTTTTCCGCGCTCACTAATCTGAAGAAAGATGAGGCCATCGAAGAGTTAGGCGATTTCATTCCCGATGCATCGACCCACTTTGATTTCGCGCATCAGCAGTTAAACCTTTCAATTCCACAGATCGCGCTGATGGTGAAAGATCGCGATTATGTCAATCCAGCACGCTGGGATGAGGGGGTATCGGCTGCTTTTGTGAACTATACCTTGTCTGGCAGCAGTAGCCGCAATCACAGTGACCGCTGGAACTCGACGTTACTCAGCCTGCGCAGCGGGGCCAATCTTGGTGCATGGCGGCTGCGTAACACGTCCACATGGCGCTACGATCTGGCCAGTCAATGGCAGTCTCAGACCTCATTTCTGGAGCGGGATCTTAAGGCGCTGAAAAGCCAGTTTCGGGTAGGGGATACCTATACGTCCGGCGATATTTTTGACAGCGTGCAGTTTCGCGGTATGCAGATCATGTCTGATGACACCATGCTTCCGGAAAGCCAGCGCGGCTTCGCCCCGATGATCCAAGGCATCGCCCATAGCAATGCGCGGGTAACGGTGAGCCAGCACGGCTATATGATTTATGAAACCGTGGTCGCACCCGGTGCGTTCGAAATCAAAGATCTCTATCCCACGTCCCAGAGCGGTGACCTTGAGATTATCATTCATGAAAGTGATGGCTCGGTGCGCACCTTCACTCAGCCTTACTCTGCCGTGCCTTATATGTTGCGTCAGGGCCATCTGAAATACAGTGTCAGTGGCGGTCGTTATCACTACTCAGGCAGCAGCAACCTGCGTTCGCCTGAGTTTGTGCAATCCACGCTGTTCTACGGACTGCCGCATGACTTTACCGCCTTTGGTGGCGTGCAACTCGCGCAAAACTATCACGCTGTGGCGGCGGGCCTGGGTAAAAGCCTGGGCGATTTTGGCTCGCTGGGAACCGATATGACTCTGGCAAAAACCCGTATGCCGGAAGGACAAAGCCGGAGTGGTCAGTCGGTGCGTGTGCAATATCAGAAAAATTTCTCCTCCACCAATACGACCTTCAGCATGGCAAGCTATCGCTACTCTTCCAGCGGTTTTTACGCCTTCAGCGAGGCCAATGCGATGACCAGTCCGGCAAGCTATGTGGCTAACAAACGCAGTCGCTCGGAGATTTCAGTCTCTCAGGGTATCGGTGATTATGGCAGCCTTAGTGCCTCCGCGTATGTGCAGCGCTACTGGCGATCAGACAATGAAGATCGCACATTACATCTGGGCTTCTACAGCAATTACAACGCCATTTCGTGGGGCATTGCCTGGTTTTACAACGACTCGACCAGTGCCCGTAAAGCTGACCGTGCGGTCTCTTTCAATGTCTCCATCCCCTTCAGCGCACTGCTGCCAGAGAGCTCCGTCAGCTACAGCATGAATGCCACTAATGATGGCGATATGTCTCAGCAGGTCAGCCTGTCGGGCAGCGCGTTGCAGGACGATAACCTGCACTACAACCTGCAACAGGGCCATGACAGTCAGGGACAGAACGTGAACAGCAACGGCTCGCTGGACTATCGCGGCAGTCGTGGCAGCGTCAGTGTCGGGGTCAGTCACGATCGGCACAGCAGCCAGTTTAACTATGGCCTGTCGGGCGGGATCGTCGCGCATGAACACGGTATTACGTTGAGCCAGCCGCTGGGTGAAACTTTCGCGATTGTCCGGGTACCGGATACGGCAGATGTGGGCATCCAGAGCGGCAGCAAGGTGGTCACTGATGGCCGTGGTTATGCGATTGTGCCTTCCCTCTCGCCCTACCAGGAAAACGCTATCGAGCTGGAAACGGATACGCTGCCCGACAACGTTGACGTCGAACTTGATGGGCAAAAGGCTATACCTACGCGTGGAGCGATTGTGATGGCCGATTATGCCACTCACGTAGGTAACAGGGTGTTGTTCACCCTTACCTGGCACAACACTTTTCCGCCCTTCGGTGCAGCTGGCCAGGTCGCACTTGCCGCCGCGGGTAAAGAGAGCAGTACCAGCGGCATCGTGGCCGAAAAAGGGGAACTTTATCTGAGCGGTGTACCGGCTCAGGGCCTCATCGAAGTGAACTGGCAGGATGAGGGAGGGCAGAAAAGCTGTCGCGCACCGTTCCGCCTGCCAGCCGCCACTGGCTCTAACCCGGTCAGGCTGGTCTCTGCGGTTTGTCAGTAATCCACAGGAATTTAAGATGAAATCAGTTCAGCGATTAATGACAGGGATCATACTGATGCTCCCGTCGCTGTTTTGTTTGCAGGCGCTGGGGCAGGAGTCCTGTCAGGGTATCAGTCAGGTTGTGGTACAGGTGCAAAACGTCAACTATGTGCCGGGCGCAGCCGATGGCACACCCATCTCGGCGCAGATGCCTCTGCAAAGCAGTAATGCCTTCACCTGTAATAAAAACAGCGGTGAGCAGGGCTATAACTACAAGGATCTGGGGTTTGAGATTAACGCCGAAGAGTCCGGCTTACAGACGAATATTGCGGGCGGTCATAATACGCCAATATATCGTGTGCCGGGAGTAGACAGCATCGGATTCGCTATTGGTTTCAGGGAACCCTCCTGGTGTGCCGGTACCTTCTCTGATACCAGCGGCAAGGGCAAAATCAGCTCGATCTGTAATTCCCAGACCAGCCCACAGTTGAATTCTGCACATGACATTACACTTCAGTCCTATGTGGTCTTCTATAAAATCCCGGGCCAGCAATCGCCGCTTAATCCAGGCAATCAACCGGCCAATGTCGGTGAGGTGAATATTGGCAATGCCAGCTTAAAGGTGGGGGATAGTGCAGCCAGTAGTCAGCCGATCAATGATAAGCCGCAGATCTTCCTCTCCAGCTTTACCGTGCAATATGGCAGCTGTGCCGTTGTCACCTCCCAGTCCGTGATTAATGTGGAGATGGGAAAAGTGAGTAAGGCAGAGTTTAGCGGTATCGGTAGCCGGGCGGGAAGTGAAAAAGGTTTTCAGATTCAGGTGATGTGTGAACACAGTGCAGCGGTTAAAGTGGGCTTCTTCGGTATGACTACCGCGGGTGATAAGGATGCCCTTAGCCTGACGCCACAGAGCAACTCTGCTTCAGGTGTGGGCATTGCCCTGACCTATGGGTCGGGCCTGCAGGTTCCTGAAGGCCAGCGGGTCCCTCTGAATGTGCCGACCGATCAACTGCCGGTGCTGACGACGATCTCCTCACCCAATCAGACGAAGTCGATGGCGTTTAACGCGCAATATATTCAGACCGACGGGCAGGTTATGGCGGGCAAAGCGGACAGCACGGTGACCTTTAACCTGGTTTATAACTAGGTTGTTCAGACGGTGCATTACAGGTGGGGACGGTGTAATGCATGCTGAATGCGCCACATGTTTCTACCCTGAGCGCTGACACAATCATTATCCGGGCCATCTCCTGCAGCAATCGTTAAAACCGGCACAACCCGACCCGCTGTTTTCCCCAATCTCTGTTAAAATTGAACCTCTGCGCCACTTTGCAGGATGCATGTTCGGGAGAAACTATGTTGTGGATTTGGAATGCCCTGATTGTTCTGGTCACTGTTATCGGAATGGAGATAACGGCTGCACTGGCGCACAGATACATTATGCATGGCTGGGGTTGGGGCTGGCATCTGTCACATCATGAACCGCATAAAGGCTGGTTTGAGGTTAATGACCTCTATGCCGTAGTGTTCGCCGCTCTGTCGATCTTGTTCATTTATCTGGGCAGCACGGGTGTCTGGCCGTTGCAGTGGATCGGCGCGGGTATGACGCTCTACGGCCTGCTCTATTTTATTGTGCATGACGGCCTGGTGCACCAGCGCTGGCCATTCCGCTATGTTCCGCGCCGGGGTTATTTACGCAGACTTTATATGGCGCACCGCATGCATCATGCGGTGCGTGGTAAAGAGGGCTGTGTCTCGTTTGGCTTTCTCTACGCGCCGCCGCTGTCAAAACTGCAGGCGACGCTGCGAGAACGTCATGGCGTTAAACGGGGCGCTGCCAGAGATCAGCGGAGCGTGGAGCGTGACGCGCCACCCGGGAAGTAACCGCCTGACCCGATGCCGCCACCAGCAGTGCCAGTTTCTCTGGCGTGCTGGTGGACTGGCGTTGCTCCCACGCCTGTGAACCCGCCTGAACCACCTTCATACCTATTTTACGATAGACCTGCTGCGCGGTAGCAATCGCCCACGCTGAACGCAGCGGTAAACCCGGCAGGCCAGCCGACGCCGATCGATAATAGGGCTCCGCCGTTTCCACCAGCCGACGGGCGACGTGGCTTAATGCCTGGCGATTTTGCGGTTCGGCCAGATTCTCTCGGGTCAGCCCCTCTTCAGCCAGCCACGTAGCGGGCAGATAGCAGCGTCCCGCTTCAGCATCTTCAACGATATCGCGCGCAATATTGGTCAGCTGAAACGCCAGACCGAGATCGCAGGCGCGATCCAGCGTGGCGTTGTCGCGTACGCCCATAATCTGCGCCATCATCAGGCCAACCACGCCCGCAACGTGGTAACAGTAACGCAGCGTATCATCCAGCGTCTGATAGCGTGTCTCATGCACGTCCATCGCAAAGCCCGCCAGATGATCAAAAGCGTAAGCAGGCAGAATATCGTGTGCCATTGCCACCTCCTGAAAGGCCGCAAAGGCGGGCTCATGCATCTGGGATCCGGCATAGGCCTGACGCGTTTTCATCTCCAGCTGCGCCAGGCGCTGTTCGGCAGATTGCAGCGATGGCGTATCGTTGCTGAATCCCAGTACCTGATCGTCAATCACATCATCACAGTGACGGCACCAGGCGTAGAGCATCAGCACGCTGCGTCGGGTTTTGGCATCAAACAGTTTTGACGCGGTGGCAAAGCTTTTCGATCCCACCTCCATGGTGTCTACGGCATGATCAAGCAGTGACGGACTATTCAAGCCAGATCCTCCAGCATCAATCCTGCGGTAGCCTTGGCCGAGCCAATCACCCCTGGAATACCCGCGCCAGGATGCGTGCCTGCACCGACCAGATAGAGATTATTAATATTTTTATCGCGGTTGTGAGGCCGGAACCAGGCGCTTTGCGTCAGGATCGGCTCCACCGAGAAGGCCGAGCCCTGATACGCATTCAGCTCATCGCGGAAATCAAACGGCGTGAAGATGCGATGCGTGACCAACTGGCTACGCAGGCCCGGCATGTAATGCTGTTCCAGATAGTCGAAAATGCGATCGCGCAGGCGCGGACCTTCAACGGCCCAGTCGATATCGGCGGTGCCGAGGTGCGGTACCGGCGCCAGCACGTAGTAGCTGCCGCAGCCTTCCGGTGCCAGTGAGGGATCGGTCACGCAGGGCGCATGCAGATAGAGCGAGAAGTCCTCTGCCAGGCCATCTTTGTTAAAGATTTCATCAATCAACTCACGATAGCGCGGACCAAAGCAGACCGTGTGGTGCGCCAGCTGATCGTGATGATGATTCAGGCCAAAATAGATCACAAACAGCGAGTTGCTCATGCGTTTGTTCTGCAGTGACCGTCCCTGCGCCTGCGAAGCGGGGTGCTGGCTCAGCAGTTCGCGGTAGGTGTGAACCACATCTGCGTTGGAGGCAACCGCGCGGGTCGGGAAGACCCGGCCATCTTTCAGGTGCACCGCGGTAATCCTGTTTTCCTGGGTCTCCAGCCGGGCAACGCTGGCATTGAGCTCCACTTCGCCGCCCAGATCTTCAAACAGTTTCACCATGCCCTGCACCAGCGCGCCCGTGCCACCGCGCGGGAACCAGACGCCCCATTCACGTTCCAGCGCATGAATCAGGGTATAGATTGAGGAAGTGGCAAACGGATTTCCGCCCACCAGCAGTGAGTGGAAAGAGAAGGCCTGACGCAGATGCTCATCTTCAATGTAGCTCGCCACTTTGCTGTAAACGCTGCGCCATGCCTGAAGTTTTGCCAGCTGAGGCGCGGCCCGCAGCATGTCGCGGAATGACAGAAACGGCACGGTGCCAAGCTTCAGATAGCCTTCAGCAAACACCGCTCGGGAATAGGCCAGAAAGCGCCGATATCCTTCAACGTCACGCGGATTAAACGCGGCAATCTGCGCTTCCAGCGCGGGCTGATCGTTGTCATAACTGAACACCTTGCCGGACTCCCAGCAGAGGCGATAAAACGGCTTCACCGGCATCAGCTCGACATAGTCAGAGAGCTTTTTACCCGCGAGGGTGAACAGCTCTTCAATGGCGCTGGGATCGGTGATTACCGTGGGGCCGGCATCAAACGTGAAGCCCTGATCCTGATAGACATAAGCCCGGCCGCCCGGCTTGTCACGCTGCTCCAGCAGTCGGGTGGGAACGCCTGACGCCTGAAGGCGAATGGCCAGGGCCAGACCACCAAAGCCTGCGCCAATTACTGTAGTTCTATTCATTGCATCGCCTGTTGACGGTGAGGAGTCATAATAGCCTGTAACGCCGCCAGAACGGGGACCGGGGGCTTGCCGCTTAAGATGCGCAGCCGATCAGGCAAAGTGAGTTTTCCCGCATAAAAACGGGCGATCAGACCTTCGGGAAGGCCGTAAAAACGTTGCATAACCTGCCAGCGCTGGTCAGCCGGACCCGCCAGAAACAGCATACGGTTCAGCATGCGGAAGAAGCGCTGTTGCTGCCAGGCCTGACTGGCGAATTGCTGAATGGTGGCGTGCAGGGTCTCAGAGGTAAACGTCTGCATCTGCGCCAGCCGGTCAGCCAGCGCGACCGCCAGCGGCAGAGAATAGCCGGTAGTCGGATGGAATAACCCGGCACGCAAACCGCTGCAGGGCAAATCGCGGTTCTGCCAGAAGGCGGCCACGTCGCCAGTCAGCGTAATGGGTAACGCGCCTTGCTCTTCGCGTAGCAAGCGGTCTAATTGCCACCCCTGCTGCGCGGCATAGTCGCGGATATTCTGACGGGCGCGATCGCCTTCCAGCGTGGCGTTATCAATGTAGTGGGTATCTTCAATCAGCAGGGTGTCTGCAGAAAAGGGCAGGCTGTAGACAAAGCGATAGCCTGCCTGCTGATCTACCGTGGCATCCATGATGATTGGCGCAGTCAGGCCATGTGGCTCGCTGAGCTGCCACTCCTGTCCGACAAACGACTGGAAGCCCATGCGCAGCGCGGCATCGGGCTGGTAGCCACGGCCATCAATCACTGCATCACTCTCCAGCACCCGGCCATCGTCCAGCGTGACCGCGCGTGAAGCGATGCTCGCAACCCGGGTATTCAGCAGCAGATCCGGCGCAAACCTGTCGCGGATGACCTGCGCGAAGCGCTCCGCAGTCACGCAAAAATAGCCACTGTTCAGACTGCGACTGCGTTGGGGAAAGCGGACCTCATAACCGGACCAGTGATGTACTACCAGCGGAGCGATCCAGCGATGCTGCGTTTCGGTGAGATCTTCCGCATGAAACGACCAAGTGTGATTGGCACCCGGTTCACGTTCGGCGTCAATCAGCAGAATGCGCAGGGAGGGCCGCTGCTGTCTCAGGCGCAGGGCGATCAGCCCGTTGGCCAGCCCCGCGCCCACCAGAATCAGATCATACCGCGGCATAGTCTCTCCTGGTGAGCACCGGCTGGCGGGTCAGCATCGCCTGTTCGACAATGTCCGCCGCCAGGGTGGTTCCGCCCGCCTGACGAAGTGCGCTACGCAGCGTTTTCATCTGCTGAACGTAGCTTTCATCAGCCAGTAAGGTCTGGAGCTGACGCGCCATGGAGTGGCTGGTGGTGAAGCGTGAGGCGCGACGTCCGATACCGTGCCAGACCACTCTGGCAGCCACACCCGGCTGATCAAAGGCCAGCGGGATCGTCAGCAGCGGCGTCAGGTGGTTAATCCCATCCAGCACCGTATTCATGCCGCCGTGCGTAATGGCAAGATCGGCCTGCGCCAGTGCAGCTGCCTGGTCGGCAAAATCGACCACCTGAACATGGCTGGCCTGCGCCAGTTTCTCCGCCTGGAAAGGTGACAACCGACCGCAATGCGCCAGCAATAACTGAGCATCGATCTCTTGGCAGGCGCGGACGATGGTTTTAAACAGGCCGTAGCGATGTCCCTGCAGCGTGCCGAGTGAAGCAAAAATGCGCGGTCTGTCGCCATGCGGGAAGTAGCGAGGCTGAGATGCGGCGGGTGCCGGTTCAGTGGTACGCAGCGGGCCAACCGAATGGAAATGATCGGGCAGCGTCTGGCGGGGAAAATCCAGTTCCGGGATCAGCTGGCTGATCTGCGCCAGCGGTGAAAAACAGTGATGCAGTTTTTCCCGTGGCGCTATTCCCATCGCATGAGCGTTGCGGGCGATCACCCGATCGTGACGTCGCATCAGCCAGTCATAGATTTTTTCACTGGTGCGATAGCGTTCGCGTGCCTGATCGGTCCTGGCATAGTCAAACGGCATCACGGCCAGCGGGAAATCCGCTTCACGGTTAAGTGGCAGCGCACAGGCAACCGAAACATAAGGCAGGTTCAGCGCTTCTGCCGCCAGTGCACCGGCAGGCTCCATCTGATCGACGATCACGCCATCAATCGCCAGGGTGCTCAGCACCACGGGCAGTTCACGACAGAGCATATCGGTGCTGCGGGCCATCTCATTGATCAGTTTCAGCATTGAGGGGCCGAGAGGATGCGCCGCCAGTTGCAGGGTGTGTGCCAGACTGCCCGCCGGATGCGAGGCTAAACCCAGCGGGAAAAAGCCGATCCGGCTATCGGTGAGTAGCGCGCTAACGTCCGTCTGCTGGATGAAAGTGATCTGGTGTCCGCGTGCGATTAAGGCCTGGCTAAGGTGCTGAAGCGCCTGCACATGGCTATAGAAGGGCGGTGCAATGACCGCAAAGTGGCTCATGCAGCATCCTTAACTGACGGCAGCGAGTTTTTTCTCAAACCAGGCCTGAACAAAATGGTGTGTTGCATAACCGTCCTGGCAGGCCGATAACAGATGCTCGCTGGCGCAGCGCAGATGATCG
Source organism: Pantoea sp. 18059 (assembly GCF_902706165.1). Taxonomy (NCBI): domain Bacteria; kingdom Pseudomonadati; phylum Pseudomonadota; class Gammaproteobacteria; order Enterobacterales; family Erwiniaceae; genus Pantoea; species Pantoea sp. 18059. The sequence goes on from NZ_CACSJS010000003.1 coordinate 13,767, forward strand.
CGCAGTCGCGTTTCAACCGCCTGTGGTCCCAGCAGATTCACCAGCGTTGATTTCCCGTCATCCTGATGGGCATCTTTACCGGTGTCGGCCATGCCGTCAGTGAGATCGTCCAGTAGCTGGAAAGCCTGACCAAGATTAAGAGAAAAACGGTGCAGCTGTTCGCGGGCTTCACCTGAGGCTTCAGCCACGATAGAGGCCATCTGCATGGAGGCGCAGAACAGGGTGCTGGTTTTATAGTGATTGGTCATCAGAATGGCGTCAGCACTGCGTGGCTTGTCACCTTCGGAGAGATCCTTAAACTGCCCCTGTACCAGCCCCTGCATGCCGACTGCGTGGGATAATTCTGCCACAGCGTCGGCTCTGGCGGTTGCCGTTAAGCCTTCTGCCGCAGCGACCACGCCGAATGCCTTACTCAGCAGGGCCACCGCGGCCAGAATCGCGACATGTTCACCATACTGGCAATGAATGGTCGGACGTCCGCGACGCAGTTGCGCATCATCCATGCAGGGCATGTCATCCAGAATCAGTGATGCGGCATGCACCATCTCTACCGCGCAGGCGAGATCAAGCAGGCCGGCAGGCGTGGCGTTGCAGCCCAGATCGCGCGCTGCCAGCAACAACAGCAGTGGACGGATACGCTTTCCTGGTGCCAGTGCACCGTCGCGCATGGCAGCGCCCACTAAGTCACGTTCGCTTTCAACCGGTAAAAGCTGATCAAGCCGTTGCTCAATGTCGTTCAACAGGCTGGCTGCATCGCTGTGTATGAAATTGACGTGTTGTTCTGCACAGACCGTCATCATGGCTGTCCTTATCTACAGAGGAAGTCACAGCAGGTCGAATGATTCGATGCCATCTTCAATAATCGTCCCCGACTGCCATAGCATAGTTGGCAGGTTTTCAAAGAACGGCGGGTTAATCCATTACAACTAAGAGTAGTTCACGATAATAAAAATGTCGGAGAATTCAGCAGCCTTCCGCGTTTTGCGGCGATAGCCGGACGGACATTATGCGTGAATTAACCCAGTAATGCGCGCAGCTGTTTCATCACGCTGGCGACATCCTCCGCAGATAATGCGCCATCTTTAGCAAAGCGCACAATGCCTGCCGGATCAATCACCACCACGGACGCGCTTTCCGGCTTAAGATGCCAGCTGTGCGCGGTTACGCCACTGCTGTCGATAATGAATTGCTGCCACGGTGCCGCTTTTTTACTGGAAGCGATGCTGCGCACCACAAAAATGGCACTGCCAGGCAGCGCATCGTCAGTATTCACGATGGTGGTGGTCTGAAAACGGTCACGCGGCAGGCTGGCCTGCTGAATGGCTTCGATTAATCGTGCACTCTGATCCTTCGCTGAGAGACGACCCGCCACATGAATCACCAGACGCACTTTTCCGGTCAGAGTCTGACTGTTCCAGCGCTGATAATTTATGTCGCCCTGATTCAGCACCATTTCGCCTTTATCGGCAATGAAGACAGGTGGTACAGGCTGACCAGAGGTCAGGGTGTGGGCGGTGGCAAAGCCGGAAAACAGCAGGGCAATCATCAATCCATAATGGCGCACGGGTTCCTCACTTCTTTCTCGGTTTGCGACAGACGCGGTGAACGCTCTCATTAGCAGGCAGAAGATTAGTACCACATCTATGTTTCAGATCAATAAAAGCATTCAGGATTTGGCCTGAAAATGCAGGGGAGATTGTGTTTACAGGAGGTGGGAAATGAGTACAGCATTGATGACATTACCTGAATTTGCCCGTTATATCGGCATTGCCACCCCAACGCTGGCGCGCGCCTTTTGCTGCCGGGGATCGCTGGCGGGTGTGCCGCTGCCGCAGGCGCTGGATGATGCTCCGCTGACGCAACGCCACTGGCTTCGCGATGATGTACGTCAGTTCGATCATGCCTATAAACGGGTTCAGGCGATGCAGCAACGTAGCACGCTTTAATCTGCGTTAAACAAGACGTGAGCGCGGGAAAGTTCCCGCGCTTTTTTATGCAAAATTATCGGGCTTTACCAGGAAGCAGACCAGATTGGCATCCCGATCGCCCACGATCTCAATGCTGGAATCCAGCCCGCTGACGGCATCACCGCGACTCAGTCGCTGATCGCCGACGCGAATAATCCCTTCAAGTACGGTAAGATAAGCGACAAAGCCCGGCATCGACGGCACGTCCAGCGTATGGTTGCGCTCCAGCAGCGTGTCGAAGATGTAGACTTCCTGGCGCAGTTCCAGCGGCGCATCAGACTCTTCCGGCCCGGCCAGTTCGGTCCAGCCATTGGTCATAATGCCCTGATCGCGCTCCAGCACCTGGGTCATCGCTTCACCGCCCTGCTGTGAAGGCCGAATAACCGCCTGTAACAGCTCCGCTTCATATAACGGCACCGACTCTTCGTATTGAACGCCATCACCCGCGTTCACCACCATCACGCGTTTTGCAGAGAGCTGGGTACGTTCGCCGTTACTGTCCTGATGCTGCATCGAACCACGCCACAGGTAGGTGAAAACTTCTTCATCCTGATGCTGCTGCATCGGAATCCGGGCATCGAGTTTTAGCGACATCAGATCAACACTGACCAGCGGGCTTAACGCCTCGCCAGGACGCTGGCGACGGACGGTAAAAGGACCGTACTCAAACAGTTGTTCAGGATTAGCTCGCACAATGTTCATGATTTGCTCTCAAATAAAGTGACTCATAACAACGATCATAGACCTCAGGCGGAGAATGAGAAGCCGGGAGTTTTGCCCGGCTTCGTCAGTTATTTTGAATAACAGAGTTTAGGGTGTCTTGCCAGCTTACTTGCCCTGTTCGTCGCTCTCACCGAGGAAGAAATACCAGAGTGGAATCGACAACAGCCCGGTGAAGACCGTGGAGTAGAGCAGGATCATCATCGCCTGGGTGATATACATGGTCAGCGACCAGTGACTGAAGGGGATCTGATACTGATCAATCACTCCGCCAATCATCGCATTCGCCATCACCGTAATGACAATCAGCGCCAGCACCGTCACGCTGCGCAGAAAATAGCGCATCTCTTTGCGCTTCCCGGCAAAACGCGACTGGACGATGGCCAGCGGCGACTGCTTGTCCGGAGCGACATCCACGCGGACGACCGCGGCGCGCTGTGCGCTGCGCCAGCGCTGAATATCCAGCAGCACCAGCACCAGCAGGCTGATACCCATAACGGGCAGGGCATATCCCAGCGCCAGCATCACTATCAGACTGGTGCCCTGCGCATAGCGCGGCAGCGCCAGCCAGGCGGATAACAGCGTCTGCGAGGGGTTGAGCTGCGGAACAGCCGGGCGACGAATCCACCACATGCGGTAGCCCAGCACAATCATTGTGCAGAGTCCAAAGCCAGATAGCGCCAGAATTAGCTGATTAGGCAGGCCAAACAGCACGCCCATATGCGCATCCACGCCCCAGCGGGTCAGTTTCGCCACCAGCGGGAAGCTGGCAAACTCAACGCGGTCGACCACGCTAAAATCAGTCGGATTAATTGAAACCGCATCGACCTGGCTTGGCCAGCTGCGGTCAATCTCCGAAACCGTCCACGCCTGTTCAGCGTTCTTAGGCTGACGTAGTTCCAGTTTCGCCGCGTGCAGTCCGGCCTGACGCGCCGCTGCCAGCGCCTGATCCCAGCTGGCATTCGGCTGATTGAGAATCACCGGCGCAGCGGTTTTGGCCGGCATGGTCATTCCGGACATCGTCATCCCTTCCATCGCACCGCGATGGTCAGCATGGGGATCGGCGGCTTCAGCGGGCGCGTTACCGTTTAGCGCGGTATTAACCTGCGGCGTTTTCCAGCCAAAGTCGCTGCGCATCTTTTCAATATTATTGCCCGCCCACTGTGACCAGGTCAGTCCGGTTACTGAAAAGAACACCAGTCCGATTGTCAGCAGCAGCCCCAGCGTGACATGCCAGTGACGGGTTGCCGCGAAGCCGCTCCGTGCTTTACTGCGGGTGCGCGGTGGCCGGGTGCCAGACCATAAGACGATCCCACCCAGCGCGGCGACCCACAGCCAGGAGGCTGCCAGTTCACTGTAGTTTCGGCCAAAATCACCCAGCAACAGGCCGCGATGCAGCTGATCCAGCCACATGCGCAGCGGCAGCACACCGCTGGTGCCATACACCGTCATATCGCCTTTCACCTGCAGGGTGTAGGGGTCAATAAACAGCGATCGTGATTCCGATGGGCCAAGCTGTGGCTCGGCAAACTGCACGCGGGTTGTATCCTGCGGGCCGGGTGCCGGACGCACAGCGTAAATGCGAGCTGATTCACCGGCACGGGCTCGCGCAGCGGCAATCTGGGCGGACAGCGGTTGTGCCATACCCTGCGCATCGGTGGTCAGGGCATCATGGTAGATAGCCTGTTCCAGTTGCGGCGTCAGAACGTAGAGCGTGCCGGTGAGTGCCGCGACAAAAATAAACGGCGCAATAAACAGGCCGATATAAAAATGCAGGCGGCGAAAGAGATTAAACACCGTGCCGCGCGGTGCAGGGGACATTTCCTGAGAAGAGGACATAGCATTCCACACTTTTCAAAAGACAAAGACGATCAGGTGACGTTGTCACGCAATCGGATTAGTAAGCAGTGAGTGTGACGCGATAAAGGGTGGCGCGCGCGGTCGATGAAGACGCAACAGCCGTCGCCATTGAGGTGGATTGATAGCCGCTGGCGGCGGGGCGCGGCTGATCAGGCACATCCACCAGATAAACGGGATAAAAACCCAGAGCATCAGCGGAACATGCACCAGCAGATCGCAGTAGCCACAGGCAAAGCCCGGGCCCATCATCATCCCGTGATCAGCCATCGACATCTCGCTGTGATGATCCATCATCGGCATCTCTGCGCTCATGATCGAAGCGCCTTGCATCCTGGCATGATGTTCAGCGAGATTCTTTGAGATCATCGGTGCAACAAACAACAGCAGCACGGCCAGTATCGCAATACCGGCGGTGAGTCGTTGTCTGAGTGAAGATCCCGGCATGATTTCAACGGTCGTATGAGGTCAGAATTCAGGGCGGCAGTGTAACGCGAAGGGAATAAAAGGGTTAAATAAAGTGGCATCTGTTCCGAAAAAATTCGCACTCTTTGAACATTTTCACTTTAATTTCAGCATCATTTAACTTAGTTGTAACTCGCGGTGCACATACAAATAACATTAATCATTCGCCTGCGGTTTAACAAAACCTGATGAAGGAATAAAAAATGAAAATTGTAATGCTGGATGGTGACACGCTGCCGGTACCCCTGCCGACCGGTCAACAGCAGGCTGACTGGGAGATGCGCGCGCAGACTCCGGCTGAAGGCATTGTGTCTTCGCTGGCGGGCGCAACGGTCGCTATAACCAATAAGGTGCCGTTGCGGGCTGACACACTGCAACAACTGCCTGAACTGCGTTTTATCTGTGTCGCAGCGACGGGCTATGACTGTATCGATCTTGATGCCTGCCGCGCACGCGGCATCGTGGTCAGTAATGTTCCAGGCTATTCAACTCAGAGCGTTTCAGAGGCGGTGATAGCCGCGATTTTTGCCCTGCGCAGTCAGCTGATGGCTTATGCCAGCAATACCCGCATCGACTGGCCCCAGGCTAAGCACTTTTGTGTGCATCATCAGCCGATAGGGGATATTGGCGGTGCCACGCTGGGCATCGCGGGCAAAGGCGACATCGGCCAGGCGGTCGGCAGGCTGGCCCAGGCGCTGGGAATGCAGGTGCAGTACGCCGAGCGCAAAGGCAGTGAAAGGGTGCGTGACGGTTATGTCAGCTTTGAGCAGATGCTGGCGACCAGCGACATCATTTCGCTGCACTGCCCGCTGAGTGACAGCACCCGCCAGATGATTGATCGCGAGGCGCTGGATAAAATGAAGCCACAGGCGCTGCTGATAAACACGGCACGTGGCGGACTGATTAACGAAGCCGATCTTGCTGCCGCGTTAAAGCAGGGGCTGATTGGTGGTGCGGCGCTGGATGTGCTGAGCAGCGAGCCGCCCGCTCCGGATAATCCGCTGCTGGCGGATCTGCCAACTCTGCTGCTGACACCGCACATCGCCTGGGCAAGTCGCAGCGGCGTGGAGAATCTGGTGGCTGGCGTGATGACCAATATCGTGGCCTTTATTCAGGGCGAGCCAATTAATGTGGTGAGCTGAGTCAGATGGAATAGTTTTTAATGCCCGACATGGGTTGATATTCAGAGCAACCTCGTAGATTTCAGGAAAAGCGTTTTACGCGGTTTAGTCATCAGGGTATTAATTTCGTTATTTCCATCAGGACTTTAAACGTTCGTGCGCTACAGGAATTAGCGCCTTTTACTGGCTGAATCAGCCAATGTAAGCGCTTCAGGAACAGAAAGGATTCTGGCCAGTGAAAAAGAAGAACAGCACGCCTGTGCCTCATGATGCCACATTCCGGCAATTTCTGACTCAGCCGGATATTGCCCGGGATTTCATGGAGCTGCATTTGCCGCCAGAGCTGCGCATATGCTGTGATCTCAGCACGCTGAAACTGGAGCCGGGGTCGTTTGTCGAGGATGACCTCCGTCAGTACTTTAGCGACGTGCTTTACAGTCTTAAAACAACCGCTGGCGATGGATATATCCATGTACTCATTGAGCATCAATCTATGCCAGACAAACATATGGCATTTCGGCTGATGCGTTATGCAGTGGCTGCCATGCAACGCCATCTTGAAGCAGGGCATAAGCGGTTGCCGCTGGTGATTCCCGTCCTGTTTTACACTGGCAGACGCACTCCCTATCCCTATTCGACCCGGTGGCTGGATGAGTTCGACGCCCCGGCGCTGGCGGACAGGCTTTACAGCCGTAGTTTTCCGCTGGTCGATGTCACGGTGATTCCTGACGATGAGATCATGCAACATCGCAGCATGGCGGCTCTGACCCTGTTGCAGAAGCATATCCGGCAGCGTGATCTGGCTGAAATGATGGACAGGCTGGTAACCATTTTGCAGGCTGGCTATCACTCTTCATCACAGGTGATAACGCTGGTACACTACATTGTACAGGCGGGCGAAACATCGGACGCCAAAGCCTTTGTACGGGAGCTGGCACAGCGTGTGCCCCAACACGAGAACGCACTTATGACTATCGCACAACAGCTTGAGCAGATAGGGCTTGAAAAAGGTATTGAACAGGGACGGACAGAAGGTAGTCGTGGAGCAAGCCTCAGAATTGCCCGAACCATGCTAGAGAGTGGAATGGATCGCAATACCGTTATGCAGATGACTGGTCTGAGTGAAGACGATCTGGCGCAGATTTCGCACTAATTAGTTTTTTGAGTTCTGATTATCGCTGACGACTCAAATCGCCAGCGGACTACACGGAAAATGCAAAATCAGCTTCCCGAAATCATGGGAATCCCGCCGCATTTCATCACGGCGAGCCTGTGACTTGCGCGCTCAGACTCAGAATATCGATCGCCCCAGCTTCTCGGTCAGCAATTCCAGCACAGCGGTACCGGCCAGAGAATTGCCCGCGCTATCCAGCCCAGGCGACCAGACGGCAATGCTCATCTCACCTGGGATGATGGCAATAATCCCGCCACCCACGCCCGATTTTGCGGGCATCCCGACTCTCCACGCGAATTCGCCAGCGCCGTCGTACATCCCGCTGGTGATCATCAGTGCGTTAATCTGCCGCGCCTGACGTGGAGTAATCATCTGGCTGCCATCCAGCGTTTTGCCCTGATTCGCCAGATAGATAAACGTGCGGGCCAGCTCAACGCAGTTCATCGACAGCGAACAGTAGTGGAAATAGGTCTGCATCACGCTGGTGACATCGTTATCGAAATTTCCAAACGACTTCATCAGCCAGGCGATCGCTGCATTGCGGGCCGAGTGTTCGAACTCAGAGCGGGCAACGTGGCGATCATAATTGATATCGGACTGCTGACTCAGCTGGCGCACAATTTCCAGCATTCGCTGACGCGGGGCGGTCAGTCGGGTTTCCAGCAGATCGCAAATCACCAGCGCACCGGCATTAATAAACGGATTACGCGGCTTGCCCTGTTCCAGCTCCAGCTGAACCAATGAATTAAATGGCTGGCCAGAAGGCTCTTTGCCGACCCGCTGCCAGATTTCGCTGTCCTCATAGCGGGTCAGTGCTACGGTCAGAGAAAGCGCCTTGGAGATCGACTGAATCGAAAAGCGCGTCTCAGCATCGCCCGCCTGAAAGAGGGTGCCATCACGCAGGCAAACCGCTATTGCCAGATGATCGGCAGCCACATCCGCCAGCGCAGGGATATAGTCAGCCACCTTTCCCTGATGGATCAGCGGACGCACCTGATCCAGGATCTCCTGCAGCAGAGCATTATTCAGTTCAGACACGCACATTCTCCCGTCGATTCCCGCCGACCCGTGATGCTAAGCATCCGCGATCGGCGAGTCATTTATTGTTAACGGCTCCGCCGCATTTTCAGCTAATGGGTTTTGACTGCGCTGCCAGCGGAGCCAGCAGCATCTGTAACAGGCTCAGCATTGCCAGCACGCTGAAGGGCAGCGTCCAGTTACCGCTCTGCTCATGGAGCACGCCAAAGAACAAAGGGCCGAGTGCCGCCAGCGCATATCCGACACACTGTGCCATGCCCGACAGCTGTGACGCCTGACGGTGATGGGTGGCTCGCAGATTAAACAGTGAGAGGCAGAGCACCAGTGATGCGCCTGCGCCCAGTCCGGCCAGTGTCAGCCAGATGACGGCCCACTGCGGATTGAACAATAGGCCCAGCATGCCGAGGAAAATGCCTGATGAAGCAATGAACGCGGTAAGCCGGGCATCTTTTACGCGCTTCAGCGCCACCATGCAGCCCAGGTTAGCGACGATCGCAATTGCCTGATACCAGAACAGCAGCCAGCCTGCGTGGGCCTGACTGAAGCCATTATCCTGGGCAAACAGCGTAAACCAGTCAATCAGGGTATAAAACGCCAGCGATTGCAGCGCCATAAACAGTGCAATTTGCCAGCCGCCTGCCGTTCGCCACGGATGGCGATATGCAACGGGCGCATCTGCGGGCGCTACGGTTGAACGCCGTTGACGTAACAGCGGCAGCCAGACGAGTAGCGCAATCAGCCCCGGTAGCGCCCAGACAACCAGCGAGAGTCGCCAGCCTGCCGCTGAAAGCTGGCTCAGCGGAACGGCAATGCCAGATGCCAGGCTGGCAGTAATCGACATGGTGGCGGCATAAAGGCCAATATATTTAGCGGTGTGGGCGGTGAAATCGCGTTTAATCAGTGGCGGCAGCAGCACGTTGGCGGCGGCAATACCTGCGCTGAGCAACAGCGTTCCGCTCCACAACGCCGCTTCAGCAGGCTGCCAGCGCAACAGCGAACCGGCAGTGATCAGGCATAGCGCGCCCCATAAACTGCGCTCAAGCCCGACGCGATTTCCCAGCCAGGCGGCCAGTGGGGCGAGCAGGGCAAACAGCATCAGTGGAATAAAGTTAAACAGGCCCGCTTCACCGACACTCAGGCCAAAGGTCTGGCGGATATCCTGTAGTACCGGGCCGATGACAGTAATGGGCGCACGAAGATTAGCCGCGGTCAGCAGCAGGACGAACAAAAAAAATGTGGCGCTGGAATACGCAGCGAGAGGTTTAGCTGGGTGTTGTACAGGCATCATGGCAGGGATCATCACATGCAGCAGTGCTGCGGGGGCGTTGGTTGACGTTAACGCTTACGCATCAGAATTGATGTCTGGGCGCTACTTTACTGACCGGTTAGCAGCGTGTAAAGCCTTGTTATGCGATGAAATAGCGTAATTGAGATCTCACAGCAGCGATCGCCTTGTGACAGGATCAATGGAATTCAGGTTCAGGGAAATGACCGCAGTCGTTCTGGCTGGGATTGGAGCCTGGCTGGCAGGTCTGCTGGCGGGTTTCGGCCGCCGGAACCGGTTTTTCAGCGTGCCATGGGGCACTACAGGCACTGAGAAGAGAAACCAGAATCATCACACTGATAACGCACATATCCGCTCCTTATTAACCGTCATGAACAAGGCCACGTCGGTGATCGGCGGTTTGCAGGTCAGGGACGTCTTACCTGAGTGTGGTATCTAAGGGGATAATGTCAATTAAAACAGAGCAAACATCAGCGCGACAGGAAAACTCATCGGCCAGGTGGCCCCCACCAGAAAGGCGCTCAGCAGTTTGATGCTCAGCTTATCTTTGGCGATGAAGAACGTGATCAGCGTAGCGATCAATGCAACAACGGCATAGAAAATTAGCATACCCTGGTACAGTGTCATTGATATCTCCGCAGCGTCATTAAGTTTTTCGCTGCGCATGATGCGGATTTTTGTGATCCAGATCAAGTGAATCAGGGTTTAGCATCTAAAGAAATCATGGGTAAGGGCAGTTGGTTCGCTCGCTGAACTTCATCGTAACAGCGGGCGATTTCAGGCTGAAACCAGGCAGGATAAACGCGGCTAAAACCTTGGCTGATGCCGTAAGTCAGACTGAACAACCTCTGGCGAAGGCTCCCGGATTAAGCGTTGCCATGACGTAAAAAAAGCCCGCCAGCGAGGACGGGCCTGTTATCGGCACTGCATCACTACAGGATATGCGCTTTAACTCTGGCGGTATAACGCCATCACGTCCTCCAGGTCCGGCGTACGTGGGTTGCCGCCGGTGCAGACATCATCCAGCGCGGCCTGTGCCAGTGCAGGGATATCCGCCTCTTTTAAACCCACTTCACGCAGCGAGCGGGGAATACCCACATCGCGACAGAGCTGACGCACCGCGGCGACCGCCGCTTCCCGCGCCTGATCCAGCGACAATGACTCAACCTGTTTCACACCCATTGCACGGGCAATGTCGCGATATTTTTCGCCAGTGCTTGAGGCATTCCACGCCATCACCTGTGGCAGCAAAATGGCATTGGCTACGCCGTGCGGGACATTGTAAAAGGCGCCCAGCGGGTGTGCCATGCCATGCACCAGACCAAGGCCGACATTAGAGAAACCCATACCGGCCACATATTGTCCCAGCGCCATCTGCTCAACCGCCTCAATATTTCCTGCCACCGATTCGCGCAGTGACTGGCTGATAATCTCAATGGCTTTGAGGTGCAGCATATCGGTCAGGGTCCAGGCACCGCGTGTGATGTAGCCTTCAATGGCATGGGTTAGGGCATCAATACCGGTCGCAGCCTTCAGCGACGCGGGCATGCTCGCCATCATCTCCGCATCAATGATCGCCACTTTCGGTATGTCATGGGGATCGACACAGACAAACTTACGGCGATTCTCTTCATCGGTAATGACGTAATTAATCGTCACTTCTGCGGCGGTGCCTGCCGTGGTCGGGATGGCGATGATCGGCACGCACGGATGACGGGTGGGGCTGACGCCTTCCAGGCTGCGCACATCTTCAAACTCAGGGTTATTAATAATAATGCCGATCGCCTTGCTGGTATCCTGTGGTGAGCCGCCGCCAATGGCGATCAGGTAGTCGGCACCTGACTCTCTGAACACCGCAACACCCTGCTGCACAACCCGAATGGTAGGATTCGGCACCACCTCATCATACACCGCCCAGTCAAGCTGATGTTGCGCCAGCAGATCGGTCACCCGCTTCAGCGCACCCGCCGCGACCAGCGCTTTGTCAGTGACGATCAGTGCTTTTCGCATCCCGCGACGTTGTACCTCTTCCGGCAAATGGCGCAAAGCACCAGCACCAAACCAGGCGGTTTCATTGAGAATCATACGTTGGGTCATTAAAACATCCTCTGTTAACAAATGAATTTTTACCATCCGTGATCCCCGGTTCATGTTCTGCGCAGAACCTCTCACTTTCAGGTAAAGACATTTGATAAAAATCAATCAATTAGTAAAAATCACTGCGCCTGTGTCAGCTGGTTTCCGTGCGGTATGTCTGAAATCAGGCTACTGACCTGTTGATGGATTTCTCACTGTCGTCAGTGGTATGTAACACTGGGTCATCAGCAAACCTTCATGCCTATGAGGAAAGAAGACATGACCCGATTCGTAATGAATAAAAAGGATGATCTCGTCGACAGCGCGTTAGATGGCATGATTTACGCCAGCCCGTGGCGCAATCTGGTCCGGTTGCAGGTCGATCCGCGCATTCGCATCGTGATGCGTAATGACTGGCAAAAACAGCAGGTCGCGCTGATTTCCGGTGGTGGTTCAGGCCATGAACCGGCCCATGTCGGCTTTATCGGCAAAGGGATGCTGACGGCTGCCGTCTGTGGCGATGTTTTTGCTTCCCCCAGCGTTGACGCGGTTTACAACGCCATCATCAATATTACCGGTGAGGCGGGATGTCTGCTGATTGTGAAAAACTACACCGGGGATCGCCTCAACTTCGGTCTGGCGGCAGAAAAAGCGCGCAAAGCGGGATTCAGCGTCAATATGGTGATTGTCGGTGATGATGTTGCGTTGCCCGATAACCCTCAGCCACGCGGCGTCGCGGGCACGTTGCTGGTGCATAAAGTGGCGGGCTTCGTCGCAGAGCGGGGTGATGACCTGACGGCGGTGACCGAGGCAGCAGAGGCAGCCAGTCGTGCTATCGCCACCATGGGCGTTGCGCTCTCAAGCTGCCATCTGCCGGATGAACAGACCGGCCAGCGGGTGCCAGACGGAAGCGTTGAAATGGGGCTGGGGATTCACGGCGAACCGGGTGTTGACTTCATGCAGACGCAAAACAGTCAGCAGATTGTGCAGCACCTGCTGGAGAAAGTGATGCCGGACAACGATCAGCCACGCGCGCTGTTAATCAATAATCTTGGCGGCATGTCCGCGCTGGAGATGAGTCTGGTCACGCGTGACCTGATTGAGTCGCCGCTCAGCCGGGGCAGTGATTATCTGATTGGCCCGGCTCCGCTGATGACCGCGCTGGACATGAAGGGCTTTTCCGTCACCTCCATGACGCTGACGCCGTTGTTCGAGGAGGCGATTTGCGCGCCGGTTGAGGTCACCGGCTGGGTTCAGGCGGTTAAAGTCGCGCCGCTGCAGCCGGTTAACGCGACAAAAGAGGCAACAGCGCATCCGGCGCAACCCTCAGATAACCCGACCGTCGCTGCGTTTGTTAACAGCATCTGTGAAACCCTGATCGCCAGCGAAAGCGAGCTGAACAAACTGGATGCGCAGGTCGGTGATGGCGATACCGGTTCGACCTTTGCTGCTGGCGCACGCCAGATCCAGCGCGAATGTGCAGATAATCAGCTGCCGTTAAATGCCTTGCCCGATCTGCTCGCGGTGACGGGTGAGCGACTGGCTACGGTGATGGGCGGCTCCAGCGGCGTACTGATGGCGATCTTTTTCACTGCTGCTGCGCAGCAGCTGGCCGAAGGCGATGCGCTGCCCGCGGCCCTGCAACAGGGTCTGGAGAAGATGAAGCAGTATGGCGGGGCACAACCAGGAGATCGCACGCTGATTGATGCGCTGCAACCGGCAATCGAGGCGTTGGTGGCGGGTAAATCGCTGGCAGAGGCGGCTGATGCGGCACAGCAGGGCAGTGATGCAACCGCCAGCATGGGGAAAGCAAAAGCGGGCCGATCATCTTATCTTAACAGTGCTAACCTCAACGGCGTGTCTGATCCGGGTGCCGTCGCTGTCGCCAGGGTCTTTGCGGCATTAAAAAAACTTTAGTGCTGTCTCGACGCTAAACGCGTTTGGAGAAAGGCCAGTAACTGGCGGTTTACTTCGCTGCGCTGACGGTGCTGCGGGTAAACCGCATTCAGGGAGAGCGGGGGCGGCAGATAGTCGTCCAGCACGGTCACCAGCTCACCGCGTTGCAGGGCTGTCTCAACGATAAAGGCGGGTAACAATACCAGTCCTAAGCCTGCCAGTGCGGCATCACGCAGGACCTCGCCATTGTTACTCACCATCGGTCCCTGAACCGCCAGCCACTTCGGTTTACCATTGACCTGCAGTTCCCAGCCATTCTGACCTTCACGTCCGTAGCGCAGACAGGCATGTTGCAGCAAGGCTTCTGGCTGCTGCGGCACGCCTGCCCGTTCCAGATAGCGGGGGCTGCAGCAGATAACCCGCTTCAGCTCGCCGAGCGGACGGGCAATCAGCGTGGAATCAGCCAGCGTACCGATGCGAATCGCCATATCAACGCCTTCGCCAATCACATCGGCATAGCGGTCAGCCAGCTCAATATGAAACTGCAATGACGGATGGTGGTTTAGAAACTCGGCAATCAGGGGGGAGAGGTGGCTCATGCCAAAGGACATCGGCAGATTGATTCGGAAGGTGCCGCGCAGCGCCTGCTGCTGCTCTGACACCGCCAGTTGCGCTTCCTGAATCTCATCCAGAATGCGCTGAGCATGTTGCGCGAACAGTAAACCTGCATCCGTTACAGACAGCTTACGGGTGTTACGGATCAGCAGTCGTACCCCTAATGATGCCTCCAGCGCAGCCATACGGCGGCTGACATACTGTTTCGATAGCATCAGATGCTCAGCTGCTGCAGTAAAGTTGCCAGCATGCATTACGGCAACGTAAATCCGGAGATCTTCAATCTGCATAGTGTCCACTTATCGGTGACAGTGACGATGATTCAGGCGTAACTTCAGCCAGACGCGTTAACTTATATCGGGTAATGCGTCACAGGGCAATGCGTCAGCTCTCTCAGCCAGCGCGACGGAGATCATAGATTTGCCGTTTCCTTACCCCTGAACAGGCGGTCAGTCGGGTCAATCGCGTTAAAGCCGTTATAGTAATCAGGCAGTGAAGCAATCCATACGGAACATAATCTCTTGAGTAATCTGATAAGGAGTGGCTGGTGAAAAAATTACTCTGCGCGACGGTGCTGGCCGTTTTGCCAATGACCACGCTGGCGGCGTCGGTATTTACTCTGCAATCACAGGACTTCAGCGATAATGCGCTACTGGATAAAAAGTTTGCCGGTGCCAATAAAAGTAATCCTTCCTGTACCGGTGAGAATATCTCTCCCGAATTGAACTGGTCTGCGATTCCGGCGGGCACCCGCAGTCTGGCTCTTCTGATGACCGACCCGGTCGGGGCCAAAGGGCTCGGCGTTACCCACATGGTGGCCTATAACATTCCCGCCAGCCGCTCGTCATTTGCGCAGGGGGCTCTGACAAAGGGCAAGGACTACACCGGCGGAAAAAATACCCCAGGGACGCTGCACTATTATGGCCCTTGTCCGCCTGCAGGCAGTGGGCTGCATCACTATAACTTTGTGCTGATCGCCACCGATTTGCCGGTGGGTCAGTTGAAAGCGGGGTTAACCCAGGCAGAGCTGGTTGCACAGCTGAAAGGCCATGCGCTGGGCGCGGCCAGCACCGTTGGCCGCTTTAGCAATGAATGACCTGCACGTTTGCAGAGGCAGCGCTGAATAGCCTGCCTCTGCGCGCAGCGGATTAGTCGCCACTGAACATCTCGCGGATGCGCGACGCAATGTGATGCGTGTGCGTCTCCAGCGCGAAGTGGCCGCTATCCAGCATCTCGACCACCGCCTGTGGATTATCCCGCTGCCAGGCCACTGCGCCCGGTGGAATAAAGAACGGATCGTGCTTGCCCCAGATCACCAGCGTTGGCACCTGCTGCTGGCGAAAGAACGCCTGAAATTCCGGATAACGTTTCAGATTACTGGCGTAATTGAGAAACAGGGCCTGCTGAATATCTTTGTTACCGGGGCGCTCCATCAGCAGAGTATCCAGGGTATAGGTTTCCGGGGCGATCTGCAGCGGATCGCTCACCCCATGCAGATACTGCCACTTCACCCCTTCCAGCGTCAGGATGGCGTCACGGATCACCTGACCATTTGCTTCGCTGGGATCGTCCCAGTAGGCGCGGACCGGCGCCCAGGCCTCTCCTAATCCCTCCAGATAGGCGTTACCGTTTTGTGATATCAGTCCACTGACGCGATCGGGGTAAGCCAGTGCCAGTCGCAGACCGGCAGGTGCGCCATAGTCGAAAACATACATCGCATAACGTTCCAGCCCCAGTGCATCGACAAAGGCGGTCAGCGTCTGGCCCAGCGCGTCGAAGGTCCAGGAGTAGTTGCGCTCAGCAGGCACTTCAGTGAAGCCAAAGCCCGGCATATCGGGTGCGATGAGATGAAATTTATCGGCCAGAAGCGGGATCAGATTGCGGAACTGATGTGAAGAGGTGGGAAAGCCATGCAACAGCAGCAGTACCGGCAGGGAAGGATCGCCTGCTTCGCGATAGAAAATATTGACGCCATCGGCCTGCTGGTAACGGTACGAAATGGATTGATCACGCATGCTGAACTCCTGTAACTGGTTAAATGATTTTTATAGGGTTACTAAGAGTCATTATGCAGCCAGAATGTAACCTGTCAAATCAATTTATAATGGTTACAAAAGATGCGGTGTAACTGTTCAGATAATCCTTTGTCGGTTACAGTGGCCTCAGCAGAGTTAACAAGGGAGGCAATATCATGGCGGAAACGCAATCACACACCGCCCAGGGACCGTGGTTTCTGGCCGATCATCCGGCGCTGGATTTCATCAATACCCTGGCCATCGTGGAAGGCCAGCCGCACGACTTCTGGCAAACCGATCAGGATGTTGAAGCCTGGCTACACCAGGCCGGACTGGCACCAGATGCCCCGGCTCCGCAGCATGAACCGGGTGCGCTGTTGGAAGCAGCGCGTCAGTTACGTCAGATCATTCGTGATAACGTGCAGCAGCACAAAGCGGGAGAGGGCGTTGATATTCAGGCGCTGAACGCCTGGCTGGGTGAAGCGACCAGCCATCTGCAAATGACCGGGGAGCCGGGCGCCTTAAAAATCAGGCGGGTCTATGCGGGCCAGAGTGTGATGCAACGGCTGGGACAGGTTGCAGAACAGGCCGCGATGTTGCTGGCGCAGGAGGATTTCAGCAGAGTCCGTGGCTGTGAACATCCCGCCTGCACACTGTGGTTTTACGATCGCACCAAAGCGCATCGCCGTCGCTGGTGCAGCATGGCGCTGTGTGGCAATCGGGCGAAAGTGGCGCGTTTCAGGGCAGTTAAATCAGCTGGGTAAACAGATTGGATGGCAGATAAAAAAACACCCTGCAGAGCAGGGTGTCAGAACAGTTATTTCGCGGTGGTCGCTGATGGCTTGTGCCGCTTGCGCAGCTTGTCGATCAGGCGATGCGCTTCCGCTTTGGTCGCTACCGCAGGGGATGAACCGGTCAGCGGTTGACGGGCTGTTTCACGTACCGTCAGAATGGTGAGCAGGCCAATCACGCCCGCGCCCATCATGTAGTAAGCCGGCATCATATTGTTTTTAGTGGTATCCACCAGCCACGCGGTAATCAGCGGTGTCGTACCCCCAAACAGCGAAACCGACAGGTTGAAGCCGATGGCCAGCGCACTGTAACGGATATCGGTAGTAAACAGCGCAGGCAGCGTCGAAGGCATAGTGCCGCTGAAGCAGGTGTGCAGTACACCCAGAATCATCAGGCCGCCAAATACCGCCCACATATTACCGGACCCGATCAGCATAAAGCTCGGGATGGCGAGCAGGATCAGACCCACCGCACCAAAGGCAATCACCGGACGACGACCGATGCGGTCAGTCCAGCGACCCCACAGCAGCGTCAGCGGCATCATCACGAACATCGCCACCATCACCAGCAGCAGGCCACTTAACTCTGGCAGACCCAGCACGCCGGTCAGATAGCTCGGCATGTACGAGGTCAGCATGTAGTTAGAGACGTTAAACAGCAGCACCAGACCGATACATTTCATCATCGGTGCGCGGTATTTGCTCAGCATCTGCATCAGCGTCAGACGCGGCTTGCTTTGCTCCAGTGCTTCCTGTTTTTCCATGTGCTGCTGGAAAGCCGGAGTCTCTTCCAGCTTCAGTCGCACATAGAGACCAAACAGGCCCAGCGGCGCGGCGATAAAGAACGGCACGCGCCAGCCCCAGGACATCATCGCCTCATTCGACATCACGGTGGTCATCACCGTGACCAGGCTGGCACCCAGCAGGTAACCACCGATGGTGCCGAATTCCAGGAAGCTGCCCATAAAGCCCCGGCGTTTATCGGTAGAGTACTCCGCGATAAAGGTCGCTGCGCCACCATATTCACCACCGGTTGAGAAGCCCTGGATCAGACGTGCCACCAGCAGCAGAATCGGTGCCATGATGCCTATTGAAGAGTAAGCCGGGATCAGACCGATACAGAACGTACCAATCGACATCATGATCATCGTCATCGCCAGCACTTTCTGCCGTCCGATGCGGTCACCCAGCGGGCCAAATACCAGGCCGCCAATCGGACGTACCAGGAAGGCCGCGGCAAACGTACCAAAGGTGGCGATTAGCTGCACCGCGTTGTTGGCATCCGGGAAGAAGACTTTGCCGATGATCACGGCGAGATAGCTGTATACGCCAAAGTCGAACCATTCCATCGCATTACCTAACGCAGCTGCGCCAACTGCACGCTTCAGCATGTCGTTGTCGATTACGGTAATGTCGTCAACAGTCAGCTCTTTTGGCTTCCTGTTCCAGAAATGTTTCTTTGGGTGTTCAGACGATGAGTTTCTGGTGTCCATATTCTCCTCAGGTGCATCAATGAAGGAGTCTTATAGCTTTCGCAGCCGCAAACAATGTTCAGAAGAAACCGTGGAAATGAAAGCTATAAGAAGCCGAATAATTTTTAAGTGAAGCGGCAGAAACCGCAGCCGGTAAACTCTAGACTACGATTGTAAGTTTTTGCAAGTTTTCAGCCGAAATAACTGCATTTACTGACAAACCCAGCATAGTGAACTTATTCACGCCTGCTTACTGGTCTGAACATTTGGTAATAACTTGCGGCTGGTGCTCTGGTTATATCTGGAACTGATTTTCCCGGTACTAATGCGCTACTTAAACAGTTTCAGTTCGTCGATGCGATCCAGCGCCTGCAGTATTTGCTCCGTCCCGGTTGTCAGGCTGATGCGAATATAATCACGACCCGCTGCGCCAAACCCGTTACCCGGTGCCACCAGCAGATGACACCGGGCCAGTAGCAGGGCGGCGAATTGCTCCCCGGTGAAACCAGCTGGCGCTGCCAGCCAGAGGAAAAAGGTGCCCTGACGGGCGCGAACCGGCCAGTGCATTGCTGCCAGCCTGGCTAAAATCACTCTGCGCCGCTGATGGTAATGCTCTGCCAGCAAGCTGAGTTGTTCAGCGGGCAGCGACAACGCGGTGATGGCGGCATCCTGCACCGCGCCATACACCGTGCTGTAGCTATGAGTATGAAGTTTTTTAAATGCTGCAATCATCGAGGCGTTTCCCACCGCAAATCCCACCCGCCAGCCTGCCATGAGTGCGCTTTTTGACAGCGTGTAGATTTCCACGCCCCAGGCTTTGCCATCGGGCTGTGCCAGCAGACTCAGCGGCTGTTCGCCCGACTCACTGCCCAGCGTGGCATAGGCGAAGTCATGAATCAGCGGAACATGATGCTGGCGGGCGAAGGCCAGCGCGTCGGCGAACAGCGCGGCTGTCGCCAGTGCGCCAGTGGGATTATGGGGATAATTGAGCAGCAGCAGACCGGCACGCGCCGCGATCTCGTCCGGCACCTGGGTGAAATCGGGCAGGAAATCATTGCACGCCTCCAGCGGAATGCCATAAAAATCGGCACCTGCCTGACGGGCCGCTGAGCGGTAGAGCGGATAGCAGGGATCGGTAGAGATCAACACCTGCCCCGGATTGAGCAGGGCGCGGGGAAAACCGTTGACGCCAATGTGCGCGCCCTGGAACAGCGCCACTTCAGTTTCAGGATCGAGCGTGACGCCGTAGTGACGCTGGTAGAAGGCTGCGATAGCACGTCGCAGCGCGGGTTTGCCCCAGAACGAGGGATACTCATGGTTCTCCGGTTTCGCTGCCGCAGCCTGTAATGAAGCGATTACCGCGGGCGGCGTTGGCTGACGCGGACTGCCGGAAGAGAGATCGATCAGCGGTAACAGCGCATCATCCAGTTGTGCTGCCTGCTTTTCCAGCATGCTGAAGAGGTTCTCTTCGAGCCCTGCGACCATCTCTGATGCTGCAAACTCCGCCATATCTCTCCCGCAATAAACAGTGTTAAGCGGGGAAGAATGACACAGCTGACATTAAAATCTTTAGCAGAAATAACGCTGTTCTTTGCAAGGATTCGAATATCCAGCATGTGACTATCGTTAGCATAAATTAGCCAAAGTCGGGGCTGGGTTTTGCCTGTTCCTCTCCGCGATGGCTGTGATTAAATCGATCGCTCTCACAATAATGAATCAGGGCAAACAATGCAGATCACATCCCGGGGAATTATTCTGGCGCTGACCACCGCCAGCCTTTTTATTTCTGCCGCTCAGGCAGCCGACCAGAAGAAAATACGGATTGGATTTAATCCAGGGCCTTATAAAGAGCAATTTGAAAAAGGCGTCGCGCCCTTATTAATCAGGCAGGGGTATACTCTGGAGTATAAAGATTTCAGTGATGGAATTCAGGTTAATGATGCTGTTCATCGCGGGACGATTGACGCCAATATCATGCAGCACCCCGTCTATCTTAAGTCGGTTAATGACCGGCTTGGCATTGATAACGTTGGGATTGTGCAGGTGCCGACCCCGCCAATGGGGCTCTACTCTGGGCGCGTGAAAACGCTGACTCAACCCGCGCCAGGCAGCACGGTCTCTGTGCCCAATCAGCCCTCAAATGAGTACCGGGCGGCGCTGTTACTCCAGAGCATCGGCTGGCTCAAAATCAGCCCCGATAGCGATGCTGCCACTTTTTCGCAGAAAAATATCACGGAAAATCCCTACAAAATCGTGCTCAAAGAGATGGATAACGCTCAGCAGGTGCGTGCACTTCCCGACGTTGACTATGGAGTCATTCAGGGCAACTTCGCGGTATCCAGTGGCATGAAACTCAATTCGGCACTGAAACTGGAAGCGGCAACCAGCCAGTTTATTAACGTGGTGACGGTTGCCGTTAAAAATAAGCAGGCTCAGTTTGCCCGTGACATTATTGCCGGCTACCACTCAGCAGAATTTAAAAGCTATATCACCGGTAATGCGCAGTATGCGGGCTATCTGCTGCCAGATTATTTCAAATGAGTCAGGTAGCCATTGCGTTTCGCCATGTCAGCAAAACGTTTGCGCGAAACGGTGCAGAAGTGCAGGCGCTGAAGGAGATTAATCTGCGCATCAACCAGGGTGACATCTTTGGCGTCATCGGCACCAGTGGAGCCGGAAAAAGTACGCTGCTGCGCCTGATTAATCACCTGGAGACTCCCACAACCGGCTCGGTTGAGGTGCAGGGTGAAGCGTTACAAGGGATCAGCAAAAAGCGCTTAATTCAGGTCAAAAAGCAGATTGGCATGATCTTCCAGCACTTCAATTTGCTCAATGCCCGAACGGTGTTTCACAACGTCGCCATCCCACTGATTTTACAGGGCCGGGATAAAGATTTTATCGCCACGCGTGTAGCGGAGCTGCTGGCGTTTGTTAACCTCAGCGACAAAGCCCACAGCTACCCGGATGAACTCTCCGGCGGACAAAAACAGCGCGTCGGAATTGCCCGCGCGCTGGCAACCAATCCCGCGATTCTGTTGTGTGATGAGGCAACCTCCGCGCTGGATCCCCAGACCACGGTACAGATTCTGCTGCTGTTACAGGAGATTAATCAGCGTTACGGCATCACCATTGTCCTGATCACCCATGAGATGTCGGTGGTCCAGAAGATCTGCAACCGGATGGCGGTGATGGAGCAGGGCCGTATCGTTGAACAGGGCGATGTCCTGTCGCTGTTTGCTGAACCGCAACAGTCGGTGAGCGCCAGCTTTGTGCAGTCCGTCATCCACGATCGTCTGCCACAGCAGACCCTTGCGCTGTTAAGCCAGCATCCGGCTGTCGACGTGTTGCGGCTGGAGTTTGTCGGCAGCACGGCACAACAGCCGATCATCAATCGCCTGATCCGTGAACATGAGGTTGAAGTGAATATCCTGTTCGCCAGCATGACGGAAGTACAGCGTACCATTCTGGGTTTCATGATTGTGCAGATCAAAGGCGAGCCCGCAAGACGCGAGGCGGCCATCCAGTTTCTCATCGCGACCGGAGTGAAAATCAGTGATGTCAGAACTCTTTGAAACCGCCGTTACCGGCGATCAGTTCCTGACGGCGATGCAGGACACGCTGATCATGGTGGCGTTGTCGCTGGGCTTTGGTTCGCTGCTGGGCCTGCCGCTTGGCATTGTGCTGGTGATCTGTCGTCCGGGTGGTATACAGCCGAATCGACTGGTACATCAGTTGCTGAACCCGATCGTGAATATCATCCGTTCACTGCCGTTTATTATTCTGCTGATCACGATTCTGCCGCTGACGCGCCTGCTGGTGAACACCACCATCGGTACGGCGGGAGCCATTGTGCCACTGGTGATATTTATCGCGCCCTATATTTCACGGCTGGTGGAGAATGCCCTGCTGGAGGTGGATGAGGGCATTCTGGAGTCAGCTAATGCGATGGGTGCCACCACGCTGCAGACCATCTGGTATTTCATGATACCGGAAGCCGCCTCGTCGCTGGTGTTAGCCCTGACCACCGCCACTATCGGCCTGCTGGGTGCGACGGCGATGGCGGGCACGGTGGGCGGCGGCGGCATTGGCGACCTCGCCATCACTTACGGCTATCAGCGCTTTGATGCCTTTGCCACGTTTTCGACTGCGCTGGTGCTGATTGTCATTGTCCAGCTACTGCAAACCCTGGGTACGCGTCTCTCGCGCCGTATCCGACGCGAGTGAGCCATGAAAAAGAATGATTTAGCCGTTATGCACTGGGGCACGTATCACGTCACCACCGATGGGGACACACTGACGTCGGTCAGGCCGGTGGCGTGGGACCGTAATCCCTCTGCGATCGGGCAGTCGTTACCGGGCGCGGTGCAAAGCGAAACCCGGGTCAAAAATCCGGCCGTCAGGCTCGGTTATCTCCAGAACAGAAGCGCATCCCGCAACGGGCGCGGCAAAGAGCCGTTTGTGGAAGTGAGCTGGGATGTTGCGTTGCAGCTGGTGGCGGAGGAGCTGGAGCGTGTCAAAACAGAGCACGGCAATCAGGCGATCTACGCCGGCTCTTACGGCTGGTCGAGTGCCGGACGTTTCCATCATGCCCAGAGCCAGCTTCATCGTTTCTTTAACCACTATGGCGGCTACACCGCCAGCATCAACACCTACAGCATTGCGGCCGGTGAACGCACGCTGCCGCACATCATCGGTAACCTCGATGACTTACAACGTCACCATACCCACTGGCCGGTTCTGGCAGAGCATTGCGAACTGTTTGTGGCTATCGGGGGTTTGCCGCTGCGCAATGCGCAGGTCAATGGCGGCGGGGCTAATGACCATGCGCTTTCTCATTGGTTAACCACGCTGCGGCAGAATGGCACCCGGTTTATCAACATCAGTCCGGTCAGAAACGATCTTGCTGGGGTGGTGGATGCAGAGTGGCTGGCGATACAGCCCGGCTCCGATACGGCGCTGTTACTGGCAATCGGGCAGGTATTAATTACTGAATCTCTTTACGATGCGTCATTCACAGAACGTTACACGGTGGGCTTTGACCACTATGCCGCCTACCTGCTGGGTGAACGCGACGGGATAGCTAAAACGCCAGAATGGGCCGCTCCGCTGACCGGGCTGGCGGCCGCGGAGATCCGTGCGTTGGCACGGCAGATGGCGGCGCATAAAACGATGGTGAATATTGCCTGGTCAGTGCAGCGGGCGCGGCAGGGCGAGCAGGCTTTCTGGGCCACCGTTGCGACTACTGCTCTGCTGGGTCAGATAGGCACACCCGGCGGCGGGCTGGGCTTTGGTTACGCCTCAACCAATCTGGCCGGTGCCGCCCGGCGACAGTTTTCCGGGCCTCGTCTGCCCGCCGGTCATAATCCGGTGCAGGAGACGATTCCGGTGGCACGCATTGCCGACATGTTGCTCAATCCCGGAGGGCACTATGAGTTTGATGGGCAACAGCGGGTCTATCCCGACATCCAGCTGGTCTACTGGGCGGGCGGCAATGTCTTTCATCATCATCAGGATATCAACAAGCTGATACGCGCCTGGCAGCGGCCGGACACTGTAATTGTGCATGAGCAGTTCTGGACGGCGCAGGCAAAATTTGCCGACATCGTGCTGCCTGCGACCACGTCGCTGGAGCGTGAAGATATTGGCAGCGCCAGCAACGACGGTTTTATCATCGCCATGCCGCAGCATCTGCCGCCGTTTGCAGTTGCAAAATCGGATTACGCAATTTTTGCCGCTCTGTCGCAGCGGCTCGGTTTTGCTGACGCCTTTACGCAGGAGCGTGATGAGCGCCAGTGGCTTCAGTCACTCTATGAAGATTCCCGGCCACGCGCGGCAGCGCAGGGCATCGAACTGCCGCCCTTTGAGGCGTTCTGGTCACAGGGAGTGGTGGAGTATCCCGCGCCAGAGACGCCGCAGATCCTGCTAAAAGCGTTTCGCGATAACCCGGAGTCAGCCCCGCTCAGCACGCCGTCGGGGAAAATCGAGCTTTTTTCTCAGCAGGTGGCCGATTTCGGGTATGACGAAGCGCCCGGATTTGCCTGCTGGTATGCGCCGGAATACCAGGCGCAACAGCAGGAAAAGCAGCAGTGGCCGTTGCATCTGCTCTCCAGCCAGCCACGGACCCGGTTGCATAGTCAGTACGATCATGGACGGGTCAGCCGGGCCACCAAAATTGCCGGGCGTGAGCCACTCTGGATGCATCCTGAAGATGCTGCTGCGCGCGGCATTGAGGAGAACAGCATCGTAAAAGTCTTTAACGGACGCGGCGCGCTGCTGGCGGGTGTGCATCTGACGCAGGATATCCTGCCGGGTGTCGTACAGATGTCGACCGGCGCCTGGTATGACCCGCTCGATCAGCAGGAGGGCCAGCCGCTGGATAAACACGGCAATCCCAATGTGCTGACCCAGGATAGCGGCAGTTCACGACTCGGCCAGGGGTGCAGTGCGCAGACCTGTTTTGTCGAGATTGCGCTTTATCAACAGCCTTTGCCTGAGATTACGGCATGGTTACCGCCGGCATTCGTGGCGTGGAGCGCAGAGTAATCTGCGGGTTTAAAGCCCGCGGCGTGGTGGGATATTCCCATCCGTCGCATATACATAGCAGGATTAGTTGGTAGTTAACGCATAAATGAAATGGCAGTGTAAAGCGATTCCATGCCAACAGAGTGTCAATCATGAGCGCGTTAACCACAGCAGAATTGCCGGTAATTGATTTCGCATTATTGTCAGGTAATCAACAGCAGCAGCAACAGGTCCTGGAAAAATTAAGCCAGGCCGCGCGTGATGTCGGTTTCTTCTATTTAATCAATCACGGCATCGACCGTGAACTATTAGATGAGGTTCAGCACGTCGCGCGGAAATTTTTTGCCCTGCCACAGGCGGATAAATCCGCAGTGGCGATGGCGAACTCGCCGCATTTTCGCGGCTATAACCTGGCGGGGGTTGAAATAACCCGCAGCCAGCCTGACTATCGCGAGCAGTTTGATATTGGTGCGGAACGGGAAGCGCTGCCCGTTACCGCCGATTCACCCACCTGGCAACGGATGCAGGGGCCGAATCAGTGGCCTGAAGCTTTACCTGAACTGCAAACGGTGGTCACCCGCTGGCAGCAGCAGATGACAGCGATGGCGCTGGAGCTGCTGCGCGCCTTTGCCGGGGCACTGAATCTGCCGCGCAACGCCTTCGATAACCTCTATGGCGACTATCCCAACGAACATATCAAACTGATCCGTTATCCGGGCCGCACGGAGGGCGAATCACGCCAGGGTGTTGGCGCGCACAAAGATTCAGGCTTCCTGACGATGTTACTGCAGGACGATCAGCCGGGCTTACAGGTGGAAGTGACGCCGGACAACTGGATCGATGCCTCACCACTGCCGGGCGCGTTTGTGGTGAACATTGGCGAGCTGCTGGAGCTGGCAACCAACGGTTATCTTCGCGCAACGGTGCACCGTGTGGTGTCGCCACCGCAGAGCAGCGAGCGCTTATCCATCGCCTTTTTCCTTGGCGCGCAACTCGACGCCGTGGTGCCGATCTATCAACTGCCTCCTCAGCTGGCTGAACTGGCACAGGGACCGAGCAGCGATCCGCTTAATCCGCTGCTGCGCGAAGTGGGCTGGAACTACCTTAAAGGCCGGCTGCGTTCGCATCCGGAAGTTGCCCAGCGTTTCTACCCCGAACACAACACCCACTGATAACGATAAGAGATAAATGATGATGATTAAAAAGCGCTTTCTGGCCCTTGCCGGTCTTTCACTGCTGATTGCCCAGAGTTTACAGGCCGCGCCGCTGCGCGTAGCGGCCGATCCGCTGCCACATGCGGAAATCCTGGAGTATGTCAAAACCCTGGATCCGAAACTGGATCTCAAAATTGTTGAGCTGAGCGGGGGCGTGAATGCCAATGAGCTGCTGGCCGCCGGGGATGTGGATGCCAACTACTTCCAGCATCTGCCTTACCTGAAAGATCAGGAGAAGGCGCTGGGGAAAACCTTTGCCGTGGCCGCCAGTGTTCACATCGAGCCGCTGGGTATCTATTCGCGGAAAGTGAAAAGTTTAGCGGCGCTACCTGAAGGGGCCAGCATTGCGGTACCGAATAATACCACTAACCTGAGCCGCGCACTCTGGCTGTTGCAGGACAAAGGGGTGATCAAACTCAACGCGCAGGGTGAAACGGGTTCGACGCTGGTGACGCCGAAAGATATCAGTGATAACCCGAAGAAAATTAAGATCGTTGAGATTGAGTCGCCGCAACTGCCACGCTCGCTGGATGATGTGGATGCCGCAATTATCAACGGCAACTACGCGCTGGAAGCAGGTCTGACCCCATCGAAAGATGCGCTGGGACTGGAGTCTGCAGCACATAATCCCTACGCCAACCTGCTGGTAACGACGCCAGAACTGGCGAAAGATCCCCGCGTGTTACAGCTGGCGAAAGATCTGCGCTCGCCGCAGGTAGCGGAGTTTATCCGTAAAAATTATCAGGGCTCAGTGATTCCGGTTGCGGACCAGCAGCATGATTAAACTCAGTCATCTCAGCAAACAGTATCCTGGCGCATCTGCGCCAGCGTTAGACGACATCTCACTCACCATCGAAGAAGGGACCATCTTTGGCATCCTCGGTCGGAGCGGAGCGGGCAAAAGTACACTATTGCGCTGCCTCAATCGACTGGAGAGTCCCACCAGCGGCCTGATTGAAATTGACGGGCAGGATCTCGCTGCGATGAGCCTGGCGCAACTGCGTCAGCAGCGACAGCAGATGGGGATGATCTTCCAGCACTTCAATCTGCTGCATTCGCGCAACGTGCAGGACAACGTCGATCTGGCGCTGGAGATTGCCGGTGTGCCTGCGGCTGAACGTCGCGAGCGGGTCGCATCGCTGCTGAAACTGGTGGGGCTGGCCTCCTTTGCTGCGGCCTGGCCGTCGCAGCTCTCCGGTGGACAGAAACAGCGCGTCGGCATCGCCCGCGCGCTGGCCGCCCGACCCCGTTATCTGCTGTGCGATGAGGCGACCAGCGCGCTGGATCCCGAAACCACCACTTCGATTCTCGATCTGCTGGCCGATATTCAGCAGCAGCTCAATATCACCATTGTATTGATCACCCATGAAATGGCGGTGGTGAAGCGGATTTGTGACGGGGCGGCGCTACTTGAGAATGGCCAGCTGGTTGAGAGCGGCAGCCTGAGCCAGATCATGGGACGTGAAGAGGGACGCCTGCGCAAAATGCTGCTGAAGGATGGCGAAGCAGACCGGGCGTTTATCGAAAAATATCAGCGTGAGGCGTTAACCCGATGCGTAGCATGAGTAGTGAGCGGTTTCAGGAACTGCTGCTGAACGCCACTGGCGAAACACTGTATATGGTGTTGCTGGCGGCCCTGTTCACGGTCGCGATAGGGCTGCCGGTAGGCGTGCTGCTGTTTCTGACCCGGCCAAAAGGCATTCTGCCCAATCGCGCGATTTCACTGCTGCTGAATACGCTGGTAAATACCGGACGCGCCTTGCCGTTTGTGGTGCTGCTGATTGCGCTGATCCCCTTTACCCGTCTGCTGGTCGGCACCACGCTGGGCAGCACTGCCGCTATTGTGCCGATTACGCTGGGGGCATTTCCCTTTTTTGCCCGCATCGTGGAGAACGCGCTGGATGAGGTCGACCGCGGCCGTATAGAAGCGGTGGTATCAATGGGCGGTACCCTGTGGCATATCGTCAGCCGTGTGCTGCTGCCGGAAGCGCTTCCCGCGCTGGTGGCGGGCGTTACCCTGACGATTGTGATGTTGATTGGCTTCTCGGCGATGGCGGGCGTGGTTGGCGGTGGCGGGCTGGGCGATCTGGCGATTCGCTACGGTTATCAGCGTTTCGATAACCAAATCATGGCGGCCACCATTGTGGTGCTGCTGGCGCTGGTGATGCTGATTCAGAAACTCGGCGACCGGCTGGTGCGCTCGCTGGCTTATCGTCGATAAGGGGGAACGATGTTTCGCGTGATGTCGCCGAAAGGCTATCTGCAACAGCCAGGGCTGCGGGCCGGGGTGGGAGAAATTATCCGGCCGCTTGCCTCGCATATTCACATCTTCACCTCCCCGCGGGCCTGGCAGGCGGTGAATCCTGACATGAGCATAAGTCTGGAACGGGCGGGGATCCGCTGGCAGCTCGACACGCTGACCGGTGAGTGTACCGATGCGGCGATTGCTGCGCTGCAACAGCAGGTGCAGACGCACGGCGCTACCCTGATTCTGGCTGTGGGTGGCGGGCGGGTGCTGGACTGTGCCAAAGCAGTCAACGACGCGCTGCCGGATATCCGGCTGGTTAACTTCGCCACGCTGGCCGCCACCTGTGCCGCCTGGTCTCCGCTGGCGATTATCTATGATGAGCGCGGCGGCCATCTGCGCAGCCAGCCGCTTAATGCCATGCCGGAGCGGATTCTGGTGGACAGCGAGGTCATCGCCCGCAGCGAGGTACGCTATCTGCGGGCCGGGATCGTGGATGCGCTGGCCAAATGGTTTGAATTTGAGCCTTATCAGCGACAGACGCCGCACCAGCTGGCGCTGGATCTTAAAGTCGCAGCCGCCTGGCAGGCGGTAACGGTGCTGAAACGCTGGGGAGACACGGCGGTGGCCGATAACATCAGGCAGCAGGTCACCCCGGCGCTGGAGAAAGTGATTGAAGCCAACATTGTGCTGGCGGGGCTGGCTAACAGTATTCAGGATGAGATGGCAACCCCCGGTTTTGCCCATATCATCCACGATCGCCTGACTCACCAGCCAGAGCTGCATAACTGGCTGCATGGTGAAAAGGTCGGCTTTAGCTTGCTGGTACAATCCTGGATTGAACAGCAGGGTAAGCAGGTGGAGCCTGAACTGCTGGCGCTGCTGCGCCGTTTCCACTCGCCCCTGACGCTGCCTGCGGCGATTAACGCGGACAGGATGAGACAGATTGCGCAGCAGATCCATTTCCCCTCCGCCAGCCTGGCGCACCTTCCCTTTACGTTCGATCACCCTCTGCTGGAGCAGGCCTTGCTGGCGACTTCTGCGTTTAAACAGTAAGTGCGGTCAGCGAATCGATCAGTGGTCGCCGCTTGCTAACCTACCAATAGTAACTTACCTTTAGTAGATTAATGACTAATCAGGTAAGGTGACGACGATGCATGCATTAATAGTGACTTCCCATCCCAATCAGGACGCTCACACCCACCGCGTGGCGGGCCAGCTGGCGCAGGGCATTATCGCGACAGGCCATCATACGGCTGAAAAGACCGATCTGGCGGCAGAAGGGTTTGATCCACGTTTTACGCTCAGCGATCACAGACATTTCAACGGTCTGGCGCCGACGCCGCCCGACGTGCTGGCAGAACAGCAGCGGCTGGATCGTGCCGATGCACTGGTGCTGGTCTATCCGGTCTACTGGTGGTCATTTCCGGCACAGCTTAAAGGCTGGATAGACCGCGTCTTCATCGCGGGCTGGGCCTTTGATGAGCAGGATGGCCATATCGTAAAACGCCTCGGCCATCTTCCCGTGCATCTGGTTGCGATTGGCGCGGCTGATACCCGAACCTTTCTGCGGCGCGGCTATTTCGCCAGCATGCGGAATCAGATTGATCACGGCATCTTTGACTATTGCGGTGCGCCGGTGGTGACCAGTGAACTGTTGCTTAGCGGCGATGAAGGTTATCCTGAGTCACACTATCAGCTGGCGCATCAACTGGGCCAGCGTCTGTTCGCCCATCAGGAAAAACATGACCGTTGAAAAAACACCCCGTAAGCGTCTGACACGCGAGGCACGACGCAGGCAGTTGTCAGACGTCGCGTGGCAGATAATGCAAACCGAAGGCAGCGAGGCACTGACGCTGGCCAGAGTCGGCGACGCGGCGGGGGTCAGTAAACCGGTGGTTTATGACCACTTCACCACCCGTCATGGATTGCTGGCGGCGTTGTATGACGATTTTGATCGTCGCCAGACCGAAAAGATGGAAGCGGCGATGAATGCCGCACCGATGGTGATGCAACAAAAAGCGGAAGTGCTTGCGGCCTGTTATGTGGATTGTGTGATGACGGAGGGGCGTGAGATTCCGGAGTTGCTGTCAGCGCTCAGCACCTCACCGGAACTGGCTGCCGTCAAACGCCACTATCAGCTCGACTTTATCGCCCGCTGTCAGCGCTGGTTTGCCCCTCTGGCAGGCAGCAGCGGTATTCCGGAAGCAGGCATGTGGGGCTTGCTGGGGGGCGCGGATGCCATCGCAGGCGCGGTGGCACGCGGCGATGTCAGCAAACCGGAAGGAGAGCAGGCGATCACTGCCATGGTCGTGGCGCTGGTGGCAGGCAGCCGTGCGTCGGAATCGGATTAGCATAAAAAAGGCGGCCCGCAGGCCGCCGAATCCTTCAACCACAACAGGCGTTGTGTAAGTAGTGGCAACGTACAATGATGATCGTTTTAGCCTTTCACCCCGCCCGCGGTTAAACCGCTCACCAGCCAGCGCTGCGCCAGCAGGAAAACCAGGGTGATCGGAATCGCGGAGAGCACCGCCGCAGCGGCGAAATCGCCCCACAGATAGTTCTGCGGATTGAGGTACTGCTGCATCCCGACCGCCAGGGTGTAGCTGTTTACATCTCGCAGCAGCAGCGAGGCGACCGGCACTTCAGTCACCGCGGCGATAAACGCCAGAATAAACACCACCGCCAGAATCGGCACCGACAGCGGCAGCAGCACCAGCCGGAACGCCTGCCACGGCGTTGCGCCATCCAGCGCGGCGGCCTCTTCCAGTGACCCGTCGATAGTTTCGAAATAGCCTTTGATAGTCCAGACATGCAGCGCGATACCGCCCAGATAGGCGAATATCACCCCACCGTGGGTATTCAGCCCGATAAAAGGCAGATACTGACCGAGACGATCAAACAGGGCATAGAGCGCCACCAGCGACAGCACCGCCGGGAACATCTGGAAAATCAGCATTCCTTTTAGCAGGCTTGCACGGCCGGTAAAGCGCATACGGGCAAAGGCATAGGCGCAGGTGGTAGAGAGCGCCACGATGCCCAGCGCACTGATTGCCGCAATCTTGATCGAGTTCCATAACCAGAGCAGCACCGGGAAGGGCGGCGGTGTCACCCGGCCATCCGCATGTTCCACGCTGAAACCCAGCGCCAGACGCCAGTGCTCCCACGAGATCTGCTCCGGGATCAGGCTGCCGGTGGCGAAGTTCCCGGCACGCAGCGAAATCGCAATCACCATCAGCAGGGGAAAGAGAATCGCCGCGATAAATAACAGCAGCAGCAGATGCGTGGTGAACAGACGCAGCCGTTGCGATTTCGGTTGTACCATAGCCATAACAACTCCTCTGAGCCTGGTCCATCAGGCTATTTTATTTGTCAGTCTGAACCCGGGCAGTGCTCACAATCCTCACCTCCCAGGTTGCGGTTGTTCCACGCTCTTCGCGTCCGGACTGCCTGCAACCATGACGCCTGTCGGGCCAGGCGCTTAGTCGAATTTCATCCGCGAGGCTTTCAGGTTAATCACCGCCAGCGCACCCACCAGCAGGAAGATCAGCGTGGCGATAGCGGCGGCCAGCCCAAAGTCCTGCCCGCCGCCGCCTTCAAAGGCGATACGCCAGGTGTAGTTCACCAGCAAATCGGTGTAACCGGCTGGCGTGGTGGTGCCGAGGCGATCCGGCCCGCCGTTGGTGAGTAACTGCACCAGCACAAAGTTATTAAAGTTAAAGGCAAAGCTGGCGATCATCAGCGGCATCAGTGGTTTCAGCAGCAGCGGCAAGGTAATCAGGAAGAAGTTCTGCAGCGGTCCTGCACCGTCCATCGCCGAGGCTTCATAGAGATCGTCCGGAATCGCCTTCAGCAGGCCCATGCAGAGGATCATCATGTAGGGGTAGCCGAGCCAGGTATTGACGATAATCAGCATGGTGCGCGCCAGCGTCGGGTCGCTGAACCAGGCCGGCTTCACGCCAAACAGCGCGCTGAGCATCACGTTGATTTCACCAAAGCTCTGGTTGAACAGTCCTTTGAAAATCAGGATCGAGATAAACGCCGGCACGGCATAGGGCAGAATCAGCATTACCCGATAGACCGCTTTGCCGCGCAACGCCTCCCACTGCACCAGACAGGCCAGCACCATGCCCACCGCGACGGTCAGTACCACGGTGATCAGCGAGAAGAGTAGCGTCCAGCCAAATATCGCCAGGAACGGCTTCTGAATCCCTTCGTCAGTAAACACCCGCACGAAGTTTTTCCAGCCGGTATTCACGGTAAAGCCGGGACTCAGGGTTTCGTTCGCCCAACTGCCGTCGGCGTTAATCGCCTGGTAGAAACCAGTCTGCGGATTAGCACGATAGCGCGCGTTGCTCTGCTGGTTGATCAGCTCATCCTGCGCATCCATCCGATAGAGTGGCTGGGTGCCGGAGAACTGGCGCAGCGAACT
Source organism: Pantoea sp. 18059 (assembly GCF_902706165.1). Classification (NCBI taxonomy): domain Bacteria; kingdom Pseudomonadati; phylum Pseudomonadota; class Gammaproteobacteria; order Enterobacterales; family Erwiniaceae; genus Pantoea; species Pantoea sp. 18059. The sequence goes on from NZ_CACSJS010000003.1 coordinate 46,672, forward strand.
CATCCGTAACTGACGACCATCCGGCATTTCCGCCCGGATCTGGCTCAGTGCCTGACGATGGGTCGTGATCGCTCTGAAGTTCGCCCGTTCACCTGACGGTGGTGCGGCAGGGGCCATTTTCAGCGTCTGTTCAGCGCCAAACTGAAACGGCGGCGAAACATAGTCTTTGCCATCATTCAGCACCAACTGCCAGCGATCGCCGGCCTGGAACAGAGAAAAACTGACTGCTTCACCCGACTGGAAGGTGCGTCCCAGCAAAACCTGTTGCGCCCGTTCAAAGGTGAGCTGGTTGCTGCTGCTGTAGTTGGTAAAGGCAATGGCAATTGTGCAGGCAAGGGGAAACAGTACAAACAGCGCCATTCCCGCCACGCCGGGATAGACATAACGCCACGCATAGGCGCGACGGTTAGCAAAAATCCACAGTCCGGTCGCACTGAGGATCAGCGTCAGCAGCGCAAACAGATATTCGCCCTGCGCGTACATCAGCACCAGCAGATAGCCGACCAGCAGACAGCAGATCCCGATGAGAACGCTTTTCAACAGCACACTGCGCGTTTTCGGTTTTCCTGACATGATGCGGTTTTCCTTAACGGTCACTCAAGCCGGGTTGCCCCGGCTGCAAGGGGAGAATTACTTCTTCAGACGGGCCTGAGCATCTTTCAGTGCGGCGTCGACGCTCTGACGACCGCTAAGCGCGTTCAGGGTAGCGGTGCGCATCGCATACCAGAATGCCGCCATCTGCGGGATATTCGGCATGATGTCACCCTGACGGGCGTTGTTCATGGTGGCGGCGATACGCGAATCTTTTTCCAGCGTCTGCTGGAAAGATTTCAGCGCCACAGCACCCAGCGGCTTATCTTTGTTGACCGCATCCAGACCGGTGTCAGTCAGCAGATAATTCTCCAGGAACTCTTTCGCCAGCTCTTTGTTAGGACTGGCGGCGTTGATCCCGGCACTCAGCACGCCGACAAAGGCTTTCGACGGTTTACCGTTCAGGGTTGGCAATTCGGTGACGCCATAGTCGATGCCGCTTTTGTCGAGGTTGCCCCACGCCCACGGACCATTAATGGTCATGGCGGTTTCGCCCTTGTTAAAGGCGGCCTCAGCAATCGAATAATCGGTGTCCGCATTCAGGGTTTTGGCTTTAACCTGATCGACCAGGAACTGCATGCCCGCTTTAGCTCCGGCGTTATCGACGCCGACATCCTTCACGTCATAATGTCCGTCGGTGAGCTTAAAGGCGTAAGCCCCGCCTGCGGCCAGCAGCGGCCAGGTGAAGTAGGGTTCCTGCAGGTTAAACATGATGGCGCTTTTGCCTTTGGCGCGCAGTTGCTTGTCGAGACCGGCGATCTCTTCCCAGGTTTTTGGCGGGGTCGGCAGCAGCTTTTTGTTGTAGATCAGTGACAGCGACTCAACGGAAATCGGGTAGCCAATCAGCTTGCCGTCAAAGCGCACCGCGTCCCAGGTGAACGGGAAAATCTTCTCGCGGAAGCTGGCATCCGGCGTGATCTCAGCCAGCAGGCCGGACTGCGCGTAGCCGCCGAAACGGTCATGTGCCCAGAAGATAATATCCGGGCCATCGCCGGTCGCTGCGACCTGCGGATACTTCTCTTCCATTTTGTCAGGATGTTCGACCGTGACTTTGATGCCGGTCTCCTGCTCAAATTTCTTACCCACTTCGGCAAGGCCGTTGTAGCCCTTGTCACCGTTGATCCAGATGACCAGTTTACCTTCCTCAATTTTTGCCATCGCGCTGGCCGAAAAGAGCACGGCAGAGAGGGCAGAAAGGGCCAGAATTCTTGCTCCGGTTTTCATCGTCATAAATCCATCCTGTTAGCGGAAGTGGTGAATGCTGTACCGGCATCATTGTGCTTATCCGCCACGGCTTCTCATCCTCCTCTGCTCTACGCCCCTCGGCCTGCCGCTGTGATCGCGCTGGCAAAAAGCCCCTCAAGCGGGCGCTTACGCGGCAAAAATTCCTGCGGGTCTGCGTTAGCGATCACAAAAAAGCGCGTCAGCGTGCGGGCCGCGGCGTCAGCCCGCGTTTCTCCTCCTCCCGCCTCCTCCCCCAGCGGAATGCATTGCGGTGGAGGATGTTACCGTCAGTTTCCTCTCGCATAGTGAGCCCCGGAACCCGTCTGCCGCTGGGCAGACACGACTATGCAGCTAAGAGGGAAGGGATCATGGCGAGCGTTGTGTTACGCAATGTCACGAAAGCCTGGGGCGATACGGTGGTGTCGAAAGATATCGATCTCACTATTCGTGAAGGGGAATTTGTTGTTTTCGTCGGCCCATCAGGCTGTGGCAAATCGACGCTGCTACGCATGATTGCCGGACTGGAGACCATCACCAGCGGCGAGCTGTTAATCGGCGACCGGCGCATGAATGAAGTGCCGCCCGCCGAACGCGGCATCGGCATGGTGTTTCAGTCCTATGCGCTCTATCCCCATCTGTCGGTGGCGGAGAACATGTCTTTTGGCCTCAAACTGGCCGGGGTGAAAAAAGCGGAGATCCAGCAGCGGGTTAATCAGGTGGCGGAGATTCTGCAACTGGCGCATCTGCTCGATCGCCGTCCTAAAGCCCTCTCTGGCGGGCAGCGTCAGCGCGTGGCGATTGGCCGCACGCTGGTGGCGGAACCGCGCGTCTTCCTGCTGGATGAACCACTGTCGAACCTTGACGCCGCGCTGCGCGTTCAGATGCGCATTGAGATCTCCCGTCTGCATAAGCGCCTCAAACGCACCATGATTTACGTGACCCACGATCAGATCGAAGCGATGACGCTGGCCGACAAAATCGTGGTGCTGGACGCCGGACGCATTGCGCAGGTCGGCAAGCCGCTTGAGCTGTACCACTATCCCGCCAACCGCTTTGTCGCAGGATTTATCGGCTCACCAAAAATGAATTTCCTGCCGGTCAAAGTGACCGCCACCGCCATCGATCAGGTTCAGGTGCGGCTGCCGAATCAGCAGCTGGTCTGGCTGCCGGTTGACAGCGCCGGTGTGCAGGTCGGCAGCAACATGTCACTGGGTATTCGCCCGGAACATCTGCTCTCCAGCGATATCGCCGACGTCACCCTGGAAGGGGAAGTGCAGGTGGTGGAACAGCTGGGGCATGAAACACAGATCCACATCGAGATTCCCGCTATCCGTCAGAACCTGGTTTACCGCCAGGAGGACGTCGTGCTGGTAAAAGAGGGCGCCATCCTCGGTATTGGCCTGCCGCCCGAGCGTTGTCACCTGTTCCGCGAGGACGGGAGCGCGTGCCGCAGGCTGTATCAGGAGCCGGGTGTATAGCCCTGCCAAAAACAATAAAAGCAATGACCTCAGGAGATAGAAAATGTTAACTCTGCGCAAACTTCCCATCGCCGTTGCCGTCGCGGTGGGAACCCTCTCCGCCCCGACGATGGCGGTTGATTTTACCGGTTACGCCCGTTCCGGCATTGGCTGGACCGGCAGCGGTGGTGAACAGCAATGTTTCCAGGCCACCGGTGCCCAAAGTAAATACCGTCTGGGCAACGAATGTGAAACCTACGCCGAACTGAAATTAGGCCAGGAAGTGTGGAAAGAGGGCGACAAAAGCTTCTATTTCGACACCAACGTGGCTTACTCCGTGGCACAGCAGAATGACTGGGAAGCCACATCGCCCGCCTTCCGTGAAGCCAACGTAAAAGGTAAAAACCTGATCGACGCGCTGCCAGGCTCTACCATCTGGGCCGGTAAGCGTTTCTATCAGCGTCATGACGTCCATATGATCGACTTCTACTACTGGGATATTTCCGGTCCGGGTGCCGGTCTGGAAGATGTCGATCTCGGCTTCGGTAAACTCTCTTTCGCCGCAACCCGTTCATCTGAAGCGGGCGGCTCTTACACCTTCTCCAGCGATCGTATCCGTGACTTCGCCTCCAGCACTGCCAACGACGTGTTTGATGTGCGTCTGGCCGGTCTGGAAACCAACACCAACGGCGTGCTGGAGCTGGGTGTCGACTACGGTCGTGCCAACGCCCGTGACGACTATCGTCTGGAAGAGGGTGCCTCTAAAGATGGCTGGATGTTCACTGCTGAACATACCCAGAGCATGCTGAAGGGCTACAACAAATTCGTGTTGCAGTATGCCACCGATGCGCTGACCTCTCAGGGCAAAGGCGTGCCGCAGGGCACCAGCCTCAATAACAATGGTGACATGTACCGCATCCTCGACCACGGTGCGATCTCGCTGGCCGAACGCTGGGATCTGATGTACGTCGCTATGTACCAGAACATCGATCTGGACAACAACCGCGGCACCGAGTGGTACACCGTGGGTGTGCGTCCGATGTACAAATGGACGCCGATTATGAGCACGTTGCTGGAACTGGGCTACGACAACGTCAAATCACAGCAGGCTAACGAGCGCAACGGCCAGTACAAAGTGACGCTGGCGCAGCAGTGGCAGGCGGGCGACAGCATCTGGTCACGTCCGGCTCTGCGTCTGTTCGCGACCTACGCCAAATGGGATGAAAAGTGGGGTTACAACAAAGATAACTCAGGCGATCTCACCACCTTCGCCTCTGCGGACACCAGCGGCAACGGCATCCTGACCAACAGCCGTGGTAAAGACGATGAAGTGACCTTCGGCGCGCAGATGGAAATCTGGTGGTAAGCCAGCACCTTTTCTGACAGGCGCGCCTGCGCCTGATGGATCTCTTTGGTCGCGGTGTGCCATTGCCTGGTTCACGCCGCGACCTGCAATAAGGTAGACATAATGAAAATGAAAAAACTGGCTGCACTCTGCCTGAGTGCGGCGTTGCTGACAGGACACGCGCTTCCCGCCCTGGCGGATGTCAATCTGGTGCCGCAGGATCTCTCGTCCGCACCGGTCGTGGCACCCGAGACACTGCAACGCCTGAGCTGGCAACCGCTGTCTGCTTCTCAGACACAGACCACAAAACTTGCTAACAGCGGACAGACGCTGAATGCGCCACACATTGCCGGTCCGGTCGCGGCCTACAGTCTGCCCGCCAATATCGGCGAACTGACGCTGACGCTGAGCAGTGAAGTGGCGAACGGTCAGGTTTTCGCACCGAACGTGCTGGTGCTGGATGAAAACCTGCGTCCTGCAGCCTGGTTCCCCAGCCGCTACTTTACCTATCAGAAGCCGGGCGTGATGGCGGCAGATCGGCTGGAAGGGGTGATGAAATTAACCCCGGCGCTGGGTCAGCAAAAAATCTACCTGCTGGTGTTCACCACCGACAGCGATCTGACGCAAACCACCACGCTGCTTGACCCGGCCAAGGCCTACGCCCAGGGCACCGGTCATGCGGTACCGGATATTCCCGATCCCGTCGCCCGCCACAGCCGGGAAGGGACAATCAAGCTGAAGATGCAGACCAGCTCCGGCTCATCCATTCTGGTCGGGCCGCTGTTTGGTTCATCCGGCCCGAGCGCGGTGACCGTCGGCAATACCGCACCGGCGTCCGCGTACAGCGCAGCACCGGCGCCTGCACCCTCAGCAGCGCCCGCGCCAAAAGCCCGTGCGGAACCGATCATGAGCGATACCGAGAGTTACTTTAACCAGAAGATCAGACAGGCGGTGAACAGCGGTAATATCGATAAGGCGCTGAAACTGCTGGATGAAGCCGAGCGGCTGGGTTCCACCTCTGCCCGGCAGACCTTTATCAGTAGTGTTAAAGGCAAGGGGTGAAACTGCCCCGACAATACTGATGTTGTTCCATCTGGTGCGCTGCGGCGCACCTTTTTTTGTTACAGAGCTCCTGATTGCATGATTTTTTTGCGTGGTTTTACGCATTGCGTAAGTCATGCTGTGGGCAATAGCGTTTGATGAATATAGGCTAACTAAGCTGTTTCAGGGATGACTTTTCTGGAGGCTATATGCGAAGTTACACGACAACACAGGCCCGAAAATATCTTGCTGAAATCATGGATATCGTGATGGCGGGTGAGCCTGTGATTATCACCCGCCGGGGCGGCTCTGCTGCTGTGCTTATTAGTCGCGAAGAGTTTGATATCTGGCAGGAAATAAAACAGGGCGCCAATTTTTCAGGCGATACGGAAAAGCATAATCAGAAACTTTTAATGAAGACTTAGTAACAAAACATTCGCTCTTATCGCGATCAATGCATTTGCATTACCAATGTTACTGCATCACTGCTGACTTATCCTGGTTAATAATAGTGAGAATCCACGATGGGAACTCTGACTCAGGCAAACATCTCTCTGCGTGCTTCATCAAAACTGACAGCCCGCGGACAGACCACCATCCCTGCCGCAGTTCGTGATGCGATGAATCTGCAACCTGGTGAGAATATCGAATACGCTGTTCTGCCGGGCGGCAAAGTCCTTATTACCCGTCAGGAAACGGTGGCTGATGATGCTCCAGTGAAGGCGAGCTTTCTGAGTTTTCTTCCTGCTGACAGGCGCAACACGGCTGCAAATATTAAAATGCTGGATCGAGGATTATTAACTCGCATTACATCGTTGACCGAAGGTATGGACGTTGATTTGGATGCTCCACTCATGGACGATGAGTAATTAAGTATGGAAGACAGCACGGTTATAAATGGATGGCACGTTTATGTTCATCCCTGTTTTGAATCGCAACTGATTGCGCTGACCAATGAAGTGGAGTTACTCAGGGCTAAATATCCTGAAAGTTACCAGCGAAAAGCGACGACGAAGCTTTTAGCCGCTGTGTTTAAAGTTATCAATAGTGAGATTTGCGCCGATCCACATCAGGCAAAATTTCGCCAGGGCGATACGCTGGGAGAACAAAATAAGCATTGGTTCCGTGCAAAGTTTTTGATGCAGTATCGTTTGTTCTTTAGATTCAGCGAGCAACATAAAACCATCATCCTTGCATGGATGAATGACGCTGAGATCAAATGTGCTTATGGCAGTAAGCGTGACGCCTATAAAGTATTTTCAGGAATGTTGCATAACGGCTATCCATCTGACGACTGGGCATTGCTGTTAAAGCAATCTCAGGATTGGGCGAAGATAAATTCTTAAGTTCATTAAATCCTGAACAGAATCCGGTGTGCTTTTTTCAGACGCTCGTGCTCAGGGTGATCTTATCACTGTTGAGAGGCGCTGATTACAGTAGCAGCGTGCGAGCCGTTGCCGTCCCGCACGCTGTAATAACTGAAAATTATATAAAACAGGCAGCGTCAGAGACGAGTGTGAGTCGCGCGTTAACCTTCAATTGCGCAGTAGTCGCTTCCGGCGTGCCGTCAGATCACGTAGCAGCGTGTCAGTGGCAGGATCGCTGAACAGCGTTTCCAGCGTGGCGCTGAGCTTGCGTCGCCAGTTCGGATATTCATCGCTGGTGCCCGGAATATTGACCGGCGCCGCCATATCCAGCCAGTCCTCCGGTTGCAGTCCCAGCAGGGCGCTGTGGCTATCAGCCAGATAGCGCTGCATCGCCCGGTTTAATGCCTTGCTCATGCCGGTGCGACGTGCATCGCGCCCGGCACGTTTCGGCAGGGCACCAACGCGATGCAGACTCTGCAGCAGCGCCTGCTTTGCCCGCAGCCGATCCTGATATAGCCCGGCCAGCACCACCTTGTCGGGATAGAGGCCGAGTTGTGCGCCGGTGGTCAAATCATCGCTCTGCCACCAGCCACGCAATGTCGGAAGATCGTGAGTGGTCGCGACCGCCATTGCCTGCTGTGGCCATTCGGCGGGCGGACGAAAACTGTGGGCTGACTCCTGCTCAAAATAGAGCACCTTATAGGAGTAGACCCCGCCATCACGCAGCTTATCGACAATCGCTTCCGGCACCGTACCGAGATCTTCGCCAATGACCATGCAGCGATGACGCTGACTTTCCAGCGCCAGAATCGCCAGCAGATCGTCGATGGGATAGTGCACGTAGGCACCGTGCATCGCGCTATCACCGGCCGGAATCCACCACAGCCGCATTAGCGCCATCACATGATCAATGCGCAGTGCGCCGCAGTGGCGCATGTTGGCGCGCAGCAGGGCGATCCATGGCTCCCAGGCGCGCTGACGCATCACCTGCGGATCCATGGGCGGCAATCCCCAGTCCTGGCCGCGCGGGCCGAGAATATCGGGCGGCGCACCGATGCTGGCATCCATGCAGTAGAGATCGCGCTCGCTCCAGGTCTCTGCACCACCCTGCGCAACACCCACCGCCAGATCGCGGTAAAGTCCAATCGGCATCTGCTGCTGCTGGCAGATGTCCCAGCAGTCGGCAAACTGCTTCGCGGCCAGCCACTGCAGCCAGAGCCAGAAGCGCACCTGATCGGCGTGCTGTTGCAGGAAGGCCTGCACGGCCGGACTGCCGGGATCCTGCAACGCCTCCGGCCACACCGGCCAGCCCCAGCGATCACTATCCTGTGCTATCTGATCGGCGTGCAGCGCATCAAACAGCGCCTGATGCTGAAGACTCTCGCCTCCTTCACGTATAAATCCATTAAACGCCTGCACCTCGGGATCGCTGGCGTCACGCTGAGTAAACTGCGGCCACGCCAGTCTCAGCGCGGCAATTTTCAGCCGGGTCACCGCCGCATAATCCACCCAATCAGCTGCGCGAGCCTGTTCCAGCGCCTGCTCTGTTTCCGGACGTTGCCACCAGGCCTGAGCGGCAGCGCTCTGCCGGAAGTCAGTGACTGCGCTCACATCGATGTAGAGCACATTAAGCCAGCGCCGGGACGAGGGGCTGTAAGGGCTGGCACTCTCCGGGCTGGAGGGAAACAGCGCATGGATAGGGTTAAGACCGATAAACGCGCCGCCGCGTGCGGCTACCTCTGGCAGCATCCGGCGCAGATCGCCAAAGTCGCCGATTCCCCAGTTCTCCGCCGAGCGCAGGGTATAGAGCTGCACGCAGGCGCCCCATATTGACTCACCTGCCAGCAGGGCCGGGGGTTCATAACAGCGGGCCGGGGCAATTATTATCCGGCACGACCACTGCTGCGCACCCTGTTGCAGCGTCAGCTCATTATAGCCTTCAGGCAGCGGCGGCAGATGCAGCGGCTGAGCGGGCTGGCAGCGACCTGAGCTGATTTCACCCGCTTCACTGGTGAGATGCCAGTGGGCATCGTCAGCGAGCTGTGGTGACAGGCTCAGAAGATCGCCGCTGCGAAAAATCACCACCGGTGGCAGCGGCGTGCTCAGCGGATGGGAAGGCTGCATCACCGCCAGCAAACGCTGGCGGGTCAGGGTCGGGATCGCCTGTGGCTTGCCGTGAGCATTGATATACTCAGCGGCGATGCCCGCCCGGGAGAAATCGTCCATAACCGGATCTGTTTTCATGGCGTTCCTTAGCGTTTCGCTTGCCAGATGCGCTGCTGGTAATCGCGGATAGCGCGATCGGAGCTGAACATGCCACAGCGTGCGGTATTGAGGATGGTGGCAGGTGTCCAGGCCTCCTGATCGCTCCACAGCGCTTCTACCTGCGCCTGTGCGTCAAGGTAGGGCTGGAAGTCAGCCAGTACCAGATAGGGATCACCGCCTTCCGGGCCGAGACTCTGCAACATCGCATCAAAGGCGTGGCAGTCGCCTTGGCTGAAGGTGCCATCTTCCAGCGCCAGTAAGACCTGATTGAGCTGCGAATCTTTCTTGCGCCACTGCGCCGGGGCATAACCGTCTGCTTTTAACGCCACCACCTGTTCCACGGTATGCCCGAAGATAAAGATGTTCTCGCTGCCAACCTGCTCAGCGATCTCGACGTTCGCTCCATCCAGTGTGCCGATGGTCAGTGCGCCATTCAGCGCCAGCTTCATATTACCGGTGCCGGACGCTTCTTTACCGGCGGTGGAGATCTGTTCGGAAAGGTCGGCGGCGGGAATCAGCCGCTCGGCGACGGAGACGTTGTAATCGGGAATAAACACGACTTTCAGACGGTCACCGATGCGGGGATCCTGATTGATCACCTCGGCCACTTTGTTGATGGCATAGATGATGTTTTTCGCCAGTGCATAGCCGGGCGCGGCTTTGGCACCAAACAGCACCACGCGCGGCGTCCGGTTAGCCTGCGGATCGGTGACCAGCGTCTGCCACAGTGCAATGATGTGCAGCAGGCTCAGATGCTGGCGTTTGTACTCATGCAGTCGTTTGATCTGTACGTCAAACAGCGCGGTGGGGTCAATCTCAATGCCGGTCCGCTGTTTCACCCAGTGCGCCAGCGAGACTTTGTTCTGCTGCTTGATGGCGCGATATTCCGCGCAGAAGGCGGCGTCATCCGCAAAGGCTTCCAGCCCCTGCAAGGCATCGAGATCGTTCAGCCAGGGTTTTTGCAATGTCCGGGTGATCAGGGCACTCAGCGCCGGGTTGCACTGATTGATCCAGCGGCGCGGCGTAATGCCGTTGGTCACGTTGTGAAATTTCTCTGGCCACATCTGGTGATATTCCGGGAAGAGATCCTGCACCACCAGTTTCGAGTGCAGCGCCGCCACACCGTTGACCGCGAACCCGCTGGTCACGCAGAGGTTCGCCATCCGCAGCTGGTTATTATGCACCAGTGCCAGTCTGGCCCACTTCGCTTCATCGTCCGGCCAGCGCGCGGTGACAGCCGTTTTTAGCTGCGCGTTCAGGGTATTGATGATCATCATATGGCGCGGCAGCAGACTGCGCACCAGACGCACATCCCAGCACTCCAGCGCTTCCGGCATCAGGGTGTGATTGGTGTAGGCAAAAGTGTGCTGTGTGATCTGCCAGGCGCGATCCCAGCTTAGCTGATGCTCATCCAGCAGCAGACGCATCAGCTCCGGGATGGCCAGCGTCGGATGGGTGTCATTAAGCTGGATCACTTCATGATCGGCCAGGGTTTCGATGCTGCGTCCGGCCCGATGATGGCGACGCAGAATGTCAGCCAGCGCACAGGCGCATTGAAAATATTGCTGCATCAGACGCAGTTTTTTACCGTTCTGATGATTGTCATTTGGGTAGAGGACCTTGGTCAGTTTTTCAGCATCAATACCCTGTTGCTCCGCGCGCAGAAAGTCGCCGTCGTTGAAGCGATCAAGGTTGAATGGATGGGCATGTTTCGCCTGCCATAGACGCAGTGGCTGGCTGATACCATTCTGATAACCCACCACCGGCAGATCCCAGGCTTCGCCGAGCAGTTCAAACGCCGGTTGCCACTGTGGCTGACCCGCAACCGTCACCACTTTACCGCCCAGTCCGACCCGCACGTTAAGCGCGGCGTTGTGGTTAAACCACGGATAGCGGTCGCGCTGCCAGTCATCGGGGCTTTCAATCTGCGCGCCCTGTTCGAAGCGCTGGCGGAACAGACCGTACTGATAGTTCAGACCGTAGCCCGTAGCGGGCTGACCCACATTCGCCATGGAATCCAGGAAACAGGCTGCCAGGCGACCCAGGCCGCCATTACCCAGCGCCGGATCTGTTTCGGTTTCCAGCACATCAGTGAGTGAGATATCCCAGGCGGCCAGGGCCTCGTTGACCGCGTCATACCAGCCCAGGTTCAGCAGGTTATTGCCGGTCAGGCGACCGATCAAAAACTCCATCGACAGATAGTTAACATGGCGCAGTTCCGTTGGGTCCGGAAGAGCAGGCTGCGCGGCCAGCATATCGGCCAGCGCACCGCTGAGTGCCTGCCACCACTGTGTCGTGGTCATCTCCTGCGCATCGCGCAGGCCAAAACGCTGCCACTGACGGGTCAGGGCAGCATTGAACTGAATCGGGTTGAAATCGGGCTGTGTCATGGTTGATGTCCTGTAAAAACGGAAAATGGATCAATGTGGCGACAGTCTGCCCGCGCGGAAACCCTCGCTCATCCTCCTGCAAAGAATTAGCGGAGGAGGATGGGGAGGGTGGAGAGGATGAGGCTAATCCGAAATCGTTGAAGGAGTGTGATTGCGCACGCTTTTGTAAAGTTTAATTAATGGGTTTGCTTGCATTCATCTGACGAAAAGCTGAACCTGTGTAAGGAATAATTACGAAGCGTAAAATAATGATGCGCTCGACAAATGGAGAAACGCGCGCCCATGTTAATACCCGCTAAACTCAGCCGCCCGGTGCGTCTTCAAGGCACTGTGATTCGGGAGAGATTGCTGCAAAAGCTCACCGCTGCCGGTAACTATCGGCTGGTGCTGGTCACCAGTCCGGCGGGCTATGGTAAAACCACACTGGTGTCGCAGTGGGCGGCAGGGAAAAGCGATCTGGGGTGGGTTTCTTTAGATGAGGGCGATAATCAGCCGGAGCGCTTTGCCGATTACCTGATCGCTGCACTGCAACAGGCCACCCACGGTGGCTGTCCGCGCAGTGAGCTGCTGGCCCAGAAACGGCAGTATGTCAATCTCAATGCCCTGTTTTCTCAACTCTTTATCGAGCTGGTGGAGTGGCAGCAGCCGCTGTGGCTGATCGTTGATGACTACCATCTGATCACCAATCCGGTGATCCACGACGCGATGCGCTTTTTCCTGCGCCATCAGCCTGAAAATCTGACGCTGATTCTGATGTCACGTAACCTGCCGCAACTCGGTATCGCCAACCTGCGGGTGCGTGAGCAACTGATTGAGCTGGGCAGCCAGCAGCTGGCTTTTACCCACCAGGAGGCGCGACAGTTTTTTGACTGCCGACTGGCGGCCCCGCTGGAAAGCGAAGAGAGCAGCCGACTCTGTGATGATGTAGCGGGCTGGGCTACGGCGCTGCAACTGATCGTGCTGTCGGCGCGACAGGGTGCCAGTTCGGCTCAGCACTCCGCGCGGCGTCTCTCTGGTATTAATGCCAGCCACCTCTCCGATTATCTGGTTGAGGAAGTTCTGGATAACGTCGATCTGCCTACCCGCCATTTCTTACTGAAAACCGCGCTGCTGCGTTCAATGAACGATGAACTGATCGCCTGTGTCACCCGCGAAGAGAACGGCCAGATGCGGCTGGAAGAGATTGAGCGTCAGGGTCTGTTTCTGCAGCGCATGGACGATTCCGGCTGCTGGTTCAGCTACCATCCGCTGTTTGGTAACTTCCTGCGTCAGCGCTGCCAGTGGGAACTGGCGGCGGAACTGCCTGCGCTGCATCGGGCTGCGGCTGAGAGCTGGATGGCGCAGGGCTTTCCCGGCGAGGCGATTCATCATGCGCTCGCCTCTGGCGACGCCACTATGCTGCGGGACGTGCTGCTGAAGCACGCCTGGACGCTGTTTAATCAGAGCGAGCTGCCGCTGCTGGAGAACTCCCTGAAAGCACTGCCGTGGGAGATGATGCTGGAAAATCCAATGCTGGTACTGCTGCAGGCGTGGCTGATGCAGAGTCAGCATCGCTTCTCCGAAGTCGACAGTCTGCTGGCGCGTTTTGAACAGGCCAGCCGCTGCGAGATCGATACAGCACTGCGCGGTGAATTTAATGCGTTGCGCGCCCAGGTGGCGATTAACGATGGTAATACCGATGAAGCGGAGCGGCTGGCGAAAGTGGCGCTCGACACCCTGCCAGCGAGCCGTCACTACAGCCGCATTGTGGCAACCTCAGTGCATGGTGAAGTGATGCACTGCAAAGGCGAGCTGGATGATTCACTCAAGCTGATGCGGCAGACCGAACAGATGGCGCGGCGCGATGAAGTGTGGCACTACGCCCTCTGGAGCCTGATTCAGCAGAGCGAGATTCTGTTTGCTCAGGGCTTTTTGCAGGCAGCCTATGAGATCCAGAGCCGCGCCTTTGTGCTGGTCGACGAGCAGCACCTGGCTCAGTTCCCGCTGCATGAGTTTCTGCTGCGCATCCGCGCTCAGTTGCTGTGGGCCTGGGGACGGCTGGAAGAGGCGGAGCAGGCGGCCCGGGAGGGCATCAAAGTATTGAACGGTTTTCAGCCGCAGCAGCAGATTCAGTGTCTGGGATTGCTGGTGCAGTGCTCACTGGCACGTGGCAATCTGGATAACGCCCGCAGCTACCTGAACCGGCTGGAAAACCTGCTGAACAATGGCAACTGGCACAGCGACTGGATAGCCAATGCCGACAAAGTCCGGGTCATTTACTGGCAGTTGACCGGCGACAGCCAGAACGCCCGCGACTGGATGCGGCAGACGCCTAAACCCGCCTTCGCCAATAACCATTTTCTGCAGGGACAATGGCGGAACATCGCCCGCGCGCAAATTCTGCTGGGTGATGTCAGCCAGGCGGAAGTGGTGCTGGAGGAACTGAATGAGAATGCCCGTGCCCTGCGCCTGATGAGCGATTTAAACCGTAATCTGCTGCTGCTAAATCAGATCTACTGGCAGACCGACCGCAAAGCGGAGGCGCAGCGTGTCCTGATAGAGGCGCTGAAACTGGCGCGCAGCACCGGTTTTATCAGCCATTTTGTGATTGAAGGCGAGATGATGGCGCAGCAGCTGCGGCAATTGATTCAGCTGAATACCCTGAATGAACTGGACAGCCACCGTGCCCGGCGCATCCTGCTGGAGATCAACAAATATCACCGTCACAAATTCGCCCATTTCGATGAAGGCTTTGTCAGCCGGTTGCTTAACCATCCTGACGTGCCGGAGCTGATCCGAACCAGTCCGCTGACGCAGCGTGAATGGCAGGTGCTGGGATTGATCTATTCTGGCTACAGCAACGATCAAATCGCCGGTGAGCTGGCGGTGGCCTCCACCACCATCAAAACCCACATCCGTAATCTCTATCAGAAGCTGGGCGTCACCCATCGCAGCGAAGCGATGAATCAGGTGCAGTCGCTGCTGAAAATGATGGGATATGTCTGACGACAGGCGTTTACAGGGGCGGGCTTCAGCCCGCTCTGCCGCATGTCAGCACACCATCGAAACAGGCGGTCTTTATCAATGGGAAGCGGGGCAGTTACTTTACTGCGCAACATGCAGCTCTGATTTGCCGGATTTCGGGCCCTGATTTCTTCCAGCCGGTGCATAAATATCGCATGCATCTGCGCGTTACGGGTTTCACCTTTATTCAGCCCCGCGAGGTCCCGCCTGCAGCAGTTAGGGTAGTGCTTCCTGAAATTACGGATTTCTGAGGTTCAGGAAAATTAATTCTGAGTGGTTAAACAGTGTCCCCTTACCATACCTCTTAAAAGTCAGATGAATTATAGAAAATGATATATGCTTTTGCTTTTTTTTGAGTTCAGGATTGTCATTCCCTGCTTATGAAAAAAGTGCCTTAATAAAAATGCAATATGTATTTTTTCATGAAAAGAGTAAATTGTTAGCAGGGTAATTATTAGCCTTTAATGTCATTAGCTATTAACTAGTTAGTTAAAAAATAGCATCCCCGAAAATTTTTTAAAATTAAACGAAAACATTCTAAAACAACGAAAAACGTTTCATTACACTCCATAGTTTTTATTTTTTAGATAATTTGCTTTTAATGAAATAGCTCATTAGCTATGGGGTGGGCCAGCGATTATCTCATGTATTTATTATCTTTAAGGATGGATTATGAGACATAAAAAATTAACGCTTGCTTTGGCTGTTTTTGTTCTCTCTGCGGCGCGACTTGCAGTCGCTGCACCGTTACATAACCAACCGTTTACGAATCACTCCCCACAGACCTTCTTACTTGTCGGCGATGCTAATGGAGGTGACGGCGGCAACGGGGGTTCTGGTTCTAATTCTCCTGGTGGCCCTGGCGGCGATGGAGGAAATAACAGCGCCAGCGGTAACGGGAATGGCAGCGGTAATGATAACGGCACTGGCAACGGCTCCGCTAACGGTAATGGTTCCGGAGACGGTGACGGCGGCGGTGATGGTGGTGATAGCGGTGGCGATGGTGGTGGTGGTGATGGCGGCGGTGCGTAATCAGGCTGCAGAATCTAACTAAAAATGGTCGCCTCATGAAGGCGGCCATTAATTAAAGGATGAAACTTCTATGTCAAAGCTACACAACACGCTGATTTTTTTTCCACTATCTGCAGGGCTGCTCCTTTCCCTGCCGGTATTCAGTCAGACACTCCCGCAGGACACTATTCAGCTGTCTGCCTGTGAGAGCCTGAACGGACAAGATGGGAACGGCAGTTCGCCTGATGGAGAAAGTGGTAAAGACGGCGTGCCCGGTACAGGCTGTCTGAACGGAGGTAACGGCGGTAACGGTTCTGCTACAGGTGGTAACGGCGGAAATGGGGGAAATGGGGCAGGCGCCGCGACTGAACCCTACCATAAACACCACAAACATCATAAAAATGGACAGGGTAGCGCCAATGGTGGCAACGGGGGTGATGGTGGTTCAACTGACAATGCGCCCGGAGGTGCTGGCGGTGATGGAGGTAACAATGACCAGTCAGAACATCTGTAAACGATACCGTACCCTACTAAGGTGCTCCACTCTGATACTGGTGATTTTTACACACTGCGGTTATGCCTCTCCGGCCTCCCCGATTCCTTTTCCTGATTCCTTATCACTGATTTCTGATGGTGGAAACGGCGGGGACGGTGGTCCGGGCGAAAACGGAGGGGATGGCGGTAACGGCGGTAATGCTGGTACAGGCTCCAACTCAAATGGCGGAGATGGCGGAAATGGCGGCACTAACGGAGCCGATGGAGGGGATGGTGGCAACGGAGGAAGCGGGAACAACTCATCCGGTGGTGATGGTGGTGATGGTGGTGATGGCGGTGATGGCGGTGATAGCGGTGATAGCGGCGGCGGCATATAAGTCATAGCGCAGAGGATGATATGAAAAACCTTCTCATGAAAGCTGTATATCTCATTATTCTCACCTCAGCATTACTGAGACCTTTCATGGTCGTACTCACGGTAACCTCTTCTCTGGCGGCCGGAATATTCAGCACTGCGGCATGGGCAGACGGCGACGGTGGCGACGGTGGTGACGGTGGCGGTGACGGAAACGGGGGAGACGGAGGGAATGCTGGTTCTGGCAGCAACGGAAATGGCGGCGACGGCGGTAATGGTGGTGAAAACGGAGGAAATGGAGTGAACGGCGGTAATGGTGACGGATCAGGTAATGGCGGAAACGGAGGCGATGCGGGTCCTGGCGGCGTCGGCGGGCAGGGTGGCAGTGGCGGGAATGAGGGAGGACATGATGGTTCTCCCGGGATGAGTGGAGCTAAATAGTTATCCCTATGCCGTTAACGTGGTCTGCCGGAGGTTAATTACCCCGGCGACTTCATGCATACAGACTAAGCAGACAGCAAGGCAATGCGGAGACACCGAGTTGCCAGGCCTGAACTGCGAAAGCCGGTAAAGTCATATCAGTCGTTTTTACCGGCACCAGTAAATCCCGATCTTCCTTAAAAGATATCGCATAGTGTCAGCCTGAGTGATGGCAGCTTATCCGGCACCACCCAACGATCCAGTTCCCGCCCGGCCTCAGACGACTCCTGTGACATAACCCCAGCCTCTTCTGCAGGGGAACGGGTTGAATCGCGGCATGCTGGTCACAGATGTTATGTTGCATTAGATCTGAAAGCCGTTCTTATCAGGCCAGGATATTAAGGATCGCAACATAAAAAGAAGATACAGGCGGTGAGTGTCCGCTATGAGCAAGGAGCGGACGTTCCGTTCTTAATGACTGACTGTTACCATTGCATCCAACATAGCACCCAGCTCATCCAACCTTACCCACAACAAAAATTAATATCCATAAATCAGCTCTATACACGTATGACATCACCAATTCCTCAAGTCACAAAATATTTTGCCGATAACGATTTTTTAACGATCCAAAGTCCTGGAAGACAGATATGAATAAATTTGTTTATTGTATGATTGCTTTGTGTTTTTCCGGTTTATGTTCCGCAGCTGAAGATTTAGGCTTGGGGACATATTTATGTGATGTCCGGATAACCAGCTCTCATACAGAGACGCAGCTTTTGCCAAAAGCTGCTGTCGTTGAAGACAATGGAAGTAACTACAAAGTGAAAATGCTGGGTAATGAGGTAGCATCCCCAGCGCTTGAAAGTGTCATGGGTGGTATTAAACAGCAGGCTACTGTTAACGGAATAACCTTCGTAAGACGTCCTAATTACGATGATCGTTTTATCATCGAAAATGCGCATTCCGGCTTCTTTTATAAAATGAGAAACTGCAAAAAAAACTAATATTTTTTCAGCTGATGCTTTAAGCATTAGTATAGGATGGCTTTTAAATTAATTGTGTTTTAAAAGTCCCTGTTTACTATATTATCTTGATTGTGAGCCTCATATCTTTGCAGCCATGTTATGATTAAAATGCTTCGACAAATTGCTGTCACCTATTCGGCCGATGAGCAATTTAAACTGCTATCATGTCCGTATGCCTTCCAGTTTAACGTTCAAGCTGTATTACCTTTGTATTAATTTCTGGCAACAGCAATGAGGCGGGCCAGACTAAGTTCAGATTTATGTCCGCTATGAGTGAGGAGCAGCCATGACCCCAGGGATGGTTTGAATAAGTGATATCCCTTTACCCGTTTTGAGCTGATGCTTTTCTTAGCAGGATGCTTTATGTTGGTCACACTCATCCTGCAGGGTATAACCATGATAAAAGTAGAAAAATCAGATCTATTCTCTTCAGAATCCCATCATTTAATCGAAATGCTATCAGCAGAACTTGCCGCTATTACTGGTGATAACGGCAAAAGCAATTTCACCACCCAAGCAATGGGTGATGACAAAGCTTTATGGGCATTAGCAAAGAATTCTCAAGGCAAAGCTGTGGGATGCGGTGCTATACGACCATTTACCCAAAATATAGCCGAGCTTAAAAGAATGTTTTCAGACCGAAGTGAGTCAGGGATTGGTGGTGCTTTACTCACTTTCCTTGAAAAATCAGCAAAAGAGATGGGATATATCGAAGTTAGGCTGGAAACCCGCCACATCAACTATCGTGCTGTAAATTTCTACATGAAAAATGGTTATGTCCCTATTGAGAATTACGGCCCATATATAGGCAGGACAGAAGCTATCTGTTTCTCAAAGGCATTGCGCTGACTATATTAATTGGAACTGACGTCTGCTCCTGTCACAAAGTAAACTGTCATCGGGCTGATGACCGGTATATGCCAAAAGCGGATACTGTTTTTAATGTGATTTATTTATTTGATGCTGCCTTTGCTGGAGCACAAAGGAAGTCAAACTACGTCGCGATTACTGCTAGCCCCGCCAGGGATAAAACCCATTAGCTAAGCAAACGAACCGCGCCTGGAGACTTGCCCGTTACACGCTTAAAAGCCCGGCTGAAAGCAGCCTGAGAGGAGTATCCTAACCGTTGCGATGCGGTGTCGACGGTAATGTTTTCTGACGACAGCCAGCGGACAGCGAGATGCATCTTTACTTCTGTTGCATACCGTAGCGGTGGGACGCCGATAGTGGTCTGAAACCTTTCGGCGAATGCGGAGCGGGATATATGCGATTCGGCGGCGAGTTCTGCCACGCTCCAGTCGCGGCCCGGTTCACGATGAATCGCCAGGATGGCCTGAGCCAGACGCGGATCGCGCAGTGCTGCAGCCAGGCCAGGGCTATTGCCGCAACCGTCTTCCACCCATCCTCTGATAAACATCGCTCCAGCCACATCGGCAAGCCTGGCGAGAATACCTGCATAGCCCACGCGTCCGGAGCATATCTCACGCTTCATCGCATCAAGGATATGCATGAGTCCCGGCCACTGAATCCCCTTTGCATCGGCATGCATAATTTCAGGCAGCACATCCGCCAGCCGCTGCATGCTTCCCAGATCGATTTTCATACAACCAAAAAACAGCACAGCACCTGGCGTTTCCTGAGTACTCGGGCAGGTATCAATCCCACTCACTTTTTCATCGAGTGGTGCCGTTTCAATATTGTCGATATCCAGCACGTCGGCGGCTGTTGCCGACAAAAGCTGATGCCGTTCGCCGTGGGGAAGAAATACAGCCTCTCCGGCTGAAAGCGTAAGAACTTCGCCGTTTGCACTATGAAGCACCATCTCCCCTACAGCGACGTAGTGCAGATAAGCATGACCGGGCCTGCTTGCGAAGTTCAGGCCAAACGTATCTCCCGTCTGGATACGCTGATATCGCACGCCGTAAAGCCGTAGACCGGAAAGCAGCTCGCTGATGAGTTCTGATGACAGAGCGAAGGATGAAGTCATATGCCTTTTCGGGTTTTGGGTAAAAAAGTGAGGGTTTTAGAGCATAGATCATCCAGCTGCGCCTGAATAGACTTCTTCTCCTGAAACGACTTTCCAGGAGACTTAGAAATGACGGATGAAACTTCTATCAGGGTTCACAAAGAAAGAGTGCAAAGAGATGAGAAAATCCAGCCAGCCTGGCTTGCGGTTTTTTCGTTAACCATGGGTGTTTTTGGCCTGCTCACCGCAGAGTACCTGCCTGCCAGCTTATTAACGCCTATTGCCCGGGATTTGGGTGTGTCAGAGTCTCTTGCAGGACAGGCCGTAACAGTGACGGCGGTGATTGCGTTATTTGCCGGATTACTGATACCGCGATTAACGCGTGCGCTGGACCGGCGCATCGTGTTGTTGAGCTTTACTGCCCTTATGATCTTCTCAAATCTGCTCGTGGCGCTCTCTTCAGGTATTGTCATGCTGCTGGCAATGCGCATCCTGCTGGGTATCGCGTTGGGTGGATTCTGGAGTATGGCAGCGGCGGTTGCGATGAGGCTAGTGCCGGAGAGGCTGGTACCGCGGGCGCTGTCGATCATTTTTAGTGGAATCGCGGTAGGTACTGTTGTTGCCGTACCGCTGGGAAGTTATCTGGGCGAGATGTCTGGCTGGCGTAGCGCGTTTATTGCCGCTGCTGCGGTTGGCGCACTCTCTTTCATTTTTCAGTGGCTGACGCTGCCCGGAATGCCGCCGGTAGTCAGGACCAGGACGGCATCCGTATTTTCTCTGCTCCGGAGGCCGGGCGTGAGCGTGGGCATGCTGGGGTGCGTGCTTGCACACACCGGCCAGTATGCGCTGTTTACCTATATACGGCCTGCGCTGGAAGGACTCGCACACATAGATGCAAAAGGGCTGGCGTTAATACTTCTGGTGTTTGGCGTTGCTAACTTTATCGGGACACTGTCGGCAGGGTGGCTGATGGAACGCAGCCTGCGTTTTACGCTGATTATTATGCCTGCTCTGGTGGGAGCTGCGGCACTGGGTATGATCACTCTGCCGTTATCAATCGCCGGGCTTACGGCGCTGGTCATGC
The DNA here is from genome assembly GCF_902706165.1 of Pantoea sp. 18059. NCBI lineage: Bacteria > Pseudomonadati > Pseudomonadota > Gammaproteobacteria > Enterobacterales > Erwiniaceae > Pantoea > Pantoea sp. 18059. The sequence goes on from NZ_CACSJS010000003.1 coordinate 67,714, forward strand.
TGTGGGGGCTGGCATTTGGTGGCATACCGGTGGCATGGTCAGGTTGGGTCGCCCGGACTCTTCCCGATGAGGCCGAGAGCGCAGGGGGTATGGTGGTCGCCGCCGTTCAATCCTCCATTGCCGCGGGTGCAGCAATAGGTGGTCTGATATATGGCCTCAACGGGGTGACGGGGGTATTCATTACAGCTGCCTGTATCATGCTTACTGCCGCGCTGGTTATTGCATTCCGGGTCAGAGTCTCGTCATCAGCTGAAGGAACGCAAAACTGACCATTTCAGTGACATTTAATATGTTGGGACACCTCAATCGAACAGCGTAACATCCCCGGACCGCACAGCGTTCCGGGCCTGCTGGCTGAGTCTGTTGGCAAAGGGGCGGTTTAACTGCTGAAGCTGGTTAACATGCGTTTTGAGCGAGGAGCGGAGCTTAGCAATAATCAGTAAGTGCCGTTTACTCGCTATTCTGAAATATCACCATTCTCAGTGGTGATTCAAACGTGCAGAGAAAACATTCCTTAACAGAGACGCTTGAAAAACAGTTTCCAGGTGATATCTTCAACACATAACTACCTCATCAGGAAGACAGTGTGATTACTCTCAGGAATATGAATGAAGAAGAATTCGTAAATTATCGTTCTCTTTTCATCCATGAATATTCGCAGGATCTGCAAAACAATCGCGGATATCTTTCCGAAAAAGCACGAATCAAAGCCATAGAATCTATTGATACAGTGTTAACAAAGGGAGTTGTGACCCCGGCTAATCAGCTGTGGTGTATCCAACAGCCTGATGAACCAGAGGACGTTATTGGCATCCTCTGGCTGTCGATCACCGGGTCATCAGCCTGGATAAGTGATTTCTACATTTATCCTGACTGGCGCGGCCGTGGATTCGGTGGTCTGGCCTTATGCGAAATGAAAAGATTGCTAAAAATAATGAACATCGATGAAGTCGGACTTAGGGTAGCTCCGAATAATGCCTCAGCCAAAGCACTGTATCAGAAGAATGGCTTTCATATTACCGGCATCAATATGTCTCAAAATTTAAAATAAATAATTTAATAAAGCGTTCTTACCAGTAGCCAAAGAGAATATCTTTTTTAAAGACCCCGCCGTGCAGCGCCTCATAATACACATTTGAGGAAATATTTTTTACGACACACTGCATTATTCTCCATAACCCGCTGAGCAAAGAACGGCCCCCTTAATCACAACGGGTTTAGGATTTTTCACTCATCTCTGGCCAGCGTATTGCCTGCAGCACAGCCTTGCCTCTGCCGACCCAGCGTGATCCAGACCATCATCGCGCAAATCAGCGTGACAGCAGCCAGAACTCTAAAAAGAAACGTATACGCAGTGTCATAACTGTCCTGAAGCAATAATCGTGAAATACCGGGTAACATCGCAGCGGGCTGCTCAGTACTGCCGCCCCCCAGCCATGCGGCAGCCTGGTGAATGACCTCTGGCGCATACCCGTGAACGGTGTTTTTCAGATTCAAATCATTCATTTCTGTTAAAAATGCTGACGCCATCGCCAGAGCGATCCCTTCTCCGGCAACGCGAACGGTATTAAAGAGGCCTGCGGCCATGCCCGCTTTCTCCACAGATACAGCTGAAAGTGCCAGACCATCCATCAGTCCCCATGGAAGCGCAGCGCCGGTACCCGTCATAATCAGTGAAAGCACAAGAAAATTACTGCTGTTACGCGGTAGTGCGTATCCGAGGAAAAGCAGCCCGACTGATGCGATAATAAGTCCTGCAGCTGAAACGGTTCCTGGAGAAAACCACCTTGTCAGCAGTGCGGCAATGGACGGGAAAACCAGCATTGGAGACGTCAGCGCCATAAGATAAAAAGCGCTCCGGGACTCACTCATCCCATCACCGCCCATAAAATGCAGCGGAATAATAATCAGCAGCACAACATAGCAATAGCATGTTGCTATCGGCAGTAGCAGAACGCCAGCAAAGCGCGGGCGCAGCAGCAGAGAGATATCCAGAACAGGATTTTCAACCTCCAGGCAACGCACTACAAACCCGCTGAAAAGCAGCATGGCGGAAATGAAAAGGGCGAGTGTGGGAAACGATAAAAACCCCAAGGCAGGTATAAGCATCACCGCTGATGTAAATAACATCAGGGCTGCAGTAAAGATGATTAATCCTGTGCCGTCTGGTTTCTGATGTCCGCTCTCCTCTGATGCTGGCAGAAACGCAGCACCGGCCAAAATTACAATGCCTGAAAGCAGAGCTAACATGGCATACAACCATCTCCAGCCCAAAGCATCCGTAATGAAACCCATTAACACAGGGCCGAACGCCAGGCCCACGCCAAACATAGTGCCAAGTATGCTGAAGGCCCGGGTCCTGTCCGGACCTTCATAGAGACGGGCCAGTGCGGCGCTGCCGCTGGCCAATATCAAGGCCGCCGCAAGACCCTGCAGTGACCTGAACAACCCAGCCATAAAGATATCCTGTGTCAGGCAGATCATAACGCTGCTCAGGCAAAACAGGGCTGAGCCTGCGGTAAAAATGCGCTTTCTGCCAGTAACATCCGCAGTAACACCGGCTGACAACAAAAAACTGCCGAAAGTCAGCATAAATCCATTCGTCAGCCATGACAGCGCGGCAGGCGAGCCGCCAAGCGCCTGTTGTATTGCCGGCGTGGAGATTACACCACCGGTAAAGCTTAACGGCAGCAATATAGCTGCCAGATAGACAGAAAAGGCTGCCATATTCCTGGCATATGGACTGGGTGTTCTGGCTGAAGTTGCCATTGGGTGACCTTATGTTTCCGAAAAGCGGATGGGTTAACAAACTTCAGCAATGTTATTGCAGACATCAGAGTGAATAAATACACTAAAAATCTCTTCTTAACGGACATTAAGTTTATAATCAATGGACAGTCTGACCTCTCTTACTTCGTTTGTCCGGACAGCGGAGACGCTGAGTTTTGTACAGGCCGCAAGGCTGCTTGGGATTTCTGCCTCAGCGGTCGGGAAGAATGTCGCCAGACTTGAGCATAAACTGGGCGTACGTCTCTTAAACCGCAGCACCAGAAACGTGAGTCTGACAGCGGAAGGGGCTGCTTTATTAATCCGGTGCCAGCATATCCTTGAGCAATTACAGGAGGCGGAGTCAGAACTGACGAACAGCTTAGCGCAGCCTGCCGGGAAGCTCAGGGTTTCACTTCCTGTCATTGGCTACAGGTTGATCCTTCCTCTTCTGCCGGACTTTTCCCGCCGTTATCCTCATGTAGAACTCGATCTCGATTTCAGCGACCGGCTGGTAAACATCATTGATGAAGGATTTGATGTAGCCATACGAAGCGGTGAACTGACGGACTCCCGACTGAAATCTAAAAAGGTTGGTGATTTTCGTTTTGTGCTCTGCGCCAGCCCTTCCTATTTGAATGAATATGGCGTACCCGGCTCGCCAGCGGATTTAACGATGCACAGGTGCATTTCTTTTCGTTTTCCCTCAACGGGGCTGCTCCAGCCCTGGGAACTGCGCGGTATGTGCCCGGGTGCTGATTTGAGGACAGCCTCTGTTCTGACCGTAAATAATATAGAGGCTTCTGTTCGCCTGAGCCTGTCAGGTATGGGGATTTGCTATGTGCCCGGTTTTGTCGTTCGCGAATCTTTGAACACGGGGCAACTGAAAGAGGTATTGCCAGGTAGCTGTACCAGGCAGGGGGTTTTCTCGGCACTCTGGCCAGCCAGCCGGTATCTCTCACCGAGAATACGCTGCTTTGTCGATTTTATTGGTGAGTCCGGCCTGTCTCTGTAATCTGTACCAGGCAGTTAATGCTTTCTGAAATCGTATGCACTTTTATGCTTATCTTAAAATCATGAACGTCCGCTCCTGGCATAAAGTGGACATGAATCATGTATAAAATTCGTTAAGAGAGAAGTTGATATTAACAATCTTTCCTACCTCTTATGAGGTAATTGTTAACATCAGTATTGTCTAATTACTGGGTAACAGGTTAGACCTTGTTGCGATTCAACCTAAATATTCTCTTTCTTATGCCTGCTATAAAGTTAATGAATAGTTAACCGATAATGATGATTAAGATGCTTTTAATCTGCATTATTTGTGTTCTTATAAAAATTAATTCAGCAGGGTGTAAAAATGAGTAATATTCTTAACAATATTAATCTTACCGCTAAGTTTGCAATTCTGGGCTTGTTTTGCCTTGTTCTTTTTTCAGTTCCTACCGTGCTTTTTGTGTCAGAAGGTAATAAATATATTCAGGACAAGCGGAAAGAAGTAACAGGAGTGCCTGCTGAAAACAAAATCCTTGCCCTGTTGAATCTGATACAGCGCCATCGCGCTGAAACAGCCCTCGCTATTGCGCAAAAAAATCCTGCCACCTCATCGCGTCTAAGTGTTAGAGATGACATTGTTACTATCACCGATGCCATCAAGAAAGAGATGGCGCAGACAGAAGGCAGTGCGGGTTTAATCGAAAAAATCAATGGGGTGCGTGCACAGTGGGACGCGCTGCAGCAGGACATTGATGCTTCGAAACTGAATCAAACGACCAGTCTTGACGCACATGCGCAACTCATCCGCAAACTTCTTAACACAAACCGCGACGTGCTGGATTTTTACGGTTTGTCGCTTGATTCAGATATCAGTACGTACCGCCTGATTATCAGCAATTTCTCATCATTGCCTGAGCTTACCGAAAGTCTGGGTAAAATTCGTGCGTTCGGGACTTCACTGCTTGCCAGGAAAGAAGCCGTTAGTGAGGCTGACTCTGTCCGTATGGAATCATTAATCAGCACGGGTGCCTATAATCTGGATATGTTTGCTCAGGACTCAGAGAAGCTTTTTTCGTCTGATACAGGGCTGAAGCAGAAATTCAGTGCCGATGCAGACGCGGCCGTGCAGGAAGCCCAAAATGCCCTGAAAACTGCAGGGGCGTTATTTATTAGCCGCAGTATGACGAATCAGAATCCTCAGGACTATGCCGCAATTTTTACCAGCGCGATTAACAGATTCAGCACCTACGCGATTGCGGGCGGTAATGAACTGAATGACATGCTGAACCAGCAGATTACGGACCACCGGAATGCACAGTATGGTTTGCTGAGCGTTCTTCTCTTTATGGTCCTGCTTTCTGTCTTTTTCGCATTGATCATTATCCGTTCTGTTACACGACCTATCGGTGCCGCGTCAAAGCTTGCGCTTGAAGTAGCAGAAGGCGATCTGACAGCATCTTTTTCCGTGACAGGACGCAATGAAACAGCCGGTCTGCTTAAGGCATTACTGCAGATGAGTCAGCGCCTGACGGTGACGGTAGAAAACATTAAATCTAATGCCGTCACCATTGCCACCTCATCTGAGGAGATTGCCCGCGGTAACGGCGATCTTTCTGCGAGGACGGAAGAACAGGCTGCATCACTGGCTGAAACAGCCGCCAGTATGGAACAGCTCTCTTCGATCATCGGCAACAATGCTGAAAACACCCGCCATGCTGCAGAAATGGCCAGCTCGGCTACCAGCGCGGCATTGCGTGGCGGTCAGGCAATGGAATCAGTGCTGGGTTCCATGGAGAAAATCAGCAGCAGTGCAGGGCAGATTAAGGAAATCATTTCTGTCATTGATGGGATTGCGTTTCAGACGAATATTCTCGCGTTAAACGCGGCTGTTGAAGCTGCCCGGGCCGGTGAGCACGGTAAAGGCTTTGCCGTTGTTGCGGCGGAAGTCAGGTCGCTGGCACAGCGCTCGGCTGGCGCGGCGAAAGAAATTAAAGGACTGATCGAAAAGTCTGTGGAGAATGCTGAGCAGGGCATTTCGATGGCCCGGGATGCAGGTGAAAAAGTGAAGGAGAGTATGGATGCGATTGAACAGACAGCACAGCTGGTGAGAGAAATTTCATCTTCTTCAGAAGAGCAAAGTGCAGGGGTATCGCAGATAAATATTGCCGTTACTCAGATGGATCAGGTCACACAGCAGAATGCCGTGCTCGTTGAAGAGTCAGCATCGTCTGCTGATGAACTTGCAAGTCGAGCCGCTAATCTGAGGGACGCTGTTAGCGTGTTCCGCACAAACGCTGGTTAAAATTTCCGTTAAGTGCTTCTTTTATATGTCTGTAAACGGCGTGCTGTCGGCGCATTTCTGAGGTCTGTCATCTCAGTAACAGTATCTCATAAGCCATCCTACGGGATGGCTTAATTCCTTCCTTACGTAACTTTGGCACAAAGCGGACATACGTGCTGCAAGGTCCGCTTTGAGCGAAAAGCGGCCGTCAAATGTACGATGACAGTGTAGTTTTGCCAAAATAGACATAACATACCTATCGCACATGCAGGCGACAGGCAAAAAACCGCCATCTGAGTGGGTCAGCTGCGGAAGCAGCCGGGGAGAAAAGGTTATGCATCCCGGAAAATCCGGCGTTCAGCGAACGCTGTCACCTGTAAGCCTTGCTAAAAAAAAGCGAACGGCACAAACCATGTGCTGCCGATCACGTAACGCCGAGAGAAGAATAAAAAAACCGCCGTGCAGGCGGTTCAAAGAGGTATTCAGTGGCTTTTGCTCTTATCGTGGCCGGTCGGAGCAGCCGCCGTTTGAGCTTAATGATAAAAGGCATCGGCAAGATAGCAAGCGTATCTCGGGCCGCGTTCCGGACGGATCCCACGGTATCTGCAGGATAAATAACCCGCTTTAGGCAAAAAAAAACCGCAGGGGGCCGAAGACGTGCAGTGGCTGAAAACTCCTGAATCCCTGGCCTGGTGTTGGCTTGCCGCTTATCTTGAATCTACTATGTGTAGTATCGATAGTAGCTTAGAAAACTACAACATATTGTATCTGCGACAGCTCGTTGCGGTCCGACATTCAGAGTTATAGGGGTTTTACCAACCAGCGGAAGATTAAGAGTACTAATGAGGGGGCCATTATTCTGAATCAATCGTAACCAATTTTATATCACCTATAATTTTCAGGAGTGTACAGCATAAAATCAACCTTTCCTGACTTATATTCATCAGGCTGCTCATCCATTTCAAGATAATGTAGCGCCAGTGTTATTGCCAGCTGAGCATGCCTCAACGTATTTTGATCTATGGTCAATGTCAGCACTCGTTGTTCGAGTAATTGCCGTGTTGTATTGTAAAGTTCATGAGTGACGTAAACTACTTTACCTCTAAGATTATAATCATTCAAAATCTCACTAACCTGAGTGTTACCCATGCCTGTATTATAAATTCCGACAATATCTTTATCAGATGCAAGGGTTCGGTTTAATAAAAGACTGATAAGCTCCCGTTCATCCTGACTGTAAATAGGTTCGCGCACATTGATTTTAGGATAAAATTTCTGCATTACTGAAATAAAGCCATCGACACGCTGACGATGGACTGCGTATTGCGTACGGCCGCTAATTATCACCACGTCCCCATGTGATGGTAGCATACCACCAAGTACAAAGCCTGATGTACGGCCTGCGCTATATTGATCAATTCCTACGTGGCACAATCTATCAGATCCTGGTAAATCTGCCACAAGGGTTATTACCGGGACACCGCGAGATTTACACAGGGTCAGCATTTCATAAATAAGTGGGCTCTCATGTGCAAATATAATCAAAGCGTCCATTTTTTTACTGCTGGCTTCAATGTGTTTTGCCATTTTTTCCGGAGAAGCTTCAGAGAATAAAGTTTTATGAAGTGTTATTCTGCGATAGCCTAAGTTATCAGCCAGCATGGAAAAATCTTTAGCAAGCTGTTCGAAAAAAAAAGATTTATTACTGCTCAACAGGACCTCAAGCTGCCAGGAGGGTCTATGCTTTTCCGGCAGAATACGCTTAAGTCCCGCATCACGGGCGGCCTTGAGTATTAGATTCTCCATGGCCGGCGATACTCCACCCCGATCATTAAGCACCCGATCAACTGTTGCAACACCTACACCTATTTTCTTTGCAAACTCAGTAATAGTTAATTTTTTCATATTTTATCGTATTTACTTTAACAGGTTTCGTCACTATCAAACTATAGTAAGTAATCTATAACACTGACAGCGTTACAATCTTAACTTCAATTTATATTCTTTTCACATAAAAGACAAATAAATTTCACTTAAAATTAAGAGTAACACTCCAACAAAACTCTACTTTAAGAAATACATAAAACTTACTCGCATAAAAATTAACTTGAACTTATAGAACTTTTTCAAAAGCAACGCTGCGAGACATCGCATTCCTTACGAACAAATCAGCCGACTCTAAGTTTGACCAAAATGGCATTTAATTTTTAACAGAATCATATCATTAAACAATGAGTAGAATTATTTGCCACAATAAATAATGGCAATATTTAAAGTATTATTTACTCTGGATTTTTGACGCGATTTAAATATAGACCCTTTTTTCATGCAACAAATAGATGCATATGAAAAACATTAATATTCAGCCTTACCATGTCAATCAGCTTTTATATTAGATTATACTTAATAATAGTTTGATAGGATAAAATTTTACTCTCTACGAAAGTTTTCAGCCGGCGTAAGGAACTAACAGCATGAGTGAGTTAAATTGAAGATGTTAACAGCAATAGATGCTAACCATAATGTTCACTGCCTGAGTCAGCAGAGCCCGTCAGGAACCCGGACTCAGCAAAGTTATTAAAAGCTTAGTTATTTTTATAGCTCTGAGCCCGTGTTAAACAGGGGATTCACCTAATATCCAGTTAGGCCCGGTATCAGGAAAGCCTGCCGGATAGCGGCTCGCGGCATTATATGACTGAATCCATCCGGGATAACGTGTACCCGGATGACTGACCTTGTCCAGCATTTCTTTTTCCTCCTCGCTGAGATTAACAGACAGCGCGCTAAGGTTATCTCTGAGCTGATGCACATTGCGCACACCCGCTATGACGCTCGTCACCTGCTTAGAAGACAGCAGCCAGGCTATTGCGATGCTGGCAGGAGTAGTGCGGTGTTTTTCAGAAATTGTTTTGAGAACATCCACGATGTCCCATGCCAGGCTTTTATCAACGGGTGGAAATTCAATTTTTGCGCGTCTTGCAGAGGCCTCATGACTACCACTGCGGTCAAATTTGCCTGAAAGCAGGCCTCCTGCAAGAGGGCTCCAGCATAACAGTCCGGTTTGGCTATCCTTAATTGCCGGAAGGAGTTCATGTTCAATGTCGCGGCAGGCCAGTGAATAAAAAGACTGTACGCTGGCAAATTTCTCCAGCTTATGTTCACCTGAAATACCCAAAGCTTTGGCAATCTGCCAGCCGGCATAATTCGAACAGCCTATATAGCGAACCTTGCCCTGACGCACCATGTCGTCCAGTGTCCGCAGAACCTCTTCAATCGGTGTTACGGTATCAAAATTGTGGACCTGATAAAGGTCAATGTGATCGGTCTTAAGCCTTTTAAGGCTGGCTTCCAGCGCCTGCATAAGGTGATAGCGCGACTGCCCTGCATCGTTTGCGCCCGCATTCATTCTGCTGTGCGCTTTTGTTGCAAGAAAAACCTGACTGCGTCGCTGTGCCAGCACTTCGCCCAGCACGCTTTCAGAGCCCCCCATACCGTAGATATCCGCGGTATCAATAAAATTGATGCCGGCGTCCAGCGCCTCACCAACGATAATGTCCGCCTCTTTGCCCGTCAGGCGGCCGATGGCATTACCGGCGGCATTATCCGCCCCGCCAAATGTCATCGTCCCGAGACAAATGCGTGAAACATAAATCCCAGTTTTACCCAGTTCTGCGTATTTCATTTTGTTTTCTCCGTTAAGCTTCAAATGATAATGACGCAGACAAACGCTTTCTTTTATTATAGAAATCCCTTTTTTATTATTCATTCGTCCAGGAAGTTATGGATCCGTTGTCTGATATTCTTTCACTTCTGAAGGCAGAGGCCATCCTTACGGCCCGTATGGAAGCACGTGGCCCCTGGGCAATGCGGTTTCCCTCTTATAAACACATTAAGTTCGGCACTGTGCTTGAGGGGAAATTCTGGCTTTGGATGGACGGAATGCAGCCTCTGCTGCTTGAAAAAGGGGACTTCTATCTTCTGACTTCGGGTGACGCTTACTGCTGTGGCTCAAGTCCGGCATTGATGGTAAGTGACGGACGGCAGATTTTCTCTTCTCACCGTGAAGCGGATGGTGTGGTCCGCTACGGACAGGGAGAACTTATCAGTGAGGGGATTGGGGGGAGATTCGTATTTGAGGAGGCTTCCAGCCCGCTGCTTTTAAAACATCTGCCTCAGGTGCTGGTTTCACGACGAGAGGAAAGTTCTTCTCCTGCACTCACCGCCCTTATCACTTTGCTTTCGCATGAAACATCAGCGCTTCGTCCCGGACACGACATTGTGGCCAGTAGCATGGCAATACTTGTTCTGGTGCAGATGCTGAGGGAATACTTAGAGATTAATCAGAAAGGGACATCCTGGCTGAATGCCCTCGGTGACAGGAAAATAGGACCCGCACTGACACTGATACATTCTTCTCCATCTGCAGACTGGACGCTGGCAAGTCTGTCTGCAAAATCGGCTATGTCCCGCAGTGCGTTCGCCAGTAGGTTTCATCAGCTTACCGGTTCAACGCCCGGGAATTATCTGACGTCATGGCGAATGGAGCTGGCATGCGCTGAACTCAGAAAGCATCACTTAAGTATTACTGAGATAGCCAGATTAACCGGATATAAATCTGTTCCCTCTTTTTCTCTGGCCTTCAAACGTCATACCGGAAGAACGCCAGGAGGCTATCGTAATCTGCATAAGAACTGTTAACAGGCCACTCCGATAATTGTCTTTTTAATGCATATGCATAATTATCAAAAATTTATCGCAGTATTCAAATATACAATGTTCGCTTCTGGCACAAAGCAGCCGTTCTTTCGGCGACTTATTTAAACAACATGGGGAACAGTTTATTCCCCATGTATGGCAGGAATATACCCGCCGCGCGTTCATCATGATTACGGTTGCTTGCTGTTACCCAGCACTTTGTTAATCGCTTCGGTCCCACATTGATCGTCGGATTCCGCGCCGCCGGTGCCCGCCATGCCGATAGCGCCGATCCACTGGCCGCGATATTGCACCGGCACGCCGCCGCCAAGCAGCAATAGCTCATTAACCGTATTCAGGTTGACGCTTTCCGGTGAGGATTGCGCCTTTATGGTCAGTTGTCTGGTTGGCGTTTTGGTGGAGAGCGCAGTAAACGCTTTACGCCATGCCGCCTGAGTGTTGTGCGGCCCCACGTTGTCATCCCGCATCAGCGTGACCAGATTTCCACCCCGATCCACCACGGCGACTACGCCTTGACGATTCATATTATGGCAGGCGGACAAGGCCTCCGTTGCCAGTTGATTACTCAGCGCCTGCGTCATGTCATAGACGGAGGCTGGCTCAGCAGCGAGCGCCACGGCAGGTCCGGTAGTCAGCATCAATGCCAGCAGTAAACGTTTCATTTATTTCAGCTCCCGCGATAGGTGGAATATCCGTACTGGCTCAGCAGCAACGGAATGTGATAGGTGGTCGTGGTATTGGTGATATGGAACTCCACCGGGATTTCGGGGAAGAAACTCTGCTGTTGATGTGCCGCAAAATAGTGACCGGTTTTAAAAATCACCCGATAGTCTCCCGCCTCAAAGGGCTTTGCTGGCCAAAGGGCATCAATCCGACCCTGCTGATTAGTATTGGCGGTATTCAGTACTTCCCAGCTTTCTCCCTGTTTCTGCTCAAGCATTACCTCAACCTCTGAGGCCGGCAGCCCGGTCTGCTGGTTCAGCACGTGAACGCTCAGCGGATTTTTACTGGCCGCGAAGGTGACCGCGGGAACGGCAAGCAGCGTAGTGAGGGCCAGGGCAGTGAGACTCTTTTTCATTTTTTAATACTCCGGTGTTAATCACCCCGCTGTTATACCTGTACGGTTGTTCGTTCTGCCTGTCAGAAAGATGACCATATTGTCATCTGTTGCTGAAACACTGTGGCGGTCATAAATTTCATGGCAAACTGCGCCGATGAAACTATTACTGATTGAAGATAACCAGAAGGCGAGCGCCTGGGTGCGTAAGGGGCTGGAAGAAGCGGGCTATATCGTGGATTACGCCGCAGACGGCCGGGATGGCCTGCATCTGGGGCTGTCACATCCCTACAGCCTGGTGATACTGGATATTATGCTGCCGGGGATGGATGGGTGGCAGGTGCTGAAAACCCTGCGTACCGCCAGTCAGATTCCGGTAATTTGCCTGACTGCCAGAGACTCGGTGGATGATCGGGTGAAAGGGCTGGAACTGGGGGCCAATGATTACCTGGTTAAGCCGTTCTCTTTTGCGGAGTTGCTGGCTCGGGTAAGAAATCAGCTCCGGCAGCAGCAGCCGCACAGTAGCGTACTACGGGTGGGCGATCTGGTGCTGGACTCAGCGCGCTTTCAGGTTCTGCGTGACGGTGTCACTCTTGCACTGACGCGCAAAGAGTTCATGCTGTTATGGCTGCTCGCCAGCCGTCACGGTGAGATTCTGCCGCGGACGCTGCTGGCCAGCGAAATATGGGGCGTTAATTTCGACAGTGAAACCAATATCGTCGATGTTGCTATCCGCCGCCTGCGCCGTAAAGTCGACGATCCCTTTCCTCAAAAGCTCATCACTACGGTAAGGGGCATGGGATATTGCCTGTCAGAAAAAGGAGGCGAGGGTGACTAGCCCTTCTCTGACGCTGCGGCTGACCGCGATTTTTACGCTGATCATGGCGATGGCCTGTGGCGGCATCAGCCTGATTCTGTATAAAGCGTTACGCAGCGAACTGGTCTGGCGGGACGATCAAACATTGATTAACCGGGCGGCGCAGTTAAGACAACTGCTTGAAGATGGTGCCCATCCCAGCTCGCTGCCGCTCTACTTCAATCGGATGGTCGATATCCATCAGGACATTCTCAGCATCCGCTCGCAGCATGAGCAAAACGTCAGTATTAATCATACCGGGATAACGTTGCCCGCGATCTCGCCCACGTCGGTCAGCACGCCACCCAGTGAGAAACAGCTGCACCGCTGGATCAATGCGGATAAGACGGAAGCGTCGGCGCTAAGCCTGCAGGCAAACTCCTCGCTCGGGCCGGTAACTATTACGCTTGCCCGGGTCGCGCGGGAGCGAGCACTGATGCTGGAGCGTTATCGCCAGCAAAGCATTCTGGTTTCACTGGCGGCCATATTGCTGTGCGCCGCAGTCAGTCCGCTGTTGATTCGCAGAGGGCTAAGGGCGATCGGCCGGTTAAGTAAGATCGTGGCAGAAACGGCCAGTGACCGGTTAAATCAGCCCGTGCCGCTTCAGGCTATCCCGCAGGAGCTGCTACCGATTGGCAATGCGCTTAACGCTATGCGTCAGCGCTTATCCACGGACTTTATCCGTCTGACCCAATTTGCCGACGATCTGGCCCACGAAATCCGCACGCCCATTAATGTGTTACTGGGCCAGAATCAGGTCGCGCTGGGTCATGAACGCTCTGCCGCTGAATATCAGACGCTGCTCGAAGGCAACATTGAAGAGCTGGAGAGTCTGTCGCGTCTCACTGAAAACATTCTCTTCCTGGCTCGCGCCACGCACCACAATATCAGACTCAATAAACAGGACTTCCTGCTGCAGGACGCGCTGGAATCGCTGATCGACTTTCTTGAACCGGTTGCGGAAGAGCAGGAGAAGGCCATTGAGCTGAGCGCCGCAGGCAGCCTCACCGCGGATAAAATGCTGTTCCAGCGTGCGATGAGTAACCTGCTGATCAACGCCATTCGTTATTCGCCAGAAAAAGGCACGATTCAGGTCAGTACCTGTCATCACGCTGACTACGTTGAGATTGAGGTGTTGAACGCGGGCGAAGCGCTGGAGGAGCCTGAAAAATTATTTGAACGCTTCTGGCGGGGCGATAACGTCCGTCATACGGCCGGAAGCGGGCTGGGACTGTCGCTGGTACGCGCCATCGCCGCTTTACATGGCGGAAGTGCTTACTACCGGCATGAGAACGGGCACAATATCTTTGGCCTGCGCCTGCCCCGAAAGTGAGCGTCTGTAAGAAAAACCTCATCCGTGCTGCTTTAATGAAAGCAGAAGGGGATGGAAGCGATCTGCGGAAGTCATAAAGTCAGACACAGCCACCCCCTTGCCTGTTACACGCTACCTAACCGGCACGGTGGTCAGGTAGCGTCAATTACCAGAATATCCCTTGTCACTTTCTCGGGTAAATCCCGGCACCACTGAGCATACTGGTGACATCCTGCGGGCCCCAGGTTCGCTGGAGTCTGCAGCGGCACATGACGGTGAAGTGTTTAAAGGCTGGCCCCTTCAACCAGCACAAACGTCCCGTGCGCAGCCCCTGCACGCAACAGCCTGGCAGCCTGATACGCAGGGCTTTCATAAAAACCTTTGGCTTCGGCAAAAGATTCGAACTCAAATACCACATGCCGTTCATGCGCCTCTCCCTCCAGATTTTCATACTGCCCTGACCAGGCAACGATCTTCGGATTAAACGCCTGCATGGCTTCGCCTGCAGCTCTGGCATAGTCAGCGTATGCGACAGGGTCCGATACGGTCACGTGAGCGATTAAATAACCTTTGTTCATTTCTCTTTTCCTTCCTGACAGGGGGGTGAAATCCAGCGTAAGGCAGCGCGACTGGCGTTAACCAAATCCGGAATGGGGGCTAAGTTTTCAAATCTTCCTTCGGGTCAACGGATTGAGTGGTGAGTAACAACCTTTTCACTGAGTGCTTCCCGATACCCTGAGCCATGTTTGCCGCGAACCAACAGTGCTCTGAATGATGCGGGGATCTGAACCAGTGCTTATGTACACAAACCTGCATGGCAGTTCGCAACGGCGTTGAGCCTTCCGAGAGACGATTCACCCTCATAACGTTCAGATCGCGTTCTGTAATATCCGCGGTGTGAAAGCAGTCTATTACCCATTAATATGGTGATAAATAACGTAAGAAATAACGCACTGTTACTCTGAAGGGGAACAATGAATGAAAAACCTTGAGGCGCTGATTATTTTTGCACGCGTGGCGGAAATGAAGAGTTTTACTCAGGCAGCTGAAAGCCTGGGAATTCAGAAAGGACGCGCCTCACTAGTGGTGCGCGAACTCGAAAGGGAGACAGGCGCGACGCTTCTGCATCGCACCACGCGAACAGTGCAGTTAACGGAAGATGGACGGGCTTTTTACTCACGCGCCCGCGATCTGTTATCGGAAGCCGAAGAATTACAGTCTATGTTCTCTCACGAGGGGATGTCATTGCGGGGCCGGATACGCGTTGATATGCCTGCCGTGCTGGCACAATGCGTGGTGATCCCCGCGCTGCCTCAGTTGCTGGAGGCACACCCTGAACTGGAGATCGAGCTTTCAAGTACCGATCGGCGCGTTGATTTAGTTCATGAAGGGTTTGATTGTGTTATCCGTCTGGGGCCAATCGTTGATGACACGCTTATTGCTCGCCCGCTGGGGCAGCTGCGCATGATCAATGCCGCCAGCCCCAGCTATCTGGCGCGCTTCGGGGTACCGCACACGATTGATGATCTGCTCAATCAGGGCCATCAGATGGTTCATTACCAGCGGAGCTTTGGTTCGAAGCCAGATGGCTGGGAGTATCCGGCGGATGACGGCTATCAATTGCTGATGTTACCCGGCGCAATAAGGGTCAACAGCGTACCAGCCTATCATGAGGCGGGACTGGCCGGGCTGGGCTTGATCCAGGGCGGCTACTCCACACTCGCGCCCTATATTGAGCGCGGTGCGCTGGTTGAAGTCCTTACCGATCTGTGTCCTGAGCCGCTCAGTGCCTCTTTTGTTGTCGCACACCGACGAAATCTGTCGCGGCGTGTCAGAGCCTTTATGCACTGGACAGAAGAAATTTTAAAACCTTATTTTGACAGATAGCACAGTGATTCTTACGCCAGATAAAAGTACACCAACAGGGTATGTGGCGAACCAAACCAGAAGTACAAATTTAATCACCGCTATGCTAATATTTCCGCGCTTATTAAGGCGTCCTGCCATGCGTAGAATTTTTGGGAACGCAGTATGATCGATAAATATCAAATTCATCATGACGTCGATGTGCTGCTTTTCATACGCCACATCTGCAAACTCGTTTATACGGGACTTATTTTGCTGCTGCTTATTCCTCATATTGCCAGTGCCGAAATAAAAGATGGCAAAGCCAATGATATCGTCAGTGGTATTATCAGCTTCACCCAGTGGACGGGCTTAAAACAACCGCCTCAATTATGTATTTTTTCTTCAGCCCGGCATCTCTCCTTGCCGGACTCTGCCTCCTCGGCGGCAGCCACATTCACCGTTGTTTATCTTGCCAGCGCAGGCGACCTGCCGTCGCACAGATGCGACGCCGTCTATTTCGGCGATCAGACGTCACAACAGCAGGTGGACCTTATTCAGCAGTTTAAGGGCAGAGCCGTTCTTACCCTCGCGGAGAACAATGCGGATTGCACGCGGGGCGCCGCGTTTTGCCTGATTTTTCATCCGGGCCACACGCTTTTTTCCGTTAACCTTGATTCGCTTGCCAGAAGCGGTGTCAGGGTGAGTCCGGACGTGCTTTTGCTGTCCCGCGAGAGAAGCGAATAAAATGAAATTCGATAAATTAAGAAATGACAAATCATCGATACGCAATAAACTGCGAAAAATAAGCACCATCAACGCTGCGGTGATATTACTGTTGTGCTGGCTGTTGCTCTCTTCGACGTCGCTGCTATTCATTAAAAATTACGAGAAGCGAAACCTTGAATTAATCGGCGCAACCCTCAGCACCACGCTAACCGCTGCGACCGTTTTTTCCGACAGTTACGATGCGCACAATAAAATTGCACGGCTCGGCAATGAAGGGATGTACGCATCTGCGAAACTGGTCACTAAAGATCAAATTGTTCTGGTCAACTGGCATGCTCAGCAGGAGCAGACGGGCTGGTATTCGCGGTTATTACGTGAGTGGATTTATCTTAAACCGCTTAACGTCAGTATCATTCACTCTGACGTTGCTGTCGGTACATTAACGCTGGAAGGCACCGTGACCGGCGCGGTGAGTTTCATTCGATACTCCTTCATGATTCTGACCAGCGGTATGCTATGTGTCCTGATTATCTCCCTTTTGCTGAGTGAATTTCTGCATCGGGGTATGCTCGCTACACTGCGCAACATTACCAGCTCGATTCACTATGTGATTCATTCCGGTGATTTTTCCTTGCGTATACCGGAGAGCACGACGAGTGAGTTTCAGCTATTTTCAGATGATCTCAATTCGTTGCTGAGGGAAATGCAATCGCTGAAGGCTTCGCTTATGCGGGATAATCGCTCGCTGGCAGCCAAAGCGCTGGAGGACCCGTTAACCGGTCTTGCAAACCGCAGCGCGTTTGCTGCTCACCTTTCGCGGCTTCTCGACCAGCAATATGCTGAGGAGCGTTTTGCCTTACTCTTTCTTGATGGCGATCGCTTTAAAAGCATCAACGATAACTGGGGCCATGCCGCCGGGGATGAGGTATTAAAAGCGATAGCAGCACGGCTGTTATCACTGGCATCTGAACAGGATCTAGTCGCCCGGTTAGGTGGGGATGAATTTGCCATGCTGGTGAGCAGTCAGGTCAGTGAGGAGCAATTACAGCAACTCATGCAGGACATCCATGACCTCATCATGGAAAAAATCATCCTTGCAGAAGGTACGCCGATAAATACCTCGGTTACCATTGGCTACGCCTGGTCACAACACGGCGATACGGTTGAGTCTATTCTCGAACGCGCTGACATGAATATGTATAAAAATAAGCGAACAAATAAGGCTTAAAGATGAAAAAAAATATTTCCCTGATGCTGCTTATTTTGGCGCTGGTCGGTTGTCAGTCTAAAGAACGTTTTACTGAGGCGCAGATCGCAGCGATGAAGCGTGCGGGATTCACCCAAAATAGGGAAGGCTGGGGATTAGGCTTATCAGATAAGATCCTGTTTGGTGTAAACGAATCAGAACTTACACCCTCCAGCAAAAGTAACATTCAGGGGATGGCAAAAAACCTGGCGTCGACCGGTATTAAGCATGTGCGAATTGACGGGCACACCGATAATTACGGCAAACCAGATTATAACCAACAGCTGTCGCTAAAAAGAGCTAACGCAGTCGCGGCACAGTGGTCGGAAGGGGCTGCTATACCGCGTGAAAATATTATCACACGTGGATTAGGCATGAGTGCACCGGTTACCAGCAACAATAGCGCGCAGGGACGCGCGCAAAATCGGCGTGTGGCAATTGTGATTACTGCGCCGTGATAATGAGTTAACAGTGGGCTGTGCTGCGCGCTCAGGCCGGCATGACTCCATGTCCTGCTGGCGGCTTTATCCTGTTACCGATGATGCGTGAAGCGCCGCTGGAAAAGATGAAACGGAGGGGGAAATGCACGGCGGAACCCGCCGTGCAGCGTTGCTATCAGCGATAAAAAGCCGGTCTTGCTGGCATAGTGACCGGCACAATCTCACCGGAAGTCTGGGCCGCGACGCAGGCATCAGCGGCCACCGCGGCGGCGTAACCATCCCAGGCGGAGGGACCGGTCATCTCACCGCTGATGACGTTGTTGATAAATGCCTGCAACTCCACGTCATACGCATCGATAAAGCGCTTTTTCCAGTCAGTCAGAATGGTGGTGGAGAGCTTAGCCGCGCTGCGAAGCTGCACAGAGACCGGCTCCGGCAGACGAGCAATGCCGCTTTCACCCACCACTTCACACTGAATGTCGTAACCATATTCACAGTTCACGAAGATTTCGACATCAATGCGCGCCCCTTTGGTGGTCTCAAGCAGCACGATTTGCGGATCGCGCAGATGTGACGACGCCTTACGGGTTTTACGCGGGAAGATCACCTGCACGCTGGCATAATCATCATCCAGCAGCCAGCGCAGCACATCGAGTTCGTGGATCAGCGTGTCGGTGATCGCCATGTCGGTGGTGTAGCTGTCGCCCACTTCCGGGTTACGGTGCGCACAGTGCAGCATCAAAGGCTCGCCAATTTCGCCGCTGTCGATCACCGCTTTTAGTGCACGATAGCCGCTGTCATAAGGGCGCATAAACCCGACCTGCACCAGCTGACGTCCTGCCTTAATTTCTGCTTCCACAATGTTCATGCAGCCCTGCGCGGTGACCGCCAGCGGTTTTTCGCAGAATACTGCTTTACCCGCCTCAATGCAGGCCAGCACAAAGGCTTCATGCGTCGGGCCCCAGGAGGTGACCAGCACCGCATTGACCTGCGGATCGTTAATCAGATCAATCGCATTGTCATAAATGCGCGCTTCCGGCGTCAGCTCATTAACGATTTGCTGGCAGTTTTCACGGTTGATATCGTTAAGCGCCACCACGCGCGCATTCTGTAACACGGTGCTGCAACGGCGGATGTGTTCGCGACCGATTGCGCCGGTGCCGATGACGCCAATATTAATAGTCATGATAATTCCTTAAGCTGAGTGGTTTAACAGCTGGATGCTGTCGCGGATTTCGCGGGCAATGTCCGCTTCCTGCCAGCTGTTCATCACTGAGGAGAACGGCTCAAAGGCGTAAAGGCCGGTGTAACCCATCTTCTCCAGTCGCTCGACCTGCTGCTTACTGCGCAAGCGGTCTTCCGCGCTGAGCATGATGCGCTCTTCGTCGGTTAGCTGATTAACCGGGCGCGGGTCGGTGACGCCGGAAAGGTGAACCAGACCGATCTGCTGAATATCGATCTCCTGTTCGAAAGTCTGTTCCGCATCTTCAAACAGATGATGATGGAAGGTATCGATCAGCAATCTGAATGGCACACCCGCTTCATGGATCAGCGTCTGAGCCTGAGTAGCCGAACGCAGCGAGCTTTGCGGAAAGCCCAGCGGCTCCACCAGCCCCTGAATACCTGCCTCAGCGAACAGCGGGGCCAGGGTTTTCAGCGCAGTAACAGTGTCGGCAGCGCTGATCGGCGTGCCGTCATTAAGCGGGCAGAGCACCAGCGATTCAGCGCCGACCGCCTGCGCATCACTTAACAGCTGGCGGGTGCGTTGCAGCACCTCTTCATTCAACTGATTAAAGGGATAAAGCGCATTAATGGTGACAATCCGGATGCCTGACTCACGCGCCAGGGCTTTTACCTCGTCGCCGCTGAGATCGTCGGTGACGCGGCCGCTTGGCATATCATTACGCAGTTCGACATTATGGATACCGAGCTGGCTGACCAGTTTAAAAAACTGCGGAAGGGTGAGGCTGGGCGCAATTTTACGGTTGATGCAAAAGCGCGCGTTGGGAATATTCAGGCTCATAACAATTTCCTTGAATGTAGGGGTACAGTGTTAATAGCAATCGGGTAGTCAGCGTAATGACGCGGGCCGTGAGTTATTCAATACGGACCTTTCAGGCACTATTTTTTGCCATTGCCGTTATAAAGCGCATAGAAATAGTGCTCGACCTGCTCAAGACTTCTTCCCCGGGTCTCGGGAATAAACTTCACAACAAAAACGGAACCGCCGATGCCGATAGCCGCGAATATAAAGAAGGCTCCGGCCAGACCAAATGCGGCTAATAACAGCGGGAAGGCCATGGAGATGGCGAAGTTAGCAATCCACAGTGAGAAGACAGCGCCACCCATACAGATGCCACGCATCCGGGCGGGGAAGATTTCCGACAGCAGCAGCCAGGTAACGGGTGACAATGCGCCCTGCTGGAAGCAGAGAAACATCAGCATCCCCGCCAGCACCAGATAAGCCCGCAGCAGGTTGACCGTGCCGTTGAGGTATTCCGGCATCAGCCAGCAGACCAGCCCGATAAAGAACAGGCAGCAGGTGCAGCCCATCTGTCCGATTAACACCAGCGGACGGCGTCCCACTTTGCCGATTAGCCAGATACCCGCCAGCGTCATCACCACGGAGATCACGCCATTGGCGATGGTGGCGAACAGCGCGGCATCGTTGCTCAGTCCGGCGGCGGTCAGCATGGTGGGGGCGTAATACATAATGGTATTCACCCCGGTCAGCTGCTGGATGGCGGCAATACCCACGCCCAGCAGGAAGATTTTCATCAGCCAGGGTGTGGCGAGATCGCGCAGGCGGCCTTTGCCACGCTGACGGTTCTCTTCAATGGTTTCCTCAATCTCTTCCAGTTCCCACTCGACATCGTCGGCGGCGCGGGTTTTTTCCAGTACCTCACGCGCTGCCTGACTGCGGCCTTTCATTACGTGCCAGCGCGGGGTTTCAGGCATAAAAATCATGCCGATCCAGAGCAGAACAGCGGGGACAATCGACAGCGCCAGCATCCAGCGCCAGGTATTTTCGCCGCCCCAGATATCGTTAAAGGTGGCGTTGGAGATGTACGCCAGCAGCTGACCGCTGACGATCATCAGCTCCTGCAGGGTGACCAGCTGGCCACGTTTATTGGCGGGGGCGATTTCTGCGATGTAGACCGGCACGGTCGCGGCAGCACCCCCCACGGCAAAGCCCAGGAACAGGCGAGAAGCGATCATCCAGGTGACATCAGGCGCCAGCGCCGAGCCGACAGCGCCAAAAGCGAAGATAAGCGCCAGCGCAATGATAATGCGTCGTCTGCCGAGGCCATCAGCCAGATGACCGGCTGCCAGCGCGCCGAAGGCTGCACCAAACAGCAGGGAACTGGTGACCAGCCCGGTAGTAAAGGGGGTGAGATGCAGATCGCCGCGCATAAACAGCAACGCGCCTGAGACCACACCGGTGTCATAACCAAACAGCAATCCACCCAGGGTGGCGACCAGCGCAATAATCTTCACAAAAGGCTCGGTGCGGGTGGTGCTATTTGGACCGGATGCCGGGTTCGACGAGATATAAAGTTCTTTTTCCATGAATACTCCTGGTAATAACGGCAAAGACAAAACGTCAGAACATGAAGAAGACATCACCCTACTGATATTTTTATTTCGGGTTAAATTATATTTGAAACTTAGTTTTCATTATGTGAGCTCAACCCTTCCGCCATTTTTATTTTGATGGGATTCCATCAGGGCGAAAATAAAAACATTAAATTTAAGCGGGTTATAGGGGAGATCGATAAGTTACCGGCGGTTAAGGTAGGGCAGAACAGGGGAAAATCAGCGTCTGGAAAGAGTAAATGATCGCAGTCAGGATGAAACATCCCAACCGCGATAATCAGATAGCAGGGCGGGTTAGCGGATTTTCAGCGCGGTGAGCGCCGATAACAGTGCATCGACCTTAGGCAGGAACTGTTTACGGCGTGGCCACACCACGCTCAGCGTCAGCCCCTCGGGCTGCAACTGCGGCAAAATTATCTCCAGGTCGCCCTGTTTCACGGCATGCTGAATCAGCCACGAGGGCATTTGTGCCACACCCAGCCCGGCGATGACAGCCTGCAGCTGGGCATCGACGTCGCCCAGTGCCAGCCGGTACGGCACCTCGCGCCAGTGCGGCTGACCATCTTCGGTGGTGAACAGCCAGGGTTTGGTGCTGCCATCTACACGCTCATAAAGGATGGCGCGGTGGTTCAGCAGCGCCGCCTCATCTTCAGGTCGTCCTTCACGTGCCAGATAAGCGGGTGAGGCACAGAACTGCATCTGCTCGCGGCCCATATTACGCCAGCCAAGCGAAGCAGGCAGGTCGGGCGCGCCGCCGATCCGTACCGCCACATCCACGCCCTCTTCAAACAGGTCAACAAAGCGGTCAGAGAAACTCAGGCTCAGAGCCAGTTCCGGGTGTTGCTGACAAAAGGGCATCAGCAGCGGCATCACATTGAGGCGGCCATAGGTGGTGGGCACCGCCAGGCGCAGGCGACCTGAAGGAATCGTTCGCTGTGCCGCCAGCACCGCTTCGGCTTCGGCCAGATCCTCCAGAATGCGCAGGCAGGTCTGGTAATAGGCGCTGCCCGCGTCGGTGAGGTGCAGGCTCCGTGTGGTGCGCTCCAGCAGTCGCGAGCCTAATCGTGTCTCCAGGCGGCTGACGCTTTTACTGATCGCCGATCCGGTCACGTGCAGACGCTCCGCAGCGGCGGTAAAACTGCCACACTCTACGCTGGCAACAAACGGCAGAATATCTTTGAGGCGATGATCGTGCATCGATTAATGAACTCAGGTTGAGAATGCTGTGAATAAATGCCAGAGATAAGAACTGAATTCTCTATTAGGCTTAGCATTACGCAAAACGAGGAGAAATCAAATGAAAAAGCATGCTTTGATTGTGGGCATCAGTGGCGTTATTGGTCGCGGACTGGCAGATAAATTACAGAAAGAAGGCTGGCAGGTCAGCGGTCTGTCACGCGGACGTGGCGCGGTACCTGAAGGTGTCACCAGCCTGACGGCCGATCTGACCGATGCGGATGCCGTCCGGGACGCGCTGAAAACAGTGAAACCGGATGCGCTGTTCTTTAGCGTCTGGGCGCGTCAGGAAAATGAAAAAGAGAATATCCGCGTTAACGGCGGCATGGTGCGGAATGTGATTGAAGCACTCGGTGACCGCTTACAGGGTTCGCACGTGGCACTGGTAACCGGACTGAAGCACTACCTGGGGCCGTTTGAAGCTTACGGCAAAGGCGCTGTGCCTGTCACGCCGTTCCGTGAAGAGCAGGGCCGTCAGCCTGTTGATAACTTCTACTATGCGCAGGAAGATGAAGTGTTCGCTGGTGCAGAGAAGTATGACTACCGCTGGAGTGTGCATCGCCCACACACCATCATCGGTTATGCCGTAGGCAATGCGATGAATATGGGGCAGACACTGGCGGTCTACGCAACGCTGTGTAAAGAGAAAGGCTGGCCGTTTATCTTCCCTGGCTCACCTGAGCAGTGGAACGGTGTCGTTGATATGACCGATGCGGGCCTGCTGGCTGAGCAGCTACACTGGGCGGCGACCTCACCTAATGCCGCTAATCAGGATTTCAATGCGGTAAACGGCGATGTGTTCCGCTGGAACTGGATGTGGCCAAAACTGGCTGACTATTTCGGCATTGAAGCAGCGGAATACCCGGCGCAGATGATGCCGCTGGAAGATCGCATGCAGGAAGCCGCCAGTGCATGGCAGGCGATTGCAGAGCAGCATCAGTTGCGTGAATCGGATGTCACCAGACTGGCTTCCTGGTGGCATACCGATGCCGACCTGGGACGTCCGATGGAAGCCTTTACTGATATGAGTAAGAGCCGCAAAGCGGGCTTCACCGGTTATCGCAGCACGCTCGACTCCTTTATTCAGCTGTTTGATAAGCTGAAAGCGGAAAAAGTGATCCCGCAATAACCCAGCAGGCGCCGCATCAGGCGCCTGTTTTGTTTCTGACTGATAGCTATACTCTGGCACTCAATCAGTAAATGGAGGATTGGATCCTATGGCGACATGTTTCATTATCGGCGCAGCGGGCAAAGTGGGCCAAAAGCTGACTCGTCAACTGAGCAGTAAAGGCCATACAGTGACGGCGCTGCACCGCAAACCGGAGCAGGCAGAGACGCTGCAGGCCGCTGGTGCTAAACCGGTGGCTGGCGATATTCAGCAGCTGAGCGTGACGGCACTGGCAGATCTGATGACCGGTCACGATGTGGCTGTCTTCACGGCGGGTGCGGGCGGTGCCGGGATCGAGCTGACCAATGCCATTGACGGAGAAGGGCTGAAGCTGGCGGTTGCCGCAGCAGAACAGGCGGGGGTATCACGCTTTATGCTGGTTTCCGCTTTCCCGGATGCGGGCCGCGGTAAAACTCCCTCAGAGGGATTTGAGAATTACATGCGGGTGAAGCGTCTGGCAGATGTGGAGCTGGTAGCGAGTAAGCTGGAGTGGGTGATCCTGCGACCGGGTACGCTGACCGATGAAGCCGGTACCGGTCGGGTTCATGCCGATCTGGCGATTCCGTATGGTGAGATCCCGCGCGAAGATGTGGCGGCGACACTGGTCGGCCTGATTGAAAATCCGGAAATTAAGTATCAGATCATCGAACTCACCAAAGGTGATGTGCAGATTGATGTGGCGTTGCAGCGGCTGCAGCGAGGCTAAAAAACTGCCTCAAAAAGTTGGAAACTCAACTTATTCAGATGCAGTTCAGGGAAGAGTCCAGGCTCTTTTCCTGAATAACGTTTTACGGTAGTCAGACATTACCAGGAATAAGAGGGATGGCTACCGTGAAGCTGCTGCCCGTCATGTCGTTGGCGTAAGGTTGTTGGTCGCCGAATCTCTGCTCATTATTAGACTGTTAATCCCACGCCGTTACTCATCAATTATTTATCTGAAAAACAGCCAAATGCCAAATTGAAGGCTGAACGCCGATGATATGCCATATAGTTATCCCGTCTGAAAATATCGCTCATGGAAATGGCCGGTCGTAGGCATTTTACAGCGTGACTGCACCGGTGGCAGCGTTAATCAAAAGAAGGCAATGAGGTAGCTGAATTTTATGTTAGCGGCGAAAAGCGTTAACTCTCTCCGATAATTTACCCCTTCAGTACTGAAGTCATGTCCGAAAGTCGTTCAGAAATTCCCGCCACGGCGCGAGTTAATAAATGTCAGTCAAGGCATTTACGCGGCTATCAGCGGCTGATTCACCTGTGCTTCATATCAATCTGCGGTTGCAGATCCAGATGACAACTTATCATTAAAAGCTTCGGTCAGCATATGTGGTGCAGATTCCTTCGTGTAAGTGAAACTGCTTTAATAACGCTATAGCTGAAAGCTTTTTCGTCACGCTTTAATCCCTGGACTTCATTCTGGAGGAGTCAGATAGTATTAGTTGTGCAGAGGAAGGTCATAGACACTGGGCTCCCCACTATAACTCTGAACGCATCAGTCTGCGTCTCAATAGCTTCAGCCCGGTTAAGTTCAGATTACAATAAAAGAGGGTGTCCTGAGGGCAAAGATAGGATGCGTGAGCAGACCGAAAATGGAGGAATATATGCGTTTTTATTGATTGCCATTAATTAAATGTCATTCAGCATTTCATAATGGGAGCGCAGGCGGAGGATACTATCACTCTTCATATGACAAAGGAGTGTGTTAAATGGCTATACCAGTATATCTGTGGCTTTACGATGAAGAAGGGAAATTAATAAAAGGCTCTGTCGATGTCACTGAACGCGAAGGAAGCATTGAGGTAACTGGGATGCAGCATAATTTATTTATTTCCACGGACGACACAACAGGTGCAGTGACAGGCGCGCGGCAACATGAGGCTTATACTTTTGAAAAAACTATTGATAGCGCATCGCCGCAATTGTATAAAGCGCTAACAACAGGGGAAACGCTAGCAAAAGCGGTGTTCAGCTTCTACCGCATCAATTACAACGGTCAGGAAGAGGAGTATTTCGTAACGAAACTCGAGTGTGTGAAGGTTTGTCACGTCGTGACGGTTATGTTCGATACCAAAGACCCGGATTTTGAAAGGCACGGTCACGTAGAGCATGTCGGGCTGCGTTATGAACAAATAGCTTGGCATTATACAGATGGCAATATTAAACACACCGATAGCCTGGAAGAGCAGAAAACAGCATAAGGAAATCACAATGGCTAAATGGATTTATAAACAAAGTACGGGTGAGTTATATCGCGATGGCAAGTTAATTGAAACAGGCTACTCTGGTATTCTTACAAACAAAAATAATCCTGATCGCGAGCAGGTTCGTGGTATGGGTCCAATCCCGCGAGGAACCTGGAGAATCGGCAGTACCGGAACCAGCAAAGGCCCGCTCACAATTACCCTGGTTCCGCTCAGCGTCAACGCTTATGAGCGTGATATGGGTACATTCAGGATGCACGGAGACAAACGCCACGGCATCAGAGGTTTTGCCTCTGCTGGCTGCATAATTATGGGACCATCAACACGCTTACTGGTTAGTAAAGATTACGGCGCAATTCTGGAGGTGGTGCGGTGATTAATCATTATGTGCTGAGTCTGGCCCTGGCCCTGTTACCGTTCGCTGGTTACACAGCAGATACACCTGGCAGTGAATGCGCCGCTCGGGGTCATTATGCGGAGGAGATGCTCTTATCTGCTATAACCAAAGAAGGTGTTAATGGGATTGAGCGAGATAAAACAACAGTTGAAGTGCTAAATCTTTCCCTCGTTTCCGATGCGTTAGCGCATCAGTTTGCGCAGAAAGACGCTAAAACAGGTAAAGGTCTCTTGCTCAAAGATTACTTCGATATTTACCACAATAACGGCGCAATGAACCTGACGGTTAAATACACCTATACCAACGTGAAAGGCGCAAAAAATGTATATATTGTCTCCAGTATACTAAATAACGATGAGTGCTCTGTCCGATTCAACGGATATTTGACACTTTCCCGTGAGTTCTGAAGGGGGGTTAGCTATCCCGGGAAAAGTTGTCAGATAAAAGAGTTGCGAATTTATGTTGAGTTCCCCGGCCAACCTGAAATTGATTAGCCGGGGAAATTTTTAAAATCTCCTGCGTCCTGCCTTTCGGAGGCTGTTCGATTAAAGGTCTTTTTCGTTACTTAACGCATTTCGCGCAGTGCGCGCGCTCAATGTGCTGGAAGAAGTCGTTACCTTTGTCATCAACCAGGATAAAGGCAGGGAAGTTCTCCACCTCGATTTTCCAGATCGCTTCCATTCCCAGCTCGGGATACTCCACGCATTCCAGACTTTTAATGCTCTGCTGCGCCAGCACCGCTGCCGGACCACCAATGCTGCCGAGATAGAAGCCGCCATGTTTATGACAGGCATCCGTCACCTGCTGGCTGCGATTGCCCTTGGCCAGCATGATCTTACTTCCGCCGTGTGCCTGAAGCAGATCCACGTAGGAATCCATACGACCGGCAGTGGTCGGGCCGAGTGAACCAGAAGCATAACCGTCAGGCGTCTTCGCCGGGCCAGCGTAATAGACCGGATGATCTTTGATGTACTGCGGTAATCCTTCGCCGTTATCGATGCGCTCTTTGAGTTTTGCATGTGCAATATCGCGCGCCACAATAATAGTGCCGGTCAGTGACAGGCGGGTTGAAACCGGATAAGCGGACAGTTGCGCCAGAATCTCTTCCATTGGGCGGTTGAGATCAACCTGCAACGCTTCACCTTCGCCCTGCTGACGCAGTGCTTCGGGGATCAGGCGGCCTGGGTTGGCTTCCAGTTTCTCAATCCAGATACCTTCACGGTTAATCTTCGCTTTGATGTTACGGTCAGCCGAGCAGGAGACGCCCATACCGATCGGGCAGGAGGCGCCGTGACGTGGCAGACGCACCACGCGGATATCGTGTGCAAAATATTTGCCGCCAAACTGCGCACCCAGACCGAGCTGCTGCGCCGCTTCCAGCAGTTCCTGCTCCAGCTGAACGTCGCGGAACGCCTGACCGTGCTCGTTGCCTTCAGTGGGCAGCCCGTCGTAATAGTGAGTTGAGGCGAGCTTCACGGTTTTCAGGGTGCTTTCTGCCGAGGTGCCGCCGATGACAAACGCAATATGGTAGGGCGGACAGGCTGCGGTGCCGAGGGTACGCATCTTATCTACCAGGTAATTTTTCAGCTTGCCCGGGCTCAGCAGCGCTTTGGTTTCCTGATAGAGATAGGTTTTATTGGCGGAACCACCACCTTTAGCGATACAGAGGAACTTATACTCATCGCCATCCACGCTGTAGAGGTCGATCTGCGCTGGCAGGTTAGTGCCGGTATTCACCTCTTTATACATATCCAGAGCGGCATTCTGCGAATAGCGCAGGTTATCTTCGATATAGGTGTTGTAGATACCCTGTGACAGCGCAGCTTCATCACCGCCGCCGGTCCAGACGCGCTGGCCCTTTTTGCCCATGATGATCGCGGTGCCGGTATCCTGACAGGTTGGCAGCACGCCTTTGGCGGCAATTTCAGAGTTCCTTAAAAACTGCAGGGCGACATATTTATCATTGTCGCTGGCTTCCGGGTCATCAAGGATGGAGGCGACCTGCTGCTGGTGGGCCGGACGCAGCATAAAAGAGGCGTCGTGGAACGCCTGCTGGCTGAGTAACGTCAGCGCCTGCGGATCGACTTTAAGGATCTCCTGACCCTCAAACTCGGAGACGGAGACATGCTCACGACTCAGCAGATAGTATTCGGTATCTTCGTGGGACAGCGGGAAAGGGTTCTGATAGACAAAAGGCTTGTTCGACATTTTTTCTCACTTAATGACCGGCTGAACCTCCGCGGACAGGCTGCGGGGCGCAACATCATAGGCGAATTAATTGTTTATTATGCTTCCCCACCGCGGGTGCGGTGGGGAAGTGCAGGAATGGTATCTTATAACGCGTTGATCTGCATGTTGTATCCGTCAGAACAACCACACCATCCACGGATAGGCAATCAGCATCATGGAGCCTAAGAAGATGGCACCGAAGATGGTTCCCAGACGCCAGTAGTCTTTGGTAGGCAGATAACCGCTGCCGTAGTAAATCGGGCTTGGACCAGTACCGTATGGCGTGATGATGCCCATCACACCCAGAGAGGTACACAACATCAGGCAGAAGACCGGCATATTGATGCCCGGAATGGAGGCTGCAATGGTCAGCATGGCCGGTAACAGCGCGGTGGTGTGTGCGGTGGTACTGGCAAACAGGTAGTGCAGCAGGAAGAAGGCGATTAACAGCACCACGGCCGAAACCTGTGGGTCATAACCCTGCAGCAGCATGCCACCCTCTTTACCTAACCAGGTAATAAAGCCAACGCGGGCCAGACCATCGGCCAGTGCCACCAGGGTGGCGAACCAGGCAAAGGTGTTCCAGGCCGGTTTATTACTGGTGATGTCATTCCAGGTCAGTACGCCGGTCCACAACATCAGAACGACCACCAACAGCGCCGCCATGGCAGGTTCGATCCACGAGGTGGCGAAAATCCACATCAGCAGTGCACAGACTACAAACACCAGCAGCAGGATTTCATTGCGGGTCAGTCTGCCCAGTTTTTCCAGTTCAGCGATGGCCCATTTCGGCACTTCATCATTGATTTTAACTTCAGGTGGGTAGAACCAGTAAGCCAGCAGCGGCATGGTCAGAATCAGCAGCACACCCAGCGGCAGGAAGGCCAGGAACCACATGCCCCATGAGATATCAAAACCGACGATGCTTTTTACCAGTGCCAGTGCCAGCAGGTTGGGTGCCAGCGCAGAGAGGAACATGGAGCTGGTAATACAGGCCGCGGTAATCGCTACCCACATCAGATAGGAACCGATTTTACGGGCGCTCGGGTCGTTAGGTTTAGAGCCGTAAAGCGGCGGAAGGTTGGCAATAATCGGGTAGATGGTACCGCCACTGCGCGCGGTGTTTGACGGCGTAAAGGGCGCAAGAAGCAGGTCAGCAAAGGTAATGGCATAACCCAGCGTCAGACTGCGGCGACCCAGATACTTCACCAGAATCAGGGCCAGGCGGCGACCAAACTGCGTTTTGTCATAACCTGCGGCGAACATAAAGGCACCGAAGATCAGCCAGACCGTGGAGTTGCCGAACCCGCTGACCGCCCATTTGAACGACTCACTGGCGACTTTGAATTTCGGGTTAGCCAGTTCAGCCGGGCTGAAGAGCAGAAACTGGCTGAACAGCGCGATGACTACCACGCCGGTCAGGCCGATCACCGCGCCTGGCAGGGGTTCAAAGATCAATCCGACAATCACGCCGACGAAGATGGCGAAGAAGTGCCAGGCGTAGGGTTCGAGTCCGGCTGGTGTGGGCACCAGCAACAGCAACACGGCAACGAGCACCGGCAGAGCAAGCATGATAGCTTTCTTTTTACCCGGCGCCGCAGGTGCGACTTTTGGGGGTTCAGTTACAGCTGAGAGTGGTTTCATAGTATTTTATCTGCAAGTTAAGAAGAATGCGATTTGCGCCCCGGACCTTCACTGATGACTTTCTTTCTTATTCTTAATAGTGTGAATAAACCGCGATGCACTGATTTTTTAATCGACTGCTTAGCTATTGAGCTGCATTTTTAAATCCATGTAAATATGATGCGATTTTTGCAAATATAGATTTTGATCCAGATCAAAGAAATTAATTCATTATTCCCCATTTTTAACATTTATTTTTTATTTATATTTACGGCATCGACATTTTGACGATTCTGTGAAGCTGGTCGACAAATCATCAGCTAACGCAAACTGAATGCCCTGCTTTAACTTCTTGATGATAAACGATTTATTTTTTATGTAAACGAATGGTTGATTTTTGGTTACCCATGATTAACAATTAATATAACTTCACTTTATGCATTCGGCAAATAAAAACTCTAAATCATTTAAAAGTTAAAAAAGTAAATTTATCGCTTATGAAAGCAAAGAAAAGGGTATATTAGTCTCATGACATCGGACCACTTAATTAAGCGATAATTTGCGTCCGCTAAAAAATTTCCAGACTTTTAAATCTTGGAGTTTATCGCAATGAAATCTCTCACCCCCATCCTTAATCCATTGACTCTGCCTAACGGCGCTGTGTTGAAAAACCGACTGGTAATGGCGCCGATGACCACCTGTACCGGTTTTTATGACGGTACGGTCACCAGTGAGCTGGTCGAGTACTACCGCGCACGTGCAGGCAGCATCGGAACCGTAATCGTTGAATGCTGCTTTATTGACAACCGTGGCCCGGCATTTCCGGGTGCCATTGCTATCGACAGCGACAACAAAATTCCTGGTCTGAAACGCATCGCGGACGCGATTAAATCTGAAGGCTCTACGGCCATTTTGCAGATCTATCACGGCGGCCGTATGGTCGAACCGGAGCTGATTGGCGGCAAAACGCCGGTTGCGCCAAGCGCCATCGCGGCACCGCGTGAAGGGGCAACCAAACCCCTGGCGCTGAGCGCCGAAGAAGTCGAAACCATGATCACCAAATTTGGTGATGCGGTGAACCGCGCCATCAAGGCCGGTTTCGATGGCGTCGAAATTCATGGTGCTAACACCTACCTGATTCAGCAGTTCTATTCGCCGAACTCTAACCAGCGCGATGACAAGTGGGGCGGCAGCCGCGATAACCGCGCACGCTTCCCGCTGGAAGTGCTGGAAATCACCCACAAGATGGCTGAGCGCTTCGCCCATAACTCTTTCATCATCGGCTATCGCTTCTCGCCGGAAGAGATCGAAGTGCCCGGCATTCGTTTTGACGACACGCTCTATCTGCTGGAAAAACTGGCGGCGCGCGGACTCGATTACGTCCACTTCTCGGTAGGCCAGCTGCTGCGTCCGTCCATTGTCGATACCCAGGACCCGACGCCGCTGATTGAGAAATTCGTCGCGATGCGTTCGCCTGTGCTGGCAAAAGTGCCGGTGATTGGTGTTGGCGGCGTCGTCAATAAAGCCGATGCCGAACTGGCGCTGGAGAAAGGCTACGATCTGGTGGCGATTGGTAAAGCCTGCATCGCTTACCCGAACTGGGCTGACCGCATCATCAATAACGAACACCTCGATCTCTACATCGACAGCAACAAACGCGAAGAGCTGCAGATCCCGGAACCGCTGTGGCGCTTCTCCCTGGTCGATGCGATGATCCGCGACATGAGTGAATCGGGCCGTAAATACAAAGCGGGCGTCTATCAGGAAAAAGTCGAAGCCGAAGCGCTGAAACTGAAAATCAACGTCACGCTGGATACTGACCGTATCACCGACATCTCGCTGGTGCCGGATGACACCCTGGATGTGGACTTCACCACCACCTTTGAAAGCCTGCGTAGCCGCATCCTGGTGGCTAACAGCCCGCACGTCGATGCGATTACCGGTGCGACTACCCAGAGTGAGGCGCTGAAAAAAGCGGTTTCACGCGCGCTGACCACCTCCAGCAAAGAGCATGTGATTGAAGAGGGCGGCAACCCTAACGCACCGCAGAATTACGATGTGGTGATTGTGGGCAGCGGCGGCGCCGGTCTTGCGGCGGCGATTCAGGCGCACGATGAAGGGGCGCGCGTGGTCATCATCGAGAAGATGCCGACCATCGGCGGTAACACCATTAAAGCCTCAGTGGGCATGAACGCCGCGGAAACCCGTTTCCAGAAACTCAAAGGCATCGAAGACAGCAAAGAGCTGTTCTACGAGGAGACGCTGAAAGGCGGTCAGTTCAAAAATAATCCGGTGCTGCTGCGTGAGTTTGTAGAGCTGGCGCCGGAGGCGATTGAGTGGCTGGCGAATCACGGCATTGAGCTTAACGACATCACCATTACCGGCGGGATGAGCATCGATCGTACCCACCGTCCGGCGGATCGTTCAGCGGTGGGTGGCTTCCTGATCAGCGGTCTGGTTAAAAACATCAACAGCCGCAACATCGAAGTCCTGCTTGAAACCTCAGTCTCAGAAATCCTCTATGAGAACGGCGCGGTAGCGGGTGTGAGAGTGGTCGATGAGTACAACGACAGCCGTATCCTGAACGCGAAAAGCGTGATTGTGGCGACTGGTGGATTCAGTGCGAACCGTGAACTGGTAGTGAAATATCGCCCTGAACTCGATGGCTTTGTCACCACCAACCACAAAGGTGCCACCGGCAGCGGTATTGCCATGCTGGAAAAAATTGGTGCCGGTACCGTGGATATGGGCGAAATCCAGATTCACCCAACGGTTGAACAGACCACCTCTTATCTGGTCTCCGAATCCATTCGTGGCGGCGGTGCTATCCTGGTCAGTCAGGCGGGTGAGCGCTTCTACAACGAAATGGAAACCCGCGATAAAGTCTCGGCGCAGATTATCGCCTTGCCAGAGAAGAGTGCCTGGATTGTGTTTGACGAGCAGGTGCGGATGAATAACAAAGCGGCTGACGAATATATCGCCAAAGGCTTTGTGGTCAGCGCGCCAACCGTGGCAGAACTGGCGGTGAAACTCAACATGAGTGAGCATCATACGCTGGAAGCCACGCTGGCCCGTTACAACAACTTCGTTATCATGCAGAAAGATGAAGACTTCGGTCGTCAGACCGCGCTGCGTCATCCTCTGAGTGAAGCACCGTTCTACGCGATTCGTGTTGCACCGGGCGTACACCACACCATGGGCGGCGTCACCATCGACACCACCACCGCGGTGCTGGACAGCCAGAAACAGGTGATTAACGGCGCCTGGGCCTGTGGCGAGGTGGTTGGCGGCATCCACGGCGCGAACCGCATCGGCGGTAACGCAGTCGCCGATATCATTATCTTCGGCATTCTGGCCGGTGGTAACGCCGCCGCTTACGCCCGACGTTAAGGGTCGTCTCCGGCATCCGCGCTCTGCGGATGCCGTTCTATTCTCTTTAAAGCAGAGTCGCCTATGTTAACTGATGCGCGTGTCTATGCTTACTCCGCTGTCTTAATGGGTTCACCCATCCTGCTCAAACTCTTCGACGATAATCAGACCCTGGCCAGACAGGTCTTCCGCCTGATTAAACAGCAGGAGAATCTCTTCACGGTTAACCGCGCGGCGTCGGAAGTGATGGCGATTAATCACGCGGCAGGGCAGCATCCGGTGGTCGTCAGTCAGCCGGTGTTTGACCTGATCGCCTGCGCGCATGCGGTGAGCCTGCTGCCCGACAGCCTGTTTAATCTGGCTATCGGCCCGCTGGTGAAGTGCTGGAAAATCGGCTTTCAGGGCCACCGTGTTCCATCAGAGACAGAACTTCAGGCGCGCATGGCGCTGACGAATCCGCATGACGTTATTCTTGATGACACAAGCCGCAGTGTCATGCTGGCCCGGCCGGGGATGGAGATTGACCTGGGCGCGATCGCCAAAGGCTATATCGCCGATGTTGTGCAGGCTTTTTTGCGCCAGCAGCAGGTCAGCAGTGCGCTGATTAATCTGGGCGGAAATGTGCAGACAGTGGGTGCGCCGCCAGAAGAGGCGGGCTGGGCAATCGGCCTGAAAAAACCGTTTGGTGAGGCCGAAGAGCTGATCGGGGTGATCAGCGTGAATAATCGCTCGGTGGTGACATCCGGTATCTATGAGCGTTATTTTGAGCTGGATGGCGTCTGTTATCACCATATCCTCGACCCGCGTAGCGGTCATCCGCTGGATAACGACCTGCTGAGCGTCACCGTGATTTCTGACCGTTCACTGGATGGCGACATCTACACCACGCTGCTTTACGGCCTCGGCGTTGAACAGGGCATTGCCTGCCTGGATGAGCAACCGGGCATTGAAGCGATATTTGTGACCCGTGACAGGCAGGTGATCTGCTCGTCACAACGTCACTTTTCTTTTCAGTTACTGGACACCGATTACCGACTGGTTCACTGACAATATTGTTTGAGTAAGGTGTGATACTCCGGCTGCAGGCGATAGCGATAAACCGGACGGCCCGTAACCCCATAATGAATGCTGGTGAACAGGATATTAATCTGCGCCAGCCAGATCAGGTACTTGCGGCAGGAAACGCGGGAGATATTCACCTCGGTTGCCAGTTCGTCGGTGGAGAACTCGGTACCCGGATGGGCGTCGATCCACAGACACAGGGTGCGCAGCGTCTGCGGTGTTAATCCTTTCGGCAGTCGCTTCTGCTCGCTGGCCCCCGGCGGATTGCCATGCAACAACTGATCAACGTCTGACTGCTGATAGAACTGATGATTATCCATCAGCGATTTTTTCTGTCGCCAGCCAGTCAGCGCCTCTTCAAAGCGGGCAAACTGGAAAGGCTTGATCAGATAATCCACCACACCATAGTTGAGTGAGGTTTTGATGGTGGCGGCATCGGCTGCTGACGAGATAATGATTACGTCAACCGGACGTCCTGCGCTGCGCAGTTCCGGCAACAGGTCGAGACCGTTCTCCTGCTGCATATAGATATCCAGCAGGATCAGATCAACCTGAGGTTCGGCCTGCGCCAGCCGCTCTTTGGCCTGCTGTAAGGTTGAGGCGGTGCCGCAGCAGGTAAAGCCTGGGATCTGCCCGATATAACAGCGATTCAGCTCGGCTACCATGGCGTCATCATCGACAACTAACACATTGATCATTGGGTAATCATTCCTCTCTCCCACGGAAGTTGTACTAAGAATTGGGTGAATACACCCGGTTCCGACTCGACACTGACACTGCCGCCCAGGCTTTCGGTCTGCTGTTTAACCAGAAACAATCCGACACCGCGATCTTCGCCTTTTGACGAGACGCCACGCTCAAAAATGGCGCTGAGCTGCGTACCGTCGATCCCGGGTCCGTCATCACTCACTTCACAGGCTAACCAGCCATTCTGATAATGCAGCATGAGGTGGATTTCCCCTTCGGTTTCCGGATCCAGCGCCTCAAGCGCATTTTCGATTAAATTGCCCAGCACCGTAATCAATACCGCGCTCTGCTCCTCGCTGCCGCAGTCGGGCAGAAAACTCGCCTCATCGATAATCAGCTGATGGCCTTCATCGGTCACCCGGTTGATTTTGCTGAGCAGGAAACCCGCAATGATGGGCGATTTGATCTTTTGCAGCAGCGAACCAATCTCCGTCTGATAGGCGTTGGCGGTTTTCAGGATGTACTCTTCCATCTGCGCATAGTTTTTCATATGCAGCAGGCCCAGAATGACATGCAGCTTGTTCATGAACTCATGGGACCGTTCACGTAACGCGTCTACATAGTTTACCATGCCGTCCAGACGCTGCATCAGCTGGCTGATCTCGGTCTTGTCCCTGAAGGTGGTTACCGCTCCGATAATGCGGTCACGACTGCGAACCGGCACGGTATTGCTGATCAGGATGCGATTACCCAGCGTCAGCTCCTGATCGTGCCAGGCTTTGCCCGCATGCAGCGCATCCTGCTGATGGCGGTGCATCACGCTCTCTTCAGCAATCAGATCGCCGCTTAATGGCATCTTGCGGGTGGTCTCATGCAGCAGCTGCTGCGCCGCGTGGTTAATCAGGCTGACGCGTGACTCATCATCGACCGCAATCACACCCTCTTTAATAGAATTGAGGATCGCCTGACGCTGCTCGAACAGGCTGGAAATTTCGTGCGGCTCCAGCCCGAGCAATATGCTCTTCAGGCGCCTGACCAGAATAAGAATTCCCAGCAGACCCACCAGGCCGCCAAATAAGACAGTCCAGACAATGTTCCAGCGGCTTTTGGCAATCTGCGCCGCCACATCATTCAGCGCAATGCCGATCGCCACCACACCAATCTGCTGATGATCTGCGTTATAGACCGGGGTAAATACCCGCAGTGCCTCTACCAGCACGCCGTGATTTACCGCCACATTTTCCCGCCCGCTGAGGGCCGGATAGATATCGTTGCCGACAAAATGTTTGCCAATCACCGCCGCGTTCGGGTGTGAAAAGCGAATGCCACGCATATCCGTCACCACCACAAACAGCAGGCCGTTGCGTTTGCGCGCGGCTTCAGCCAGTGGCTGAATCTGGCTGCTGCCATCCGGTAACAGTAACCCACGCTGGACTTCAGGGCTGTCTGCCAGAGTGCGTGCCACCGCCATCGCCTTATCTTTAAGATGCGACTGAGCAAAGTTATCGATCTGCACAAAATAGAGCAGATGGACAGCGAGCAGCACGGTGACGATAACCGCGGTCATCATCAGGGTGGTCAGGGTACTGAGTTTCATGGGTCGTTTAGTCACGGCATGTCGGTTCTGTGGTTGGCTTGTCATTGGCGTTCAGCACGGGTGGGAGATCGCCCGGAAACATACGCTAACTGACCGCATCAGTACAGTTTTAGCGGTCTGCGCGCGGGCAATCGCCTGAGAACAATATTTGTGTTAGGGGATTGTATAATTCAAAGGACACCCTTAATGTGTGGTTAAAATATGTGAGTAATTCGGTAAGCCTTTTGTAATTAAATTAAGGCTAAATTGCTATTTTTAATTTTATAACTATTTTCACATTAACTCACAAATAACATTATTTTAAACTTTAAGGACTTTTTTTAACCAGTACCGTCTGAGCTGTAGATTAAAATGATGAATTCAAAGAAAGTTATTCCCACTCTTTCCCTCGCGGCCTTGTTAGTTTCTTCAGCACTGCATGCTGAAACTTCACCAGAAAAAACCGACGTCCTGTTAATTGGTGGCGGCATCATGAGCGCCTCAATGGGCACCATTCTGGAAGAGCTGCAGCCTGGCTGGAAACAGATCATGGTTGAGAAGCTGGATGGTGTGGCACTGGAATCCTCTAACGGCTGGAACAACGCCGGTACCGGTCACTCTGCCAATATGGAGCTGAACTATACGCCTGAGCGTAAAGACGGCTCGATCGACGTGACGAAAGCGCTGGAAATCAACGAAGCTTTCATGGTTTCACGCCAGTTCTGGAGTTCGCAGGTCAAAGAGGGCGTGATGCACGATCCGCGCTCTTTCATCAACTCAACGCCACACATGAGCTTCGTCTGGGGCGACAACGTCGACTTCCTGACTAAACGCTATGCGGCGTTACAGAAAACCGCGCTGTTCCAGGGCATGAAGTTCTCTACCGATCACAAGCAGATCGAGCAGTGGGCACCGCTGGTGATGGAAGGTCGTGATCCACAGCAGAAAGTGGCCGCAACCTGGACGCCAGTTGGCACCGACGTAAACTACGGTGAAATTACCCGTCAGCTAATCGGCAGCCTGAAGAAGAATGACAACTTCCGTCTGGAAACCTCGTCTGAAGTCACCGATTTCAAACGTAACGGTGATAACTCATGGCACGTCACCATTAAAGATGCCAAAAACGGCAACGAGCGTGCAGTTGACGCGAAATATGTCTTTATTGGTGCTGGCGGCGGCGCGCTGAAATTACTGCAGAAAACCGGCATTCCGGAAGCGGAAAACTATGCAGGCTTCCCGGTCGGCGGTTCATTCCTGGTAACCGAAAACAAGGCGATTGCCGATCGTCACCTGGCGAAAGTCTACGGTCAGGCGTCTACCGGTGCACCACCGATGTCCGTTCCGCATCTGGATACCCGTTATCTGGATGGCAAACGCGTCGTGCTGTTTGGACCGTTCGCGACCTTCTCAACCAAGTTCCTGAAAAATGGTTCACTGTTTGACCTGCTGAGCACCACCACTACTCATAACATCGTGCCAATGACCGACGTGGGTATGGATAACTTCGACCTGGTGAAATACCTGGTTGGCCAGGTGATGCTGACAGAAGAAGATCGCTTCGAAGCGCTGAAAGAGTACTACCCGGACGCGAAGAAAGAGGACTGGAAACTGATTCAGGCCGGTCAGCGCGTACAGATCATCAAGAAAGATGCTGACAAAGGTGGCGTGCTGAAACTGGGTACAGAAATTGTGACCGATCAGCAGAAAACCGTGGCGGCACTGCTGGGTGCTTCTCCTGGTGCATCGACCGCTGCGCCTATCGCGTTAAGCGTGATGCAGAAACTGTTCCCGGAAGAGTTTAAATCAGCGGAATGGCAGGCCAAAATCCACAAGATGATCCCAGGCTACGGTCAGAAACTGAATGACAATGTGCCGATGCTGCAGCAGGTATGGAATGACACCGCTGCGACTCTGCAGCTGACCACGCCGCCGGTTATCAACATGGATGGCAAAGCAGCCGAGGCGCCAGCAGCACAGCCTGAGCAGGCAGCGCCTTCAGCGAAGCACGACATGGCGCTGTAACAGCGACCTGACGTAAAAAAAAGCCCGCACAGGTTATCCTGCGCGGGCTTTTTTATTGCTGCGTTTTCTGCCCGTTACTCCGGCTGGTTACCGCGCCAGTTGCCCCAGGGATCTTCTGCGGGTGCTTGATCCGCCTCTTCAGACGCTTCTTCGCGGGAGGCCGGTTCCTCTTTTAACGAGGCGAGATAAAGCGCTTCGACTTCAGCCCGCGCCCAGGGCGTGCGCCGCAAAAACTTCAGGCTTGATTTAACACTCGGATCGCTTTTAAAGCAGTTAATGTTGATCCGTTTTCCCAGCTCCGCCCAGCCATACTGCGCGACTAAACTGTTTATCTGCATCTCCAGCGTTACGCCATGCAGAGGATCTTTTGAGGTTTGTGCGTTCATCATCTATCCGCCTGATTCATTCAATGCCGCACATCCTGACAATCGTAAAGCCGTTGTGCAAGGCGTGAAGGTGAAAAAGGGCGTGCCGTGGCGCGTTAAGCGCAGATTTCTGTGTCTGAGTTAACGTGACAGGCAGAAGAGTGCGCAGGCGTGCGGCGATTGTGCTAATCATAAGCGACTGATGATGCTCAAAAAGGATCTCCTGCCATGTCTGTGCCCGTCGATAATCTGCTCAGCTCCGCCAGCCGTAAACGTGCTCTGATAGCCGGTTCGGTAGGTAATTTCATTGAATGGTATGAGTTTGCCGTCTATGGCTTTCTAGCCACCGTGATAGCGCAGAACTTTTTCCGGCTGGATGGGGAGTCAGCGCTGACCGGGCTTCTGCTGACCTATGCGTCATTTGCCATCGCCTTTTTCTTTCGTCCACTCGGAGCAATCATTTTCGGCCGGATGGGTGATCGCATCGGGCGCAAACCCACGCTGATTTTTGTGTTAATCATGATGACGCTGGCGACGGCGGCTATCGGCCTGGTACCCACCTATGCCCATCTGGGCATCCTGGCGCCGCTGATCGTGACCGGTCTGCGTATTCTGCAGGGCCTGTTCGCGGGGGGTGAGTATGGCGGGGCGGTATCGTTGATGACCGAGTTTGCACCGCGCGGTAAGCGGGGCCTTTACGGGG
Source organism: Pantoea sp. 18059 (assembly GCF_902706165.1). Lineage (NCBI taxonomy): Bacteria > Pseudomonadati > Pseudomonadota > Gammaproteobacteria > Enterobacterales > Erwiniaceae > Pantoea > Pantoea sp. 18059. The sequence goes on from NZ_CACSJS010000003.1 coordinate 108,190, forward strand.
CGTGGCAATCTTTTACTGTGGCGCTGGGATTGCTGGCAGGCGCGGGCATCGTAGCGCTGCTCTCGCTGCTGCTGTCGCCGGAGCAGATGCTGAACTGGGGCTGGCGCATCCCGTTCTTCCTTGCCCTGCCGCTGGGTATTATCGCGCTCTGGCTGCGGGTTCAGATGGAGGAGACCCCGGCATTTATTCAGCAGCAGGCAAAACCCGTTGCAAAAGTTGACGCCAGCCTTGGCGATACGCTGAAAACGATCCTGCTCGGTATCTGTCGGCTGATGGTCTGGTCCGCTGCCGGTTACACCTGGCTGGTGATTATGCCGACGTACCTGCAGGCATCGCTGCACACCGGCTTTAACCAGGCGTTGCTGATTGCGGTGATATCGAACCTGGGCTTTGCTGCCACCATCATCCCGGCCGGGATGCTGAGTGACAGGATTGGCCGCCGTGCGGTGATGGTGACGGCGGCGGTATTGCTGCTGGTGCTCTCTCTGCCGCTGCTTAACATACTTCAGGCAGAGAGCACCGGACTGCTGCTGAAAGCGCTGGTGGTGTTTATCGCGGGCGGAGTAGTCGGGTTGCTGGCCGGACCGGGGCCTGCAATGCTGTCAGAGATGTTCCCGACGCGGGTGCGTTATACCGGACTGGGTCTGGCCTATTCGCTTTCTAACGCGGTGTTTTCAGGCTGTGCCGGATTGATCATCACCGGGTTGATTAAACAGACCGGTAATCCCGATATCCCCGCCTGGTATGTGATGGCGACTGCGCTGGTCAGTATTGTTGCGTTGATGACCCTGAACAAAGATGATCATCTGCGGCTACTGGATGAGCCACCGTCGCGCTAAGTGTCGGCAAGCAAGCTGAGCGGGAAATTCAGGCTGCATAAGTGTTATGCAGCCTTTTTTACTGACAGGTCTGCCGGGAAGGGCAACAAACAAGCCTGCTTATCAGAAATGCAGCTGTAATATCACTGGCGTAACGTGCCGCTCTGTTCAGGCCGATGTAACAGGGTTTTATTCCGTAAGCGATTCAGCCGGATCAACGTCACTGACCTTCTCGCGTCATCAACACCGCCAACAGGTCTGAAGCCAAAGAGGATGCTGGAGAGAAGGATTCAGACAAGGTCATTCACTTTGCGATGATGGCAAACTGAAAACCTGATCACGGCAATTAACTTTATGAGCATGGTTGTCGGCAATAATGATGACAGCAGCCATAATCATACCGAGAAGAATGATAACTATTTTACGCAGGAGCATAAGCGTTAATTCCTGTGAAATTAAACTATTATTATCTGTAATATGTTATTCACTTTTATCAGTGACTTAACGTGAGTGTTGATTAATTATGGCTGAAGTGAAATCTTTATATATTGATCGCGATGCGGTTTTCCAGACTCTGCTGAAATAAAGGCGTCATGCAAATTATAAAATAAACGAAATCTAAATGAGGGAATAAAAGCTGTTAATTTATCTTGTGTCTGTTTGACTGAAAAGGGTTGAACCTGTATGGCTTCAGGCTGTGAAGAGGAAAAGCTGAATAACGGCCCACAGTTGAACACTGCGGGCAGCACGCTGGACCCGGTCGGGACTCATCCGACAACCGGATCCCGCTGGTGGCGGTCACATCACTAACTTTAAACAGATTACAGACTGAGAACGGTGTCGTCAGATTTCTGTTTCTCCGGCTGAGTGATGAAATCTTGTGCCAGATCGGCGACGATGGCTGCAACGGTTCGCACCGATTTGATCATCGAGATGCCGGTGCCTGTCGAAACGACGCCTTTGTCAAAATTGCCCAGTCGCATCGCCTGCCATAAAGAGTGGTAGCCATTCATTGCAGTGAACAGCGTTTCACGGTCAGCGCCGTGCGCATCAAGTTCTGCCAGCCTGGGACTGAGCGGCGTTGGCAATGTCCGGTAATAAGCGGGCAGGGTGCGGAAAAGTAGCAGATCTTCTGCGCTCGATGAAACAATCAGCTGCTTGACCTTCTCATCCGCCGGGTTCTCCTGCGCGGTTAAAAACAGGCTGCCTATCCAGACGCCTTCTGCACCTAACGCCATGGCTGCACGCACGCCCCGCACATCCCCAATGCCGCCTGCCGCCAGCACCGGAATTTTCACACTGTCAGCGATCATAGGCACGATGCTGAACGTTCCGATAATGCGTGATGGCACGGTGCCGCCTTCATCAAATCCGGTTGCGACAATGATATCGGCGCCAAGCTTTTCAGCCTGCTGAGAATTCGCTACGTCAGGCGTCAGCGCACGAAAAAGGATTTTGATGCGATGTTGTTTCAGAAAATCGAATATTTCGGCATCAAGCACTTCATTAACTAAAACGACCTCCACCTTCTCTTCAACAAACATTTCAGCGGTGGGTCGCCAGAAACTCATATCCGGCCCATTGATCAGAGTTGCTCCAAAAGGTTTATCGGTCAGCTGTTTGGTTTTTCTGATTTGCTCACGCATGCGCTCCAGCGCCATGAAACGAGAGTCCGGCAATGTATCCTGCCCGGCGTTGGGGCCAATTATGCCTAATCCGCCTGCGTTGGATACTGCGGCAACAAACGTTGCATTGGTCAGAAAGTACATGGGTGCCTGAATAATGGGATAGCGAATATTCAGAATTTCTGTCACACGGTTTTTCATCGCTTTTTCCTTATCCGGATACGGTGTAGCCAGACTTATTCGTTAGAAATAAGAATTTTTTACGGGCCGTTTTATTTTTATTCTCTTAGCCAAAACAGGGAGTTTAATAGTTGAAAATAAGAAGTAAATGGTCAGAATTGGGTACATGTTTGCCAGATATGGAAAGATAATGGATCTCAACGCGACAAAACTCTTTATTGCAGTCGTTCAGGCAGGCAGCTTTTCAGCGGCAAGCGAGAGAACAGCTATCCCCATCTCTACGCTGGTGCGGAAAGTGAACGAGCTGGAGCGGGCACTGGGTGTGCAGTTACTGGAGCGATCAAAGAAAGGGGTCAGGCCGACCTACAAAGGACAACAGTTCTTTGAGCAATCGCGACCTGGCCTGGAATTGCTGGAAGAGGCCACCAAAACGGTCAGGTCTGCGCACAAACTGGCGGGCAAGCTGCGAATATCGGTGCCGCCTGACTTCACCATCTGGTGGGAGTTGCTGCATGTATTTCAGCAACGCTATCCTGATATCAAAGTGTTTTGCCACTCAGGGGAAAGAGTGGTGGATCTGTTTGAAGATGGCATTGACGTGGCACTCAGGCTGGGCGAGTTGCATACCGAGGATGTAATTGCGAAACCGGTTATGAATGTCGAGGCATGGTTTGTTGCCACACCTGAACTGGCTGAACGCTTTGGACATCCGCAGACGCTGGCGGCGCTGGCGACGTGTCCGATAGCCAGCTGGGAAGGGCTTAACAGTGGTTCCTTTGAGTGGGTATCCGGAGACGAGAAGGTAAAGTTTGAGCCGTTTTTTTCCTCTAACAACACGCAGGGCCTGCGCCACTATGCACTGAGCGGTGCCGGGGTATCGCTGTTGTTTGATTTTTTAGTTAAACCTGATGTGGAGAGTGGGAAGCTGATGCGACTGCTGCCCGATTATCCGACTCACTCGATGCCTTTACATCTGGTCTATGTCCGGCACAAACATCCTTCAGCAATCACACTCGCGTATCTGGATTTTTGTGCTGAATGGGTAAGTCAATACAAGATCGGCTAGGGGCTACGCAAAAGGGGCAGAGGCGGAGGTGTCCGGCAAACCAGCGCACAGGCGCTGTGGCCTCACCGATGAATGAAAGGGATAAACACAGAAAAAGAAAAGGCGCCCTGAGGCGCCTCTGATAGTGACCCTGACGCCACTATTTACACCAGCTGCTGTGCCGTGGTTTCCACCAATGTCAGCAACACTTTGATATCTTCCAGCGTCACTGTCGGATTCAGCAGGGTCATCTTCAGGCAGGTCACGCCATCGAACTCGGTCACACCAACGTTGGCGCGGCCCGATTCCAGCAGGGCATCACCGATACGCTGATTCAGCAACGCAATATCCGCACTGCTGAAGTGCGCCAGATGCGCCGGACGATAGCGGAACAGTACGCTGGCCAGCTGCGGTTTCATCACCAGCTCCAGCGCAGGCTGCTCATCAACGTACTGTGCAACCTGCTGCGCCAGTGTCACACCGTGATCGATGATTTCGGCATACTGTTTCTGACCCAGCGCTTCCAGACCCATCCACAGTTTCAGTGCATCAAAACGGCGGGTGGTCTGAAGGGATTTGGATACCAGATTCGGCACACCCTGCGCTTCATCAAACTCAGAGTTCAGATAGGCCGCCTGGTAGCGCATCAGCTCATAGTGGCGCGCTTCCTTCAGCAGGAAAGCACCACAGCTGATGGTCTGGAAGAACTGCTTGTGGAAGTCCAGGGTAATGGAATCGACCAGCTCAATGCCATCCAGATAGTCACGATACTTTTCTGAGAGCAGCAGCGCGCCGCCCCAGGCCGCATCGACGTGCACCCAGATGTTCTCTTCGGCCGCCAGCGCCGCGATTTCACGCAGGGGATCGATCGCACCGGCATCGGTAGTACCCGCCGTGGCAACAATCGCCAGAATGTTTTCACCGTTGGCTTTGGAGGCTGCCAGTTTGTGACGCAGGTCATCCATATCCATGCGTGCAAAGCGATCGCATTTCACCTGCGTCACGGATTGATAGCCCAGACCCAGCAGCGCCATGTTCTTCTGAACCGAGAAGTGCGCATTCTCTGAACAGAAGACTTTAATCTTCTTCAGATCGCCGGTTAAACCATCCTGCTGAACAGAATGACCCTGGCGGGCAAACCAGGCATCACGCGCCAGCATCAGACCCATCAGGTTGCTCTGGGTGCCGCCGCTGGTGAAGACACCCGCGTCGCCGGACTGATAACCGACCTGGGAACGCAGCCACTCAATCAGCTTCATCTCAATCAGAGTGGCTGAAGGTGCCTGGTCCCACGAATCCATACTCTGGTTGGTGGCGTTAATCAGCACTTCCGCTGCCTGGCTGATAACCAGGCTCGGGCAGTGCAGATGCGCCACACACTGCGGGTGATGAACCGACAGGCTGTCTTTGAGGAAGTACTCAATGGCGCGTTCAATCGCGGCCTGGTTGCCCAGGCCCTGAGGATTGAAGTCCAGCTTAATGCGCTCGCGCAGCTCTGCGACGGTTTTTCCCTGATACATCTCAGGTTGTTCCAGCCACTTCACGACGGCCGCGCTACTCTGGGCAATCGCCTGCTGGTAGGCCTCGGTACTTTGTGCTGAGGCCGCCAGAATCGGGTTTAACCGGGACATTGCATTCACTCCACTCAAACTGGTTTCACGCCAGCTGACAGCAGGGCGTTTTCAAATTTATCCATAAACACGTCCAGTTCTGCATCTGTGATCAGCAGGGACGGCAGCAGACGTAATACGCTGCCGTGACGTCCGCCACGCTCCAGAATCAGGCCGTTCTCAAAACATTTTTTCTGTACCAGCGCGGAGAGCTCGCCGTCTGCCGGGAAGCTGCCCATGTGATCAGCGGCTTCGTCAGGTTTCACCAGCTCAATGCCGATCATCAGACCCAGACCACGCACGTTGCCGATTACCGGGTAGCGCTGCTGCAGCTCGCCCAGTTTGCCTTTCAGCCATTCGCCCTGTGCAGCAACTTTGTCAGCGATGTTGTTATCTTTCAGCAGTTTCAGCGTAGTCAGGCCGGTCGCCATTGCGAGCTGGTTGCCACGGAAGGTGCCGGTGTGGTGGCCAGGAGACCAGGCGTCGAACTCTTTCTTAATGCCCAGTACCGCCAGTGGCAGACCGCCGCCGACCGCTTTTGACATCACGATGATGTCCGGCTCAATACCGGCGTGCTCAAAGGCGAAGAATTTACCGGTACGGGCAATGCCCGCCTGCACTTCGTCGATGATCAGCAGAATGCCATGCTCTTTGGTCACTTTACGGATGCGCTGCAGCCACTCAGCCGGAGCCGGGTTAACACCGCCTTCGCCCTGAACTGCTTCCAGAATGACGGCTGCCGGTTTACGAACGCCGCTCTCAACGTCGTTGATCAGGTTTTCGAAGTAGTAGGTCAGCGCTTTCACGCCCGCTTCACCGCCAATGCCCAGCGGGCAGCGGTAGAGGTGCGGATAAGGCATGAACTGCACTTCCGGCATCAAGCCGTCGACGGCTTCTTTCGGTGACAGGTTGCCGGTGACCGACAGCGCGCCGTGGGTCATGCCGTGATACGCACCAGAGAAGCTGATGATGCCGGAACGACCGGTGTGTTTTTTCGCCAGTTTCAGCGCCGCTTCAACGGCATCCGCGCCCGACGGGCCGGTAAACTGCAGGCAGTACTCTTTGCCCTGACCCGGTAATAACGAGAGCAGATACTCAGAGAACGCATCTTTTAACGGCGTGGTTAAATCAAGAGTATGTAACGGCAAGCCGCTGGTAATGACATTTTGAATGCTCTGCAGAACGTCTGGATGGTTATGACCCAATGCCAGCGTTCCGGCACCTGCAAGACAGTCGAGATACTGATTATTCTCGACGTCTGTGATCCAGACACCCTGTGCTTTCGCAATCGCGAACGGCAATTTGCGAGGATAACTTCGAACGTTTGATTCAAATTCAGCCTGACGGGCTAAATAGGTTTCATTGGTTGCGTTTAAGTTCTGTGCATTCAAACTATCAATACGGACTTTATCCGTCATCATATCTCTCCTACAACCGGGACGGGCGTAGCGTCGCAGTTGAATAAATGTATTTAAATGGGGGTATGTGTTTTAAGCGCGGCCAATATAGGTGTTTTTAAGGTCCGACTCAACGTTTAATTTTATCGGCAGATAACAGATTCTTTGCTATAGGAATCAATCATTTGGTGAGTTTGTGAACGTATACATTATTGCCGCTTCGCTAGTCCGTTGTTAATAAGTGGCGTAAAAACACCAGCTTACCCGGCGCGGAGCGTGCTAAGTCAATGATAATAATCTGTGTAAATAGCTGTTTCCGGGGCAAAACGCTATCAAAAAGGGGCCTTTTCAGATGGAAAAAGCATAAGTCAGTTTGACTGAAGAAGCTGCATTTATAGCGGGTTAAAAGCGCAGACTAATTAAAATAATAAACCTTTTATTAACATTTAATTAAAATCTGGCGTTGTTAAAGCCTTTATAACGCGTCAGATCCACGTTACGACAGGAGATGATCAATAAACTGCGTTAAGTCAGCCATCCCTTCGCTTGCCTTTTTCTCCGACGGATTGATGGTCAGCAAATCGGCATAGCCGTTAAGCATCGCACTGATTTGCCGGGCGGTGCGCGGTATATCGGCACAACGCAGCGTTCCATCTGTGACGCCGTCACTAATTATCTCCTCCACCAGCGCCTGCCACGCTGCCGTCATTTGTTCTGCCAGCGCGGCATAGGCTTCGTGATGCGCAGCCATCTGCCAGAATGAAGCATAAAGTTGCCAGGTTGCATCCGGTGCGCTCGGCAGATGACTTTCGAACAGCGTCAGCAACCTCTGGCGGGGTGTGAGTAGAGTCAGGGAGTCAGCAAAATTTTCTAAATCCACGTGCATAAAGCGTTCAAGCGCTGCCAGGCAGAGCGTCTGCCAGTTGCTGAAATAGTGATAAATATGACTGCGTGAAATGCCCACCGACTCAGTGAGTTCCCGAGTGGTCACTTTTTCGATCCCTTTCTCGATAAATAACACTATCGCGGCATCCAGGATTTTGGTTCTCAGTGCTTCAGCTGACTCTTTCATCTCTCTCTCAATGAGTGTCACGTTGACTTTGAGCAACTGCTCAAATAGACTGCTTTTCGTTCTTGAGCAACCGCTCAAGACTCATGATATCAGAAACAGAAACTATGCATTCCTCAAAAACGATCCTGCCGGTAGCAAAACCCCGCAGCGCTATTCTGACATTAAAAATGCTCGGCCGTCGCCATAGCCGCAAGCTGTTCCTCACGCTGCTGCTGGTGGTGGCGGAAAATGTCATGTATCTCCTCTATCCGCTGCTGGCGGGCTTCGCTATTAATGCGATTCTCTCCGGCAGGACCTGGCATGCGGTGCTCTATGCGGTGATGGTGTTTACCATGTGGGCCATCGGAGCGGCACGACGCAGCGTCGATACCCGCACCTTTGCCCGTATTTACGCCGGGCTGGCCGTGCCGGTGATTGTGGCACAGCGTAGCGAAAACCAGAGCGCATCCACCATTGCCGCGCGGGTGGCCTTGTCACGCGAGTTTGTCGACTTTTTTGAGAAACATCTGCCGGTGCTGATTACCTCGCTGGCCTCTATGACCGGCGCCGCGGTGATGCTGCTGGCTATCGAGTTCTGGACCGGCGCGGGCTGTCTGGCGATCCTGTTGTTCTTCGCCTGTTTCCTGCCGGGATTTACCCGCAAAAACGATGTGCTGTTTGGTCGTCTGAATAACCGGCTGGAGAAAGAGGTGAGCTTTGTCAGCAACGCTAACGCTGCGTCACTGGACCGTCATTATGGCGTGCTGGCCAGCCTGCGGATCCGTCTCTCCGATCGGGAAGCTTGGGGTTATCTGGCCATCGGTAGCGTGGCAGCGCTGCTATTTGCTGTCACCATTGCGGTAATGTCGAACCGTGGCGGGACCAATGCGGGTCACATCTATTCGGTGATGACCTATATGTGGATGTTTGCCATGAGCCTGGATGATGGCCCACAGCTGCTGGAAAAATATTCCCAGCTGAAAGACATAGGTCGCCGGGTGAATACCGGCACACACTGATTTGGCCGATTCAGCCGCTGCCTTCTTTTCGGCGTTGTCTCAGTTGAGGGCTGAAGCAGCCGCCGGACCAGCCGGCGGCAAGGGAGGTGAAGAATAACGAGCCGACTCGGGACTGGAAGCGGTTAAGGCTCAGGGAGGGGCTAATAATCCAGCTCACCTGGCGCAAATGCTCTGAAAGCGTTATCAGACGGCGTATAGCCCAGCACTTCTCGCGTCTGTGTCAGGTCAAAGCGTTTAAAACGGTTATCGGAAATGCCGTAGCCAATAAAGAAGGTGATCTTCTCTGCCTCTACCGCGCCAGTCAGCAATCTGACGGCATCTTCCGGACTCAGCCATGCGCTGTAATCCCGTGCATTATGCAGGCTGTTATCCAGTGCAGGTTCAAACGCCCCGATTCTTAATGCCACACAGCTCAACCCGTGCTGGCTGGCATAGAAGGCGCAAAGTGCTTCACCATAACATTTGGTGACGCCATACAGATTCGCGGGAGAGACGGCCATGCCGGGATGTATCTGGACATCCGCCGGGTAGCCCTCAATGGTCTGCGCACTGCTGGCAAAGACCAGACGACGACAGCGGTGCTCAGCTGCTGCCTTGAGTATCCAGGTCGTAGAGAGAATATTGGCGGGCAGCAGATCGTCGAAACTGGCCTGCGCATCCGGGATACCGGCGAGGTGGATGACGGTATCGACAGGCTCTTCAGCCAGTAATTTCTCCGCCGCACCAGGTTGTGACAGATCCGCCACAATAAAACGATGGGGTGCGGGTATCGTGTAATCCGGCTCACGTAAATCGGTCAGGATAAAACGGTAGTTGTTCTGGCTGGCCGCAAAGAAAGTGCGCCCGATGCGCCCGCTGGCACCGGTAAGAAGGATAACTCTGGTCGTCATCTGCTGATCCTGTTATGCAAAAGAAGCGCTGAGAGGTCAGTTAAACAGAGATTCACGACTCAGGCCTGCGTAGCTTTCCGGATTGTGATCTTAAACAGGTCGCTATGCGCCAGAGTGGCACGGATAAATGCACACGTTACCGCAGCCTTCACTGTGCGCCAGATCACATAAATGGGTTGCTAAGCGCAGCCTGACTTTTTATAGTCTGCCCGCTTCACCCGGACGGGAACACGCTCTGCTTTCTCTCTCCGGCTCACTTCAGTTTTTTCAGTTCTGGCCATTGGGAATCAATTTTGTTAAGAAAAAATCATAAAACCGACGATGCCGGTTTTGTCCGCTGGGCATTACTGGCCCTCGCGCTGGGCGGCTTTGGCATCGGTACCGGTGAGTTCATCATGATGGGCCTGCTGCCAGATGTTTCACGCTCCCTTGCGATTACCGAGCCGCAGGCGGGCAACGCCATCGCCAGTTACGCACTGGGCGTGGTGGTCGGTGCGCCGTTTATTGCGGTGCTGGCGGCGCGAATGGCACGTAAATCGCTGCTGCTGATCCTGATGGCGCTGTTCAGTATCGGTAATGTTGCCAGCGCGATGGCTGACAGCTATCACGGCCTGCTCGTGGCGCGTTTTCTGACCGGGCTGCCTCACGGCGCCTACTTTGGTGTGGCGTCGCTGGTAGCCGCCTCGCTGGTGCCGATTGAACGTCGTGGCCGCGCGCTGGCGTCACTGATGCTGGGACTGACGGTGGCGACCCTGATTGGTGTGCCGCTGGGCTCCTGGATAGGTCAATTATTTAGCTGGCACGTGGTGTTCACCTTTGTGGGCGCAATTGGTCTGCTGACCTGCCTGCTGATTGGCCGCTATGTCCCTTACACGCCTGGCGATGTGGATGCGCATCCGCTGCGGGAACTGGGCGCGCTGAAAAACGCGCAGGTGTTGCTGACCCTGCTGGTGGGGGCGGTAGGATTTGGCGGGATGTTCGCTATCTTCAGTTATATCGCGCCGACGCTAATTAACATTGCTGGCATCTCCCCCTCGCTGATCCCCTGGGCGATGGTGGCGTTTGGGCTGGGAATGATCATCGGTAATCTGGTGGGGGGCCGTCTGGCTGATGGCCCGGTGCTGAATATTATTGGCTGGACGCTGTTATGGAACGTGCTGGTGATGCTGGCCTTCCCGGTGCTGGTTCAGCATGTGGCAACCGGCCTGCTGGCCACATTCCTGATCGGCACCTGCTCAGTGTTGCTGCCGTCATTGCAGATTCGCCTGATGGATGTCGCCAATGAGTCGCAAACCCTGGCGGCTGCGATGAACCACTCGGCGCTGAACATTGCCAATGCGATGGGCGCGTATCTTGGGGGCCTGACGGTGTCGCTGGGCTATGGCTGGATCTCCACCGCGTGGGTGGGTGTTGCGCTGGGCGTGGCCGGTCTGATGGTCTTTGTGCTCACGGCGCGACATGCTGCCCGTCAGCAGACTCAACTGGCCTGATATGAGTAAAGCAGGGCGCAGCGATACTGTTTATCGCTGCGCTTTATTAGTACAGGGCCGCCGTATTATTTTTCAGCAATAATTAACCGCACTATTATTGACTCTCTGACCGTTCAGCGAAAATTATCATTCTGTCAGCCCTGATATTTCAAAATGCTCGGAAAATCAACAAGGGCGCTCCGGACGTCTGGATGTTAAAAGTAAATTAAAATAATGTTTGCTAATGTCGGTGAGGCGTGGCTTAATAGCGTCATCGGTTTGGAACACAGACCTTATCAAAGCAGTTTTAGTAAAGCAGTCCTCAGTGCAAGCGATATCACAAGATACCCTTATTCATGAGTCTCCTCCTAAAAGCCTGGTAAGTTACCTTCTGAAAGACAGGCCATCTTCGCCACTTTGTGGCTCATAAATTAAGGAATTATCGATGTCTAATAAAATGACTGGTTTAGTAAAATGGTTTGACGCTGGTAAAGGTTTCGGTTTTATCTCTCCTCAGGATGGCAGCAAAGATGTATTCGTACATTTCTCTGCAATTCAGAGCAACGATTATAAAACTCTGGACGAAGGTCAGCAGGTCGAATTCACTATTGAAAACGGCGCTAAAGGTCCTTCAGCGGCAAACGTTGTCCCTATGTAAGCCTTAATTATCAATAGTGCATTATCAATGCGTGATGGCAATAGCCTCAGCAGATAAGCCTGATATTGATAATTAATTAAAACCCGCCTTGTGCGGGTTTTTTGCGTTTATGATTTGCCTGATGCTTACGCGATGTTTTTTGCCCGCGCCAGAAATCCGCGCGGGCCAGTAAAAAATGTTCAGCGCACGCTGGCGATCAGCCACTGCTGCAACTCTGTCAGCTCCGCGCGTTGCTCCGGGAAATCCGCAATAAGCTGAATCAGCACCGGTTCAAGGGCATCGGGCCGATAGGTCACACCCTGCAACCGCTGCGCCAGCGCTTCCAGCGGCGCAGGGTTGAGGCTGTCGCTGAAAATCTGACAGCGGCTGATCACGCCGCGTTCTACATCGAAATGAATCTCCACACCACCCCAGACAAAACGCTGGTCCAGCAGATGCGAGAAATCGGGTGCCTGACCGAAATTCCACTCCCAGCTACTCTGCTTTGCGAACTGCTCTCTGAAACCCGGCAGATCGGGCAGGGCGTCGGGAGAGATCCTCTCTGGCTCACAGCGCTCACCGTAATAGTTGAAAAATGCGTCCGTCACCGCGGAGCAGATCGCCTGATAGCTGATACCCGGCGTTAACTCCGCCAGATTGGTCACTCTGGCGCGCACTGAGGTAATCCCCTTCGCCTGCAATTTCTTCACATCCGGATTAAGGTAATCCGCCAGGCGGGAGAGGTCGGCATCCATCAGAATAGTGCCGTGATGGAAACCGCGATCCGGCGTTTCACGGTAGGCTGAACCGGATATTTTGCGCAGCCCGTCAGCGGTGTTCACCACTAAGTCATTACGGCCAGAAGCCTCCGCGGGTACGCCAAGCGAAGTCAGTGCGCGTAGGATGATCTCAGTCGAGACGCTTTTATTATACTCCGGCTTGCCGGCCATAAAGGTAAAACAGCAATTGCCGAGATCGTGAAACACCGCGCCACCGCCGCTGCTGCGACGTGCCAGCCGGATGCCATCTTCCGCCATTCGTCGGGTATTGCACTCTTTCCACGGATTCTGTGCCCGCCCGATCACCACCGTTTCCGCATTACGCCACAAAAACAGCACCCGCTGGGTGGCCGGCATCTGGCGGAAAATGCACTCTTCTACCGCCAGGTTAAACCAGGGATCGTTGGATTCAGATAACAGTAAACGCAGCGTGGACATCGGTGACTCCCGTTCCTTAAGAGAAGAGGCCCATAAAGCAGGGCAGAAGGCAGAGTGTACCAGCCGGGAAACGGGACTACATGCCTCTTCATGCCGTGATGCTGCGGCAAAAAAAGATAAAATGCCGTCTGCAGAGTAATCGCGGCAGATTGGTGTACGACATTATGACAATATGGATAAGGAGTGTGCTGATTCCCCTGCTTATTTTCCCTTTGAGAGAACAAAAACCGTATGAACGCTTCCGCTGGCATAGCGATGAAGATCACCGCTGCTTTAAGTAGCACGCTGATGCTGGCCTGTGTAAAAGAACTCGATGGGGCGATACCGGTCGGCGAAGTGATATTTTTCCGCTCGCTGCTGGCACTGGTACCGCTGTTAATCTGGTTGCGCTTGCAGGGTAGCGTGCTGGATGGCATTCGCACCCGCAATATCCGCGGGCATTTTGTGCGCGGGCTGGCCGGAACCGGTGGTCTCTATTTCAGTTATCTGTCGCTGCTCTACATTTCTCTGACCGACGCCACGGCTATCAACTATGCCGCGCCGCTGTTTACCGTGCTGCTGGCGGCGCTATTTCTGCGCGAAAAGGTGCGTCACCATCGCTGGGTCGCGGTCTTTACCGGTTTCAGTGGCATTCTGGTGATGTTCTCCGGGCATCTCACACTGACACGTCAGGCAACATTTTCCCTTTCTGCATCGGCGGGTATTCTGCTGGCGTTGATGGCGGCCTTCTGTACCGCCTGTGCGCTGGTGCAGATCCGCTTTCTTAACGGCAAAGAGAAGCCGGGCGCCATCGCTTTCTGGTTCGCTATCACCACGGCCTTAACGTCGCTGGTCACGCTGCCAGGCGGCTGGAAAGTGCCGCATGGCAATCAACTGGCATTACTGGTGGGATGTGGGCTGCTGGGCGGTATTACTCAGATTCTGATGACTCTGAGCCTGCGCTATGCTGAAGCGTCGTTACTGGCCCCGTTCGACTACACCACCTTAATCTGGTCAGTGGCGGTGGGTTATCTGCTGCTCGGCAATCTGCCAACCTCCACCACGGTGATGGGTGCGATTCTGGTGGTAGCAGGCGGCCTTTACTCGGTGCTGTATGAGCGTTACCGCTTCCGTAAAGCGCGGATAGTTAATGCCAGTCGCTGATCGGCCCGCCCGGCATCGCCTTGTTATTTCCAGAGTGATAACGCAGAGTTAATAATTTGTGATCGCGGCGAAGGAACCGAGGGCTGCATTCGTTTACGTTGTGAGCAATCAGAATGTAATCGATTACTTATTCGTGAGGTTCCCATGATTGCAACAGTGCAGGAGAGAGCAGGCCAGCAGATGCAGCATAAGCTGCTGGTGCCGCGCCTCTCTCTGATGATGTTTATGCAGTTCTTTATCTGGGGCAGCTGGTCGGTGACGCTGGGGCTGGTAATGACTCGTCACAACATGCCGTTGCTGATTGGGGATGCGTTTTCGGCCGGACCCATCGCCTCGATTCTCTCGCCGTTTGTGCTCGGTATGCTGGTGGATCGCTTTTTTCCCTCGCAGAAAGTAATGGCGGTGATGAACCTGGCGGGCGCAGCGATTCTCTGGTTCGTGCCCCAGGCGCTAATCGCGGAGAACGGGGCGCAGCTGATCGCACTGTTATTTGGCTATACGCTCTGCTTTATGCCGACGCTGGCGCTCTCAAATAACATCGCCTTTCACAGCCTCGCCAGCAGCGAGAAAAGCTTTCCCATCGTCAGAGTCTTCGGCACCATCGGCTGGATCGTGGCGGGGATCTTTATCGGTGTAACGGGCATTGCTGACAGCGTGGCAGTGTTCCAGCTGGCGGCGCTCTGTTCGGTACTGCTGGCGATCTACAGCCTGACGCTGCCACATACGCCGGCTCCGGCCAAAGGATTGCCGTTAAAAGTTCGCGATCTCTTCTGCGCCGATGCCTTCGCACTGCTGCGACTGCGTCATTTCCTGGTCTTCGCTATATGTGCCACCCTGATCTCTATTCCGCTCGGCACCTACTACGCCTTTACCGCCTCCTGGCTGGCGGATGCCGGAATCCGGGAAGTGAGCACCCTGATGTCACTGGGTCAGATGTCTGAAATTGTTTTCATGCTGATCATTCCACTGCTGTTCCGCCGTCTTGGCGTGAAAGTCATGCTGCTGATTGGGATGACAGCGTGGTTTGTCCGCTATGCACTGTTTGCGCTGGGCATGAGTGATGAGACGCGCACGCTGATTTACCTTGGCATTCTGCTGCATGGCGTCTGCTATGACTTCTTCTTTGTGGTGGGATTCATCTACACCGATCGGATCGCCGGTGAAAAGGTCAAGGGGCAGGCGCAGAGCATGGTGGTGATGTTCACCTACGGCATCGGCATGCTGCTGGGATCGCAAATCTCAGGTGCGCTCTACAATCAGCTGGTGGCGGGTAACGCCAGCGCAGAGAGCTGGGCGATATTCTGGTGGATCCCTGCCGTGGCGGCTGCGGTGATTGCGATTATTTTCTTCTTCTTATTCAAATACCGTGATTAAGCGGTAACTGAACTCAGGAGTCACAGATGAAAACAGTTAAGGGACCCGGCATCTTCCTGTCTCAGTTCATTGCCACCCAGCCGCCTTTTAACTCACTGGCGGGGCTGGCGGAGTGGGCCGCCGGGCTGGGATACCGGGCACTGCAGATCCCCTGCCACCAGCCCGCTATTTTCGACCTTGAGCAGGCAGCGGTCAGCCAGACTTACTGCGACGAGGTGCGGGGAACACTGGCCGGTTTCGGGCTGGAGATCAGTGAGCTTTCAACGCATCTGGAAGGGCAACTGGTTGCCGTGAACCCCGCATACGATCACTCTTTTGATAATTTTGCGCCTGCCGCGCTGCGAGGCGATCCCGCCCGGCGCACCGACTGGGCCATCGCTACGCTAAAGCATGCGGCTGCTGCTTCTGAAAAACTCGGCCTGCGCGCACATGCCACCTTTTCCGGCTCGCTCGCCTGGCCCTGGTTCTATCCCTGGCCGCCACACCATGAAGCCTTGTTTAATGAGGCGTTTGCTGAGCTGGCGCGCCGCTGGCTGCCGGTGCTGGACAGCTTTGACCATCACGGTGTGGACCTCTGCTATGAAATACATCCCGGCGAAGACCTGCATGACGGTGTCACGTTTGAGCGCTTTTTGTCAGAGGTGAATCACCACCCGCGCTGCAATATCCTGTTCGATCCCAGCCATCTTCTTCTGCAACACATCGACTATCTGCAGTTCATCGACCTCTATCATCCGCGTATCAAAGCCTTTCACGTTAAGGATGCGGAGTACCAGTTAAATGGACGCAGCGGAGTATATGGCGGTTATCAGCCGTGGCTGGCGCGCGCCGGACGCTTCCGCTCGCCGGGCGATGGCCAGATCGACTTCAGCCGCATTTTCAGCAAACTTGCCCAGTACGACTATGACGGCTGGGCGGTGCTGGAGTGGGAGTGCTGTCTGAAGGATGGCGAGAACGGGGCGCGTGAAGGGGCGGAATTTATCCGCCGGCATATCATCCCGGTGGCTGACCGCGCTTTTGATGATTTTGCTTTAGCAGAGAACGCCCCTTCGGTGCGCCATCAGCTGGGTCTGGATCGCGACGTCTGAGGCGGCATTGATTCAAAGGTTTTCTGTGGGTGAGTTTTAAAACAGAGGGATCGCTATGTCTATTCAGAAAATCGCCCGGATGGCGGGTGTGTCGGTCGCCACCGTTTCCCGTGTGTTGAATAACAGCGACAGCGTAAAACCGGCTAACCGGCAGAAAGTCCTTGAGGCAATCGAAGAGAGCAACTATCAGCCTAATCTGCTGGCGCGCCAGCTGCGTACGGCGCGCAGCTCGATGATTCTGGTACTGGTTTCCGATATCTCTAACCCGTTTTGCGCAGAGGTGGTCAAAGGCATTGAGGAGCAGGCGGAGAGAAATGGCTATCGCATCCTGTTGTGTAACTCGGGCGCGGATATTGCCCGTTCGCGATCCAGCCTGCAACTGCTCTCCGGCAAGATGGTGGATGGCATTATCACCATGGATGCATTCAGCAAGCTGCCGGAGCTGAGCCAGCTGATAGGCACGGCACCCTGGGTTCAGTGCGCCGAACATGATGATAATGGCCAGATCTCCTGCGTCGGGATTGATGATGACGTCGCTGCGCAGTCAGTGGTGCACTATCTGGCCGGACAGGGACGTCAGCGCATTGCGCTGATCAATCACGACCTCCGCTACCGATATGCCCGCCTGCGTCAGCAGGGCTACGCACATCAACTCAAAGAGCAACAACTGGCATGGCAGGCCATCGCTTACGCCAGTGAGTTAAGCTTCAGCGCCGGAAAAGCCGCGATGAATGAGCTGCTGGCGGGCGAGACACGACCTGACGCCGTGTTTGCGGTTTCCGATACGCTAGCAGCGGGTGCCATGGCGGCGATACAGCAGGCGGGTCTGCGGATACCTCAGGAGATTGCCGTGGTGGGTTTTGACGGCAGTGAACTGGCTGACATGGTATCGCCGCCGCTGACGACTCTGGCTCAGCCCTCCAGGGAGATTGGCCGTCGTGCCTGTGAGCTGGTGCTGCAAAAAATCATCCGGCCAGACTCTCCGCCACAATGTGTGATCATGCAGGGTGAGCTGGTGGTACGAGCCAGTAGCTGAAGGATTAATCCGCAAAACCTGGCCCCGCCATAACCTCGTCTTTATTGTCTACTAAAACGCGACAGTCATTGCCAGTTCACGCCATTGTGTGACTACCTGGTTTACTTATATGCTGTTTCCATCGAAGGGCATTCGCACTTCCCGAATCAACGAAGGGGCAGAATATGATTGAGCAAAGATTGTCAGAGCAACGCGGCGTGGGCGATCACGGCTGGCTGAATTCACGTCACACCTTCTCTTTTGCAAACTACTGGGATCCAAAGCAGGCGGGCTTTTCAGATCTGCTGGTGATCAATGATGATCGGGTAGCCAAAGGTCGCGGTTTTGGCGCCCATCCTCACAGCAACATGGAGATTATCTCCTATGTCCTGGAGGGCGCGCTGGAGCATAAAGACTCCATGGGCACCGGCTCTGTGATTGTTCCCGGGGATGTGCAGCTGATGAGTGCCGGTAGCGGTGTGACTCACAGTGAGTTCAACCACTCGGGCACCGAGGGTGTTCACTTTCTGCAAATCTGGGTGGTGCCGGCAGAGAAAAATAGCCCGCCAGTCTACCAGCAGGTCTCCGTCAGCGAAGCGGATAAACGCGGTAATCTGCGACTGATTATTTCGCCGGAAGGTGAAAACGGGGCATTGCGGGTGCGCCAGGATATTCGCATCTATGCGGGACTGTTCCAGGGGGATGAGCAGCAGACAATCACTCTGCCGGACGACCGCTATGCGTATATTCATGTGGCGCGCGGCAGTGTCAGGGTAAATGGCCTGCAATTTAGTGCCGGAGACGGTGCGCGGGTTCGCAATGAGAAAACGCTGTCGTTCAGTCACGGTGAAGGAGCGGAGGTGTTGTTATTCGATCTGCGTCCCAACGAAGTGAATCATCCAACCCGTTAAAATGAAAACTGCGCGGCTGTCACCGCGCAGTTTAAGATTGTTGACTAAATCTGCCAATGCCAGCTTTGAGATCGAGTCTGCGCAGAAAACACGGCCAGATCGGAAAGACGCAAAAGCTGTCATCCATGACTGCTCGACCCGCGCCGTCCCTGGCGCGGGACGCTTTCCTCTTCTGGCCGTGTTATCTGCGCGTTGAGCTTATTTGTTGCGGTCAGATGCAGTCTGAAACTGCGCGGCTTCCACCGCGCAGTTTTTTTGCATCACTGCGCGTTAAGAAACGCCAGCAGATCCTGATTCAGTTGATCCTGATGCGTCACCGCAAAACCGTGCGGCGCATTGTCATAAACCTTGAGTTCAGCACCCTCAATCATCTCCGCCGCCACTTTGCCGGTGGATTCAAACGGAACGATCTGGTCGTTGCTGCCATGAATCACCAGCGTCGGCACATTCACTTTCGCTACGTCAGCACGGAAATCGGTCTCAGCAAAAGCGGTGACGCAATCAACGGTGCTCTTCAGCGAAGCGAGCAGCGCGATGTTCAGCGTCTGCGTCATGACGCCATCAGAAACGGTCTGTCCGGCATTGGTACCATAAAACGGCGTAGCGAACTCTTTGATAAACTGCGCGCGATCCTTAAGCAGGCCATCACGAATCCCTTCAAACACCGACATATCGACACCCTGCGGGTAGTCTGCCGTTTTGCCAAAGATTGGCGTGACGGCACCGAGAAGCACCAGTGCCGCGACGCGATCGCTGCCATAGCTGCCGATATAGCGTGTGACGTCGCCGCCACCCATTGAGAAACCCACCAGCGTCACATTCTGCAGGTCAAGATGGGTGATCAAATCGTTGATGTCAGAAGCAAAGGTATCGTAGTTATTACCGGTCCAGGGCTGATCAGAACGACCAAAACCACGACGGTCAAAGGCGATAACCCGATAACCGTGTTCCGCCAGGAAGTTCATCTGGCTGTCCCACATATCGGCATCCAGCGGCCAGCCGTGGCTGAACAGAACCGGCTTACCGGTGCCCCAGTCTTTAAAGTAGATCTGTGTGCCGTCGGTCGTTTTAAAGGTGCTCATGGTATTGCCCTCTGTATGACGTGATGGATGAAAAGATGGTGTGCCAGTCACGCTGGCGCCACCAGATAGCGAACCTCGGGTGAATGTTCACCCTGATGAAAAGCGAAAACCCGCCGCTCTATCTTTTTGTCGTTGATGGTGTAGCGCTCTTTCTGACGCAGATGCTCGACCCAGGAGCCGACGACAAAGGTCTCAACGAAAATGCCGGGCTGCAGAATATCTTCATACAGTGACCAGTTGATGGCGCCACCGCGACGCCTGACCCGCCGCATATCCTGCATGCAGACGGTAAAGGCATGTGCATCATTAATAGTAATCCGGTATTCGTAATTCACCATCACCGGGCCGCGTTCGTGACGAATATCCAGTGCGGGCGCGTTAACGCCATCACCAATCATATCGAGATTGAGGTCGGGATCCTGGTCGAGCCGCCACCGCCAGACGGTGCTGCTGGCCAGCACCATGCCCAGTGCGGCGATGCAGAGCGACAGCGGAATGCTGAAGTGCGAGGCGAGCTGGCCCCAGAGTGCGCTGCCAGCGGTCATGGAGCCGAAGAACACCGTCAGATAGACCGCCAGCGCGCGAGCTTTTACCCATTTCGCGGCGCTGCGCTGTGCGCCGAGATTCAGCGTCGAGAGCACGGCAATCCAGGCAAATCCGGTAAAAAATTCAAACGCATTCAGTAGCCAGAAGTGGCGTACAAAAGCCAGCGCCAGCATGGTCAGGGCGAAAACAAGACTGGCGAGTACCATCAGGCGATCGGAGCTCAGGTGACGACGCAGGCGCGGCAGCAGCACCGCGCCGGTAATCGCGCCAACACCGATACAGGCCAGCATGATGCCGTAGCCGCCAGGGCCAAGGCCGAGTTCACGACGCGCCACCAGCGGCAGTAATGCCCAGCCCGCGCTGCCAAACAGGAAGAAGGCAAAGGTTCGCACCAGCACATTACGCAACACCGGTGCCGCGTGAACGTAGCGGAGTCCGGCACGCACCGCCGGAAAGAAGTGCTCGGGCGGGAGGCGCTGCACGCTTGGCTCCGCCTTCCAGCGCCAGAGCACCCAGGCGACGCCCAGCACTGAGAGCGCATTCAGCAGGAAGACCATCCAGGGACCAGTGAACGAGAGGATCAGGCCACCCAGCGCCGGGCCGATGGCACGACTGATATTAATACCGAGTGAGTTAAGGGCAATGGCCGCACCCAGCTCCGGTTTCGACACCAGATCCGGCACTACCGCCTGAAATGGCGGTGAACTCATGGCGGCACCGGCGCTCAGCAAGAAGGCTGCCACCAGCAGCACCTCGGGAGTGACATGGCCGGTCCAGGCGAGCACCGTCAGTCCACAGGCGGCGATAAAGGTCCATAGCTGGGAAAACAGCAGATATTTGCGGCGGTCAACGATATCCGCCATCACGCCTGATGGCAGCGCGAACAGGAACATCGGCAGGCTGCTGGCTGCCTGCACCAGCGCCACGGCCAGCGGATCGGCACTCAGCGTCAGCATGCTCCAGTTCACACCCACATCATTCATCCATGAACCGATGTTGGAGACGACGGTGGCGATCCACAGCATGCGGAACACCGGCCTGCGTAGCGGCTGTAACGGCGAAATCTCGCCAGCGGCCTGGACCTCTGGCTGCTCCTGCTCCAGCTGGTGGATATCATTAACCTGCGCCATGACGAACCCCCTGATGTTTCACCGCGCCGATTCGCCAGCCGCCAGGCCCGGTCAGCGCCAGCGTGGTAAAGATAATCAGCAGCAGCCAGCCGAACTGGCCTTCCGCCAGTGACCAGCCAGGGTGTACCACCAGCATCGCGACCAGCAGCACCGCGATGATCGGCAGGCAGGCAATCCGGGTACCCCAGCCGAGAATAATAAAGATCGGGCAGATGACTTCTGCCACTATCGCTGGCAGCAGGCTCATCATCGGTCCCAGACCAAACGGGTCTTCTATACGCGTCAGTTCTTCGCTGAAATGCAGAATTTTCGGCAGTCCATGCACCTGTAACAGCAGCAGGCTGCCGGTCAGGCGCAGGAAGAACAGCCCCGCGTTGATGCGGGGCGATTGAGTGATAGCGTTATTCATGATTAAAACGCGAAGCAGCTGCAGCCGAGCGCGCCCCAGAAGGCGTTATCTTCGGCAACCGGAACGCTGGAACCACGGGCGATCTCATGCGAGTGGCGATGAACACCGCAGGGGCCGCTGCAGTGGTGCACAGCGGGCATCATACCCGCACGGCTCTGCGCAACCGGCGGAGCGCTGCGATAGTGACCAGGCACATTCACCACCGGTGACCACTCAGGCAGAACCGGAATAGCGGGCGGCGCATCCGCGCTGAACGATCCGGCGGCATAGACAATATTGCCATCCACCACCGTCAGCACTGACTCAATGCCTTTAATTTCCTCTTCCGGCACGCTGAAGAAGTCTTTGCTCAGCACGGCCAGATCCGCCAGAAGACCTACCTGAATCCGACCTTTTTTATTTTGTTCGCTGGAGAACCAGGCGCTGCCCTGCGTCCAGAGCATCAGTGCCGTTTCACGGTCAAGGCGGGCATTGACGTCATACATCTGCATCCCACCCACGGTGCGGCCGGAAACCAGCCAGTAGAGCGCGGTCCAGGGGTTATAACTGGCGACGCGGGTTGCATCGGTGCCGAGTCCGACCGGGACGCCGGTTTCCAGCATTTTCTGAACCGGTGGAGTATGGCGGGTGGCTTCAATGCCGTAGCGCTCAGCAAAGTATTCGCCCTGGAATGCCATGCGATGCTGCACCGCAATGCCACCGCCCAGCTCTTTGATACGATCGATATTGCGCTGAGTAACGGTTTCCGCGTGGTCAAAGAACCAGTGCAGACCATTGAACGGGATATCGCGGTTGACCTTCTCAAAGACATCCAGCATCCGGCTGATCGACTCGTCATAGGTCGCATGCAGACGGAAAGGCCAGCGATGTTCCACCAGATGACGCACCACGCGCTCCAGCTCATCCTCCATGCCAGGCGCTAAGTCCGGACGTGGCTCCAGAAAATCTTCGAAGTCGGCGGCCGAGAACACCAGCATTTCGCCTGCGCCGTTGTGACGGAAATAGTCGCTGCCCTGGCCTGGCGTCAGCATATCCGTCCACTTCTCAAAATCTTCCAGTTCATGCCCCGGACGCTGAGTGAAGAGGTTGTAGGCGATACGCAGCGTCATCTGCTTTTTCTGATGCAGTTCAGCGATCACTTCGTAATCTTCGGGATAGTTCTGGAAGCCGCCGCCCGCATCAATGGCGCTGGTCAGACCCAGTCGATTCAGCTCGCGCATAAACTGACGGGTCGAGTTGATCTGCTGTTCCAGCGGCAGTTTCGGTCCTTTGGCCAGGGTGGCGTAGAGGATCATCGCATTGGGACGGGCGATCAGCAGGCCGGTGGGATTGCCGTTGCTGTCGCGCTGGATTTCGCCACCCGGCGGGTTCGGTGTCTCTTTGGTGTAGCCGACGACTTTCAGCGCTGCGCGGTTGAGCAGGGCGCGGTCATAAAGATGCAGCACGAAGACCGGCGTGTCGGGGGCAGCTTCGTTGATCTCATCCAGCGTGGGCATCCGTCGCTCGGCAAACTGGAACTCGGTCCAGCCGCCTACCACACGCACCCACTGCGGTGACGGCGTGCGCAGCGCCTGCTCTTTCAGCATTCGCAGCGCATCGGCAACCGACGGAACCCCTTCCCAGCGCAGCTCAAGGTTGTAGTTCAGACCACCACGTATCAGGTGCAGGTGGGAATCGTTCAGGCCCGGTACGGCGGTGTGACCTTTAAGATCGATCACTTTGGTGCCGTCGCAGTGATACTCCATCGCCTCTGCCAGTGTGCCTACCGCAACGAATTTGCCATCACGAATCGCAACCGCTTCTGCCACCGGATTGCTGCGGTCAACAGTATGAAATTTGCCATGGGTCAGTATCAGTTCTGCTTTACCCAGCGTAACCATAGATCCTCCTCAACGGGGTTGTCCGACGTAGTGCGGGACAGGAAGTGCCGCAGATAACAGGGCACGAATAAGCCGGATTATGGTGAGCGGGTTAATGCGTCGTCTAGTTATACAGAGGGATACCTATACCTTCGTATAGTTATACGCAGAGATAATAGTTTGCCGTCGCCCGTCGCCCTACACTGCGACCAGACAGCCAGCAGCAGGACGTTAAACCTGCACTGATCGTCCTTTTGTTCCGCGCCAATTGGCGAAAATTCCGTTACATAACCTCTATGGGTGAACGCATGTCCAACGCTAAGCTTGAAGTCCTCACGCCACATAACAGCCAGATTATTTTCATCGACCAGCAGCCGCAGATGGCCTTTGGCGTGCAGTCGATTGACCGCCAGGTGCTGAAAAACAACACCGTTGCGCTGGCGAAGGCGGCGAAAATCTTCAATATCCCCACCATCATTACCACCGTCGAAACCGAAAGCTTCTCGGGCCACACCTATCCTGAACTGCTGGATGTGTTTCCGGGTCAGGACATTCTGGAGCGCAGCTCAATGAACTCCTGGGATGACCAGAAAGTGCGTGATGCGCTGGCCGCGAACGGCAAGAAAAAAGTGGTGGTGTCCGGTCTCTGGACGGAAGTGTGTAACAACAGCTTTGCGCTGTGCGCAATGCTGGAAGGGGATTACGAGATCTATATGGTGGCGGATGCGTCAGGCGGCACCACCAAAGAAGCGCACGACTACGCGATGCAGCGCATGATTCAGGCGGGTGTGGTGCCGGTCACCTGGCAGCAGGTGATGCTGGAGTGGCAGCGTGACTGGGCCAACCGGGACACTTACGATGCGGTGATGAACATCGCCAAAGAGCATTCAGGTGCCTATGGCATTGGTGTGGATTATGCCTACACCATGGTACACAAAGCGCCGTCACGTCAGAAAAGTGAACACCGTACCCTGGCACCGGTTCACGCACCGGTCCGCTAAGGGACGTCCTGCTGATCGGCTTTCTTCTGCCGGTCAGCAGGCATAACAGGAGTCCGGTTATGAATCCTTTACTGCTTTCTCTGGCTGCAGGGGTATTGATTGGCCTGCTTTACGGCCTGCTAAAGGTGCGTTCACCGGCTCCGCCCGCGATTGCGCTGGTGGGGCTGCTGGGGATGTTGCTGGGTGGGGCGCTGGTGCACGCAGTCTTGCCCGCAGAGCATACGACCACACTGCAGCGATCGGATGCGCCGTTTGTTACACCTGTTTCGCGGGTAAGCTGAACATGTTGAAATCCTACATTATTTCTCTCACGGTGGGGCTGCTTGCCGGGGTAATCTATGCCCTGATCAACGTGAACTCTCCGGCACCTCCGGTTATTGCTTTAGTGGGGCTGTTTGGCATGCTGGTGGGTGAGCAGTTGATTCTGCTGGGTACGCGTCTGTTCCGCCGTCAGCCGGTGACGCTGAAGTGGTTTCGCCATGAGTGTGTGCCAAAAATCAGTGGGACACCGCCACCCGATGGCGATGACCACCCTTAAGTCCTCGCGTGCCGTACGATGAGGCGTTTCAGAGGATAACTGCATGGCGCTTTCACAGCGTATTGTCATTGTGGACGATGAACGCGCGGTCCGCAGTGGACTCAGCAATCTGTTGCATTCAGACGGCTATTCGACCCGACTATTTGAGTCAGGTGAGGCGCTGCTGAGCGATGACGATGCGCTTTCAGAGGTGGGCATGCTGATCATTGATGTCGGACTCAAGGGCATGTCCGGCTTTGAGCTATTCACTATTTTGAAACAGCGGGCAGGTCTGCCACCGGTGATTTTTATCTCAGCAGATCTGGAAGAGACCACCCTGTGGTATGCCATTGCCTTAGGTGCCGTGACTTTTTTGCGAAAGCCGATTGATGTTGATACGCTGCTGACACTGATCCGTTGCGAGTTATCTCAGGGAAAGGTGCGCTGATGAGCATGCTTTCGGTTAATTTTCAGGAGAGTGACGACGCAGGTAACGCGATTGAAGATTTCGACACGCTGACGCCGCTGGCGCAGGATGGCTGTCTGCTCTGGATGCTGGCGCGCCGTCACTCAGGTGAGTCACTGATAATCGCCACCGGACAGAGTGACGACGTCACGTTTCAGGCGACGCAGCGGTTGAAAAATGAACGAGCGCTGGCCGCTTATCTTTCGCCCCGCTGGGCCATCACCGCGACGGGCACCACCCGTTACCTCAACCGCTATGCGCTGATCTACCCCACATTTCCGTTTCGCAGCCTGGCGAATAACCTCGCGACCCCTCCCGATAAAATCGCTGACTTCCTGCAGGTTGCATTGCAGCTTTGCTACACGCTCGGCCAGGCGCATCATCAGGGCATCGTGCATGGGGATATCAAGCCGGGCCATTTTTTTATTAGTGACGATGGCCGGTTCCGGCTGGGCGGATTTGGCCTCTCCTCGCTGGCGGCACAGTCGGCGGAAAAAAACAGCCTGCGCGTCTCAGGCGGTACGCTGGCCTATATGTCACCTGAACATACCGGCCGCACGCCGCATCCGGTCAGCAGCCTCAGCGATCTCTACAGTCTGGGTGTCGTGCTGTATGAGTATCTCACCGGTAAGTTGCCGTTTGGCTCACCAGATGCGGGGGAGGCGGAGTGGATTCATCATCACATCGCCAGCGCACCCCGGCCAGCCGGACAGGTCAGAGAGGATGTGCCGCCGATGCTCTCTGTGATTCTGCTGCGTCTGCTGGCAAAGTCACCTGCTGACGGGTATCAGACCGTGCAGGGGCTGATGGCTGATTTACGCCGCTGTCAGGCTACGCTGACCGCAGAAAACACCATTGCGCCGTTCACGCCCGGTCTGCAGGAGCGGTTCAGCACCAGTTTCCGGCCCGAGACACTGTTCACGCAACATTCGCAGGCTCGCGTGCTGCTGACGACGCTGGATGCGGTCAACCGTACCGGCACGCAGAGCCTGGTGATGCTGAGCGGTGCGCCCGGCTCGGGTAAGTCCGCCATTATCGCTTCCGCCCTGAAAACCCTGCAGCACCGACAGATTCTGCTGGCCGCCAGCAAGGCCGATCAACATTCGCCTGCCGTACCTTATGCCGCAGTCGCCTCAGCGTTTCGCACAGTCACGCTTTATCTGCTGGGATTGTCAGCCCTGGAGCTAAGCAAATGGCGGGTTCGCCTGTTGCGCTTGCTGGGTGGCTATACCGATTTAGCCATTGAACTGGTGCCTGAACTAAAACAGCTGCTGAATATCCGGACAGTGCAGCCGGTGGTGCGCCATGCCCCGGACGCCCGCGAGCAGTTTAATCAGATGGCGTCTGCGCTTATCCAGGCCTTTGCCACGCCGGGCCGTCCGCTGGTGATGCTGATTGATGATGTTCACTGGGCAGACAATGCCACGCTGCAACTGCTGGAAAATCTGATTACCCGTAATGAGCATCTGCCTTTTATGCTGGTGCTCGCCTTCCGGGAGGGTGAGTCGATGCCCTGTCCGATGATTGCCGGGTTTCTGCTGCGCCTCAGAGCATCAGCGGCACGTGTCGTGGCGCTGACGCCGCAGCCGCTCAGTGTTAAAAGCATCACCCGCTGGCTGGCGGGAATGCTGCATACCCGTCCCGGCGGCAATCGTGAGCTGGCACAGATTATCTTTGAGAAAACCGGCGGTAATCCGCTCTCGATGCAGGAGTTCTTCCGTCAGGCGGTGGATGATGGGGTGATTGTCTATCGTCAGAACCCGCTGAAGTGGCATTACGACAGCCAGGCGCTGATTGCGCGTCAGTACACCGACAATGTGGCGACGCTGGTATTAAATCAGCTGGCGCGGATGCCGGAGGCTACACGCCAGCTGCTGGGTTCGCTGGCCTGTCTGGGGGCCAGCGGTGAACTGTCGCTGTTAAGTCATATCAACGCGACGTCCGTATCGCGGATTCAGCAGCAGCTTGAGCCTGCCGTCAGCGGCCGTTTTATAACCCTGACTGGCGGGAACTACGCCTTTACCCACGACCGCGTGCATAACGCAGCGTTTTTACTGCTCGACCTCCTGCAGCAACACTCTCTTCATCAGCAGGCGGCGGCATGGCTGTCGGCCGCGGTTGTAAATGCCGATTACAGTGAGACGCTGTTCCGCGCGGCTTATCACATCGGCATGATTGCTGAACTGCCGCTTAGTGTCGCAGATCGTGAACGCTATTATCCCCTCTGTTTACATGCTGCGCAGGGAGCAAAACGTGCCGGGGATTATCTCTCGGCGCTGCGCTATCTGCGCAGCGCCCAGCAACTCAGCCAGCGGATGGTGACCGGCAATGACTTTATGCTGGGCATTGATGAGGCTGAGTGCGAATTTCTGCACGGTAATCTGACGACCGCGCAAAAGCTCTGTACCCGACTGCTGAGTGAGCCAGGCACGCTCAGTGAAAAATCGATGGCAGCCTGTCTCTCTGCTGAAATTCATATGCGTCAGTCCGACAACCATCTGGCGCTGGAAACTGCGCTCGCCTGGCTGGCTGTCTTTGGTGTGCATCTCAGGCGTGATCCGGACGACGCGGAGATTGACGCCGCCTGGCAGGCGATCAGGGCGCGGATTGGCGATTCCCCGCAAGCGGCTTTTTCCCGACTGCCACGCAACACCGATCAGGAAACTGAGTCGGTGCTGAACCTGATGGCCAGCACCATCTTTGTCTCCGCCTACGACTGCCCGCAGCTGCATCTGTTGCTGGTCTGCCGGATGCTGGAGATGACGCTGGATCACGGCGTGACCGGTGCTTCTGCGTTTGGTCTCGCCTGGTTCAGCGTGCTGATCAGCGAACGCTATCAGGCCTGGCATTTTGGCTATGCCTGCGGCCGGGTGGCCCGTGAGCTGGTGGAGCAGCATGACTTTACCCGCTATAAAGCCCGCACGCTGCTGCCTCTGGATCAGCTGGGGATCTGGACGCAGCCGCTGGATGTGGCCGTAGAGAGTGCCCGTGATAGTTTTCGCGTCGCGGTGATGCACGGTGACCGATCCTTTGCCTGCCTCTCGTTGCGTCATCAGATCATGAACACGCTGACACGCGGCGATCACCTGGAGTCGGTCATGACCTCCATTGAGCGCGGACTCGCTTTTACCCGCAAAACCTTTTATCCCGATGTTGAGAACGTGCTGGTCATGCAGAAGCAGCTGGTGATGCAACTGCGGAACAGCAACGGGTTCAGGGCAGGCGATCGCGATGGCGCTTTGCCGATGGTGGCGGGCAGCGAGCCGGGCGTGATCTCTGGCCCAAAAGCGATGGTGCTGTTCTGGGCGGGGTTGTATCGGGGAATGGCGCATTTCTTTGCGGCAGAATACCGGGAGGCGCTGCGCTGTTTTGCAGAAATTCGTCCGCTGACCAGTGCAGTGCCCGCTTACATCTACCTGATGGATATGCATTTTTACAGTGCACTATCGCTGAGCCTTCAGCCCGGTGCGGCTGACAGCAACACGCTGCGTTGCGATCTGGACAAATTTGCGGGCTGGGCCGACCTCAATCCCGGACTCTTTGCTGATAAATATGCCCTGCTCAGGGCAGAGTGTGCCCGTCTTGCGGGCAACACGGGCGAGGCGCTGAAACAGTATGAAAATGCGATCTGTCTCTCCCGCCAGGGGGGATATCTGCACATTCATGCGCTGGCGAATCAGCTGGCTGGCCGCTACTGCAAATCATTACAGCTAGATACCGCCGCCGATGCCTACGTTAAAGCGTCGATGAGAAGCTGGGAGAGCTGGGGCGCGCTGGCGATGGTGCGCCAGCTTGAGCAGCACTATCCGCATCTGACCACGCCGATGCAAAACAGTGCAGTGGCGACCATTCCCTTTACGCAGGATGCCTCGTTCTACGACCTGGAGAGTGTGCTGACCGCCGTGCGCGCCCTGACGGAGGAGATCAACCTTGATCGGTTGATTCATACCCTGATGCGCATCCTGCTGGAGCGGGCCGGTGCCCAGCGCTGTCGGCTTATCCGGATTCTGGATGGTACGCTTCCGGAAACCCAGGCCTGGGCAGAAAGCACGGCTGATGGCGTGCGGGTGCAGATTGTCAAAGAGCGCCCCGTCGCAACTGACCTGCCGCTATCGGTACTGGCCGCGGTCATCCGTACCGGTCAGGAGATACGTACTGGCAAGCCGGAAGAGTTCAGTCCGTTCAGTCAGGATCCTTACCTGGTGGCCTCGGGCGCTGCGGTGTTATGTGTTCCGATGTTCAGGCAGGCCAATATGGTTGGGGTGCTCTATCTGGAGAATCGCCTGATGCCCGATGCGTTCACGGCTGAACACTCCCACATCGTGAAAACG
This sequence comes from Pantoea sp. 18059, assembly GCF_902706165.1. Taxonomy (NCBI): domain Bacteria; kingdom Pseudomonadati; phylum Pseudomonadota; class Gammaproteobacteria; order Enterobacterales; family Erwiniaceae; genus Pantoea; species Pantoea sp. 18059. Next base: position 138,020 of record NZ_CACSJS010000003.1, read on the forward strand.
TTGAGTGCTCAGGCGGCGGTTTCGCTGGAGACGGCACGACTCTACGCTGAGCTACTGGAGGAGAACAACCATCGGCGACGGGTTGAGAAGCAACTGCGCGCCAGCAAAACCTCGCTGATGCTCGGCGAGAAGATCAGTCATACCGGCACCTGGCGCTGGGAAGTGGCAGAGGACATGATGATGGTGTCTGAAGAGTATGGCCGTATTCTGGGCCTGCCAGCCCATCAAAAAGGGTTGTCGATGGCAGATTTTCTGACCCGCGTTCATCCCGATGATTATGAGTGCATCAGCGAACTGGTGACGCACAGCGTCAGTCAGGGACGTAGTATGCAGGCTGAGTTCCGTGTGATCAGGCCGGATGGTGAATGCCGTTATATCAAAGGCATCGGAGAGCCGGTAGAAAACTTCCCCGAGGTGAAAGAGTACTTCGGCACCATTTCCGATATCACATCGCAGCGCCAGGCAGAAGATGCCGCGCGCATGGCACAGGCGGATCTGGCCCGTGTAACCCGCGCCACCACAGTCGGGCAACTGACAGCCTCAATCGCGCACGAAATTAACCAGCCACTGATGTCGATCGTGGCCAATGCTGGTGCCAGCCTGCGCTGGTTAAAGCGTGAACCAGTGATGCTGGAGAATGCCAGCAGCAGTCTGGATGAAATTATCAAAGAGGGAAAACGTGCCGGAGAGATAATTCGTGGCCTGCAGGCGCTGACCCGCAATCATGAATCGAGCTTTGCCTCGGAAAACCTCCATCTGATCGCTCGCGATATTCTGGCGCTCTCCCGGGTGGAGCTGGAGCGACGCGGAATTTCGCTGGAGCTGAAACTGAAGGCCGAAAAGGCGGATATCTATTGCGACCGCGTTCAGATTCAGCAGGTGCTGCTGAATCTGGTGATCAATGCCATTGATGCCATGTCCGACGATTTACCGCGCGCGGCGCTTTTGCGGCTGACGTCAGAGAACCCGACGCCGGACACGCTGCGTTTTGAGGTGCTGGACAGTGGTTGCGGCTTGCCGGATGGCGTGCGTGAACGGATTTTTGAGTCGTTTTACACCACGAAGAAAAGTGGCATGGGTATGGGATTAACCATCAGCAAAGGGATTATCAAAAAGCATTGTGGTGAGTTAGGCGCAGAGAACCGGGCGGAAGGCGGCAGCCGTTTCTGGTTCACTCTGCCACTTGGATAATCGTATTGAGGCCAGGTGTCTGCCTGGCCTTAGCGGCGTCGGGTATGATCAATATTGAGCCGCTCTGCCGCCCGCACCAGATCGGTGAGCGACCGCGCCTTCATCTTCTCCATCACCCGCCGCTTGTGAACTTTAGCTGTGATCTCACTGACGCCCATTTCGGCGGCGATCTGCTTATTCAGCAGGCCGCTAATCGCCAGCAGCATGACCTCGCTTTCACGCGGTGTCAGGGTCTGATGTCGCTCCAGTATCTCCCTTCGCTCCTCGGAAGAGGCCATATTCTGCCCGGCGATTTGTAAGGCTTCTGCAACCGCCTGCAAAATACGATCGGGATCGACAGGTTTAGTCAGAAACTCATAAGCACCGGTTTTCATCGCCCGCACTGTGACCGGAATAGTCCCGAAGCCGGTTAAGAAGATAGTGGGAATGGCGTAGCCACGATCGATCAATGCCTGTGCGACATCAAATCCATCTGCACCAGGCAGATTAATATCCAGAATCAGGCAACAGGGAAGGGGAGTAAAAGCGTGAGCCAGGAAATCATCAGCCGATGAAAAAGAGATAACCGTGTAATCGTCGGCAGTGAGCAGATTACGCAGTGCAGCAGTCACAGCAGCGTCGTCGTCAACGATATAAACGATGGGATTCATAGGGACCTCGTTTCAGCCAGGTATTTACTGATAATTTAATTAAGCATGACGCGTAAAGAGGCCCTGATGAGAAAGCGTCGGGCAGGGTTAACAGGATATTACCATAACAGTTATCATTATCATCTTATAATTATCAGCTTGTTAAAATTAAGATAAATGGCTGATAGGTATGACTAAAATGTGAGCGTCAACTCTGGGGTGGAGCGCCACTGTTCTGGGCGTAAATGCTGATAACTGTCATTTGATCGACATAGCTATGCCATAAATTGTTCGCTCACTCACGGGCAGGAGAATAGTCCCGTTTAATAGCTAAAATAATCCATAAACCCGTTATCCAGATTAAATCGTTTCAGCCTGATATGTACCGGAATAAGTTAGTGGCGGTACGTAATTAATTCGGAAGTAGTCTGTTAACTCGCGGCGGTCCTGATAATTAATTTGCCTGAGGGCAAAACGACGGATTGATAAGCGTACCGATCTTTACCCTGCGTCTTATAGCGAAAGAATATAGTTGATTATATAGTTACAACATACATTATGCTTGGTTATTAACCCTCAACTTCACCATTGTGCGGCCAGTGCTTATCAACGCGAAGCCTCTGTGCCAGATTCTGACGATCAGCCGGGTAAAACCTGACCCGTATTTAGCCGGTAAGAAGTCATTACATTTAAAAAAGCCTTATCTGTCAGCAAGTAACCTTGATAAGCGTAGCGGTATTCATGGCGTGGCTGCTAATCCTCACTAAGCTTGTGAAGCAACCCTTTAAATAGAGGGAGATTTTCCATTCGGTAGCTCGTCGCAATGTCGTCATGAGGCTTATATGAGTCAAAATTACTGCACCATTATCTACAATGGTGAACGGTTAAAAGGGTTAGCTGATCAACCGCTAATCGATTTTCTGGATGCTCAAGGGAAAAAACTACCTCATGTCTGTTACCACCCGGCGTTGCCACCGCTGCAAAGTTGTGATGTCTGCTGGGTAGATGCCAACGGCGAGCGGGTTCGCGGCTGCACGCTCCGCACTGAAGAGGGGCTGGAGGTGCAGAGTGAAGGCAGTGCGCTTAAGGCCGCGCAGCAGGAGGGAATGGATCGGCTTCTCAATCGTCATGAGCTTTACTGTACCGTCTGTGAGCACAACACCGGCGACTGCACGCTACATAATGCCGTGGCTGATATGCACATTCCGATTCAGTACTATCCTCATGAGCCCAAGCCCTACGCGAAAGATCATTCCAATCCTTTTTACACCTACGATCCTGACCAGTGCATCTTATGCGGTCGCTGTGTCGAAGCGTGTCAGAATGTCGAGGTCAATGAGACGCTGTCGATTGACTACACCCAGGCGCATCCTCGCGTGCTCTGGGATGGCGGAACGGAAATCGCCGGTTCCAGCTGCGTTAGCTGCGGACATTGCGTCACAGTTTGCCCATGCAATGCGCTGCTGGAAAAAACCATGCAGCCAGACGCAGGCCCCTTTACCGCGATGGATGAAGGGCTGAAGCGTCCGCTGATCGACTTTGTTAAAACGCTGGAAAATAGTATCGGCATGGAGCCGATTACCGGCGTTTCGAAAATCGATGTGGCGCTGCGCCAGTCTGAGATCAAACGCACCAAAACCGTTTGCACCTATTGCGGTGTAGGCTGCAGCTTTGAAATCTGGACCCGCGACCGCCATATCCTGAAAGTTCAGCCGGTTGCTGAAGCCCCGGCCAACGGCATCTCGACCTGCGTTAAAGGTAAGTTCGGCTGGGACTTCGTCAACAGCCCGGAGCGCCTGACTACGCCGTTGATCCGCGAGAATGGCCACTTCCGGCTTGCCAGCTGGGATGAAGCTTTGCAGCGGGTAGCCGAAGGCTTACAGGGTATCGCTCAGAATTATGGAGGCGATGCGATTGGCTTTATCGGCTCCAGCAAGGCCAGCAATGAAGAAGCCTATCTGACCCAAAAAATCGCCCGTTTAATTTTTGGCACCAACAACGTTGATAACTCCTCGCGCTATTGTCAGAACCCGGCCACAGAAGGGCTGTTCCGCACGGTGGGCTACGGCGGAGATGCCGGGACGATTGAGGATCTGCAGCAGACCGATTTGATTGTGCTGGTCGGCAGCAACCTTGCTGAGAACCATCCGGTCATTGCTTCTCACATCAAACAAAGCCACAAACATCGCGGTCAGAAACTTCTGGTCGTTGATCCGCGCCGTCATGAAATGGCGGAACGTGCTGACTGCTATCTGCGCATCCGACCGGGTACTGACCTGGTCTGGGCCTCGGCGATGGCAAAATATATGTTCGATCACGGTTATGCGGATGACGCTTTTCTGGCCCAGCGGGTCAACCAGGTTGATGAGTACCGCGCGTCACTCGCTCCCTTTACGCTGGCCTTTGCCAGTGAGACATGTGGACTGAGTGAATCAGAACTGATTGAAGCAGCGGAAATGATCGGCCAGGCGGGCAGCGCCTGTGTGTTGTGGGCGATGGGAATTACCCAGCACAGCCACGGGGCAGACACCAGTACGGCGCTGTCGAACCTGCTGCTGGTCACCGGCAACTATGGCCGGCCTGGCACCGGCGGTTATCCGATGCGCGGACACAACAACGTACAGGGCGCCAGCGACTTTGGCTGCCTCAGTAATCTCTATCCCGGCTATGAAAAAGTCACTGACCCAGCGGTGCGCGAAAAATGGGCGCACGCCTGGGGCGTCTCGCCTGAAGCGCTTTCCGATCAGCCTGGTGCTGATAATTTCAAAATGGTGCAGCAGGCCGGTGAAGGCAAAATTCGTGCGATGTATATCACCGGTGAAGAGACGGCGTTTGCGGATGCCGATGCCACTTCGGTGCATGCCGCCTTCAGCAAGCTGGAATTTATGGTCGTACAGGACATTTTCATGTCACGCACTGCCGAATTTGCCGATGTGGTGCTGCCCGGTGCGCCCAGCGTGGAGAAGGAGGGCACCTTTGTGAACACCGAGCGGCGGATCCAGCACTTTTCACCCGCCATGAAGCCGCTGGGTGATTGTCGGCCCGACTGGGAGATCTTTTCCGATCTCGCCGCCCGTCTCGGTCATCCGTGGCATTACCCGAACCCAGGCGCGATTATGGCGGAAGCGGCAGGCATCGCAGAGATTTTCGCGGGTGTCAGCTATGAGCAACTGGTCGGCTGGCAGTCCCAGCTCTGGCCCGTCAGCGCTGCAGGCGAAAGCACGCCGCGACTCTACACGGAACGGTTTAATTTCCCGGATGGCAAAGCGCGACTCTATCCGCTGAACTGGCAGCCGCCCGCCGAGCAGGAGGATTCACAGTATAATCTGCTGCTGAATAATGGCCGGATGCTGGAGCATTTCCAGTCGATGAATCAGACCGGGCAGTGTGGCCGCATGATGTCGCTGTCGCCCAATGCCTTTGTTGAGATCTCACCGGAGCTGGCCGCCGAGCGCGCGCTGAACGAAGGAGAGTGGGTACGCATTACCTCGCGGCGCGGATCGCTGGATGTGCCTGTCGTGATCACTGAGCGTGTGGCAGGCAACGTGCTGTTTATGCCGATTCATCATGGCAAAGATGGCGTCAACGCCCTGACTGGCGAACATCACGATCCCGACGTCAACACACCGGCTTATAAAGAGATTGCCGTAAATATGAAGCGTGTCGATCGCCGGTCGCAGCCTAATCCGGTGCCACTACACAATTTCCGTCACGGCAGTCGTACGCCACTGGATCACCTGCCGATAGAGCAAAAATGGCAGCAGGCAGGCTATCGGGAACCGCCTGAACATGTCGAAAAACCGGAGAAATTCTAATGGCAGAACGGATGAAATATCAGGTCCCGCCAACACGCACTGAGCCGACCGCCCGGGAGGCGATGGATGAGCTAATCGAAAATCTTCACCAGCACGGTTTTCTGCGGCTGGCGAACGACCTGGTTAAATCAAATAGCGAGGTGGGGAAAATCCTGGTCTCGGGCCTTAATCAGCCGGGTACGCAGAACGCGCTGCAGAATCTCTCGCTACTGATGATGACGCTGGGCAGCGTGCCGCCAGAACGGTTTAATCATCTGCTGTTGGCCGTTCGCGATGCCGCGATGGCCGTTAAACCAGCGCGCGATGAGGCCCGTCAGGATAAAGCCGCGCCGGGCATCCGCGGCATTATCCGGTTACTCAATGATGAGGATCTGTGGCGCGGACTGCGCCCCATCTTCTCGGCGCTTGAAGTCTTCTCACAACAGATCGACCGTGAAGAGCAAAAGCCGATTACCCGCTTCAGTGGCAAGCCCACACGGGAGTAGTTCAGCCTGCGATCGTTCAGGATTGCGTGGGGGTGTAGATCAGATGACCGGCTACACCGCCCGCGCCGCCATCTTTTGGATGATTGATACCATCGGAGACCGGGACATCGGTGAAATCAAACGGCGAAACCCCCTCAAGGCAGGCGACATTTATCCCGAACTGATCGGGCTGTGAGCGGCTCTGATGAAAGGTGTAAATGCCGCAAACGGAACAGAAGTAGTGGCCCACCTCTTTGCTGTTGAAACGATATTCGGTGAGCTGCGCTTCACCCCGGGTCAGCTCCACTTTTGTCGCAAAGACCACCACCGCGCCGCGCATCCGGCAAAACGAGCAGTTGCAGCGGCGCACCGTATTAAATCCATCCTTCAGCGTCACCCGGTACGCCACGGCGCCACAGTGGCATTGTGCTGTCATTTCATTTTGCATCGTGATCTCCTGTGTTGTTAAACCAACCAGCTTTCAGCCTACGCCAAAGCCTGGGATTTGGCAGCATCGGGTGCGGATTTGTCGACCATTAGCACAGCCAGGGCAGGGTGCATTTATCGGGTTCGTCTGCGACACGATTTATTTCATCACCCCGTATCAGACAGTAATAAGCGTCATCTCTTCCGCTTCAAACGCCTCAAGCAGTTCTTTATCGAGCTTCTCTTCCACGACGAGCGTTGAGATTTCACGGCATTTCGCCACGCTGAATCGCGCTACGGCAGGGATTTTATCCGCTGTCAGCCCGACAATGACCTGATTGCTTTGCGCCATTGCGACTTTCTTGAATTCGCAATCCGCATAGTTAAAACCGGTCAGACCGGCCTCCGGACTCATGGCACAGCCGCCAATAAACGCCTGATCAAACAGAATCCCCTGGATCTGGTTGATCGCGGTTTGCCCGACCGCACCGCCGGTGCTCTTCTGTATCTGCCCGCCCAGCATAATCACCTCCGCAGCAGGATGGTTGATCAGTAGCGCAGCAATATCGGGTGCATTGGTGACGACGGTGATATTCAAATCTGGTGATAGCGCCTGTGCCAGCGCAAGATTGGTCGTACCGGCATCAATAAAAATGCAGCTATTGGTTTTCACCAGGCTGGCACAGCGCTGCGCGATCAGGGCTTTTGCTGCGTGATCGTGAGCTTTCCGGCTGACAAAGCTGCCCGCCTCCTGAAGCTGTAACACCGCACCGCCATAGACCTTTTTACATAAACCCTCTTTACTGAGTTCATGGAGATCGCGGCGGATAGTGTGCTCTGACACGGCCAATTGCCTTGCAAGGTCAGTGCAAACCACCCGTCCTTTGTCCTGCAATATCTCACGAATCAGCGCTTGTCGCTGCTGCGGGAAAGCTGCATAATCGAGCATATAAACCTCAAAATATTCACAATCGAGCTATAGTGAGCATAATCGTTCACTGCCGGGCAGGGAGTCAATAGCGATCTCTCGGTCCTGTCAGCTCTCCCCGACATCCCTCAAAGGAATGCAATGGCTAATAACGTCTCTTCCACGCTGGCAACACGCATCATCTTTTTTATAGCCGGATTTATAACCGCGACCTGGGCGGTGATTGTGCCTTTCGCCCGCGGCAATACCGGCGTTAATGAGGCGCAACTCGGCACCTTGCTGCTTTGTCTTGGCGTCGGCGCGCTGATTGCGATGCCGGTGACGGGCTGGCTGACCAGCCGCTTTGGCTGCCGCCGGGTGATTCTGGTCGCTGTCGCGCTGGTCATCATCAGTACGCCATGGCTGTCGGTGCTCAGCGACCCGCTGTTACTGGCGCTGGCGTTGCTGGTTTTTGGCGTCGGCATCGGAGTAACCGACTGCGCCATGAACATCCAGGCGATCCTGGTGGAGAAGCAGGCGGCGAAGCCAGTCATGTCAGGCTTTCACGGCATGTATAGCGTGGGCGGCATTGCCGGGGCGGGCTTTATGACGCTGCTGCTGGCGATGGGATTTAGCGTGCTGACCGGCTGTTTGCTGGCGGTCGCGGCGGTGATTATCATGACGCTGGTCAGCGCATCGGGCTTACTGACCTACGCGAACCCCGCTGAAGGCCCGGTATTTGCTGTTCCGCGCGGCAGCGTACTGATTATCGGCATCATCTGCTTTGCCGTCTTCCTGACCGAAGGCACCGTGCTGGACTGGAGTGCTGTCTATCTGACCGACATCCGGGCCATTCCGGCGTCACTGGGCGGACTGGGCTATACCTGCTTTGCCATTGCGATGACCGTGGCGCGTCTGACCGGGGATCGGATTATCTCATCGCTGGGACGTTTACCGGTTGTGCTGGGCGGCGCACTGATTGCCGCCGCTGGCATGGCGATGGTGACCTTTATCGCCTCCTGGCCGCTGGCGTTGCTGGGCTACACCCTGGTCGGCGCAGGCTGCGCCAATATCGTGCCGGTAATGTTCTCCGCCGCTGGGCGTCAGACGGTGATGCCGCAGGCGGTCGCCGTGCCTGCCATTACTACTCTGGGCTATCTGGGGGTCCTGAGCGGGCCAGCCGTGATTGGCTACGTGGCGCATTACACGCATCTCGCTTTCTCGTTTTCACTGATTATGGCGCTGATGCTGGTTGTCGGTGCGGTCTCTCTGACCCTGGATCTGGGCCGTAGCCGCGCGGGGGAAAATGCATAAAATTACCCAGTCCGCGCTCCTGACAGAATTTCATTGAACGGGGCGCGGAGTCATCTTCAGGAGGAACGGAAGCGGCGTGCCATTACTCTCCCAGCCTGACCCAGCGGCGGCCTGCCAGCACCGTCAGCGCCACGATGGTGATGCCCGCAGCCAGATGCATAGAAAAATCGATGGCGTGCAGATGGGTATCGTGGCACAACGACAGCAGCATCGATGAGGTAAACGCACTGCCGCAGCCGCTCAGCGCCAGACTGCGCGCCGGATAGAGGGATCGGGTGCGCTGCAGGGCGAACACGGACATCAGCATCATCGGGACACTGGCCGACAGCATAAACAGATAGCAGTGCATCCCTTCACCCAACCGGTTCGCGCCCGATGGCGGTGCTGAAGATGACATATTGATCAGATTCAGAACCAGCCACATCATCGCCATCAGCAGCGGCCAGCGCAGGCTGATCGGTTTTCTGCCTGCAATACTCAGCGTAAAGGCTGCCGCCAGCGTGCTGCCCGCGATGATGAGTGACAGCAGCAGGGCAACCAGCGCGAAAAACGCGCCAGGCTGCGACCAGTCAGTGAAACGGCTGTGAAATGCCCAGCTGGTCAGCGCGCCACAGGGCAGGGCAAGGGCAATCCAGCCCGCAACGCGCCAGGCGGTGGGCCAGACGCGCTGCACCGGCTGGGCAGACGCGCTGAGCTGATTAATTAACTGGTCATGATTTCTCATGATGACCCCGTCCATATTTACGAAGGTTGACCATTGCGCGATGCAACAGGGATTTAACCGCAGAGAGCGACTGATTGGTTTCAGCTGCTGCCTGCGCCAGGCTCTGCTCGCGCAGATGCACAGATTCGACGATCTCCCGCTGGCGCAGCGGAAGGTTATCCAGATAACCGGAGAGGATATCCGTATCGGCTGAGGACTCTGCACTTGCAGCGGGTTGTCGTTGCAGCTCTTCCTCATCCTGTACTTCCTGGCGACGGCCGCGATGGCGCAGCGCATCTATGGCGCGGGCAGAGGCGATGGCAGCAACCCAGGGGAGTATCGGACGCTGCGGATCGTAGGTATGCCGCACCCGATGGATCGCCAGCAATGTCTCCTGAATGACATCCTCAACCAGTCCCTCATCACGGATTTTTTTGCATACCAGTGCCCGGATGGCCGGAACCATCGCTTTCAGTAACTGGTTATAGGCAGCTCTGTCACCCGCCTGCGCCCGGGCCATTAATGCTGGCCACTGCTGTGCGCGTTGATCAGTTTCTGGCATCGATCATCAGCAGTTCAGCACGCTGTCGCCGCGCCCTGGCCACGCGCCAGGCAATCGTTTCATCAGTAATCTCAGGATTTATTTCCTTTTTCTGTTGCCTGATTTAGCGCTGAAATCACAATGCCAGGCGTCAGCACCTGTGGCAGCACCTCAGGTTTACCGCCGTCAGCCGGATAAACCACGTAGAGCGGTAATCCACCGCGCCCGAAATCGCTCAGCGCCTGTTCAACATCGGGATTGTATTTGGTGGAATCCGCGACCATATAAATGGTGTTGGTTCGCGCCATCGCCGCTTTTACCGCCTGCGTCGAAAGCGAAGTACGATCGTTAACCTGGCAGGTAATACACCATGATGCGGTAAAGTTCACCAGTATTGGTTTGCCCTGACCTTTGATGGCATCAACGTTCTGGGGCGACCAGGCCACAGCGGCGGCAGCCTGTGAGGCGGTTGCCGTTTCAGCCGGAGCTTCGGCAAACCTGTTCAGGTTCAGTAACGGCACTACGACCAGCGCCAGGAAGAATGCGGTCGCCACATGCAGCACCCAATGACGCTGTCCCATCATACGGCGTTTCTGCGCCATGCCATACAGCCAGGCGGCGAAACTAAACAGTAAACAGCAGGCCAGAATGGCAGCCAGCGCCGCCGATCCCGCCTGACGTTCAAGTACCCAGATCAGCCAGCCCACCGCGCCCAGCATGGGAAACGCCAGCCCCTGCTTTAAGGTGATCATCCAGGCACCCGGTTTTGGCAAAATTCGCGCCAGCACCGGGAAGAATGAGATGAGGGTGAAGGGCGCAGCAAAGCCCAGCGCCAGTGAAATAAAGATCACCAGACTGATCAGTGGAGGCTGGGTAAGCGCATAGCCTACCGCGCTGGCCATGAAGGGCGCGCTGCAGGGAGTCGCGACAATGATGGCCAGCGCGCCAGTCAGTGCTGAACCGACTAAACCACCGCGATCGCCTCCCACTTCGCCAACCCGCTGTACCGATAATCCTACTTCAAACAGACCGAGCAGGTTCAGTGCCGACCCAAGCATCACCAGAATCAGCGCGGCGATGACCAGCGGCGATTGCAGCTGGAATCCCCAGCCCACCGATGCACCGCCCGCCCTGGCCAGCAACAGAACCGCGGTCAGAGCGACCATCGTCACGACTACGCCCAGCAGAAAGGCCAGCCCTTCGGCTCTGGCGTGGGAAGGTGATTCGTGATGGCGGATCAGGCTCAGTGCTTTCAGCGAGATCACCGGAAACACGCAGGGCATGAGGTTCAGAATAATGCCGCCCAGGAAGGCGGCTGCAATCGCAGTCAGCATGATGTACCTGCTCTGAAGATTAAGTTATGCCGGATTGGCCTGACGGTATTTTTTAACGGCATCCATCGCTTTCTGGATATGCGTATCAGGATTTTTATCGGTGAAGCTCAGCAGGATTTTGCCATCGGGCGCAATCACGTAAGAGGTACGGTCTGAAAGCTTCTGACCTTTCATCTCCATAGTGCTCTTATATTCTGCCGCCACTTTGGCACCGGGATCGGCTGCGACGGTAAATTTGTCACGGCATTCAAGCTGCGAGAATTTCGCAATCTGATCGGTATTGCCCGCGGTCACGCCAATGACGGTCGCACCCTGCTTTTTAAATTCATCGGTCGCTTCAGCAAAATCGTGTGCTTCCAGCGTACAGCCTGCACTGAAAGCAGCAGGGAAGAAGTAGAGAACAACCGGGCCTTTCTGCAGCGCCTGTTGCAATGAGAAGGTGGTCGATTTACCGGCAAGCGCGGCTTCCAGTTTAAAGTCCGGCGCTTTTTCACCGACCTGTAACGCTGCAAAAGCAGATGTTGCCGGAACACTCAGTGCCAGCAGCGTAGCGACGGCCAGGTTTTTCAGGGTGTTTTTCATTGGCTTTACTCTCTCCATTGACGAACAGACGGAGTTGTCTGACGTCCCTGATAACAGGTTCGTTCAAAAATGGAAAAAGTTGCGCGGTTGAGGAATTTTTTTCGTGTTTTTTTTATGGTGCTTCACCAGCCGTCCTTTATCAGATCCCTCATTTTGAGCTGAATCGTATAAAGCTAATGTCAGCAAATTTCACCTGATTCGATGTACTTATTCCTCTCTGGCCGTAATCACTGTGATTTGGCCCACAATAATAGGTCTGAGTCGCTGCCTTTTCCCAACAGGTGAGCATCATCACGTTTATCTTCAGTCCCATTAAGTAAATTTCCCTTACGGAATGAAAAAACGATTCAGCTAATGGGGTGAAGGATGAAGATTAAACTGGCGTTAACGGTACTGGCAGTGCTGGTTTCAGGCTCTGCAGCGGCGAAAACCTGGGTGCTGACGAGTGCTGAACAGGGCACCGAGCAGGGAAACTGGAAGATTTCCAGCAGTGAGCTGAAGTCTCAGGGCAAACCGTTCAGCATCGAACAGAAAGTCCTGCATGGCGGCAAGCAGGAAGGCAGTAAAATACTGACGATCCGCAGCGAGGACGGCCTGACGATTACGCTAAGCCCGACCCGTGGCATGAACTTACTGCGTGTTGAAGGCTTTGGCACCCGCATGGGCTGGGATTCACCGGTTAAAGAGGTCGTCAATCCTGCCTACATCAATCTTGAGAGCCGCAACGGTCTGGGCTGGCTGGATGGTTTCAACGAGATGATGGTGCGTTGCGGCTACGAATGGACCGGCCATCCGATCACCGATGAAGGCCGAATCTATACTCTGCACGGTAAAGCAGGGAATACGCCGGTTTCTCAGCTGGAAGTTGAAGTGGCTGATGCGGCACCACACGAAATTCGTATTCGCGGCCTGATTAAAGAGAGCACCTTTAAGAAAGCTGATTTGCAGACCATGACCGAACTGCGTTATGTGCCAGGCAGCAACAGTTTCAGCCTGCATGATGTGTTAACCAACCATGCCGACTATCCGCACGATTACCAGATCATCTATCACAGCAACTTCGGCAAACCGATTCTGGAAGAGGGCGCACGCTTCCTGGCGCCGATGTCCGGCATCAGCCCGTTCAATGACTACGCGAAAGCCGGGTTAAAAGAGTGGCAGACCTATAAAGGTCCGACCAAAGACTTCGATGAGATGGTGTTCAACATCAAGCCACTTTCAGACAGCAATCATCAGACCGTCGCTGCGGTGATAAATAAAGCGGGCAACAGCGGCGCATCCATTCAGTTCGATACGCGTCAACTCCCGATGCTGACCTTATGGAAAAATACCGACACCCTGAAACAGGGCTACGTGACCGGCATCGAGCCTGGTACCAGTTACGCCTATCCGGTCACCATTGAACGTGAACAAAAACGTGTGAAGCAACTGCAACCGGGTGCCAGTACGGCATTTGATCTGACGTACACCTTGCTGCACAGCAGCGAGCAGGTTAATGACGTTGAGAAACGCATTAAGGGCATTCAGGGTGAAACGAAGATTGATGTGAGCGAGACGCCAATAGCGAAAGAGTAACGACCCATCATAACCCCAGCTAAATTGTTGGGGTTTTTACTTTACAGGTCAGCGTTCCGTCACGGGATGACAACACAAATGCGGGAAAGAGGCAAAGATCTGCGCAGGATACTGGCGATGCTATAAGGTCGCGGGGTTGGTCAACGCAAAGTTACACGCAGGTAAACATCCGGCAAACCTGTGGAAGGGTGTTAAGCCGAAAGTTGATAGAGAAGAGTAACTCTGAAATACTAACAGTTAATAACTGATAGTAATTCAGCGGGAGAGGAATCATGCCAACCAGCGTAGCACTCAGTCCTTATTTCGAAGCGTTCATCCGCGAACAGATTGAAAGCGGGCGATATAACAACACCAGTGAAGTGATCCGTGCGGGCCTCAGGGCACTGGAAGAACGGGAGCAGCAGATGAAACTTGATGCTCTGCAAACAGCGGTCAGCGCAGGTATAAACAGCGGCGAAATCAAAAACGCGGAAGAGGTATTTGGTCGCCTGTCGCAAAAATATCGGCGGCAGGCCGAAGGTGGTAAAGGGTAATGAAGTACATGTGCGATATGTTGTTTAACATAAGATAGATTATGCGCACTTAGGGCAAGGCGGTAACATAGAGGCTAAAGCTCTAATCTAACCTTATCCGTGGACTTCAGACAACCTGCTGAAGCCCCTTGTATAACGGCCTCTGGTGCGGAATTTTCACAATCAAAAAAGTTGTCGCCTCACCACCACTGTATCTCTCACGGCGATTGGTTCCGGATAGATAGCGGCGATCATCGCTGGTTTAAGAAACGCGGTTCAGCCTGCACGCTGTTGCTCTCAACCCGTCGCGCCCTGACAAACTGCGAATCGACAGCCTCTATCACTGCGGCAATGAAGTCTCGTGCAGATGTCGCCACAAAACCTTGCCAGCATCATTTACCTCGAACACAACCGTAGAAAACCGCAGTGTGACCTCCTGACCCGGAAGCTGCTGCAACTCCTTATATACCACAGTGGCGTTTCCTTCACTCTCAGCAACCATCTGCATGTCGCAGATATCAATCGCTAAACCCGGACGTGCACCGCGCTGAGTGCGGAAAAACCCATTTAGTGTCGTGAAATCCAGTAAGGCACCGCCCGGTGTCACCATGGAATATGCAGGACTAAAACGCGCTAAAAGTTCCTCACAAACCTCATCATGTGCTTCTTTGTTACCCAGCCAGTTGCGAATCAATTCGTGGGCGTCCAGTACTTCCTTAAAATAACGGTTCATTTTTGGTCCCTTTTAAGCATAGAAATAACCTTCTGATTTGAAATGCGTAAACAGCACAGAAGCGGAATCACAGCGCTGAATGCCGCTATAACAAAACAGAGGTGATAAGCGTGTTCTTCAGGCATGCCGCTATTCGCAATCAGATTGAACAGCAGGCTGACCAGCGTAACGCCGAGACAAAAACTGAGCTGGCGATTGATATTCCAGAGTGCGCTGGCATCAGCAAGTTCGCTGTCGGTGATGTGAATAAAAGCAGAACTCTGGGCCGTGCTGCTGCACAGGCTGCCGCCAAATCCCATCAAGGCGAAAGCAAGTACAAAGACTAAGGTGTCCGATGTCTGGCCAGTCAGCGCCAGCAGGCCAATACCCAGCGCCTGAAACAGACAGCCGGTGATAAATAGCGGGCGTGGTCCCCAGAGGTTGAACGTCTTACCTGTCAGACTAATTGCCGCAAAGGAAGCCAGAGACCATGGCAGCATGAGCGCGCCGACAATGCTGGCATGCATACCTAATTGATTTTGCAGGTATAGCATAGTGATCATACTGACGCCGGTGAACACGCCTGGTATAAACTGATAGATCAGCATTGCGGTGTGTAAGAGCGGATCCTTTATCAGATGCAGGTTAATGAGTGGATGGCTTTTTCGAAGTGCGTCCCACACATAGCCCGCCAGAGTAAGGACGCCAGCAAGCAGCATCATCGCCCCCTGATAAAGCCTCTCAGCATCGCCCAGGTATGTCAGTCCGAGAAGGATCAGCGTGAGCGCGGCACAACCACTGACTAAACCCACCAGGTCCAGCGGTTCAGATGAGTTCGCCGGTTTGTCTGCTTTGAGCCAGCATCCCGCCAGCAGCAATGCCGCAACCGCGAGCGGCAGGCTCACAAGAAAAACCCAGCGCCAGCTAAGGCTCTCAACCACTATTCCACCAACAGCTGGCGACAAGGCGGGTGCCAGCAATGCAATCAACATCACGACTGACGATAACTTCGCACGTTCATTGCTTCTGTATAACGCATAGGTCATCGTCTGACCGATGGGGATCAACAGTCCGCCGCCGATGCCCTGTATCCATCGGAAGGCGATGAGCTGAGAAACTGACGTTGATGCCCCCACACCACAGGTGCCCGCAATGAAAATAAGCAGTGAGAGCATAAACAGACGTTTTGCGCCCATGCGCCGTACCAGCCAGCTACTGAACGGTATGACCAGCGTCAGGCCTAAGATGTAGCCATTACTGATCCATGCGAGCTGGCTAACGGAGGCATCAAAATGTCTGCCAATCTCTGGATAAGCAACATTGGCGATAAACATGTTGACCAGATCAATAAAAAATCCCAGCAAATAGACACTGGCTACGCGCACACGATAGCTCATTTTTTTCCCAGACAGATCAGCGTAAGGCGCGCAGTATAGGTGCTTAAATTATCGGGATAAATTCACTTTCTGTTGTTACACTGTCAAAGATATTTTGACAATGAGATGTCGTTAACGGAGTTCACGATGATCAATATGCAACGGCTGGGGATCTTTGTCGCAGTTGTCGAGGCAGGCAGTTTTACAGGTGCAGCTCAGACACTCGGGTTAACTAAAGCCGTTGTGAGTTTCAATATTAAACATCTCGAAGAGGAGCTGGGTGTCTCGCTCCTTATCAGGAGCACCAGACGCGTTTCAGCCACGGATACGGGTGAAAGATTTTATCATCGTTGCCTTCAGCTTCTTCAGGATGCGGAAAGCGCATTAGAGGATGTGAGAAGTGATCACACTGGATTAAGCGGGACAATCCGGATCACAACCACTCTGGAATATGGCGCTCGTGTTATCGTCCCTGCCCTTGCTGACTTTGCAGCCCAACACCCGCAGTTACGCATACATCACGTCTCTTCATCAAAAAATGACGACCTGATTGCCGGCCGCTTCGATGTGGCGATACGACTTGGGCATCTTGCCGATTCCAGTCATCACGCCCGCCTTATCGATCAGTTTGATATCCTGGCGGTCGCTGCACCTTGTTATCTCAACAGCCTGAATGAAGCGTCTATCCGGGATCTTTCACATCTCGCGTCAGCAAAATGGATTGCGCATAGCCGTTTATCGACGCCACTCAGCTGGCAGGTGATCACGCCCGAAGGCGAGTCTGTGCTGATGAGCGCATTTCAGCCTGCCATGATCACGGCTGACAGTGCCTCTTCTTTACTCGCTTTTGCTTTAGCCGGTGCTGGCGTGGCGATTCTGCCCGCCTGGCTGGTGCAGGATGAGATTGATAAAGGTGGATTAGTACGGCTACTGCCCGATCATCAATTCCCCCGTCAGGGAATTTACGCGCTCTACCCTAATACTCGTCATGTGCCAGAAAAAGTACGCGCGTTTATAGATTTCCTGCATGAACGTTTAGCGCTGTACAGCAGAAAATAAGCGCATCCATCACATTATTCTGATGGGCTAAGCGTTAATTTATCTCAACTGATTTAAATCCCATAAACTTTATTTTATGCAGGGCGGGAAGGTAAATATTTACTGTCTGGCTAATGACAATTCAGTTTAACGCAGGCGCATTACTTAATTCCCTGTCATGATAAATCACTGCTGCGCGATAGTCTAAAAACTGGCGCTGGGGCTTGTCTTGTTATCCCATCCCCAGCGCCTGCGGCTTCAGGCCCGGACCTGCGCCACACCCTGGTATGGCTCAGTCATTTGATGCACAGTATTAAGTAAAAATTAACGCCGTATAAATAATTCGCACAGTACCTTAATAACATAAGATTTTAATCTGGATGATTGCGGTTTATTCGCTGGCAGGAAAACAGGTCGCATGTTATTAAATTTGAATGTCGCGCTTAAATTCATTTGCATCCGGGAATTAAAACATGAAAAAGAGCTTATCCCTCGCATTACTGTTTTCGCTCACAACAGTTAGTCACGCGGCACTGGCGCAGCAGACCCTGCGCTTTGGCGTTGACCCTACGTTCCCACCGTTTGAATTCAAGGCGGCTGATGGATCATTGCAGGGCTTTGATGTTGATCTGGGCAATGCCATCTGCGTTCAGGCAAAGGTGAAGTGCCAGTGGGTGCAAATGGGTTTTGATAGCAGCATCCCTGCCCTTCAGGCGAAGAAATTTGATGCCATCCTGTCAGCGATGTCGATGACCGATAAGCGTCGTCAGCAGGTGGCTTTCAGCGATATGTTGTACAACACGCCCAGTGCTTTACTGGCACCAGCTGCCAGCACGCTGACGACCGATGTTGCCTCATTGCGCGGTAAGACGATCGGTGTGGCACAGGGCACCATCCAGGAAACCTATGCCAAAACCAAATGGGAGCCGGAGGGCGTTAAAGTCATCTCCTATCCTAACCAGATGGAAGTTTATCCGGATCTGGTCGCCGGGCGTCTTGATGGCAGCCTGGCCAATGCGGTCTCTGCTGAACAGGGATTCCTGACCTCAGCCGAAGGCAAGCCGTACGCCATCAAAGGGACCCTGGTGGATAAAGTGATTTTTGGTGATGGCGTGGGTATCGCGCTACGCAAAGGAGATGAGGCAAACCTGAAGATGATTAACGCGGCACTGGCGGAGATGCATAAAAACGGGACTTATGACCAGCTCACCAAAAAATATTTTAAATTCAATGTTTATCCCTGATCCGCACAACGTGAAGAATCGCAGGAGTATGAAGACTATGGCGTTGCCCGAATACCACGTTCAGCGCGCGCGCTTTATGGCAGCGACGCAGAGCAAAGGTGCTGAGACGACCTCTTATCCGCATCCTCTGCCTGGTCCTCTGGGAGAAGCTCTGTATACAGACGTGGCACGGATAGGACCGGCCAGCGCATCACGTCTGATGCTGGTCGTTTCCGGCACTCACGGCGTTGAAGGCTATTATGGTTCCGATTGCCAGATAGCCTGGCTCGAGACCCTGGATGAAAAAGCGTTGCCCGCTGATACCGCGCTGTTGCTGATTCATCTGCTCAATCCATGGGGCGCGGCGCATTTACGGCGCGTGAACGAAGACAATATTGATCTGAACCGTAACTTTATCGATTTCAGTCAGCCGCCTCCTGCTAACCCGGATTATGCACAGTGGCACGGTATTTATCATGGCGACCGTGCAAGCGCCGATCGGCAACTGGCCGACGCACTCGAGGGCGCGGGCTGGCAGGCGGTTAAACGTGTCACAGAAGCCGGACAGTATAGTTTTGCTGACGGCTTTTTTTTCGGCGGTGAGAAGCCCTGCTGGTCACACCTTACGATGGCGGCAATCGTTGAACAGCATCTCTCTGTGGCGAAAACCATCATCAGCTTTGACCTTCATACCGGGGCTGGCGCATGGGGGCATCCGATGCTGCTCTCTATTGCGGAGCAGCGTTATACGGCGCATGACTGGGGCAAAGCCATTTACGGTGAGTGGCTGACCTTATTGTTTACTGGTGCCGGACGTGACAGTGTAACTGGTGTAACAGCAACGGCAACCGGCTATCTGTCGCACTATCTGCTGACGTCACTGGCTGACACCCGGATTTTGCCTCTGGTGGTGGAATGCGGGACTTACGAGGGTCAGGATATGCATCAGCGGGTGCGTGAAGATCACTGGCTGCACCTCTATGGCGATCCTGCCAGTGAGGGCGGCCATGTGATAAAGCAGCAACTGGTCGAGGGGTTCTGGCCAGAAGATGCGGACTGGCGTGCATTGGTGGCTTTCCGCACGCAGCAAATCTTTCTGCGCGGCTGGCGTGCCCTTGCAGACACGCCATGATGTCATAGTCTGCCGTAAAAGGTCATACGCGCGGTTTCTGACAACGCAATATCCGGCTGCGTATTGTAAGCCAGCACGGCCAGCATACGGGTGACCTCGCCTTCAGTTGGGGTCACACGGTGCAGGGAATTACGGCCACGAAACAGCACCAGATCCCCGGCATCTATCTCCAGCGCGTCAACGGTCTGGCGTTCTTCCAGCACTGCGTCGACACCGGCAAAGTTCATCTCACCGGCATCAGCATCCCGCAGATCTTTCACATACTGAAACACGCCGCCCGCCAGCGGTTTCTGTACCAGTAAGGTGATGGCAAATGAGGAGTTGTCGAAGTGCCAGCCCAGCTCCTGACCGTGTGATGCATAGTGCAGGTTGATCGAGGAAAGCGGGTCAGCATAGGGATAGAGCGCTTTTTCACCCAGTACATCGCACAGGAAATGTTTGAACAACTCATCATTATAAAGCTGACGCAGCGGCGAGTCAGCAGCGATAACATCATCAGTGATGCAGCCTTTGGTGCTGATCACATCCCTGTTACGCGGATGCTCAGCACTGAAAGCGTCATCAGGTTTCATCAGATAGACATTGTGCATGCTGCGGGTGTGATAAGCCTGGTGACGTTGTGCATTGCCCTCTTCGATGATCGCCTCTAAAGCGTGTGGTTTTAAAAACTGACGCAGTACCAGCGCGCCGGACTGGTTTAACTGCTCACGACAACGTTGACGCCAGCCATGATCGGCCAGTGGATGAAGATCGAGACGGACAAGGGAACCAGACATAGCAACAATTCTCATGATGAGCAGGTGTGATGTTACTCTACCGGTCGCCTGCAACGCTGCGTAACGATAAAAACTTAATGCCCTGATAAGGAAGAGTTAATGCCTGCCCAATTGCCAAGGTTGCCAAAGATCAGCGTCATACAGTCATTTAAAGTGGCTGCCGAACTGGGCAGCCTGGCAAAAGCGGCCGCTCAACTGGCCTTAACCCCGGCGGCAGTCAGTCAGCAGATTCGCCAGCTGGAGGAGCAACTCGGCAGTGCCCTGTTTTTACGTACGCAGAGCGGCGTGATGCTGACCGAAACCGGAAAAGAGTATCTGCGCTATGTCACTGAGGCGTTTGATATTCTGCATCTCGGTCAGCAAAACATCCGCCATGCGGCCAGCGCGCCAAAACTCACGGTTTACACATTGCCGGCGCTGGCGTCCAAATGGCTGTTGCCCCAGCTGGCGAGCTGGCGCGACCATTGCCCGAATATCGATCTCTCGTTACACGGTACGCATTCTCAGGTCGATTTCACCGCGATGCCCGCCGATTTTGTGATCTGCTTTGGTGAGGATCGTTACCCGCAGTCAGATAAGCTGAAGTTGTTTCATGATGACGTGCTGCCGGTGGCCAGTCCTGCTCTGTTACATCGCTTTACGCCGGAAACGATCTTAAGCCAGGCGCCGCTGATCCACCTCGACTGGGGTAATGAAGGCCGCTTTCTGCCGGACTGGCGAAGCTGGTTTCAGGCTAAAGGCATGGACGAACCTCTGCCGCAGCCCGCGTTCAGCTTTAATCTGACCTCGCTGGCGATTGATGCGGCCGTCGCGGGAGCTGGTGTGCTGCTGGGGCAGCGACGCCTTATCGCGGCGGAACTGGCGCGGGGCGATCTGGTGGTAGTGGATGATCTTTGCCTGCCGCTGAGCAAACCCTATTACCTTGTCTGGCCGCAACGCACCCTGAGCCAGCCAGGCAGTGAGGCGATGATCAGCTGGTTAAGCCAACTGGGCGCGAGCTGCGAATAGCCCTTCGCCGTGATCGGACTCGCCTGCGCCCGCCAGTCTGGAACCATCAGCAGGCGCAGGGTCAGATTATTACTGCGCCACCAGGCGACCAGTTGTCATCATCCTTCCGCATTATCCTCAACAATCACCGCCACGCGTTGCCCTGCACGTACAGCGCTGCCTGGCTGCACACTGACCTGCTGAACAATGCCGTCGCACGGCGCCAGAAGCGGGATCTCCATCTTCATCGACTCCAGCACCACCAGTGTATCGCCTTCCCGCACCCGGCTGCCCGCCGTCGCCTGCACCTGCCATAAATTGCCGGAAACCGGGCTTTCAACCCCCTGCTCGCCTGGCTGCAGCGGCGCGTCGCCGCCTTCATCGGCCACACTTTCCTGACTGTCAAAATGGGCCTGACCGCTGGCGATCCAGCGGTCACGTTCCGCATTGAACGCGGCTTGCTGGTGATCGCGAAACAGACCGATGCTCTGCGCTTCACGGGCGAGGAAATCCTGATATTCCGCCAGCCGCAGCGTGCTGTGCTCAATGCGCAGCGGATAGCGACCGAGGGGAAAATCGCGGCGAATCTGCAACAGCTCACTGGCTGAAACCGGATAAAAACGGATCTGATCGAAAAAGCGCAGCAGCCAGGGTTTACCGCCAAAATCGGCGACTTCATGATACCGGTTCCACATCTGCAGCGTGCGGCCGACAAACTGATAGCCGCCTGGCCCCTCCATGCCATACACACACAGATAGGCACCGCCGATGCCAACCGAGTTTTCCGCCGTCCAGGTGCGGGCCGGGTTATATTTTGTCGTCACCAGCCGATGCCGGGGATCCAGCGGTGTGGCGACCGGCGCGCCGAGGTAGACATCGCCCAGCCCCATCACCAGATAGCTGGCTTCAAAGACCGTGTTCCAGACAGCCTGATCATCCGGCAGATCGTTTATCCGGCGGATAAATTCCAGATTACTCGGGCACCACGGCGCATCCTGCCGCACGGTGGTCATATATTTTTCGATGGCCTTCTGACAGGCCGGATCGTCCCAGGAGAGCGGCAGATGCACCACGCGTGTGGGAACCTGAAGGTCATCACTCATGCAGACCCTCTCCCACTCACCGCGCACCCACATCAGCAGCACGTCGGGCGTCAGCGTCTCCGGCTGAAAGTGGATTTGCAGCGAGCGGATCCCCGGCGTGATATCAATAATGCCGTTGCGGGATTGCGCTTCCAGCGCCTGCATCAACGCATGAATGCGAAAACGTAACACCAGATCCAGTTCCGGCTCGCCAGCCTCCAGCAGCAGATGCGTATCACCAGAGAGGCGCGCCACCAGGCGTTTATCCGCTGCGCCGCAGGTCATCACGATGGGCGAAATCAGCGGCGCAGGCTGCCAGTCTGTTTCCTGTGGCTGGAGCGTGGTCAGCTCGGTGCGTCGGCCCTCTGCCAGTCGGCGGGCGGTAGGAATATCCACCGCGACAAACTGCACTTTGTCACCGGCTTTGAGCTGTCCCAGTTGCCAGAGGTCCGCCTCGATTACCGTCACCGGGCAGACGAACCCGCCAAGGCTCGGGCCATCCGGCCCCAGGATCACCGGCATATCACCGGTAAAATCGACCGCGCCGATCGCGTACGGGTTGTCATGGATGTTTGAGGGGTGCAGCCCTGCTTCACCGCCGCTGTCGCGGGTCCAGATTGGCTTTGGCCCGATCAGGCGAACGCCGGTGCGGCTGGAGTTAAAATGCACTTCCCATTCTGTGGCAAAAAACGTCTCGATATACTCCGGCGCAAAAAACTCAGGCGCACCGTGCGGACCATAAATGACGCGCAGCGTGCGCACCGTGGCAAGCTCTGTTTGCAGTCCGACGGGCAGTTCCGATCCGGTTGCGCTTGCAGAACGCGGAGCGAGATGCAGCACGTCACCGCTACGCAGTGCCCGTCCGGCATGTCCGCCAAACTGACCAAGGGTAAAGGTGCTTTTGCTGCCTAAATAGTCCGGCACCTGAATGCCGCCGCTCAGACAGAGATAACTTCTGACGCCCGCGCCACTTATCGCGCCCAGCTTCAGCGTTGCCCCGGCCGGAATGGTAAAAACAGAATTCATTGACTGTCCGACGCCATCCAATGTGACAGTGAGCGGCGCGCCAGAGATCACCGCCTGAATCTCAGTGTTAAATTTCAGGGTGGGTCCATTCAGGGTGATTTCCAGCGCGGCGTCACCCTCCTCATTGCCCAGCAGACGGTTGCCCAGACGCAGTGCGCGATCGTCCATCGGCCCCGATGGCGGCACGCCTACCGCCCAGTATCCCAGACGTCCGGGATAGTCCTGAACGCTGGTCTGGGTTCCGGCACTCACCACTTCAACCGTTGCCGCCTGATAGGCGAGCTGCTCCAGACAGCGGGTCCAGGGTTCGCCAGCCGTGAAGGCCGAGAAGGCCAGAATCTGCAACAGATAGAGGCGATTGGTTTCTACGCCATAGAAACGGGTCTCAGCCAGCGCCTGTGCCAGGGTGGCGATGGCTTCCTCGCGAGTGGGGCGCCAGGTGATAACTTTTGCCAGCATCGGGTCGAAGAATGGCGGGACTTCACAGCCGGCTTCCACCCAGCGGTCAATGCGCAGGGTTTTACCGTCGGCTGCCGGAAAGAGGACCTGGGTTAACTGCCCGGGCGAAGGCTGGAACTGCCGCCCCGGATCTTCCGCATAAATTCGCGCCTGCACGGCATGGCCCTGAGGATTCAGCGCGGCGGCTAACGCATGAAGCGGAGGAAGATCGCCTGCTGCCAGCTCAATCATCCACTGCACCAGGTCAACACCCCACACCTGCTCCGTGACGCCATGTTCAACCTGCAGCCGGGTATTCACTTCAAGAA
Source organism: Pantoea sp. 18059 (assembly GCF_902706165.1). Lineage (NCBI taxonomy): Bacteria > Pseudomonadati > Pseudomonadota > Gammaproteobacteria > Enterobacterales > Erwiniaceae > Pantoea > Pantoea sp. 18059. The sequence goes on from NZ_CACSJS010000003.1 coordinate 162,132, forward strand.
AATAGAACTGCTGCGCTACGCTGTCATAGACAAACTCAACTGTCCCGGCGCTGCGATAGTTCACCGCTTTTCCCAGCGCGATAGCCGCCGCGCATAAAGCCTCCGCCATACCTTCGGGCAGATTCGGCGCTGGCGTCTCTTCGATCACTTTCTGGTTACGCCGCTGTACCGAGCAGTCGCGTACGCCCAGCGCGATTACCTCGCCCTTGCCGTCACCGAAAATCTGCACTTCAAGATGACGGGCGCGTTCGATATATTTTTCGAGAAATACCCCGGCATCGCTGAAGTTGTTCTGGCCGAGGCGCTGGACCGTTTCAAACGCCTCTGACAGCGCATTCGCATCACGACAGACCCGCATACCGATGCCACCACCGCCCGCGGTGCTTTTGAGCATTACCGGATAGCCGACCCTCTCTGCGGCGCGGCGGGCTTCGCTGATATCCGCCAGCAGTTCACTGCCTTCCAGCAACGGCACCCCTTCGGCTTCCGCCAGCGCGCGGGCCGTGTGTTTCAGGCCAAAAGTCCGCAACTGCTGCGGTGTGGGGCCGACAAAAATCAGACCAGCAGCCTCGCACGCCTCAGCAAAGGCGGCGTTTTCCGAAAGGAAACCGTAGCCAGGATGAATCGCTTTCGCCCCGCTCTGCTGCGCGGCGGCGATGATCTTTTCCGTTACCAGATAGGTTTGTGCGGCCGGGCCTTCGCCAAGACTTAGCGCCACATCCGCCTCGCGGATATGTAAACTGCTCAGATCGGCTTCGGAGTAAACGGCGACCCCTTTCACCTGCATGGCACGCAGCGTGCGCAGGATGCGACTGGCGATAGCACCGCGATTTGCAATCAGTAAGGTATCAAACATAAGCGAACTCTCAGGGATGCGGGTCGTCCCGCAAAATTCGATATTCCCTGGGGCCGTCCCCGGGGCTGACCGGCACGTAACAGGCGTACGCCGGTGGTGTGTTGAGAGGTCTGGCGCAAAAGGCTGAGAAACTCAGTCCCGCTTGTCGCCATGGCAACGCTGACTCAGTTCCACACCAGCACTTCGGCGGGCGTCGGGTTCCAGCCGTTACAGGGGTTATTCAGCTGCGGACAGTTGGAGATCAGCACCATCACATTGCATTCGGCTACCAGCTCAACGTATTTGCCGGGTGCCGATAGCCCATCTTCAAAGGTCAGACCGCCTTCCGGCGTAACCGGAACGTTCATGAAAAAGTTGATGTTGGCACCGATATCACGTTTGTGAAGGCGGCCATCGTGCAGGCAGGCGCAGAGAAAGTTATCCCGACAGCTGTGCATGTAGCGCTTATCCTGGGCATAGCGCACGGTGTTGCTCTCCTGCGAGCAGGCTCCGCCCAGGGTATCGTGACGACCGCAGGTGTCGGCGACGATAGTCAGCAGCGGATTGCCGAGATTCGAATAGAGCACGCTGCCGGTGGTCAGATAGACGTTTCCCTGACGACGCAGCGTGCGCTGAGGATCGTAGCGTTCCCGCGGGTTATCGCTGTTATAGAACAGGGTATCAATTGCCTGATTCCCTTCGAGGTCGAGCAGGCGAAGCGTCTGCCCTTTTTTCACTTCGAACAGCCAGGGTTCGCCTGCCGGTATCACGTGGCGATAGACGGCATCTTCAGGACGACGATCAGAGTTGATAAGGGTCATCGCAGCCTCCTTACAGGGCAAAAAGTTGGGTGTTCTGAAGCGCGCGCTGGTTTTCACCGCGCGTGACCATCGTTTCACTGACGGCCTGCATATCGTCGGCCTGATACCAGCTCAGCTGAACCGGTCGCGGGAGATAGTCAGTGGCGGGATCCTGCGGATGTGGCAGCGCGGTCAGCACCATCAGCACGTCCATGGGTGCGAACAGTTCAGTGAAATCGCCGGCGCGGCTGTTGCCCGCGCTGAACCGGAAGCGGCCCTTCTCATCAACCGTGACCTTGCTGAAAAAATTGACGACCATCAGCAGATCCTCCAGGCCCAGATCCCATTTGCCCATCTCAACCAGCAGATTATCTGTGCCGTTGCGGTAGAAGCCGTTGCGCAGCTCCTGATAGCGTCCGGCTCCATACTTATCGTGCGCTTCCGCCGCGTTGAGTACGCCGCCAAACGGGTCGTGCCAGCCGCAGCTGTCCGCCACGATCGCGGCCAGTACGCGTCCCATGTCGGAATAGAAACAGTGCCCGGTGGTCAGGCGAGCCGTATGCTGGCCTTTCAGGGTGTCCGGCAGATTCAGGCGTTCACTTTTCTCGTGGGGATTGAGCATCATCATGCTGACGTTAGCGCCACCCTCGATGTCGGTCAGGCGCAGGATCTGCCCTTTCCGCAGAATCAGCGAGGTGTGCCCTCCGCCAGGCAGCTGCTCTTCGCGCAGGCTCGGAGCTGAATGAAAAAGTGCGGTCATTGAGCGGTCTCCTTGAGGGGATAAATGTTGTTTTTGTTGCGGGTTGCCAGCTGCGACAGCCGCGTTTCATTAAGCGGGATGTCGTAAGTGATACGCGCGCCCCAGGCATTGGGGGCCTGAGGATCGATGCGCACTTTGTCGAAAACCAGCAGCCGGGTGCCAAGATTGAAGCCTTCGGCAAGGTCGTGAGTGACCATAAACACCGTCATGCGGGTTTCGCTCCAGAGCTGGAGCAGCAGCGCATGCATATCTTTGCGGATGCCGGGGTCCAGCGCGCCGAAGGGCTCATCCAGCAGCAGTACGCGCGGCTGCATGACAAAAGCCTGCGCAATCGCCAGCCGCTGCTGCATCCCGCCCGAAAGCTGCGCCGGATATTTATCGAGAGAATGGCCCAGCCCGACTTTCTCCAGCATCTGTTTTGCCTGCTCACGGGCATGGCGTTTTCGGGTGCCAAACAGCCGGCCAGTAAACGGTGAAGCCGGAAGTTCGAGGCCAATGGCGACGTTATCCAGCACGTTGAGATGGGGAAAAACCGAATAACGCTGAAACACCACGCCACGGCTGCGATCGGGTTCCGCGCGCAGCTGTTCGCCATCCAGTGTGATCGATCCCCGTGTCGGCTTTTCCTGACCCAGCAGCAGGCGTAAAAACGTCGACTTACCACAGCCGGACGCCCCCACCAGCGAGCAGAACTCGCCCTCTTTCACCTGCAGATTGATGCGTTCCAGCACCACGTGGTCGCCATACTCCTGCCAGATATTTTTGATATCGATAAAACTCATTCCCGGCCTCCTTCCGCCCAGGGGAAACAGGCTTTGTGCAATTGACGCAGCGCGAGATCCATCAGCCACGCCAGCAGCGTGATCCAGATGACATAGGGAATGATCACATCCATCGCCATATAGCGACGAACCAGGAAAATGCGATAGCCCAGTCCGGCGGTTGCGGAAATGGCTTCGGCGGAGATCAGAAAGAGCCATGCGGATCCCAGCAACAGGCGCAGCGAGGTGATCAGCCGCGACAAGAGCTGCGGCAGCACAACCCGCAGCACCACCGTCCAGCTGTTCGCCCCCAGAGTTTGTGCTTTGATAAACAGCTCTGCGGGGATTTCCCGCGCCCGATGTTCAAGGTCGCGCGCCAGCATCGGCGTAATCCCGATAACAATCAGCATCACTTTTGACAGCTCATCCAGCCCGAAGACGATAAACAGCATCGGCAGGAGCGCCAGCGGTGGGATCATCGACACCACGGTCATAAAGGGTGACAGCGCCGCGCGACTCATCGGGAAGACGCCCGCAGCAACACCGATGCAGAGACCAATCAGTGAAGAGATCGCCAGGCCGGTCAGCAGACGGCTTAAGCTAATCCACGTATCCGCCCACAGCAGATATTCGCCGCTGCGCTTGTCCGGCGTGAAGGCCATCCGATCAATAGCGGCGATCATCTGTGACAGTCCGGGCAGCAGCTTGTCGTGTGGGTTGGCTTCAAGACGCACCGCCGAACTGATAAACCAGACGGCGATCAGCAGCACAAAAGGTAATAGCATCAGCGTCAGGCGCATTCCCTGCCGGGGATAGCGGTTGATGTGGCGCATGGCAAATACTCCTGAGATCGGTGATTACAGCTTGCCCGCAGCGGCCATCTTCAGATAGCTGTCGTCAAAGCGCAGTTTGATGTTCGCTGTATCACCGACGGTGATGTTGCCAGGGAAGCTCATGCCGATGAAGTCAGCGCTTTGTGCACCCTCGCCCAGTAATCCCTTATCAAAGGAGAACGCGGCGACGCGCTGCATGGTTTTCGCCAGATCGGGGGAAGAAACAAATGTCTGGGTTTCGGCTGGGGTCCAGAACAGATGGGTGGTTTTCAGCTGCGCCTTGTATCCGGCGAGGTCAGTACCGGAATCGGCAGCCATTGCGCTCAGCGCCTGCGCATCTCCGGCCTGCATTTTCGCCATCATCTCAAACCAGGCCCCGGTCAGTGCCTTACCCAGCGCGGGGTTATCTTTCAGGGTCTCTGTATTCACCACCATCATGTCAATCAGTTCGCCCGGTACGGCCGAAGAGCTGAACACCTCTGTGGTTTGTGGGGTCTTCTTGATAACTGAAAGCTGCGGATTCCAGGCAACCGCCGCCTGCACGCCGCTGGTACCAAAGGCGGAGACGATATCGGCATCGGAGGTGTTCACGACCTTAACGTCTTTTTCCTGTAAACCGGCCTTCTCCAGACCGCGAACCAGCAGGTAGTGCGAAACCGACAGCGCAGGAAGATAGACAGACATCCCCTTCAGGTCGCTAAGTGTTTTATTTGCGCCTTTCAGCACCACACCGTCATTGCCATCAGAGAAGCTGCCGGTGATCAGCGCCGTGGAATCAATTCCGCCCGCCGCAGGTATGGTCAGCGCATCCATGTTGGTCATGGTGCAGCCGTCGAACTGACCCGCGGTGTACTGGTTGATCGACTCGATATAGTCATTGAGCTGGGTGATATGAATTTTGATGCCGTATTTGCTGGCCCATTTATCGATGATTTTCTCGTTGCTGATGGTGCCCCAGGGCATCCAGCCCGCATAGATGGTCCAGCAGATATTGAACTCTTTTTTGACCGCGGCGAAAGATGGCGCGCTGACCAGCAGCGTCAGCGACAGAATAAGCGTCAGGAGGGGTGATTTCTTCATAGTTGACCTCTGGTTGGCACAAAAAAACGGGAGCAGCGCAAGACACCATTTGGTGCCGCTGTCTCCCGGGCTTTTGTCCCGCCGTGTAACCTCACAGAGGTCGCCAGCTCTCGGACCAGACATTCACCTGCGTGAACCGGAACCCTAGCCAGCTATTTGCTATCAATTGTGTCGAACGCTGCTTACTGTTCAGACTTCAGCAAATGGCGTGCCAGAAATTAACTTAAGTAAAATCAGAGAAATAGAGAGAGCGGAATCCAGAAGGCACCGGGATGGTGAGTCAGTAACGGGCGTTGCACATTATCAGTGCTGTGCGGGTGTAAGCTATGAGGGCGGCTGACACTTTGTGGAATGTAAACTTAGAGTAAGAATTCAGGATAGGCCTGGACAAGCAAAAGAATCCTTATCAGATCCTTTTGCTTGTGAGCATCTTAGCTGTTTATATGAATTTGAATCAGGCATATGGCGAATTTAATCACTGTCAATTATTTGATTTTTTCGGTACGCCCATTTCGACGGTCTCAAGAGATTTGAGCATATAGGGGGTGAAATCGACTTCCTTACCGTCGACGAGGTTTATCATTGAGCCTGAACCACAAAATGCAGCTTCATCACGTATCAGGCAGAATGACAGGTTTTTTTTGACCCCTTTTTGTTTTTCTTGCAGGGGTATATTGTTGTCGATAACCGCATAGCCACGGGCATTGACTGACTGGATATTATAGAGTTTTACAGGCTGCAACTCACTCAGGTTTTTAATATCATAAACGTTTAGCGAACGCTGGCTACTTTCTTTGCTTAATGTGTAATTTTTCTTTTTCCATAATCCTTCATTTGTATCAAAGTAGACTTTTTCAGGTAATACTCTTCCCGGTCCGTACCCATTATGTAGGACATCGGCAGAATACAGGCAAAACCAAGTATTAAATGGAGGTCGTTTTATTTTTAATGTTGCGTATTCGGGCGGGTAGAAATTTTTAAATGAAATGTTATCGCATGAACTATTTCCGCTGTTACTGGATATGCCTTTGTAATAATTAATAAACCTGTCTTTGTTGAAAGTAGAGGGTATATATATATCTGGAGTAATAGAGCCCACAGATTTTTGTGATAACAATGCCAGAGTTAGAAAAATTAAAAACCTTTCCATTATCCTCTCCTTAACTGATCTGATTCGGGTTTTTCGTTGGTCGGGTTGTTATTGCTGTCCGGGAATTTCTGCTCAGTGAGAACAGCTATTGCACTGCCGTAGACACAACATCGGGCTTCAAAACCATTCAGCCCCTGATAGTGTTCGTTATTGACCTGGTTTGGCAGATTAACGGCGGCGCTGGCCTGCCAGAAGGCCTGGCTGCGATAGTAAACTTTTATTCCGCTCCCACGAGCGTTAACGCTGCATCGCTCCAGTAAATGTGGGTTGTCGGCGTAAAGTGCCATACCCCTTGCCACCCAGTAAAATCCTGCGCTACTGGCCGCCTCATACAGATCGCTGCTGATGTTATTCCGCCAGCGGATAATGTTTTCAGGGACGTGGTTTTCGGTGTCAGACAGGTGATTGTCGGTATAGCGAATGCCGCGGTGTAAATACAGACGACTGTATTCATTTATCAGGGTGTTCCTGATATTTTCCGGGCAGGTCCGTCCCCGGAAGCCGAAATAATCTAAGTAGTTTTCAGGATTAGTAAGCTGTAACAGGCCGCGCCCGTACCACGGGTAGTACCAGATGTTGTAGCGCCGGATAACCTGACGCGTACGCGGGTCTGCTTCCGTATAGCGGTGCCCTTCCTCCATCGATCCCAGCCAGCCCGTTTCCTGAATGCCGTTCCCCAGGAAGCAGGCGATGCGCAGCGGGGTAGTTATCAGGTATTTCTGCATCGTCCTGTTTATGTGCGTACGGATAGTGTCCGGGATGCTACCAGCAGCATCCCGGTAATTTATGGCCTCCCAGCGGTAATCATTTCGCCCGGCCGCTCTTAATGCGTTCCGTGGAACAAGCTGCTTCAGCTCTGATTTGCTCAGCCAGCAGCATTTGCGAAAGTGGGTAATGAAGGCCAATGGATGGAAATGCCACAGCCTGCCGGTGCCATGTTCACCGGTCTCAAAGCACAGCGCTGAGGCATGACTTTTCAGCCGTTCATAGTCTTCTTCTGACATGGCCGGAACATCGTCAGAGCCGGTTCTGAGCCAGACATAGCGCTGGTCAAAGGTGGCAACATTCCACTCCAGCGGAAAATGGCAGACCAGACGGCTGCTCAGGTCGCTGATATGCCCGCTGTCCTGCAATCCGGCGATAAGGGGAGAATTACACTGACTGTTGTTGTCCGTGTCATCGTCCACCATCCGCCACCCTGTCCAGTGCTGGAAATCAGCATCGCTGAATTTTTTGATGTCAGGTGAAGCCAGGTTAACCATGCCCGTTCCGCCGGGGAAGCTGACAGTACGCCATAAGGGCGCATCAGCAGGCGTCAGGGTTTCATGTTCAGTGCTGATGACCCGCCCGAAATGGAGCAGTTCGAGCCCGGCAGACGGATTCTGCGGGTACAGGCGCTTAGCCGTCCAATACATGTTGTATTCATACTTCGCTGTATCGTCGTTTTGATCAACGTCAGTATTCACCAGCGGATCCCCCACCGTGTCGAAACGTGCCGCCGTGGTGGTGTTCTGCCTGCGGGTGAGCATCGTGCAGTCGCCTTTTTCGAAGGTCATGCTGACGAATAACGGTTCCGTGGTGGTATGAACGGTATTCAGGTGGTCCGTGCCTGGTGAGGTAGTGTCAGACACCGATTTGTAAAAGCGTGTACCGGGCGGCAGATAAAAATGGATATCGCCATAAACCGTGTCGGTTCTGCCGTCACGGGTGATATCGAGTTCAGGTGTGGTGCGTCCGGTCAGCTTCAGCATGTTCTCGTTGTCACAGAATACCTCAAAGTGAAAGGCATTGGTTTCGCTAACCATACCACTCTGCCCGATACGGTCCTTGCGCCAGACTTTTGCTCCGGCTCTGATTACCGGGTCCAGCCGGTCCATGAGATGCATGTACAGGGAGTAATAAACGACACGGCAGTTTTCACCGATATCGGTCTGATGCTTTAGCAGGACATACCCATCATCGGTTCTGCCATCATAATTCAGCGGGAAAGCATCGCGTTTGTTTGTGGAAGACGGAGCCCGAAAAGAAACAACTTCCCCATCAGCAATCGCGCGGACAAACTCAATACGTTCGTAGCCTTCCTCAGTGCGGTCGGTGTGGAGGACGTGCACGCCCCCGTGCCATGATGCGTGCCGGTTGAGCGGGAAATCCCGGTTGATATCCACGGGCATCATTCTGCTGACCCATGACGGGTCATTTTCTCCGGTGTTCCGGGGACGGACAAACGGCGGGCTGATTATCATGCAGTTGACTTCCTGTCAGGTCTGAAATCTTAGAGGTCGCAGAGTAACGCACTTTTATTTATACGAACGTTGATCACAGACAGGGAAAGCGGCAAATCATTATGAGTCGCTCAGGACTTTATTGACCGTGGAGTTGAAATGCTGAACTACCTTGAGTCTTATCGGTAACAATATGTTTTACCTTCGTCCTGCTTTCCCAAAATAATGCCCCGGACCGTGACGCCCATCACTTATCGCTATATAATCCAATGCATAACGTATTTGAGGATAGTTAATGAAGCGCTTCTGGCAGGCATGCACACTCGGTTTACTGATACTCCTTCCGCTCTCTTCCCAGGCATCGCGCCAGATAACCGATCAGACAGGCCGCCAGGTCACGATTCCTGATCGTGTTGATCGTATTGTGGTGCTTCAGCATCAGACGCTGAACCTGCTGGTGCAGATGAACGCGACCGATAAAATCGTCGGTGTGATGGCGAACTGGAAGCAGCAACTTGGCGACAGCTATGCCCGCCTGGCTCCTGAGCTGAACCAGAAAGCGACACTGGGGGATCTGACGCATGTTGATCCCGAAAAACTGGTGGCGCTGCATCCGCAGGTGGTGTTTGTGACCAACTACGCACCGCATGAGATGATCGACAGCATTACCGCGCTGGGCATTCCGGTGGTGGCTATCTCACTGCGTCATGACGAGCCGGGTGAAAAGGCAAAAATGAACCCCTCTATCCGCGACGAGGAAATGGCCTATGACAAAGGACTGCGTGAAGGGATTACGCTTATCGGCGAGATCATCAATAAACCGGCAGAAGCAAAAGCGCTGATTACGGCCACCGATGAGGGCCGCAAAATCGTCAGCGATCGCCTGAAGGATGTTCCGGCGGAAAAACGCATTCGCGCCTATATGGCGAACCCGGAACTGACCACCTACGGTTCAGGGAAATATACCGGCCTGATGATGCTGCATGCGGGCGCGGTCAATGTCGCCGCAGCGACCGTAAAGGGATTTAAAACCGTGTCGATGGAGCAGGTCATCGCCTGGGATCCACAGGTGATTTTTGTGCAGGACCGTTATCCCTCAGTCGTGAATGAAATCAACAGTTCACCACAGTGGCAGGCTATCGACGCGGTAAAAAATCATCGCGTCTGGCTGATGCCGGACTACGCCAAAGCCTGGGGTTATCCAATGCCGGAAGCGATGGGGATTGGCGAATTGTGGATGGCGAAAAAACTCTATCCGCAGAAATTTCAGGATGTGGACATGAATAAGCTGGCCAATAAGTGGTATCAGCGCTTCTATCGCACCGCTTATCAGGGAACAGAGTGATGCGCGTACTGGCGGCGGGCAGCCTGAAAGCCGTCTGGCCCGCGCTGATGGCATACTTTCCTGAGCCAGTTGAAACCCGGTTTGGCCCCGCCGGTCTGCTTCGCGAACGGATTGAAGCCGGTGAGCCCTGCGATCTCTTTGCTTCAGCCAGTGAGGAGCATCCGCAAAAATTGCTGAACGCTGGGCGAGCGCTGGCAGTCATCCCGTTCACAATTAATAAACTCTGCATCACGGTTCGCAGCGATCGGCTACAGGCGGGAGACGACTGGTATCAGCTAGTGACCCGCGACACACTGCGGATCGCGACCTCTACGCCCACAGCCGATCCCTCTGGCGACTACGCGCAGGCCCTTTTCACCCGGATGGGCAAAGCCGGTGAAGCGGTGCGCCAGCGCGCAAAGGCACTGGTGGGTGGGCGCGACTCTGCACCCATTCCCGCAGGCAAGCTGGCGGCAGAATGGATTATCCTGGAGGATCAGGCGGATCTGTTTATCGGTTATGCCAGCCATCGGGCTGCCCTGAGCCAGATTGCCGGGCTGACAGTCGTTGATATCCCTGCGGCTTTCAATTCTGTTGCGCGCTACGCCTGTGCAGTCATTACCCCAGAGGCGCGTCGGCTGGCGGATTTTTTAGAATCGGAGCAGGCAAAAAAGGTACTGCGGGAAGCGGGATTTGGCGGGAAGTAAATGCCTTTTCTGTCGCGGATGACTTTGCGCCCTGTCAGCATGTCGCTTTAAGGGCGCGAAACACCGATCATTAAAGCTTAGCGAAATCCACCTTAAGCTTGTGACTGATATGTTCAGCCTGCCCGGTGGCACTATCTGCCTCGCCAGTCAGGATAAAAGCGATCGCGAAGGCGAAATCAAACGCCGCGCCCAGATCCTGTCCACTCAGCAGATTGCCATCTTTCACTACCGAGGCATTAACGTAAACGCCATCGGTGACACCTTCTGATGACGTCCCAGAACTGACATAGCGACGCCCCCTTAAAAGACCCTGTGGCGCCAGCACTCTGGCCGCTGCGGAGCAAATTGGGCAGACCAGGCGGCCCGCCTCATCATGGCGGCGAATAAAATCTATCACTGCCGCATTTGCCGCCAGATTTTTGCTGCCGTCAGGACCACCCGGCACAATCACCGCATCAAATAATCGCTCCCGATTCGCCTCCAGCAGCTCATCGGCGACAACCTTCACATGATGATAACTGTTCACTTCGCGATAGGGCTGACAGGCCAGGGTTGTAACCTGAACGCCCAGGCGTGAGAGGATGTCGAGAGTGATAATAGCCTCAGCTTCTTCAAAGCCTGGGGCAAGCAGCAGAGCAACATTCTTATCCATGAAAATTCCTTTTTAATTGGTGTGGATGAAGCAGAGAGCGTTTAATCCTGGTCTGTGCAGGCGCACCCTTTACTGATCCGAATCAAGTCTGAGCAGGGTTTTTAAACGGCAGCGGGCGACACTACCGTGGTGCGTCATGAAGTAAGTGCGTTTAAAACTCTTCCGGCTCGCCCGGCAGTGGCTCGGTCAGTTCCTGCCCTTTAACACCGGCATAGGTAATCACCAGTTCGGCTGGCTCATCCAGGGTGTAACCGCGATGCGCGCTGTTGACCGTCTCATTGAGGGCTTCACCCGCATGGAAGGTGCGCTGTTCGCCGCTCTCTTTATCCTCAACAATCAGGGTGCCGGAAAGAATAAACGCCGCATTCGGCATTGGATGGGTATGCCAGGGCAATGACGTATGGGCAGGTAGCGATAGCCGCATAACGGTCAGCTCAGGTTCGCCGGTGGGATAGGCCTCAAGAACGTCACCGTTCCAGGCCTGGCTGCTGCGCATCACTTCAACCGCGTTAATTTCGTTATCTTGCTTCGACATGGTTAATCCCTGTTAATAATCAATAGAATGCCAGTAGTGACCGATAAGTAAGCTTAGAAGAAAACTGTGTTGATGCCCGCCTGCGTTTTAATAAGCCTGTTAACAGGAATTTTCCGCCAGCGAATACTGGGATGAAAACCTTCCATTAGCGGGCTGGCTGAATTACTGATTAATTAATGTTCAATATTTGCGTTGTGGTTATAAGATATATTCCTCAGTCAGTACGCAACCTGTGAGTTCTGTATTATCTTTGAAGCCATCAACCACCTGAGGGATTTCTGATAATGAAAGGTCTGTTTACGGCATTACTCGCCAGTTCTGTTCTACTATTATCCGCCTGCTCAAAAGATGACGATAACAAAGTTAAAGTTGCGATTAATACCGGGCCTGATGAAGCAATCTGGCAGGTGGTAAAGCAGGTGGCGAAGGATAAATACAAGCTGGATGTCGAAGTACTTAACTTCAATGACTATGTGCTGCCAAATGAAGCGCTGAATAACAAAGAAGTTGATGCTAACGCCTTCCAGAGCCTGCCTTATCTGGAATCACAGTCTAAAGAGCGCGGCTATAAGTTTGCGGTAGTGGGTAAAACGTTCGTTTTCCCGATTGCTGCCTATTCGCACAAAATCAAGAACATCAGTGAGCTGCAGAATGGTGCCACTATCACCATCTCTAACGAAGCCACCACGCTGGGACGCAGCCTGCTGCTGCTGCAGGCGCAGGGTCTGATTAAACTCAAACCGGATGTGGGGTATTTACCGACCTCACTGGATATCATCGAAAATCCAAAAAACCTGAAGCTGGTTGAAGTGGACACCCCACAGCTGACCCGCACCTTAGACGATCCCAACGTGACCCTGTCGATCATTAATACTAATTTCTCGGCTCAGGCTGGATTATCAGCGCACCGCGATGGCTTATTTATGGAAAGTGCCTCATCGCCTTACGTCAATGCGCTGGTATCACGTGAAGATAATAAAGACAGCGATAAAATTCAGAAGCTGAAGTCAGCGCTGCAGTCACCGGAGGTGGCGGCCAAAGCCGAAGAAGTTTACAAGGGTGATGCGATTAAAGGCTGGTGAGTTGCCCGATAATCGATCATTAACGATCAAAAAAGGCCGCACTCTGTTGCGGCCTTTTTTATATCTGCACTTTTACAGGCACATCTGCCAGCACTTATACATCCGCGCCAGCCCGCAAGATCACAGGAACGGTTACGCAGCTGCGCCTTTTGGCTGAGCAGAGAGATGCCCTGCCCACAGACTGGCGACCCATTTCACCCCTTTAGACGTAAAGCGTGCCTGAGAGAAAGCGTGCTGATTTTCACCCGTGCCGGTATGCAGCGTAAAGTAGCCGGCCTGCATATGGTAGTGCTGCGGCGTCAGGGTGCCTTTTGCGCGATACATGATGTTGCGCTCCAGCAGAAACTGGCGAAACTCCGGTTCTTTCACTTTCAGCATTTTGCAGAGCTGCCGAAAGCCCAGCGAGTCATCAACCTCAACGAAGTTATCAAAGAACGCCGCCTTGGGTGCCGAGAGAGCCAGTTGCTGCTCCGCCGCCTGACGCTGTTCAAACTGCTCAGCCCAGGCGCGAGCGGCTTCAGCCGGATTGGTAAAGTCAGGCAGATGGGTCGTCTTCTCGCGGTCCTGCCAGCGATCCAGCACTTCTGCAGTGAAGCCTGGCGACAGGCGTGCCACGGCCAGCAGCGAGTCACGCTTGCACAGACGGTACTCCTGACGCACTTCCCCTTCCCGCTCATACTCATTCACGCTGAGCGGCTGGGAGAGACGCTGAGCCGTCTCCAGACTTTTGATTAACCGCTTCACTTCTCCGTGTGTAATACCGGTCATCTGAGCCAGTTCACGACTGCTCATTGTGACCGATTGTTCCAGAGATTTGAGGCTTTCAGTTGAAATCATCATGGGTTCACCCCTCGCTAACGCTACCAATACCCGGCGGGCAGTCGATTAATTATACAAACACCTGTTCAAATATCCAGTATTTTATTTAAGCAATAACGTAACTGGAAGCTGTTACGCAAACAGCGGGGTGTGAGGCGGTTTTCGGGCTGGAGAGTGCGTGTGGAATGCCTTGCAGGAGACGTTGCGGGCTTTTGCGGCAGCATAAGCGGGTAATCCATCGCTAAGTTATTTACATATAATCACAATGATGGACACAGACTCTTTACATTACAGTATAGTGAAGGCTGTCAGCAGGTTACTGGCCTGTCGGGCTCACTATTTTGATTCGGGGTGCAGGGGCGAAATCTGGCCCGTTACCACTGAATGTCACCTTTTACTGGAGTAAGTCATGCAGCCGTTGAAAGTCGCCTTTATTAAAGCTAACTGGCACAGCGAAATCGTTTCTCAGGTTCTGACAGGATTCGAACAGGAACTGGAAAGCCGCGGTACCTCATATGAGATTAAGACATGGGATGTTCCGGGCGCTTTTGAAATGCCGCTGCTGGCGCAACGCCTGGCGCAGACCGGCAACTACGATGCGATTGTCTGTGCAGCACTGGTGGTGGATGGCGGCATCTATCGCCATGATTTCGTCGCGCAGGCTGTGGTAAGTGGTCTGATGCAGGCACAGCTGGCAACCAATGTGCCCGTCTTCTCGGTGTCACTCACGCCGCATAATTTCCAGCCATCGGCCGAGTTTATCGACTTCTATACTCAGCATTTCGTGAAAAAAGGTCAGGAAGCGGCGCGTGCCGTCTGCCAGATTCACGCCCTGGAACTCTGATACGACTGTAACGAATGCTGACAATGCGTTTGCCTGCGCTGTTAAGGAGAGAAAGTTGGAAAATACACGTCCGCCTCTACCGCCATTTACCCTGGCTGCACAGGCGATTGAAAAAGTCCGGCTGGCTGAGGATGGCTGGAACAGCCGGGATGCGGAGCGGGTCGCTCTGGCCTATTCAGCGGACAGCAAATGGCGCAATCGCGATACCTTTCTGACCGGCCGGGCAGAAATTATCGCCTTCCTGCAGCAAAAATGGCAGCGGGAGCAGCAGTATCGGCTGATTAAAGAGTTGTGGAGTTTTGACCAGAACCGGATTGCGGTGCGGTTCGCCTATGAATGGCATGACGAGCAACGGCAGTGGTATCGCTCATATGGCAACGAGAACTGGGCCTTTGATGAGCAGGGTTTAATGCAGCAGCGTTATGCCAGCATCAACGATCTGAAAATCAGTGAAGAACAGCGGCTGTTTCACTGGCCGCAGGGCCGACGCCCTGACGACCATCCTTCACTGAGCGAACTGGGCTTATAGCGCCAGCCCTTCCAGCGGAGAGCGCAGCTCTCCGCCGTCATCCACTCAGCCCTGCTCGTCCTTGTTCTCAACAAAGGTCGCTTTGTTGCGTGTGACCGTATAAGCCACTTTTTTTACATCTTCCGGTGACGTGGTCACTTCTACCGGTGCAATGGTCACCCGACCCATGCCAAACAGAGTGGGTACATAGCCACCGACCTGGTGTTTTCCGGCCGGAACATGCAGCAGCATGCTTTCGCCGTTAGGCAATCTGCCGGCGTCTTTACCATCTACAGTCAGGAATACACTGGAGCCATCATCTGCGCGGGTCTTGATGTGTGAGACATCAATCTGCGTCGGGCCAGCAGCAAATTCATCTGGCGCATCGCTGGCGGCATGTTTTGCACAGCCAGTCAGTACAGCAGCAACCGTTACAACGGCGAGACTAAAACGATAACGCATTGGGCACTCTTTCTCCTGATCATCAGAACCCGCTATTTTAGCGATTTAGCGGGAGGATGTAAGGGGGATAAGAGTCGGCATGCTCTTAAAAGAGGCTTAAAAGTACCGATTTCCCGGTATATTTGCGTAAAGAATATTTACTGAATAAATACACAGTATTTTTATTGCCTGATCGCAGCGCTTTTAACCTGCTGATCAGCATAAATTTAATCGGAGAATAACAACGAATAAGCGTAGCGTCACAGGCACATAGCGCCGATTTGCCTTAACTCTGCCTCTGTTAATTGGCTGTTATAAGGTTCATAGTGGTGGTTCATCCCCGGTTAATCCCGGCGGCCTTCCCCTCTACAGAGGGCACGATATGCATTCTTATACCACCGATACTGTTTGCGCCATAACCGGCACCCATCCCGCTAACCTGAAGAGCTGGATGAAGCAGGGATTACTGACGCCGCAGCAGTATCAGGAACGCTGGAGTGATCATCACCTCAGTGAAATCCAGACCCTGGTTGGCTTAACAGCCACTGGCGCGACGCTCGACGAAATCTGGCAAGGTCAGCAGGCTGCTTCGACGGTCACCACCTATGGCTGGGCGGCGCGCAAAGGCGACCTGCTCTGGCAACTGGAATTTGGCACACCGCTGTCGCTTTCACGCCAGATGCACACGATGTCCAGCCATTATAGCGGTGATGATTTCGTCATTAATCTGCTGCGGCCGCTGAGCGCCTGGCTTTACGCCGATCTCCGTCGGGGAGCGTCACGTCGCCTCAACCGTTTTGAGCAAACCGTGCAGCAGCAGGCGGATAAAGTCATGCGCGCCTCATCGCGCAACGAATCTTCTATTCCTCTGTTTCTGGAAGCGGTGAGCGTACTTGATAAAACCGAAATCTGGCTTGAAGCCATTCGTCTTACTGCGATGGGCTTTAATGTCGAGGTTGACTCGCGTGCAACCGGGCTGCCAGCCGTTAAAACCGACCTTCATCAGCATCATGTGATGTGGTGTGGTGCCGGCATCAGCCAGCAGATGCAGGACTATTTTGAACAGCAGAGTCTGGATGGCCATCCGGTAATGCTCAGTGGACCTGATTGTAACCTGCAATTTACCCAATCCAACGCCTCCAGCGCTGCCTGACAGCAGGCAGCGCCTTCTTTACCCCTGTTTTTCCGCGCCAGTAAATAATTTTTTTCGTTAAGAATCTCTTAAGGTGGTTCCGTATACTGGTGCCACAACCCTGACTCATTGACGAGACTAAGATGAAAAAGACCTTACTGACCTTCAGCCTTCTCCTGTTACCACTCACTTTTACTGCTGCTCACGCGGCCTCTGGCCTGACCGGTTGTGCAGCCAAAAAGCAGGAGATTGAGACCCAGCTCTCTTTTGCCCGCCAGCACAATAATACCCATCAGGTTGCCGGCCTTGAAAAAGCGCTTAGCGAAGTAAATCAGAACTGTACCGAAAGCAGTCTGCTAAAGCAGCGTCAGGAAAAAGTGGCAGAGAAAAAGTTGAAGGTACAGGAACGCGAACAGGAACTGGCTAAAGCGAAAGCAGAAGGCCGCAGCGCCAGCAAGATCCAGAAGCGCGAAGATAAACTGGCTGACGCTCGCCAGGAACTGAAAGAAGCCGAGCAGGCTCTGCATCAGTAAAACTCATTCTGGCCAGCCACTGCGCTGGCCCGTTATTCTCCCTTCCCCAGCCCTGACCCTCTCTCCTTTCTAAATACCTGATTAGCCTGCGCTATTAACGTCCAATCCATTACTTTATGTAATCCTTTGATTACTTATTCTCATGCACTTAATTGGTGCAGTAAAGTCAACATGGTTACGATCAATTATTTAACTTTTTGAACGCCCTCAAAGATTTGAAAGATAGCGATATTTCCTGTCCTATGCAGAAATTACGCACTCCACGCGCATCTTTATTCGTCTGTAAGGGGCCAGCAATACTAATCTATTCACTTACCCTGCCCCAAAACAGGGCATTACTGCGTTGTGTCATGGCTGATGCCACATCTTATTTGTTTCAGTAGTGTTAGATTATGTCGGCGCAATGCAATGCGCTCTCCATCCACGGCTCCACACAATAAATAACTTCATTAAGAAAGGTTTTTTATGGATAAGTTATCTTATGCGTCTGAAAGCAGCACATCTGCCTGGTCCACCTATTTACAGCAAATCGACCGGGTTGCGCCCTATCTGGGCGATCTTTCACGTTGGATAGATACTTTGCGTCATCCAAAACGTGCGTTGATTGTTGATATTCCTCTCCAGATGGATGATGGCTCAATTCGCCATTTCGAAGGCTATCGCGTTCAGCACAACCTTTCGCGCGGCCCAGGAAAAGGCGGTATTCGCTACCATCCGGATGTAGACCTTAATGAAGTGATGGCGCTCTCCGCATGGATGACCATCAAATGCGCGGCGGTTAACCTGCCTTATGGCGGCGCTAAGGGCGGCATCCGCGTTGATCCGTTCAAACTGTCCGACGGTGAACTTGAGCGACTGACCCGCCGTTACACCAGCGAGATCGGCATCATCATCGGGCCGCAAAAAGATATTCCTGCGCCAGACGTCGGGACCAACAGCAAAGTGATGGCGTGGATGATGGATACCTACTCCATGAACCACGGCACAACGATTACCGGCGTTGTCACGGGCAAACCGATTCATCTGGGCGGTTCACTGGGGCGTGAAAAAGCCACCGGTCGCGGCGTGTTTATTACCGGACGCGAAGTGGCACGCCGTGCAGGTATTGAAATTGAAGGCGCACGCGTTGCGGTCCAGGGTTTCGGTAACGTCGGCAGCGAAGCGGCACGCCTGTTTGATGAGGCGGGTGCTCGTGTGGTAGTGATTCAGGATCACACCGCGACGCTGTTTAATGCCGATGGCATCAATATGGCTGCCCTGACCGAATGGCAGATCGCCAATAAGCAGATTGCCGGTTTCCCTGGTGCGCAGAGCATTGATAAAGAGGCGTTCTGGACCACAGGGATGGATATTCTGATCCCGGCGGCACTGGAAGGTCAGATTACCCGTGAGCGTGCTGAAGTCCTGAGTTGCAAAATCGTGCTGGAAGGCGCAAACGGCCCGACCTATCCGGATGCCGATGACATGCTGGCCACCCGCGGCATTATCGTGGTGCCGGACGTGGTCTGTAATGCCGGTGGCGTGACCGTCAGCTACTTCGAGTGGGTTCAGGACATGGCCAGCTTCTTCTGGAGCGAAGATGAGATCAATCGTCGCTCAGACAAGATCATGACGGAAGCGATGGTACACGTCTGGGAAAAGTCGAAGGAGAAAGATTGCTCGCTGCGTACCGCGGCCTATATCGTGGCCTGTGAGCGTATTCTGATGGCGCGTAAAGATCGCGGTATCTACCCGGGTTAATGCCTGTGGCGCTGTTGCCTGCAGCAGCGCCCTTTTCCCTGACTACTTCATCAGCACCTGAAACTTCGGATTAAATTCATCGAAAATCGGTAAAGCGGCGGCGCCGAGAGCGGCTGTATCGCTGCCGGTCATGCCAATTTTTAGTCGCATATCGTTAAGATAGCGTCCGCGCACCGACTGATAAAGCGGCGGCAATCGCTGCACCATCTGCTCCAGCAACGGCGCAGGCATCATCCCGCCAATAATTACCGCCTCAGCATCAAACACCGACTCCAGAATATTGATTGCCTGACGTAACGGCGTCGTCACATTCTCAATCCATGCGGTAAAACGCGCGGGTTCAATCTGCAACAGATCTTCGGGCAGCGCCCGCATTGGATCGAGACCGCAGAATTCATAAGCGGCCTGCAGCGAGACGTAACGCTCGAGGCAGCCCTGATTTCCGCAGTAACAGTCGCGACCGCCCGGCTCGACCACAATGTGTCCGATTTCGCCCGCATTATGGGCGTGGCCGGTATAGATATGACCATCGGTGAAGATCCCCGCGCCCAGGCCGGTGCCGATATAGAGATAGATAAAGGAGTTCAGGTGGCGCGCTGTGCCGTGAAAGCGTTCGCCTATGGCGGCGACCGTAGCATCATTTTCCAGCGTCACCGGCAGACCGCTAATGGTGGCGAGTTCAGCCTCGATATCGACCTGCTCCCAGCCGTTCAGCGTGGTCGGCCCCACTGATGAAATGCCCTCCACACCAAAAGGCCCTGGCATCACCACGCCAATCCCCAGCACTTTCTGCCACTGAGTACCCAGGAAGGCGCGCATCTCCTCCAGCACGCTGGCAATGCACGCCAGGGTGGCAGCAGGCTGAGGCTTTTGCACCAGAACGAGGCGGCGGAAACGCACTTCGCCGCTGAGATCGACCAGAACCAGCAGCAGCGTCTGGTGATCAAGATGGATGCCGATCGACCAGGCACTGGTGGGATTGAGCGTAACCGGAATTGAGGGCTGACCACGCCCGCTGCGGCGCGGCTGGCGGCTGGTCAGCAGTTCGGCCTGCTCCAGTTCCGCCACGATATTCGAGACGGTCTGCGGCGTCAGCGCCGTCATGCGGGCCAGTTCGGCACGGGTCAGTTCACCGTGCAGGCGAATGGCTTCAATCACCACACGTCGGTTGTGCGCCCGCGCATGTTCAAGGTTGGTACCCGAGGTTTTCATGTTGTTTTCCATTTCAGCGGGACCCGACAGTATTGGTCTCCGAATGCATTCGGGCAAACAATATCTTTGATGCTGCACGCAATTCTCGCGCATCAGGATAGGCAATTTTGCCATAAAAGCGCAGTCTGAGTTTCAGCGTTGTTACGGCTTTGTTGCTATGCCCTCCGGCACTGTGGCACGCCGTTTGCTTAGATTCAGACAGGTCAGTTCACCCACTGACCAAAATTACGCCCCCGATTAAATCAATCAAATTGATTTAATTAACCGACAGCCTGTTGCTGCACAGTGGAGAAGACCATGTCACAGCGTTACACACCCCAACTAAAAGCCGGTTTTGCCGCCTTACTGATGTTAAGCGCAGGCAGCGCGGCGGCGGCCAGCCAGATCAATGCCCTGTTTATGACCCAGGCGGCTTACAGCGAAAATGATATCCGCGCGATGACGCAAAATTTTCAGAAGCAGCACCCGGATGTCAGCGTCAATCTGGAGTTTGTTCCTTATGAGGCGCTGCACGACAAGATTGTGGCGGCGCGTGGCGCGGGCGGCAATGGCTATGATGTGGTGCTATTCGATGCCATCTGGCCAGCGGAATTCGCCCGTTTCGATCTGCTGCAGGATGTCAGCGCACGCATTACGCCAGAGGATAAAGAGAAGGTCTTCCCGGGCGCGATGAACACCGTGGTTTACAAAGGTAAAACGCTGGGTATGCCGTGGATCCTCGACACCAAATACCTTTACTACAACAAAGCGATGCTGGCTAAAGCGGGCATCACCACGCCGCCACAGACCTGGCAGCAGGTGCTGGATGACGCGAAGATCATCAAGGATAAAAAGATTGTCACCTGGCCGCTGGTCTGGAGCTGGTCCCAGGCTGAGGCGCTGGTGTGTGACTACACCACGCTTGTTTCAGGCTTTGGTGGTCAGTTCTATCAGAACGGCAAACTTAACTTCTCCAGCCCGGCTTCACTCAAGGCGCTTAACCTGATGAAAAGCTCGCTCGATGAGGGCCTGAGTAACCCGGCGTCGCGTGAATATCTGGAAGAGGATGTGCGTAAATCGTTTTCTAATGGCGATGCGGCTTTCGCGCTGAACTGGACCTACATGTACAACATGGCGAACGATCCGAAGCAGAGCAAAGTGGCGGGCGACGTTGGGATCATGCCTGCGCCCGGCGATGCGCCAGGAAAAGTGGGGGCGGTAAACGGCTCAATGGGGCTGGGGATCACCAAAGGCAGCACCCATGCCAACGAGGCGTGGCAGTACATTCAGTACATGACCTCACAGCCGGTACAGAATCAGTATGCGAAGCTCAGCCTGCCGATCTGGAAATCCTCTTATCAGGATGAAGCAGTGAAAAAGGATCAGGAGAGCCTGATTGCCGCGGCGGACAAATCGCTAAACGTGATGCTGTCACGTCCGGAGACCGCTGACTATTCCCGTCTGTCGAACCAGCTGCAACAGCAGTTACAGCAGGTGTTGCTGGGTAAAGCCCCGGCGCAGGACGCGATGGCGACGGTTGATAAAAGCGCCGCCCGGCTGCGTTAAGGAGTTATGATGCTGAGTTTGCGTCAACGCGAACAGCGTCAGGCATGGGTGCTGCTGGCACCCATGTTGCTGGTGATGCTGCTGTTAACCGCCTGGCCTCTGCTGCGTACCATCTGGCTCAGCTTTACCGATGCTGCGCTGATTGGCAGTGGTGAAACGCCTGCCTGGATTGGGCTGGAAAACTATCTCTATGCGCTTAGCGATCCCGACTTTCGGGCGTCGATCTGGCGCACACTCTATTTCACCCTTGTGTCTGTCACCGTTGAAGGGATTATCGGCGTGCTGGTGGCGCTGCTGCTGAATCAGAAATTCATCGGGCGCAACGTTTTGCGGGTGCTGGTGATTCTGCCGTGGGCGCTGCCGACCATCGTCAACGCCATGATGTGGCGGCTCAACTTCAACCCTGATTACGGCAGTATCAATGCCCTGCTCAGCCAGCTCGGTATCATTGACGGTTATCGCAGCTGGCTGGGATCGCCGGAGGCGGCGCTCAATGCAGTGATGTTTGCGGATATCTGGAAAAACTATCCGCTGGTCACCCTGCTGGTGCTGGCGGCGCTGCAGTCGATCCCCGAGGATCTGTTTGAAGCGGCACGACTGGACGGTGCCTCCGCCTGGCGGCGTTTCCGGGCGATTACCTTCCCGGCGATTGTTGCACCGCTCGGCGTCGCGCTGGTGTTACGCACCATCGATGCCTTCAAAATCTTCGACATCATCTACGTGATGACGCGCGGCGGCCCGGTGGACAGCACCAAGACCCTGAGCTTTTTCGTTTATCAGGAGTCGTTCAGCTATCTGCGTGCCGGCAGCGGTGCCGCCTACGCGATACTGATGACCCTGATGTGCGCCCTTCTGATCACGCTCTATCTGCTGATGTTATGGCATCAGCGCCGCCGGAGTACCGCTTATGAAAACTAAACTGCGACGGGTCCTGCGTTACGGGGCTGCGATGCTGGTCGCCGTCAGCATTCTGGCCCCGATGGGCTGGCTGTTTCTGATGAGTGTCAGTTCTGCCAGCGATCTCTCCCGCGTGCCGCTGGAGTGGCTGCCGCGTCAGTGGGATTTCAGTCGCTATCAGGGGCTGGTTTCGCTGGCACCGAATCAGCCCGGCAACGTTTTTCTGCACGCGCTGGGCAACAGTTTGCTGGTAGCGACGGTGGCCACAGCGATCTCGCTGCTGCTGGCGATACCCGCGGCGTTCAGCTTCTCACGCTACAGTGGTCGTGATGCCTGGCTTTCCGGCGCTCTGGCGATCTATATGGTGCCGCCCGTGGCGTTTGTGCTGCCGCTCTACTTTCTGCTGCAACAACTGGGGCTGCTCAACACCCGTCCCGGCCTGGTGATGGTCTACTGTTCGCTGATCCTGCCGTTTCTGACCTGGATGCTGAAGAACCAGTTCGACTCACTGCCACGTGATATCGAACAGGCAGCACGGCTTGATGGCCTGCGCTTCTGGCAGGTTCTGCTGCGCATTACGCTGCCGCTGGCAAAGCCGGTGCTGGGCGCTGCCGCGCTGTTCGGCTGGCTGCTCGCCTGGGATGAGTTTTTCTACGCGCTGCTGTTCACCAGCAATATTTCGGCACAGACCCTGCCGGTCGCCATTGCCGGTTTTACCGCAGGACGCGCGACCGATGACGGGCTGATCGCGGCAATCGGCATTCTGGCTTCGGTGCCGCCACTGTTTATTGCCATCTGGTTGCAGAAGACGCTGGTCAGCGGTCTCACCAGCGGCGGAAGTAAGGGATAATTATGGTCACTACCCTCACGCCCACCCTCTATGTGGTGGGCAATATAAATGTTGATTTAATCATGAGTACGCTCAGCGACTGGCCGCAGCGCGGCACGGAAGTGATGCTGCAGCACAGCGAGTTACGTCCCGGCGGGTCCGCAGGTAACTGTGCGCTGGCGCTGGAGGCGATGCAGGTGCCGCATCGGGCCATTGCCAATCAGGGCGACGATGGCTTCAGTCACTGGCTCGCCAGTCACTTTCCTCATAGCGCTGCATACTGGCCGCGCTATGCCTGTGAAACCTCGCTGACGGTAGGCGTGACCCATCCCGATAACGAACGCTCGTTTCTCAGCAATCACGGCCATATTACCGTGCTGACCGCGGACGATGTGCTGGCCCAGTTGCCGTCGCAGGCGACGCCGGGCGACATCGTGCTGCTGTGCGGCACCTTTCTCTGTCTGGAACTCTATGATCACTACCCGGCGCTGCTGGCCGCACTGCAACAGCGTGGCTTCTGTGTCGCCGTGGATACCGGCTGGCCGCCTGCGGGCTGGAGCGATGGGCTTCGCTTACAGATTGGCAACTGGTTAGCGGACTGTGACTGGCTGCTGCTGAATGAGGTGGAAGCGCTGGGCTTATCGGGCGCAGAACTGCTGGATCAAAGCGGTAAACAGCTGGCGGCCCGGCTCAGTGGTCGCGGCGGCTGTGTGATTAAGTGTGGCGCAGAGGGCGCACGTCTCTGGTCTGCCGCCTCTGTGCAGTATGCTGCTGCCCAGCCGGTGACGGTGGTAGATACCATTGGTGCCGGTGACAGTTTTAATGCCGGTTTTCTTACTGCACTGCTCTATCACCAGCCATCGCACACGGCGCTGCGCTGGGGCATTGAAGTGGCATCACAGGCGATAAGCAGCTCTCCGCGCCGCTATCCCAGCTGGCAACAACTCCAACTATCAAATGAGGTGCGCTGACCATGGCCAGTGTTGAACTTGTACAGGTGGCGAAGCGCTACGGTAAACAGAGCGTGCTGCACCCGCTGGATTTAACCATCCCTGATGGCAGTTTCACTGTGCTGGTTGGCCCCTCCGGCTGCGGCAAATCAACCCTGCTGCGGCTGCTTGCCGGTCTGGATACCGTCTCTGACGGGGCGATCATGCTGGATAAAAAACGCATTAACGATCTCGATCCTGCTGACCGGGATATCGCCATGGTGTTTCAGAGCTATGCGCTCTATCCGCATCTCACCGTCGCGGAGAATCTGGCGTTTCACATGCAGGTGAAAAAGGTGAAGCGCGAGGAGCAAAAAAGCAAAATCGCCCGCATTGCCGGCATTCTCGGCATCGATCAGCTGCTGCAGCGTTATCCAAGAGCGTTGTCGGGTGGACAGCGGCAGCGCGTGGCGATGGGCCGCGCCATGGTGCGCAATCCGCAGGTGTTTCTGTTTGATGAGCCGCTCTCTAATCTTGATGCGCAGTTACGCATGGAGCTGCGGGCCGAGATCAAGTCGCTGCATCAGCGTTTCAAAACCACCATGGTCTATGTTACCCACGATCAGGTCGAGGCGATGACGCTGGCGGATCAGATTGTAGTGATGAAAGAAGGGGTCATTGTGCAGCAGGGTGCACCGCTGGCGATTTATGACCGCCCGGTTAACACCTTCGTGGCGCGGTTTATCGGGTCACCGCCGATGAATCTGCTGGATGCCCGTTTCCAGACACGCGATGGGCTGCCTGGCGTCTGCTGTTGCGAGCAGTGGCTGCCGTTACCGCGTCGCTGGCACAGTGCGGCACAGCAGCAGGCCGATCAGCCGGTCACGCTTGGCGTACGACCCCACGATCTGATTTTTGATGCCAGCGGGCAACCGGCGGTGGTCAATATTGTTGAGATCACCGGCGAATCGACCCTGTTACATCTGAACTGGCAGGGTTTCCCGCTGCATATGCAACTGACCGGCCGCAGCGATGCCGTGCCTGGCGGCACGCTGCCGGTGACCGTTAACCCGGATAAAATGCACTTGTTTGATGCCAGCACCGGTGTGCGGCTGACGGAGCAGTGATAAAAATAAACCCGCCAGCGGTAATGTCAGTCAGTTAAGCGACAGGTGATAACGCAGTCTGGTGCCGGGCTGCTCTGAAACTTCAGTGTGTATTGTTAAAAAAGGGCACGAGAGTGGAGGCCTGAGCGCCTCTGCTGCTGAAAGGGCTATCCGCAGCGCTGAGGCGTGACGGTGGGCCAGAAGTCCACGCCGGGAAGCGTGGACAGGTCGGGGCCGGCCAGGGAGGGCCGATCCCCGAACGGTTCGTCGGCACGACGTCAAAGCCGAAGGTACCGCGTGAGCGGCGCGAGGACGGCCCGGCAGCAGCAGAGGTGCGCTGGCCCGTACTGCGGCTCGCTCGCCCAAAAAAAAGCTGCCACGTTTGACCGTGACAGCCTTTACAAATCTAATCTTAACTGAGCAGCATTGCGCCAGCGGCGGGTTTTTTATTTTGTGAAGCAGAGTCTGGATCAGGAAACATACGCCTGCTTACGCCAGATGAAACTGCTCTACCGTCTGTGACAGCTGCTGCGCCTGATCTTCCAGCGAACTGGCGGCAGCCGACATCTGCTGCACCAGCGCGGCGTTCTGCTGGGTGACGCCATCCATTTCATTGACGGCAATCGTTACCTGACTGATGCCACGCGCCTGTTCGCTTGATGCTGTAACAATCTCACCGATAATCCCCTGCACCGAATTCACCGCCTGCATCATCTCCTGCATGGTTTTACCGGCATCGTTTACCAGCCGGACGCCGCTCTCGACCCGCACGCTCGACTCTTCAATCAGTGCGCCGATCTCTTTCACCGCGTTCGCGCTGCGCTGGGCCAGATTACGCACTTCAGAAGCCACCACGGCAAAACCGCGTCCCTGCTCACCGGCGCGTGCAGCTTCTACAGCCGCGTTCAGCGCCAGAATATTGGTCTGGAAGGCGATACTGTTAATCATGGTGGTAATGTCGCCGATCTTTTTTGAACTGTCATCGATCTGCGCCATGGTCTGCACCACCTCACCCACCAGCGAGGCACCACGACTGGCGATGTGGGTAGCGTTTTCAGTCAGGCTGGTTGCCTGCTGCGCGTTATCGGCATTCAGGCGAATCGTGGCGCTGATCTGCTCCATGCTGGCTGCGGTCTGCTCCAGCGCGGCGGCCTGTTGTTCGGTGCGTGACGCCAGATTGAGGTTGCCGCTGGCAATTTCACCCGCTCCCTGGCGTACTGATTCACTGGAATCTTTAATCTGCCCGACAATCTGCCGGAGCTGGCTTTGCATGGTATCCAGGGCGAAAAAGAGGCTGCTGCGATCGCCGTTTTTCACCACAATCGCGTTATCCAGCTTGCCATCGGCGACGGCCAGCGCAATATGCGCCGCTTCAGCCGGCTCACCGCCAATCGGACGCAACACTTTACGGCTGAACAGCATGCCCAGCACCGTCCCGACCAGCAGAACGCTCACGACCATCAGGATCACCGCCCACATCAGCTGCCGGTTTGAGGCGGCCATCACCTGACTGACCGGTGCAACCACGCCGAGATACCAGGGTTTGTCGCTGTTACCAATCACCACCGGCTGCCAGGTGACCAAAGCGTCTTCACCCAGCACGGCATCAAATCGCTGGACGACTTTTGACGTAAAACCCTCTTTTTCGCCTTTCCAGGGCTTCCCGGCTTCATCTTTCACCGGCGAAGAGACCACATTCCCGCCGTTAGAAAGCAGCAGCGCATAGCCGCTTCCCTGCCAGGGTTTGATCTGATTCACTTTCTGTTGCAGTGATGCCAGTGAAATGTCAGAGGTAACGATCGCCTTTAAGGTGCCCTGATCGATAATCGCGGCGGCGACGGAGGTGAGCAACGTCGGTACGCCGTTATAGGCATAGCTATAGGGTTCGGTGAGCGTATCTTTTTGTGATTTTTGCGGGATCAGATAGTAATCGCCCTGACCCGGTGTCAGATAGGAGAGCAGCGGATGCATCGAGTAAGTACCTGATGCGTCACGATCGACAAAAAAGGCATAACGGCCCTGCGGTGCCTGACCTGGCTGTGAAGCAAAATCAGCATCCCGGCCATCAAATGCATTCTGTTCAAATATCACTGACATCGACAGATAGTCAGGGTTAGCACGCAGCGCATACTCCATCACCTTATCGGCCGCTTTGCGATCGGTAATGCCTACGTGGGGCAAGGCAATCAGACTTTGTCCAAGGTGACTCGCGACATCACGTGCATGGCTCAATTCCTGCTGCACCTGTAAGGCACGGCTCTGCGCAATCTGCTGCAGATATTGTTCGGCCAGCGCCTTCTGCTCTTTACCGGATTGCCAGCTGAGGACGCCAATCGTCACGGTAAATCCCAGCACTATCGTTAAACCACCCATGATCAGCATCTGGGCACGGGTACTCATTCTTTTCTTATGTGTTAACTGACTGACCATAGTGCTTCCCCTGAAATTTACCTGGCTCAATACCTCCTTGTAGTTATGGTGCTCCTGAGATCATCTATCGGCGGCGTTTTTTTGAACTTTAATGGCCATTTCCCCGCCGTGATGGGGGTCTCACAGCGCATGATTACGGGAAGTTGATCGCAAAGGGATTATGGCGCTGCGAATGAACGGCCTTTTTTTGATCTGCAACAATACTGGTGCCCGCCATTACTGTCAGTTTATGTCAACAGTTGCTGTAGCCCCCTTATCGCAGTGGAGATAGAACAATGATCGGTAAATCAGGATTAGCTGTCGGGATGGTTGTCTGGCTGGCGTATGTCGCCTGGATCGTTCACTATTATTCAGACACCTTTATGCAGTTCTCCCGCTAAGCAAACAGGACCTTCGGGTCCTTTTTTTTGCCCTCACTTCAGCCGGGTTGGCCTGTGAGCCAAATATTCGCTATTATCGACTCATTCTGTGAGCCGAATAACCTTCTTTATTCGGCTCATCCACCCTTAGCGTGAGCCGATTATGAGCGTTACCTGGATCTGGCAACAGCCGGACTGGCCCCATTTTCAATGGCAGGACGCCGTGCTGTTACCGCGCCTGCGCCATCTGCAGCAGCAGCGCGGATTGCTGCTGGGCCGTGCCAGCCTGCATTCAGACAGTGAAACCCAGACGCTGGATACCCTGCTCAGCAATATCCTCTCCTCTTCCGCGATTGAAGAGGAGCGGGTCAACGTGCAATCGGTCCGCTCATCGCTGGCGCGTCGGTTAGGCGTGACGGAAGAGCAGCCCTATCCGGTCTCCGATCGTTCAGAAGGCCTGGCTGCCATGATGCTCGATGCCATCAACAACCGCAGCCAGCCGCTGACGCCTGAGCGTCTCTGTCAGTGGCATCGCTGGCTTTTCCCGGCCGATGAGTGGACGGTGCAGCGCCTGAGCGTCGGCACACTGCGCGGCAGTGAGCCGATGCAGGTCATCTCAGGTCGCATCGATCGTCCCACGGTGCATTTTGAAGCGCCGCCGCGACAGGGACTGGAGCCGCAGCTGGCGCAGTTTATTGAGTGGTTCAACAGCAGTCAGCATGATGTGATGCTGGACCCGTTGCTGCGCGCCGCCATCTGCCACCTCTGGTTTGTCACCCTGCACCCTTTTGATGATGGTAATGGTCGTATCACGCGTGCCTTAACCGATCTGGCGCTGGCGCAGGCCGACAGTCAGAGCATCCGGCTGTATGCCATGTCACCCGCCATTCTGACGCAGCGTGCCGGTTATTACCGCATCCTTGAGCAGACGCAGAAAGGCGGCCTGGATATCACCCAATGGCTGGTTTGGTTTCTTGATATCCTGGATGAGAGTCTGCAACAGGCGATGAACGTCATCGATCGCACTCAGATGAAAGCGCGTTTCTGGCTGCGGCATCAGGGGATGGGATTGAGTCCGGAACAGGTGAAAGTGCTGAACCGGCTGCTGGATGGCGGCGAGCAGGGTTTCGAACTGGGGATCAGCGCCAGTCAGTACCAGAAGGTCGCCAAAGTGAGTAAAGCCACCGCGACCCGTCATCTGACCGATCTGGTTGAAAAAGGCTGCCTTTACCGGCTTGAAGGCGGAGGCAGGAGTACCCGCTATCAGGTTAACACCCACGAGACGCCCTGAGCCGGGCTGTTTTGACTGCTAACCGGGAGTACATCGCGATCGTTGTGATGTACTCCTGAGTGCGGGAATTACTCTTTAAGTGAAGCCCCGTTGGTCGCAATGACCTCTTTATACCAGTAAAAGCTTTTCTTACGGCTGCGGGCCAGCGAACCTTCCCCGGTATCATCGCGGTCAACATAAATAAAACCGTAACGCTTAGACAATTCGGCTTTTGATGCGCTGACAAGATCGATAGGTCCCCAGCTGGTATAACCCATGACCTCCACGCCATCGTCAATGGCCTCACGCACCTGAACCAGATGATCGTTGAGGTAGCTGATGCGATAATCATCCTGCACGACGCCCGTTGCATCCGGTATGTCTTTGGCGCCCAGTCCGTTCTCAACAATAAAAAGCGGCTTCTGATAACGATCCCACAGCAGATTCAGTAAGGTCCGCAAGCCCACCGGGTCAATCTGCCAGCCCCATTCAGAACTCTGCAGGTGAGGATTTGGCACCATGCTCAGAATGTTACCCCGCATCTGCTGATTCAGTGTCTCATCGGCGGTCACGCAGCCGGACATGTAATAGCTGAACGAGATAAAATCGACGGTCGACTGGAGTATCTGGCGATCGGTATCCGTGATATCCAGCTGAATATTATTCTCGCGAAAGAACCGCAACATATAGCCCGGATAAACACCACGGCACTGTACATCGCCAAAAAATTGCCATTTCCGGTTCTCCTGCAGCGCTTCCAGCACATCATCAGGCTTACAACTGAGTGGATAGACCAGCCCGCCCAGCAGCATATTGCCAATGCTGGCGTCCGGGTTAATCTCGCGGCAGGCTTTCACCGCCAGCGCACTGGCGACCAGTTGATGATGAATCGCCTGATACACCTCAGCTTTGCTGCTGGTTTCAGGCAGACCCACGCCGGTCATCGGCGCGTGAAGCGACATGTTAATTTCGTTAAAGGTCAGCCAGAGTCTGACTTTCTTCCTGTAGCGGGCAAACACCGTGCGGGCATAATGCTCAAAGAAGCCAATCACCTGACGGTTACCCCAGCCACCATACTGCTTCACGAGGTGCCAGGGCATCTCATAATGTGACAACGTAACAAGTGGGGTGATGTGATGTGCGGCCAGCTCATCAAATAACCGGTCATAAAAGGCCAGACCAGCCTCGTTGGGCTGTTGCTCGTCACCGTTCGGGAAGATGCGCGTCCATGCGATTGAAACCCGCAGACAGCTGAAACCCATCTCTGCAAACAGCCTGATATCGTCCGGATAGCGGTGGTAAAAGTCGATCGCGATGTCTTTGAGGCTTTGGCTGCCCTCAATGCGCTCCGATACCGGGCCAAAGATTCCCTGTGGCTGAACGTCTGAGGTTGAGAGGCCTTTGCCCTCTTCCCGCCATGCGCCTTCAACCTGATTAGCGGCAACAGCACCGCCCCATAAAAATGAATCCGGGAAAGTTTTCATCCTGTTCTCCTTTTATTGACGAGTGACGCTGAGTAAAGGCGTACCTGCAGTGACCGCGGTCCCTGCCACAGTCATCACCTCAGGATACTCATCGCTGTTAGTGATAATGATCGGTGTTGCCAGGTCATATCCGGCATCAAGAATGGCCTGACGATCAAACTCCAGCAGCAGATCGCCGGCCCTGAATGTGTCGCCCACTTTTACATGTGCCGTGAAAGGTTTGCCGTCGAGCCTGACGGTATCGATACCCACATGGATCAACAGCTCAATCCCGCTGTGACTCAGCAGCCCTATGGCGTGTCGGGTCTGAAACAGGGAGGCCACCTCACCCGCAAAAGGCGCAATGACTTTATTATCAGAAGGGATGATGGCCACACCCTGTCCCAGCAGGCCACTGGCGAAGGTTGGATCGGGAATCTGACCAAGCCCCAGAACGGTGCCCGTCATCGGTGACAGAATGTCATCTTCGCCAGGGGTAACCGGGAGCGCTGCGTCTGGCGCCGTGTTTCGGGGCATGCCCGCTACCAGCGTCATGCCGCAACCCAGTATCAGCGCGAGTAGCGTCCCGGCAATACCGCCCCATAACGTGGAATCCACACCGCCAGGTGGGATCATTTGTGCGATGGTAAAGATGTTGGCAAAACCAAATGAATAAACGTGGGTGCTGCTGAAGCCGACAATGGCACCGCCAATAGCGCCCGCCACACAGCCAAAGATAAAGGGACGGCGCAACGGCAGATTAACGCCATAGACAGCCGGTTCAGTGATACCAAAGATCCCTGCGGTCACGGATGAACCCGCCAGCATCTTCTGTCGTGCATCCCGACTGCGCAGAAACACCCCCAGCGCCGCGCCAACCTGGCCCATGACAGCAGGCAACAGCATGGGCAGCATTGAGTCATGCCCCAGTACGGCAAGATTGTTGATCATCAGTGGCACCAGTCCCCAGTGCAAACCAAAAATCACACAGACCTGCCACAACGCGCCCAGGGCGGCACCAGCCAGCCAGGGTGCCAGCGCATAAATCCACTGGTAACCGTTTGCCAGTATCTGACTTAAGCCTGTGGCCAGTGGGCCAATCACCAGGAAGGTCAGCGGCACGGTGACGCTCAGACAGATCAGTGGCGCAAAGAAGTTTTTCATGGAGGCGGGAAGTCGCCGGCTGCTCTGTTTTTCCAGCCAGCAACTAACCCATGCAGCGAGAATAATCGGGATAACCGACGCACTGTAATTAAACCAGGTTACAGGGATGCCGAGAAACGCGTCCGTCATTTCACCGGACTGCTGGCTGGCATTAAAAGCTGCAATCATCGTCGGGTGGGTCAGCGCCCCGCCAATCACCATGGTAATAAAGGGATTGCCGCCAAATTTCTTCCCGGCGGTGTAGCCCAGCACCAGAGGAAAGAAGAAAAACAGGGCATCACTGGCTGCAAACCAGATTTTATACGTTCCACTTTCAACAGAAAGCCAGCCACAGACCACGGCCAGCGCCAGTAAACCTTTTAGGATCCCGGAGGCGGCGAGAATGCCGATAAACGGGGTAAAAATGCCTGATACAATGTCGATCAGATGATTGAAAACATTACCCCCGGTCTTTTCCCCTTCTGTTGCTGCAGAAAGCTCATCAGCCAGCCCCGCTTCACTACGCACAGCCTGCCAGACATCATGAACGTGGTTGCCAATCACCACCTGAAACTGCCCGCCGCTTTCAACGACCATAATAACGCCCGGATTTTTCTTTAGCCCTTCAGCGTCGGCTTTATGGTTGTCTTTCAGTTTGAAGCGTAACCGGGTGGCACAATGAACCAGAGTTACGATGTTCTCCCGGCCACCAATATGGCTGAGGATATCTTGTGCCAGCGTGTGATATTCCATCTCGATTTCCTTACAACCGATGCCTGCGGACATCAGTTAACTGAGCCAAAAATGAAAAAAACCTGAGAACGTCCTCCTTTCAGAGTCCGCGCTCAGGTTTTGCCTGCGTTAAGCAGTAACAATCCGGTTTATAGAGCTTATTGCCCCTCTTTTCTCACCCGTTCGATGTTAATGGCGAGAAACATGATCTCTTCTGCAGTCAGATCACGCTGATAGCTTTGTTGCAGATGCTGCGCGATTTTCACCGCACATTTCCAGGCTTTGGGATAGTTATCTTTTACTGCTGTATGCAGCGATACATCGTCATCGTCCACCACGGTACGCGTCAGCATCCGCTGAGCAAAAAACTTCAGATGAGTGACAAAACGCTGGTAACTCAGCGACGATTCGATGTACTCCAGCTGCAGTTGATACTTCACCAGTTGCAGAATCTCCTGCATAACCCGGGTGACATGCATCACTTCCGGCATTTCATTATTGAGCTGCGCCGTCACCAGATGTAGCGCGATAAATCCGGCTTCATCCTCCGCCAGTTCGACATTCAGACGACGTGAAATGATAGCCCTGGCCTCCTGACCCAGTTCGAACTCTTTGGGGTAGAGGCGTTTGATATCCCACAGCAACACATTTTTAATTGCCAGACCTTTTTTCTGCCTTTCAATGGCAAAGTAGCAGTGGTCGGTCAACGTGATATACAGGCTCTCCTGCAATGTCCCCAGACGTTGTGTTGCCAGATCAATAATGCGGTCGCAGGTGGTCATCACTTCAGGAGGGATCTGGTATAACAACTCCTCCAGACGACGTACCAGCAGATCACTTTGCAGCGCAAATACCTTCTCAATGTGCGCAGCGTTGAGACTGTCACCGATGCGCTTCTGGAAAGCCAGTCCACGCCCCATCACGACCTGTTCGCGTCCCTGCTCATCCTGAACCATCACCACGTTGTTATTAAGAATTTTGGCGATTTTCATCGGAACCCCAGAAACAAAAAAACCTGACATCCGACAGAGGCCAGAAGTCAGGTTTTGCCTGCCTAAGCAGTAACAATCCAGTTCGGGAACTCTATCAGTTTTAGTCGTGACCTCAATCTGTCAGGGCAAAAAGCGTGACAGCGATCGAAATCCTCTTATTAACTTAAAAAGTGACTACCTTGTTGAGTTCAGTCACCCATGCATCCTGCGTGTGGCGATACCCGCCGGACGAGACCAGTATTAAAGCCGGGGGTGCGGTTCCGGGCAGCAAAAGGGGTATGACGCTCAGTGGAATGAAAACTCACGTTATGGAAGGAAAATGGTCATGCGAGGAAGGTCGTCTGAAAAATCGACTAATGGACTGCAGTGTTCATTAACTGCCATTTAGCGATTAAAAACACACCGCTTTGAACGCTTTTGTCACTGATCACAATGTTTTGATTTATCGGACGAAAAGCCCTTAATGTGTGAAATCGTTCTGTTGAGCGTCAGAGCCCGTTATGCAGGGTAAAAGAGTGGAAGGAAGACTATCTGTAAAGGATTTAGCAGGAGAACAGCTCAAACCGCTATTCAGAAACAGCAACGCCGGAAGGTTCGCTTCCGGCGCTGTTGAGATTACGCGGCTTTAACGGCGCGTACTTTCTTTGCAGCAGGCTCTTCCTGCGGCTCATCCGCGCTATCGTCTGAGACAGCTTCTGGCTGAGAGACGGCTGCTGCTGCCGTTTCTGGCAGTTTGCTGGTGCGCAGAATATGCTGAACGGCATCTTTCTGCTCTGCAATCAGCAGGCCCAGCGTTTCTGCCTGAGATTCATCCAGTGCAGGTTGATGCTGTAACAGCCAGTCGGTGAAGGCTTCGGCCATATCGAGCATTTTGTCGTAGGCATCGGCCTCTTTCTTATTGGCAAACGTCATCTTCTCTTCACCCTTTCTGACTACTACAAATTTTGTTTCAACAGCCATCTTCTCGCCCTCAGGTACTGTGTATGCATACAGTATATCATGCCGATCCTGCTTTGCCAGCAGAGAATAGAGTTTATCGGTTGTGCACGGGCTAACCTTAACCTGGCACAGGCTTTTTTCATTTTTCCTGACACATTCTCCGCCGCGAGGGCCGGCGGCTACACCAGCAGCTCTTCAAGAAACATCGCCAATGCCTTACGGGGATCGTCCTCTTCCGAGACGATCACCTCAATCCCCCACTGCCCCAGCACCTCTTTGGCCACCGGGTTGTTCCGGTTAGTGAACAGGTACGATTTTGGCCGGGCGGTTGCCAGCCCGGTGCGGCCCCACATCTTGGTCAGACGGTAAAACAGCAGGCGAATATTGAAATCACTGATGCTGTAGCCGACAAACAGTACTGAGTTGCCCATCACATCGTGAGTCAGTTTGATGTCGAGCGGCGAATCAAAATAGAGGCGTTCAAAATAGCTGCTCTCATCGAGCACGATTGAGGTGTCATCATCAAAATCACCGTGCAGCTTGATGATGTGACGCTTATCTTCAGTGAGAGAAACCAGGTCCGCGGCGTTTGCCACTTTATAATAGGGTACGCCGTGCGCTTCATGCGCCGCTTCCAGCCAGCGATCGTAATTGGTGGTGTAGATACGCGAAAAGTTACCCTGGGTAATCATGGTATGAATTTCAGAAGAGCGGACATCAATATCGGGGCGATGCCATTCGCGATCCATCCAGCTGCGCAGCGGGCCAAGCGAACCTTTTTTCTGTTTGTAATACTCCGCCAGCGACAGGTGCGTGCCATAGGTATTAAAGATTTTTGGATCGTAACCCAGCTCATTAGCAAGATGCGCAATCAGTTCATGCCACTCGGGCAGGCCAAAATTGCGCGAAATACCGGCACCGGCAAACAGAATCAGTTTGCCGGAATCATAGGCGCGTTTGAGTTCAGGTTTCATGCCATGCCCCGCGAGGTTTTTAAAAAGGTGGCGAAGCGATCCAGCGCGATGCGCCGCATCGAGATCTCATTCTTGAGTTCGCCCATTTCAGCAAACGTCTGCTCATAGCCTTCGGGAATAAAGACGCAGTCCCACTGAAAGCCACGCGTTCCGGCAGGTTTCGCGGCGATAGTGCCGCGCAGTTCACCCGAAAACTGGTACATTTTGCGGCCATCGCAGTAGCCCAGCACCGTTTTGGCCGTCACGGCCTGGCTGTCGAGCCCCTGCACCAGCGCGGTAAAGCGCTCAGCGTCCAGGCGGTTCCAGAAGATGCGGGTCAGACCGGCGGGCAGGCCATTGAGGCCATCCAGATAGAGGCCGGTATGCTCTACAAATAGCGGTCGCCCAATCAGCGAAAAGGCTTTGGTCAGTTTGTCGCGTACCAGGTCGAGTTCGTTTTCAGTCTGAATTTCTTCGATGCGAC
This sequence comes from Pantoea sp. 18059, assembly GCF_902706165.1. Lineage (NCBI taxonomy): Bacteria > Pseudomonadati > Pseudomonadota > Gammaproteobacteria > Enterobacterales > Erwiniaceae > Pantoea > Pantoea sp. 18059. The sequence continues at coordinate 198,173 of NZ_CACSJS010000003.1, forward strand.
GGGCGATGGGCAGAACTTCGACCCCGACAGGTTCGAGTATTTTGCGCACCTCCGCCAGCTTTTGCTCATTGGCAGAAAGGAATCTGATTTTCATGGGGCTTCCAGGTCAATTACTCCGCCACGCAGTGAGGATTTTACGGAAACAGGCGGGCAGGATAAATCACTAACGCTGGAGAGTGTAGTTCAATTCTGTGCTCATCAGGTTGAAGTGCGCAGAACCGGCCGCAGCAGGCGAGCCGGTTCTGCAGACTCAGTAAACAATGCCGGGTGGATTCACCGTGGACTGAGTGATGGCCTCATCCTGTTCGCCCCAGCGTGCCAGCACCTGCTGATACTGCCCGCCTGCGATGGTGCCATCCAGCGCAGCCTGCAGCGCGGGTGCCAGGCCATTGCCCTTTTTGGTGGTCACGGCTACCCAGGCGCGAAACGGTCCGCTGCCAACCAGCTTTGTCTGTCCGCGTGACGCCACTTTCCAGGCCGCCATCGAGTGAGGGCCAAACATCGCATCTGCCCGTCCCGACAGTAGCGTCAGCGTCGCGGAGGCATCATCAGTCAGGTAAATCGGCGTTACCGCAGGCAAACCTTTAGCCCGGTTCTGCTCATCCCAGCTCAGTAAAATACGCTCCTGATTGGTGCCCGAGGCGACGATAATCCGCTTACCGGCAATATCCGCCGGACTATTAATCTTGCTGATATGACTGTCGCTTTTCACCGCAAAAGCGTGGTTGTCGGCGCGATACGTCGCAAAATCGAACTTCTTCTTGCGCTCTTCGGTCACGGCAATATTGAACATCGCAACATCATAGCGTCCGGCGCTGATGCCCAGCGGCCAGTCCTCCCAGGAAGCCGGAACCAGCCTGAGTTTCAGCCCCAGGCTATCAGCAAGGAGTCGGGCGATATCGGGATCGCTGCCGATCCGCGTGACGTTATCAGACGCCAGCAGCGACAGCGGCGGCGAGTTGGTCGCCGAGGTAGCGACCGTCAGGGTGCCCGGTTCAATAAAGCGGTAATTGTCCGGAATTTGAGCAATAGCCTGCGGATTGGCCGGGGCATGAATCGGCGTCTCGTTTTGCAGGACATCGAGCTTCTCTGCCGCAGAACAGGCCAGCGCCGGAAGCAGCGTCAGAACCGTTAACGTTAATGCCCTCATAACACGCGCGCCAGAAAACGGCGGGTGCGCTCATGACGCGGATTATTAAGCACCTGGGTGGTGCTGCCCTGTTCCACAATCCGGCCATCCACCATAAAGACCACGTTATCCGCCACTTCCCGGGCAAAGCCGATCTCATGCGTCACAATCACCAGCGTAGTGCCGGAACGCGCCAGCTTTTTAATTACATCCAGCACTTCGCCCACCAGTTCAGGATCCAGCGCCGAGGTCGGCTCATCGAACAACATGACCCGTGGATTGAGCATCAGCGCACGCGCAATCGCGATGCGCTGTTGCTGCCCGCCCGACAGGTGACGCGGCCACGCATCGGCTTTATGCCGCAGCCCTACAATATCCAGCAGTTCGCCCGCACGCTGTATCGCTTCCGGTTTCGTTAACTGACGATGGGCAATCGGCGCTTCAATCAGGTTATCCAGCACGCTGAGGTGTGGGAACAAATTGAAGTTCTGGAACACGTAGCCGACGTTGATGCGCTGGCGCAGAATCGCCTTCTCTTTCAGTTCATACAGCTTATTGCCGCGCTGCTGATAGCCGATGTAGTCGCCATCAATCTGAATAAATCCTTCGTCGACCCGTTCCAGATGATTGATGGTGCGCAGCAGCGTGGATTTACCGGAGCCGGACGGCCCGAGGATCACCGTGACGGACCCCGGTGCCAGTGACAGCGATACATCATCCAGCGCTTTATGTTTACCAAATCGTTTACTGACGCCGGTGATGCTGATGGCACCGGTAGTGTGTGAGTTGCGGTAATCAATGGCTTCGGACATGGCTGATCTCCTCGGTCGGATGAAGTGGCGTGACGCGGTTGCGCCATTGTCGCCAGCGCGACGGTTGCGGTTCACGGGTGACGCTGCGGGCCATCCAGCGTTCGGCGTTGTACTGAATCACGGACAACACGGTGGTGATAATCAGATACCATGCGGCACCGACCATCAGCAGCGGGATCACTTCCTGATTGCGGTTGTAGATCATCTGGATGGTGTAGAACAGCTCCGGCATCGCCAGCACATAAACCACGGATGTGCCTTTCGCCAGACTGATGATCTCGTTGAACGCGGTGGGGATAATGGCGCGCAGCGCCTGCGGCAGAATGATGCGGAAGGTGCGGCGTGTGGCAGAGAGACCCAGCGCGGACGCAGCTTCCACCTGACCGTGATCGACGCCGAGGATCCCGCCGCGAATAATTTCCGCGCTGTAGGCCGCCTGCACCAGCGTCAGACCGATAACGGCTGCCTGAAACTGCCCCAGCACGTTAATCGTCTGATACGCCCCCCAGGAGAGGCCGGTAAACGGAATGCCGACAGACAGGGTGTCGTAGAGATAGGAGAAGTTATAAAGAATGATCAGCACCACAATCAACGGCAGTGACCTGAACAGCCAGATATAACCCCATGCCAGCGTGCTCAGCAGCCACGATGAGGAGAGACGTGCCAGCGCCAGCAGACCGCCCAGAAACAGACTGAATATCGTACCCAGCAGCGTCAGCAGCAGCGTCTGACCCAGACCGTGCAGGATCACCGGGTCAAAGAACCAGCGGGCAAACACGCTCCATTCCCAGCGCGGATTAAAGGCCACTGACTGCACCACGCCTGCCAGAATAAACAGCGCAACGATAGCCCCTGCGGTGCGTGCCGGGTAGCGTGCCGGCACCACCTGCAGATGTTGATGTTTGCTCATGGTCACCTCTTAACTTGCCGCGGCGACGTTATAGACGCCGATCACTTTGATAAAACGCAGTCGTCCGTCGTGCGGCGGCTGGCCATAACGCTCCAGATCCCCGCTGAGATCGAACTGTGGCTGATAACCGTGACCGGTATAGAGCCGCACCGCCTCCGGCTGACGGAAGCCGGTGGTGAGAAACAGCCGCTGATATCCCGCCTGTAAGGCGCGACGCTCCAGCTCCTGTAACACCACCAGCGCCAGCCCCTGACGCCGCAGATCGCTGCGGGTCCAGATGCGCTTCAGCTCGGCGGTCTGCGGGTCATAGGGTTTATAAGCGCCCATCGCGATGATCTCGCCGTCACGCTCCAGCACGATAAACAGCCCCTGCGGCGGCAGATACCATTCGGTCAGCTCCTGTTCCAGCTCGTTACGACGGGAAAAATAGTCGCCATAGCGTGCGGAATATTCGCCAAACAGACCGCCCAGGATCGGTTGCAACTCCGGCGCGTCGGGTGAAACTTCGCGAAAAGTGGATTCACTCATGGTCAGCTCCTTAGTCGCCCAGCCCGGCGGGATTGATTTCAGAACGATCGATCTTCTCAACACCTTCACCCCAGCGGTTCAGCACCTTCTGATAGTCACCGTTGCCGATCACGCCGTTCAGCGCGGTGCTGATCGGTTCCGCCAGGCAGCTGCCTTTCTTCACGGTAACGGCAATGTGCGCCGCTTTGGGCCAGCCGCCATCGACGCTGCCGACCAGACGGGTTTTACCGGTCAGTGCCGCTTTCCAGGCACCAATCACATTGGGACCAAAGTAGGCATCAGCCCGGCCAGCCTGCAGCGCCAGCGTCTGTGCGGCATCATCTTTGGTATATACCGGCGTAAAGGCTTTCAGTCCCTTTGCCTGATTCTCTTTATCCCACGCCAGCAGAATCGCCTCCTGATTGGTGCCGGATCCCACAATGATCCTCAACCCGGCAATATCTTCTGCTTTGGTCAGTGACTTTATCGGGCTGCTGGTTTTGACATAAAAGCCCAGTGAATCTTTGCGGTAGGTGGCGAAGTCGAACTTCTCTTTACGATCTTTGGTCACGGTAATGTTGGAGATCGCCGCGTCATATTTGCCCGAGGCCACGCCCAGCGGCCAGTCTTCCCATGAAGCTGGTACCACGTTGAGTTTTAATCCCAGGCTGTCAGCCACCAGCCGGGCAATATCCACTTCGCTGCCAAGCAGGGTTTTGTTGTCATCGGAAAACACCGTTAACGGCGGGGAGTTCAGCGCTGCGACTGCCACGGTAAAGGAACCCGGCACCACAAAACGATGACCCGCAGGCAGTTGCGCGATCGCCTCCGGATTCTTCACGGTATTGATCGGCGCTTTGTTAGCTTCAAGGCTGACGCGCTGGCCGTTATAGGAGACGCTGGTATCTTCAGCCAGCGCATGGCTACTGGCCGCCAGAATAAGCAGGGCGATAAGACGCGATGTTTTGTTCATGGCTTGTGCTCTTATTGTGAGGTGAACTGATTAACGGGTTGTTTCAGGGCGAAGCTGTCACGAAGCGTGCTGCCCGGATAGTCGCGGCGCGTCAGGCCGCGAGCCTGCAAAATCGGCACCACGCGGTCGACAAAACGTTCAAAGGTATCGGGCGTGCCGCCATTAATGATGAAGCCGTCAGTAGCCTGGGTTTCAAACCAGAGCTGCAGGCCATCCGCCACCTCTTCCGGCGTGCCGTGAAACAGCGGGCGTGGTGTTGCCGCTTCCAGCGCGGCCTGGCGCAGGGTATGCCCATGCTGCTGTGCTTTGCGTTTGATCTCGTCGGTGGTGCTGCGGAAGCTGTTCTGACCGATGTCACCGATATCCGGGAACGGCTGATCCAGCGGATACTGTGAGAAGTCGTGATGGTCGAAGAAACGCCCGAGGTAGTTAAGCGCATCGGTAATCGACACCAACGCCGCCGTGGTCTGATACTGGCGTTCCACGTCCTGGGCATCATCGCCAACAATCACGCTGACACCCTGGAAGATGTGCAAATCGTCTGGCTGACGGCCATTCGCCACCAGTTGCTGTTTCACATCCTGATAAAATGACTGCGCCTCTTCACGCGTCGGCTGATGGGTGAAGATGGCGTCAGCATGACGCGCCGCCAGTTTTTTACCGTCGTCGGACGCGCCCGCCTGGAAGATAATCGGACGACCCTGCGGCGTGCGGGCGATGTTCAGCGGCCCCTGCACCTGGAAGAAATCACCGTGATGATCGAGCGTGTGCAGCTTCGCCGGATCGAAAAATTGTCCGCTGGCCTTATCACGCACAAAAGCATCCTGCTCCCACGAATCCCACAATCCTTTCACCACCTGCAGATACTCATCGGCAATGCGGTAACGCAATGCGTGCTCCGGGTGCTGCTGACGCGAGAAGTTTTTGGCCGAGCCTTCCAGCGGTGACGTCACCACGTTCCAGCCCGCACGCCCGCCGCTGAGATGATCAAGGCTGGCAAACTGACGCGCCACGGTGAACGGCTCGCTGTAAGAGGTCGATACCGTGCCAACCAGCCCCAGATGTTCAGTGACGCCCGCCAGCGCTGAGAGCAGCGTCAGCGGCTCAAAGCGATTCAGAAAGTGCGGGATCGACTTTTCGTTAATAAACAACCCGTCGGCGACAAACAGAAAATCGAGTTTGCCCTGCTCCGCCTTGCGGGCGATTTTTTTGGCGTAATCCAGATTAATACTGGCATCGGCCTGCGCCGCCGGATGGCGCCAGGCAGACATGTTTCCCGATGCGCCATGCAGAATGGTACCCAGCCGAAGTTGTCTTGTGGTCATGATGCTCTCTCTTTTTTAGTCGTAGCGATGCCCGACGACGGTGGTCAGAACCGTCGTGCTTTAGCGGGTTGCAGATGAATTCAGTTCAGAATGGCTTCCCGACATCGCGCGTTAAGATGTTGCAGCGCCTGGCGGGCCAGTCGGGCGAAGTAGTCGGCGGCGGGCGCAATCAGCGCCTCATCCGGGGTAAAGCTGGCATGGTGCAGACCAAAGTCACTGGCGCTGCCGATGCTGACAAACGCCCCCGGCACCTGTTGCAGATAAAAGGCAAAATCCTCCCCCAGCAGATGGAGATCGGCGGTCTGCACCCGATAGCCCGCCTGCTGCGCCACTTCGCTGCTGAAGGTCGCCCAGTGCGCATCGTTGATCAGCACTGGCGGGCCAGGATGCCAGCTCAGGGTTGCCTGCGCGCCATTGGCGTCGGCGAAGTGCTCAACCAGCGTGCGCACCCGCTGTTCCAGTTCGGCGCGCACCTGTAAATCGTGGGTTCGGGCCGTGCCGCCAAACTCAACGCCGCCGGGTAATACATTCCAGCTTTTGCCGCCGTCGATGCGGGTAATGCTCAGTACCAGACTGTCCAGGGCACTGAAGCTGCGGCTGGTGAGTCCCTGTAACGCCTGGATAATCTGGCTGGCCGTCACAATGCTGTCGACACCCTGCTCCGGATACGCGGCATGTGCGCCTTTGCCGGTGACGCGGATAATAAATTTGTCAGCATTCGCGTAGAACGCCCCGCTGCGGGTGGCAAAGGTGCCGACGGGCAGCGAAGGCTCGTTGTGCATTCCGAAGATAGCCTGCACCTCATCCAGTACCCCCGCCTCAATGAACTGACGCGCCCCGCGCGCTATCTCTTCAGCGGGCTGGAACAGGATGCGCACCCGGCCAGGTAATAGATCGGGCTGTGCGTTGAGCGTTAACGCCGCGCCCAGCATGACCGCACTATGCAGGTCATGACCGCAGGCGTGCATCACGCCAGGATGGCGGGAGTGAAAACGCACCCCGCTCGCCTCATGGATCGGCAGCGCATCGATGTCGGCGCGCAGCGCGATCACCGTCTCTCCGCTGCCAATTTCTGCCACCAGGCCGGTTTCCAGTGGATAGTCCAGCAGCCGGATGCCCGCCGCCTGCAACCAGCCCCGCAGTCGCGCGGTGGTGGCGAACTCCTGACCCGACAGCTCCGGCCAGGTGTGCAGTTCGCGTCGCCATTCAATCAGTTGTGACTCAGGGTTCATGATGACTCTCCACTGACGGGGATTCAGGCTGCGACCAGATGATGCGTGGCCAGCAGTTCAAGTGACTGCAGACGTGCAACCGGCTCGGTAATCGGCGTGTCGATAACAAACTCATCAATGTCAAAATTATGATGCAGCGCGTCAAGCTGGGCATGAACCTGCGCCGCCGTGCCTTTCAGAAGTGACGGCGTGCGCGGCTCAATCTGATAATCGCGGTATCCACCCTGACGCACATAGCGCTCCGCCTGCTCAAGGCTGGCGACGTTGACGCTCGGGCCATCTTTCACCGCTACATGGTAGTGACGAAGATTGGCTACCAGCAGGTCAGCCCCGGCGGGTGAGTCGGCTACCACCACCTGCACGGCCACCAGGGCGCGCTGACCCTGGCTCAGGCGGGAGTAGGTACTCAGCGCATGCTCCAGTAACTGGCGGTCGCCATTGAGGTGAGCGGCAAAGACAAACTGCCAGCCCAGACTGGCGGCCAGCCGGGCGCTCTCTTCACTGGCACCCAGCAGAAAACGGTTCGCCGGACGTGACGGCAGAGGCGTGGCGGCTAAACCCTCATCGTCAGGATCAGCCTGACCGGGCTTCAGCCAGCTATCCAGCAGCTGAAGCTGTTCGGCAAAGCTCCCTTTTTTAGCGGCATCAACACCCTGTTGCAGCGCATGGGTGGAGAGTGGAAGTCCGCCCGGCGCTTTGCCCACGCCGAGGTCAATACGACCCGGTGCCAGCGAAGCGAGCAGGTTAAAATTCTCTGCCACTTTATAAGGGCTGTAGTGCTGCAACATCACGCCGCCCGATCCGACGCGAATATGTCGTGTCTGGGCAATGATCCAGGCAATCAATACCTCAGGTGAAGGACTGGCCAGCTGCGCGGTGTTGTGATGTTCAGCCAGCCAGAAGCGGTGATAACCCCACTCCTCTGCCCGCTGCGCCATCTGCAGCGTGCGCTGCAGCGCCGCGGTGGGTGATTCACCCTGCAGCACGGGCGCTTTATCTAACAGACTTAATCGATATGCCATTCACCTGGTCCTTGTTTATTCCGGTTGCAGACCAGTGTGCTGCGCAGTCGATCATTGGTAAAACATCATATTGTTTTATGCATTATTGATTTCGTCATAATGGAGAACAGTGAGAAGTGAAAGAGGGAAAACGGGCTCTGAAACGGGAAATCAGGCAGATATTTTGCGTATAACGCTATTCGATGCCTGATATTAAGGTGAGTAAAATCGGTTTGATGGCAAAGGTTTGCAGAAAATCGTCTTACGTATGGAGAGATGACAGTTGTTGTTAGCCGCGACTTCAGGAATTTCAGACAGCCTGAATTCAGGGCATTGAAATACATTCTTTACAGGATGGTGAAGCACGGGTCGCCAGATAGATAAATAAGCATATAAAGAATGTAATTGAGTCAGAGATAACTCATTGCAACTGCCAGATGATTTACAGGACCTTATACATTTTCCGGAATTAAGACCCTCTACTGTAATGAGAGGTGAAAACCGGGCATGAGTCTGTCTGATAGGGTCATATCTGGGCACAGGAAAAGCATTGAGCCCAGAAACAAGATTATTTTTCTAAGGCCGTTGCGAATTTTGTTTCAATGGGAAGAATCGGGTGTTGATAAGCGCCACATTCACTTCACAGGGAACGCCGTCGTCGAGATAAACGGTTTCATTAAGCTGAATGACAGCATCCCCTTCAGCTAAATTAAGCAGAGTAAGCGACTGTGTATCCGTAAGATTGACGGCCGTTAGATGCTGGTCCCTTAGCTGCACTTTCTTACCGGTAACTTCTTCAATGTAGGCATATTTTGACAGTTCCAGCTTGCTGAACTCCATGCTGCTAAACATATTAACCGGCAGGTGAATATGTTCCAGAGCCACCGGGATGTCATCGAAACACATCAGGCGTAAAATTTTATAGATCTGATCGCTGTTTTTAATACGCAGCGCCTGAGCGATATCAGCAGAAGGAACCTTGATTATGCTGACCGATATGATTTTTCTTACACCTTTATGGCCATTTCTTTGCGCCTGGTAATCAAAAGGTGAAAGCACATGATATCGGTTCGCCTGGCTACTCATCTCCGTGGAACCGACAAAAATACCCGACCCTTTAACCCGGTAAATTCTCTGCTGCTCCACCAGAATGCGTGTGGCTTCACGCACCGTTGCGCGAGTAATGCCGATACTTTTGGCAATTGATATTTCGGTATCCAGTTTCTCTCCGGGTCGAAGGCCATCATCCTTAATTTTATTGAGGATGTAATCAACAACCTCTTTTTGTTTTTCAGTAATGCCATCAACCATTGGCTTTCTTCCCGTTTGAGTGAAGGACAGACTCCCTCTAATCCGTGTCAGTACAGTTCTGCCTGACATTGCCGGATGAGTACCACTTCCGCTAGCTGAATATGTGATCAACTTATCAAATTGGCACTGATGTTAAGCCTGATAAGCAATATTTTAACTTTACATGTTGTGTCCGTACACGTCGAAGGACATCATCAGGATGACTAGACACCTTTAACATGTACAGATGTGATGACCGTTGTGAAATATAACCCCATCTGAACAATGAGAAAATATTTTTTTAATAAATCCATGAAAATCATGACTTTTAAGGATGTTACCTCCTTTTACTACATTCGATTTTTGTGTCGCTCTGCTGACAGAAAGTTTATCTAAAAAAGTGATAACGGGGGTTTTGAGGGAAACTGACTGTACATACTCAGGAATTTATGAAAAATCGGAATGCATAACAGGCCCTGTTCCGGTTGAGAAAATTTTATATGAGATGGGTTATGCGTAACCGGGAGCAGGCAAACGCCACACGGTTTATGCGTTTAGTTAAATTTTATTGCGCATTTAAACAGGAGGAGTAAGACGATGTCACACCTGGCTAAGTGGTTAAATAACGAGAAAATCCAGTACGTCGAAAGCGTGACTGACTGGCAGGAAGCGTTAGTTATTGCGGGACGTCCTCTGCTCAGTGAGGGCGCAATATCGCAGGATTATATTGATGCGATTATTCAGCAAAAAGAGGAGATCGGCCCCTTTTTTGTCATCGCGCCCCAGATTGCCATGCCCCACGCACGCCCGGAACAAGGCGCACACAAACTGGGGTTGTCGATTGTGCTGCTGGGTACAGCAGTGAAATTTGACTCCGAAGAAAACGATCCGGTAAAGGCTATTTTCATGTTTGCCGCACCGGACAGTAATAGCCATATCGAAATGATCTCCCAGCTGGCGGAAGTGCTGTCCGATGAAGAGATCATGGCGCAGATATTCAATGCGAGCAGCAAAGAAGCGCTCATGACGATTTTATCAGGCGTTTAGTCTGCCCGTTGAAACGCGACTTTTAATCATTAGTTAATGAGGTTTGATATGAAAATTATGGCGGTGTGTGGTTCAGGTTTAGGCAGCAGCTTCATGATGGAAATGAACATCAAGAAAGTGCTTAAAACGATCGGTGTTGAAGCTGAAGTGGAACATTCGGATCTCGGCTCTGTCACCCCCGATGTGGCAGATGTTTTTGTTATGGCCAAAGACATTGCTTATAGCGCAAACCTTCCTGAACAGAAGGTCATCATCATTAATAACATCATTGACCTGAAAGAAGTGGAGCAGAAAATACGTGAGTATTTTGAGAAAAAGTGACGCTAATAATTAGATAAACACCTTACCCTCGAGGTTAATATGTTTACTCAAAATCTTTTGCAGTTCGTCGTCGACGTGCTGAAAGTGCCCTCTATATTAGTCGGACTGGTGGCATTTTTCGGACTGATTGCGCAGAAGAAGCCGTTTCCTGATGTTATCAAGGGCACGGTAAAAACTATTCTGGGCTTCCTGGTGCTGGCAGGCGGTGCGACCGTTCTGGTCGGTTCACTGACGCCACTGGGCGACATTTTCAAACATGCGTTTGATGTTCAGGGCATCATTCCTAATAACGAAGCGATGGTCTCTATCGCTCTGGCAAAATATGGTGCGCCTACCACGATGATCATGGCCTTCGGCATGGTCGCCAACATCGTTGTCGCCCGCTTCACCCGACTGAAATATATCTACCTCTCAGGGCATGTGACGTTTTATATGGCCTGTATGATCGCGATTATTTTATCGGTTGCCGGTTTTGAAGGTATTCAGCTTATTTACACCGGGTCACTGCTGTTGGGCATTCTGATGGCCACCTTCCCGGCAATCGCCCAGCCCTATATGCGTAAGATCATTGGTGGCGATCATGTCGCGCTGGCGCATACCGGGACAATTGGCTATGTCTTATCAGGCTGGATCGGCTCTTTGGTAGGTAAAGGATCTAAATCCACCGAAGAGATGAACATGCCAAAAAACCTCAGTTTTTTGCGCGACAGTACCATCTCAATATCTCTGACGATGATGATTATCTACTTAATCCTGTCGGTATCTGCCGGTAAAGACTATGTAGAGGCTAATTTCAGCAATGGTCAGAACTACCTGGTTTACTCCTTTATCCAGGCCATTACTTTCGCGGCGGGTGTCTTTATCATTCTGCAGGGTGTGCGCTTAATCCTGGCTGAAATTGTCCCTGCCTTTACCGGCTTTTCAGAAAAACTGGTTCCGGAAGCCAGACCGGCGCTGGATTGCCCGATTGTCTTCCCCTACGCCCCGAATGCGGTGCTGGTTGGCTTTATCTCCAGCTTTGTCGGTGGCCTGGTGGGGCTGTTTGTTCTCGGTCAGCTGCATTGGGTATTGATTCTGCCGGGTGTGGTTCCTCACTTCTTCTGTGGCGCTACGGCTGGCGTGTTTGGTAATGCGACCGGCGGCAAGCGTGGTGCGATTTGCGGTGCCTTTGCTCATGGCCTGTTAATCACCTTCCTGCCTGTCGCCCTGCTGCCGGTACTCGGACAGATAGGGCTGACCAACACCACCTTCTCGGATACCGACTTCGGCGTCACCGGCATCCTGCTGGGTAATATGGCTCACTTTATGGATAAGGGAACCATCACCATGATTATCACCGGCATTTTTGGCTTGTTAGTGATTTATAACTTTACGGCTAAAAAGAAGACACCTGTAGAAACAAATGCAGGGTAATCAGAACGCTTAATGGCAACCAGAAAGGGCAATGAGCGCTTTCTGGTTGTTTGTGTGTAACCTGCTTTACAGCTCCGCTTATGCCCCGCCTGAATACCAATCAGAATGAGCCTCATTTAGCGCCAACTAAAATTATTATTACCACTCGTTTTCGCCCACCCCTGACCAATAGCCACTAATCGCAATCCCAATTACCTGACATCTGATGGCGCTAAACCGCGTAAAAAAAGGATTATTCCGATCCAGAAAAGTGATCAACATCACACTTTCAACATTAGACATACTAATAAATAAAATTTAACAACAAAACATTTGAATGATAATGATTAACATTTACACTCTCATCCGCATATAACAAAGCGTTTAACGCTGCCAAATCCACAAATAATATGCGGTATTTACTCTTTTTAAGGTGAAAACACTAATCCATTTAATGGTCAGGGTTTTTATCTGGTTAGTTAGTTTTATGTTTACTGGAGTTGTTGAGCGGAAATCCAACGCTGCTGACCTTACGTCGGCAGGGTCACTGGTATTAACGCACAGGAACTGAACATGCTTTTACGCTCATCCACTCAGGCGGCACAGGATCTCGCGCCAGCATCCAATGCCAGCGGTGCCGAAACGGCTATTTTTAACGATCAGCAACTGGCGGCCTGGTCGCAGCAGACTCAGGAGGTGCTGGCGCTGATGACCCGTACCGTTACCGGCGTTGAGAAGCCTTTCAGCGGTATCCTGCCCCATGAACTGGCGGCGGAATTCAGTGAGGTCGATCTCGATCGTCCGCTGGGTAACAACGATGACGCCCTGACAGAGCTGAGCCAGCTCTATCTTCGTGACGCCGTCTGGTTTCACCACCCTAAATACCTGGCGCACCTGAACTGCCCGGTCGTGCTGCCCTCTCTGATGGCTGAGCAGATTATGGCGGCGGTGAATAGCTCGGTCGATACCTGGGATCAGAGCGCAGGCGGTACGCTGATTGAGCAGAAGGTGATCGACTGGACGCTTGGCCGCATCGGCCTGCCTGCCGGATCTGATGGGATCTTCACCAGCGGTGGCACCCAATCCAACCTGATGGCAATGCTGCTGGCGCGTGATAGCTGGTGCGCGGCACATCATCCGGGGCATCTGATTAAGCATCGCGGCCTGCCTGAGACCGCGTCGAAATGGCGAGTGTTTACCTCAAAACTCAGCCACTTCAGCATCCAGAAATCGATGGCGATTTTAGGGCTGGGCTATGACGCAGTTATCGCCGTTGATCACGACGCCCACTACCGTATGGACGCAGCGTGCCTGGCTAAGGAGATCGAGAAATGTCGCAGTGAAGGGCTGATCCCGATTGCTGTGGTTGCCACCAGCGGCACCACGGACTTTGGCAGCATCGATCCGCTGCCGGAGATTGCCCGTCTTTGTGACAATTATGGTTTGTGGATGCACGTTGACGCCGCTTACGGCTGTGGGCTGCTGGTCTCAGAGAATCATCGCTCACGCCTGAATGGCATTGAACGGGCTGATTCCGTCACCGTCGATTATCACAAATCTTTCTTCCAGACCGTCAGCTGCGGTGCGTTCTTTGTGCGGGACAGCCACAATCTCAAGCATGTCACGCACCATGCAGATTACCTGAATCCGCTCAGCGCCCAGCAGGAAGGCACACCGAATCTGGTCAACAAAAGCATTCAGACCACCCGCCGATTTGATGCGTTGAAAATGTGGCTGACCCTGCGCGTGATGGGTCCGGCGGCGCTGGGAGACGCTTTCGATACGCTGATAGAGCTGACACAGGCGGCTCATGAGCGGTTAACTGCGCATCCTGCTATCGAAGTGCTGCACGCGCCTGAGCTGACCACCCAGATTTTCCGCTACGTGCCCGGCAAAAACGCCAGCGACGCACAGATCGACGAAATCAACGCCGCTATCCGTAAAGCGCTCTTCCGCTCCGGCAACGCAGTGATTGCCGGAACCAAAGTCGATGGGCGTCAGTACCTGAAATTCACCCTGTTAAATCCCACCACGACCATCGCCGACATCGAAGATGTGCTGAGCCTGATCGCGCACTATGGCCGCGAGCAGGAACGTGCGTCTGCGCTGAACGCGGCGAAACAGTGAGAGCTCTGAAATGAATAATTCCGTTTACGATTTTATTGGTATCGGTATCGGCCCTTTCAACCTGAGTCTGGCCTGTCTGAGTGAGCCGGTTGAGGGACTGAACGGTCTTTTCCTGGATGAGAACCCGGGCTTTGACTGGCACACCGGCATGATGCTGGAAAATGCCCATCTGCAGACGCCGTTTATGGCCGATCTGGTGACACTCGCCGATCCGACCAGCCCTTACAGCCTGCTTAACTACATGAAGGAAAAGGGGAAATTATACTCTTTTTATATCCGTGAAGACTTCTTCCTGATGCGCAAAGAGTATAATCAGTACTGCCAGTGGGCCAGTTCGCGGCTCTCTAATCTGCGCTGGAACAGCCACGTTGAGTATGTCAGCTACGATGAGGCGGCTGGCGTCTATCAACTCCAGGTCACCGACACCCGGAATGGTCAGAAACAGAACTATCTGGCACGACATCTGATCCTCGGCACCGGGCCTAAAGCCTGGATGCCGGAGTGCAGCCAGCCGCACCGCCAGCGCCTGACGCACTCAAGCCACTATCTGGTCAACAAAGCGGAACTGCAGCAGAAGCGTTCCATCACCGTGCTGGGCAGCGGCCAGAGCGCGGCAGAAATCTACTACGACCTGCTGACCGATATCGACCGCTTTGGCTATCAGCTCAACTGGATCACCCGCGCGCCGCGCTTCTATCCGCTGGAGTACACTAAGCTCACGCTGGAGATGACCTCGCCGGAGTGGGTCGACTATTTCCACGCGCTGCCCGCCAGCACCCGCGACGAACTGAATGCGCGCCACAAGAATCTCTACAAAGGCATCAACAGCAGCCTGATTAACGACATTTATGACCTGATGTATGTCAAACAGCTCGACGGCGATCTGAACGTAAACCTGTTTACTCACTCGGCGCTGACCGCTATGCGCTGGCTGCCACAGGGAGAGTTCGAGCTGACGCTGTATCAGGAGGAGCAGGATTGCACCTTCACTCGTCGCACCGAAGGACTGGTGATGGCGACCGGCTATCACTACCAGCCACCGATGTTTTTAGAGGGCATCAACGCCCGCCTGCGCTGGGATGACAAAGGCCGCTACGACGTGCAGCGCAACTACAGCATCGATTATCACAATCAGATCTTCGTGCAGAACGCCGAGCTCCATACCCACGGTTTTGTCACACCGGATCTCGGCATGGCCTGCTACCGCAACTCGGTGCTGCTGCGCGAACTGACCGGACGCGAGGTCTACCCGATCGAGCGTCAGATTGCCTTCCAGACCTTCCCGGCTAAATCGGAGCACTGAGATGAGTTCACAAACACTGTTCAGCGCCGCCCGCCCCGCAGGCCAGTTCACCCTGAGGCCCATGCTCGCCAGCGATGCGCCGCTGATTCATAGCTGGGTCACCCGCGATTACGCCCGCTTCTGGGGCATGCAGCAGCAGAGCCTGAATCAGGTCGCTGAGTTCTACCAGACGCTGACTGCAGCCGATCCCCATGCTGCGCTGATTGGTTGCTGCAACGACCAGCCGGTCTGCCTGATTGAGTGCTATCGCGCCTGCGACGATGAGGTCGGCAAATTTTATCCTGCCGCACCCGATGATTACGGCATGCATATTCTGATAGCCCCCGCCAGCCAGCCGATCAGAGCCTTCAGCTGGCAGGTCTTCACGCTGGTGATGGACTACATGTTCAGCCGCCCCGAGGTGCGCCGCGTGGTGGTAGAGCCAGATGTGCGCAATGAGAAGATTCACGTGCTGAATAAGCGTGCCGGGTTCCGCTATCAGCACACCATCGACATGGGTCATAAAACCGCCTGGCTGGCCTTTTGCCAGCGGGAAGATTATCAACACGCGTTACTGCAGGAGTCGCAGACTATGAACACCCCCTCTTCGCTGATGAACGGTACACATCTGACGGGCGACCAATGGGCGCAGGCAAACCGCATGCTGATCCGTAAAGCGATTGCCGAGTTCGCGCATGAGAAAATCATTACGCCACAGGAGTCGGGCGACGGCAGCTATCAGCTTGCGGTGCCAGGCGGTGAAGCGAGCTACCATTTCCGGGCGTCGCGGCTGGCGCTGGATCACTGGGAAATTGACGCCGGCTCACTGCGCAAGCAGGAGAACGGTCGTGATCTGCCGCTGGATGCGCTGAAGTTTATCGTGGAGTTTAACGGGGAGATCGGTATTACACAGGCACTGCTGGCGACCTACATGGAAGAGATCAGCAGCACGCTGTGCAGTAGCGTTTATAAGCTGCAGAAGAATAATCCTGACAGCCAGGCGCTGGTCTCAGCCGATTTCCAGACGGTGGAAGCGGCGATGACCGAAGGCCATCCCTGCTTTGTTGCCAACAACGGGCGTATTGGCTTCGATGCCCATGATTATCTGGCGTATGCGCCCGAGGCCGCCGCGCCCGTTCACCTCATCTGGGTCGCGGTTCATCGCCGCAACGCCCATTTCTCCAGCCTCAGCGAGCTGAGCTATGAGCAGTTGATGCGCGATGAACTGGGCGACACCACCCTGGAGCAGTTTACTGCGCAGCTGGTGAATAAAGGGCTGGCGGTTGAGGAGTATATCCTGATGCCGGTGCATCCGTGGCAGTGGCAGAACAAGCTGCTGACCGTGTTTGCGGCGGACATCGCCAGTCACGATATTGTTTATCTCGGCACCGGAGACGATGCTTACCAGGCGCAGCAGTCGATCCGCACCTTCTTTAACCGCAGCCAGCCCGCGAAGCGCTACGTGAAAACCGCCCTGTCGGTGCTGAACATGGGCTTTATGCGCGGACTGTCCCCCTACTATATGGCGACAACGCCTGCGATAAACGGCTGGCTGGAACAACTGGTTGCTGGCGATGCGTGGCTGAATCGCTGTGATTTCCGCATCCTGCGCGAAGTCGCGGCGGTCGGCTATCACAACCGCTACTATGAGCAGGCGATCAAAGGCGACTCAGCCTATAAAAAGATGTTCGCAGCGCTGTGGCGGGATAATCCTGCGGCCAGCCTGCAGTCCGGCCAGCGTCTGATGACCATGGCCTCTTTCCTGCACGTCGATCACCATCAGCAGGCATTGCTGCCTGCGCTGATAGCGGATTCTGGTTTGCCCGCGAAGCAGTGGATAGAACGCTACCTGACCTGCTATCTCAGCCCGCTGCTGCACTGCTTCTATCAGCATGACCTGGTGTTTATGCCGCACGGTGAAAACCTCATCATGCTGCTGGAGAACAACGTGCCGGTCAGTGCATACATGAAGGATATCGGCGAAGAGATCGCCGTGATGAATCCGGATGCGGTGCTGCCGGAAGGCGTGCAGCGTCTGGCGGTGGATGTGCCGGAGAACCTGAAGCTGCTCTCGATCTTCACCGATGTGTTTGACTGCATCTTCCGCTTTATCAGCGCGATTCTGCATCAGTCAGGAACGCTGCCGGAGGAAGAGTTCTGGCAGGCGGTGGCGCAGTGCGTGAAGGATTACCAGCAGGCGCACCCGGAGCATGCCACTAAGTTCGCGCGCTATGACATGTTCGCGCCGGAGTTTACCCGCTCCTGTCTGAACCGCCTGCAGCTGGCGAATAACCAGCAGATGATAAACCTCGCCGATCCCGCTGAGAACCTCAAGTTCGCCGGAACGCTGAATAACCCGATCGCCCGCTGGCGATAAGCGTTACACCGTCACGCTGAAATTATGCGGTCACCCTGGTGGCCGCTTTTTTAATGGCTTTATCGCAGGTATCCGTAATGGTTTCTTTCGAACCGGTCGCGCAACTGACCCGACGACATCTGATCTTCCCGCTGTCGCTGGTGTTGTTTGAGTTCGCTACCTATATCGCTCACGACATGATCCAGCCCGGCATGCTGCTGGTGACTCAGGAATTTAAGGTCGGGCCGGAGTGGGTCTCTACTTCGCTCACCGCCTATCTGGCCGGTGGCATTATGCTGCAATGGCTGCTTGGCCCCCTTTCTGACCGTATCGGGCGGCGTCCGGTGCTACTTAGCGGCGTGGCCTTTTTTATGCTCTCGTGTGTGGCGACGCACTGGGTGCAAAGCATTGAGCAGTTCGTCCTGCTGCGTTTTCTGCAGGGCGTCAGCCTCTGTTTTATTGGCGCGGTAGGCTACGCGGCGGTGCAGGAGGCATTTACGGAATCGCTCAGTATCAAAATGATGGCGCTGATGGCCAACGTCGCCCTGCTGGCCCCGCTGGCCGGTCCGCTGGCGGGCGCGGCTTTTCTTACCGTAGGTGAATGGCGCACCCTGTTCTGGCTGATTGGCGCTATTGCGGCGCTGGCGCTGGCAGGTCTGTGGTATGCGATGCCCGAAACCGCAGGTGACCGGCAGAAACCGCTGTCGCTGCGATCGATTATCAGCGGTTACGCGGCGTTGCTGAAGGATCGTCAGGTGATGCGTGGCTCGCTGGCCATCGGACTTGTCACTGTGCCCTGCATCGCATGGGTCGCATTGTCGCCGGTGATTTTAATTCACGATGCGGGACTCAGCCGCATCAACTATGCGTTATTACAGCTGCCGGTATTCGCCGCCATGATTGCGGGCAACCTGACCCTGGGACGCTTATCCAGCCGTCTGCCCATTGAACAGCCGTTACGGCTCGGGGCCTGGCCGGTGGTCTGCGGGCTGGCAATCGCAGTAACCGCTACCGTGCTAAATCCGCAAAGCTATCTGTGGCTGACTGCCGGAATTAGCCTCTACGGCTTCGGTGCCGGGCTGGTCAGTGCCGGACTTTATCGCATGACGCTTTTTTCCAGCAGCGCCGGAAAAGGCAGCGTGGCAGCGATGCTCGGCATGGTGAGTATTCTGATCATCGCGCTGGGCATTGAAGCAGCCAAAACCGCGTATTTTAGTTACGGCACCGGCGGCTTCAGTGTGGTGAACCTGATCTGCGGTCTGCTGTGGCTGGTTCTGGTCAGCGCTTTTCTGCGTGCAGGCCAGCGGAAATTGTGCACGGAATAGCGGACCCTTATGAATCCGCTGTGTGCCGTTGATAAAATATAACCCAGCAGGATGGCAGAAATTTATTTGCCATCCTGCAACTGAAACAAAGAGATTACATCCCACCCAATCCCGCATTTATTTTTTTCAGATAAGCTTTGACCAAATCGTTACTTTATCTGTGTGTTGCGTCATTCGATGATGATTCCGCCTGCTGAGGCAATTGATAACAAAGGAATTCACCATGAAGACGTTATTTCCCCTTAAACCACGCGCACAAACGCTGGTTTTTACTTTACTTGCCGGGACTCTGACCTTTAACGCGGTGGCTGCACCGGTCAAAGGCGGTACGCTGATTTATCTTGAACAGCAGGCACATACCAACCTCTATCCGCCTGCCGGCGGCTTTTACCCTAATGGCGGCATTCTCAATCAGATCACCGATAAATTAACCTGGCAGAATCCCGAAACGCTGCAGGTTGAACCCTGGATTGCAGAAAGCTGGACTACCAACGCCGACAAAACCGAATACACCTTTAAATTACGGCCTGGCGTGACTTTTTCCGATGGCACACCATTAGATGCGAACGCGGTGGCGAAAAACTTTGATACCTACGGGCTGGGAAATAAAGCGCTGCGCCTGCCGGTATCGGAAGTGATTAATAACTATGAACGCAGCGAAGTGATCGACCCGCTGACGGTGAAATTCTATTTTAAAAAACCCTCGCCCGGATTTTTACAGGGCACCGCCACCATTGGCTCTGGCCTGGTCTCGCTGAGTACCCTGGCGCGCAGTTTCGATCAGCTGGGCGATGCGCGTCACATTGTCGGCTCCGGCCCGTTTGTGGTCAGTGATGAGAAGCTCGGTCGGGAGGTGGATCTGGTAGCGCGTAAAGATTATCAGTGGGGACCGAAAAACATTCAGCAGCAAGGTCCGGCCAATCTGGATGCGATAAAAGTGATCGTGACGCCGGAAGACAGCGTGCGTATCGGTGCACTGCTGGCGGGCCAGGCAGGCCTGATCCGTCAGGTGCAGGCCTACGACGAGAAGCAGGCTAAAGATCAGAACTTCCCGGTTTATGCCGCGCCTACCCGTGGCGTAAACGACAGCCTCAGCTTCCGTCCGGATAATCCGCTGGTCAGCGATATCCGGGTGCGTCAGGCGCTGCTGCACGCCACCAATGCCAAACAGGTGGTTGAGACGCTCTTCTCGCCGAACTATCCGCAGGCAACCTCGGTCGTGGCGACCACCGCCGCCGGCTACGTCAATCTGGCGGACAAACTCACTTTTGATCTGGCAAAAGCGAAGGCATTGCTGGACCAGGCGGGCTGGCAACCGGGTGCCGATGGCATCCGTGAAAAAGCTGGCCAGCGACTGGCGCTAACCGTCTATGAATCACTGCCGCAGCCGCAAAACAAAGAGGTGCTGCAACTGGTGGCGCAGCAGTGGCGCCAGGCGGGCGTCGCCCTCAGCGTTAAAGCGGGCGATGCCGGCAGCAAAACGCTGGATAACCTCGACCCCCTTAAGACCCCGCTGAACGTCACTGAAGTCGGCCGCGCCGATCCCGACGTGATCAAAAGCAGCTTCTACCCGGCTAACCGCGACAACCTGCTGCAGAAAGGCGGCTCCAGCGACAAAGTGAAAAACTTCCGCGATGACAAGCTGAACCAGCTGCTGGTCGCCATCTCCGCTGAAGTTGACCCGGCAAAACGTTTACAGCTGACCGGTGACGTTCAGCGTTATCTGCTGGACCAGGCCTATGTGATTCCGATCTTCGAAGAGCCGCAGGTCTATGCCGGTGCGCCCTGGCTGAAAGGGGTCAGTTTTGAAGCGGTGGGCCGTCCGGCACTCTATGGCGCCTGGCTGGAAAAACAGTAACCGGAGGTGAGGATGCGTCATTATCTGCTGCAACGCGCTGGCCTGGGGGTATTGGTCCTGTGGGCCGCGTTTACCCTGTCGTTTGTGCTGCTGCAGGTGCTGCCAGGCGATGCGGTCCTGATCAAATTTCAGAATCCGGATCTCGGCCTGAGTCCGCAGCAGATTGCTGAGATGCGTCAGGCCTATGGCGCGGACAGCCCGCTGTGGCAGCAATATCTGCACACGCTGGTGGCGATGCTGCACGGCGACTTCGGCTATTCGGTGCAGGCGGGCGTGCCGGTCAGTGAACTGCTGACCAGCAATCTGCCTGGCACGCTGCGACTGGCCCTGTGCGGCTTTTTGCTGGCGACACTGCTGGCATTCGTGCTGGCGACACTGTCGCGGCTGCCTGCCCTGCGCGGCCTGCGTAATCTGCTGCAGTCACTGCCCGCGCTGTTTATCTCAGTGCCGACCTTCTGGCTCGGCATAGCCCTGATTCAGCTCTTCTCATTCCAGCTGCGCTGGATCCCGGTAATCAATCCCTCACCGTGGCAGGGACTGGTTCTGCCCATTATTACGGTCGCCGTTCCGATCTCAGCGCCGCTGGCTCAGATTCTGTTGCGCAGCATCGATGAGGTCTCAACCCGGCCTTTTGTGGCGGTGGCGCGCGCCAAAGGGGCCAGCGAGCACTCTGTGCTGTGGCGGCACATCCTGCGCAACGCCATGCTGCCGGTGCTCACCGTGGCGGGCCTGCTGCTGGGAGAACTGATTGCCGGTGCGCTGATCACCGAAACGGTGTTTGGCCTGGGTGGTCTGGGACAGCTGACGCAGCAGGCGGTGAACAATCAGGATGTGGCGGTGTTGCAGGCGGTGGTGATGATCTCCGCGCTGGGTTTTGTGGTGATCAACCTGCTGGTGGATCTGCTGATGCCGCTCTTTGACCCGCGCTTACAGCTGTTACGAGGTGCAACATGAGTCTGGTTGATTACGCTGCTGCGCGGCAACCCGTGGCGGCAAAGATGCGCACTTTACAGTTCTCGCCGGGCCTGTGGCTCGCCGTTTCAGTCATGCTGCTGGCCGTACTGGCAGCCCTGTTCCCGGCCCTCTTTACCCAGGCCAGCCCGATTGAAGGAATTGCGGGTGCACAGCGACTCGCTCCGCAGGCCGGACACTGGCTCGGCACCGATCAGCTCGGCCGCGATCTTTTTGCCCGCATCGTTTACGGCGCGTCCCATTCGCTCTCCGCCGCCGTCATGGCGGTGGCGATCGGACTGCTGGCAGGTACCGCGCTGAGTCTGGTGGCAGGGGCTATCGGTGGCAAAACTGAATCAATTGTGATGCGCGCAGTGGATGTCCTGCTGGCGATTCCGGCGCTGCTGCTCTCTCTGAGCGTGCTGATTTTACTCGGCTTCGGCACCCTGAATGCCGCATTAGCGGTGGGCATCGCCTCCATCGCCAGCTTCGCCCGACTGGCACGCGCCGAAGTGGTACGCATCCGTCACAGCGAGTATGTCGAAGCGGCTTACGGCAGTGGCGGCCGCTTTTTCAGCGTGCTGTGGCGTCACATTCTGCCCAATGCGCTGACGCCGGTGATCGCCTATGCCGCCCTGCAATTTGGTCAGGCGATTCTGGCGCTGTCGACTCTGAGTTTCCTTGGCTACGGCACCCCGCCGCCGGTGCCGGAATGGGGTCTGTTAATCGCTGAAGGGCGTAATTATCTGGCTACCGCCTGGTGGCTGACCACTTTTCCTGGTGTGGTGGTGGTCGCTGTGGTGCTCGCAGCCAACCGCATCAGCCAGCAACTTTCAGGAGGACGCCGATGAGCGCTCAGCCGTTACTCGCGGTCAACAATCTGACGCTAAGCTATCGCAGCGGCAACCGTTGGCAGCCGGTGGTACATAATGTCAGCTTCGAGCTGCAGCCCGGTGAGATGGTGGCGCTGGTCGGGGAGTCCGGCTCCGGTAAAACCACTACCGCACAGGCGATAATGGGTCTGATGGCGGAAAATGGCCGCCGCGAAGGGGGCGAAATCCTGCTCAACGGCGTGGATATCAGTCAGTGGTCGCAAAAGCGCTTCGATACCCTGCGCGGGGCGCGCATCAGTCTGGTGCCGCAGGATCCCGGTAATTCACTGAACCCGGTGAAAACGGTCGGCGAACAGGTGGAAGAGATCCTGCGACTGCACCTGAAATTACCGTCAGCGCAGCGCCAGCAGCGGGTGGTTGACCTGCTGAATCGCGTCGGCCTTAGCCATCCGGAACAGCGGGTTAAGCAGTATCCGCATCAGCTGTCGGGTGGCATGAAGCAGCGGGTATTGATCGCCATTGCTCTCGCCCTGCAGCCGGAGATCATTATTGCGGATGAGCCGACCAGCGCGCTGGATGTCACGGTGCAAAAGCGCATTCTCGATCTGCTGGACAACCTGCGGCAGGAATCCCGCACCGCCGTGCTGTTTGTCACCCACGACCTGGCGCTGGCGGCGCAACGCGCAGATCGTATTATCGTGTTTCGTCACGGCGAGATTCAGGAATCGGGCCGCACTGAACAGGTTATCAGCGCGCCTGCTCATCCTTATACCCGTCAGTTACTGAATGATGCGGCACCACAGCGACCCGCCAGAGTTAAATCTGCAACCGCCCGTTTTTCTGCCCCCGCCATCCGGGCAACCGGCGTGATGAAAAGCTTTTCGCTGGGCAAACAGCAGCGTTTGCAGGCGCTGAACCAGGTCAGCTTTCAGGTGGCGCGCGGCACTACCCATGCACTGGTAGGCGAATCCGGCTCAGGCAAAACCACGCTGGCGCGCATCGTTATGGGTTTTGAAACCGCAGACAGCGGCGAGGTGACGCTGGATGGCATCGTGGTCAACGGATTACGCGGCGAGGCGCTGCGTCAGCTGCGGCGGAAGATCCAGTTTGTCTATCAGAACCCATTTGCCTCGCTCGATCCGCGTCAGACGCTATATGCAATTATTGAAGAGCCACTGCGTAATTTTGAGCGACTGAGCCGCAGTCAGCGCCGTGAGCGCGTAGAAGGGATGACCACGCGGGTGGCGCTGCCGCTCTCTCTTCTGTCACGTCAACCTCACGAACTTTCCGGCGGTCAGCGGCAGCGTGTGGCTCTTGCCCGGGCACTGATCTGCAAGCCGGAGATTCTGGTACTGGATGAGGCGACCTCGGCGCTGGATGTCACGGTGCAGGCGCAAATCCTCGACCTGTTGCAACAGCTCCAAGCCGAACTGGGTCTGACCTATCTGTTTATCACGCACGACCTGGCGACGGTGCGACAGATTGCCGACAGCGTCACGGTGTTAAAAGCGGGCGAAGTCGCAGAGCAAGGTGACGTTGTCACGATTTTCAGTGCGCCACAGCATCCTTATACCCGGGAATTAATGGCTGCCATTCCTCCGCTTATTCCCTTAACCCACAAGGAGTCAGCATGAGCCGACGTCTCGGATTTTTTACCCGGCTGCTGGATAAGGTGCCGGCGAAACAGCGCTATCAGCTGGCCACCGAACAGATCCAGCATGCCGAACGCTGCGGATTTGATAATGCGTGGATTGCTCAGCACCATTTTCATCAGGATGAGGGTGGTCTGCCGTCGCCGCTGCTCTTCCTGGCGCATGTCGCCGCGCAGACCCGCACCATCCGGCTCGGCACCGCCATCATCACCCTGCCAATGGAAAATGCGCTGCGGGTGGCTGAAGATGCCGCAGTACTGGATCTGCTGGCAGATGGGCGGCTGGAGATCGGGCTGGGCTCCGGTGGCACGCCGGATTCGTTTTTGCCGTTTGGTCTGACCTTTGCCGAGCGCGGTGCCGCTTTTGCCGACCATCTGCATACGCTGCTCAGTGCCTGGCGCGGGGATTCACTGGGGCATCCTGATAATCATCTCTATCCCGCCGCGCCGCAGCTTGCCGGACGGGTGTGGATCGCCACCTTCTCGGTTGAGGGCGCGATCCGTGCCGCTCAGGGCGGCCATGGCCTGATGCTGTCCCGCACCCAGCCGCGTCCGGCGGGCCAGCCTGAGCTGCCGCTGGATGCATTGCAGAATCCGCTGATCGATGCCTATCTTGCGGCACTTCCTGCGGGAACCACTCCGCGCATCCTCGCCTCCCGTACCGCATTCGTGGCCGATTCTGACCGCTATGCCCGTCAGGTAGCTGAACCGGGAATTCGTCAGCAGGCTGCGCAGTATCGTGGCGAATTACGCGGTGAACGCTTTGATGACCTGCTGGCGCAGTTTGATGCCCATGTTGGCGGCATCGATCAGGTGCAGCACTCGCTGGCGCAGGACAGCGCACTGGCGCGCGTCACTGACATCTCATTTCAGGTGCATTCGGTTGAGCCTTCGCATGCCGACACGCTGCGCTCGATTGAACTGATTGCCCAACATCTTGCGCCCGCGCTTCGTGCCGTTGGCGAACCTCACAGGAGAATTTCATGAATCAACCTGACGATTTGATTGCCACACTGGCAGATATCGATCCCGATTCCGAACTGGCCCATGCGCGCCAGACACGTCACGCCGCCACACAACATGCTCAGGGTAGCTACACCCTGTTGTTTAGCCAGGGTGATGAAGATTTTCCGCTGGCGGAGCGCCGTCTGCTGGCCGCTCAGGTTGCCGGCTGGCATGCACAACCCGGCCTGCAGGCGCACTACCAGCCACAGGAGAGTCTGGCCGGGAGTGATCGGATCAACGCGGCACAGGCTTTTGCCCATCGCCTGACCTTTGAGCCGGTTACTGCTGCTCCCGCGCATCTGGAGACTTTGAAACAGGCGGGCTGGAGCCTGCGCGGCATTGTCACACTGGCACAGCTGGTGGCGTTTGTCAGTTTTCAGAGCCGGTTGCTGGCGGGTCTGCGCAGCTTACAGGGCGATGAGGCGTCGGGTGAGGTTGCCCCGGTAGTCGCCGGTCACTGGCACGAGGCCTTACATACCGCCAGCGGCAAAACTGCCCTGACCGCGTTTACGCAACAGGAACTCGGCTGGGAGCCCTGGCTGCCGGCAAAACCGCTGTCGGAATTCAGCGAGGAAGAGCAGGCGACACTGGCAAAATTCGGTCACACCCACTCCGACTATTTTCGCCTGCTGGCGCGCAATCTGCCGTTGCTGGAGCAGCGCACCCTGACCGATAAAGGCATTTTTTATACCGCAGGAGGGCTGCCACGTGCCGAGCGCGAACTGGCTGCCACCGTGGTGAGTAAGGTCAACGGCTGCATTTACTGCGCCTCAGTCCATGCGCGTAAAGCCAGCCAGCTCTCAAAGCAGGATGAAGCGGTACAGAAGCTGCTGAATGTCGCACCCGGCGCGGTGTTATCTCACGGACACACCGCGCGCTGGCAGGCGATCATCGCATTCTCAGCAGCACTGTCGCTGACACCTGCCCAGCCGACACAGTCGCAGCTCTCTGCACTGCGTGAACAGGGTCTGGATACGCTCGCCCTGCTCGATCTGATTCAATCAACCGCCTTTTTTGCCTGGGCTAATCGCCTGATGCTGACGCTGGGCGAACCTTTTCTGCCGGAACAACAGGGATAATCATGACTTTGCCTTTAACCGACCAACTGGTGCAGTGGCGTCGCGAACTGCATCAGCATCCGGAACTTTCGAATCATGAATTTGCCACCACGGAACGTATTACCCGCTGGCTGGAGCAGGCCGGGATCCGGCTGTTGCCGCTGGGGCTGAAAACCGGCGTCGTGGCAGAAATCGGTCATGGCGAACCCCTGATCGCCCTGCGCGCGGATATCGATGCGTTACCGATTGAAGAAACCACCGAACGCCCGTGGCGATCACAGCAGCCGGGCGTTATGCACGCCTGTGGTCACGACGTTCACAGCGCCGTGATGCTCGGCGTGGCGTTGCAGCTGAAACAGCAGGAAGACACGCTGCAAGGCCGGGTACGGATTCTGTTTCAGCCCGCTGAAGAGACCTTTAATGGCGCACGTCAACTGATTGATGCCGGTGCGCTGGAAGGCGTTCAGGCGATATTCGGCCTGCACAACGCGCCCGACCTGCCGCTGGGCACGCTGCGTAGTCGGGCGGGTGCGTTTTATGCCAACGTAGACCGCTTTGTTATCCGCATTGAGGGCAAAGGCGCCCATGCCGCACGACCGCAGGAGGGCATCGATTCGATTGTGATTGCCAGCCATATCGTAACGGCTCTGCAGACCCTGCCGAGCCGGGTATTCAGCTCGCTGGAAACGGTGGTGCTGAGCGTGACGCGCTTTACCGCCGGAAATACCTGGAACGTGCTGCCACAAAGCGTTGAGCTGGAGGGCACCGTGCGCACCCACAACGGCGAAATTCGGGCGCAGATCCCGCACCGAATGCGATCCCTGATTCAGGGTATTGCCGCCGGGTTTGGTGCGACCGCCGAACTGGAGTGGACTGAAGGACCGCCGGCCCTGATTAACACGCCAGGCTGGGTGGATGTTGCTCTGGACGTTGCCCAACAGAGTGGCTATCTCGCGGAGCACGCTGAGTCGCCGCAGATGGGCGGAGAAGATTTTGCCTTCTATCTGCAGCAGGTGCCGGGGGCATTTGTCAGCATCGGCAGTGCCAGCGAATTTGGTCTGCATCACGCCGCCTTCGATCCTGATGAAGCGTTGATTGGCCCGGCGGTGGACTACTTCACGCAGCTGGTGCCGCGCGCGTTGCAGATTGTGGCGGCGCAATGACGAAAAAAAGGAGTGCTGCTATGTCAGTTCAGGTTCCACAACCGATTCTTGATCATGCTGTGATTAACGTGGCCGACCAGCTCGACAGCGCCAGCGCGCGCTTCCGAAGGCTCGGCTTTCAGCTCACTGAACGGGGTCATCACTCGCTGGGATCGAGTAATCACCTGGCTATTTTTGGTGAGAACTACCTGGAACTGCTGGGCTATGAGACGGGCAAAGGGAGCCAGCGCGCCGATCTCTGGCAGTCGCCGCTGGGATTGAGCGGTCTGGTGTGGAAAAGCAGCGATGCAGAGAGTGAGTTTCAGCATCTGCAACGGCAGGATCTGGATGGCGATCCGCCAGCGGCTTTTCATCGTCCGGTTACCCTGCCCGACGGTTCGGTAAGTGAAGCGCACTTTAGGACCGTACGGATTCGCACTTCGCTGGTACCCAATGGCCGCAGCTTTTTTTGCCAGCATCTGACGCCCGAAGCGGTATGGCAGCCGACATGGCAGCGTCACCCCAACGGCGTGCGTAATATCAGTGAGTTTGTGATTGTCGCGCAGGATCCGGCGCTTTCAGCCCTGGTCTATAGCCGCCTGTTTGGGGCTGCTAAGGTGCTCGCCTGTCCCGAAGGCGCCTTTGTCCTGCGCGCGGGTGCCGCCACGGTACGCTTTGCTTCGGCAGACTATGCGCAGCAGCGATTTGGCCCGCTGCCGGAAGACTATGATGGCAGAGCCCGGATGGTCGCGCTGGGTTTTGAGACGGAAGATCTCGACCTTGTGAAACGCGCGCTGGTGAAGGGTGAAATTGCCTTTCAGGAGCAGCCCGAGGCGATTGTGGTGGAGTCGGCAGAAGGTTTTAACCTGGCACTGCGTTTTACCTGAGTGCAGATTCAGGAGGTGATGAAAAACGCCTCAAGTGAGGCGTTTCTTCAGAGCACGGACCGATAAAATATAAAGACTTATCGAATCTTAATAGTCCATCGCAGCACGCTTAAATCAGAAAAACAGAGATGGCGACAGGCCAAACCGGGCGCATAATGCCCGGATATGCGACACAGTCAACTGACGTTCGCCGCTGAGGATTCGGCTAACCAGCGATTTTTTACCGATCTCATTTTCGAAGTCGCTCAGGCTAAGATTGTGTTGCTCAATAAGCACGCGCAGAATGCCGGGGCCTGTGCTGATTTCATTTTGACGTGCATTAAATTCGGCCAGCTCCGGATCTTTATCTTCATAGTCAGCAATGCGCGCGCAAAGCAGGTCAACCAGCGGATTATCCGGCTCATGTTCAATCAGATATTCGACCAGTTTCAGTGCTTCTTCATAATCCTCGCGCTGGCTGCTGCCAGCCAGCAGCGGTACCGCTTCAGCGAGCTCATTTGACAGCCTGATAGCTTCAGTATTCATCCGGTAACCTCCCGATATTTTTTAACAAGCTTGTCGTACTCAGCGTGCGTGCAGATATGCTTAATAAAGATTTTACTTCGCTCAAAATCCGCGAAGAACATCACGCGCAACTGGTTGCCACTCACGTCGATGACCCACCATTTAGCACGATATTTCATACGATCAAGGCTTGCATAAAGCGCTTTAAGATCGTCAGGACCACTGAAATCGCCTTGCCTGAGATGGCGATAAAGCAGATTAAGTGCGGCCGCTGCATTAGGATATTTTCTGGCCGCCTCATCAAACGGCACACGTGAAATAACATGCATTCCATTGGCTCCTGACTGTTTCCATTATGGAAACCATCCTGTCACAATCCAGCCATGTTGACAAGATGGAAACATGTTAAATTTGCGTACTCAGTAGAGAAAATACGGCAAAAACTAATGTAAAACGGTGATTAAGGCATAATCGGCACGTGGTTTGGATGACCGGTTATCTCTGGTAATAACCTAAATGTAAGAGCAATATTGTGATCTGATGTCTGCTAACAACACTGCCTATGCAATGAAGACTTATTCACCACAAGTTTCGCCAACTGAGGTGATATAAATAATTGCACTCTGATTTGAAATAAAAAAACGCCTCTACTGAGGCGTTTTTCACAGGCTTTACAACGACACAAATCAGAAAGTGTAGCTGGCGGTCACTGAGAAATTACGCGGTTCGCCGTAGACTACGGAGCTGGCCACGTTAGTGTCATACTCTTTGTCGAAGAGGTTATTGAGGTTGCCCTGCAGCGACAGATTTTTGTTCACCTGATAACGGGCGAAGAGATCAACCAGCGCATAGCTGCCCTGACGGGCACGCCAGGTGCCATTGCCTTCCGGGCCACCGACATCATTCCAGATATGTGTCTGCCAGTTCACACCGCCACCCAGCGTCAGCTGCTGCAATGTCGGCAGGCGATAACTGCTGAACAGGTTAAAGCTGGTCTGCGGCAGTTGCGGGTTAAAGGTGCTGCCATCGCGGTTTTCCGCAATGTAGCGCGTGCCGCCCAGGGTCATCTGCCAGTTGTCGGTCAATGCGCCGTTGACTTCAAACTCCACGCCACGACTCACCACGCCTTTACGGCCAATGTACGCGACATCACCTGACCCCTGAACCGTCTGAGTGGTTGCTTCACCGACATTATCCAGCTCGGTGCGGAACACCGAAATCGAGGTGGTGAAGCGACTATCCATCCAGTCAGATTTCAGGCCTGCCTCGTAGTTTTTGCCGATAACGGGCGACAGGAAAGCGCCGCTGGCATCGCGATAGTCCTGTGGCTGGAACACCGAGGTATAGCTGGCGTAAGCCGACCAGTTTTCAGCGAAGTCATAAATCAATCCGCCGTAAGGGGTGGTGTTATTTTCTTCCATTTCACCACCAGGCGTTTCACGGTTCCAGTTGGTGTAACGGGCACCGATAATCAAGTGCAGCGGATCGGCGAGCGACAGACGGGTCGCCATATAAGTCGATTTCTGGCGAACCAGTTGGGTATCGCTGGCAGGCAGACGCGGCGTCCAGGCCGATTCCGGATACTGACCGTTAAACTCGTTATAGTTGCCCAGCGACTCTGATGAGATATTCTCAAAGGTACTGAAGTACTTGTTATCCTGGCGGGTGTAATTGACGCCGACCATCAGCTCATGCTGACGACCCAGCAATTCATAAGGACCGCTGGCGAAGGCATCAACGGCATCCACTTTGCGTTTACCGGTGTTGTAACCGGTCCCGCCTACCACCGGATAGTTGGCATACGAAGAGACGCCCGCCCCGGTGTTACGATCGAAATAGCCATCAAGATAGATCTGCTTACTGTCGAGGCGCATCTCGTTGTGCGCGCCGTTCAGCGTGATGTTCCAGCCGTTATCGAAGTCCTGTTTCAGGTTCACAAAGACTTTACGGTTCTCTTTATCGTTGTAGGCCCAGTCAGGTGCGGTGTTGTAGCCGCGTCGGGTATGTATCTGCGTGCCGTCTGTGTACCAGCGCGGCGCGCCACCCCACATGGTGGAATCCGTATTGACCTGGCTGAATTCATAGCCGACCGAAAGCGTGGCAGAGTCGGTCAGGTCAGCGTCAACCACGCCATAGATGAACTCTTTTTTGGCGCCATAGCGCTCTATGAAGCTGTTGTTATCCTGCCATCCCGCGATCAGCCGGCCACGAACATTGCCTGAGTCACTGAGCGGAGCCGAGAGATCGGCCACATAACGCTGCTTATTCCAGCTGCCGTAACTGGCGGAGACGGTGCCGCCGAACTCTTTGCTGTCGGCGTGTTTGCGCACCATATTGATGGCAGCTGATGGATTGCCCGGTCCGGTTAACAGACCGGTCGCTCCGCGCACCACTTCAACGCGCTCATAGAGCGCCATATCGGTCTGCGCATCACCCAGGTTCCAGCGAGCGGCAAAGGCAGTAGGGATACCATCGACCATGTAGTTGTCGATCATAAAGCCGCGCGCATAGTAGTTGGTGCGATCCATATCACCACTGATACCGCGAATACCGGTGGTATTTGCGAGCACATCATTCAGTGACTGGAGTTGCTGATCGGCCATACGCTGCTTACTGACGATGCTGACTGACTGCGGGACATCACGTACGGTGCCCAGCATTTTAGTGCCCGCACGGGTAACCGGTACGCTGTAATCAGTGGCGGGCGAAGCGGCTACGGCATCATCGGCTGACGCGCTGACCGTCATAGTCTGGTTATCGCTGGCAGCGGGTGCGCCGGTCTCTGCGGCATGAGCAGCGTTATGCGCCAGCGACGAGGCGACGATGACAGCCAGCAAGGAGAAGCGGAATGGACGTTGCAGAGCAGAAGTGTCCGTTGCCCTGGGGTGTTGAAGATCGAAAGCGTTCATTAATTCCTCAATTATCTTTATGTTTTTATGCTGCCACTGTCACGACCATGCTTCCTGCGGACATCGCTGCCCTGCTTATGGTTTGAGGAACCAGAAACCTTTCCCTGAGCGCCTGCGCGCGGGTGTGATAAACTTCTAAAACAAATGAGAAATATACGCATTGCGATTATCATTGCAAGATTTTGTTAGCAAACAATACGAATTTTTTCAGGGAATTGTCTGCGTGTGAAAGACGGCTGGAAGATGATAAAGACAGGGAGGCGTTTATAGGGTCAGCACGCCTGCTGACTTGTCAGAGCAACAGGGCTGCTGCATCATTATTTGTTAAAGATAAAATCCTGTAATGGCCGTTCATTGAACTGTAGTTGTCACTCCTGATGCCACAATATCTGCCTTAAATCTTTTATCACCTTATTTAACACCAGATATTGCAGGAATTCGTACGTGCGCAAAATTTCAATGCTTAAAGCGCTGATAACGACCACCGTTTTCAGTGTTTTTTCAGCCCACTCCGCCACACTTGTGGAGAGCGTGAGTGCGGGCTGGGATAATTTCAGTGATAAAGTCGCCACAACCTGGCAGCAGCCTGAAGGTTACGACTTTTATCTGCCCGCGATTACCTGGCACAACCGTGCCACTTACGATCGTGAACATATCAATAAATATAATGAAAGACCCTGGGGCGCGGGCGGAGGTATCTCCCGCTACGATGAAAAAGGGAACTGGAACGGCATCTACTTAATGGCGTTTAAGGACTCCTTTAATAAATGGGAACCCTTTGGTGGCTATGGCTGGGTGGCAACCTGGCGTCCGCTGGCCGACCAGAATTTTCACTGGGGTGCGGGTTACACGGCGGGCTTTACCGCACGGCACAACTGGGATTATATTCCGGTGCCAGCGATACTGCCGCTGGCCTCTGTCGGCTATGGCGATCTCGATTTCCAGATGACCTATATTCCCGGCACCCATAACAACGGTAACGTCTATTTTGCCTGGCTGCGCTACCACTTCTGACAGTTGCCGATATAAGCGTTAGCGTGACATCGCCATGAGCGAGAGATCGTCCAGCGTGAGGGTTTCGCCATCATAGCGATGACGCAGGAGATGGAAGCTTTCGCATTCAATAATCTGCTCTACCGCGTCCGAAAAGATATTCATGGCGCTGCGCATCTGGCTCAGATAGTCATGGGTGTCATAGACCCGATCGATGCCTTCAAGCGCATGGTTCATGATTTTTCGGGCGACGTCATTAGGCGTGTCGAGCGCTGAGAGTTTTGAACGCGCAGTCCTGCGCAGATCGCGCGGGGTAAACGCCTCCAGTCCCAGCCCACGGGGAGCGCGGATCATCCGGCGAAGTGCCTGATTCAGCGCGCCTTTTGACAGCGGCTGTTGCGGATCGCGTGGCGCGGGCACCAGCCAGGGTGAGGCCGGATCGGCGGCGCGCAGCAACGCTTCGATGCACTGACGCATCAGCCCTGAAATGGGCAGCACATGCTCCCGCTGCGACTTATTGCGCGTACCCTGCATCCACAATCCTAATTGCAGATCGAACTCCGCTTTCTGCGCCTGCACAATTTCATCCGGCCGCCGGGCGCTGACCAGGCATAAACGCAGCGCCCAGCGCGCCTGTTCCGAGAGTGCCCAGTTATCCAGCCCGTGCCAGAACACCCAGATTTCTGCATCGGTAAGTTGCCGACTGCGCGGCGGCGTAGCGCGACCCGCGACATCACGCTTTTTCATTGAAGCGATGGGTGAATGATCGAGATAGCCCTGCATCTCTGCCCAGGCGAGAAATTGTTTGGTCAGCGCGAACACCCGCCGCGCCTCCTCTTTTTTACCGTCGGCGATCAGAATGTTATAGAGCCGGTTAAGGCGTAAGCGGTTCAGCGTTTTGAGTGGCTGCGAACCGATGTTCGGCAGGACATGTTTCAGCAATGAGGAGATGGCGATCTCAGGACGCCGCCGACTGATCAGCAGCGAGAGTTTTACCCAGACCTTCATCACCTGCTCTACCGAGCCTTCATCGCCAAAATTATCCAGCTCGCTGAGTGAAGCCTTTTTAACCTGCTCCAGCCAGATCAGTACATGGCGGCCTACGTGGGCTGAACGCGCAGGGATCTGTGTCAGATCTGGGGTCACATTTATACCTGTTTGTCACTGCAGAGCGGGCCATTCTATCCATTGTTTATCTATGACTCCAGACCTAATAAGTCTGGAGTCATTAAGACGCGTTCTGATGAAATCTGAGGAAGTTTTCGGGTGATGACCAACAAGTAAAACTAACGTCACTTCTCCCTTCTGGTCACGGTTATGGCGAATAAATAGCCCATTGTTATGGAATGTAAAGGTGGCTTACCGCGATATACAATGATAACTATTATCATTATCATACGCATTTGATTACATGCCTTAATACTTCAGGGAGATTTTCTAAGTGAATGTAACCATGCGTGTCCATAAGCGCCCTGTTGCGCTACTGCTGGCCGGTTTATTGAGTACCTCTGCTAACGGCGCTAATCAGGAAGAGACAGAAAAGCTGGCTGATGATGAGACGATGCTGGTCACCGCTGAACAGGAGCTGAAACAGCAGCCTGGCGTTTCGGTGATCACCTCGCAGGACATTGAGAAAAACCCGCCGGTCAACGACCTTTCCGACATTATCCGTAAAATGCCAGGCGTTAACCTTACCGGCAACAGCGCCAACGGCGTACGCGGCAACAATCGTCAGATCGATATTCGCGGCATGGGGCCGGAAAATACGCTGATTCTGATCGATGGTGTGCCGACCACCTCGCGCAATTCGGTGCGTTATAGCTGGCGCGGCGAGCGCGATTCCCGCGGTGACTCAAACTGGGTACCACCAGAGATGGTTGAACGGATTGAAGTGATTCGTGGACCGGCGGCAGCGCGTTACGGTTCCGGCGCGGCCGGTGGCGTAGTTAATATCATTACCAAACGCCCGACCAATGACTGGAGCGGATCGCTGTCGCTCTACACTAACCAGCCGGAAGATGATAAAGAAGGCGCAACCCGCCGCGCTAACTTTAACCTGAGTGGTCCGCTGGCGGGCGATGCCCTGACCATGCGGCTCTATGGCAACATCAACAAAACCGACAGCGATGCTTTCGACATTAACCAGTCGCACAATGGCTCCGGCGCCGCCGGTCGTGAAGGCGTCCGCAACAAAGACATCAATAGCGTGCTGTCGTGGAAGATCACGCCATTACAGGTGCTGGATTTCAGCTACGGATACAGCCGTCAGGGCAACATTTATACCGGTGATACCCAGTACAGCAACGGTGCCGGTAATGCCTTGATCGAATCTCTCGATGGTTCAGAAACCAACCGTCTGTATCGTCAGACCTGGGGCCTTGCGCATAATGGCATCTGGGACTGGGGACAATCTAAGCTCACCTTTAACTATGAAAAAACCAATAACACCCGCCTGAATGAAGGCACGGCGGGTGCGGGCGAAGGCCGGATCAACAGCAACACGTTCTCAACCAGTCGCTTTGAAAGTTACCGGGCAGGAGGCGAAGTCAGCTTCCCGCTGGAACTGCTGCGTGAA
This sequence comes from Pantoea sp. 18059, assembly GCF_902706165.1. Lineage (NCBI taxonomy): Bacteria > Pseudomonadati > Pseudomonadota > Gammaproteobacteria > Enterobacterales > Erwiniaceae > Pantoea > Pantoea sp. 18059. The sequence continues at coordinate 233,568 of NZ_CACSJS010000003.1, forward strand.
CAGACCGTTACGCTGGGAGCCGAGTGGAACCGTGATGAGCTGAACGATCCAAATTCAATGAACGGCACCAGTGCGCCTGGCGTATCCATCGACGGTGTCAGTGGTGATGCGGGCAGCCGCAACAGTAAAAACAGCGCAACGCTGAGCTCACTCTATTTTGAAGATAATATTGCTGCGACCGATAGCACTGAAGTGATCCCCGGTCTGCGTTTTGATTATCACGACACCTTTGGTGCGAACTGGAGTCCGTCGCTCAATATTTCTCAGGCTCTGGGAGAAAGTTTTACCCTGAAAGCGGGTATCGCCCGTGCGTTTAAAGCCCCTAACCTTTATCAGTCCAGCGAAGGCTATTTGCTGGCGACGCGGGGAAATGGCTGTCCAATCAACGTTACCCGTGGCAGTTGTTATCTGCTGGGTAATGAAAATCTCGATCCTGAAGTCAGCGTAAATAAAGAGCTGGGTATCGAGTTCAGCCAGGATGGCTATGTTGCGGGTATCACCTGGTTCCGCAATGACTATAAAAACAAAATCGTCTCAGGGACGGAAGTATTGGGTTACGCCTCAAATGGCAACAATATCCTGCAATGGAGTAACGGCGGCAAAGCGGTAGTGGAAGGTCTGGAAGGCAATTTCACTATCCCGCTGGTCAGTGACGAGCTGGAGTGGCGGACTAACGCAACTTATATGATCGAGTCGAAGGATAAAAAGACCGGCAATCCGCTGTCGATTATTCCTGAATACACCATCAATACAATGCTGGACTGGCAGGTGACGCAGGATTTCTCCACTAATCTGAACTGGACAATGTATGGTCGTCAGAAACCACGCCAGTATGCGGAATCCCGCACAGAAAACAATTCTATGTCGAATCGCGAAGTCGGCGCTTATTCAGTATTTGGGGTCAATTTTAATTATGACATCACCAAAAATCTGCGTGCCAATGCCGGGATTAATAACCTGCTGGATAAGCAGCTATATCGCGAAGCTGATGGTGCATCAACCTATAACGAACCGGGACGCGCATATTATGCCGGGCTGACAATGTCCTTCTGATCTGCAGCAGCGCTTCCCGATGGAAGCGCTGTTTTTTCGTCTTCGTCGAAAAACCTCCTGTTTACACTCCCCCCGATTTATCTTCTCAGTGCTAATCTCTGGCTGCCGCTTAACGAGCCGGAAAGTATCTGGCTCACGGGTATGGCATTAAATACTTACATTCCCTCTGGAAAGCGTAACGACAGGTAACTAATGTCGTGATTCCTGTATCCCGGCCAGCGAAACACCCCAGAGTGCGGCTATGCTCTGTCGGGTTCAACCTGCAACTATAACTAACTATCAGGATATTAAGTGATGAAAAAATTATCAGTTATCGTTATTGCTACCGGACTGTTTTTGTCGGTGAATTTACAGGCTAATGCCCAGGGCTGTCTTAAGGGAGCCGCAGTAGGCGGCGTCGCAGGTCATGTTGCTCATCATGGTGTGGCCGGTGCCGCAGCGGGCTGCGCAGTTGGTCATCATATGGCGAAGAAAAAACAGAAAGAGGCTGAGCAAAATCAACAGTCTCAGAAATAAGCTGAGGTTGTAGCACCGATGTAAATCAGCCGATTACCGGGCATTGATGATGTCCGGTGATCGCTGAGTGATGAGCATCCTGAGTCTGTTGACTCACAAAAGCACGGCGAATTAAGGGCAGCCGGTTATGCTAATTATATTTATTTGAACCAGATGTCTTTAAAGGTGCAATGATTTAGGTGAGTGACCAGAAATTTGAATAAGGCACGCCTATTTTTAATTCAGACAGTGGAAAACGTCTTTTGAAAAAACGTCCTTTATCGACCCAGCCGCACAATGCCATGCCATCTGAATATTCAATTACCACCATTATTCTTCTTCTTTTTTTTCGCCGAACAATGGTGCCCACTTCAATCATGCGGATGCCTTAACCGCACTATTGCCGGTTACGTCATGAGTATCTGTAAGTATCGTTCTGACAATGAAGTCATTACTTTTTCTCAGATCTCCAATCTCTGGCTGGATTTTTCCATATATCCGCATACCTTCCATCATCATGAAAATGCTTTGAGCCATGACTCGCGCATCTTCATCCTGGCGAAATACCCGCTGATCCTGGCCTCTTTTTAAGATATTCTCTAACTCGTTAATTAAACGGTTAAATTTAAAGGAAACTTTGCCTTTAACCTCTTCGTCTCCGGGTAAAAGCTCGCTGGCTGCCGCAATAGTAAAGCACCCTTTCTCTCCGGCAGGAGCAGATGATAACTGAGCCACAAATTCGAGCGTTTCTCGCAATGCAGCTTCTGGCGACAATTCTGCATTTCGTTTCACTGTCCTTGAAATGCCTTCATCCATGTATCGCTGCAAAGCAGCCAGGTAGATAGCGCGCTTATCGGGATAAAGTTTATAGATGCTGGCACTTGCCAGACCCGATGCTTTCATAAGATCAGCCATAGATGTTGCCTGATATCCCTTCTGCCAGAAGCATTCGAGTGCGGTGTTGAGGAACGCCTCTGGATCGAATTCTCTGGGTCTGCCTGCTGATGCTTTCATAAGGTTCTCCTGTGCTGACGATTGATTGTAGATCGATCAATCTACAATTAAAAGGCTTTATCTAAACCTTGCGTTATAAGTCATGCTTTTTGCCTGGTAAAATTTTATGCTGAGTCAGCGGACAGGTTCAGGTGAGTCATTGGCCGCCTTCTGGCGGCGGCAGGCAAATACTTATAATGGGATTACAGTCTGGACCTGATGCTGAAAAACGTAGGGATCTGATAGCAACTCATATTCTTCATCGTCCGGATAGGTAACAGCAATTTGATACTGTTCGCCTGCAAAGGCTTTGATGGCTTCTAAATCTTCCCAGTACGTCGCAAGGAAGAAATGTTCCCACTCACCCTGCGTTTCTCTGCGTACATAGGCTCCCAGATTCCCTGGCGTCGCTTCTGAATGTTCAACACCAGTCTTCTGCAAGTGAGTTGCAAAACCTTCGGCGTGCCTGACCGGTACGCATCCGTGCCATGTTCTGACAATCATGTTGCTATCCTCATGTTGTTGAAGAGTTTTAACCATAACATGACAATGCAGGAACAACGATTCGTTCTCTGGGGGTGTAAGATGGAATATTAATAAATTACTTACCGGCTAGTTGACCATAAACAGAGCGTCGGGCATACAAACAATCGCCCATTTTGACCATCATAAAGCTCATGCTTTTTGTCTTAAGAAAGACCGACGTGATAACCTTCGAACATACGATAATTTCGCCTGACGTTTGGTTTACCATGAGAACTAACCGGTTCAGGGAACTGCCGCTTATCAGCGCCAAATACTTAAGACTCAGGGAGAGAGCTGCCAATGAATACCTATTCAACCCGCCGTTTCGCGCTGTTAATTACCGGAGTGCTTGGCTGCTTATTTACTTTTTTTGTGTGGCGCAATGAAATTGACCGTAATACCTTTCTGACTCAACCTGTGCTCGACGCATTATGGTGTGCCGTCCTGCCGCTGGGACTGGCTCTTTTTTTTATTATTAAAAAATGGGGTAAAGGTGAGGCTGTCAACGGCATAATGAATAACATCAAACTTTTCGCAGGGTCCGTTCTGCTGATGGCCTTTTTTAGCTATATGCTGCTGACCACGGTTATCTGGCTTCTTCCGGGCACCCTCAGCAAGTATACCGCTTATAGCGAGTTTTCGGGCGGCGGGCGTCACGACTGTTCGGGTGTTGAGGTTAACGATCCGGACCTGCAAAGACGGATAAAGGTCTGTGAACCCGTGGGCAATTATTTTGCCGGCGGAACGGTTCGCGTGACTAAACGAAGCAATGCGGCAGGCATGAGCATTGTTAACGCTAAAATCAAAGAGTAAACGTCATTACGCAGCTCGGGGCCTGAGTACCTTCAGGCCCACACATAAACAGCATGATTTCTTTATACAACAGCCGTCATTCTTTTGTTAAAATTCAGAACTCGACATCTTCCAGGCTGAAGATTTCAGTCTGATCATTGTAGAAAAAATTATGCCAGAATCACAATCACCATCGTGAGCAACACCCAGCCTATGGCGTGAATATCTTTATGCAGGATAGCCTGAGCCAGATAGCCGCCTACGCCGGGCAGCGTATAGCGTTATTGCCCACGGTGATCGCTTCGGAGGCCACGAAAAAGAACCAGCCACCAGACATTGACATCATCATGTTCCAGATCAGCCCCGGAACGGCAAAAGGCACGTCCAGTTTCCAGAAACATTGCCATGCTGTCAGATGGAAACTGCGGGAAACCTCCACCAAATCCGCAGATACGGTGCGTAACGATTGATAGAAGCTAAAGGTCATGTTCCATGCCAGGCTGGTGAACAATGCGAAGATCGCCGCCAGCTCTACGCCCAGTACCTGTCCAGGAAACAGCGCAATAAAGAACGTCACGGTAAAAGAGATTTAGCCTAGCACCGGAACGGATTGCAGAATATCGAGTGTGTATGAGTAAATCCCTCAAACTTTTTTTTATACCCGCGCCATGAATTTATAAAAATTATAGGCTGATGTCAGCTGATGTATCTTTATTGCAACGGCTGAATACTGTGATGACTGAATCAATTCACTTAAACCAGGGATACTCGTTTGTGTTAAAACAATGTTTCAAGGCAACCAGGCCTGAAACATGACGGAGCAGAAATGAGAACGCAGAAGCGATGTATGGGATATGTGGCCATCGTGGTTGATGACTATGATCGGGCAATTGAGTATTACACCGAAAAGCTGGGTTTTACCCTTGTTGAGGATACACCGCAGCCAGGTAAACGCTGGGTTGTAGTTACACCTGACCCTGAAAGCGACTGCAATCTTCTTCTGGCTCGCGCTTCAGATGACAGACAGGAAGGTTTTATCGGCAATCAGTGCGGCGGAAGAGTATTCCTTTTTCTGCAGACGGATGACTTCTGGCGAGACTATAAAGCCATGAAATCGAAAGGCGTCACATTCTCCCAGGAGCCTCGTGAAGAGGAGTACGGAACCGTGGTGGTATTTGAAGATCTTTATGGCAACCGCTGGGACCTTTATCAGAACAGGCAGAATTAAACACCAAAGCCAGTTGTGTATCAGGCATTCAGATGAACAATCAAAGCACGAACCCTGCAGGGATATTTCAGATCAGCGGGGAGTTTTTTGCAGCATCCCCTGAGCACTCAGCTGTCAGTTAAGCGCTCGCAAGCAACAGAGCGCCGTGTGATAGCAGACTTACTTTCCTCACAAGCAATAACGTTCAGATCCGCCAATCAGTTTCACTAATCCAGCGATCTATCCGATATTTTTAGCTGCGCCCTGGCATTATAAAAACGACGATAGGATAAATAGACAGCAATGATCGTTGACAGACTGGCAGTCCCTATCAGCATAAACGTGACCATAATCTGATACTTAATCGCCTTGAGCGGATCTATTCCGGCGAAAATCAGTCCGGACATCATCCCTGGCAGGCTGACCAGTCCGACGGTTTTGGCAGCGTCCACCGTCGGCATCATAGCTGTACGAATGCTGTCGGCAATGATGCGGCCCGATGCCAGCTTCACCGATGCGCCAAGGCTCAGCATCTCCATAATTTTCTGCTGGTTGTCGCTGAAGCGCTGGTTCAGGTTGCTGTAACAGAGCCCTACTGCGACCATGGCATTACCGGCGATCATGCCCGTGATGGGGATGACCTGCATCGGAATAAACGCTATCGCCCCGCTCAGCACCAGAATCGTTAGCGTGATAACGGTGCCACTAAAAATAGCGATAAACGATATCGTAAAGGCGTTATCAATATTTCGTCCGCGTTTACGGGCGTTGATCGCGGCATTAACGCAGATAAACAGCACCATCAGTACCGTCAGCCAGCTGTTATTAACATCGAAGATCGACTTTAATACAAAGCCGACAATGACCAGCTGAATTATCGCCCGGGATACACTCCAGAGAATATCTTTGCTCATGCCGAGCTTTTCTTTCTGGCTGATAAGCAGCGCTATAGCCACCAGCGTCAGTGACAGTAACAGCGAGGTGTCACTGATATTATGCTGATTCACGCTTATTCTCCTTTTCTGGCGGCTCAAGCCGAAGCACCTGCTCAGCCTGCTGGATATCGTTAACGTCATGGCTAATCCGCACCACGGCTACCTTTTCTTCAGCTGCGATCCGGTTAATCAGTGAAAGTACTGATAGTCTGTTCTCTTCATCAAGGGCGCTGGTGACTTCATCCAGCAACAGCACCTCAGGCATAAACTGCAGATTGCGCAGTAGTCCGACACGCTGTTTTTCTCCGCCTGAAAGTTGTTCAACAGGTTTATTCAGCATATCCGGAGAGAGATTTACGCTTTCCAGCGCAGCAACAAGTTTGTCCCGCTGAGGTTTCTGACGGCGAATCTGCCATGGCAGCGCCAGGTTGTCATATACCGTCTGACCAAACAGTTGCGGCGTCTGAAAACAGTACGAGACCTGCTGGCGATAGGCCTCTGCTCTCAGCGTGGTGATATCACTGTTCCTGAAGAAAAGTTGCCCGGAGGTGGGGGTAATCAGCGAAGCAAGGATTTTGAGGAAGGTACTTTTTCCGCTTCCGGATGGGCCGGTCAGCAAGACGCAATCACCCTGATATAACTGTATGGAGACCGGTTTCAGTAGCTGACGATCCCCGACTGAAAAAGCGACGTCCTGCACATTCAGCAGGAGTGAAACTCTGTCCATATTTACGCCTCAGGACCTGACAAATTGAGTGTTGTCAGTATCAAAAAAAGCAGGAGTTACCCTTCACAGTCAGATTACCGGTACTGCATGTTGCAGCGCGATCGCACTGCTGTCGTGGGCGCGGCAAATGTACATCAGACTATGAAATATAAGGCATTTAATTGCGGCTATGCATCTTCTGAGTAAAAAATCAGTGTGTGGAGGTGTCCGCCAGCCAAAACTCAATATGATCCTGCGCGAGGAACGTGGCAGGCATCGGGTTTAAATCAGAGTGGCAGACACGCTGCCACCCGACAATTATTTGTTTTTCCAGCTGGTAGAGACCGGGTTGGTTACGGTGTTTTTTTCCTGAGTATAGGTGCCGTTCTGCTGCGCAATGGCTTCACCGGTATCCACAATGGCATTCTGAATAAAGACATTCTGCTCGTCACCCCTGATAAAAGTTAACTGATGAAAAGCCGTTTTATTGCCCCAGTCAGCAGAAGGCAAAGAGATAAAACGCACCGTGAAAGTTTCATCATCAAACTTGCCCTGCATAACGTAAACACCGTAGTGGTTTTCGCCCTGAGAAATGATTTTATAGGTACCGTTGTCGTAATAATAAATCTCAGCATCCGGAAACGGCTTTTTGTCATACATTTTTCGGTAGTGCAGCACCTGTTTGATGGTGGGCTGGCCGAAGCTGACGGTGAGGTTTTTACCATCTGCCGACGTCGTCAGACCTTCAGCGTGAACACTGCTCATCAGCATTAACAGACTTGTAGCGGCCATTGCGGTTGCTTTCACTCTCTTTCTCCTCAGCGGATTATGGGGACAACAAGCGTATAAGACCCCAGAACTTACACGGTGGTGAGTATCTGTTGAAGAGGCAGATAACACATTATTACACAATGTTATAATCACGCCCTGTAACCTGGCGACTTGAGCCGTAGTTGACCGGGTTGCCCGATATCGAAAGCGCTCGGATGCAGAAGGAAGCGGTTATCGCATTGAAAATAAAAAAAAACGCCAGGCTGACGTTTAAAGTTCGCCAGTGACGCTTAATGCCGCAACGCGGTGGAAAGCTGTTTAACTGCTTAAACGAATATCGGTCTGCTGCCGGCCGCTATAACAAAACGGCGCAGACCGATCTTTCGCTGGCAAATCCCGGCTGAATCCTGCTCTTTTACAGAAAATCAGGCACTAAGCGCAGACAGCCCAAGGCAAGGGGAACGTTTATTTCAGCGGTTCCGGCAGCGTTACGATCCACAACTCGCTGTCCGACTCCGGTTTCTTCAGCGGCTTCACGCCGATCGTCGTTGCAACCGGCTTACCCTCTACAGTAAGTTCCCCCTTTTCGTTCAGCCGATAATCCTTGCGCTTCTTACCTTCCACCGGATTTTGCATGACCGTTTTCACGCCGAAGTCATTGTCATTGGCGACCGCCAGCGTTTTACTGTCGATCAGCGCCAGTCCTTCGGCCTTCTCCTGCTGCCAGCCGAGTTGACGTAAATCGACCACCAGCGTTTTAGCTGCGAGCTTAATTCCTCGCTGCGCCAGCGCTTTCTCGTCGTCAGACTCCGGATAATCACCAGGCTTATCGAATGCGGCAAGATCGGTAGCCGCACTCAGATCCACCTTATAGATAAGGTTGCGCATCGCGTCATTTTTATCGCTGCCTTGTTCAATCAAGAGAATATGCTGATTATCGAGCGCCACGATATCGCCAATTTTGGCGTCGCTGTTTTTACTATAAGCCTCGCTGTCGATAGGGTATCCATACATCGCGGTTTTCCCGGTCGCCGGATCGAAGCTCACCAGCCGGGTAAAGCGCGCCTGCTTTTTACTTTTACCGTTGATATCCAGCGTACTCTGCACCGCGGCGATGATGCGCCCGTCCGGCATACGGGTAAGCCCTTCAAAACCACGATTAGGCTGACGCCACTTAATAATATTAGGCAGTCCGCCCGCAATGGATTTTTCCCCTGCCATGGCCTGCGGCCCGTGAATCGCCAGAATCTTTCCGCGTTGATCAACGTTAATCAGAAACGGTCCATATTCGTCGCACAACCAGTACCCGCCCTTCCCGTCCGGCGTAATGCCTTCCGTATCCAGACCACGGTTATCGCCCTTCAGCACTTTCAGTGTGTCGCTTAACGCGACTTCATTGGTTGAGCCGATGACACCATCCTGTAGCGGCAATCCGTTAATATTGCCCTTGTCGTCATGTAGTGGTCTGGCGTCCGTGGCTTCTGCTTTGCCGTTCTGCACCCGAATATTCATCAGCAGCGGAGCGAAGTCTGGCGTGACGAAAATTTTTGACTCATGTTTGCCCACATCGGGTGAGTCGGCATTCGGCCCACGATCGGTGACGGTCGCGAAGGTGAGCGCATCCCCCTGCTTACCGGTAAACAGCAAACCGGAGCCGATTCCCACCGGCAAACCATCCGGAAACGCACTGGCGAACGCGCCGCTGTAGCTGACGCGCGCACCTTCCGGAAAACTGACGATATAGTGCTCAGCATGAGGTTGCGCCGCAAGACCAGAAAACGAGAGCGCACAACTTATAATCAAAGAAATCGTTTTTATTTTCATAATATTAAAATCCATGAGGGAAAGCTGACAGCGTAAAGGCAATAAATGACAGGAAAATGATATTTGCGGTAAAAACGGACTGCTAACAGATTGATTTTTCCGCCGTTAGGGCGCCGGTTGATGAGGTGGTGAACGTAGAGTGAGCGTTGCCTTGTGCACAACGCTGTCTCCTCAGTGCCAGGAGCTGACATTGGCAGAAAAATGATTGTTATTCATCACCATATTGCTATCGTTATGCACTTCCGGATGTAAACCACAGATGAGAAAGCTTGCGGGCTACTCACTTTTCAAAAAAAGGATTTGATATGTTTATGCGCCGTGCTTCTCTGTTTTTAATGTCAATGATGGCTATATCCCAGGCACAGGCTGCTAACCTGCGGGCTGTCGATGTAATCACCTTTGATGTTGCCGGGGTAAAAACCGGTATGGATTATGATGAAGCCGTAAAAGCCATGACTGAGCACTTTCATGTGCCAGCATCATCGTTAGACGTTGATAAATACCCGGCTCTAAATGTGGTAACAGGAGATAAGCAGCCACAGTATATTGCTTACGAAAAAAACGGCGTCAAACTGGTTGCACATTTTGAAGGCCGTGTTCCTGCAGATCCGAAACATGCGCTGGCTGTGTCTCAGATTTCTTACGAGCTCCCATACTCCACTGAAAATAAAAATGCCATGGCCAAAGCCGCCGTTGAAAAATATGGTGTCCAGTCAAATGCACCTTATACACCAATGGTTTGGTGTAAAGCGCCCGGCAAGATGGCAACCATGGCATGCGGCCCGGATCCTGAGCAGCCGGTACTGAAATTATCAGGTACATCCCTGGAGATGAATGACCCATCGTGGACAAATGCCCGTATTAAAATGATGGACAGTAAACAAACCCGCACACCTGGTTTCTAAAGTGACTGATGCCGCCAGATGATCTTCTGGCGGCTAAGTGCCAGACGCTGATCATGGTTTTATGATAAAGGCTGAAGAGCAGCAGGTGATATTCAGGCGAGATGATTATCAAACGTGATGCGGGACAGATCTGCACAAAGCCAGCTCAGATAAGCTTTCAGTCCTTATTGAAAATTTTCATAAACACACACAGAGCCTCAGCCACCAGCAGGCTGACATTCTCTAATGACTTTAACCTGACTCAACGCCCATAACAAACCTCTATCAGACACATGATTTCTTAAAGCCCAGGCTGATAAAAGATGACAAGGCCATACTCTCTGCTCTGAGGTGGTGAGTAACTCCCAGAGCCAGTTTGCATACGGAAATGTGTACTCGCTCCGGGAGAATTTTCATAGGTTGATACTGCGAACTGAACTGATGTTCTGGTTAGAGTAAATCAGAGACAGGCCGTCGTATCTCTTCACCAGAACATCCCTGTATTTACCTGTGGTAAGTGTTCATCAATGTGTGATGTTTATTGTTCAGGCGATTTTTCTATGCCGCTAGCAGAATTACTTATTCGCATCTGAAGACGAGAAATGTGTCCGGTGATATCTGCCGTTCTTTCTGCTAATCCCCGGATAGCACTGGCGATAACAGAAAACCCACGGCCATGTACACCTGCTCTCGCGGCTTCGATACTGGCGTTCAATGAAATGAGTTTGATCTGCGCAGCAATAATCCCGTTTTCAGAGACGAGTTCGGCAATTTCTTTTGCGGTTTCGGCGGTCTGAATGTTTCGCCTGACTTCGCTTTCCTCATGTCGGCCACGGTCTTTACGGCCCTGAATATCAATAAGCGCGCCGACGGCACGCAAAGGGGTACCATCAGGTGCACGTTTAGTCTGCCCGCGGGCCTGAAACCACCGGTACTCACCACTTCGCAGTTTAAGACGATATTCAATATCAAAACCGGTTTTACCACTGAAGTCCATCAGGTGGTTGACGAAAGCATCGAGCGCATTCTGTTTGTCATCCGGGTGAAGGCGTGATGCCCAACTGTCCATCACATCAGGGAACTCTTCAATGGTTTCAAAACCCAGCAGCTTCCTGAACTGCGGTGACCACCAGAATACGTTGTCGGGATTCAGGGGATTTCCGCCAATAATATCCAGATCCCAGAGGCCGTCATTAAGCATTTCGCGCGACAGGTCAAAACGGGTGGAGACAATATCAAACTTGCGGGACTGTGACGTTTCTTCTTCTGTATTCTCTATAACGGCAACCAGGCGCGGCGGCGTAAATTCACGACTGTATGATGCACGAATGCAAAACCACTGAAAGGTATTTGCGCCAGTTTTTATCAGGCAGCGTAACAGCTTTTCATCACCGCTATGTTTGAGTGTATGACTTATCAAACCTTTGAACGCTTCCCGGAAATCCGCATGGATCATCTGGATCAGCGAAGAGAGCCCGACCTCCTTCTGCAGAGGCAATCCCATAAGCTGGCGTGCTTCAGGTGAAACAAATGCAGGCGCGTCACTTTTAAGATCGGTCGTCTCAACATACCAGTAGCCTTTCTGGCTGAGGTTCATAATACATTTCAGCAGCGTGGTATCACTGTGATCCACATCCAGCGTTTCATCGATAAATTTCTCAGCGATATCCATCGTTGTCGGCTCTTTGGCGGACTGTTTCCGGAATAAATTCAGCATTATTTCTCCTGGTGAGCATATACAGGCATAAAAATATGCCTGAAAGGGTTATCGGCAGAACCTTCTGGATATTCAGTTAAAGGTCGCTGGTTTGAATTAATACTGTAACAAGATGCTATAGATAGCTCGCCAGCTATAGCTACCGGAACAGAGATGATGGATGAGCATCACCACCAGCGTGCTAAATGTATTTTTTTGAAATCATGTGGCACAAAATTATCTTTGGTCTATGATATCTGAAAAATTTCAGGCCTTATAATCCCGACGCTCCGATCCCCCATGAAGATTCACAGTGAATTGTTATGCTGAGTTTTGACATACGGTTGTGAGTTTATATTTTCCGGCTATCGCAGGTATTAAATGAGTGGCTTAGCTTTGAGCTGCCACCTCTGCCTTCAGACAAAAGTCCGGACATGACTTATTGATATCCATAAGTATAATTCGTCAACGCATAAGAGAGCCTGGCTGCTGATCATATTAAATGCATTAACAGGGTTTAATATTTAACTTAAGCGATATTTTTATGGGATTGGTTTCACTTTGTTTCTGGTTTACCATACCAGATACCATCAGCCTCATGCAGACCCGTGAGTTAAATAAATATGGCATTTTATGTTCATGAAACTTGCCCGCTCACTGACATCATAGCTATGTATCTCGCACTTAATAACCATAGACAATTTAAGGCCTCCGCAAAATGACGTTTGCAAAAGATTAATTTTCCGCCGCAAACAAAACAGGGTTTTAAAAAGGTTTTCTATTCCGTTCCCGCTCAGGTCATCAATGCCTTACAGAAATACGTTTCAGGATATTTAAATGAATGAAAAATTGAAAGATGCTGATGCTCGTGCAACTTATCAGCAGCTAATTAAATCGGGCGAGTTTAAACCTTTTTTTCAGCCGATAGTCTCACTTGAGGATCAGCGCGTAGTAGGTTTTGAATTGCTGGCACGGCGTATTTTGCCCGAAGGGCTTATCGTATCTCCGGCTGAGTTCATTCCGGCTATGGAACATCATGGGTTACTCAATGAGCTGATGATAAGTCTGGCCGCTCAGGGATTCATGACAGCGAGCACCTGGCCAGAACACCAGTTTCTGTCTTTAAACGTTTCTCCTTCACAACTGAACGGTAAGCACCTTCCCGAAATTTTAAGAAAACTGGCTGAACGTTATCAGTTCAGCCTTTCGCGGCTCAGGATAGAAATCACCGAGACAGCATTGATCGATGATATAGAGACGGCTCATGCAGAACTCGAAGCATTGTCTGAAATGGGTTGTATGATTGCTATGGATGACTTTGGCACCGGCTGTTCAAGCCTTGCCTGGCTTATCCAGCTTCCCGCCAGCACGATTAAGATTGATGGCAGTTTTATTCGTTCAATGCTTCAGAAAAAGGATAGCCGGAAAATTATCTCCAGCGTAGTCGGTTTGGGCCGCAGCCTGGATATGGACGTCATTGCTGAGGGTGTTGAAACAGAGGAACAAGCTGAGATGTTGCGGGGTATCGGCTGCGCTTATGCACAAGGCTACTTATTCAGCAGGCCGATCCCGGCTGAAGAAACACATAATTTTCTCACCGCTGGCTCTGGCCGTAAATTTCATAGTCGTGTGGCACGAATGTCTCTTGAGCAGCGCGCGCATCAGATTTCATCGATGTTTGCTGCGCCTGACACCTCTATCTGCTTTCTCAGCCCTGAACTGATGATTGTTGACGCAAGTGATACCTTTGCAGCGCGGGTTGGCTGGCCAATGCAGGACATTACCCATCGCCATATTTTTGAAGTGATACCGTCTCAAGCTGAGAAGCTGCTTTGGTTGCAGGATTTCAGGACAAAAGGTCTTCCTTACCCTCCATTTGAGGTAAAGCTGCCCGGCGGTAGCACCGATTTGGTTATGATTACGCGGGTGGAGGATGAGGCAAAAGATTTACTGGGGTTTTGTGTGTTTGGCTTTAACATTGACCGTCAGAACAGCCTTGTTCAGCCTTAGTGCCAGTTTATGACATCAGATGATACTTCCCTGTCGCTAAAATAACCTTAACGGTGCAGGCTTCAGTTTCAGGTTGTTAGCTGAAGATGGGGATAAGTCCGCCTGGTCGGAAGCGGACATTATTAACAACGCCTCTTTTCATCAACTAATTGCAGCCACTTCACTTTCAATCTTTATGCATCAGCCGGGTCAGCATCTCGCAGAAGGCTTCGCTTGCTGGGTTAACGCGGTATTTGTTCAGGCGTAGCAGGCAATCAACCGAAGGCAGAGGCATCAATTTCTCAAGTTCAGACACGCTACAAATCGCTTTATCAAGGCTGTATTGATTGAGTATTCCCACACCTAGCCCGGTGGTTATCGCCGCAAGCATACCTGCTACTGAAGGACACTCCAGCATCACAGCAAATGGGATATTTGCCTGCCGAAGTTTCTCCTCAGCCAGGTTACGATAATAGCAATCCGGTCCCCAGGTAATAAGCTTCAGGCTCTTATCCGAGTCATGTCGCCAGGCAGGCGTTGCGTACCAGTATAAATTTTCACTCCACAATACCGTATCTTCCGTCGATGCCGTGCCCGTGAAATCCTGATGTAAAATGATCTCCAGACTTCCTTCAGAAAAATGCTGACGCAGGAGATGACTTTGCTCCACCACCAGTTGTATATCCACCTCTGGATGGTGGTGAGTGAAGGTTGAAATCACCCCGCATATTTCAGTCATTGAGATGTGTTCAGTGACCCCGATTCGCAGCTTGCCACGCAGTGCCGAAGGCGAAAAATAGGCTACGGCATGATCGTGTTCAGTAAGTATTTTTTCCGCATGTTGCAGCAGAACGCTGCCCTTTTCTGTCGGAACGGCTTTTCCGGCGATGCGCGTTAATAGCTGGCATTGAAGTTGATCTTCAAGCCGTCTGAGCTTCCAGCTTACAGCGGACTGGCTCAGGTTGAGGAGTAATGCGGCCTTACTCATATTGCCCGTTTGCAGCACGGTCCGGAACACTCTGAGTGAGTCAACGGAGAGTCGTTTATTCATTTTTGTATGACAAAAGTAGGATTACAGCGGGAAAGAATGTCACTGGTGTCATATTCAGTCAACGGATAGCCTGACTGAAACAAACACAACGGAGAAAGCAGATGCCCGCTAATAACCCATTACTGAATGACGACGTTCTGATAAATGGTTGTCGCATTGCGACCGGAGTCCATGGTTCAGGAAGACCTCTGGTGCTGGTTCATGGCACGCCCGCACACTCAGTAATCTGGCAGTCACTGGTGCCGGTATTTGTCGATGCGGGTTTTCATGTTCATCTGTATGACCTGGCTGGGTTTGGCGCGTCAGAGCGCCCTTTGACGGCTGATACCTCAGTTGCCGCACAAGTGGGTTATCTGATAAAGCTGCTTGAACACTGGCAGCTCGAAAAAACAGATCTTTTTGGTCACGATATCGGCGGGGCCATTTCACTCAGACTGGCGTTCGACAACCCATCCCTTCTGAAGACGCTTACGATTGCGGATATTCCGAGCTACGATTCCTGGCCTTCGCCCACATGGAAAGATATGCGGGATCACTATGCGGATTATGCGCTGATCCCCGCCACTGAGCATTACCGCGCGATGTGTCGCCAGTTAAAGATGGCTGTTTTTAATAAGGATCGTATGACAGAGCAGCGGCTGGATAGTTATCTTGCACCGCTTTGTGGTGTGGTAGGGCAGCCTTCATTTTATCAGCATCAGGTTGCGCACTATAATGAGTGTTACACCAGTGGCTTTGCAGAAAAATTGCCGCAACTCCGGCTGCCAGTACAGATTTTATGGGGCGCCGAAGATGAATGGCAACCCGTTGAGTATGCAAGGCGTTTGCAGCGCGACATCGTCTCTTCCACGTTGCATATCTTTGAACAGGCCGGACACTTTTTAATGGAAGATGCCCCCTTGCCAGTCGCCGCACAGGTAATTGATTTTGTTAATCAACATAATATGAGGTAGAGCCATGATCCTGATCGGAATGCTGGATTCACCCTATGTCAGACGGGTTGCTATTTACATGAAAGTATTGGGTATTCAATTCGAGCATCGCCCGCTTTCGGTATTCGGCGATTTTGATGCCTTAACGAAAATTAATCCGGCCGTTAAAGTGCCAACGCTTATCACAGATGATAATCAGGTGCTGATCGATTCCACACTAATCATTCATTACCTTGAGAAATATTGCGGTCATTCGCCTGCACCTACATCAGCGTCCGGCGTGGAAGAGTTCCGGGATCTGCATCTTACCGGCTTCGCCCTGGCCGCCTGCGAAAAAGCGGTGCAGATTGTGTACGAACAGCGTCTCAGGCCGGAAGAAAAACAGCATCAGCCCTGGGTGGATCGCGTAACTCAACAACTGCATGGTGCCTGGCAGACGCTGGAGAACGGGCTGCGGAAAAGTCATCCTGACATGCTGTCCGTGGCCGGTATCAGCATCGCAGTGGCCTGGAGTTTTACAGAATTGATGCTGCCGGATACCGTCAGCCGTGCGCTGTACCCGGAACTGGCCGGGTTTACATTGCTGGCCGAACAGCGACCGGAATTTCTGGCAACGCCTTTGATTTAATGAGGATGGGTTTTGTATATAAGAGCCCAATGATGCCTTACCTAATGTATAAAGAACTTATAGCTTTAGAATTAGTCGATAGCAAAAGGTGACTCAATGAGCACCAATTGAATATCTTCATACTATATAAATAACTCTTAATAATCTAATAAAGGCAAATAAACGTAACATCCGCTTTTTGCATATAACGGGCAATGCTCTGCTCTATGCCAGAAACGGGCGTTTATGATTTTGAATTAAGCATAAAAGTGCATACGATTTCAGAAAGTATTAACTTCCCGATACGGATTACAGAGACAGGCCTGACTCAGCAATAAAAACGATAAAGCAGCGTATTCTCGATGAGAGATATCGGCTGGCCGGCCAGAGTGCCGAGAAATACCCCTGCCTGGTACAGTAACCGGGCAATACCTCTTTCAGTTGCCCCGAATCCAAAGATTCACGTACGACAAAATCGGGCACATAGCTGATACCCATACTGACTGGTCTGCTACACGGATAACAACAATATATGAGTCAGCACCTGATGTCATACTGACGGCCTCCGGTTAAACGTGACGGCAGGATTGAGAGATGAGCGATTGAAGAGCGCGAAAAATCTTAAACTTAATCTGATGTTCATCCTGTTAAGTGGCTGAAACACACAGCTAACGCGTTGCGCATATAGATAAATGCATTCCCCACTGGAACGAATAACCTGCCACCTGCTGGCCTTTCCTTAAGTCAAATCCGCACCCCACCGCCATGATCGGGTTACACGTCAGTTATTGATAGTGCCAGCGAAAACTGGAGTAAAAATAACGCGCGTTATCGTAACCTTAGAACTCTACATTTTTCATTCAAAAACAGTAACTTCTCCTCTGATTACAGTTCGCCTATGCTGGCTGCTCATTAAATTTCACTTCAGAAGGATCTGTTATGTTTGTTGTGCCCGCATCCTACAGTGCAGAGGCTGTTCAGTGCCTGTATGAAGTTATCGGCATACTCAACCTGAACGGCGTACGCTGCCACGTTATCTTTGACAGTCAGGCATCCCGCGCCGCAGTGATCCAGGCGGACGCAACAGAGGAACATGGCGAAATGCGCCATCCTGTGCTGGCCGTACTGGAAATGGAACGCGTAACGAGTATCAACACCATACTGCGCATCAAATCGTTCTGGACCGATTCCGAGGGCGCTCAATCAGGTGTGGAACCAGGCACGCTGGCAAAAGCGTTGTATAAAGCGCTGACAATAAAGAAACATATCACGCTGGTGGGATTGTAGGCATTCTGAAGCCCGTGAAGTACGGGCTGTAACAGTCAGGTATTGAGAGAGATACACGCCGGGGATGAGCATGATAATTCTACAGGTGAACAAGAGTACTTAATGCTGCTCCGCGCATCCTGCCCGATTGGGCGTCCGATGACAGTGTGAAGATTCCGTTTTATTATTGACGTGTTGATACTGCTCTGTGTGAAGACACAGAGAATGCCTTGCTGAAGTCCCGGATGCGTTCCTCACGTCCCACGGCAAGGGCAAACAGCACGCCACCCACAATTGAGAACAGCCCCAGAACACCCCATGCCAGCGTCATATCACTACCGCCACCCAAATGCTTGAGGTATCCGGCAACAAGGGGGCCGCCAAACTGTCCAATGAAGTTGCTGCATGCGCCGACAAAAGCCACCGCAGGGACTGCTTTCTTTGTCGGGAGAATTTCAGTCAGCCTGACGTAAACCAGCGGCACCAGCATCTTCATTGTCAGGCCGACAAACATGAACAACCCTATCTGAGCCCAGTAATATGCCAGCGGCACAAAAGCGGCAGCCAGTAATGCCACACCACAGAGGACGGTAGGAATAGCGGCATGCAGTCGTCGCTCCTGGTTGTACTTATCTGAACGCAGGGTGATATACCAGATGCCCAGCATCGTCATCAGGAAAGGCATCCCACTGATGAGACCGACCATAAATTCACTGAGCGTGCCATATCCTTTGAGAGCTGTCGGCAGCCAGAGCGTAAAACCGTAAGCGAGCATGCTATGCAGGGAGTAGCCGATCAGCATCAGCCAGAGGGCCGGTATTTTGAGAATGGTCCACCAGGGATCGGATTTCTCATTCCTGTAGTTTGACTGCTCAGCGGCCAGGTCTTTCTGGATATAATCCCGATCTTCGGCATTCAGCCAGCTAGCGGCCTGAATACTTTTAGGAACCAGATAAAACCAGATGATGCAGAACAGCCAGGCCGGAGCACCTTCAATTACCATCATCATGCGCCAGTTATGATGTGCAAGGATCCAGCCAGATATCGGACCGGCCAGAAACGCGCCCGCACCCAGGCTAAGATTCCAGATTCCGAATGCACGCCCCCGTTCAGGCTTCATAAACCACTGGGCAAGGAACATGGCCGTGGCGGCCTGAATTGGACCTTCAGCGATGCCCAGTAAGAAACGGATCGCTACCAGTTCACCGAAATTACGCGTCAGGCCAGTAAGCATTGCGCAGGCCCCGAACAGAAACAGGCTGATGCCGATTATTTTCCGTGATCCAAAACGGAGAGCCAGCCATCCTGCAGTAAATTGTGTGGCGACGTAACCCCATGCAAATGCGCCGCCAAGCCAGCCGGCTTTAACAGGACTCAGGCCCATTTCAGCTGTTATATGGGGCAGCGCCATGCCTATATTCACCCGATCAAAAAATGAAATGGTATACATGATGAATACGGCAGGTAATATAATTGTCCAGCGTTTATTTCCGATAAGCGCATAACCCTTGAGAGTTTTCTCACTCATGATAACTTCCTCATTTAAGACTGTGGCAGGGGAGGAAATGCTGATTTCAAATCCATCTGAATATCAGTCAAAATGTTTTATTCATTACCCGAAGGATGTTACGGAGAAATGAGCAACCTGAAAATAAAAGGCGCAGATAAACAGGCAAAACTCCAGAATTCATGATTGGCTTTAAATGACTGATATCTATAAAAACTTCCAGTGCATATTTAACCCGGCAAGACTATCTGAATGTCGATAACTCAACGGTTAGCTGATATACCCACAAGAAGATGTTGTGCATAAATCAAAGCCAGCCCTTCAACCAGGAATTATTAACAACGCTACTGTTTGTCACTTCAATAACGCCCTTTCCTCTCAGATTCAGAAAAATTTATTCTTCCTGAGGCGTCAGGTTAATTAAGAGATTGATATTTTCCCGCAGCCCCTCGGCTTAACGAGGGGCGCAGTGACATTAAACATACCGTAATGTAAGCGAAAACTTATTCAGCCAGCGCCCGCATCTCTTTAATAAGGTCTGATTTGCCTTCGAATCCGATACCCGGCAGTTCCGGCATAATAATATGGCCATCTTCAACTTTCACCGAGTCAGGGAAACCGCCGTAAGGCTGGAAAAGATCGGGATAGCTTTCGTTACCACCCAGACCGAGGCCGGCGGCGATATTCAGGGACATCTGATGGCCGCCATGAGGTATGCAGCGTGACGGTGACCAGCCAAACTGCTCCAGCACATCCAGTGTGCGCAGATACTCAACCAGCCCATAGGAGAGCGCGCAGTCAAATTGCAGATAGTCGCGATCCGGACGCATACCGCCATAACGCAGCAGGTTTCGCGCGTCCTGATGTGAAAAGAGGTTTTCGCCCGTTGCCATTGCGCCTGGATAGAACTCCGACAGGGCTGCCTGCAGAGAATAATCGAGCGGATCGCCAACCTCTTCGTACCAAAAGAGCGGATATTCACGCAGCATTTTTGCGTAGGCAATACCGGTTTCCAGATCAAAGCGACCATTAGCATCAACGGCGAGGCGCGCTTCGCTGCCGATTTCTTCGAGTACGGCCTCAATACGGCGGCGGTCTTCGTCCAGAGAGGCACCACCGATTTTCATTTTCACAACGTTATAGCCGCGGTTCAGGTAGCCGCGCATTTCCTGTCGCAGTGCGCCAAGGTCTTTACCCGGATAGTAGTAACCCCCAGCCGCATAGACGAAGACGCGCGGATTAGCCTCAACGCCCTTCATTTCGGCCAGCAGGCGGAACAGCGGCTTGTTTGCAATTTTTGCCGTTGCATCCCAGATGGCCATGTCCAGGGTTCCCACTGCAACTGAACGCTCGCCATGACCGCCAGGCTTTTCGTTGCTCATCATCACAGCCCAGACTTTATGCGGATCCAGGTTGTTACCTTTGCCATTCAGCAGGCTTTCGGGATCGGCTTCCAGGATGCGGTCACGGAAGCGTTCCCGGATGAGGCCACCCTGGCCATAACGGCCGTTAGAGTTAAAGCCGTATCCCACTACACGGCGCCCGTCGACTTCAACATCGGTCACAACGGCGACCAGGCTTGTCGTCATCTTGCTGAAATCGATGTACGCGTTACGAATAGGGGAAGCAATGGGTTTGGTAATTTCTACAACATCAAGGATGCGCATGATCTCTCCGGTAGTTCTCAGTCAAAGACTGTTTTACTAAAATACCTACGCAATAAGTTATGTCATGCCATCTGTTTATCGGCATTCATCGGCACAATGAAGTAGCGTAGTGTTAAAGGACCTGATTGTTCTGTCTGCTATTATCCTAAGCAGTACGTGGGTTCCGTTCTAATGCCAAAGAGGCAGCCTGTAATGCAAAATCGGCATCACCTGGAGTTAACCTGGCTTGAAGACTGTATTGCGCTGGCGCAATCACTCAATTTTTCCCGTGCGGCAGCTTCACGATATGTGACACAGCCTGCATTCAGCCGCAGAATCGTCTCGCTAGAAGAGTGGCTTGGCACGCCAATTTTTGAAAGAAATCGTCGGGGCGTCAGCCTGACCCGCGCCGGAGAGGTTTTCGTCAGGCAGGTGCCGGAACTTATTCGTGCGCTTTATACCCTGAGAAGTGAATCTATCGAGGCCGCAGGAGAAGCCCGGCCGGATGTTATTTTTTCCGCCACGCACGCGCTGTCATTTTCTTTTTTTCCGGCACTGATGCGTAACAACGAAAAAATTGCCCGCTTCGGATCTTTTCGACTGTTATCAGACTCATTAAGTGCCTGCGAACGCATGATTGAGAAAGGTGACGCGCAATTTCTGCTTTCTTATTACCATCCTCATATGCACATTCATCTCGATCAGTCGAAATATCTCAGCGTCCGGCTTGGACAGGAAATTTTACAGCCGTATTCACGATGCGATCCGACAACGCGTGAGCCTCTATTCCATGCGTCAGGCGGTAAGAAGTTTCCTTTCCTCTCCTATTCTGCTGAATCCGGCCTGGGCCGCATCCTGTCTAATACCTCACAGGTTAACCGGGCCAGACGCGGAATGGATATTGCCTTCACGGCCGATCTTGCTGCCACCTTACTCGCCATGGTCAAAGCCGGAGACGGCATCGCATGGCTGCCGGAAACACTGGCAGCGCCGGATGTTGATGCTGGCTCGATTGCCGTAGCAGCTAATAACGAGAGCGCACTCTGGATACCCATAGAGATCCGGCTGTTCAGACCCGCAGCGAGGATGTCCCGGGCGGTAGAAGCGTTGTGGGAAATTTTCTTAGATGGCCAAATCTGAGCGGAAAACCATTTTGCGCTAATCGCGACGACATCTGAAATGAATAAAGCGAGAACACATCAGAACCACAAGCTGACGCTCTAAGTTCCCTGACAAGCAGAGTTGCACAAACTACCCATGTCAATATAAACACCGCTTGCCTTAATGCGACCGACCGGAGATTAACTAGCTTGCGCTGCGGTTTCCCGGTTTTCACGCATGACATCGACTGGGTAAGACGCCCCAGGCACTATAAGCAGGTAATCGGGATAACCGATGATGGGAATGAAATCGGGTATTAAATCAAGTGGGTTAAACAGTATAGGCTGCGACAGTCAACGCCAGCACTTTAGCGAGCATCGGCGTGCGGAGATCGCGGGCGGCAAGCCATACCGCGTGCAGTCCCGTTTGATGTTTCACACCCATTGTCTGGTGTCAGCAATAAGTTTGATAGTCACTAGCAGGCATTAACTTATTGAGACGTGCTTACTTTACGCTTCCGCATAGTTGCTCTCTGACAGGCACAAGCTTCGTGCTGAAACTAAGCGCCGTTCTCTGTCACTCAACAACGTTCAGTGCATTAGCATCCCAGGCTTTCATCGCGGTTGATACCGCCGAATCGAGTTCATTGCCGGTTGCGCCATCACGGGCTTCAGTCGACAGGCCGATCTCAAAACTGTGAAGGGTCGTGGCCAGCGCCCGCACGTCGGTATCGGAAGCCAGGAGTCCCGCCTCTTTCGCTCTTGTGACACATCGCAAAAATCCCGCCCTGGTCCGATCGCGCTGCGCTGCCAGAATCTCACGGATGTGCTCGTTCGCTGGCGAACAGGTATTAACGGATAGCGCAATCAGGCAACCACTGGGATGCCCCTGTTCTGTCTGCATTTTTGCAGAACGACGCAACGCCAGTTCAATAGCGTCACGGGGTTCAAGCGTGTCATCCCATAGGCAATCGTTAACCTGACCAAAAGTCGTCATATAACAATCGACAACCTCCTCAAACAGCGCTTCTTTTGAACCAAACGCGGCGTAAAAACTTGGGGCGGTGATGCCGTTGCCGAGGTTTGACTTGAGCATGGCAAGCGAAGTGGACTCGTAACCATGCTGCCAGAAAAGGGTCATCGCCTGACGAATTGCCTCTTCCCGGTCAAATGTCCGTGGGCGTCCCATCTGAGCCATATCCGCTCCTTTTTCGCTTATCGTATATAAATACTAATCGATACATATATACTTGACAAGCCTCAGTGTGCCCTATACTTTCTGATATATACCGATCGGTATATATATTGTAAAACCCGTTATCCGGAGGGTTTCGCAATTTTTAGTCGTTACAAACTAAAAAAGGGGCCAACGTGCACGCCAATACAGTATTCAGTGAGACCACAACACAACGGGGTCTGCCACTGGCTTCCCTGCTGGCATTTGCCATGACAGGCTTTATTGCCATCCTGACCGAGACCCTTCCGGCGGGTTTACTTCCGGAAATTGGAATGGGTCTTGACGTATCTCAGGTGATGGCGGGTCAGCTGGTCAGCATTTATGCGCTGGGTTCGCTACTCGCGGCAATACCTCTGACGGTTCTGACCAGTGGCTGGCGTCGTAAAAAGGTACTATTACTCGCCGTAGGTACCTTCCTGATTTTCAACACTATTACCACCCTTTCGTTCAGTTACTGGCTGACGATGGCAGCCCGATTCATGTCGGGTGTGGCTGCAGGACTTGCATGGGGAATTCTGGCGGGCTATGCCCGCCGCCTCGTTCCTGCTGAAATGCAGGGCCGCGCTCTCGCTATTGCTATGGTTGGAATACCGGTTGCCCTGTCCCTTGGAACCCCGGCTGGCGCATGGCTTGGCAGCACGATGGGATGGAGAGTCCCCTTTGGTATCATGGCAGCATTGGCAGTCATTCTGTTCATCTGGACATGGGTGGCGGTTCCTGACCTGCCGGGACAGCAGGCCGACCGCCGACTACCGGTATGGCAAGTTTTCCAGATGCCCGGAGTCAGACCTGTTCTGGCGGTTATCTTTCTATGGATGACGGCACACAATATTCTTTATACATTCATCGGACCGTTCCTGCAGTTGTCGGGGCTGACCGGAAATGTCGGGCTTATCCTGCTGATTTTTGGCATTGCGGCACTTATTGGCATCTGGATAACCGGGATGCTGGTGGATCGCCATCTGCGCAATCTGGTTCTGCTCAGTCTGGCGGCACTGGCGGCGGTTTCTGTGGCACTCGCCGCAGGCATGCGGGAACAGATTGTGGTCTTTCTGGCCGTCATCGTATGGGGATGGTCGTTTGGCGGCGCGTCAACTCAGATGCAGACGGCTGCCGCTGATGCGGCAGGCAATCATGTCGATGTCGTTCAGGCAATGGTGACAACTGCCTGGAATCTGGCTATCGCAAGCGGCGGCGTCATTGGTGGTCTGCTTCTCAATAATGCCGGTGCGGTATCTTTCCCATGGGCGCTACTGATCTTTATGGCTGTTGCGTTGATTATCGCCTGGTGCGCGAAAAAGCATGCTTTCAGGCCCGGTGCAAGAGAACCTTTAGTAAAATAGTAACTTCCAGGGACGTCCGGAACGGACGCCCCGTTTTGGCACCAACCGCCTGCTTTGGATATCTAAAAGAGACCTCAGTTATTTAAGTCGTCCATTTGGGCACTCTTTAAACAGAACTATCGGATTCGTTGCTTCCCGAAATATTCTTTTGTTTTTTGTCTGGAAGACAAGCCATTGAGATAATGCCAGTGAGTACGATGAGTGAACTCATGCCTGCAAAAGCAACCATCAGACTCGCAGCGGCGGCCAGTCCGGAAAGGAGACCAGAAAGTGCTT
This sequence comes from Pantoea sp. 18059, assembly GCF_902706165.1. Taxonomy (NCBI): domain Bacteria; kingdom Pseudomonadati; phylum Pseudomonadota; class Gammaproteobacteria; order Enterobacterales; family Erwiniaceae; genus Pantoea; species Pantoea sp. 18059. The sequence goes on from NZ_CACSJS010000003.1 coordinate 258,403, forward strand.
CAGCAGTATTAGCCAGGGTAGAAAACGTGCCGAATGTCTTGCCTGTGTTCTCTGCAAAAGACCAGGACTGTATGAGTGTCACCAGAAAAATATCAACGAATGCACCACTCATACCAAGGACGAATGCTACCGGCAGCAGAGCCTCGAGCGAATAGAGGGCAATAAATGACATTAAAACCAGTAAAATTCCGTAAAAGAACCAATTGCGCATAACATTCAATGGTGAAATATTTATGGCAAACCGTCCGTAAATGAGACCCCCGGTAATTGTGCCTGCAGCCATTAGAGAAAATATCCAGCTGGTAAATATCTCCCCATTCCCCTGACTGACAGCTACAGCGGGGATAATAAAACGAAGTAATGATCCGGTAAAGAGAATGCAAACAGATGAACCAAAAATAGCAATAAATAAGCTAGGAGTTTCCTGAAATAAACTTTTAATGCAGGATAGATTCTCCTGATATACTTTTTTCAATCTGAACGCCGACGTTTTATTCTGTGAATTTTCTGAAAACGTACAAAGTATAACAATTGAAATTGCATACGTTAATGTATTGAACATCAGCACCCAGGGCTTGTCTGCCAATGAGAGTATAACTGAACATTTGATGCGCCAATTGTCTGCCATCCAGCCACCAGCGGGGCCGAAAAATAGAAAAGGAATAAAACGAAAAAAAATAGACGCAGCCGGCAAGAAGATAATTATTATGCGTGTTCTCGAGCACAATAAACACAAAAACGACCTCATATACATAATCGCCCAACTTCGAGATGAAAAGAGAAGCGAGTAACGTGCGGAAATCTTTAATTTTCAGCCAGTTCATTGAAGTCTATTCCAATATTAAAATCTGAAGCACCTGGCGCAGACACACCCTCTGCAAATTCGATTATGCTAACGTCCCTGAGCATGTAATGTGAGTTTATATGGCCAATAAACGACGAAGCAAAGCTGAGTGCTATGCCCATACCAATACACATATGCATGCCCGTGCCGAATGATAGTGGCTTTTCTTTTCGCCCCGCAATAAAACGGAATGGGTTATCGAAAACTTTTTCATCGAAGTTAGCCAGCGCCGTGTAAAACATGACCCTGTCACCTTCTTTAAGGTTCTGGCCTCGGAAAATCAGGTCCTGCGCTATTACTCTACCTACAGAAAGAACGGGACTGTATAAGCGAGAAGCTTCTACAACGGTATCCCGAACATTGACTGTATTCACCTTCAGGTTGAAGTGAGAAATGGCCCAGAGCGCAGCGACAATGAGTGGCATAACGCTGTCGACTTTATCAGCCCCATAACCTCATTGACTACTAATCTGTACGGCAACGCTCTGGCCCCTCTTACAGAGAAGCCTCTAAACTAAAAGACATTATTCAATTTGTTAATATTGAAGCGCCGCCTGTTAACTTACATCAAAATTTTTCTCCCTGATATTATTACATTTTTTAGTTAACAACCTACTGCCCGAGCTGCGTAGTGTAATTAGCGGGCACCCAGCGATAAGCGTTACCTTCATGCTGAACATGGCCCAGGCCAGGGAAGGCGATATGCGCCGCAGCCACCCAGTAGCCCTGATCTGCAGCCTGTTTCAGTACCCTTTCACGTGTAGTGATAGCCTGTTTCTGATCGACATCAAAATGGATGGCCACTTCAGGATCGGGCAATTGCACCGCTTTGGCATGGATGATATCTCCCCACAGCACCAGGGTCTGACCTTCACTCTCTACGCGATAAAGTACGCTACCCGGCGTGTGCCCAGCTGTCGACTCTGCACGGATTCCCCCCGGTAATATGGCTGGTGCCATAAACGTTTTAAGCAGGCCAGCATTGATGACTGGGCGAAGAGTCCGTTCAGATTCTGCAAAGGTATGGGCCTGACTGGTCTCTACCCTGCTGACGTTAGCCGGATTAAGCCAGAAATCGACATCCCGTTTATCCACGAACACTTCGGCCTTTGGAAAAGCAGGCTTGCCCGCGCGTGAAACACCGCCTGAATGATCGGCATGAATATGGGTTAAGAGTACGGCATCGATCGACTCTGCCGGATAGCCAGCGGCGGCCAGATTAGTCAGCAGATGTCCGCCATTGTGTCCAAAAAGCTCACCGGCCCCGGTGTCGATTAAAATGCGCTTTTTACCATCATCGATAACGAAGGCATTGATTGATGTTTCGGCCTGCGGCGTCATCGAATCTCTGGCCATTGCATGGTTTAGTTTTTCAGGCGAAATGTTAGTCAGTAATTTATTCAGGGGAACGGTTACCGTGCCGTCGGAAACCGCGGTAATGCGTAATTTCCCCAATGTCATCCGGTAATAACCCGGAGCTTGCTGATCCCGTACAGAGGTCTGTTCGGCAGCATAGACCGGACTGAACGCGATAAGAGACGCCACCAGCATCAGTAAAATTTTCATAAATATCTCTCCAGAAAGTTTCATCACAACGTGGTGAGCAGTATCATTACGCAACCTGTATCACTCAAATTGATTAAACTGATGCTCACTATCAGAGAAAATGATTTTCATCGAATCGACCTGAATTTACTGACGGTGTTGTTGGTTCTGAAGCGGGAAGGCAGCGTGTCGCGTGCGGCAGAAAAGCTGCATCTGGGTCAGCCAGCAGTCAGTAATGCACTGGCCCGATTGCGGCTAATGTTCAGCGATCCACTGTTTGTGCGCACGGCGAAAGGCATGGAGCCTACCCCGCGTGCTGAAGCGCTGATCGCTGAGCTGGGCCCGTTAATGGCACAGATGCAGAACGTATTGTTTCAGCCAGCATCCTTCACGCCTTCTGAGGCGACACATGTTTTTCGGCTGGGGATGAGCGACTGGGTTGAACGCTGGCTGATGCCGGGACTATATGCGCGCATCACACGCACCGCTCCCGGCGTGACTCTTCAGGTTACGGCCAGCGATCCCTTCCGGGATGCGGAGCTGGTCGCGCGCGGAGAGATCGATCTTGCCATTTCGGTTGGCGAGAGCACACCCGCCACGCTCCAGCGCGAGAAAATTGTGTCACACAACTTTTGTACGTTGTGGCACCCGGAACAGCTTTCGTTGCGTGCACCGTTGACGCTGGAGGATTATGTGGCGCATGACCATCTGCTGGTTTCCTATCGCGGGGCGAACTGGAGCGCCATCGATGACCAGCTTGCGGCATCAGGAAAGGCCCGTTCGATTCGCTACGTGACGCCGCATTTTTCCTCTCTGCCTCCGCTGCTGGCGCGCGCACCCGCGTTAGCCACCGTTCCCGCCGGGCTGTCGGATGAGTGGGTGACGCATTACGGCTTATGCTGTAGCCCGGTACCCATTGAAACACCGGAAATAGCCCTGTCACTGCTCTGGCATAAACGGCTTGATAACGATTTGTCACTGCGCTGGCTCAGGGAAGAACTGCGTAGCGTGATGACAGAACGAACCTGAATAAATTACGGCCTAATTATTTGCTCAATAATCCATTCGCGAAATATTTCCATCGACTGGGTCATCTTTCTGGCTCTCTGCCAAGTTAACCAGTACCCATCATGACCAGAATAAATATTAAATGGTCTGGCGAGCAAACCTTGCTTTATTTCCGTTTGAAACATGACATCAGGTGCCAGTGCCAGGCCGCCAGTGATTATCACAGCATCAATAATAAGGCGTGAAGAATCGAATACAGGTCCATTAATTCTGAATGGGGAAATACCCGCCGCAGCAAACCAGTTATCCCACTCTTCAAGACGGTAAGAACGTAATAACGTCTCGCCGGATATATCGCCAGGTTTTGTCAGTCTCTTCGCCGTTTCAGGCCGGCATAACAGGGTCAGCGGCGCATCCAGCAATAGCTGGTTATGCGATGACGCCCATTTACCCGAACCATATCTTATAGCAAAATCCACTCCCTCTCCGGCAATGCTTACGACATTGTTGTTCGTCTGAATACTCAGTTCGATAGCGGGATGTCTCTGCTGAAAATCTTCAATTTTTGGTAAAAGCCAGCCCAGCGCAAAGGTGCCCACACAGGATATCGTCAGTGCCTCCCTGACTTTACCTCCTTCAAACTGACGATAAGCCTTCTCAATACGATTAAATTCTTCTGAAATTTTTGAGAATAGCAACCGCGCCTCATCGGTCAACTCCAGGCCCCGGGAAAGCCTTTTGAACAAAATCACCCCTAATTTCTCTTCCAGCAGCCTGACCTGCTGACTGACCGCAGCCTGAGAGACAAAGAGTTCCATGCCTGCCCTGGTAAAGTTGAGGTGGCGGGCAGATGCTTCAAATGCACGCAGCGCATTGAGTGGGATATCACTTTTCAAATCAGCCCCCAGAAAAACTTATGACTGGCATCAATTTATACCGTTTTTTCTTACAAGGAAATTGATTTATTTTGGGGCAAATAATTTAAGGGATGCATTTTTTCTGCGTGACTTAAAAGACCCCATGATTTTACTAATGCCAGAATAAGGTAATGCAAGATGATAAACTTTAAAGGAAGCCTGACCGGCATGTTACTGATGGCCGCAACAGGTTGTTCAGTGTCAGCCCATGCTGCTTTTGACCAGCTAACGCTAAAGAGCCAGTTTGAGACACTGGAAAATAAATCTGGTGGCAGACTCGGCGTTACGGTCGTTGACACATCCGATGGTTCTGAATATTCATGGCGGGGCAATGAAAGATTCCCGCTGTGCAGCACAAGTAAAGTAATGGCAGTAGCAGCGATATTAAAGAAAAATGAAAGTGACCATAGTTTGCTTGATAAGAAAATTCATATAAATAAAAGCGACATGGTTAATTATAATCCCTTCACCCAGAAACATATCGGCTCATCAATGACTGTTGCTGAACTGAGTGCTGCGGCGTTGCAATACAGCGATAATGCCGCGATGAATAAATTACTTGCGTATCTGGGTGGCCCGCAACAGGCTACGCATTTTGCCCGAACAATCGGCGATAAGGCTTTTCGCCTGGACAGAAAGGAACCAGAACTCAATACAGCAATCCCGGATGATGTGCGTGACACTACGACTCCTTCAGCGATGGCTGACACGCTTAATAAGCTTGTTCTCGGCACCGCCCTCAAAGGAGAGCAGCGAGCCAAACTGTCAGAATGGATGAAGGGCAATACAACAGGTGCAAACAGTATTAAAGCAGGCCTGCCGGCTGACTGGATAGTGGCTGATAAAACCGGCAGTGGTGACTATGGCACAACTAATGATATTGCCGTCATCTGGCCGAAGGATCAGGCACCCATCATCCTGACGACCTACTTCACCCAGAAGGACAAAGACGCGGTCGCGCGCAAAGACGTACTGGCCAGTGCGGCAAAACTAGTTGTGGACGCAATCAGTAAATAATTAGCTTCAGCTTCAGATAATCGGCTCAGAGTGGGCCGATTATCTGGCTTTCGCCCCGCTAACCCGCGCACCAGCGAAATACCACTTCAACTCAAAAACTCAGTACCTCGCCCGGCTACTGCTCAGGTGCGGAAAAAAGGCAGGCGACGGCAAGGCTTCCGGGGCAGTTGGCTCAGCGTTCAGCATGCGCAAAAATGACTCAGCCCAGTGATGGCTGTTCTGCATATGCAGTCCCTTCATCAGACGGGCATGCAGAGACCGCCGTTCGTGTAACGGCATCTGCAATGCGCGATGTACCGCACTGGCCATTGCATCAGGATCATAAGGATTGACGATGATGGCACCCTCCATCTGCCCGGCTGCACCGGCAAACTGCGAGAGGATAAGCACCCCGGGATTTTTCGGGTCCTGTAAGGCGATATACATTTTGGCCATCAGGCTCATGCCTGCCATCAACGGCGTCACCAGCGCAACGCGTGAGGCACGATAGATACCAGCCTGCTCTTCCCGGCTGTAACCATGAGTCAGATAGTTCACCGGATACCAGTTCATTGTGCCATGCACGCCATTAAGTTCCCCGCACAACGCCTCCAGAGCGTGACCGAGTTCTGACGCATCATGTGCGTGTCCGGCTGCCGGAGGCGCCAGCTGCAACAGCGTGATATTTTTCTGGTAGCAATCATGTTTTCGCAGCAGCACCTCCAGGGTGCTGATTCGGTAAGGCAGCCCTGAGCTCTCATCAAGATGGCCGCCGCTTAGCACGGTATTTTCGGGCAGGCTTTCGCGGCACTGCATTTCCATGTAAGCACAGCTGTTGCTATCACGCAGAGACTGGACATCGTCAAGGTCAATTCCGACAGGAAACACACCCACCCTGATAATCCGGCCATGAACACGAAAGCTTTGCGCCTCCAGCCGTTCTATACGGAATTCGCTCTCCAGCCAGACCAGGAAGTTATTCATATCCTGCACGGTCTGAAAGCCAATCAGATCACAACATAACAGAGAGTCAGTGAACCAGCGCCATTCGGGTATGGTTTCAAACATTCTGCCAGCCGGGAAAGGTTGATGCAGAAAAATACCCACTAAGTTGGTCAGCCCTTCTTCACGGATATAGGTGGCACTGCCAAGCAGATGATAATCCTGAATCCAGATAACATCGTCGGGTGTGGCATTTTCGCAGATGGCGCGCGCATAGGCTTTATTGATGTTTTTATATTCCTGATAGCCGGTGGCGGAAAAACGGGCCATGTCCGGACGCTGATGAAAAACAGGCCACAGCCCTTTGTGAATATAATTATGGTACCCCTCATTAAGCTCGCCAGGCGTATAGGGGAAGGTCACGGTTTCATACTGGCCCATCTGCTGCACGGCGTAGGGTCTTGGCGCATCCTGAGGCATCACCTTGCTTTCACCATCCCAGCTAATCCAGACGCCTCCCTGACGGGAAAGGATGCCGTCATAAATTGCAGTAAGCGTCGAACGTTGACATTGATTATGCGAAACAAGAATAAGGCCTGACATGCTGTATTCCTTAAGAACCCGCTGCGGAGAGGCACCAGTGCCTGGCAGCGAGCCGCTATTAATAGGAGGTCGGAGAATAAACTGGAGAAAACCACTCATGAATGTGCACCCTGTCCACTTAATGCCTGCAGACGCTTTTTGCAAAATCGGGTTGTGACCGCCATCGTGTAACGTTGTCACGTAAATGCCCGGTGCCGTTAATTAAACCGAACGGCCTGTAAAAAAGGCGTAAAAAGAGTCTGATGAAATGTAAAAACGCTGCAAATCACGCGCCCGATATAGCATTAGCGGGCAGCGATGGCGCAAAAAGTCAGTGAGTTGAAGACAGTGAATATACGCGGGTATAAATAAGGCGGGTTGGCCCGGTTCCGCTCACCCTCAAAGCTGGTTTGATAAATGCGTGGCCGGGCCGTTTTATTTCGGAAACAGAGAACTTAAAAATCTCTTTGTTAATTCAGAGCTGAGCGATCATTGTCTGGAATGATACGCCGTTAAAAAATTTGACCTCCCCGACTTTTTTAAATCCCCTTTTCTCATAAAAAGGGACGGCAAGGAGTGATGACCGTACGCTGATTTCTGAACGCAGTTCGGGAATCGCCCGCTGCCAGAGTGCCCTCGCTACCCCTTTTCGCTGAAATTTCGGATGTACAAAAAGGTATTTAACTAAATTGCCTTCGAAAAGGGTGAGTACGCCTGTCACCTCACCTCTTTCCACGGCAATCAGCCAGAGATAGTCATCTGAAACAATCAACGGCTGAAGCACATCGGGCTTTGTGCTGTCGATAAACCATTGCGGACAGGGCTCTGTCTCTGAAAAATTACATTGCACAGACACAAGCTGTATCAGCTCACTGATGCCTGCCGCATCAGACTCCAACGCCGTTCTGATTTCCATTCTTTTGTCATTCCCCCTGATTAGGTTAAGGCAAGGGCATGGAGGCCTGCCATTCGAAAAGCCATCCACTCCCCTTTTCCGCTGAATCCCGGCCCGAGAACCCGCGTCCTGAAGATTAAAGCAACGTGACTTTGCCCTGGAAAATCACCGGACCGGACGGCCCGCTGAGCCTGGAACCTCCCACCGGCTCCAGACTTACCGCCAGTACCGTCTGATTATCTAAATCGCCAGGCGGTAAGCGGAAAACATTACTGTCGCGATGATTGATCAATCCCAGAGATTGTGGTGGAGCACTGCCCCTGATCAGCCAGAGCTGCAGGTTTTTATTCTCTGGCAGCGTGATGTTCAGCGCCGAAACCTGAAGGAGTGAAGCTGACTTATCCAGATTCACCACAAACTGTGCATCGGGCTGTGCGCCGCTGAGTACCGCAATCGGCTGCAGGGATTGTGGGGCATCAGGCTTGCTTAAATGGGTGAAAATGAGGATACCAGCCATTGCCGCCGCCAGGCCCCAGCCGAGCCAGAAGCCAGGATGCCTGTGGATTGATATCGTGCCAGAGACGCCTGCATTCTGGCCAAGATCCTGCTCAATCTGCTGCCAGACCGCAGAAGACGGGATAACGGCGTGTGTGAGCAGGTCAATGCCGCTGAACGCTTTCTGCCAGTGCAGCACCTCTGCAGCAAAGTGTGAATCGTCATTGAGGCGTTTATCCAGCCGATGACGTGTCACATCGTCGGTAAGGCCAAGCACATATTCCGCCGCAGTGAGATCATGTTGTTCCTGCCCAGTCATAAGCCTATGCACTCCCGAAGATGGGTTAACGCGCGACGGATCCAGCTTTTCACCGTTCCTTCAGGCTGACTCATTGAGAGCGCAATCTCACTCTGTGAGAGGCCACGATAATAGGCGAGCGAAATGCTTTGTCGCTGCTCAGAGGGTAAGTGCGCCATGCAGTGCTGAAGGCGACGCGCCTCCGCATGACTCGCATCGGCAGGAAGTGGCGTCTGGAAACCCGCTTCCGCTTCGCTGATCTCATCCACGGAACAGCTTCTGTTTTCATGTTTACGGAGGAAATCAATCGCCCGATTTCTGGCGATGTGACTGAGCCAGATATGCGGCTCACTGCGCTTATCGTCGTAATAGTTAGCCGACTGCCAGATTTGAATAAACGTATCGTGCAGGATCTCTTCTGCCCAGTCCCGGCGTCTCACCATCCGCAGGATGATCCCATAGAGTCGGGGCGACAGAACGCGGTAAAGCTGCTCAAGAGCAGCTTTATCACCGACGGCTATCTGATTCATTAAACCGGCCTGAATATGGGGCACATTTTTTGTCATCGGCTTCCCTGTGAAAGATGTAGCCACGCGATAAGTGGCTACACACAGTATAGGTAACGCTTTACGGCATCAGCACGGTATCAATAACGTCAATCACACCGTTACTCTGATTCACATCATACGTGGTGATACTGGCAATATTGCCCTGAGCATCTTTAAGCTGAATATTGTGCGGGCCATTTGCCATCACCCACAGTGATTCGCCATTCACCGTTTTCAGCTCGGCTTTGCCTCCTCCCGCTTTGATTTTTTTCTCCAGCGCTTTCATGTCCAGTTTTCCTGCAACCACGTGATAGGTCAGGACACTGGTGAGTTTTTGTTTATTCTCTGGCTTAAGCAGGGAGTCGACGGTGCCCTTAGGCAATTTATCAAAGGCGGCATTGGTGGGCGCGAAAACGGTAAACGGCCCCTTCCCTTCAAGTGTCTGGACCAGACCGGCGGCTTTAACAGCCGCGACCAGCGTGGTGTGGTCTTTCGAGTTAACAGCATTCTCAACAATATTTTTCGATGGGTACATAGCAGCACCGCCGACCATCACCGTGTCGCTGTCCATGCTCGCCGCGTAAGTGGCGCCACTGAAGACTAATGCAGAAAAAATCAGAGTTGGCAGGAATGGTTTCATTTTCACTTCCCTCATTGAGTTAACGGACAGGGCGAGAGCGCCCTTATCTGTTAATACGAATGAGCAGCGAAAACGGATGCAAAAAAAATTTAAATTTTTTTAATCTGAGGGGGTTCAGGCTGAGGCGATATGCAATAAGCCCACCAGAGGTGGGCTTATCATAACGAGTCCATACTGCGTCAACGTCTGCTTTTCACGCACAGCAGACAGCCATCATTACTGGCAAGAAATAGCTCCCGGTCATACATTTCAGTAATGTAAAAACCTATGACCCGGACAGCTCAGATGCTCTCCACCCACGTCTTTCGCCGTGAGCTACACGCATGAACTTAAATGCGAAAAGCATTCACTGCTTCACGTAAAGCGTGTGCCTGAGCTGAAAGCGACTGTGATGCGGAAGAGGATTCCTCAACCAGCGCGGCGTTATTCTGCGTGACGCCATCCATCTCGTTCACTGCGATGCTGACCTGTGAAATGCCCTGCATCTGTTCAGCTGAGGCGAGTGAGATGTTATCCATCGCGACGGCAAGTTTTCCAACCATCGCATTGATATCAAGAATGCTCTTGCCGGTGCCGGTTGCCACGACAACACCACTTTCGACCTGCGCCACAGCCTCTTCAATCAGATGTTTAATATCTCTGGCTGCCGTTGCACTGCGCTGTGCCAGCGTCCTGACTTCACCCGCAACGACGGCGAAACCTCGACCCTGTTCGCCCGCTCGTGCTGCTTCGACTGCCGCGTTAAGCGCCAGAATGTTGGTCTGAAATGCAATTCCTTCGATAACGGAGGTAATATCCCGGACTTTCACCGCGCTTTTTGAAATATCATTCATCGTCTCTGACATGCGCTGCATATCGTGTTCACCCGAACGCGCCAGCGCAGCGGTTTCACGGGCTGAATCCGCGGTCTGCTGTGCGCCCGCTGCATTACTTTTTACCGTGACCGTAAGCTGCTCAATACTGGCGGCGGTTTCCTGCAAAGCGGCGGCCTGCTGCTCTGTACGGGAAGAGAGTTCAGTATTGCCCTGGGAAATTTCATCAGCTGCCATGGCGACCGAAGCGGAAGAATCTTTAATCTGCGAGACCAGGTCACGCAGATTGCTCTGCATGCTATCCAGAGAAGCCATCATGCTGACGGTATCCCCCTGACGAAGGGTGACCTTTGTCGTCAGATCGCCCGCCGCAATCGCAGCGGCCAGGCCCTGCGCATGCGAAGGTTCGCCACCCAGCTGAGTCTTGATCCAGCGGGTGATCAGCCCACTCATCACAAATCCCATCACAACAAACAGGGTGGTCAGGCCAGCCAGCGTCATATAAACACCGGAGAGCGCCTGCGTGGACGTTTCCGCCGTTTTACTCGTTACCCGCGCCTGATAATCAACCATCCCATCTACCGCACTGCGGTAGTGCGAAAGCGCAGGGATCAGTTCACCACGGAGTTTTTCCGGGAACGGAGTGGCGTTCTGCATAAACAGGTTTTGCTCTGCCTGATGAAGCGGACCCGCTGCCACTTCGATTTTATTTAATTGCGTGGAAGCCTCTTCTACTTCAGCAAGATTGATCCCCGGAATGCTTTTGGCACCGTTGATCAGTTCGCGAAAATGCGCGGTGGTATTATCACTGTTGGTCTGCAACGCAGAGAACTGGGTTTTTATAGTGGCCTCTGCCTGAGGCTGAGTGTCTGAAGCCACGGACAGTAAAAGGACAGTTTGCTGAGTTAAATTATCTTTTAGCGTCTGCAGGGCCTGGAGATCGCCCAGCCGCGCGCGCGTCAATTCCTGCTGATCGCTGGCCGTATTGAGTTTAAACCCGGCAAATCCTGTCACAAAAACGCCCGTTAAGATGACTGTGAGGAATGCCGCAGTGAGCATGACGCTTAATTTTATTTTTTTGTTCCGATACATAGGAGACCCCGATGTTTGAATTAATAGGTTATCACCGACGTTCCGCTTCTATGGCTCGCTGGTACTGGATCTGTTATCGGCAGCGGGGAAAGAAATTACAGTAATGAAAGGGGTAAGAAGCGATGATTCCGTAGAACCATTTCTTACAAGCATCAGACTCTTTAACCCGGTCTGAGCGCTGTTGATTACTCACATAGTTATTCTCAACTTCGGTTCTTCCCGTGACGGGTTCGCTTCTGATTTTTCCGGGGCAGAGACAGGTAATATATTCGTCATCCGCTCATCTTCTCTCCAGGGTCCTCTGCAATCCTCACATCCTCTCCGGCTTCTTATCTACACTCATCAGTTATCCTTAGCCATTAATGTGGATACGATAAATGCGTAAAAAAACTGCTCACATCTTTTATTCCTGTTTTTCAATAGCAGATCACCACCAGATAAAGAAAAACTAAAGTTAATCTTCGACCTGCCGATAAAACCCTGAGCTTTTTAATTCTCATTTCAATTCTAAAAATTCATTAGCCGTACAGATTATTTTATCAAGGAACAGATGTGAATTTACCCTTTCTCAGGAAAGCTGCTTGCATAGCAGTGGCTGTTTCACTTACGTCAAGTTGCTCAACAATGCACGATTTTGCCCGTGACTATGGCACCGCGGCTGGCTGTATTGGTGGTGCGGCCTTAGGCGGTGGCATTACTTATCTTGTCACTCACGACGCTAAAAAAGCATTAGTTGGAGGATTAGCTGGCGGCATGGCGGGCTGCGTGGTCGGCAATGTATGGCAAAACCGTGAACAAGCGCTGGCGAAAGTCGCGCAGGAAGAGCAGATACGGATTTCAACGCAGGCGCTTAACGCACAGGAAAAAAGTCAGGCGGCGCAGGTGGGCATTGTCGCTCAGGTTGAAGACAGTACGATGTTCAGCACGGGCAGCGCGGAATTGACCGATAGCGGCTTCCGCCAGGTGCAAAAGATTGCAGCGGCGATGAACAGCGGCCAGCAGAATGATGCGGGTGTACTGCTGGTTGTCGGTCACACCGATGCCACAGGCAGCGCGGAATACAATCAACAGCTGTCAGAAGCACGAGCGCATAATGTAGGGCTGGTCCTGAAGCAGAGCGGCATTAAAGCCAGCCAGCTCTACTTTCAGGGTGTCGGTTCTGCCCGTCCGCTTGCAGACAATGACTCCGTTGGTGGCCGTGCCCAGAATCGTCGCGTAGAGATCGTTGCTTTAGCAAACGAAGCGTTACTGCGTCAGCGTCTGGCGCAGGAAAATAATAATCCGCTCTATTTACGCCACAGTTCCGCTGCTGACAGCAGTCTGGCTAAAGCATCATCATCACGAACTGACGCGAGTAAAAAAGCATCTTCTGGTCGCCTGAAAAGTCGCCCAGCGCCGTCAATAACGGAATCTGCCAGCGCGCATCCCCGAAAACCCACTAAACCGCTGTCATCAGTGGAGAGTAATGCATCAAACTTTATCGATTTTGGTGGCAAACCCGCGTCACTCAATACACTGGGCCTCGCCAGCAATCTTAAACCTGTGTCACAAGGCTTTAGCCTGATTAATCAGGCGCAGGCCAGCAGTGTCACAGGCAGTTGTATGAGTGATCTGCCACGCGTTAGTGGGATGGCGAAAAACCTGGCCAGCGGAAAACCGATTGAAAGTCATGACACAAGTGATTATCTGCCTGGTATGAATGGCCGGGCGTGGGCGGGCCTTGTTAATGGCAATCTGGTCACGCTGACGCCGGTTTATGTTCTGAAGAATGGCGCTGAAATCACCCGCAACCCACAGGTGATCATTACCCCCAACTATGCGCAAGGCAATCGCACGTCCGTTAAAGCAATGGCGGGGATTGCCAATAGCTGGGAGGGCGAAGAGAGCATTCTTTACCGGATATACATTGAGAACGCGGCCGATGAGCCTCTCTCCTGCGTGGATCTGCTGTTGCCTAAAAGTGGATCTAAAGCGCAACAAGGCCAACTGTTTTACACCCATCACCGTCAGCCATGGCTGGCCGAATATGCTCCTCAGCGTGGATAACGGATAATATCAATGGAAATTTTCAATAGTTTGATGCAGGCCATCGCGACCTATCGCTACATCTTCTGGCCACTGTTTGGTTTGCTGGCGCTGACGCTTGCAGTCATAAAATGGTGGGATGAAGTGCGTTATTTCTTCCTCAACTTTTTCTGTTCATTACCGCTGATAGGACATGTCGCGCGTCTTTCTCACAGCCATGAAGCCCGCCGTAAAAGCACAGGGGGATTAATATGGCATCCGGCCGAAGAAGCACTGTGTGGGAAATATTATCAACATCACAGTACCTCAAACCGGGATGCCGATTTTTATAAGCGCTGTGTAAATTATCTGAACAAGGTGGATGAACGCGGGCGCAAGCCGACCAGTGTGGTGCTATGGCTTTGCAGCATTGCCTTAGTAATTCTGGAAGCATTCATTTTCGCGTTAGTCCTCTCCCCGTTTATTGCCAACAATATTTCGGCGAACCAGGCTGAACTCTCTGCAATCGTGGTCTCAGTACTAATTGGTGTAATCCTGGTTCCTGCAACGCATTTAATGGGGACCCAGCTGCATAAAAATACGCTGCTAAGTAAAATTCGTTACTGGCATAAAGAGGCCAGACTCGAAGGTAATGCACAGGCGTTGGTGAAAAATACGGAGGTTTCGCTGGAGAATAGCCGCATTGATGATGATGCCCCCAGCTATCTGCAGATGTTGAATCGCGTGCAGCACGGGATTGGGGCTAAACCCCAGTATGTGCAGACGGTGGTGACACTATTACTGATTATGACCTTCGCGGTGGGAGCCTATTTTATTCGTGCTGCGACCATCAATGCCGCTGAGACGGAAGCGGTAAATGGAACACCATTCAGCCAGAGCGCATCTGTTAATGCGTCGTCGCCCTTCGATCTGCCGCAACAGGCGGTAGAAGATAATCAGCAGGCGGATAAGAAGGCAGCCAGCGAAGTCCGTGAAAATCGTGTATTCGCTTCGAAACTGACCTTTATTATTCTGTCGGTGATTTTTATTGGCGTGCAGATTATTGGTATTCTGATTGGTTATTCCCGGTCGCTGGTGGGAATTGAATCGCGACTGGCAGCAAAGTATATCGGTAATTTCAGCAGCTCAGACGAGTTTGCGGCCTGGTACGCTATGCAGCGTGAGCGCGTTGAACGAGATGCACAAGATAAACTCGCCAGCCTGCAGAACCGCATGGCGATGCAGCGTGCCAGCAGCGCCAGTAACGCTCAGAATGATGTACGCACATTTGATGATTACGTGCGGGGTAAGCAGCGTGATAAGGCGTTAGCGGATGATGAACATCAACAGTTTTCCGCCAGCAGGGCCACTGCGACCGACAATGCTCAGCCTCAGCCAGAAACTGTTATGGTTCATGATTTCGTCGCGACAGCGCCAGCAATGGCCGCACTGAAATCTGCGAACGCGCCGACGCTGGCCTCACACCATTCTGACGATAAAGCGCGGGTCGCGGCCCTGGGCGATCTGACGCTGCTGGATGACGAGGAGTTACGCCTGGTCGCGGACGATCTTGAACTGCCGCTCTCTGCTCTGCTGAGCAGGCGCAAGGTGCAGTCGCTTCTCAATAAAGCACGGGGCTGAGCAGTGAAAATCAAGAAATGGTGTTTGTTGCTATTAGTCGGGGCGACCGCTCTTGCTCAGGGTGCCAGCCGTAATGATATTCCCGCCTGTTATGACTTCGCGAAGTTAAGTCACTATCGTCCGGCAGATAGCGGACGCGAACTGGTGATTATTATTGATCAAACGGTAAAAGTACCGCGGGAAATCAAAAATGCCAGCTGGCAACAGATCCTCCGTTTTACCCAGCCGGGCGATCGGGTGGTGCTCTATCAGTTCTCTGCGCTGCTTCAGAATAATTTTATGCAGCGGCTATTCGATGGGCAGCTCGATCCCTTGCTGACAGATAAAAAGATCCGCGACAGCCTGGGTATGGAGAGCCTGAAGAGCCTTGATCAGTGTCTCGGTCAGCAAAAAGTCTATTTTGGCAAAACCATTGGTGGCCTGATGGCAAAGAGTTTTGCTGAGCAAGGGGACAACATCGCGAAGAGTGAAATTCTGGACAGCCTGAAACGCATCAGTGACGATCTGGCACAGGATAAAGCAGCATCGCGTACGATTTTTCTCATCTCCGACATGCTGGAAAACAGCGCCTTCGACAGTTTCTATCGCAATAATACGATGCGGCTGATCTCCCCTGATAAGGTTTTGCAACTGGTAAAGCAGCAAAACCTGTTGACTGATTTCAGGGGAGCAAAAGTCTTTGTCGCTGGCGCGGGACTCATCGATACGGAGGCAAAGAATAACTATCGATCGGGCAAAATGCTTCAGCAACTGGAAGCGTTCTGGCGGGGTTATTTTTCCGCCTCGAATGCTGAAGTTATAAGCTTCGGTGCACCAGCGCTTAACGTTAATTTGAATTAAAACAACAGGGGCGGCCTCCTGCCCCTACTCATTTTTCTTGCTGCTCTGTCTGCCATGTTATGGCGCACATGTCAGCTGCGCCTGAACGCTTACACCTGCTTCGCTCTCTCATCCTTCTAACCCGCCTGAAAATTATATTCATATAAATCAATCACCTGTTCAACAACCAACGCTCGCCGTTTCTTCTTGTGATGAATTTGTGATCTCCCTCGCCATCCATATTCATTATGTGTTGTTATATTGGTTATGAGTCATCTCGTTATTACATCATTTGGCGGATTTTCCATCCCCCGGGCCGTTGAGGGGGATGCGGCTTTCTGCTGGCGTTATTTCGACGAGCTGCTCTTAACCCTACAACCCTGAAAATTAAAAAAGGTAACGATATGGAAAGCCAGGATCTGCAACGCAAGCTCGGCTTCTGGGCCGTGCTGGCAATTTCCATCGGCACCACCGTCGGTTCCGGTATCTTCGTTTCGGTTGGTGAAGTAGCAAAAGCGGCAGGTACGCCGTGGCTTACTGTGCTGGCATTTGTCATTGGCGGGCTTATCGTCATTCCGCAGATGTGTGTCTATGCAGAACTCTCCACAGCCTATCCTGAAAACGGTGCCGATTATATTTACCTGAAAAACGCCGGCAGCCGTCCGCTGGCCTTTCTTTCCGGCTGGGCCAGCTTTTGGGCGAATGATGCCCCTTCACTCTCAATCATGGCGCTCGCCATTGTCAGTAATCTGGGCTTTCTGATACCCCTCGATCCGCTGAGCGGCAAGCTGGTAGCGACCGGGCTGATACTGGCTTTTATGCTGCTGCATCTGCGTTCGGTAGAAGGCGGGGCCACCTTTCAGACACTGATCACCATCGCCAAAATCATTCCTTTTGTCATCGTGATCGGAATCGGCATCTTCTGGCTAAAAGGTGACAACTTTGTCGTAGTGGAGAGTGCGGCGACTACCAGTGCTGCAGCAGGCTTTATGGCGCTGCTGGCGGGGATTTCAGCCACAAGCTGGTCCTATACCGGCATGGCGTCGATCTGTTATATGACAGGCGAAATCAAAAATCCGGGCAAAACGATGCCGCGCGCATTGATTGGCTCCTGTCTGCTGGTTCTGGTGCTCTACTCGCTGTTAGCACTGGTGATTTCAGGTCTGATGCCGTTCGACAGGCTGGCTGCATCCGAAACGCCCCTCTCCGATGCCCTCACCTATATTCCGGCGCTCGGCAGCGTAGCGGGTATTTTTGTTGCCGTGACGGCCATTATTGTCATCCTCGGATCGCTCTCCAGCTGTGTGATGTACCAACCCCGGCTGGAATATGCGATGGCCAAAGACAAGCTCTTTTTCAAAAGCTTTGCTCACGTTCATCCCCGATACAACACGCCGGATGTCTCAATCATTTTGCAGTGTGCGCTCGGCATTTTCTTTATCTTCGTCTCCGATCTGACCAGCCTGCTCGGCTACTTCACGCTGGTGATGTGTTTTAAGAACACCCTCACCTTCAGTTCCATCATCTGGTGTCGCAAACGCGAAGATTACAAACCGCTGTGGCGCACGCCCGCCTTCGGTCTGATGACCTTCGCCGCTATCGCCTCCAGCCTGATTCTTGTGGCGTCCACGTTCGTATGGGCGCCTGTTCCTGGACTTATTTGTGCCCTGATTGTCATCGCTACCGGTCTGCCCGCTTACGCCTTCTGGGAAAAGCGCAATCGCCGTCTGGCTCACGTTTCTTAACCCTGTCTGGAGAGTTGTTTCATGTTGAATATTGATAAACGCAGTGTGGATTTTCTGGTCACTGAAAACATGGTGCCGGAAGTTGAAAAAATTCTGGAACGGGATGTACCGCGCGTTAACGCCATCGTTGATGAGATGGTGCAACGCGGTATCGATCGCATCTACTTCGTCGCCTGCGGGTCACCGCTCAATGCGGCCCAGACGGCAAAACACCTTGCCGATCGCTTCTCGAGCCTGCAGGTTTATGCGCTTTCCGGCTGGGAATTTTGTGACAACACACCGCATCGTCTTGATGCACGTTGCGCGGTCATTGGCGTTTCTGATTACGGTAAAACGGAGGAGGTGATTAAAGCGCTGGAGCTGGGTGCGGCCTGCGGCGCGCTGACGGCTGCCTTCACCAAACATCACGACAGCCCGATTACCCAGGCCGCTGACCATGTACTGGCCTATGAAGCGGACTGCATCTGGGAGATTCACCTGCTGCTCTGCTACAGCGTAGTGATCGGGATGATTACCCGTCTCTCACCGCATACCGAGATCGGCAAAATCAAAAACGATCTGCGCAAGTTGCCGCAAGCGCTGGGGCATCTGGTGCGCACATGGGAAGATAAAGGCCGTCAGCTGGGCGAACAGGCGAGTCAGTGGCCAATGATCTATACCGTATCGGCCGGTCCGCTGCGTCCGCTGGGCTACAAAGAGGGCATTGTTACCTTAATGGAATTTACCTGGACACACGGTTCCGTGATTGAGAGTGGCGAGTTTCGTCACGGGCCACTGGAGGTCGTCGAGCCTGGCGTGCCTTTCCTGTTTTTGCTTGGCAGCGATGAAAGTCGCCATACCACCGAACGGGCTATCCGCTTCGTGCGTGAGCGTACCGACAACGTGATTGTTATTGATTACGCGGAAATTTCTCAGGGACTGCATCCGTGGCTGGCACCTTTCCTGATGTTCGTCCCAATGGAGTGGCTCTGCTATTACCTCTCTATTTATAAAGATCACAACCCAGACGATCGCCGTTACTACGGCGGATTAGTTGAGTATTAATCCTTTTGCCTGGTCTGAAGAAGACCAGGCGTTTCTACCAGGAGACGCGAAATGAAAAAGGACGATGCAGCAGCAGGTGAAGCAACGCAACCTGACGGAATGATGCGGCTGGCGACGGTGGGCGATAACTGCGTAGATATCTATCCTCATCTCAGCAAAGCCTTTTCCGGCGGCAATGCCGTGAATGTCGCAGTCTACAGCAGGCGTTATGCCATGCAGTCTGCTTGCGTGAGTTGGGTGGGTGATGATGCGTATGGTGCAATACTGAAGCGTGACCTGCTGCAACAAGGGGTGGATATTTCTCATCTGCACACGAAAGCTGGCATGACCGCGCAAACCCAGGTTGAGCTGCGCAACAACGATCGCATTTTGGGCGATTACACCGAAGGTGTTATGGCGGATTTTACGTTGAGTCATGAAGACATAGCATGGCTCAACGGCTTTGATATGATCCATTCCGCGGTCTGGGGACACGCTGAGGCGGCGCTGCCGGTGCTAAAAGCGTCGGGAAAGATCGTCTCGTTCGACTTTGCCGACAAATGGGAAAACCCACTGTGGCAGAGCTTACCGCCGCATCTTGATTACCTGTTTGCGTCGGCGCATGTCGAATCGGCCTGGCTGCGTGACCGGCTGCAAACCGTGGTGGAGTGCGGCGCGGGCGTCGCGATTGCCACGCTGGGCGAAAATGGCAGCCTGGCCTGGGATGGAAAACAGTTCTGGCGTATGCCGCCTGAACCAGTGGATGTGGTAGATACGATGGGGGCGGGCGACTCTTACATTGCAGGCTTTCTCTGCGCAGTTGCTGCCGGTGAGACAATCGCACAGGCCATGAAGCAGGGATCGCACTGTGCCGCCCGGACATTGAGTTATCATGGCGCCTGGTAAAACCTGGGTTGGCGTGACACTCCGCGCGCCAGCCCCTATGACTCCGCTATAAAGCCTCCTATAATCACTTTCACTATTTTCAACTGTCAGGGTCGACTCATGCCAGCGACGGCGCGATATTCACATCAACTGCTCTATGCCACAGTACGTCAGCGCCTGCTGGATGATATTGCACAGGGCATTTACCTGCCGGGCCAACAGATCCCGACCGAAAGCGACTTATGCACGTTATATAACGTCAGCCGCATTACGATTCGCAAGGCGATAACGGAACTGGTTAAAGATGGCGTGTTGATCCGCTGGCAGGGAAAAGGAACTTTTGTGCAGAGCAACAAGGTTGAAAATGCGCTGCTAACGGTGAGTGGTTTTACTGATTTTGGTGTTTCGCAGGGAAAGCCGACGCGTGAAGAAGTGATTGAACAGGAGCGAGTCAGTAGTGATCCCTTCTGCGAAAGGCTTAATATTGCTGGCAACGGCGAAATGTTTCGCCTGCTGCGGGTGATGTATCTTGATAACGAGCCGCTGTTCATCGACTGTTCGTGGATCCCTCTCTCACGTTATCCCGGCTTTGATCAGGTTTATCACGCAGGTGCTTCAACTTATAAACTTTTCCAGCAAAAATATGACAGTCGCGTTGTCAGCGACAAAAAAACCATCGATATTTTTACCGCCACAAAAGCGGAAGCGCTCAGGTTGCAGTGCGAGCTGGGCGAACCGCTGTTTCGCATCAGTAAGATCGCTTACGATCAGAACGATAAACCGGTGCACTATTCAGAGCTCTTCTGCCGGGCAAACCGCGTCACTCTGACAATTGATAATCATCGTCACTGAAAATCACTGGCAGAGAAATAACGGCGCCGTGGCACGCTTTTCACTCATCAGCAGCGGCTACCTGACACCCATTTCCGGTCTTTTTATGCTGCCGTGGCAAGGCGATTTTTTCCTTTGATGTACCATTAACACATTGCGCGTTTTAAAGAATTGCTCGCGACTCTCAGGAACCTTCCATCCGCCAGCTCGCGCTTATTCCCTGGCAAGTGAACTTCCCCATGCCTGATCCTGCATCCAAAATGGCTGCACATGAAGCAAGACGTTTAACAATTTTCCCATAGCCCAGAAAGCCGATGTCCTGATTATGAACAGCAGAGCCTGGTTCTCTTTGCCATCGTCCCTGAGCCATTGCATTCTCCGACGAGACTAAGTTTCTTCGGGATGCCATGATCAACAGCCAGGTTAACTCAGCAGACGCAACCCGGGAGCCAATCCCTTCCACAATAGCGACGCCTGCACGTGTAAGCAGCATCACTCTGTAACAACGATGCTCAACGCTACAGCGCGCTCAAAGCGAACTTTATAGCGCATCATCTACAGCTCGCACTGATTGACCTGAAACGATAGGTACTGAGCAGGACAGGATATATCCTCCTCACCCCCGTTTTTGATTCCATTCATCCTGACTCAGGGTAAACAGCATGCTTGCGGGCGCATTTTCCACATCATAAATATCCCGGGTATGCCGGAGGCCGGCGTTAATCAGAACCTTTTGTGAAGCCAGATGATTCGCTCTTACGAGTGCAGAAATCTCAACCAGTTTTACTTCTTCGAATCCATAACTAACCGCATAGTTCGCAAATTCCGTCGCCAGTCCTTTCCCCCAGGATTCCGGAGAGAAACGATATCCCAGATTATTGATCGTGATATCGGCAAAGCTTCTGATGCTCAATCCCCCAAAACCGATGATTCTTTCTGGATTATCCTGAAGCGAGATAGCCCAACTGCCGAAGCCATTCAATTCCCAGTGACGGATAGAGCGCGATAGCACTTCCCGTGAATGATGGATATCCGGATGTGGGCCAGCGGGATTAAACTTATTCGTCGCAGGGTCGCCGTAGATCCTGTAAAGATCATCGGCATCTGATGGGGTGACTGGCCGAAGAAACAACCGCATAGTGTCTTGCTGCAAAATAAACGCTCTCAGATTAAGAAACGAGTGATCCTGTTTTTATAACGGGAAACGGTGCGGGAAACTATGTAAATCTCTCACCTCATCGGTCTGTTCAGTCAGGCTTGATCTCTTTAATAAGCGCTTCACCCTGATTGTGGATGTTGCCGACTTTGGCTGTAACAGGATGCCAGCTAAAGTCCTTTTCCGGCAATGCGGCTTCATGTGCAATTTCCTGAGCACGTTCTGACGTGGTTTCGGCACTGAGCCATTCGCGTACAGCATCCGCACTTAAAACCAGGGGGCGTCGGTCATGGATATCAACCATGCCTTCATTGCTCGCTGCCGTTACGATAACAAAACCCTCATGCCCATGATCCTTACCATAAGGAGCTTTGCCGATAGCGGCGAAGAACAGCGGTTCTTTCTCTTTGTGGCAGATAAAGTAAGGCTGTTTTTTGTCGCCCTCTCGCTTCCATTCATACCAGCCATTGGCAGGAACAATGGCGCGACCATGCTCCCACAGCGGTTTGAACATGCGTCCCGTCGCAGCGGTTTCACCACGCGCATTGATAAGCGGTTGTTTGTCCCACCACTCCGGACCGTAACCCCAGTAAACCGGATCAAAGTGCAGTTCATTATCCCGCTCATTGAGCAAGAGCACTTTGGTGCCTGGAGCTACGTTAAAGCGGCCTATCGGCTCCGGATCATAAATAATTTCATCGGGCTTCATCCCCAGGGATGCAAAGTAATCGTCTCTGCTGCTGTACTGCGCAAACCGTCCACACATGGGGACCTCCTCTCATAAGGATAGCGCAGCGTTGAACGAGTTACATAAATCTAAAAAAATTGTTCTTCTGGCTGAAGATATCGTGATTTTTGACGAGAACATAATTAATGAATATGAATAAACTGGAGCAGTAATGAAGGGAATTATTTTAAGTCTGGCTATGGCATCACTGATGGCTGCCTCGTTTACAGCTGATGCGCGCGGCCATCGTGGTGGGGGTGGGCATAGAAGCTACAGCCATAGTTTTAGTTCAGCTTACTCATCACAAACAACGACACCCAGAATCAAGAAGAGATATTCCAGCAGCAAGCGAACGGCCAGATATGCTACTGCGGGCGTGGCGGGTTATGGCGCATACCAGGCCCATAACTACACGTCATCCTACGTGCGTGAGAAGGGCCGTCAGGCCGCAAGAAAACCCTCAACGAACAGCTATGACAACCAGTATCCAAATCAGCCCCAGGCTCAGCCAGTTAGCCAGAATATGGCACCGACATGTTCACCCTTATCTATGGTAAGCCAGCCGGGCTATACAAACCTGCCTGTATGCCTGGGCAGTGTTAATTGATTTCAAGCCTTGTAGCGATGAAACGACGATGAATTGATATTTTTCAGGAAGGCACATTTTACAGAATGCCACTTACCGCACCCCGGAGAGGTCATATTTTAGTGACTTCGTAGGGACACGAACCTTTAATAATATGAGATATAACTCATGACCATAGTTTTTATACCTGCCCTCATCCCATTACTGATGAGAATTGAGAATGAGAAAGGAAGCCCGCTTACTGAGCAGGAAGTCAGCAGCATCCGTGATAACGCTACAACTATCGAAGTGCCGCGCGACGTTGCTCTCGCCATGGCTGAATGTCGCGGTTACTTCGATATCAACCCTGAAAATTGCTGGGCTGAATGGAGTTTGTACCGGAGTAAGAGTTTGCTGTCTGCTGCTGACAACGGATAACTGCATCGCGGTACACAGTTTTAGCAGCCGGTATCTGACGGCATAGCTTCAGAGCAGCACGGTGCCTTATGGGATTGTGAGTTTAGACATTTAAGTGCAACGCTTAACACTTTCCTTAGCTATGTAATCTTATTGCGGAGCAAAATGTATCGGGATTTCATCCTTCATAAAGGCGGGTCTCATTGGAAAAGTGTGGGCATCTGCAGCTTGTTTGATTGCTTCAATTGCAGCAGCGCACAGAGCTGGATCTCCGCCCTGAACGTTGATGCTTACCGGAGGCTCGCCTTCCGGCTGCCTGATCCTTACATCACATGTTTTACCGCGATAATTATCTGCATCGAAAAACCGATATTGTATTGCTGTAACAGCCTGGCAGAGCCAAAGCTGAGTTTCACGCTCTTGAGTTTGCTGTGATGTCTGAGATTCACACTGACTTTTAATCTCTGACGCGTCGGGAGTCTTAATTCCCTTTTGTCGGATGTGATTTGTGCTCATATGGCATCCTGAAACTGCCAATGCGGCAGTCAAAGCAATTATTCTTTTCATGATTACATCCCTGATATTTTCCCGGATTTTATAGCATCAATGCTAGAGACTTAATATCCATAGCCACCAAAAAAACCCAGTATTTCATCTGCTCAGTCATCAGCTACGTTTTCAGGAAAAAGACAGTGTTTCGGCGCTTTTTCGGCGGGGCTGCCCTACTGTTACTGGCATTACGCACCTTCCTGTTACCTATAAATTTTTCTGTTCCGATCGAAATGCGTGGCCGTTGGTCATCATTCTGTACCCTGCTTCAGACGCGCAACAATCTCCCCCCCTCTTTTCAAATCACGCCGATAACGTTAAGCTATACGAAACATATACGTTTCATATAAGGCTTGCATGGGTATCGTAAAAATCTCCGACCTGATGCATGAGAATCTGCGCATCGCCAGTCAGGCGATGAGCCGCTCAATTAATGCACAGGCAGAACACTGGCTAAAACTCGGTATGCTGGCTGAACTCTATCCGCAGCAGACCCAACATCAACTGGCGCAGATGCTAATCCGGCTTGAACTGGAAGGCAGCGCTGATATACGCAATATGCTCCCTAAAGAGAGCCTCACCACACAAGGAGACGTGTCATGAACAGCGTTAAAATTCATACCGCAGCGGAAATCGAAATGGCACGGGCAGCCGGACAGGCTGCGGCTCAGGTGCTGGCGATGATTACACCTCACGTCCGTCCCGGCATCACCACGGAAGAGCTGGATGATATCTGTCACGATTTTATTGTGAATGAGCTTAAAGTGACGCCAGCAAACATCGGTTACCACGGTTATACCCGCACCACCTGCACGTCGGTCAATCATGTGGTCTGCCACGGCATCCCGGCCAGCAAAAAACTCAAGGATGGCGATATCGTTAATATCGATGTAGCGATCATTAAAGATGGCTGGTATGGCGATACCAGCCGGATGTACTTTGTCGGCACACCGTCAGTCCGTGCAAAACGGCTGGTCGATATCACCTATCAGTCGATGGTCGCCGGTATCAAAACCGTCCGTCCTGGCGCGACGCTGGGCGATGTGGGCGCGGCTATCCAGCGTGTCGCTGAATCGGCTGGCTTCTCGGTGGTGCGTGAATATTGCGGTCACGGTGTCGGCGAAATTTACCATACCGATCCACAGGTGCTGCACTACGGCACGCCGGGTGAAGGGATGCCACTGAAAGCAGGCATGATTTTCACTATCGAACCGATGATTAATGCTGGTAAAGCCGGAACCAGCGTACTGTCAGATGGCTGGACGGTGGTCACCAAAGATCGCTCGCTCTCGGCACAATGGGAACATACTGTCGCTGTCACCGATGAGGGTTTTGATTTGCTCACGCCCTGGCCTGAAGGCACCGGCGACTACCCGGCGATTTAATCTCTCAGCCTGAGACAGGGTCTCAGGCTGCATTGTTAACTGCCCCTGACTTCACTCAGCGTTTCCAGCGTGCCGGAATGCCACAACTGCACATCGTTACGTCCGGCGCGCTTGACCTGATACAGCGCCTCATCGGCGCATCTCAGCCATTCATGAATTGTCGCCGCATCGCATGCCGGTGCAATCCCGATACTCACCGAGCACTGAAAGGTAGATGAAGCCGGCAGCCGCAGCAGGGCAATCCCCTGTCTGATCTGCTCTGCCAGCAACATGATGCTGGTTTCATCCGCATCCCGCACAATCACACACAGCTCATCGCCGCCAAAGCGGGCAGGTATATCTTTCAGGCCGACGCTGTCACGCAGCAGTGCCGAAATTTCTGCCAGCAGGAAGTCGCCGGCTTCATGCCCGAAGGTGTCGTTAACCTGTTTGAAGTGATCGACATCCAGCAGCATCAGCCAGGCTTTACCCTCACCTCGCTGTGTACGTAAAAACTCGCTTTCAAGCCGCCGCTCAAAGAGACGTCGGTTAGGTATTTTCAGACCAGGATCCATCAGCGCAATGCGTTCCAGCTCCTGATTCTTCTTTCGCAGACTCAGGGTCAGATTGTGTGAAACCACGCTGAGCGCCAGCAGATAGCCGCTGGCGAGCGGCAGAGTCAGCCAGACGGTGCGGGTAGA
Source organism: Pantoea sp. 18059 (assembly GCF_902706165.1). Lineage (NCBI taxonomy): Bacteria > Pseudomonadati > Pseudomonadota > Gammaproteobacteria > Enterobacterales > Erwiniaceae > Pantoea > Pantoea sp. 18059. Next base: position 284,444 of record NZ_CACSJS010000003.1, read on the forward strand.
GAAGGTCAGCTGCAAAGGCGCCTTTTCGGCTAACCAGGCCAGTAAAAAGGTCAACAGAAAGGCCTGCAGAGCAGACTTCAGCTGAACCCAACCGCCCGCCGAGTAACGATCAGAGATCAGTACCGCCATGATAATAATCGAGGGAAGCGGACTCAGCGCCATGGTTGCCACCCAGAAGCCGCCGAATGCGGCATCCAGCGTCAGATTCTTACGTTCAAAACCCGTGGGATCGCGCGATCGCAATGCCAGTCTGAAAGCGGCATAGGGCCAAACAAACGCATTAGTAAATAGCAGTGCGCAGAGTTCCAGGCTTTTTCCCAGCTCCATCAATACTGACAGAATGGGCAGGAAACAGAGAAAGGTGCCGAGCTGGCGCATCATGAACATGCGGCGCACAAATCGCGTTGATCGGCGCTTCAGCTGAATATCGTCAGGAGTGTAGTAATTCATATGCAGACTGAAGCAGCAACAGGTTATGGCAGTTTATCGGCAATTAATGAATTAAGGTAAACTATTTACAGAATATTCTTATTGCGGGCCGCGAAAGGCATCTCGTCAGCCTGTGACTTGTGTGCCGGGGACGATGGCAGTCAGGGGACATTAGCAGTAATGTGAGAAGATACCGCGCGCCATGAATACGCGCGGAAGCTTTTTATCGGCGGCCTTTAACCACTGAGGCAGACCAGTTGAAATCGCTGACTTCACTGGCGGTCATTGAAGAAGGTTTTTTCTTACGCAGCGGTTTTTTCTTCTCCTTCTCAGCCTGCGCCCTCTCCTTCTCCAGTTTGCTGGTCATGATGATCTGACGAGCTTCACTATTGAATTCTTTCTCTTTTTTGCTATCAGGCTCTTTACCGGTTCGTTGACGGTACTTCTCGGCCAGGCCCTTATAGGTTTGCTCGACGGCCAGTCGTTCATCAGCGTTGAACTGATCAATGGAAATCATCTTTTTATCGTTCATAGCGGCGTGTCCTGTGGCGAGTTATTCCGGCAAGTGTACCGCATTTGCGGTCCGTTAACGCAGGGAATGGCATTAATCCGGTGAGCTGCTGATTCCGTCAGCACATGCAGCCCGGTAATTTCTCTGAAACCTGCGCTTAGCCCTGTAAAAAATAGGGTTATCTCTTAATATAAAACTAATGTTCATCAGGTTTACTGGCAGTGACCACGTACTGCCGAGGAGCTGAAGGAATGATAAAAGAGACCGATCGCCTGTCACAGGCACTATTACGGCGGCATGGGATTGGCGTTAAACAGAAACGTATACACTTCCGTGGCAGGGATTTGCTGTTTCAGCTGCACAACGCCCGCTATGAGGTGTTCAACGGCGATCGCTGTATTGCAACCGTCGATACCAACAATATCAATGAAGCCATTAAGCAGTTTAAAGCGCTGGACCATCCAGGGGAGAAATAGCCATGCCAGACTATCGTCTGTTTCAGAAAGAGCAAACAGTCAGAGCCGTGAACACTGAGCGGCAGGATCAGCAGGACGCGTTAATGGCTGATGGCTATAAGATGGTGTGGGACGTGGTGCATGCCGATAACGCCGATGCCGCGCTGCTGCGCTATCAGCAATTGCGTCACGAAGAGGATAATGCTGAGCAGAGTTTCGCAACCGATTCAGTTTCAGGTAGCCTGATGAACCTGATATCCCGCTGAGTCAGTGCGGGGCTGAAGGTATAAAGCCAAAGTTACTGTTAATTCATGCTGTGCTGATTAGAATAAAGAAAATTTCCCGAATACAGGTTTCTGATGAAAATCACCATTCACAAAGAAGATGAGCTGTTTATGCACAACTTCTTTGCTGCGCCATGCCACACCGTTGAAACAGACTCACCACAGGCACAACAGATTCAGCAATCGCTTCAGCTGGCCATCCAGCAAAAAGGTGCAGAGGCCGATGGCGACTGGAAACGTAGCCTGACTTTTCTGATTCTGTTTCTCTTTTTATATGCTGCGCTGGGTGCCTCGCTGACGCTTGATCTCAGCACCACTGGCACGCCTCATAAGAGTATTGAATATGCGCTGGAAGCGATTCCGGTGCTGATCGCTTTCTCCGGCTTCTTCATCTCTATTCTCTATCTGTTTCTGACCCGCGCCAGCGCGCGTAAACAGCGTAACTGGGAAAGGACTATCCTGGTGCTGGAGAAATACTCCATCGGAAATCTGTTTAAAGCGACGCATACCCAGGGCGGTGGTACCAGCAACTACTCCGTGCCCAACCTTTCTATTTCGCTCGCGCTGTTTATCTGCCTGACCTGGTTGGTGATTTATAACTATCTGACGTTTACCACCAGCGGGGTGTTTGGCAGTGTCATCTCCCTGTTTATCAGCACCATGGTTTATGTGATTCTGGATATTCAGCTGCTTAAGCCTTTTACCCATGCTGTGGAGAAAGCAGAAGCGGAAAAGAGTGACGCGGATAAAGAGCTGGATTAACTGCGCCTGGTAAGCGGCAAAAGAGATACCCGGTCAATGAGCCGGGTATTTTTTTGTTTAATCAGAACGATCTTGCTGCAAGACCCCTGCTGCACGGAGTTCAATGAGAACGGTCGATACTAAAGTATATAAGTATGTTGTAACTATATGCAGGGCTTTATCTTTCGGGTTCAGCCCGTGTAAAAGTCTGACGGCCCGCTTTTACAGCGGGCCGTATTCATCACCAGTGGGTTTTCTGCATATCGATGACAAAACGATATTTCACATCGCTGGTCAGCATACGTTCAAAGGCAGTTTCGACCTCTTCACCGGTGATCATCTCAACATCAGCCGTGATGTTGTGCTGACCACAGAAGTCAAGCATCTGCTGCGTTTCCTGAATGCTGCCAATCGATGTGCCACTGATGCTCAGGCGGCGAAACACCATCGGTGTCACATTCGGTGATGGATGGGGTTGATCGGGAATGCCCACCAGCACCAGCTGACCATTGGTTTTCAGCGCACCGAGATAAGGATCAAGGTCGTGTGGTGCAGCGACACAGTCCAGAATGATATCCAGTGACGCCTGGCAGTCAGCCATTTGTGCGGCGTCTCGTGAGATCACCACGTTCTTAGCGCCGAGCCGGCGTGCATCTTCCCCTTTCGCCGGAGAAGTCGTAAACAGGGTGACTTCTGCGCCCAGTGCGCTGGCCAGTTTAACCGCCATATGACCCAGTCCCCCGAGCCCGACCACACCCACACGATCGCCTGCTTTGACTTTAAAATGCTGCAACGGTGACCAGACGGTCACGCCAGCGCACAGCAGCGGTGCCACCGCATTCAGCGCCAGATTGTCGGGCACCGTGACCACAAAATGCTGGTCGGCGATGACATGCTGCGCATAGCCACCAAATGTCGTATTGCCGGTGTATTTATCCGTACCGTTGTAGGTCGGCGTGAAACCCGCCTCACAATATTGCTCTTCCTGCTGCTGACAGAAATGGCATTCACCGCACGAGTCGACCATCACGCCAACGCCAACCGTATCCCCGGCGGCAAATTTAGTGACGTTGCCGCCCACTGCCACTACGCGTCCGACAATTTCGTGACCGGGAACCAGCGGATAGCGGCTGACTCCCCATTCATTACGGGCCATATGCAGATCGGAGTGACAGACACCGCAGTAAAGAATTTCGATTTTCACATCGTCAGCCTGCAGCTCGCGTAACTCTACCTGGCCTGCCCGCAGCGGCTGTTCTGCCTGGGACGCTATCAGCGCGTTAATTTTCATCTGTTGCCTCTTCTCACCTGGTGGTCGTAAAGAAAGCGGCCCACTATAGACACACGGAACCCCATTTGGTAGTAGTTACCTTTTGGTTACCATACTATCTGGGAAGTCACTATGCCGGTCTGGGTTGAAGGAAAACTTTGCTTTTATGCGGATTCACCGCCACGCCGCCTGCTGGAACTTTTTTCGGTGAAGTGGAGCACGATGGTGCTGCATGCGCTCTATCACTGGCCGGAAAATCGGGCACGCACGGGTGAACTGGAGCGCAGCCTGCAGGGTATTTCGAAGAAGATGCTGATTCAGACGCTGCGTGAGCTGGAGCAGCGCGGACTGGTGTCGCGTCAGGTGTGGCAGGTGGTGCCACCAAAAGTGGAATACAGCCTCACGCCGCTGGGGCATACCTTCGCACAGCCAATAGAGCAGATGTATCAGTGGGGACTGGAGAATCAGGCTGCGCTGGATGAAATGGAACATCACGCGCGCAGCCATCAGGAGAGTGGCGGATAGAAGGCCGCCAGTTCTCACGCAGTGCAGGCTTAATCGAACGGGAATTCGCGCGCCAGCACGCGGGAAATGACATTCAGCGCGCCTTCATCATTGTTGCTCTGAGTCTGATAGCGCGCCACGGCAGCGACCGAATCAGCGGCATTGGCCATTGAGAAACTGAAGCAGGCCTGACGCAGCATCTCAATATCATTGGCGCTGTCACCAATCGCCAGCACTTCGCAATCGCTGATGCCCCACTTTTCCTGCAGCAGCGCAATGCCGTGTGCCTTATGGCAGCCGGGAATAATGAGATCAATAAAGCCAAAACCGCTGGATACCGGATGCATGATGTTTTCCAGCTCGCCCAGACGGGAATGCAGTCTTTGCAGCAGTGCATCAACCCCTTCGTGCTCCAGCTTCAGCGAGAATTTGAAAATGGTGTCGTCGATGGCATAGAGGTCATCGCGTTTTTCCAGCCGGTGATAGTGGTTTGCAAGCATTGCCATCACCTCATCAGAGGTGGATGAATGCATATAGGCGCCGTTGCGTCCACAGACCACGACCGCAATGTCAGGTTCATGCGCCAGGATATCGAGGATCTTATGCACTTTCTCCTGAGCTAACTCTCCGCAGAAGATCTCTTCATTACAGTCAGAAACCCATGCGCCATTTTCCCCCACGAAAGCGATCTCATCTTTGATGTCGGGAAAATAGCGCTGCAGCTGGTAATACTGATTACCACTGGCCACCACAAAACGGATGCCCTTCTGCTTCAGCAGCGCATACTGACGTGAAAACCGCTGAACGTTGTACTGCTTATTGTCGTCCAGAAAGGTGCCGTCCATATCCACCGCAATCATCTTAACCGCCATCTCGCCTGCCCCTATACGTTCGCCGTTCTGTCCTTTCGGCTGATTGATTTGATTCATAAAGCTTACTCGCTGTGTGGATTAATGAGAATGCAAATAGTGACTTTGCTAACGGCTTTCAGAGCGTTCCGGTTCCGGAGTTGTGTTATCACGCACGTTTTTTTTCGTTAAAAGGATGTTAACCTCAGTCGAATATTACGAATGAAGGTTATTTTAATTACATTCGTAACTCAACCCCCAGATATTCAGGAGCACGAGATGCGTGAAGATTCCCGATCAACCCCTTTACCTGACGACGTCAAAACCGCTATTCGCGAGATGAAACAGCAGTTACGCCAACAGATTGGTGATGTCGATGCCCTTTTCCGTCAGGTTTGCGACAACATCACTGCTGCGATTGCTGAAGCAAAAGCAGATGAAAAGCGCACGGGCAGTGCCTGGCCGGTAGTGCCCATGCAGGACATTGCAGCGGGAAAGGTTTCGGATGAAACCCGGGCGATGATTAAACGTCGCGGCTGTGTGGTAATTAAGCAGCACTTCGCGCGTGAGCAGGCGCTGGCATGGGATAAGTCGATGCTCGACTATCTGGATCACAACCGGTTTGACGAACACTATCGCGGCCCCGGCGATGACTTTTTTGGATCGCTGGCCGCCTCCCGCCCCGAAATCTATCCGATTTACTGGTCACAGGCGCAAATGCAGGCGCGGCAGAGCGCGGCAATGGCTGACGCGCAATCTTTTCTGAACCGGTTATGGAAGTCTGAATCACAGGGAAAGCAGTGGTTTGACCCGGATGTCAGCGTTATCTATCCCGATCGCATCCGTCGCCGCTTGCCGGGCACCACCTCGAAGGGATTAGGCGCCCATACCGATTCCGGCGCGCTGGAACGCTGGTTACTCCCCGCGTATCAGCAGGTTTTCAGTAAGCTGTTTCACGGTGATTTTGCCGCTTACGACCCCTGGGATGCAGCTCACCGCACCGAAGTGGATGAGTATGATCTGCCGGGTACCACCAAATGTTCCGTGTTCCGGACCTTTCAGGGCTGGACCGCACTCTCCGATATGATCCCCGGTCAGGGCCTGCTGCACGTGGTGCCGGTGCCGCAGGCGATGGCCTATGTTCTGCTGCGCCCGCTGCTTTCAGACGTACCTGAAGATGAACTGTGCGGCGTCGCGCCGGGCCGGGTGTTGCCCGTTAATGAACAGTGGCATCCGCACCTGATTGCAGGACTCTGTTCGATACCGGCCTTAGAGGCGGGCGATTCGGTATGGTGGCACTGTGATGTGATCCACGCCGTTGCACCGGTTGAAGATCAGCAGGGCTGGGGCAATGTGATGTATATCCCCGCTGCGCCAATGTGTGACAAAAACCGCGCCTATGCCCGGCGGGTTGCACAGGCACTGGAGCAGGGACGTTCGCCGGGAGATTTTCCGCCGGAAGATTATGAAACAGAGTGGGGCCAGCGTTTTACGCTGCAGGATCTCAATCTTAACGGACGCCGGTCGCTGGATTTGTCCTGATCCCAATCCCGCGTTGTACACCAGCGCGGGATATCCCTGTTACACTGGAGCTTCTTTTTTCTGCGAAACGCAATTATGAACCCGCGACATCATCAGATTATTCAACTGGTTAATAGCCGGGGCAGCGTAACGGTCAGCGAACTGGCGCAGCTTACCGGGGTTTCTGAAGTGACGGTGCGGCAGGATCTCACGCTGCTGGAACGCGACCGGTTGCTGCGGCGGGTTCACGGTTCCGCGCTGGCGCTGGACAGCGATAACGTCGGCACCCGCATGAATACCCGCTATCCCATCAAGCAGGCGCTGGCACGACATGCGGCCAGCCTGGTTCAGGCGGGTGAATCGGTCTTCATCGAAGGCGGCAGCACCAATGCGCTGCTGGCGCGTGCGCTGGCTGACCGCGCCGATCTTACGCTGATTACCGTCAGTCACTATATTGCCCAGCTTCTTCGGGAAGCCACCTGTGAGGTGATTGTGCTCGGTGGCCTGCTGCAGAAAAGCAGTGAGTCAGTAGTCGGCCCGCTGACGCGGTATTCCATCCAGCAGGTTCATTTTCACCGGGCATTTGTTGGCGTGGATGGCTGGCATCCGGAGACCGGTTTTACCGGCCGCAACATGCTGCGCTGTGATGTGGTGGATGCCGTGCTGGCGAAAGGCGCTGAGAGCTATGCCCTGACCGACGCCTCCAAGTTTGGTCAGATTCACCCCTATCCGCTTTCATCCGGTTTTCAGGTCGGGCACGTGATTACCGATGAGACGCTGGATGCGGCGACGGTAGCGCAGCTCAGGGAACAGGCGATAGAGGTGATACAGATCGCCGCAGGTTAAGCAGAACGGTCGGGGCCTTTAGTAACGGAGTCCCGCAGCATCAGGCTGGCCGTGAAAGGTGCCTGTGTATGCCAGTCTCCGCCATCCAGCATGGTCAGCAGGCGGTTAATCGTCTCATCGATCATCTCGGTGACCGGCAGTTTCATGCTGGATAACGACGGCGTGATGAAGGGCGCCAGCGGAATATCATCGAAGCCAATCACCGAAACCTGCCCGGGTACCGCGATGTTGCATTCAGTCAGACGCTTGATTGCGCCAATCGCCATCTCATCATTACTCGCCACCAGCGCGCTGAATGTCACCCTGCGTTCCAGCAGCATGTCCACGGCCGCCATACCGCTCTGCGCCGTCCATTTACCGGTCACGATTCGCCGGGAATCGGCTTCAATGCCCTGCGCGGCCAGCGCAGCGTGATAGCCGGAAAGCCGCTCCACGCCGGTCGGCGAATCGAGCGAACCGGTGATAAATGCGATCTCGCGATGCCCCTGATTCAGCAGATGGCTCACCGCCGCAGCGCTGCTGGCATGCTGATCGCTGTAAATGCAGTAGCTATGGTTGACGCGCAGCCGCCGGTTGATCACCAGTATCGGCTGTTTGTGCCGGGAGATAATCGCATCCAGCGCGTCAATGCTCAGGAAGCGCGGATAGATAATGATGCCGTCACAGCGCAGATCGAGCAGAAACTGAATCGCCGCCTCTTCCTGCTCAGCGGTGTGTTTGCCGTCCGCCAGAATCAGCTGGCGGCCCTGCTGCTCCAGTATGCGCGCGGAGTGTGCCATTAGTTCAGTGAAGTAGCTGCCGCTGTAGAGCGTATTGGTGATCACCAGTCCAATGGTCTGAGACGTTTTTGTCGCCAGGTTGCGCGCCAGCAGATTGGGCCGGTATCCGGTTTCGGCAATCGCCTTCAGTACTTTTTCGCGCTTTTCCTGCCCGACATAGCCATTGCCCGAGAGCACACGTGACACTGTCGCTTTAGAGACGCCCGCCCTGTTTGCCACTTCCTGAATCGTTGCCATGGTGATGCTCCTTTGCTGCGTCGTCCTGCAGTCTACCTAAGCCTCTCATTCTTGGAAATATTTACCCCGCCTTAGTATGAGGTTACCTGGCAGCATCAGGTGATGGAGTTCACAAAAAAGAGATCTGGATGATTTTGGTGCTTGTCGGCGCCATGAAAGCACTTCATGATTTTGTGAAACCGGTTTCCTATTTGCCTGCCCGCAGGCGCAAAAACATAAAAACTTTGACCGATTTACCCTACAGAGAAGAGCGATCATGCCCAGAAATTATGCCGAGGTGTCACGCGCCATCGTTGATGCGCTAGGCGGCCTCACCAATATCGAAGCCGTAACCCACTGCATGACCCGCCTGCGGTTTGTGTTGAAAGATGAAGCTCAGGTCGACTATCCCCGGCTCAAGGCGATCAATGGCGTTATGGGCGTGGTGCACAACGACACTCAGTGCCAGGTGATCATTGGTAACAACGTTTCACAGGCTTATCAGGCGGTGCTGGAGCTGGGATCGCCCGCAGCGACATCGACTGCACCCGTAAAACGTAAAATCACGCTGCGAGGCATCGGCGCCGGTATTCTAGATGCGCTGGTGGGCACCATGTCGCCGCTGATTCCGGCCATTATTGGCGGGTCAATGGTTAAGCTGCTGGCGATGATCCTGGATATGGCGGGCGTGTTTGAGAAAGGCTCATCAACGCTGGTCATCCTCAACGTGATTGGCGATGGCGCATTCTTCTTCCTGCCGATCATGGTGGCCGCCTCTGCGGCGCTGAAATTCAAAACGAACATGTCGCTGGCGATCGCCATTGCCGGTGTACTGGTTCATCCCAACTTTGTTGAACTGATGGCGAAAGCGGCACAGGGTCAGGCGGTGGAATTTGCTTACATCCCGGTGACCGCGGTGAAATATACCTATACGGTGATCCCGGCGCTGGTGATGACCTGGATCCTGTCGCACATTGAGCGCGGCGTAGATCGTATTACCCCTGCCGTCACTAAAAACTTCCTGAAACCGATGCTGATTGTGCTGATTGCGGCACCCATCGCGATTGTGCTGATCGGTCCGATTGGCATCTGGATCGGCAGCGGCATCTCCGCGCTGGTCTACACCGTGCATGGCTATCTTGGCTGGCTTTCCGTCGCGATTATGGGCGCAATCTGGCCGCTGCTGGTGATGACCGGGATGCATCGGGTGTTCACCCCCACCATCATCCAGACCATTGCCGAAACCGGCAAAGAGGGCATGGTGATGCCGTCAGAGATTGGTGCCAACCTCTCGCTGGGGGGATCGTCGCTGGCGGTGGCGTTCCGGACCAAAAACCGTGAACTGCGCCAGACCGCGCTGGCAGCGGCGGCATCAGCGATTATTGCCGGCATTTCAGAACCGGCGCTGTATGGCGTTGCGGTCCGTTTAAAACGACCGCTGATCGCCTGTCTGATCAGTGGTTTTATCTGTGGCGCGGTCGCGGGCATTGGCGGGCTGGCCAGCCACTCCATGGCCTCTCCCGGCCTGTTTACCAGCGTACAGTTCTTCGATCCCACCAATCCCATGAGTATTGTCTGGGTCGGTGCGGTCATGGTGCTGTCTGTGGTGCTGTCATTTGTGCTGACGCTGCTGTTAGGTTTTGAAGATATTCCTGAAACCGAGCCCGAAACCAACACCGCACCCGAAAGCGCAACGCAACCTGCGCCCGTTACCGAACGCGCTAACGCGATTAATAGCCACTAAAGGAAAGGGTCACGCTGACCCGGAAAAGAGGATTGCATGTCTGATTCAAGGTTTCCGCAAGGATTTTTATGGGGCGGCGCACTGGCCGCCAACCAGAGTGAAGGCGGCTTTCGTGAAGGCGGAAAGGGCTTAACCACCGTTGACATGATTCCACATGGCCCACACCGTATGCCGGTCAAACTCGGTCTGGAAAAGCGTTTTAGCCTGCGTGACGATGAATACTATCCCAGCCATGAAGCCATCGATTTCTATCACCGCTATCCGGAAGACATTGCGCTGATGGCGGAGATGGGGTTCAGCGTGTTCCGCACGTCGATTGCCTGGAGCCGTCTCTATCCCAATGGCGATGAACTGACGCCCAATCCGCAAGGCATCGCCTTTTACCGCGCGGTCTTTGAGGAGTGCCGGAAATATAATATCGAACCGCTGGTCACGCTCTGTCACTTTGATGTGCCGATGCATCTGGTGACTGAATATGGCTCGTGGCGCAATCGCAAAATGGTCGACTTTTTTGCCCGCTATGCCCGCAGCTGCTTTGAGGCGTTTGATGGCCTGGTGAAATACTGGCTGACCTTCAATGAGATTAATATCCTGCTGCACAGCCCGTTTTCCGGCGCCGGTCTGGTGTTCGAACCCGGTGAGAACAAGGATCAGGTAAAGTATCAGGCGGCCCATCATGAACTGGTCGCCAGCGCGCTGGTAACGCGCATCGCGCATGAAGTAAATCCGATGAACCAGGTCGGCTGCATGCTGGCAGGCGGCAACTTCTATCCCTGGTCGAGCAAGCCGGAAGATGTCTGGGCTGCGCTGGAAAAGGATCGCGAAAACCTGTTCTTTATTGACGTGCAGGCGCGTGGGGCCTATCCGGCCTACGCCGCCCGCGTATTCCGTGAAAAAGGTGTGACGCTTGAGATCGCTGACGGCGATGACGACATTCTGAAAAACAGCGTCGATTTTGTCTCGTTCAGCTACTACGCCTCACGTTGCGCCTCGGCCGAGATGAACGAGCAGAACAGCAGCGCCGCCAATGTGGTGAAATCCCTGACCAATCCGCATGTACCGCGCAGTGAGTGGGGCTGGGGTATCGATCCGCTCGGCTTACGCATCACGATGAATATGATGTATGACCGCTATCAGAAGCCGCTGTTTCTGGTGGAGAATGGCCTGGGCGCGCGCGATGAGATCGAATCAAATGGCGAGATCAACGATGATTACCGCATCAGCTATCTGCGCGAACATATCCACGCCATGGGCGACGCGATCGAGGATGGCGTGCCAGTGATGGGTTACACCAGCTGGGGCTGTATCGATCTGGTTGCCGCCTCAACGGGTGAAATGAGCAAGCGCTACGGATTTGTCTATGTTGACCGCGACGACCTGGGTAACGGCACGCTGGCGCGCACGCGGAAGAAATCCTTCTGGTGGTACAAAAAAGTCATTGCCAGTAATGGTGCGGATCTTGAGTGACAACGTCACTTAAAATCTATCGTCATGCTGTTACTGGCGCGACAGCAACGCCGGAATAGAACGCTTATTTCTGCCGTTGTACTCCGGCAGTAATTATCGTATAACCAATGTCTCCGAGGGGTGTCCTGTAATGGGCTGAGATGGCGTAAGCCGAACCCTTTGAACCTGATCTGGGTCATGCCAGCGAAGGGACGGGTCGGCAGATTTTCTGCGTCATCTCCTGCAACATTCCCTGTTCCAGACCGTATGCCCGGATCTCCCTGTTACTGGAGATCCTATGTCACATCCGCTTTTCGACACCGGCTTTTATGGTCGTCTGCGCCAGCAGGCGGGCAGTCAATGGCACGCCTATATCGGGCACGATTTTGTGCGGCAACTCGGTCAGGGCACCCTGCCACCCGCCGCCTTCCGCCACTATCTCACCCAGGATTATCTGTTTCTGTTGCACTTCGCCCGTGCCTGGGGCCTGCTGATCAGCAAACTTTCCGAGCCAGCAGCCTTACGCAGCGCAACGGCATCGCTTAACGCCATCGTCAGCGAACTGCCACTTCACCAGGCTTACTGCCAGCAATGGGGCATCAGCGAGGCGGCTATGGCGAGTGAACCCGAAGCCGTGGAAACGCTCAACTACACCCGCTACGTGCTGGACGTGGGTCACACCGGGGATGCGCTGGAGCTGCTGACCGCGCTGATGCCGTGCGTTGCCGGTTACGCTGAAATTGGCCTGACACTACTTCATGATCCCGCAACCCGCTTTGAGGGGAATCCTTACGCGGCATGGATAGAAAATTACGGCGACGATGCCTATCTGGCTGGCGTTCGCTCCTCACTTTCACTGTTTGAAACCCTGGCCCGGCAGCGCGCCGGTGAACAGCGGTTTAACCCGCTGGCGGCGATCTTCACCACCGCGACCCGGCTGGAAGCCGCTTTCTGGCAGATGGGTCTCAACCATGCTGCCGCCCAGCGGATCAGCTCATGAACCTGCCGTGCAGTCCGGTGCCGCCAGGCATTTCAATTCGCCAGCTCAGCCTGAATTATGGCCAGCAGCCACTCTTCAGCCAGCTTGATCTGGAGATCGCGGGCGGTGCTTTTACCGCTTTACTGGGTGCCAGCGGCGTCGGAAAAAGCAGCCTGATGCGGCTTATTGCCGGTCTGACGCCACCCACCGCCGGGCAGGTCAGCGGCAGCGACGGCCTGCCACTGACCGGACGCATCGCCTGGATGGGGCAACAGGATCTGCTCTATCCGTGGCTGACGGTTGAACAAAATGTCTGCCTCGCCAGTCGCCTGAAAGGTGAAAGGGCCGATCGCGACTGGGCGCAGCATCTGCTGATGCGGGTAGGTCTTAGCCATTCTGCGAACGCGCGACCCGCGACACTTTCCGGCGGGATGCGTCAGCGCGCCGCGCTGGCCCGCACCCTCTACACCCGTCAGCCCGTTGTGCTGATGGATGAGCCCTTCTCCGCACTGGATGCCCTCACCCGCGCTCAGATTCAGACGCTGGCTGCAGAAGTGCTGGTCGGACACACCGTGCTGCTGATTACCCATGACGCCGCCGAAGCCTGTCGGCTCAGTCACCACATGCTGGTGATCGGTTCTGCGGGAATTGAAACCTGCCCGCCCCTGGCGGGCCAGCCACCGCGGGCTGCAGACGACATACAGGTATTGCAGATTCAGGCCGCATTGCTGAAGCAGCTGAGCAGGATAGCGGGATGAGATTACACAAAGGTTTTGCCGGTCTTCACCGTGGAGTGATGCTGTTTGCCGGACTGATTGCGCTGTGGTGGCTCGCCACACTGACTTCGGTTCCGGCCTTTCTGCTGCCCTCACCCGCTGCGGTCGCCATCGAACTGTGGCAAAACGCAGGTTATCTCGGCCATCACACTTTGATTACCCTGACCGAGATCGTCAGCGGCATGGCTCTCGGCGTGCTGCTGGGGAGTGTGCTGGCGCTGGGCATGACCTTTTCGCCATGGCTGCAGCGCTGGATGATGCCGCTGGTGATCACCAGCCAGGCGATTCCGGTTTTTGCCCTGGCGCCGCTGCTGGTGCTCTGGTTTGGTTTCGGCATGGGCGCCAAAGTCGCGATGGCCGTCCTGGTAATCTTCTTCCCGGTGACCTCCGCCTTTTTTGATGGCCTGCGTCGCGTCACGCCCGGCTATCTCGATCTGGCTCGTACGCTGGGCGCATCACCTGCAGCGCAACTGCGCCATGTCCGGCTGTTAGCCGCGCTGCCAGCCCTGGGCTCAGGATTGCGGATGGCGGCAGCCGTCGCGCCAATAGGCGCAATCATCGGTGAATGGGTCGGCTCGGCCGAAGGGCTGGGCTACGTGATGCTGAATGCCAACGCCCGGATGCAGAGCGACCTCTGTTTCGCCGCCTTGTTTATTCTGGTGCTGATGACGCTGGCCCTGTGGCTGACCCTCGACATCCTGCTACGCCGCCTGATTACCTGGGCACCCGAGACACATTAATGACCATACCAATGAGAAAAACCATGACAAAAATGCCTTTGTTTACCCTGCTGTTCAGCGCCACTTTAGCCACACAGGCTCAGGCGATGGAGAAACTGACACTGGTGCTCGACTGGTATATCAATCCCGATCACGCACCCATTATGGTGGCCCAGCAGACCGGCGCGTTTGCGGCAGAAGGGCTGGAGGTTAACATTGTGCCGCCTTCCGATCCGGCGCTGCCGCCGCGTCTGGTGGCAGCCAGGCAGGCGGACTTAGCGATTACCTATCAGCCGCAGCTGCATTTCTTCGCCGATCAGGGATTGCCCTTGATGCGGGTGGGTACGTTGATTAACAGTCCGCTGAATACGCTGATGACGTTAGACGAAACGGTAAAAAAACCAGCCGATTTAAAAGGGAAACGTATCGGCTATTCGGTCAGCGGCATTGAACAGGCGACGCTGGCGACCATGCTGAACCATGATGGCGTTAAGGCCGATCAGGTTAAGCTGGTTAACGTCAATTTCCAGCTCACCAGTGCCCTGATGACCGGGCAGGTGGATGCCGTTATCGGCGGCTATCGCAATATCGAAGCGCTTGAGATGAAACAGCACGGTAAAAACCCGGTAGTCTTCAACGTCGAGGATTATGGTGTTCCGGCCTATGACGAACTGATCATCGTCGCCAACCGTGATGAGGCACACTCGGAGAAAATCAAAAAGTTTTTGCGGGCACTGAAGAAGGGTAATGCGCAGTTGCAGGCGCACCCGGAGGAGAGCTGGCAGGCTTTTGCCCGCGCGCATCCGGAGCTGAACACGCCGCTGAATCATCAGGCATGGCGTGCTACCCTGCCGCTGTTCGCTGCCGATCCGGCAAAACTGGATCGCGCACGCTATCAGGCTTACGAGCAATTTCTGTTTGATAACAAGCTGATTAAAAGCATCACGCCGGTTGAGCGCTACGCTACCGGCAGTGAGTAATATGAGAGCCCGCAACGATCGCTGCGGGCCATTTTCCTGGCATCACTTCTGATAAAGCCAGTGTTCAATATCGCTGGCTGGCAGCGGTTTTGAAAAGAAGTAGCCCTGGATTTGATCGCAACCGTAAGTTTTCAGCAACGTCAGGGTGGCTTCCGTCTCAACGCCCTCGGCCAGCACGGTGTAGTTCAGCTCTTTCAGCATCTGAATAATGCATCTGACGATGATTTTTGATGCATCATCTTCACTCATACGCGAGATCAGGGATCGGTCGATCTTGATCACATCCAGCGGGATATCCTGCAGATAGCTGATGTTGCTGTAGCCGGTGCCGAAATCATCCAGCGAGATCACAAAGCCGTGTGATTTCAGCGCTTCCAGCCCGCTGATCGCCACATTGGTTTTGGTGATCAGTTCATTCTCCAGACACTCAATGCCCAGAATAGAATTGGGTAACTGAGCCGCCGCTAATTTTGCCACCAGCCGATCGGCAAAATCGGGCTTTGCGAAGTCGCGTTCGCTGACGTTGATCGAAACCGGAATCAGATCGTATTCGCGATCCCAGCGCGCAAGCTGCTCAATGGTGTGATCGATAACCCAGTTGGTCAGATCGGAAATCAGGTTAGTTTTACCCGCTAACGGAATGAATTCTGAAGGGAAAAGCTCGCCCCGCTCAGGATGATTCCAGCGGATAAGCGCCTCCAGCCCGACCGTTTTACCGCTTTTGAGACACACTTTAGGCTGCCAGGCCAGGTAAAGCTCTTCGTCTTTATTCAGCGCCTGAGCCAGATCGTTCATGATCATAAAGTCATCGGTGCGCCGCGAGTCGTAACTCTCTTCAAAACACATTGCACTGATGTTCTCATCAACCGCCTCATGCAGCGCGCTCACGGCCTGTCGCACCGTTTCATTGGCATCCATCTGGCCCGGTACAAACTCTGTTTCACCGGTAAAGACATCCAGGTCGAGCGTGATATTTTCCGCCAGATCGGCCTTCATGCCCTTAAACAGGTCGATCATGTTATGTGCGGTATAACGACCCGAATAGGGCTGAACAATGGCAAAACGGCCTGGGGCGAAAGTATAGAGCGTCTCATTTTCGGGAAGATTGAGCCGGTGAGCGACATCCTGCGCCATCTGCTTTAGCAGTTTCTCCATCGGCGCAATGCCCACCGCACGGGAAAGCTCATAGGCGCGAATGATGTCGAGGCAGTCGATAAGAATCAGGCGGAAGCGGCTCTGTGGTGCGACAAGGGTCAGTTGCTGAATATCACGAATCAGGCGTGGACGATTCGGCAGGTGCGTAATGACGTCGGCAAAACCCGCGTTGTTCCAGGCATCCAGAAATGAGGTGACCAGCGTAGCCAGTGAGCGCAGCGTAGCGAGTTTCTCATCCGTAAAGGGATGTGGCTGGGTATCGGTGACGCAGAGCGTGCCCAGCACCGCACCGTCGAGGTTCTGCAGCGAGACACCGGCGTAGAAACGAATATGCGGATCGCCTTTCACAAACGGGTGCGTGACAAAGCGCTCATCCAGTAAGGTGTCATACACCACCAGATGTCCCTCACCATCAATGACGTGGCGGCAAAGAGATTCATCACGGGTCGATTGCTTAAGATCGAAGTTGCGGGACGCTTTAATATATTGGTTATGATCGTCAATAATTGAAATGAAGCTGCCAGAAATACCCAGCACCTGGCTGGCGAGATTAACGAATCTTTCCAGCACCTTATCCCGGGCTTCATCCGGGGACAAAAGTGCCTTGATCGCACTCAGACGTTTTACGTCGCTGCCATTTTGCTCGTTATGCACTGAAACCTCTCCTATGCAGGCGCAAAAATCGAAAATAATTTAGCTCAGAAATGCTCAATTAGCGCCCAATTATCAGATAAATAGCGGCTCAATCTGACAGTACTTTCACAGTGAAACAGTGTCGCATGATATCTGATCGCTGTCGAAATCATTTAACGCTCTTCTTTCATGCGCGCAACCTGCGGCGACTCCGTCCTGAAGCCCAGACCGATCAGGCGTCCCAGTACAAAACGCAGAAACGGCAGGCGCTGGATAATCGCGGGAACCTTGCTGCTTCCCGTAGGTTTTCTTTTTGCTTTGCTGCGGCTCATTTTGATCTGCAAAAACTGTGTGGCGACGGTAGGGAACTGACGGCGCTTCTGCACTTTTTCCAGATCGCGCAGCTGCAGTTCTCCCCGCTTCAGGGGATCGGTCAAAAGATTCGCCGTCGCTACCGCATCCTGAATCGCCAGATTTACGCCAACCCCGCCAATCGGCGACATGGCATGCGCCGCATCACCAATGCAGAGCACACCTGGTTTCGCCCACTTGTCCAGGCGGTCGATACGTATCGTCAACAGTTTGAACGCCTCCCAGCTCTCGATTTCCGCCATGCGCGCAGGCCCGAACGGCGACAGTGCGGCAACTTCCGCTTTAAACGCGTCGAGTCCGGCGGCCTGTTTCGCTTCAAACTCCCCTTTCGGAATGGTCAGTCCGCACTGCCAGTAGTCGCCGCGATCGATAACAATAAAGTTCTGGCGTGGCCCTTTATGGCCCATGCCCAAATCGGGATCCTGCGGCTGTTTACTTAAGCGGAACCAGATGACATCGCGTGCTGCGCCGAACTCCTGTCCGGTCAGTCCCGCCGCTTCGCGTACGCGTGAATGGCGGCCATCTGCACCGACCACCAGTTTACAGCGGATGTGCAGTTGCTGATTCCCGCGGGAAGCTATCACACCACTGACCTTGCCATTTTCAACATTCAGCGACTCAAAAGAGGTCGACTGCAGCAGGCTGAAGCCCGAATACCGGGCGCTCTGTTCAGCCATATAGTTCAGGAAATCCCACTGCGGCATAAAGGCGATAAAACGGCACTGAACCGGCAGCCGTGAGAAATCGGCCATCGTAATACTCTGTCCGCCGATTTCCGCCTCCAGCTTTTCAGCACGCTGATGCGGCAGCGTCAGGAAAGATTCCAGCAGACCGAGCTGGTGCATAATTTCCAGCGTCGAGGGATGGATGGTGTCACCGCGAAAATCGTGGAGAAAATCGGCGTGCTTTTCGATCACCACCACGCGCAGGCCTGCGCGGGCGAACAGATAACCCAGCATTAATCCGGCCGGGCCACCGCCGACGATACAACAGTCAGCGGTGAGAATTTCAGTGGAATGTGGCTGCATGTCAGCTCCCTGTCACGCCAGTATTGCTATGATTATTGCGTCGACCGTGGCGACGTTGCCGCAGTCGGTCGGGGATATTGTGCTCAGGCTAATCACTCAATGCGATTAATATCAACTGAAAACTGCCGAAGACCCGATCCTGTCCTCAGCAGTCAGGAGACCATCATGAACGTGATCCGCAACACGCTGTTTATTCTGCCGCTGTTAAGCCCGCTGATTGTGGCAGCCGCACCCTACGACACGCTGAAGTTTGCGCTGCGTCAGCAGCAGATAACTGACGATCTGCGCCAGAAGTGCCAGTTATCGCCAGCCATCTCCGATGAAAAACTGCGTCAGACGTTTCTTAACGATAAGCAGAACCAGAAGCAGAATCAGGTCACGCTGGCCGCGGCGGCTCAGGCGCTGAAAAACCAGGATGATCCAGCCTACCGCGAACGCATGGCGCAAGTGGTTTGTCCACCACAGACGAATTAACCCTTTACCCCGATGAAATTGATCCTGACGTTTGTTTTCACCTTATCACTCAGTAAACTGGGGCGCTGGTCTGGTTGAACAAGAATGTCTCTCAATGAATGAAGAATCACCGCAGCCGGTTTATGTTCCCCGCTCCATCGCGGCGCGCAGCCGGATGTTTCGCGCCCTGCTCTATCGAGATAAAACGCCGCTGGCGATGCTGTTCTGTGCCGCGCTGGTCGGTACGCTGGTTGGCCTGGCGGGCGTAGCGTTTGCCCGGGCCGTTGAAACAATACAGCAGTGGCGTGCTGACACGCTTATACCAGCGCAGTTTCAGGGCTGGATGCTCTACGCCGCCGCCTTTGCCATCTCGGCTCTGCTGGCGATGGTGGGCTATTTTCTCGTCAGGCGCTTTGCTCCCGAAGCGGGTGGCTCCGGTATCCCTGAAATTGAAGGGGCGCTGGAAGAGCTGAGGCCTGTCCGCTGGTGGCGGGTGATTCCGGTGAAGTTCTTTGGCGGCATGGGCACGCTGGGTGCCGGTATGGTGCTGGGCCGGGAAGGCCCGACAGTGCAGCTGGGCGGGAACATTGGCCGCATGGTCATTGATATTCTGGGGATGCGCAGCAATGAGGCACGCCATACGTTGCTGGCAACCGGCGCGGCGGCCGGTCTGGCGGCAGCGTTTAATGCGCCGCTGGCGGGCATCCTGTTTATCATCGAGGAGATGCGTCCGCAATTCCGCTATAACCTGATTTCAATTAAAGCCGTGTTTACCGGTGTGATTATGGCCAGCATTGTGTTCCGCTGTTTCAACGGCGAACAGGCGGTGATCTCCGTCGGCAAGCTTGCTGATGCGCCGGTGCAGACGCTGTGGCTCTATCTGGTGCTCGGGATGATTATCGGTATGGTCGGCGTCCTGTTTAATCGCCTGATATTTATCACGCAGGACCTTTTTGCGCGCTTTTATGCCGGTAAAACGGCACGCGTGGTGCTGGCCGGTGCATTGCTGGGCGGCGGCTGCGGTATTCTGGCTCTGCTGTTTGCTCCTGGCGCAGGCGGCGGTTCAGAACTGATTCCACAGGCGGTCCATGGCGTCTTTCCGTTCGCCCTGCTGCTGGTCATCTTCCTGGTCAGGCTGGTGACCACCCTGCTCTGTTTTGGCTCAGGTGCGCCAGGCGGTATTTTTGCGCCGATGCTGGCGCTGGGTACGCTGCTCGGCACAGCCTTTGGGGTGGCCATGTCGGACCTCTTCCCGTTTTATCATCTGGAAGCGGGCACCTTTGCTATCGCGGGGATGGGAGCACTGTTTGCGGCGTCGGTAAGGGCACCGCTGACCGGTATCGTACTGGTGCTGGAGATGACCGATAACTATCAGCTGATATTGCCGATGATTATTACCTGTCTGGGCGCTACGCTGCTGGCGCAGTTTCTGGGGGGGAAACCACTCTACTCCTCAATACTGGCCCGCACGCTGGCGCGTCAGGCAGAAGCTACCCGCCCGTAGGGGCGGGTGACCGGCTTAATTACTTACCATCAAAATAGTCAGCAGGCATCTGTCCAGGTGCCTGATTAATCACTTCATCGTTATCTGGACCTTCATTCTTCATATAGGTCACTTTCGCAAACTCTGGAATGATCACATACGGATAGGCCGGCCCTTCATCGCGGAAGCGGTGCATATCTTCAATGAAGTCATTCTGATAACAGATAGTTTTTTCCGGATGCTGACCTTCACCGGCAATCCACTGCGGGAAGAAAATTGTGCCGTGAACCAGGGTGCGATTCAGATCAAACAGCAGGCTGACGCAGGTGCCGGTGGGTTCATGCCAGTCTACTTTGTAAATGCCAGGGGCGAACTGAATCGCATGCATTTTCTGGTTGGTCACCCAGCGGCCACCTACCAATCCCTGATGAATGCGGTAGTCGCAGGTGGTTTCGTTGCGAGCATACCACTCATATTTCCAGCCATTATCATAGGTATAGACAAAATGCGTACCGACGAACTGTGAAAGATCGCTGGAGATATTCTCTGGAGATTCTGCAGACATTTTAACCTCTGTTTGAATAGCGCACTTAACAGGCGCAGATGAATTTCAAAAGAAAGGTATAGCGCAATAACTCGGTGAATATTGACTATGACGCAGATTGATTTTTTTGCCATCTGAAAACGGAAAAGGTTTGCGATGGGTAAATTAAAAACCCATTAAAAAACCCTTCCCGGCTCCCTGAAGGCTATAGACTCCAGAAAAGAGATATTTTCATATAAATTACTAATTAAATCTTATAGATGAATAGTTTTTATGTGAGAAATCTATCAGTCATCTATCACCATGCTGAGTAAGTCTTTCTTCAGTATATTTTGGATATAGAGCTTATTTTTCAATAACTTTAAAAGTATAACATATGCATTTTCCTTTTTTTGGGTTGATTATGTTTTCATCATTACCTTGCCAGATAAGACACTGTCAGGACAATTTGAACATGGGGACGTTGATGTGGCGTTGCTGACGCCAGAGACCACGCCGCCGACATTGCATACGCAGCAACTGTTCAATGAAGAATATGTTTGTCTGCTGAGTGAAAATCATCCTCTGGCGGGCAGTGCGACGCTGTCGCTGGATGAGTTCTGTGCGCAGGATCATGCGCTGGTTTCGTGGCCCGGTGGAAATTTTCAAGGGATTACCGATCAGGCTTTGGCTGCGATTGGCCGGGCCCGTCGGGTAACGCTCTCAGTTTGCAGTTTTCTGGTGCTCCCGGAAATTTTGCGCGTCACTGATTTGGTAAGCGTGGTACCGAAACGACTGGCGGTCGACACTACGGGTCTGGTCATGTTGCCAGCCCCCCTGGTCATCCCCGGCTTCAGCAAAATCATGGCCTGGCATAACCGAACCCATCATCACAAAGGGCATGAGTGGCTGCGTGAACGACTGGCGTCCGTGGCTAAAACGGTGGTGTATTAACAGGGATAGCGGACTGCGGCTCACTGTTTTGCGATTTTGTTTAAGCAACAGACAGGATAACGGGGCGTTATATCGCATTCTGTCCGACGTCGAAAAGGCAAAATCGCGCTTTACTATGTCGATAGCGGGGTAAAAGTGATGCTGGGGAGATCAGGAAAGAGAGTGTTGAACTGAGGAAACAATAGCAGGAGAATAAATCGCGCGTGAATCACTTTAAATATTATCGATAAAAGCTGCTTTGATAATGTTAATTACTCATATTTACGTTCTGAAAAGAACTGACAGACAACGTAAAATGATAAAAGCCCTGACTGAAATAGCCAGGGCTTTTAAGGTACTACAGATTTTACGTTTACCATTAACTAACTTAATTGATAGGTACTACTTCGGTACTGCTATTTATGAACAGATCCTGCGGATAATAATGATCACGATACTGAAATGTCACTGTTATTAGCGGTTTCAACCACCTGATAGTCTTTCAGGAGACAAAGACAGGTCAGGCCCGTATAAATCTGCACACCCCCATCGCGATATATACTCTTTGATGCGTTGCCTTACTTTCATTACGACGTTTAAACCGCAATCGTATCCTGTCGTAACGTAACGTTCAGAACTACGAGGCCTTACATCATCGCGACGCGATACTACATACTTCTTAAAGACTTACTTCGACTCCGTTTAACAGGGTTATCTTAACTAACGAACAGTTTTAAAGAACAATGTTTAACAGAACCACCGACAAGTTCAACTCACAAATTTGTCGGGCCTTTTTACTTTACTCATAATGCTTTTGTTTCCGGTTTATCAGGGCAACTGCACGCCGCTGATGAGTCCTACTTTACGGATATAAAAAACGATGTCAACACTGGTTTTAAAAACATGTTTATATTTGCAGTGAATTTTTCAGGCAATCATTTAGCTCTGAAACGCCCGTAAATTTATTATCAATGTTAAGAAAAATTGAGCCCTAATCTATTCAACCTGAATAATTAAGAAGGTCACTATCTATCCTGACACTTAACGGTAGCAATAAAAAAAAGGCGCCCGCAGGCGCCCTCAAAACTCAGCATGCTGTAAAGATCTTTATTTCGCCAGGCTTGCCAGTAAAACCTTCGCGGTCTCGGCTGATGAACCTGGGTTCTGACCGGTAATCAGCAAGCCATCCTGAACCGTATAGGACTGCCAGTCATCGCCTCGTGAGTAGAGACCCCCGTTCTGTTTCAGCACATCTTCAACCAGGAACGGCACCACCTCAGTCAGGCCAACGCCCTCTTCTTCACTGTTCGTGAAGCCAGTAACTTTCTTTCCTTTGACCAGAGGCGTGCCATCAGCATTTTTCACATCACGCAGGACACCTGGAGCATGACAGACCAGCGCAACCGGTTTGCCCGCCTGCAGGGTTTGCTCAATCAGCGAAATGGAGTGTTTGTCGTTTGCCAGATCCCATAAAGGACCATGGCCGCCTGGATAGAAAACGGCATCAAACGCTTCCTGATCAACAGTATCAAGCTTGACGGTCGAGGCCAGTACTGCCTGAGCAGCAGAATCGGCATGGAAGCGGCGGGTCTCATCAGTCTGAGAATCGGGTTCATCACTTTTTGGATCGAGTGGAGGCTGTCCGCCCTTCGGTGAAGCCAGGGTAATCTCTACGCCCGCATCAAGAAATGCATAGTAAGGTGCCGCAAGCTCTTCCAGCCAGAAACCGGTCTTCTTGCCAGTGGTGCCCAACTCATCATGCGAGGTCAAAACCATTAAAATTTTCATTTCCGCTCCATATAACAGTTAGTCGGTTTCAGGTGTAAGGATAGTCAGAACCAGCGTCTGAGCCGCTATCTTCTGCGTTGACCCGTTAATCATGGCGGGGTTACGAATATTTATGAAATTTATTTCTTCAATTTCAGTTATTCACATAGCATTATAGCTTAATGAAATACGATCTGAATTTACTGCCAGTTTTGCTGGTCATGATGGAAGAGCGCAACGTTACCCGCGCAGCGGAACGGCTTGGCATAACCCAGCCCGCGCTTTCTAATGCATTAAACCGGCTGCGTGAAACGCTCAACGATCCGCTATTTATCCGCGAGCGTTACGGGATGCGACCGACGCCGAAAGCGGAACAGCTGGCCCAGGTGGTCGGTGCTGCGCTGTCATCGATCGACAAAGTTATTCTTGGCCAGCAGGACTTTGATCCACTTAATGCCACCCGGCTCTTCACGCTTGCGCCTAACAGCTATGTCGAATTCATCATGATGCCTGCCATCGTGGCTCGTCTGAGGAGCTGTGCGCCCGGCATCCGACTCCGCCTCACTCCTTTTGGCAATGACGTCACTGAAACCGGTGTGATTTCAGGTAATACCGATATGGTGCTGGGTCGTATCGTGGAGCCGCCCGACAATCTCGTCGTTCAGCACCTGATGAATGAAGGTCTGGCCTGCGTGATACGCGCCGATCATCCGCTGGTGGGCGAAAACCTCAGCGCGGAGCAATATGAGCAGCTAAAGCACGTCAACGTTCTGCCGCCTGGCCGTATGCGCGCCGGTTTATATCAGGCGCTTGAACAGCGAGGCCTGCGTCGTCAGGTTGCAGTCTCCGTCACACACTTTCTGGCCGTGCCGGAAATGATTGCGGTCACGGACTACTGCGCGACCCTGCCGCGTTTGATCTGTCAGCATCTTTCACGCGATCAGCGGCTCAGAATCGTTCCCGCGCCGGTTGACCTGGGCACCTTTCCGGTTGAAATGGGCTGGCATGCACGCTATCGCGACGATCCTGCCCATCGCTGGTTCAGGGCGTTGATAACGGAGACGGCACAGTCGCTGTCTGATCCTCAGATAAACAATTAGCACGATCACCATTGCCGCACTAATAGTTAATATTGATATCATAACCTGAGTTACTATTATTCCCATCGGAGGCAAACATCCTCCCAATTCATAACTCAGGAATATGACCATGAAAAACGTAAAAGCACTTTCAATCGCCGCACTCGCAACTCTTTCTCTGATCTCTTTTGGCAGCTTTGCCGAGAGCGTTTCTGTCACCTCATCCACACTGGATGGCGCAGAATCAAAAATTGCTGCTCAGGCTCAGGAACAGGGTGCGCAGTATAAAATTACGGAAGCGAACACCAACAACCGTGTTCACATGACCGCAGAACTGTATAAATAACGGATGGTCGCAAACGGATTTGCCAGAAGAGGCTGCCCAATGGGCAGCCTTTTTTGTGTCCGATCAGGCCAGACGGGCGGCTGGGGCGCTACCGGTGCGCCACCATAGAATCAGCGCTGCCAGCGCAATTGCGCCGAGTACCGCAAACGCGGTGCTGTAAGAATAACGTGCGGCGATCATGCCCGTCATGGCGGGACTCAGCGCGGCACCTGCGCCCTGCATCAGCATAATAACGCTTTGCCCGGCGTTAACATGACCCGTACCCCGCAGCAGGGAGACAATATAGCCTGGCACCGCCACACCGAGAATCCCGGCCGCAATACCATCCAGAACCTGAACCGGAATGACAAAAATCGGCCCGGCAAAGCCGGCGGCGAGAACCGCGCGCAGCGGTAATATCATCAGTGCGATCATGATAAACAGGCGATAGCCGTGCGTATCAACGCGTTTAGATACCCACAGCGCGACCGGGATCATCACCAGTTGGGAAATCACCACCGTTGCCGCCGCGTAAAGGCCCGGACTGATCGCCGCCTGGCCGCCTGCCGAGGCGACGCGCATGCTCAGCATCGGCAGCAGCGCGGCATTGGCAAGATGAAACAGCAGCAGCGTCAAACCGGCGATCATCAGCGCCGGGTTTCGCAACAACATTGATAAGTGCAGCGCTGGCTGACGCTCTTCATGCGGTTCATAACCGCGCGCCACATCGTTATCGATCTCATTTCCGCGAATTGCCAGCGTAGCGAAAGCAGCGAAAACCGCCATTACCGTCATAAGAATGAAAACGGCACCCATGCCCCAGTACCAGGCTGAAAAACCGGCCAGCAATGCAGCAATCGTATTCCCGCCATGATTAAACGCCTCGTTGCGTCCCATCTGCTGGTTAAAGCCGCGCTGACCCGTGAGCCCTAAGGTGATCCCCGCCACCGTCGGGCCGATAAACGCCGCAGCCAGGCCTGCTACAACCTGAGAGACCATCGCCGTCCAGGTCTGATTGCTGTACCACAGCAGCAGTGTGGCAACGGTAATCACCAGACAGCCCAGCAGCACAATGATTTTTTTATGACGGGTCGCATCGGCGGCGATCCCTGCCGGTAGCGTGGCAAGTAATCCGGCGATACCGCCACAGGTCATTACCAGACCGATTTCGTCGGGTTGCCAGTGTCGCTCCGTAAGAAAGATGCCCAGAAATGGCCCCAGGCCGTCGCGGACATCGGCCAGAAAAAAGCTCATTAAACAGAGCGCGTAGAGTGAACGCTGAGACATGTTATTTCCCTGGAAGGTAAGTGTTAGAGGCAGTTGCGCTTCGGTTAAAAGGGAAATTATGTGTTACGCCGTGGAAAGTCGCCTTTCGTTATAGTAACAAAATGAAAAAGGCCACCCGTAAACGCTACGGATGGCCTTGTGCTATTCACTCAATAACGAGAGCGAACTATTTATCTGTGCCAAAACCCTGCTTCAGCAGTGCTGGCAGTACATTCGGGAAGTAGATGTTTTTATAGTAACCGCTGACGCTTTCGCTCCAGCTCTCACCGTCATTACGACCAATCGTCTTCCAGTGCTGAACCATCTCATCGTTGTAGGTTGCAATCTGCTGCTCCAGACCCTGCGTCTGGTAAATCTCATCATGGCGGAACGTCGCCAGAGGCAGACGTGGTTTCTGATGAGCCGGTTCGTCTACGTGACCGATTACCACACCCGCCACCGGGAAGGTCAGCGGCGGCAGCTCCAGCAGTGAAATCATCGCCTGTGGGTCGCGACGGATACCGCCAATTGGCACAATTCCCAGACCTTCGGCACGCGCAGCCGCCATTACCGACCCCAGCGCGATACCGATATCGGTAGAACCCGACACGATACTCTCAATGCTCTGATGGGCGATCTGCTGCTGATCGACAGCGGCCATTCCCACTGCTGATTTATGCATATCCAGCACAAAGGTGATAAACACCGGTGCTTTGGCAATCCACGGCTGACCGCCTGCAATGGCGGCGATCTGTGCGCGACGGCCGGCATCACGCGTGATCACCACAGAAACCTGCTGCGAGTTTACTGATGTAGGTGCGCGATAAGCGGTACTGATAATCCGATCCAGCACAGCTTCATCGACAGGTTGCTCAGTGAAACTGCGTTCACTTTTGTGACTTGTAAAAATATCAATCAGTTCGCTCATGGTTCCTCCCATATAAAGCGCAAGAATAGCAGTAAGTCACAAGGAAAAACTTAACCGCACTGGTCATGCTGTCGCGGCGTTTCTCAGCCTCCCCAGCGGCCTTTAAGATAGCTTACTGCTTGCTGAGTCTGCGGCTGATTCAGATAGTTCTCTCTGAACAGAATCGTGCCATCAATATTGGGGTTCGATTCATTAAGGTCGAGCTGCTTTTTCAGCTCCGGTACGCCGCCCTGCTGTGTCCAGTCAGGCTCAACTTTTGACGGCTCGCCCACTTTATAGAGAGCAAGGCCGATGTAGAGCCGGGTTTTAGTCGGTTTCACGACCTCTGCCCACCAGTTTGCCAGCACATCGTATCGGGCCGCCTGACGGGAAAAAGGCCAGTAGAGCTGAGGTGCAATGTAATCCAGCAAGCCCTGCTGCACCCAGCGGCGGGTATCGGCAAAAGCTTCATCATACGCCGCCGCTCCGCGGGTATCGGAACCGGCAGGATCATGCGACAGATTACGCCAGACGCCCGCCGGGCTGACACCAAACTCCACGTCCGGCTTCAGTTGTTTGATGGTACGTGACACCTGCTCAATCAGCTGCTGAGTATTGTGACGCCGCCAGTCCGCTTTGCTGGCAAACCCCTGACCGTAGCGGCTGAAGGTCTGATTATCGTTGAGCAGTGAACCGGCAGATTCCGCATAGAAGTAGTCATCGAACTGCACACCGTCGATGGGATAACGCGCCACCACCTCAGCCACAATACTGGTGATCCAGTCACGCGCCTCAGGGATACCCGGATCGAGTACATAGCGATCGCCTGCAGTGCGGATCCAGTCGCGATGCAGCACAAAAACGCTGGCCGGGTGCAGTGACAGCGTGCGGTTCAGTTCACTGACGGTAGATGATTTAGTGTTTACCGACACCCGGTAAGGGTTGAACCAGGCATGGACTTTGATACCGCGCTTATGCGCCTCATCCAGCATAAACTGCAGCGGATCATAGCCCGGATCTTCACCAATTTTTCCTGTCAGCATATCTGACCAGGGGAGGATTTTTGAGGGCCAGAGCGCCGTGGCATCAGGCTTCACCTGAAAAAACACCGTGTTGATGCCCAGGCTTTTCAGCTTATCCAGCTTGTCGATCAGCGATTGCTGCTGCTGGCGGATACGCTGCGCCGGATTGGTGCCATTCACCGAGGCAACCGGCGGCCAGTCAAGACGTGAAACCGTGGCTAACCAGACGCCCCGCATCGGTTCCTGCGCATGAGGTTGTGCTGGCTTGCCGGGCGTCGGTAACGGCTGTTTCGTCACGGGCGGAAAAGGTGTGACCAGCGATTTCGGCGGCTCGGATGCGCAACTGACCAGCAACAACGCGGCAGCCAGCGCGGCGCCTCGCTTAATAGCCGCACGGGCCGGTGCAGTAAAGGGTTTAAAGGCGATGATAGACTCCAGTATTGTCTGGTCGGGGCGCAAAGAGGAGTATTCTCGGTGACTCTGATTAAATGTCAATGCGTTAGCACAGAGGCGGCAGTAAAACCGCCCTCCTTCAAAAAAAGCACCCCTGAACCCGCTAGCGCTGCGGAGTGAATACCATTCCGGCGGACGCAAGACAGGCTTTGAGTGTGCCAAACGCATCCTGACACTGCCGCTCATTGACGCAGGCGTAACCCAGCAGCAATCCGCGCGCCTCCTGAGGGTGCATATAATATTGCGAAAGTGGCCGTACTTTGACGCCGCGCTTTAGCGCCTCCGCGGCTATCGCCACGTCATCCGCGCCTGCTGGCAACGGGATCACCAGATGCAGCCCCGCTTCATGATTGAATGCCGGTAAAAAGGCTGGCCCCAGATAGCGCTCGATCAGCCTGCAGAGAAACTGCCGCCGCTGGCGGTAAAGCAGGCGCATCCGGCGGATATGCTCCATGTAATGGCCCAGCCGGATAAACTCCGCCAGCGCACGCTGAATCAGCAGATGTCCGCCGCGATAGAGTTCTGCCGCGGCGATGCGCAACGGCTGTGCCAGCGGTTTCGGCACCACCATGTAGCCAATGCGCAGCGCGGGATAGAGCGTTTTGCTGAACGTTCCCATGTAAATGACCGGCGCATCCGCTTCCAGCCCCTGCAGTGAGGGATGAGGCTGGCCGGAAAAACGAAATTCGCTGTCGTAGTCATCTTCCACAATCCAGCTCTGATGGCGACGTGCAAGGGTGAGCAATGCCTGACGACGGGCCAGACTCAGATGCACACCCAGCGGATATTGATGAGAGGGCGTCACAAACACCATCTTTGGTGCCGGGCCGCTGTCCGGCACCAGTCCCTGCTCATCCACGGGCATCGCCCGAATCTTCAGGCCATTCATGCGCAGCAGATTGCGTGTTCCCCAGTAGCCGGGCTCCTCCATCCAGACCCGATCGCCAGGATCGCACAACACCCGCGTCACCAGATCAACCGCCTGATGAACCCCTTCGGTGATCAGGATCTGGTCAGCATCGGCCCGCACTGAGCGTGCCACCCGCAGATAATCCACCAGCGCATGGCGCAGATCGGGACAGCCACCGCCGCTGCTGTAGACCAGGCGGTGAACGTCAGGTTCGCGATTCAGACGCGCCTGAATCTGACTGAACAGCTTGTGGGGGAATTCGGTCACATCGGGCGCGCCGGGGACAAACGCGCCCCACTGGTAAGGCGATGCTGTCGCGTGCCCCAGCAGACTGGCGCCACGCTTCGACAGCGTAGCTGGTCGTTGCGCCTTCACCGCCTGAAGGTCAGCTATCGCATCACTCTGCAGAGAGTTTTCCGGCAGCGTTTCTGCAATCCAGGTGCCGCTGCCGGTCCGCGCGGTGACATAGCCCTGAGCCATCAGGCTCTCATAAACATGCATAACCGTGTTTCGCGACACGCCCAGTTCGCGCGCCAGATCGCGGGTTGGCGGTAAACGGCTTCCGCGCGGAAACACCTCTTCAGCGATCGCGGCCTGCATGCAGTTCAGCAGCCGCTGATGTAATGAGCCAGTTCTTAAAAACTGTAACCGCGCTAATAGATGATCTGCGTATAAGAGTCGCAATTGGCTCCACCTTTCCTCTGACAATTGGCTCTGGCAACTCACCACGCCTCAGGCATAAATAAACGTGCTTGTCGGGAATTGTAAACACGCATATTAACGAGGTGGAATAAATGAGCGAAAAAAATAACCTGTTGCAGCAGCGCAAAGCACAGGCTCTCCCCAAAGGTATCGGTACGCTGTGCGACTGGTACGTTGCCCGGGCAGAGAACGCCACCTTATGGGATCAGGAGGGTAATAGCTGGATCGACTTCGCGGGCGGCATCGCGGTACTGAACACCGGCCACCGCCATCCACGCATTGAACAGGCGATTGCCGATCAATTAACAAAGTTTACCCATACGGCCTTCCAGATCACCCCTTACGAAAGCTACATCGCACTGGCCGAGCGTATTAATCAGCGGGTTCCCATCGCCGGTGCGGCGAAAACGGCCTTCTTCACCACCGGGGCTGAAGCTGTAGAAAATGCCGTAAAAGTGGCGCGTGCCTATACCCGCCGCCACGGCATCATTACCTTTGGTAACGCATTCCATGGCCGCACCTTTATGACCATGGCGATGACCGGAAAAGTGGCGCCTTACAAACGGGATTTCGGCCCGATGCCGCCGTCAGTCTTCCATGCACGCTATCCCAGCGCGGTTCAGGGGATCAGCATCGAGGCGGCACTGACCAGCCTTGAAGAAATTTTTACGCAGGACATTGCGCCCCATGACGTCGCCGCGATCGTGCTGGAGCCGGTGCAGGGCGAAGGTGGATTCCATGCGGCACCTGCAGAGTTTATGGTGCAGTTGCGGGAGCTGGCTGACCGTCACGGCATTCTGCTGATTGCGGATGAAGTCCAGAGTGGATTTGCCCGTACCGGCAAGCTGTTTGCCATGGAACACTACCCGGTGAAGGCCGATATCATCACCATGGCGAAAAGCCTGGCAGGCGGGATGCCGCTCTCCGCGGTCGCCGGTCGTGCAGAGGTGATGGATGCACCTGCACCAGGTGGTCTGGGCGGAACCTATGCCGGAAACCCGCTGGCTATCGCCTCGGCCCATGCGGTGCTGGATGTAATTGAAGAGGAGCAGCTCTGCCAGCGCGCCGTTGATCTCGGTGCCCGGCTTGAAGCAGAACTCCAGGAATATCAACGCAAACATCCGGATATTGCTGAAGTGCGTGCGCTGGGTTCGATGGTGGCGATGGAGTTCTATCAGGCCAGCACCGCGCAGGCGGTTCAGAAGATGGCGATGGAACAGGGCTTGCTGCTGCTGACCTGCGGAGCCAAAGGCAACGTCATCCGCTTCCTCTACCCGCTCACCATTCCGGATGCGCAGTTCAGCCAGGCGCTGACCATTCTCTCCACGGTGATCGATCACTGTGTCGCACCCGCCGGACATCCCGTCGTCCCGGCCTGATTTCGCTGATGCGTTAACGCAAGTTCATCCCCGTTCGTCCGGCCATCCAGGCTGGACGTCGACAGGAGACGTTTACATGACGATGACACAGAGTGCGAATGCAGATTCGCTGGCTCAAAACCTGAAACCGCGCCACGTGCGTATGCTCTCAATTGCGGGCGTGATTGGCGCCGGGCTGTTTGTTGGCTCCGGCCATGCTATTTCTGAAGCGGGCCCCGCGGTGTTGATCTCTTATGCCGCTGCCGGTGCGCTGGTGGTCCTGATTATGCGGATGCTGGCCGAGATGGCCGTCGCCTCACCCGATTCAGGCTCGTTCTCAACCTACGCCGATAAAGCGCTGGGACGCTGGGCCGGATTTACCATCGGCTGGCTCTACTGGTGGTTCTGGGTGCTGGTGATCCCACTGGAAGCCAACGCGGCGGGAACCATTCTTCATGCCTGGTTCCCCGATGTCGCCATCTGGCAGTTCACGTTTGCTATCACCCTGTTGCTGACCATTACTAATCTGCTCAGCGTGAAAAATTATGGTGAGTTTGAGTTCTGGTTTGCATTGATCAAGGTCGTTGCCATCATCCTGTTCCTGGGCGTGGCAGGTGCGGCAGTGTTTGGTCTGCTGCCTGACAGCAATACCAGCGGCCTGTCGCATCTCTATGACACTCACGGATTTATGCCAAATGGTATCGGCGCGGTCGTGGCTGCCATCCTGACCACCATGTTCTCTTTTATGGGCACAGAAATTGTCACGATTGCCGCCGCAGAGTCGAAGAATCCCGGCAAGCAGATTACTCAGGCGACTAACTCCGTCATCTGGCGTATTGCACTGTTCTATCTGCTGTCGATTTTCTTTGTGGTGGCGCTGGTGCCGTGGAATGCACCAGGGCTGGTTGAACAGGGTTCATGGCAGACGGTGTTACAGGCGATGAACATCCCGCACGCCCGACTGATTGTCGATCTGGTGGTGCTGATGGCGGTGTGCAGTTGTCTTAACTCTGCGCTTTATACCTCATCGCGCATGCTCTACTCTCTGTCACGCCGCAAAGATGCACCGGCGGCTGCCTCACGTACCAATCGCAGCGGCACGCCGTGGATTGCTGTGCTGCTCTCTACCGCGGCTGCATTTCTGGCGGTGATCGCCAATTATCTGGCGCCCAGCGTGGTGTTTGAATTTTTACTGGCCACATCGGGAGCGATTGCACTGCTGGTCTATCTGGTGATCGCTGCGTCCCACCTGGTGCTGCGTAAAAAGCGCGAGAAAGCGGGTGAAGTCCTGAGTTACCGGATGTGGTTATTTCCTGGCCTGACGTGGGTCACTATCCTGTTTATCGTCACGGTGCTGGTAATCATGTTGTTTGATGCGAAACATCAGGCTGAATTACTGGCAACCGGCGGTTTGACGCTGCTGATTATTACCACCAGCCTTGTGCTGCGTCGTAAAAAGGAGAAGCGTCAGAACACGAAATATTTTACTCAGCGCTCTTCTGACTCTTACTGATCTTCACGCAAGCTTTTTGTAAATTAAACCCACCTTTGACAGCAAAGGTGGGTTTTGTCTGCATATCAACAGATGCAACGTGTGTTAACCCTCAATTATGCAGGGGTTTAATAAGATGCGCACATTATCTGATGATCAATCCGGTAAACTGAATTCCCCGATGCTGACTTAAAAATTTCAAAAAAGATACTTCACTGGCTCTTAGTGACTTAATGATAAACCCTGTATTGGCTATGGGTTTATATCTTTAGGTTCTATGTCACCGTTGCTGCTAAGGCATTGCACTGTCGTTCAGAATAAAACCTCAAGAGAAGCGTTAAAGATAGGTAACGTAAAGTATCCCTTTGCTTTTTTCAGGATTAAACCAGTGCATTTTTACTTCCAGGGGTAATTTGGTCAGCAATTCGGGATTCATCAGGTCAGCAGTAGTGACCACAGCCTTACCACTGGCGGGATCATAACAGTCAAACACGACAGGATTTTGTCCGACATTCATATTACATGAACCATTAGTAATGGCTCCGCTGAAGGTGAGCATGCCTGAATTTGGATCCGCAATAACCGGTCCGGCCAGGGCAATCAGCAACGTGCTAATGCAGACAGATAAAAAAGATTTCATTGTGCGTCCTCCTGAGTATGTATCACCTGTTATCGGCTCACATCCTCAAAGATTAAGTGCTGAGTGAACGAATAAATGTAAATGTACGAACGCTTAGCCCAATGAAATCCCTTTAAAACCATTATCAAGAATAATCCTAATCCAGCCAGCTAACGAGAGTGTAGATCATCGCTGGATAAATTTTCTTTCTTACATTCATTTTTTATTATGACTTTGTAGCAGCAAATCACGGCTGCCTGTGACTTAATGACGCTTTGCAATAGTTAACACGCTAAGCATAGCGCCTTCCGTGAGCGGAAAAGGTCATGATTAATGTGACGGTGGTAAACAGCAGGTAGCTCTTCGCACTTTAGAGGACTTCACTACGCTGCTATTAAAGGCTTCCGTTGATCATGATTGAACAGTCAATATAAAAATATCCGAAGAGAATGTTTATTTTACTCAAGCCATTCTCCTGCTGATTAATATTGCCAAAACACGTTCAGCTTATTCCAGATACTGGCTGAAACGCAGCAGATAACCATCGGGGTCCTGCACCAGAAACTCCCGCTGACAGGCAGTGGTCTCGCCGATGTCATAGTGGTTGTCCCGAAGCGGCCGATAGAGAGGAACAGCATGCTGCTGCAAACGCGTCAGCACCGTCTGAACATCATCGACTTCAATCTGGAAATTAATACCCCGCCCCAGCGGCCAGCGCAGATCGGCTATGTTCCAGCCCTGCGGATGGAACTGCTCAATCATCAATTGCACCTCTCCATAGCAGAGGTAAGCAAAATCAGGCTGCTGGCGCTGAATTCTCACACTGAAACCCAGCACCACGGTGTAAAAATGCAGCGAAGCGGTAAAGTCAGTGACGGTCAGTTCTGGCACCATAGGGTTCCAGTAAAGGGTTTGATTATCACTCATAGTAAGGTTCCATGTTGATCGGTTACTCGCCCCTCTGATCACCGGTTCTGGATTGTGATTTGCAGCTCATCCAGCATCAGCCGCAGTGCGGCAGACTGGTGCTCACGCGACAGGTAAAGCCCCCATATGCCGATACGTTGCGGCTCATAATCGGGCAGTAATTTTACCAGCTTCCCTGTATCCAGTGCGTGGCGAGCCTCCTGCTCAGGCACCATCGCTATCCCGCAATGCGCTATCGCCGCGTCACACAACAGTGAAGAGATACCCGCACTGAAATTTCCTCTGACGGCAACCGCGATTTTCTCCCCGCCAGCCGCCGTAAAATGCCAGCTCTGTCCGGCAAAGCGACTGTAGTAGAGGCAGTTATGCTGAGCCAGATCGTCCGGGGTTTCCGGGTTACCCTGCGCCTTAAGATACTCAGGTGAGGCGCAGAGTACCGAGTGGCATTCGCCGAGACGGCGCGCGATCGCCCCCGGCTCTGGCGAGTCGGTGATGCGAATAGCGAGATCGATACGCTCACCAATCAGGCTTACTGGCTGATTGTTAATTTCCAGCTCGATGCGCAGTGCCGGATAACGCGCCAGAAAATCGGGGATCACCGGGCCGACAAGATGAAGAGCCGTAAAGTGGGCGCAGGCGATGCGAAGCGTTCCGGCCGGGACGCCCTGGGTAGTTTCCTGCTGGATCGCCTCTGAGATCAGGGCCAGCTGACGGGTTTTTTGCAGGATCGCCTCTCCGGCAGGCGTAAGGGTCAGCTGGCGCGAAGAGCGATGCAGCAGACGCGTTCCCGCCCACTTTTCCATCTCCTCCAGATAACGGCTGACCATCGGGCGAGAGATCCCCAGCGATCGTGAGGCGGCACTCAGGCTGCCCAGTTCACATATCCGGTTGAAAACGGCTGCCGCCGTGACTCTGTCCATCCACTCCACCTGTTCGGATTATGAAACTCAGCATCTCTGATTGCGGCAATTCTAACAGATAGCCAGATGCGTAGAATAGCGCCACTGATACTGAACATCGCCCGTTACGCCTGCCTGAATCGGGCATTTATCTCTGAGGATCCTCAATGAAAACTACGCTGTTACCTGTGATGCTCGTGCTGGCCTCGGCCTCCGCCAGCGCGGCCACCCTGCAACTGCAAACCTATAATCCGCAGGAAAAGGGCATCTTTGCCGTCTCCTCAACGCTGGTTAGTGGGCCAACCGAAGCGATTCTGTTTGATGCCCAGTTCAGCACCCAGGACGGTGAAAAACTGGCAGAGATGATTAAAAAGAGCGGAAAAACGTTAAAGAAAATTGTGATCACTTCTGGCGATCCCGATTTCTACTTTGGTCTGGAGCCAATTGTTAAAGCCTGGCCGGACGTGAAGGTGGTTGCCGCGCCGGCGGTGGTGAAGCATATCCAGCAGACGCATGACGCCAAGCTGAAATACTGGGGTCCACAGATGAAGCAGGGCGCGCCGGATAAGGTGGTCGTGCCTGAAGTGACCCATCAGACCCGCTTTAGCGTCGACGGCGAGGTGCTGGAGCTGCGTCATCCGGAGCAATACGCCGCTTATATCTGGATCCCGTCTGCGAGCACCATTCTGGGCGGTACCGCCCTCTCCTCGGGCATTCATGTCTGGACGGCTGACACTCAGACCGTTCAGAGCCGCGCTGAGTGGCGTCATATCCTGACCGAAATGCAGACGCTGAACGCGAAGAACGTGATTCCGGGTCACTATCTCGGTGCCCGTCCGGCCGGTTCACAGGCGGTGGATTTCACCCTGAATTATCTGAAGAGTTTTGAGGCGGCGCTGGCGCAACATAAAACCTCAGCGCAGGTGATTACCGCCATGAAAGCCGCCTGGCCGAAACTGGCAGAACCGGCTTCACTTGAACTCAGCGCCAAAGTCAATACCGGCGAGATGAAGTGGTAAATCCCGCTGAGAGGTCAGCTGACTACCGGGTTTGCAACGTTTAAGCAGACCCGGCTGAACCCATTGACCTGATCTGAAGATGCCCGAGCGCTATCTTTTAGCCAGATAGCGCCTGTCATCGCGCGCCTGCAACCGCGCCTCCGCCGGTGTGGGGAAGATATAGTGAAACAGATCGCGGTAAAAACTCAGGTGCTTCAGCAATCCTTCCTGTATGGTTCTACTGATGTCTTTGATCAGAAATTCCTGGGTGGTGCTGAAGTTAGTCACGCTAAAAAAGGTTTTGTCATAGACGTTGACCACACCTTCCCATTTCATCACCTGCTCTTCCGGGGAAGCCCCTTCAGAGGCGACAAATATCCCTTTATGGGATTTCACACCCTGCTTACTGACATAAGTAGTTAACGCATCATAGCCGCGCTTGTTACGCCAGCGACAGAATTCGTAGGGCACATCGTAATGGGGCAGCACAAAGTCCGGACTACGAAAATGTTCATCACCAATTAACCCATCCAGCGTAACCGTGAAATGCAGAAAGTCCTGCAGGAAGTCGAACTGGCGGGTTTTAGTCAGTGTGACATTAATGGTGTAGTGACCTGCATGCACATACCAGTAGTTGGTAAAGCCGGTGACCAGAATACAGAACGCCTGCCAGTCACTGAGTCTTCGATCCCCCGCCAGCCCCCTGAAACGGCTGATCATCATCCGTGATTTGGGATGCTGATACGCTTTCAGCAGCGGATCGTTCATACCTTTCAGTAACATCAGGCACACTCCTTGATAGATTGCGCTTATCCTGCCACGCCCTGATCAGGGTGAAAAGTGTCGTTGGTCTGAATGTGACCCCCATTAAAATCTGGCGGGTGGCGTGGAACGGACTATCGGATTGGGGAGAGGGGTTAGCGTTTTAAATTCGTCAGCGAGGGGAAACCGGAGGCATCGATAATGAAACAGGATGCCAGCCATACGGGCTGGCCTGTCAGAGCTTCGCGAGCGTCTTCAGCGTTTCTGAGTTCTGCTGCACCATGCGGATCAGTAAAACTGCCTGGGCGTTAGGTCTGGCCCTGCCCTGTTCCCTGCAACCCCACCAGCACCTCACTTAAGTGCGTGACCAGCTTCCGCGCTTTATCCGGGATAAAGCGGGCATCGGGGAAAACAGCATAAAGATAGCGATCGGGAAGCCGCCAGTCCGGTAAAACCCGCACCAGTCGGCCGGATGCCAGCGCGTCTGCGCCGATAAGTGTTTGTAACCCACCGATCCCCAGCCCCGCTTCAAGGGCCTGCATCAATGCATCACTGTTGTTAGAGCGAAAAGCACTTTCCACCGGCACAGACACCCTCGTGGTCGCGGACACCAGCTGCAGCGGCGCATCGGGCGATACGCCGCTAAAACGTATGTGAGGATGGTGCTGCAGGTCACTGGGAGTTTGCGGCGTGCCTTTTCGCGCTATCCACTCAGGGGAAGCCACCAGCACGGTTTCAACCGTGGTGAGTGAACGGGCAGCCAGTGTAGCGGGCGGCGATTCGCTGAGGCGGATTGCCACATCAACGCCTTCACCAATGAGATCCGACAGGCGATCCTCCAGCGCAATATTCAGACGCAGCGCGGGATGCGCCTGCTGGAATGCAATCAGATGCGGCATAAGCCGCTGCCCGATGCCGCTCGGCAGTTGCATATAGAGTTTGCCGTGCAGAGGCTGCGATTCAGGCCGTAGTTGCTGCTCCAGCTCTTCCATCGCGCTGAGCAGCTGCCTGACCTGCTGCAGATAATGCTGACCCTGCTCCGTCAGCGCCATTTTTCGTGTGGTGCGGTGCAGCAACACGACCCCCAGCGCCTCTTCAAGCGCGGCGATCTGCTGGCTTACTGCCGACTGCTTCATGCCGTTTTGCCGGGCCGCAGCCGAAAAAGATCCCGCTTCTGCCACACGGATGAAGGTCTGAATCGCATTCAGTTTGTTCTGCATTTATTGATTTTCCTGATAAGTGACATCCGGTTCAGGGGATTTAATCAGAAATAAACGCAGGTGAGAATGCAGCTTCTCTCTTAACAGGGCAATGATCATGAAAACGACGCAGGATAAGAAGGTTGCGCTGGTGGCGGGTGCCAGCGGGATTGTCGGTCAGCAACTGAGTCAGGCACTGGTAGCAGACCACTGGCAGGTCAAAGCACTGACGCATCGGTCAGACTATGCAGTCAGCGGCACAGAGGTGATTGCGGTTGATCTGCGCGATAGCCAGCAGTGCCAGCAACGGCTGGCATCACTCACCGACGTCACGCATATCTTTTACAGCGCCTGGCTGAACGCTTCTGACTGGGGAACCATGGTCGGGCCGAATCTTGCCATGCTGCAGAATCTGGTTCAGACCATGGAGGATGTCGCCCCACTTGAGCATGTCAGTCTGATGCAGGGATACAAGGTGTATGGCGCCCATCTCGGACGCTTTAAAACGCCGGCGCGGGAAAGCGATCCTGGCGTACCGGGTGCTGAGTTTAACGCCGCGCAGCTGAACTGGCTGAGCGCACAACAGCAAGGTAAAGCCTGGCACTGGAGTGCGCTGCGGCCCGGTGTGGTCGGCAGTGACAGGCCGGGCAACAGCATGAACCTGGCGCTGAGTCTGGCGCTGTACGCTTCAATCTGTCGCGCGGCGCGGCTGCCCTTACGCTTTCCCGGTTCGCCGGAAACCTGGCACAGTATGGTCGATTTTACCGATGCCACTCTGCTGGCCGACGCGACGATCTGGGCCGCACGCACTTCTGACGCACGCAATCAGGCGTTTAATATCAACAACGGCGATCTCTGGCGCTGGAGTGAACTGTGGCCGGTCATTGCAGCGTGGTTTGAACTGGAGATCGCGCCGCCGGTTTCGCTGTCGTTCCGGCAACTATTTCAGGATTATCGTACGCTGTGGCGGGAAATCGCCGCTGCCGACGCGCTGATCCAGCCCGATATTCTGGCGCTCAGTGATGGTGTCTTCGCTGATTTTGTTTTTGGCTGGGATTACGACATGTTTGGCGACGGCAGCAAGCTGCGGCGGGCGGGATTCCACGGTTATCGCGCAACGGATAAGATGTTCTGCGATCTGTTTGCCCGCTTCCGGGCGGCCCGGATCATTCCGTGATGATCCGCTGATTACCGATGCAGAGAGCAGGAAAGTCGCTCTCTGCATCGGGCCATTATTAGCGCCCTTTCTTCTTACGTCCCGGCTGGACAAAGCGCTTGCGTGAGGCACCGTTAGCATCCGCTTTTTCAGCGGGTTTCGACGCACTCTTCTGCGGTTTTTTAGCGGCGGCCGGTTTCGCCGGAGCTTTAGCTTTCTTCGCTGGTTTATCTTCTGAAGAGGAGTTCTCCAGCAGTTTAAACAGCTCAACGAGTTCGTCGTCAGTGAGATCGCGCCACTCCCCCAGCGGCAATCCCTTGAGATTGACGTTCATGATGCGGGTGCGCTCAAGCTTGGTCACTTCAAAGCCAAAATGCTTACACATACGGCGGATCTGGCGATTCAGCCCCTGGACCAGCGTGATGCGGAAGACAAACGGCGCTTCTTTCTTCACTTTGCACTTTTTGGTCACCGTGCCCAGCATCGGCACGCCTGCGCTCATTCCGGCAATAAATTCATCGGTGATCGGCTTGTCGACCGTAACGACATACTCTTTTTCGTGGTTGTTACCGGCCCGCAGGATCTTGTTGACCAGATCACCGTGGTTGGTCAGGAAAATCAGGCCCTGAGAATCTTTGTCGAGTCGGCCAATCGGGAAGACGCGCTTGCTGTGATTGACGAAATCGCTGATGTTATCGCGCTCGCCCTCTTCCATGGTGGTGATAATCCCCACCGGCTTATTCAGGGCAATCAGCACCAGATCGTCTTCATCGCGCGGCTCGATAAGCTGACCATTGACCTTCACCACATCGCCTGCAAATACCTGCGCGCCTACAGTGGCGCGTTTGCCGTTAATGAAAACGTTGCCCTGCTCGATGTAACGATCGGCGTCACGACGGGAGCAGATGCCGCTCTCGCTGATGTATTTATTAAGACGAGTTGATGAGTCAGTCAGCATGATTCCTCCAAAAGACGCGGACTATACCTTACCGGCGGAGGCTTGCGAAGTCTTTGCACCGGAAACTTTTTCTCTGCTTTGCCAGCCTGACGGCAGCGGGCATTCACAGATCA
The DNA here is from genome assembly GCF_902706165.1 of Pantoea sp. 18059. Lineage (NCBI taxonomy): Bacteria > Pseudomonadati > Pseudomonadota > Gammaproteobacteria > Enterobacterales > Erwiniaceae > Pantoea > Pantoea sp. 18059. Next base: position 324,984 of record NZ_CACSJS010000003.1, read on the forward strand.
ATCGCCATCTCAGTACAGCGCAAATCGCTGCCCGCCAGCTTTGACGGATAGAAACTTTCGCCCAGCGGCCGGAAGCCATGCTGCTGGTAAAAACCCACGGCGTTCGGCGTCGACGCGAGCGTCAACCGGCGGTAGCCACGCTGCAGCGCCTCCGCTTTGATGGTGTTGATGATTAGGCCCGCCATTCCCTGTCCGGTGAACCCAGGCAGGGTAAAAATGGCTTCCACGCTGGCGGCGGCAAGGTCCAGCGATCCCATAGCAACCGGTACGTCGTCCGGACCATCAATCACGAAGAAGGGATTCATGCGGATCATTGCGGGAAAGCTGGCGGGCATGCGGTCTGGCGTCCAGGCGGCGAGCACGTCGGGTGGATAAGCATGCTGGCAGCCATGACGGATGGCCAGATTTCTGATGTTCCATAAATGGTGCGCCTCTTCGGGCGATGCCTGTCTGACAATCATAGTGCCCTCCGGCTCTGCAACAGAACCGCTACGTTATCACATCGCTTTGCGGCTATCTGCGAATACCGCCGGGTTCAGATGCCCCTGGCCTCGCCGCAGTTACGCGCGGTCATGAAGCGCTGCTGCATCAGCAACCGTGCTGTTTCTGTGTTGCTGCATTTGCAACAGCTCGCTTATGCAAAACTGGATTTTAATCCTTTAACTTCAATTATTTAATCTCTGGCATGGTTACTGCTTGGTCTTTTCTTTTATATCTGAAAGTTTGGAAGATTTAACTGTTCCATTAATCCAGCTATATGCCAGGAGAAAACCATGTCACTGAACCAACCTTTACAGTTCGCCTACTGGGTGCCGAATGTCTCGGGCGGACTGGTGATCAGTCAGATAGAGCAGCGTACCCGCTGGGATGCCGAATACAACCGCAAACTGGCGCAGATCGCTGAACAGGCGGGTTTTGATTACGCGCTGACGCAGATTCGCTTTACTGCAGGATATGGCGCAGATAATCAGCATGAATCGGTCACATTCTCGCAGGATTTACTTAGTCACACCTCGAAATTAAAAGTGATTGCCGCTCTGCTTCCCGGCCCGTGGAATCCGGTATTGGCGGCAAAGCAGATTGCCACTATCAGCCATCTTTATGGTCCACGCATCGCCGTTAATATTGTCAGCGGCTGGTTCCGGGGCGAGTTCAAGGCAATTGGTGAACCCTGGCTCGATCATGAAGAGCGCTATCTGCGTTCAGAAGAGTTTATTCGCTGCCTGCGCGGCATCTGGCGTAAAGAGAGTTTTAGCTTTGCCGGCGATTTTTATCGCTTCCGCGATTACGTGATGAAACCCAAGCCGTTGTCACCGCTCCCGGAAATTTTCCAAGGTGGCAGTTCACGCGCGGCGCGCGACATGGCCGCCCGGGTGTCAGACTGGTATTTTACCAACGGTAATACCCCGGACGGTGTCCGTCTGCAGGTCGCGGATATCCGTGAAAAAGCCGGACGTAATCAGCATCAGGTCAGAATCGGGCTGAACGGTTTTGTGATTGCCCGCGAGAGCGAACAGCAGGCGCAGGCGGTGCTTCATGAGATCATCAGCAAAGCCAACCCGGATGCGGTAAAAGGCTTTCAGCATGAGGTCAAAAATGCTGGCAGTGCCTCACCCGAAGGAGAGGGGAACTGGGCGAAATCGTCGTTTGAGGATCTGGTGCAGTACAACGACGGCTTTAAAACCAATCTGATTGGCACACCGCAGCAGATTGCTGAACGCATTATCGAACTGAAGCAGGCCGGTGTGGATCTGCTGCTGCTGGCATTTCTGCACTTTCATGAAGAGGTCGAATTCTTTGGCCGCGAAGTGATACCGCGGGTCCGCGAACTGGAGGCGCAGGCTTTGATCGAAGCGTGAAAAAGGTACGCCACAGAAGAGAGTTATACCCGACTGCATCCGGGGTGTGATGAACGCTCAGATCTGCTGCAACGTCGCCCGCCGCTATCATTATGAGAGCGACGGACAACGTCTGCAGGGCTTTTCACTCCGCAAAGCAGATCCGTTAAAAGCGGGCGTTAAGCCCGACGTTCCATGTCACCTGATGCATGTCGCTGTTGCCTGTTACCGCCGAGACGCCCGCAAAGGCATTCACCGAGGTGCCAAGCGGCACGCTCGCACCCACCGCCATATCGATCCAGTTATCATCACTGGAATCGCTGCTGCGGGTAAAGGCGGTGCGGGTCGATTTCAGTCCGGCGGTCACCGCCGAATCGCTGTCACCAAACTGGTGATTGTAGCTGACCTGCGCCCAGGGATTGATCAGCAAATCTTTGCTGTCGATACGCCAGCCCACTGCGCCGATTTGAGAGTGCAGCGTCTGGTCGCCAAAGCGCATTGAGGTGCTGCTGTTGCCCTCCTCTTTATAGCCATCGACCTGGGTGTAGTCGAGCGCATAGCTGGCCACCGGGCCAGTAGAAACATAGCTACCCAGCGGCAAATCCCAGCCGGTCTGCAGCCGCATTCCCAGCACCTTACCATTGCTGTTGCCCTTTTCCGTGCGGGTCGCCGGTCCCAGCCTGATCTGACGCTCAATATCATCAAAGTCGAGGTCGGCATAATGGGCGTCCGCATTAATCCATCCCCGATCGAGATAATTCAACTGACTCCAGAGTGCCACCAGATTGCCGCGTAAACGGTAATCAAAGCGCGACGAGGGATCCTGACGTTGCGAGGTCGTAGAGAGCATGGCACCGGCCTGCCAGTGATCGGTCAGCTGATAGCCCACACCCACGGTGCCGCTGGCGCTGGTCGCATCGCCATCCTGCAGGCTGTCGCCGCGGAAATCACGCTGCTGCCCGGCATAACCGCCGAAAACAGTAAACTCGCCAGCACTGGCGGGCTGCTGACGCTGCTGCTGCAGATGTCCATCCAGCGTATTGCGCGCATCGCCCACCAGCATCGACGGCGCCTGACTCAGTGCAGCTACCTGCAGCGGCGCATTCAGCACCGACTGAATGTAATCGGCGATCAGCGCATGGACCGCCGGGCTGGGATGCAGTCTGTCTGCAAACAGATACTGCTGTGACTGCGAAAATCCTGTCGTCGAGGAGGTGCAGTCCATCGCCGAGACACCTGGCGGACAGGCCATTCCGGCCGTATTCGTGAGTCCATACAGGCCCGGATTATCGATCACCTCATTAAACAGGCCATTGATATCCACTCGTGCGATGTTCCCGCGTGCGGTCACCAGCCCCTGCTCTTCAGCCTGGTTGTAACGGTCGGTGAGGGCAGCCGCCTCCTGACTCAGTAACTGCCAGGCGGCAATCAGCTGCTGTGCAATGGCATCCCGGATCAGCGGAATTGAAGAGATTTGTCCGGCCGCCTCGCCAAGCGCGGTTTCAATCGCCTGCTCTCTTGCGGCACGGTCAGGCGTAGTGGTGGTGCTCAGCGACTGAAACAGCGCCGCCGTGGCAGGTTGTGCCGCTGGACCAGGCACCTGCAGAATAGCCTGCAGCAGGGCGGGCGTTGCCCCTACATTAGGTACCGTCGGAACAATCACCGTTCCGGCTCCGGCATCCAGCAACCGGCTGACCTGTGAGGCCGCTGCACTGGCGCTGTTATCCACTATCTGCCGGGCAGCGAGGGGGGCAAGAGCCGCCGCCGCTAAATCATTGCCGCCAATCCAGTGAATATAGAGACCGTCCGAATCAGCTCGTCCGCCTCGCGCCGCAAGGTAGTTATCAAGCTGATCCTGAGTGTTAAACAGGGGATTAATTGCAGGTACCGCAACTGCGCCACCTTCGGCATAGTTGCTTCCGCCCTGCGATGAAGGGCGCAGGTTATCACCCAGCGACTGCGCTACGATCTCGTCATAGAGCGGATGGGTCGCGCCATCATAGGTAAAGCGCCCGACGTTCCCGCCATCACTCAGGCTATCGCCAAAGACGGTAAGGTCGCTCCAGGCCATCGCAGGGAGCGGCGACAGCAGGCTCAGGGTGGCACAGCAGAAAAGGTATTGCGCGTGAAGGTGTTTCATCAGCAGCTCCGCACAAATCAAATGAAAGTCAGTATGAGTAAGAACCGCACCGGCTGGCGCAGCAAGCTGTAAGCGTAGACGGCTGAGGAAAGGGGTAGCAGAAAATACGGGATCGCGCTCGCAAAGCGGAGAAATTTGACTTAAAGATCAGCCGTGCCGGTTCAGGTGAAATACCGGGAACCCACCACGGCGTCGTTACACTGGCTACTTTTTGCTGGCGGGCTTCAGGCCGCGATTAAGATCCTGTAAACGTTTCATCGTCTTAACGGTGCGCTGTGGCAGCGTTGAGGCAACGGACAGGATCAGCATCTCCAGACAGACCATAATCGTGCCGTGCAGGGGAATGCGTCCCTTCTCGCCGCCGCGCGGCACATTGATTACGACATCCGCCTCGCGGGCGAAAAAGGAGTCGGTGGCGTTGGTCAGCAGAATGATCGGTATATCCAGCCGCTTCGCTTCACGCACCACGGTTGTCCCTTCCCGATGCGCCGACTGCTGCGCCATCATGATCAGCACGTCGCCACGCTGTAGCGCCAGCATCTGCTCTGCCAGCGCAATTCCGGCACGGTTAAGGGAAAAGGCGGGCAGACCGATACGATTCAGCAGCCGCACGCTGTAGTCCGCCAGAATACCTGAGGCGTTGATGCCAAAAATAGCGACCTGCCGCGCTTCGCCCAGCAGCGCCACGCTATCCGCTACCGCCACCCGATTCTGCGGCTGCGACAGCACCTCACAGGCGTGCCGGTGGCCCTCCAGCACAAAGTCGATGGCGCTGTTCACATCACTGGTCACCTCGCTGACGGTGGTGATCATCTTATCTTCAGAGGTCAGCGAAGGACCAAACCAGGCCTTTAGTGTCTGTTTGAGGTCACGCAGTCCGCTAAAGCCCAGCGCCTGAATCGCGCGGATTACAGTGGCATCAGAGGTGTGATTCGCCACAGCGATCTCCATCGCGGTGCTCTCCAGCACCGTTTCCCGCTGTTGATCGATATAGCGCGCCACCGCCAGCAGGCGGGGTGAAAGCTGCTTTTCACGAGCGCGAAGACGTTCTGCCACCACATCCACTCTGTTTTTAACGGGCCTGCTCTGTTTCATGCTGCACCTGCAATTGGGGTTAACGTGTTAAAAGGCTCATCGCTGGTCTGGCTAAATGGAGAGTTTAAGGGCCGGGAGATGTAGTAAAACGTCATGCTGTTTTATATTTCACCTGAAGAAGATGTGGATTTAACCAAACCCCTCACCTTCATATAAAAATATATTCATTATTTTCAATAGGCTAAAAATTCCAGCCAATCTTTTTGCAGCGATAAACGACACGGCAATAATGTAGCCAATTCTATTCAAATTATGTTTACTACTACAATAGCGGATGTTTGAATGATTCTCAATTACAGATGAGAAAGGTTGTCGTCCGGCCGGCATAATGACCTTGAAGGCCTGATACTGATCTCCTCTGTTTAAACGCTGCATATTGCAGAACACCTCCAGGGTAGACCTGCAAGACAGACAGATTGTCAGTCGTCAGGTCCTTTGCTTCAGATACGAAAAGAAAAATGAAAAACAAAGACTCACGATATCCGGCCCGGCACCCCGCTCTGGTCGTGGCGATCTGCAGCAGCATCATGCTGCCACAGGTTAATGCAGCAACCGACAGCGCCCCGGATATGACCGTGACCGCGGATGCCAGTTCAGAGGGAAATTACAGCGCCACTCAGAGTAGCGTCGCCAGTAAAATGCCGACCGCGCGGATCGATGAGGCGCAGTCGGTCAGCGTGGTCACGCAGCAGCAACTGGACGATTACCAGGCAAGCTCACTGGCGGATGCGATGCGCTTCGTCAGCGGTGTGACCGAAGCGAACACGCTGGCTGGCACCGAAGATGGCTTTGTACGACGCGGATTTGGCAGCAACGCCGATGGCTCCATCTACCGGGATGGCATTCGCAGCAGTCAGGGATTGAATTTCGATGCCACGACCGAGCGGGTTGAGGTGCTGAAAGGCTCCTCCTCGCTGCTGTATGGCATTCAGAATCCGGGCGGCATTATCAATGTGGTCAGCAAAAAGCCGCAATACAGCTGGCACTCCAGCGTCAGCGGACGTTACGCCAGTGAAGGTGGCGGTGCGGGCACGCTGGATGTCACCGGCCCGCTGGGCAACGGCTTCGCCTTCCGGCTGATCGCCGAAAAGCAGAATCAGGATTACTGGCGCAACTTTGGCAGTGAAGAGCACACACTGCTGGCACCCTCTCTGCAATGGTATGGCGAGCAGGCAAGTTTTCTGATCAGCTATGCCGATTACCGCTATGACATTCCCTACGATCGCGGCACGGCCTTTATCGACGGCAAGCCGATCGACATCGGTTATAAAGATCGGCTGGATGACAAAGCCAATCACGCCTGGGGCCATAACAAAACCCTGAATGCTCATTATGACTGGCAGTTTAATGATGAGTGGCGCACCCGGTTAACCCTGGGCTGGAACCAGCGGCGCTATGACAACAATGAAGTGCGCGTGACGGCGGTGAACGCCAGCAGCGGCGTGGTCACACGTCGCGCCGATGCCAATCGCGGGTTTAACCACAAAACCAAATATCTGAGCTGGGATCTGCTGGGTAATCCCGAAATTCTGGGTATGCAGCACGCGCTGGTGGTGGGCACCGACTATGAGATGAACCAGACTTATCGTGCCCATCAGTATCAGGGCAAGGTCAACCGCCAGTTCAACTATTTCACGCCTGAATATGACTTGCTGTCACCGGTCACGGACGCCAGCACGGAAAATAGCGCAGCCGCCAATAACCTGAACCGCATTCATAGCCGGTCACTCTACGCCAAAGACAGCATTTCTCTATCACCCGACTGGATTGTGGTGCTGGGCGGTCGTTATCAGCATTATGAACAGCGCGCCTCACGCGGCTTTAATCCGCAGGTGGAAACCCTGAATGATGAGGGTAATAAGTTTCTGCCGCAGGCGGGGGTGATCTACAAACTCACACCTGATCTCTCTTTCTACACCAGCGTCAGTAAGTCGTTCACCCCGTCAACCGACGTGGATGATGAGGGCAATGTCGGCAAACCGGAACAGGGCACCAGTTGGGAGGTTGGCAGTAAATGGCAACTCTCGCCGAAACTGTTCGCCACCGTCGCGCTCTATCGGATAGACGAAAAAGCGATGTCGCTGAATATTAATGGCAGCACGCGGGCCATTGATAAAGCCCGATCGACCGGCGCTGAGTTTGAGCTGAACGGCGAAATTGCACCCGGCTGGGATTTGAGCGCGAACTACAGCTATGATCAGGCAGAGATCGTTAATGACCGGGTTAATCCGGATAACAATGGCAATCGTCTGCAGAATGCGCCGCGCCATGCCGGTGCGCTCTATCTCAGTCATGAGATGCAAATCAGCAGCCTGCCCGGCTCGTTCCGGCTCGGCGGCGGTGCACGCTATGTCGGCAGCCGTGCAGGCGATCCCGATAACAGTTTCACCCTGCCCGACTATGTGGTGGCAGACAGTTTCGTGGCATGGAACAACCGCCTGTTCGGTGAAAAAACGCAGCTGCGTCTGAACATCAATAACCTGTTTAACCAGCACTATTACAGTTCAAGCGGCGGCAACCTGCGCGTCCGTGAAGGTGAAACCCGCAATCTGATGGTACAGGCCCGTGTTGAATTTTAAATCGCTGCGCTGTGCGTTATTAATACTTAGCGTGATACTGGTCAGCGCTGGCGCACACGCCCGCACGCTGACCGACATCACCGGCCGTAAGGTAGAGATACCCGACCATCCGCAGCGTATTGTGCTGGGTGAAAGCCGGATGCTCTACAGCGTCGCGCTGCTGACGCCCGGCAATCCGCTGCAGCATATCGCTGGCTGGCCACAGGATCTGAAAAAGTTTGATCCCCAGACCTGGCAGATTTTTGCCAGTAAGTTTCCGCAGATGGAGGAAATTCCGGTACTGGGTCTGGATGGCGTCAATGACATGAATCCCGAACAGGTGATCGCACTGAAACCGGACCTGGTGATCCTGCCGCAGCTGGCGCGCGGCAGTGAAAGCGGAGCAGTGCTGGAGAAGATGCTCAGCGCGGCGCATATCCCGGTGGTGAAGATCGATCTGCGGGTTGAGCTGCTGAAAAATACCGAGCGCAGCATGACCCTGCTGGGCGAGGTGCTGAATCAGCCCCAGCGGGCTGCTGACTTCAATCGCTTTTACCGCAGCCACATGCAGCGCATTGAGAGCCGACTGGCGGACTATCACGGAGCTAAACCTAAAGTTCTTTTGCAGCTGCATCTCGGGCGGCGCAGTGAATGCTGCGTGACGTCGGTGAATGGCAACCTGGGTGAGCTGCTGCGCTTTGCCGGGGGCGACAACATTGCCAGTCAGCAGATCAAAGGCGTGTTCGGACGGCTGAGTGAGGAGAGTGTGATTGCGGCACAGCCCGACTTTTACTTCGCCACCGGCACCGGCAGCGCCGATGAAGCGGGAGCCTTAAAACTCGGCCCCGCCGTCACAACAGCGCAGACCCGGCAGAGCCTGCTGGCGCTGACCGGTCAGCAGAATGCGCTGAAGCAGCTGACGGCATTGCGGGACGGTCATGCCGGGGCAATCTGGCACAACTTTTACCTCAGTCCGTGGCACGTGGTAGCGACAGAATTCTTCGCCACCACGCTCTATCCGCAACTGTTCCGCGATGTCGATCCTGAACAGACATTGCGGCAGCTGTTCCATGATTTCCTGCCGATCCCCTATTCGGGCAGCTACCTCTACCGGCTCGCACCGGAGGCGACGTCGGACTCAGGCGGCTGACAGCCCGCGATTTTTCACCCGGACGATATCGGCCATCACCGACAGCGCAATCTCCGCCGGGGTTTTGCTGCCGATAGGCAGGCCGATGGGCGCATGGATGCGGTCCAGTTCGGCACGATCCATGCCGGCGATCTGTTGTAGTCGCGCCCGTCGTTTCTCGCTATTTTTCGCTGAGCCCATGATGCCGATATAGAACGCGGGTGTCGCGATCGCCTCCATCATCGTCAGGTCATCAATGCGGGGATCGTGGGTCAGTGCCACAATCGCCACCGCTGCATGCGCGCCGTTCAGCTCCAGCCAGCGCGCCGGATGCTGTGACACCAGCGTCACGTTGTCCGTAGCGCTGAAGTGGCTCTCCAGCTCCGTCAGCATCTCCGGTCGGTGCTCACAGACCCGCACGTGAAATCCCAGCATCTGCCCGAGCCGGATGCACTCATATGCCACAGTCGAGTAGCCCGCGATCAGCAGTTCCGGTATCGCACCAACCGGCAGTAACATCTGCTGTTCACTGGCATCCAGCGCAGGCAACACCCTGTCAGGGGCGAGCACTTCCCACTGCGCACGTTCGCCGGGTCGTATCATTTTCACCATCGGCTGCTGTCCGCTCAGCGCGCGCTGCATGGCCGTCAGCAGCGCCAGCGTGGCATCATCGGGCGGCAGAAACTCAATGACGATCTCCAGGCTGCCGCCGCACGGCAGGCTGACGTCAGGACGCATTCCGCCTTCACCGTACCGCACCCGCTGACTGCTGGCGCGATAGGCTCCTGCCGCCAGTTGCGCCAGAAAGTCCTCTTCAATGCAGCCGCCCGACAGCGATCCGCAGTAAGCACCCGTTTCGTTGACCGTCATCAGGGTGCCAGGCGCGCGCGGCGAAGATCCATAGGTGCGCAGCACCGTGCAGAGCCAGACCTGCTGACCCGCCTGGCAGCTGCTCAGTGCCGCATTAATCACACGTTGATCCAGCGTAATCATGAAAATTCCTTTATTAACTGCAGATCAGCAGGGAGATCGATATCACACAAACAGCCGCGATCCTGAAGCGGCAGCCGGACGGCGAGTGACTTCACCGCCGCCTGCGGCCCGGCATCGCCCTGTAGCGTGCTCAGCATCGGATAGCAGGGGTGCTGAAAGCCAACCGGATGGCCCGGCCTGCCGTCAATCCACGGCCTGACGATCGGCGCGTCCGCCAGCGCGGCGCTGACGGCGCGGTAACTTTCAGGCGTGACAAACGGCATATCGCCCAGCGCAATCAGCCAGCCGTCATAGTCACGGCTGGCTTTGACACCTGCGGCGATTGATTCGCCCAGCCCGCCGCTGTCACACAGCACCAGGGTAGCCTGCGAGCAGAGCGCCTTAAGCGCAGCGGCGTCCGGGCGCGTGACCACAAACAGGTCAAGACCACTGGCAGCGGCCTGCTCCAGCGTGCGTTGCAGCACCGGTTTGCCATTCAGATCGGCCAGCAGCTTATGCTCACCCGCCTGCTGGCGAAAACGGCGACTCAGCCCGGCGGCCAGCACAATCAACGCTATCTTCACTCTTTCTCTCCGCTAAGCGTGAAAAACGGGCGCAGGTTTCAGCCCGCGCCCGCATATCCTCACATCGACCTGCTGGCAGCAGGTCAGGAACAGGCTCAGATAATCTTATCGAGAGTAATAGGTAAGTCGCGCACCCGCTTACCGGTGGCATGGAACACCGCATTACTGATCGCTGCCGCCACGCCCACGATACCCAGCTCACCCACGGCTTTACCGCCCATGGTGGTCGCCTCAAAATCGGGCTCGCCAACGTTGATGGTGGTAATGCTCGGGATGTCACCGTTAACCGGCACCAGATAGTCCGCCAGGTTGTTGTTGATCACCCGACCATTTCGTGGATCGACGATGCCCTCTTCCATCAGCGCCTGACCGACGCCCATGATCATGCCGCCAATCCACTGGCTGCGCGCCAGTTTAGGGTTGTAGAGACGACCGCTGTCGAGCGCCGCCACCATCCGTTTGACCCGGATAGTGCCGAAATCTTCATCGACCCGCACTTCCACAAACTGCGCGCTCCAGCTGTGGGCCGAGAATTTTTCAGGGCGGCTCATGTCATTAAGGTTGCGCACCATCTTGTCGCGCTCGCTCTGTGACAGATCGTCCGGGAAAGTGCCGCCTTTCACCGTCAGACTCTCCGCCGGTGCCAGGCTTGCCAGCCGGGCAAATGAGACCGCCAGACCGCTGCGCAGATTATGCTGAACCCCGTCGCCTTTCAGCGTGAGCTGAGATGCCGGAGTGCCATTCAGTGGCGACTGTGGCAGCTCGCTGGCGAGTTTCAGCAGCTGGTCGCGCATTCGTCTGGCGGTATCGTTCACCGCCGCGGTCACGTTGCCCGCAAGCTGCGATCCACCTGCGACACCGGCACGCGGCAGCTCAGTATCACCCAGCTGAACCTCAATGGTGGTGGAGGCGACGCCAAGAATGTCGGCAGCGGTCTGCGCCAGGATGGTATAGGTCCCGGTGCCGATATCCGCACCGGCGCACTGCACCACAAATTTACCCTGTGGGGTCAGGATGATTTTTGCCTCAGCAGGCAGTTTGTTGACCGGATAGGTGCCAGAGGCCATGCCCCAGCCAATCAATTCACGCCCTTCGCGCATCGACCGCGGCGTCATAATGCGCTTATCCCAGCCAAAGGCTTCAGCCCCTTTCTGATAGGCTTCTTTCAGGCGACGCGAACTCCACGGCAGATCGAGCTGATAATCTTTGTCTGCCCAGTTGCGCAGACGCAACTCCAGCGGATCGATATTCAGGGCATAGGCCATCTCGTCCATCGCCACTTCCAAGCCAAAGGCGCTGGGGTTTTCACCTGGCGCCCGCATCCAGCCTGGCGTCACGGTATTGATCGGCCTGACCTGATGCTGGGCGGAGACGTTGCCCACCGCATACATGCGGGCGGTGACTTTGCTGCAGTTCTCAGCAAATACATCGATTAATGAGGTTTCACTGAAGCTGCGCTGGATAATCGCCTGGATTTTGCCGTCACGCGAGGCACCCAGTTCCAGCTGCTGCGAGGTGGCGGGACGTCCGCCCAGACCGGTAAAGGTCTGCGGTCGGGTCAGCGACACTTTGATAGGACGCTTCAGCGCTCGTGATGCCACACTGGCCAGTGCGACGTGGGTGTAAGGCACCGGCTTGGACCCAAATCCCCCGCCGACATAGGGCGAAATAATCCGCACATCTTCAACGTCAATGCCCATCCACTCGGCGATTTCCACCTGCGCGCCTGCCACCCACTGACTCGGCTCCCAGACGGTCATGCGTCCATCCTGCCACTCAGCGACACAGGCGTGCGGTTCCATCGGCATGTTGTATTCGCGCGGCGTGGTATAGCGCTGGCTCAGACGCACCTCGGCCTGCTGCATCGCCGCCTGTGCATCGCCCATATCGATATCCTGTTTCGATACCGGTTTCGGTTCGACACCCTCATCGGTGGCAAAAATCAGTGCAGGCGAGGTTTCATAGTCGATCTCCACCAGCGAGGCGGCATAAGTTGCCTGCTCAAACGTCTCTGCCACCACCAGACCGATGTTCTGGCCGTTGTGAATAATCACATCGTCCTGAATCGGGGTATAGGTTGACTGTGCCGCGCCGCCGTCTGCAATCGCGGTAGGTTTGTTGATCTTCAGGCTATTCAGATGGGTATAAACCGCCACCACTCCCGAGGCCTGCTGCGCCTTTTCCGTAGACATCCGGCTGATACGGCCGCTGGCAACAGTAGACTGGATCACCACGCCATAGAGCGGATTTCCCGGCTGATGTTCTACCGCATACCGCGCCTCACCGGTGACTTTTACTTTGCCGTCACCCCGCGAGCGCCCGGCGCCCAGTCCCTCAATCGGATCGGTGGTTTCTGGTTCCGCCGTGGCAGTATCACTGGCACTGGCGCTTTGCATACTCAGCCCCAGGCTGCCCGCCGCTGAGATCGCCGCCGTCGCCTTCAGTAACTCCCGACGTGCTTTGTCATTTACGTCACTCATGCGGTTTCTCCTGCTGCCATCAGCGCACGTGCAATCACACGCGGCGCCAGTTTTACTTTATAGGCGTTGTGGGTCAGCGCCTGCGTCTCCTGAGTAATCCGTTCTGCCGCCTGGAAGACCGTCTCTTCATTAAACGGCTGTCCCTCCAGCGCCTGCTCCACCGTTCTGACCCGCCAGGGTTTGGTGGCGACGCCGCCCAGCGCAATATGCACCTGACGCATCACGCCGTTCTCCAGCGTGAAGCCTGCGGCCGCGCTGGCTGCAGCAAACTCATAAGAGCTGCGGTCACGGACTTTAAGGTAGTGTGAGTGTCGCAGTGACTCGGTTTGCGGCACTTCAATGGCCACAATAATTTCGTCATCGCGCAGATCGTGCTCACGATCAGGTGTATCACCCGGCAGCAGGAAGAAATCATCAATCACGATGCGACGGGTTTCGCCCTGCTGATTCTGCAGAACCACGATGGCGTCAAACGCCACCAGCGCCACCGCCAGATCGCCGGGATAGACCGCGATGCAGCTGTCGCTGGCGCCCAGGATGGCATGATTGCTGTTAACGCCATCCAGTGCGGCGCAGCCGGAACCCGGATTGCGTTTGTTACAGGCGGAAAAGGTCGCCGGATCGCGGTAATAGGCGCAACGGGTACGCTGGCGTAAATTACCGCCCAGCGTGGCCATGTTACGAATCTGCGGTGACGCGGCCTGCCACAGACTGCCGTAGATGGCTGGCGCGTTCTGCTGGCAGGCGGGATGATCCGCCAGGCCGCTCATGGTGACCAGCGCACCGGCCGTGATCTTATCGTCGTCAAACTGCAGGTTTTTAAGCCCGGTCAATCCAGTGATGCCGATGAGCTGCGGCGGCGTGAAGACCCCACACTTCATCAGGTCGAGTTGTGTGGTGCCGCCTGCCAGAAACTGGCTGCCAGACTGCTGTTTCAGGGCTGCGGCTTCCTCAGGCGACTGCGCGACTTTCCAGCTGAATTCATTCATGCGGACTCCTTCGCCATCTCTGCTGCGGCCTGTTTAATCGCATCCACAATGTGCGGATATGCTCCACAACGGCAAAGGTTGCCGCTCATATACTCACGGATCTCATCCTCTGAACCCGCATGGCCCTCTTTGATGCAGGCGACGGCGGACATAATCTGACCCGGTGTACAGTAGCCGCACTGGAAGGCGTCATTCTCCATAAAGCAGCGCTGCACCGGGTGCAGCTCACCTTCGGTGGAAGCCAGCCCTTCAATGCTGGTCACTTCGGCGCCATCCGCCTGAGCCGCCAGCGTCAGGCAACTCAGCACCCGCTGGCCATTAATCAGTACCGTGCAGGCACCGCACTGCCCCTGATCGCACCCTTTTTTGGTGCCGGTCAGGTTAAGATGCTCACGCAGCGCATCAAGCAGGGTGACACGGGGATCGACCTGCATCTGCTGCGACTGACCATTAACCTGCATTGTTAGCGATATTTTTTCCGACATTGTCTGCTTCCCATTGTTGGGGGCCAAAAGATGTAATTTTTTATAGGTTTATTTCTGACGGGGTTCGAATCGGGGGAAAATCGTGATAACCCTAATCTTTACGCGCGTATCTCTGCTTTAAGGTTTAGCAGCTTTTTGGCAATTTTGCGGGGAAGCAGGGAAAAGTAAGTGTTATCTGAATGGCGGAGCGAGATTGAATCGGGATAAATATGTGTTCATACAACTCTCATCTAAATGATTTTATTAATTTTATTGAAAAAAGCTTTTATAGCCGTCGTTCATAGGGTTTATCTGTCCGCCTCATTAATCCTGCCGCGAAATGTGTAACCCTGAAAGGCAATTTCGGGTCTGATAGCAGGTCGGGTAGCGAAGCCGTAGTTAACGTCGATAAATCGGCCTGTCCCGACCGGGATAACCGATCAAACAGGTCAGAGGGCCTATGCTGAAAGAAAATTTTAACGATCTAATCTATCTGGTGGTGGTAGCAGAAGAGCGCAGCTTCACCCGGGCAGCGGCGAAGCTGGGTGTGTCGCAGTCGGCACTGAGCCACGCGATTCGCGCTCTGGAAGAGCGTCTTAGCGTCCGGTTGCTGACGCGCACTACTCGCAGCGTTGCCCCGACAGAAGCCGGTGAACGGCTGATCACTACCCTCGCCCCGCTGTTCAGCGAGATTGAGTCTGAACTGGTCAATGTCACTGACAGTCAGGGTAAAATCTCCGGCAACATTCGTATCACCGCAGGCGAACATGCGCTCACCTCTACACTCTGGCCGCTGCTCAGGCCCTTTCTTCAGCAATACCCCGATGTCCATGTTGAAGTGTCGGTGGATAACAGTCTGACCGATATTGTCAGCGGCCGTTTCGATGCGGGCGTGCGACTGGGTGAGCAGGTCGAAAAGGATATGGTGGCGGTGCGCATCGGGCCGGACTGGAATATGTGCGTGGTGGCAGCCAGCAGCTATTTTGATCAGCACGGCAGACCTGAGACTCCCTATGATTTACAGCATCATAACTGCATCAACCTGCGGCTGCCGACGCTGGGTGGCCTCTATAACTGGGAGTTTATGCGTGATGGCAAGGAGATCAGGGTCAAAACGCAGGGTCAGTTAATTTTTAATCATCTCGCGTCGCGCATTGATGCCGCACTGAGCGGGATGGGGATCTGCTATGTGCCGCAGGATAGCGTTGCGGAACACCTTAAAAGTGGCCGTCTGGTTCAGGTGCTGGCTGACTGGTGTGAGCCTTTTCCGGGTTATTATCTTTACTATCCCAGCCGCAGACAGCACACCAGCGCCTTTACACGTTTGATTGATGCGGTGCGCTATCGCGGTTGAGAGACAGCCGCGATAGCCAGTCAGCTGGCATTAATCCGCTGGCGTTCAAGCTGTCGCGTTTTGCGGCCTGAAATCACCATCGCCACGATAAACACCAGTGCAAACAGCACCACGATCGTGGGTGCTGGAGCGCTGTCGATAAAGAACGAGAGATAGACCCCACTCAGCGACACCAGCACCGACACCACGACCGCCACCAGCAGCGCATGTGAAAAGCGGCGGGTGAGCAGAACTGCGATAGCACCGGGCGCGATCAGCAGGGAAATCGACAGGATAATCCCTACTGCTTTCAGCGTCGCCACAATGGTCAGCGATACCATGCAGAGTAGACCGTAATGCAGCCAGCGTGCGGGTAAGCCAGAGACCTGTGCCTGCTGCGGATCAAAACTGAACAGCATAAAATCACGCCATTTCACCGCAATGACCCCGACGATCACCGCTGCGATAAGCGAGGTCTGAATTATGTCAGCGCCCGTAATACCCAGCATGTCACCAAACAGAATGTGATCAAGATGCACCTCCGGTTTCACGGCGATATAGAGGATCAATCCCACCGCGAACATGCCGGAGAAGACGATTCCCAGCACCGTATCCTGCTTGATGCGACTGTTGTCCTGCAGAAATCCACTGGCAACAGCACAGAACAGACCGGCGACAAACGCGCCCACCGCCAGCGGCAGCCCGGCCATCCAGGCGAGGACGATGCCGGGGAATACCGCATGGCTCATGGCATCGCCCATCAGCGCCCAGCCTTTCAGCACCAGAAAGACCGACAGCAGCGCACAGGGGATCGCCACCACCAGCGCAATCAGCAACGCGCTGTTCATAAAAGCGAACTGGAAAGGTTCAAAGATCCACATCAGCCAGGCTCCTTTTCGGGACGATGGCGGCCACGACGCCGGTTAGCCAGCAAGCCATGTTTGGGCGCAAAAACAAACGCCAGCAGGAACAGCAACGTCTGCGCCACCACGATGATGCCGCCCGTTGCGCCATCCAGGTAGTAACTCGCCCAGGCGCCGAGAAAACTGGTGATACTGCCAATCGCGACTGCAATCATCAGCAGACGCGGGAAGCGATCGGTGAGCATCCAGGCCGTCGCGCCTGGCGTCACTACCAGACAGATCACCAGAAATGCACCGACGGTTTGCAGCGCCGCCACGGTTGAGACTGCCAGCAGGGTAAAGAAGAGGACTTTCAGTCGTTCAGGACGCAGTCCGATAGCGCGCGCGTGATTCTCATCAAAGAAGGTGACCATCAGATCCTTCCACTTAAACAGCAGAATGATGATCGACAGCCCGCCAATCAGCGCCAGCTGAAGTATATCTGCGGGCGCAATCGCCAGAATATTGCCGAGCACAATGGTCTGAATGTTTACCGCGGTCGGATTGAGCGACACCATAAACAGACCCAGACCAAAGAAGGAGGAGAAGATCAGGCCGATGATTGCATCTTCTTTTAAGCGGGTGCGCTGATTGAGTAACAGCATACTGCCCGCCGCCAGCCCACCTGAGAGAAACGCGCCCAGCGCAAAGGGCAGTCCCAGCATGTAAGCACCCGCTACGCCCGGCACGATGGAGTGCGACAGCGCATCGCCAATCAGCGACCAGCCTTTGAGCATCAGATAGCAGGAGAGAAACGCACACAGGCCGCCGACCATGGCGGAGACCCACATCGCGTTGAGCATGTAGTGATAACCAAAAGGCTCCAGTAACAGTTCCATGGTCAGTTTCCGTCTTCAGGTGCCGTACGTGGCGCAATAAAAGGCCGCTCATCGTCGGTGATAATCTGATCGTCCAGCCCTTTCACCATCACATGACGCAGCACCCCACTGAATGCACGCTCAAGGTTGGCGGCGGTAAAGGTGGTGCGCGTCGGGCCGCTGGCCAGAATGGTGCCTTTGACTATCACGGTGTAATCGCAGAACTCCGTGACCGATCCCAGATTATGCGTTGAGACCAGCATGGTCTTGCCTTCATCGCGCAGCTCACCCAGCAGGCTGATGATTCTGGCCTCAGTCTGAACGTCCACGCCGGTAAACGGCTCATCCAGCAGGATAACGCTGCCCTGCTGGGCAATGGCGCGCGCCAGAAATACCCTTTTCTTCTGTCCGCCGGAGAGTTCACCGATTTGACGATGGCGGTAATCCAGCATATCGACCCGCGCCAGCGCATCACTGACAATCTGCTGGTCGTGCGGTTTCGGTCGACGCAGCAGGCCCATATGACCGTAGCGACCCATCATTACCACATCTTCCACCAGCACCGGAAAAGACCAGTCCACCTCTTCCGACTGCGGCACATATGCGACCAGACTCTGACGCAGTGCTTCACGAGTTGGCATGCCGAGCACTGAGATGCTGCCGCTGGCGAGCCGGACAAAGCCCATCAGCGCTTTGAACAGGGTTGACTTACCTGAGCCATTGACGCCCACCAGCGCCGCAATCGATCCGCCCGGCACGCTGAAGCTGGCATCATGCAACGCGGTGTGACCGTTGCGATAGGTCACGGTGACATCCGAAACAACGATGGTGTCTGTCATTGCGCTTTCTCTCCCGCTTTAATGCCCTGCGCCAGCGTCTCCGTGGTGACTCTGAGCAGATCCAGATAGGTCGGCACCGGTCCCTGAGCGTTGCTTAATGAGTCGACGTAAAGCACCCCACCGTAATGCGCACCCGTTTCCCGCGCGACCTGGCGGGCTGGCTTATCCGACACGGTGCTTTCACTGAACACCGCTGGAATAGCATTTTTCTTCACCTGGTCGATCACTTTTCTCACCTGTTGCGGCGTGCCTTGCTGATCAGCATTTACAGGCCACAGGTAGAGTTCTTTCATGCCCAGGTCGCGAGCCAGATAGGAGAATGCGCCTTCGCTGGTCACCATCCAGCGTTTATCCTCCGGGATGTCGGCAATCTGCTGGCGAAGCGGATCCAGCGCTGCGGTGATTTTTTGTTTATAGGCGGCGGCGTTCTGACGATAGGTTTCCGCATGCGCCGGGTCATATTTCACCAGCGCATCACGGATATTATCGACATAGATCAGCGCATTGTCCGGAGACATCCAGGCGTGCGGATTCGGTTTACCGTTATAAGGCCCCTCGCCTATACCGATCGGTTTTACCCCGGCAGAGACAATCACTTCCGGCACCCCATCCAGATGCTGATAAAAACGCTCAAACCAGCGTTCGAGATTAAGCCCGTTCGCCATGATTAACTGCGCACCCTGCGCACGTTTGATATCGCCGGGCGTCGGCTGATATTCGTGTATTTCAGCACCCGGTTTGGTAATGGAAGTGACTTCGGCCGCATCGCCCGCCACGTTTTTTACCATGTCAGCGATGACCGTAAACGTCGTCACTACCTTAAATTTTTCTGCTGCATAGCTGCTGGTCGCCATCAGGGTTGTCAGTAGCGCACTCAGTAGCATCATGGTTATTTTTCTTTTCGGGACCATAGGGCGATCTCCAGAGGTGATTAAAAACAGAACATAATTAGCATAGGCTATTTTTTATAGCACAGGCTATACCTTTGTAACAGCGAAGGGTTGTGAAGTTTCTTCAGCGTCCGGGCCCGAATGTGAAGTTTTGTAAGCTAGGTGTTTTACTTATTGATATGTAAAAAGTTAATTTCAATGATGGGAAGTTTATGGAAAGCGTGATGTATAGCTATAACCGGGTTTGACGCCTTTCTCATCTGTGGTTGAGTAAACCGCAGGAACGATAACAGGATTACAAAAAGCCCATCCTGACGGCGCAATTTACCGAACAGCGTTCTGACACCTGGCGGCACTCACATGACACGCATAGCAGACCGACAATTAAAATAATCTTATTGATAGGCTGAATTGATTAAGCTTCGTAAATTTTTTTGCTACAGTTAATGTTACTTACCGCAATCACCCAGGAGGATAATTTGTATTTTTCCAGCGACGAAAAAGCGAATGTCATCATTGGCGAAGCCGCAATGAACCTGTTTAATGCCGGTCAGGAAGTGAATGTTGAACTGCTGATTAATGAACTAAGGGTCATGGCTGACTCTGAAGTTAATGAGACTCGCCTTGAGCAGATGCAGCATGCGCTTCAATGGCTGATGGGGTTCAAAACCATCGGTTCCCGCAGCACCGCCCCGGCGACCTGGCTTGCCAAAACCACTGGCAAAGAGCCCGCTGCTCCCGTCTCTGCCGATGACATCTTCTTTAAACACTAACCCAGGTCTGCCGTTCCTCTCCGGCCTTAATATTCAGGTCGGAGCGTCGCTGGGGTGTTAATGATACAAGAATCTGGTACAATTTTTACCTCGCTACAAACTCCTCGTAACACCCTGTTTTAAAAGCCTTAGCACTTTTTGCACAAAAAAATTAATCCCAAAAATCCAAAATTCTGTACAAGTTTTGCAAAGATGTATAACTTGCGCATCCAGAGTGCATACATTTAAATCACCTGAGGACAACAACATGCGTCAGAACGGACAAGCCCCGGAAACGATCAGCGATATTGCCCGTTACTTCAATCAGGCCAGCTCACCGTCGCAACAGGAGACGCTGGGTTCGGTTGTGGTGGAAATTCTGCGCGCAGGTCACAGCCTTAGTCGGAAAACGATTTGCAGTAAACTGCTGAGTCGCCTTGAACTGGCTGCCACGCCAGAAGAAGAGAGTCATCTGCATGAACTCATTGCGATGCTTTTTCGTCGCGAAGATTAATGCCCTCTCACGGTCGTGTATGTTAATCAGGACGCCTGTTTCAGCCATCACCCAGGAAGATCTACCCTAGCAATAAAGCCCAGTACTGCTTCCCGTATCGGGTGCGCCAGGTCGCACCCGCTGACGCATACGGACCCGCAGCATGGCCATTGATTCGCAATCAGAGAAGCCAGTATGTACAGAAGTGAAGATGAGAAACTGACAGATGTCATGATCGGCGAAGCCGTTCTGACATTACTCAAGTCAGACAAACCGGTATCCAGCAATGCCTTAATCGCACAGCTCGAACTGATGGCTGCTGATGCTGACGACGACGTGAAAGTGTCAGTGATTCGCAAAGCCATCACCGAAGTCCGTAATGGTATGGTTGCCGCGCGCAAACGCGTGCAGGGCGACGGTGCCGAACGTGATAACACGGCTCATCGTATGAACAGTGATGGCCCGCCTGAGGGTTCGAAAAAGCACTGATTGAGCGTACTGCGTACCTGATACATGCGGCTAATTTTAAGCGAAGCGGCAGACCTGAACAGAATTTTTAAGGCGGGCTGGGCAAAACGAAAACTGCGTCTACACTCGTTTTTGACTTCAACCATTGCATCTGACTCATTTTCCTCAGAGAAAGAAAAATCATGCAGCATTCATCATCAGATTCTTCAATCATTGACTACTTCCGTAGCGCAGGCGATCAGCTTGCTCCGGAAACTGAACTGCTGGGCGCAGTGATTCGTGACATTGTTGCTGATCAGGGACGTGTAACCAATAAAGCGATCATCCTCTATCTGATCGCGGAACTGGAATGCACTTCAGATGTTGTCAGGCTGGATGTGTTACGCAAAACGCTGGAAATCGTGGTTGGCCGCACGCCAGACGATACCGGTATCTGATACGCCATTCTGCGTTACCTCTGGTAACGCAGGATACTCTTCCCACCCCGCCCGCTTTTGTAACCGTTCATCACTTCCGCTGTATACCGGATATGCCACACCAAAACGATAAGATATAAAAATTCTTTTGCGGTTTAATGATGTGGCAGGCAATTTATCCCGACGATAACGCTTTTTTGCAATCATGCCAGAAGATGATCATTCAGGTTTAATAATACCTGCCAATGAAACGACGCACTTCTTTACCTGAAATTCGCTACCCATAATGAATAATCAACAGAAGGATCTGACTGACATTTTTAATTTTGTCATCAACCGTCACGCTGAATAAAAAAGAAACGACCGACTCACAGTAAAATCCCTTTTAAAGGCTGCGAACAATATGCAAAGCCTCTTATGCTCGCCGATGTCAAAGGTAGCAGGGACGCTATCATGACACAGGCCGGGACAACGCCCGGCATCAGGCCTGGCAACCTTAATGCATCTTACGAGTGAAAAAGCTTATCGCTTCCTGACACAATGCTTTCAGCCTGCTGTCACGCGTCTCTTCGCTCAGGCGAAACAGCGCGTCCGTAATGTCGTGGAAATGAACCGGCTCTCCCGCCTTGATCAAATCACTGACTACCGCACCAACCAGCGCACGGATTTCATTATCGTTGTCGTACTTCACACGACCTCCCGATGGTGTATGCATATACAGTCTATCATTAGCGGGAGCCAAAAAACAAAAAAGCCGTCAAGCGGGAAATATAAGCGAAGCGGCAAAAAGGTTATTAACTATACAACCTCAGAATATTATCTTGATTTATTTTCACCCCATGCAGCCCTGAAGCTATAAATAGCCAAAACGTGGTAGCAACCGCTGTAATCTATTTATGCCCATGTATATTGAGAGTTGGATAGTTATATATCGCGGAAACAGAATTTTGGCTGAATGTGTTATAAACACTTTTTCGACTCACTGTTTGTTGCGATAACCTGCGCGGCAGCTTTCCCGGCCTGATATGTTCTGACCAGCCTTTCACAAATGATCATCTGACAATGGCCAGCAGTATGATAAAACTATCGTCATCCTCTGGTGTCACGAGCAGCACATGGCTAAATTTACCCTGAAACAGATTGCTGCCCAGTCGGGACTCAGTCTGGCGACCATCGACCGGGCACTGCATCAGCGCGGCAACGTGCATGCCACAACCCAGCACCGAATCCAGCAGGCGATAGCGGACCTGGAACTGATGCAAAAAGCGGGACTCGCCAGGGGAAGAACGATCTATTTCGACGTCATCATGCATACACCTGACCGCTTTCAGCCACTGATACGTGAGGCGTTCAGCAGTCAGATTGCCAGTTTTACTGCCTTTAAACTTCAGCTGCGTTTCCACTTCGGCGCGAATTTGACTGCGGAGGCGATTAACGCGCTGCTGAATAAAAAAGCGTTGCATAGTCACGGCGTCATTCTTAAGGCAGCCTGTTCTGGTGAACTTCATCCCACCCTTGAATCACTGCTGAAACAACGCGTTCCGGTGGTCACCATGATGAGTGACCTGCCCGGCAGCGCGCGCCTGCGCTATATCGGCATGGATAATTTTGATGCCGGTAAAGTGGCGGCTTTTCTGATGTCAAAATGGCTGCGGGTTAGTCGTTCGCATATTGTGGCTGTGACCGGCAGTCACGATTTCATTGGCGAACAGGAGAGAATTCAGGGATTTCAGCGAGCAATGCAGGAGTTTGCGCCCCAGCATCAGGTGAGCGTGGTGGCAGGCGGTTATGGCATTGACGCCCGGATGCAGCAGTCGGTGACACAGTTCTTGCAGAGCCATCCGGATGCAGATGCGGTCTACACAGTCGGTGGCGGTAATCCCGGCATACTGCGCGCTTTTGCCGAACAAAAGCGGACGGTTAACGCTTTTATTGGTCACGATCTCGATCGTGAGAATCGTGCACTGCTGCAGGCCGGTAAAATTGATGCATTAATCGAGCATAATTTACAGCTTGATGCGCTGCACGCTTTCAGAACGCTGCTGGCGTTTCATGGATTTTTGCCCGCCTCAGAACCACCCGCGCCTTACTCTAAAATCAACATCATCACCCGTTACAACATGACAGCCTGAAAAACTGTCAGGCAATTAATGAGCCCGGCTCATAACCGTTTGCCGACTGAGCGGGCTAATCACGCTCCGGCTTGCCGGTTACACTGTGCATGACACGTTAACAACAGGAGTGAGTAATGAAAATTATCGCCAACGGATCGCTGCCTTCGCGTAAAGGACCTGCTGAATATTTTACCGGCACGGTTCGGATTGATGCACCATTCCAGGCAACCGAACCCGCCCGCGTGGGTGGCGCAACGGTGACTTTTGAACCCGGTGCCCGTACCGCATGGCATACCCATCCACTCGGGCAAACCCTGATCGTCACGCATGGCCAGGGCTGGATTCAGTGTGAGGGTGAAGCCATTCAGGTGATGAACACCGGTGATATCGTCTGGATCCCGGAAAACGTGAAGCACTGGCACGGTGCAACGCCGGATAACGCCATGACGCATATTGCTATCGCTGAGTCACTGAACGGCTCGCCGGTTGACTGGCTGGAGCAGGTCAGCGATCAGCAATATCAGCGCTAAATCAGGCGCGTATTCTGTCGCTAGAGTCTGACGTGATCGATCAGCGCCCTCAGCTTGGGGGCCAGATTTTTGCGGCTGGGAAAATAGAGATAGAAGCCGGCAAAGGCAGGCAACCATGCATCGAGCAGGGTCACCAGTTCGCCACGTGCGATGTAAGGCTGGAAGGTTTCTTCCATGCCAAAGCTGATGCCGCCCCCGGCGCAGGCGGTTCGAATCATCACCCCCATGTCATTTGTGGTGAGTTGCGGATTGACGGCAACATCAAACTCGCGTCCCTGCTCTGCGAACTCCCAGCGATAAGGGGCCAGACCAGGCCCTTTTCGCCAGCCGATGCAGCGATGATTGACCAGATCCTGAGGATGTTGCGGCGTGCCTGCGCGAGCCAGATAGGCGGGTGACGCCACCGCCACCTGACGCTGCGCATTGGATACCGGCACCGCAATCATATCCTGAGCAATCACCTCCCCCAGCCGCACACCCGCGTCATAGCCCTGCCCGACAATATCAAACTCCTCATCGGTGACGGTGATATCCACCTCCACCTGCGGATAAGCGGTAATAAAGCTTGCCAGCAGTTCTCCCCCCAGCATCCGCTCAGCAATCGAGGAGATCGCCAGCCGCAGCTGGCCCCGAGGTTCCGCAGCCAGTTCGGCAATATCGGTCACGGCGCGATTGAGCTGGTTGATCGCCGGCGCCACTTCGGCATAGAGCCGCTGTCCGGCTTCTGTCAGCTGAACCGATCGTGTGGTGCGCTGCATCAGCGTGATGTTAAGCCGGTCTTCCAGACGCCGCAGACTCTGGCTGATCGCCGGACGCGTAACACCTAATTGTTCTGCGGCCAGCCGGAAATTTCGCGTCTGCGCCACAATCACAAAAACTTCGAGAGCATTTTTATCGGCATTCATTGGTCAGATTGAGTTACCAGTGCGTAAAGCGTTCGGTGGATTATCTTTATAATCCAGTCGCCGTATGATCGCCAGTGACAACCTGACTGGAGAAACAAAATGACTCAGAAAGTGATTTTAATTACCGGCGCCTCAAGCGGCATCGGGGCAGGCATTGCACGTGAACTGGCGAAAACAGATGTCATTCTGCTGCTGGGTGCGCGGCGGGAAAGCCGCCTGGCCGCGCTGGCTGAAGAGCTGCAGTTCAATGGTGCAGAGGTGGCGATCAAAGCGCTTGATGTAACGCGCCGCGAAGAGATGACGCAGTTCGTTGAGTATGCGCTGGAGAGATGGGGCCGGGTGGATGTAATGATCAATAACGCCGGTATTATGCCCTTGTCACCGATGGCGTCGCTGCGGGTGGAAGAGTGGGAACAGATGATCGACGTAAACATCAAAGGGGTGCTGTATGGCATTGCGTCAGTGTTGCCGACCATGCTGGCCCACCAGCGCGGCCACATCATCAACGTCGCGTCGATAGGGGCGCTGGCCGTGTCGCCCACCGCAGCCGTCTACTGCGCCACTAAGTTTGCGGTGCGGGCGATTTCCGATGGATTACGGCAGGAGAACAGCCAGCTACGGGTGACCTGTGTCCATCCCGGTGTGGTGGAGAGCGAGCTGGCATCAACCATTACCGATCCGGCAGCCGCCGAGGCGATGCAGCACTATCGCGCTATCGCGTTGCAGCCGGACGCCATTGGTCGCGCCGTGCGCTATGCCATTGAACAGCCTGAAGAGGTGGATGTGAACGAAATCGTGGTGCGGCCAACCCGAACGCAGCAGTAAGCAACACGCCCGATGCGCTGTGTGCATCGGGCGGAAGGTTTTACTGTCAGTAGAGGCTTCTGCGGGTACGCTGCACGGTGATGGCGATGGCCGTCAGTGCCACCAGCATCAGAAATATTCCCAGTCCAACCATGGCGTTAAAGCCATAGACTTTGAACAGCAGCAGACCGGCAATACAGCCGCTCAGGAATGAAAACACGGTAGTCAGATGGGTGTGCAGAACCTTCTGGAAAAAGCGACGATCGTCGGTTTCAAGATGCACGGCGTGAGAAGTATGGGCAAAGATCCACGACCCCAGCGCAATACCCGCATCGGTCAGCGTGCCGGTAATGTGGGTCGATCTGACGCGGCCATTGGAGAGCTGCGTCGAGGTCGCATTATGAATCCCCATTAAAAAGCCCAGCATTAACAGCACTTCCCCGTTAAAGCTTGGCCGGTAGAACACGATTTCAAAGATTGATGCCGCCGTCAGTGCCGCCCCTTCCGCCAGAATGATCAGACAGAATATGGTGCGTAACTTATGTTTGATCCCCACTACCACCGCCAGCCGGGCAACGGTGCAGCCCAGCACAAAGGCAATAATCAGTGCCATCAAAAACAGCATGGTATGGAGGTCGCTGGTGGTCACTTCCTGGGAGATTTGCGACGTGTTACCCGTCATATGCGATGGAAAAAATCCAAACGCGCCCAGCGCCATGGCATTAAGGATGCCGGCGGTGGTGGCAAGCACCAGCGCCAGCAGTCGATCTTCGGTATGCGAACGAACTTTCTTCTTTTTTATCAGCACAGGCTTCCCCACCTCAGGTGAATGCAAAACATTCTTATAAGGCTTCAAGCATACAACCTGATGGAAATTATTCCTGTCAGAACCAGATAACTCTGATGAAATAAGCCATTAATTTTGCTGATTTTTATAAAGCTGATTCAGTTTACTTTTAAAAGTGTCAACGACGCGATGATTCACCAGCAGGTGATCACCAGAGAGGCTGATGGTGAACTCAGTCAACGATGAAGAGTTGCGCGCCTGTGGACGTAAAGGAGCGATGTGGTTCAGCATCGTCCGCCACCTGATAGCTGACGCCCGGTGTCAGCACGAAACGGCGACCATCTGCCAGTTCAGTGTGCAACTCACCCGCCATGCACAGCAAAATATGGCCCTTTGTGCACCAGTGATCGGCAACATAGCCTGGTGAATAGTCGACCATCCGCACCCGGATATCGTTAAACTTCACGGTTCGCCAGGTCGCCTGCCCCTGGTCGCCGGGATGAATCGTCTCTTCAATCTGATCCCACTGGGTCAGGCCAAACGGCAGATTTTCAATTTTCATGCGATTCCCTCAAGGCTAAGTGCAGGATAAACGTCAGGCCAGCGCCTGGGTAACAGCCTCTTCTGCGTGGATAAGCGTGGTATCAAACAGTGGCACGCTGGCATCCGTGGCATCCACCAGCAGTGTGATTTCGGTGCAGCCGAGAATAATGGCCTCCGCCCCCTGCGCAACCAGTTGCTGCATGATCTCCCCATAACGGCGACGCGACGCGGGATTGATCTCGCCCAGACAGAGCTCGTGGTAAATCACCTCATGCACAAAAATCCGATCCTCTCTATCAGGCGTGATCACCTCAAGACCAAACTGCTGCTGAAGTCGCCCGCGATAGAAATCCTGTTCCATGGTGAATCGCGTCGCCAGTAATCCGACCTTACGCACCCCGGCCTGCTGAATGCGCCGTCCGGTGGCGTCGGCGATATGCAGCAGCGGGATGCCCGTTGCGGCGCTGATTTGTGCTGCCACTTTATGCATGGTGTTGGTACAGAGTACGATGAACTGCGCGCCAGCCCGTTCCAGATTGCGTGCCGCTTCAGCCATTATCTCTCCCGCCTGCTGCCACTCTCCCGCGGCCTGTAGCTGCTCAATACGCTGAAAATCGACGCTATAGAGCACCAGCTCCGCCGAGTGCAGGCCGCCCAGCCGCTGTTTAACCTGCTGATTGAGAATGCGATAATAGAGCGCGGTAGACTCCCACGACATACCGCCTAACAGACCAATCACTTTCACAATGCACTCCGGGTTCAGGGGTTTTATTCCAGCATGCCAGATCGACATTGATCGGCAACGGCTTTGTTCAGTTGATACTGTTCTGAGGTCTGAAGCGTCGGGCAATCACCATTAACAGCACAACGCCAGCGCTCATGATCAGCCAGGCCTGAGTCATTGACGTTCCGCTATCACGCACCCAGCCTGCCAGCAGCGGCATCAGAGCCGCAATCAGATATCCGCCTCCCTGCACGCGCGACAGCAGAATGCCCGCCTCTCTGGCACTGCGCGCATGATCCAGCGTGACAATCAGCGACAGCGGAAAGAGCGCACCGATGCCCGTACCCAGTAACAGTGAAGAGAGTATCGGCATCGTACCTGGGTAAAAGACCAGACTCAGCAGCCCCAGCAGCAACAGGGCCAGCACGCCGAGCAGCAGCGGACGGCGATCGGGAAAGCGATGTAACGTCGCCGAGACGATGAATCCTGCCACCACTTCGGTTAACGTCAGCGCGGCGAGCAGATAGCCACTGTGGCGAGCACTCCAGCCCAGTTGAATATAGAATGGCGGCAGCCAGGCCAGCACTAATGTATAAGCACCCGTGCCAATGCCGAAAAAGAGCATCAGCAACAGGGTACGCCGCACAGGCAGCGTCGCTGCATCAGAGGCCACGCTCACCTGCGGCGATCGTCTGACTAAAGTCAGCCAGATCAGCAGTGTGACCAGCGTTAACCCGCCGGAAAGCGCCAGCGCGGGTTGCAGGCCCAGCCATGAAAACAGCGGGTCAGCACCGGCAGCAGTCAGTGCCGCGCCCGCCATAATGCCCGTGCTGAACAGCGCCATCAGCGTCGCCGCGGCCTCAGCAAAGCGTTGCCGGATCAGAGCGGGCATCAGCGCCTGTATCACGCCAATTCCTGCGCCCCCCGCCAGCGCGGTGAGCAGCAGCTGAGAGGGAGTAAGCGTAACGCCGCGCCACAGGCAGGCGAACGTCAGACAGAGCAAACCGGCGGCGATTCCCTTTACCGGCCCGATGCGGGCGATCAGCCACGGGCCAGAGAGTGCGGCCAGGCCCATCATCGCCACTGGCAGCGTGGTCAGCAGACTGAACGTCGTCGACGACAATCCGGCCTGCAGTTGCAACACCGGGAACAGCGGGCCGATAATCGCCAGCATAGGTCGCAGATTCAGCCCGATAAGAAAAGCGATCACGGCTAACAGAATGGGGAACAACACCTTATTTTTCATCATCGACGCCTTTACAGAGGATTGACGATGACAGCAACGGGCTGCCACCATTTATCTTAACGTTAAGATAAATTCCCCCCGGTGTTAAGAGGCTGCGCACAACCCGACAACATAACCACAATATTTAAAGGTGATTTATGCATGACCATATTGATTTCGTTGTCAGTCAGTGGGACGACGCGATGCCCGATCTCGACGCCTCTTCAATGCGGATCTTCGGCAGGGTGCTGCGTCTGATGAAACATCTGGCGAAAGCGCGCAGTCAGGCACTGGAGCCTTTTGGTTTTCAGGAGGGAGAATTTGATGTGCTGGCGACATTGCGACGGGCGGGATCGCCTTTTCGCCTGTCGCCCACCCAGCTCTACCAGGCGCTGCTGGTGACTTCCGGTGCGATGACAAATCGTCTGAACCGTCTGGAGCAGCAGCATCTGATTGAGCGTATTGCCGCGCCAGAGGATAAGCGCAGCATGCTGGTCGGGCTGACGCCGCACGGGCAGCAGCAGATTGAGCATGCACTCCGCGTCCATACCGCTACGCAGGAGGCGTTGCTGGCACCGCTTGGCGCTTCAGAGCGTGCCGAACTGGAAAGGTTGCTGAAAACGCTGCTGCTGGCGTGTCCAGGCGAAGCGACCGCCGCAGAATAGCGCCGTCAGCGCTGCAGTTCGGCCACCGTCATGGTGAAGATAACCGGCAGGTGATCGGCGCTGGCATAGGCATGCGGCATATCGGTTCGCGCTACGGCTGCACAGCCCTGCTGCACCACCAGGGTCTGCTCACCCACCGTTAAGGCGAGCGTGCCCTGCTCGACGTGCAACAGTTCGAGCGTGCCTGAAGAGTGACCGGTTGAACGGAAAGCTTCGCCCGCAAACATCTGCCAGCGCCATAGCTCGATCATATCCGGCCCACGGGTTCCCGCCAGCAGCTGCGCATAACCGCCCTGCTCACCCTGCCACAGCCGGGGCATTTCGCTGTTCTCAATCAGCCAGGCGTCAGGCGCATGCGAAACGTTGACGATATCTGCCACCGAGACGCCCAACGCGGCAGCCACTTTACAGAGAATGGCGATGCTGGGATTGGCGGCACCCTTTTCGATCTCCACCAGCATGCCTTTACTGACGCCAGCCCGGCGTGATAACTCATCCAGCGAGAGTTTCTGACTTTTACGCCAGCTTTTGATGCTGTCCGAAACAGCCTGATTGACACTGGCGACATCGGCACCCGCATCGGTCGTTATATTGACTTTTTTGGTCATCGGTCATTACTATGAAATAAATTAGTCACTGAGAGAGTATCCGATGTTATCTGTTCATCCGTCAATCGATCCCACTGTTTTCGCGCTCGCTCCCGGCTTTCGTGCCATGAGTATTGTGGTGGAAGCCACACCGATTACCCGACCAGACGTTGCCAGCGATGCACTGAAAAGCGCATGCCAGCAGGTGTTAAATGATGATGCGACGTGGGCAGACGCGCATCTCGCCGCCTGGGCTGAGGTATTTAAAGCCTTTGGTGCCAAAGCGAAACGTACACCCTGTTCGGCAGAAGCATTGCGTAAGCGTGTGCTGCGGGATGGCGCATTGCCTGCCATCGATCCGGTTGTCGATCTCTATAACGCCATCAGCATTCGTTATGCGCTGCCGGTCGGAGGTGAAAATATCGAGGCCTATGCTGGCGAGCCACGCCTGGTGATAGCTGACGGCAGTGAACGTTTCGATACCGTTAAAGAGGGCGAGGTGGTTTATGAGTCGCCGGAACCGGGCGAAGTGATCTGGCGCGACGATCAGGGCGTGACCTGTCGCCGCTGGAACTGGCGTCAGGGTGTAAGAACCCGACTGGATGCCAGTGCGCAGCAGATGTGGTTCATTCTGGAAAGTCTGCCCGCTATGCCGCTCTCCGCGCTGCAACAGGCCAGCGACGATCTGGTTTCGGGATTACAGCAGATGATGCCGGGTGCGCAAATCAGTACGACGCTGATTGAAGCGCCAGCAAACTGAACATTGCCTCAACAGCGGCTGAACAAGGTTAACGGTGAGCGGAAACTGTGGCAGGATACGCGCCCTGCGTCTGGCCATACCCGGCTGACTTAACGGCACTCAACCGGTGACTAAAATGGCTAAAGTAAAATATATCCTGCCCCTGCTGCTGATCCTCGCCCTGACCGCCTGGTGGTTTATCCCACAGGACAGTGAGGAAGATAAGGCGTATTACGTCGCGGTGTTCTGCGCGATTGATCATGATAGTAAGCAGCCCCTCGACCGGCAGATGCAGAACGTCATTGAAGGCGGCAACTCTGATTATGCGCTGCAAAAAATCACTTATAAACCGGGGCTGGGCAGCAGCGTGATTGCTCGCTGGCAGCAACTGACACCTGATGAGCAACAGCGCGCCGTGCAGGATAACCTCGCCTGCCAGCAATTGCTGAAACGCTGATTTCTGACGGGCGTGTTCATATCGTTATTCATATGATTTCGCGCTGGTCATCATTATGGCCGCGCCCGTCCTGGCTTATCCCTACACATCTGAAATTAAAGTGTTTTTTGTCTACGACTAACAGGTAAGCGGGCTTATGAATCCCTGATAACCTGATGCCGGAAGAATATGGGCTGATGGCTGAGAATCCGGAAATCTCAAAAATTGAGTGAAACAAAAACGGGGATGCTGACAGTGGCACTTACGTCCATAAGCTTTCATTATGAAAAAGCCCGCATTAGCGGGCCCTGAGCGTCATTTCAGTATGTTGTATCTGTAGAGCAAATTTCCGAAATCCTGTTTCATGCTAACGAAAAGAAGAATCTGGATAGTATTGTCCACGAAATCGTACAGAACACGATACTCTCCTTCAACATCAAGACGTTCGCGTAACAAAAGCCCGCGCTCTGAAAGATAAGCATTGTAGCGATACCTTTCAGGATCCTGACTGATATTGTCGACTGAATCCATGAGTAGATTATCGACAAATGCAGCCGCTTGCTGCGCCCCAACTGTTCCGCTCTTATAGGACTCAATGTCCTTGAGACACTGTTCAGCCAGAGGCGCGATTACCAGCTGATATTGTTCTGACACTCAAAGCCTCTCTATTATTTTCTTGCGGCACGTAACCTTCCCAGAACGTCTTCAGGGGTCATGCCTTTGCCATCAGCGACTTCCTTTTTAGCTTGCAAGGCCAGCTTGAAAAGGGCGTTTATGTTTCTTTCCTGCTCGATCTCTCTAATCTCAGCCTGACGCTCAGCAGCAGTCTGGATGAAGAGTTCAGAGACGCCGTTTTTTGTTACGTATACTCCTCCTTCGAAGGCGGCAGCATTTCCGAGACTGTCTCTGGCAAGCTTCTGGGACATGGTTTGATTTGAGTTCATACATGATTTCCGATTAGACAGGACGGGTAAAATCAAAGGGATTGCCGGTAGAGCCATCCAGATTTCATCGTTGATTAAAAAATTTCACAGACCGTAAGATTTGAACTGCCCCTCTCTTTTCCGAGGGTCATAGGATGAATATAACCTACGAGTGAAATCGTGTACATATTTATCCACCCTATCCACGTTACTGAATCTGGATGGCAAGGCATCGTCCTGATAGGTTTAAAATCAGAAGGTAGTCATGCTATTCAATGTATTGTATATAGCACGCAACACAGGCCCGGCGTTGATGTCTGAAATCGACTGAAATCGACTGAAATCGTCAAAAGATCGCCTTAACCACCAGCAATCACCTCTTCTGCCTATTGCCGATTTGTTAACACAACCCGCTATCGACTCTCAGCCTGCTTTAATGCCAGTAGCCTGTATGGTATGAAATCACTTAAAAGAGAAAAATATGACGATGCCAGAACGCAAAAATTACCCGCAACTGGGCGAAGTAAAAGCGCCTTATGTCCACGCAGTGAAGCATGGCGCGACGCTGTATGTCTCAGGACTGACCGCTTTCGGTACGGCGGCTCAGCAGGGAAATATGGCTGAACAGGCAGAGGCTATTTTTGATCAACTCAGGGCGGTTGCCGCAGCTGAGCATACGTCGCTCGCAGCGCTGCTGAAGGTCACGATATTCATCACCTCTTTCACAGAGATCACCGCGCTGCGGGAAGTGCTTTATCGCAACTACGGCGAGCATCTGCCCGCCAGCTCACTGGTACAGGTCAGCGGACTTTTCTCCACTGACCTGCGCATAGAGATTGAAGCCATTTTTGCCCTGTGAGTAGAAAGCAGCGACATTCCCGATGCTAGAGCTGCAGATCCGCGGCGGCTGCGCCCCGCGCCAGATAACCGATGCGATAGACTTCCTGCTCGCCAGCGGGGCGCTGGTGTGAAGCGTTAACGTCTACTCCCTGCCAGCGGCTCACATCCCAGGCGCTGATCCCTGTTGTTACCGGCAGTGTCGTAAGGTCTGAATGCGGTGGAATCGTCCAGCGGTTCAGCGTTATAAAGCGGGCATCGGCCAGATCCGGCATGTGGGTCAGCCCCTCAAGCGCCAGCCAGCTTTCGATGATCGGCCAGCCAAAATCCCTGACCAGCGTCGCAAAGCCAGGACTTTGCAGGAAACGCTGCATACCACTCGCCTCCCGCCAGAAATAGAGCGGCGCATAACGGTTTTCATTCTGTCCGTCATCATCACGGCAAGTGTAAAGATATGCCTTGGCCACCAGCCCTGGAAAGCCATCAAGCCGGGCTCCGTTCAGACTGATGCGCTGTTCGATGATGCCCATGTCGTAGTCAGCGGGCAGGGTAAAACGGTAGTGCATGATAATCATAACGCCTCCTGTGCCAGCATCCGGCCGCCGCTAAAGCTCCACTCTTCGGTGCTGTTAAACTGAATGATGATCATCACGTCGTCAGGATCGATCGCCATCTCCGCCTGAAGCGTCGTACAGAGTGAATGATAAAACTGCTGCTTCTGTTGTCGGGTTCGCGGTCGGCCTGCTGTCACCTGAAACAGCACGAAATTATCGCTACGCCCGCCGCTGAGATAGTGACGATCAAATACCCGCTGTCCGGCGGGCAGCATCTCAATCACCTGAAAGCAATCATGCTCAGGAACGTCAAATTCCGCGACCAGCGCCTGCTGAAGCAGCGTGGAAATCTGATGCAGAGCCGCCTCGCTGTAGCCCTGACGCAGGGTAATTCGGGTAAAGGGCATCAGTGATTATCCTCCAGATAACCCAGCGCGGTGACGGCGGCGGGCCAGCCTGCGTAAAACGCCAGATGCGTGAAGCTCTCCACCAGCTCATCCTGCGTCAGTCCATTTTGCCGGGCGAAATCGATGTGCCACGGCAGCTGCTGGACCCGCCCCAGCGCGGTTAACGTTGCCAGCGTCAGCAGGCTGCGTTCACGCGGTGACAGCAGTTCGCGCTGCCAGATATCGCCAAACAGCACCTGCTGTGTCAGTTCGGCCAGTTTTGGCGCGCGCTGCGCCAGTGTTTCCCGATCAAGCGATTTTTTCATTGCACACTCCTCAGTGGTGAGACAGAGTGTCACTCAGGCCTTCAATCCTGAAAATCAAATTAATCAGCTCTTACCATCCATAATTACAGGACAATAATGAACAAGGTACCGGAGTCCCTCGATATGGATGCGCTGCGCAGTTTCGTCGCGGGCATTGATGCCGGCAGCTTTGCCCTGGCGGCACAGCATCTGTGTCGGTCTGCCTCGGCCGTGAGTGCGCAGCTTAAGAAACTGGAGCAGCAATGCGGCACGGCGCTGGTGATGAAAAAAGGGCGGCATGTGCAGCTGACCCGCAGCGGTGAACAGCTGATGAGTTACGCCAGACGCCTGCTGTCGCTGAACGATGAGACATTGCGGGCAGTGAAAGGCGAAGCGTTACAGGGCGAAATACGCATCGGGATGCAGGAGGATTTTGGCGAGGCATTGATGCCGGACATTCTCGGCGCGTTCAACCGGCAGCATCCGGAGGTGATGCTGACCGCACGCGTCGACAGAAATCTGCCGCTGCTTACGGCGCTGGCCCGTCATGAGCTGGATCTGGCGCTGCTGTGGCAGGCAGAGCAGCAGGCTGGCACGCAGTTAATTGGTCAGTGTCCGTTAGCCTGGATACAGCATCCGGCGTTTGATCTGGCGGGATATCTGCAGCGCGGCGAGCCGCTGCCGCTGGTGGCATTCGATGCGCCGTGTGTCATGCGATCGCGCGCCATCGAGGCGCTGGATAAGGCAGGTATTCCGTGGCGGGTTGTGTTCACCAGCCACAGTCTTAGCGGGATCTGGGCGGCATTACAGGCCGGGCTGGGCATCACCCTGCGCACCCGCGCCGGGTTGCCGGAGACGCTGGTGATTGAATCACACCGGCTGCCAATGCCCGGCTATCTGGGTATCGCGCTCGCCCGCTCAGATCAGGGTGACGATCCGGCGCGAGCACTCTTGCAGCATCTGATCACGCAAGCCGCCCTGCCCTTTATTCAGCGCTGACTGCTGTCTGAAATGCCCGCTGAACCAGAGACGAACAGTATTTTGCTGAGATGTCGCGGTCACCGAACAGAATATGAAACATCACCGGCGCCACGACCACATCGATGATGCGATCAACGTCAAAGCCTGATTCGCCGCGTGCCTCGGCCCGACTTTTCAGTGTTTCAAGATGCTGATAGGTAAACCCACAGCATTTCTGGCTCGCCACTTCAGCCTGACTTCCTATCACATCAGCCAGAAGCTCACGACCGACTTTGGACGACATCTCTTCAGCATACTGCTGGATGAACGCGGTAAGATCGCCGGCCGTCGATCCGGTATCTTCCGGTTCTGCAATGGGCCGCATCCGTGCCACGGCCACATCCGCCAGCAACTGGGACAGATCGCCCCAGCGCCGATAGATCGTGGAAGGTGTCACACCTGCCTGTTCGGCGATCATCGGCACTGTAATAGCTGAACGATCAAGCGTTTCAAGCAAGCGGTTAACGGTGTTATGCACTTCCGCCTGAATACGTGCGCTGCGCCCACCCTGCCGAATCATCTCCCTCGCCATCTCTTTCTCCCGCTTTTATCAGCCTGAACGTCATGGTTAAAGCAACGAAGTTGCATTAACAGATACCGGCAGTGTACCGCATCTCAGGCTGAGCAGGCGCTAATGTGTGCTATCGGGCGATTGAGAATCAAGGCTGCAGTTTACTCAGGACAGATTTAACCGGCTCGGCGGTGAGACGTGACGAACGGTTATCTGATGCGCCTATCCATAAAAGACTGACTGCCATAACTGCTGAAATAAAAATTGTACGAATATCCATAAAGCCTCCCCTGATTAAGGTGGCTAAAGTAATCCACACAGGGGAGTATTAATCGCGGGATAAGAGAGGGTTTAAAGGGACTTTGCGCGAAAAGGTGGCGCAGATTTCGCCACGCCTGAATCACAAACGCGAAAGATCAAACTTATTCGGTAACGATGTTGCCAGCCGCAAGCCAGTCACGTCGTGTCAGGGTGTACATCAGGCTGGGAGGCAACCCCTCAGGATCGTCGACCTTTTTCAAAAAGGTCAGGCCCGCTTTTTCCAGTACCCGCCGCGAAGCCAGATGGTTTTCGCGCGTCACACCCGTAATGATGCTCAGCCCGGCCTCTTCGAATCCGTAGCGAATGGCTCTGCGGGAAAGCTCGGTAGCATACCCTTTTCCCCAGGCAGCAGGCTCAAACCGGTAACCGAGATTATTCGTCTGACGACCGTCAAACTGGCTTCTGAAAACACCGCCAAAACCAATAATTTTATCCGGATGGGCTTTCTCAAATATCGTCCAGTCGCCAAAACCCTGTTCCTGATAGCTCTGTAATATGCGCTCTATGGCCTGAATGGCATACGTTCTGTCGGGCCATGGACCTCGCGGGTTAAATTTATGCGTTTCGGGGTCGCCATAGATTCTGAAGAGGTCGTCAAGATCCTCACGAAGAGTATATCTGTAGAGCAGCCGCTCTGATTCCCAAACCATCCTGCGCTCCTTGTGGGTGCTGAATAAGCAATCTTTACTCTTTATATCAGCAACTTCTGCTGTCACCAACTCTGTTAATACTCTTAACGAACGGCGGCTAATTTCAGTGCGCAAGTCGCGGTTTTCGTGCTCATCTGATTGCAGAAAATGGACCTCTCATCAGAGGCTGTCACTACGTTGTGTTGTGCTTCTGATATTGGTAAAGGGTGGAAAGAGGTTGCCGCCCCAGGTAATAAGCTGTTTTAGCGGCGGGAAGACGGATTCACCTGGGGCGATTGCCATAAAGGGTGGCGCACGGGTTCTGAATACGCTGCATGGGTGTTAAAGTGCTGCTTAAACTGGCGCGTCGGGTCTGTGTAGTCTCACCTTCAGCGTCATGAGGATCTGAATAGTGAAAGGAAAGTGCAAAAATGTCTGAACAGAGCAGCATTATCACTGAACTTACCGAACTTGAAGGTCTTTACGGCACGGTCGCCCGGCCCTCTGTCGCTAAAGAAACCGATCATATTCATCCCGCCTATCGTCCGTTTATCGCCGCCTCGCCTTTTGTGGCGCTGGCAACGTCGGGACCTGAGGGACTGGATGTTTCACCGCGCGGCGATCCGGCCGGATTTATCGAAATCGAAGATGACAAGACCCTGTTATTACCCGACAGACGCGGCAATAACCGCATCGACAGCCTGCGCAACATTCTGCATGACAATCGGGTAGCGCTGCTTTTTCTCATCCCTGGCATTGGCGAGACGTTGCGCGTGAACGGCACGGCAGCAATCAGCACCGACCCGGCGCTGCTTGAGCGCTTTGCCATCAACAATCAGCTGCCAAAAACCGTATTACGCATCACTGTGGAGAGCGTTTTCTTTCAGTGCAGCCGGGCGATTATTCGCTCCGGATTATGGGATGCCGAAACGCAGATCTCACGGCAGTCGCTGCCCAGCACCGGTTCCATCCTCAAACAGATTGCAGAGATTGATGGCGATGCCTACGACAAAGCGCTGCCTGAGAGATTGAAGAACTCGCTTTATTAATCGCCGTTCAGGGCCTGGAGGCTTAACTTCCTCCAGCGTGCTGATGAGTGAAGTACTTATACTTTCGGAACGGAGATCACAGTGCGCCTGCAGTCACGCCTCTAAGCGCAAACTGCGATAGCGTTACGCAAAGCTCTCCAGTATCTGCTTTGCATGCAGGTAGTCGTAAGAGGTCACTTCAATTTTATTATTACTGAGATCGCTGAAATAGACGGACATCGACACGTCGTGGTCACTGACGCTGAAAGGGATTTTATTCTTACGGAGTACAGGCATAAGTTCGTTGAAAAATGATGCTGCCACCCCGAAAGCCACCGTATGGCCTGGTGGCTGAGATTTTCGCAGGAAAAGAGAGAGTGATGCCCTGTTATTTCTTATGACCAGCGGCCCACCCTGTTCAAACCAGAAGTACAGGGAAGGGTCGCGTTCAAAGCCCAGGATCTCGTTGTACCACTTTTCTGCCTGTTCAATATTTTCAACGTAGAGATGGATATGATCGATCTCAGCTATCTTCATCATCTGGCTCCCTGATTGTTATTAACAGTGAGACTCGCCGAAATATTATTGATAAACAACCCGCAAAGCACATAACAACACGTATCAGGAAACGGACAGAGAAGAGCGCAGGAAAGCGGCCCGGAGAGACAAAGCGCAGGCGAAGGGAGAGCGGATGTGAGTTAGCATAAACGAGCCCCATTTGGGGTTGTAACGCTTGCATCAGGTCACACGATCACAATATGGACCAGACCTTTATGCTTTCCAGGAATTTATAATTATTAAGTTTTAACTTTCAGCCAGTGTTGATTTACCGCGGGTCGATAAGGTCTACGACTAAAGACAATATTTCATCCATAACATGTGGCTCAACGGTGGCGGCATAGCTTGCCCTGCGCGCAGTCAGGTCAAGCGAGCGCACCTGATAGCACAGCGCCACGCCGGTCACTTTGCCGGTATCTGTGCTGTTACCGTCCAGATAAACGGTCACGCCCTGTGAGCGTGATGCGCCGCCGCCACTTGTTACCGGCACGCAAACTGCCGTTCCCAAAGCCGCAACCAACTCCCGTTGCGAGATAACAAGGTAATAATGCGGCCCTTTAAACTCTCGCCCTTCAACCGGATCGCCATTAACGTGCCAGATTTCGCCTTTCTGCGGCACTCTCCTTGAAACCATCAGATATGCTCCCTGCCCTGCGTCGCGTCGTTCAGCCCGTCCGCGGCCTCTTCGTTATACTGTTGAATTTCCTGCTGATCGATACCGGCCAGCAACTGAGCAACTGTGCGGCGACCGCGTGGTACACGCGTTACCGGCACAATATTCACGGATTCGCCTTCTGCGGTGACGTCCAGCTCAATGCCAACAGTCCAGCCCGCTCTGGCAGCAATCTCGCTGGGGATAGTCAGCACGACCGCCCCGCCCTGCTGACGAAGTCTTGTTGAAGCCATATCTCCTCCCATGTGTGACTTAGTAACACAAAGCTTACCACAGGGTGACACTAAGTCACACAGCAAAATAGGTTAAAGCAAAGATATTGCATTAAGGCACAGATAGCCGTATACCTTATTAAAAGCTAATACTTTGCATTAAGGTAATTTCATGAACCCCACATTGACGCCTCAGGCTGCTGCCCGCACCACGCTTTTCAGTTTTACCGGTGCGGCGCTGATTTCCGCCACCAGCAGTGCGCCAACGCCGCTCTACCCACTTTATCGCAGCCTGTTCCATTTGACGCCGACCATGCTGACGCTGATCTTTGGTGCCTATGCTTTCGCGTTGCTGGCCGCGCTGCTGACGGTCGGTAAAGTGTCCGACTATACCGGCCGCCGCCCGCTGATGCTGCTGGCGCTGGCGATCAATGCGGTCGCGCTGGTGATCTTTATGTCTGCCAACTCTGCCACCACCTTAATCGCCGCCCGGCTGGTGCAGGGCTTTGCAACCGGTATTGCCTTACCGACCTTTGGTGCCAGCCTGATTGACGCCAGTAAAACCCGTGGGCCACTGCTGAACTCATTCACCGCCTTTCTGGGGATGACGCTGGGCACGCTGGCGGGCGGCATACTGGTCACCTTTGCGCCCTTTCCCACGGTGACGCTTTACGCGCTGCTGCTGATACTGATGCTGGTTGCCATGGCGCTGTTGCCGCTAATACCAGAAACCATTGCGCCTCAGCCGGGTGTTCTGGCCGCACTGCGACCTCAGGTCAGCATACCGCGACGCGCGCTGGGCCCGCTGTTAATGGTGACGCCGGTTAATATCGCAACCTGGATGCTGGGCGGATTTTACCTTTCACTGATGCCCTCAATGGTGGCGAACGCAACCGGCCTGACCTCGCCTTTTATCGGCGGCTCGATTGTGGCGACGCTGATGCTGAGCGCAACGGCAGCAGTATTTCTCTTTCGCCCGTTACCGCCTGCGCGGGCATTAGTTATCGGTACGCTGATGCTGATAGTGGGCGTCAGCGTCACTCTTGCGGGCCTTTCTCTGCACAGCGTGGCCTGGCTCTATCTCGGCACTGCCATTGCGGGTCAGGGATTTGGATCGATTTTCTCCAGCGTGCTGAAGATCATTATGCAGTTAGCTGAAAGTCATGAACGCGCCGGACTGTTCTCCGCCTTTTTGATCAAAAGCTATCTCGCCTTTGCCCTCCCTGCGATTGCCGCCGGAGTGGCAGCGCCGCATATCGGGCTGAACCAGACCGCCTGGTTCTATGGCATGACTATTATCGTGCTGGCACTGGTGTCGCTGCTGGCGATCAGAGGTCGCGCTTTAGCCGGAGCGGCCAGTTAATAAATCCGCCCGACGCGGCCAGATATCTGCCGCGTCATCCACAAACGGCAATTTTCACTTACACTCAACGGATTAATTTCAGGCGCAGTTGCTGCGTGATACCGTGAGTATGATGTCGAAATCCCAATCTGATGCGGTTTTAGCCCGGTTTTCATCCGCCACACGACGCTGGTTTTCTGCCACCTTTGTTGCACCCACGCCGGTGCAGCAGGCGGCATGGCAGGCGATAGCCAGCGGAGAACATGCGCTGGTGATCGCCCCGACCGGTTCAGGGAAGACGCTGGCGGCCTTCCTCACCGCCATCGACACGTTGTTTCAGTTCCGAACCGCGCAGCCCTCACCTGCACGTGAAACGACCACCCGCATTCTCTATATTTCACCGGTTAAAGCGCTGGCCGCGGACGTACAGCGCAACCTTAATCTGCCGCTGGCAGGCGTTTACGCTGAGCGGCAGGCGCTGAATGAGCCAGAGATCACTCTGAATATCGGAATGCGATCCGGCGATACGCCCAGTGCAGAGCGCGCCAGGCTGGTGCGCCGCCCGCCCGATATTCTGATCACCACACCCGAGTCACTGTTTCTGATGCTGACCTCAAAAGCGCGAACGACGCTGCAGGGCGTGACCACGGTCATCGTCGATGAGGTGCATGCGGTGGCGGGATCGAAGCGGGGTTCCCAGCTGGCGCTGAGCCTGGAGAGGCTCGATGCGCTGCTGCCACAGCCCGCCCAGCGTATCGGGCTTTCCGCTACGGTCCGACCGGTTGAGCGGGTGGCCGCCTTCCTTGGCGGCTGTCAGCCCGTTCAGATCGTTAATCCGGCCGCCGACCGGACGCTGCACCTGACCATCGAGGTGCCGGTCGAAGATATGACCGATATTGCCAGCCCCGATGACCTGACCGGTGAAGCCACCTCTGCCAGCGGTTCGATCTGGCCGCACATTGAAGCGCGCATTCTGCAGCAGGTCATGTCCCATCGCGCCACGCTGGTGTTTGTGAATTCGCGTGGCCTGGCGGAAAAGCTGACTGCGCGGCTCAATGCGCGTTATCTGGCGCAGCAGACAACCGCTGGCGATCGGGATGCAGAACCGGACGACAGTGACGATCTTATTGCCCGCTCGCACCACGGGTCCGTCTCGAAGGAGCAGCGAGGCGAGATTGAAGCCGCATTGAAGCTGGGCAGACTGCGCTGCGTGGTGGCGACTTCCAGTCTTGAACTGGGCATTGATATGGGGCCGGTGGATCTGGTGATCCAGGTGGGCGCACCGCTTTCAGTCGCCAGCTCACTGCAGCGCGTGGGACGCGCCGGACATCAGGTTGGCGGCGTATCAACCGGCATCCTGTTTCCGCGCACCCGGCGCGATCTGCTGGATTCGGCCGTCATATTGCAGTCGATGCGTGCGGGCCAGCTCGATGCGCTGGCTCCGCCGCGTAACCCGCTCGATATCCTGGCGCAGCAAACCCTGGCGGCCGTCGCAATGGATCCCTTACAGGTCGATGATTGGTATGCGCAGGTCTGTCGGGCCGATCCGTTTCGCACTCTGTCGCGTCGGCTGTTTGATGCCACGCTCGATATGCTGGCGGGTAAGTTTCCCTCAGACGCTTTTGCTCAGCTACGGCCGCAGCTGGTGTGGGATCGTCAGAGCGGACTGCTGACGCCGCGACCCGGCGCTCAGCATCTGGCCGTGACCAGCGGCGGCACCATTCCCGATCGCGGCATGTTCAGCGTCATTCTGCCGGAAGGCGAAGAGCAGGCTGGCTCACGTCGTGTCGGCGAACTGGATGAAGAGATGGTCTATGAGTCGCGGGTCAATGACATTATTACCCTGGGCGCAACGTCGTGGCGGATTCAGCAGATTACCCACGACCAGGTACTGGTGGTACCTGCGCCAGGCCGTCCGGCTCGTCTGCTTTTCTGGCGCGGAGAAGGTGTGGGCCGCTCGGCCGATTCGGGTGCCAGCCTCGGGCTGTTTCTGCGTCATCTGAGTACGGCTTCACCGGTGGACGCGCAGGAGCAGTTGCGCGCGCTGGGGCTGGATGCCCGCGCAGTCACAAATCTGCTGGCTTTGCTGGCTGAACAACGCACCGCGACCGGCGTACTGCCGGACGATCGCACATTGCTGATCGAACGCTGCCGTGACGAAATCGGCGACTGGCGGGTGATCCTGCATTCGCCCTGGGGAAAGCGGGTCAATGCGCCCTGGGCGCTGGCGATTGCCGCCCGAATCCAGCAACGCCTGGGCATTGATGCTTCTGTTGCGGCCAGCGATGACGGCATCGTGGCCCGCTTTCCCGCCAGTGAGGGAGTGTTACCCGGCGCTGACCTGTTTATGTTCGACGCCGGCCAGTTGACCCGGGAGATCACTGAGAGTGTCGGTCAGTCGGCGCTGTTTGCCGCCCGCTTCCGTGAATGTGCCTCACGCGCTCTGCTGCTGCCGAGGCGTAATCCGGGCAAACGTTCGCCGCTCTGGCAGCAGCGGCTGCGCGCCGGTCAGTTGCTGGAAGTTGCACGACAGTATGACGATTTCCCCATCCTTATCGAAACCGCACGCGAATGTCTGCAGGATGTCTACGATCTGCCTGCCCTGCACCAGCTGATGGAACAGATGGCACAGGGAAAGATAAAGCTGGTCGAGGTGACGACCGAACAGCCCTCCCCTTTTGCCGCGCCGCTGCTGTTTGGCTATGTTGCAGAGTTTATTTACGCCAGCGACGCCCCTCAGGCAGAACGGCGCGCCTCACTGCTGGCGCTCGACAGTAACCTGCTGGGTGAGCTGCTCGGCCAGACCAGCAAGCGTGATTTGCTGGCACCTGACGTCGTTGAGCAGGTTGAACAGGAACTGCAGCGCATTGATTCCCGCTATCAGGCACAACACGCCGAAGGCATTATCGATCTGCTGCGCGATCTTGGCCCGCTCCCGGTTGCCGGTATTGCGGCACGTTTCAGTGGCAACGCCCAGCAGATCGCGGAAGCCATAACGCAGTTCGCTGCCGCGCAGCGAATGATTACGGTCACCCTTGCCGGTGAAGAGCGCTGGGCGATCATTGAAGATGCAGCCCGCCTGCGCGATGCACTGGCCGTTGTACTGCCTGACGATCTGCCCGAAACATTTCTGGAGCCGCAGGCCGATCCGCTACGCGATCTCATTAACCGCTACGCCCGAACCCATACCCTGTTCACTGCCCGACAGCTGGCCACGTATTTTGGTCTGGGTATCGCCATTGTGAATGAGGTGCTGCTTTCCCTGCATCAGCAGGGCAACCTGCTCAATATGGGTTCGCCAGAGGGCGCATCGGAAACGGAGTGGGTTTCCATTGAGATCTTCAAACGGTTACGCTTACGTTCACTGCAATCAGCACGTGAAGCAACCCGGCCTGTTCCACCTGCCGCCTGGATCAACCTGCTGCTGGAGCGTCACGGTGTGCTTAACACGCAGCGTGAAGAGCATCACGGGGTTAACGGGCTGTTGCGGGTAGTTGAGCAACTTGCGGGCGTGCCGCTACCGGCCTCGCTGTGGGAGTCACAAATCCTGCGCGCCAGGATAGCCGACTATCAGCCCGCGATGCTTGATGAACTGTTAGCCAGTGGCGAGGTTACCTGGTGTGGACATAAAGCGCTGGGTCAGAATGATGGGTTGATTTCGCTGCACCTCACGGAATATGCCGCTGAAACACTGCCGGTGAT
Source organism: Pantoea sp. 18059 (assembly GCF_902706165.1). Lineage (NCBI taxonomy): Bacteria > Pseudomonadati > Pseudomonadota > Gammaproteobacteria > Enterobacterales > Erwiniaceae > Pantoea > Pantoea sp. 18059. Next base: position 369,204 of record NZ_CACSJS010000003.1, read on the forward strand.
TGACACCACACAGCCTCTGACGCCGATTCAGCAGGCGACTCTCGACGCACTGAGCCGGGGTGGCTCGTGGTTTGTTCATGAGATCATGGCACAGATGGACGAGGCAGAGACGCAAACCACCGACGTTTATGCTGCCCTGTGGCAACTGGTGTGGCAAGGCTATGTCACCGCCGATAGCTGGATTGCGGTGCGTGGGCTGCTGACCACGCCAGGCGCCCCCCGTTCACGTCCCGCGCGTTCCCTGCGCACCCGTTTTGGTCAGCGCTTCACCCCGGGCGCACTTTCTGCACGCCGACCGGCGGTCAACACGCTGGCTGGTCGCTGGTCGCGGGTTAACCGACAGGAGGTTGCTCCTGCCCGGCTGGCCCTGTCGCTGGTGGAAAATCTTCTCGACCGTTATGGGGTGATCAGCCGGGGTAGCGCGATATCGGAGCAGATCCCGGGAGGATTCCCCGTGTTACAGCCGGTATTACGCAGCATGGAAGATGCCGGACGGCTGCTGCGTGGCCGGTTTGTCGCTGGTGCGGGCGGCGCGCAGTTTGCCGACCATAACACCATTGAGCGGCTGCGGGAGCTGGCAGAAAAGCCGCTGACCGCGACAGAGGCGGTGGCGCTGGCCGCACCGGACCCGGCGAATCCGTTTGGCGCGTTACTGAGCTGGCCGCTCCACGCCAGCGGCATCCGCCCGACCCGCCGTCAGGGAGGTCGCGTGGTGATTGCAGGCGGCGCGCTGGTACTCTACCTGACGCCGGGAGGCAAAGAGTTGCTGACATTCACCGACGATCCCGCGCTGCAGCAGGTCGCGGTGGCAGCGCTGGGCCTGGCACTGAAGCGTGAAAAGCCCGCGAGTTTCACGCTTGAGAAGGTAGATGGTGAACCGGTTTCGCGGTCACCGCTGCTTAACGCGTTGCGACATGCCGGATTTTCACGGGTGCCACAGGGGTTTAACTGGTATAGCTGAGTTGTTTTCGCGCCCGTTTTTTTCGCGCACAAAGTCGATAAATGCCTGAAGCGGGGCGGGGATCAGGCGGCGATCGTTGTAATAGAGCCACGGACCGGAGAAAGTCAGCCACCAGGGTTGCAGCAGCGGTTCCAGCCTGCCGCTGTCAAGGGCTGGCCTGAGCCACTCGTCAAACAGATATATCACGCCGCTTCCGGCGATGGCCGCCTCCACCGCCAGATCCATTGCGCCACCGACCGAAACCACCAGCGGCCCGCTGGTTTCAACGCTGATCTCTTCGCCCTCGTGGCTGAAGGTCCAGTCAGCCATGAGGCCGCTGGCATAACGGCCACGCAGACAGCGATGATGGATCAGATCGCGCGGATGTTCCGGTCGGCCATGTTCTGCCAGATAAGCCGGAGAAGCCGCCAGCGCGAACTGTTGCTGTCTGGGGCCAATTGGCATCGCCACCATATCCTGCTCCAGCCGCTCATCATAACGAATCCCGGCGTCACAACCGTCACGAAAGACATCCTGCACGCTGCTCTCCGCCACAATTTCCAGCCGGATGTCGGGATAACGCTGCAAAAATTCCGGCACCAGCGCGGGCAGCACCAGCCGGGTTGCACTGACCGGCACATTCAGCCGCAGCGTGCCACCAGGGGTGTTACGGTAGCGATTAACCGCATCCAGCGCGGCGTTAACTTCATTGATCGCGGGCAGCAGACGTTCCATCAGCGCCCTGCCCGCTTCGGTTAATACCACGGTGCGGGTGGTACGGTGAAACAGACGAATACCCAGCTGTTGTTCCGCCCGTCGTACCGCATCGCTCAGGCGTGACGCATTGCTGCCGGTGACGCGTGCCGCTTCCCTAAACCCTCCCGCTTTTGCCACCGCCACGACGGCATCCAGCAGCGCCATATCGATCGCCATTGTGCATCACCCCGTACAGTCTGTCCTGATTTCACCGGATAGTTGCACAGCTGAATCACCGTTACAATTGATCTACATTCACGCAGGAGGTTTTCATGTCAAACACCACCATGACTTTTACGTTAGGCGATCGTGAAGTTAACCGTATTGGCTACGGCGCAATGCAACTGGCCGGGCCGGGCGTGTTCGGCCCGGTAAAAGATGAAGCCCGGGCAATCCAGGTTTTGCGCGATGCTGTCGCGGCAGGCGTTAATCATATCGACACCAGCGACTTTTATGGCCCGCACGAAACCAACCAGCTGATTAAAAAGGCGCTCCATCCCTATCCGCAGGATCTCTGCATTGTCACCAAAGTGGGTGCCCGACGCGACGCCAAAGGCGGCTGGCTGGCGGCGATGGAGCCAGAGGCGCTGAAGCAGGCAGTTGAAGATAACCTGCGCAACCTGGGGCTGGATGTGATTGAAGTGGTGAACCTGCGCAGTATGTTGCATCCGGCCAGGCCGAAAGAAGGCTCTCTGAAGCCACAACTGGAGGCGCTGCTGGAGTTACAGGCGCGCGGACTGATTCGCCATATTGGCCTGAGTAACGTTACCGCCACGCAGATCGCAGAAGCTCAGGCGATGACGCCGATTGTCTGCGTGCAGAATATGTATAACCTGGCGCATCGACAGGATGATGAGCTGGTGAATCAGCTGGCGCAGCAGGGAATTGCGTATGTGCCGTTCTTCCCGCTGGGTGGCTTCTCTCCGTTGCAGTCGGATCAGCTTAATGAAGTGGCTGCATCCCTGAATGCCACGCCGATGCAGGTCGCACTTGCGTGGCTGCTGCGGCGATCGCCAAATATTCTGCTGATTCCAGGCACCTCTTCCCCGGAACATCTTAAAGAGAATCTTGCCAGCGACAGCCTGGAACTGTCGGATGATGTGATGGAAATGCTGAACGCTATTTAACATCAGGCCCGCACGATGCGGGCCTGATGCTGTACTGATTCAGAAACTGCTGAGACAGGCCGCAAGTTGCGGCTTGTCGCTACAACTGATGTGGTGATCGATTCGGTTAATCATATAAGGATAAAACGGGTTAGAGGTGGCGCGCATAATCGAGTCCAGCCCGACAATCAGCACCGCACTCTCGCCGCGCAGTGACAACGTCCCAAAACTGATACCAAACTCATTCTTCTGCGCGGGCGCGCTGCCATATAACCCATCCTCGGCCGGGAATGGAATCGCAACGTGCGACAGTGAGTAGAGACCCGCCGGATAGGCAATTGCCAGCGGCTGAATCCGTTCCTGCATCTCTCCCGCGGGAACGCTTTTCGTCACCATCTCCAGTGAGGTGGCGGAGGCATTGGTGATCACTGTGGATGAGTAATTCCGACGCGCCGCAGGCAACAGCTGATTAACCGCGGTATATGAGGAGTGGCGGAATAACGGACTGACGCTGACCGCCTGATTGATATCGAACAGCACCAGTTCGCTGCCGTTCACTGGCAGATAATTATAGAGCGAGCGGATGACCGAAGGCGTACTGACGGTGGAATCCATGACCGACTGAAAGGTTAGCACGGGCGGGAAACCGGAGAGCTGCTGATTACGCGCATATTGGAGGATCTCTTTCTGCAGCGCCTGCGTCAGCAAATAGGTCTGCCGGGCAGCGTGAACCGGAAAAGAGTTGTATTTAAACGGATTAAACTCCGGCACGATATTCAGCCAGGCCGTTTTCGAGAAGGCAGGGAAAACAGAGGGCAACCCGGCAACACCTGCGAACCGGGCAAAACGAGTCACACCGATCATCGCCGATAACAGAATCAACTGCTGCGGACGACGCAGCGTATGATCGCCCAGGCTGTCGAGCGCATATTTTACCGCCAGCGCCCCGCCGTTCGAGAAACCCACCAGATGCAGCGGCGTCTGCGTGCCCGCCAGCCGGGTCGCTTCCCGCACCGCCAGGCGTGTGGCGGCCATCCAGTCCTGCCAGTCAACATCGGTCAGACCCGCAGGCACCGTACCGTGACCCGGTAACCGTATCGCCACTGCCACATAACCCTGCTGACGGTAAGCCTCTGCCACATGCCGCAGACTGTAAGGACTGTCGGTCAGTCCATGTAACAGCACCACCGCACCGCGCGGCCTGCCCGTCGGTTGCAGAATATAGGAACGGTTCCAGTCCTGCGCGAAATGCCCCGGATAGATCATGCTGCCAGCATAGTATCGGTTGAGTGGCGTTTTATCTTCCGCATCCAGCCGGTTGCTGACCTGCTGCTTCATCTCGTCGAACAGATGATTTTCGGCCTTGAGGTAGTCGGCATAGGTCGCATTATCAAGCTGTTCCACTGTCAGTTCATGCGGGACCCAGGTGTGCCAGCGATGTAACTCCGGCCCGCGCTCCGCTTCATAGATTCGAATAATCAGTAGCAGCAGTAACAATACTCCAGACACAATCGCAAGACGCCAGAGCCTGCGGGTGACGGTTTTCCACCTCCGGGTCATAAATCCTTTCCTGAAAAATTAAAATGCATAGCGAAACCACGCGAACAGCACGTTGCCATTATTGTACGTGCCCGGAATATAGGTGAACTGTACATTCAGCGCCTTATAACCGGCAGAGAACAGCGGCAGAATAATCGGTAGCGGAATATAGTTACCAAAATCTTCGCGTGCAGTGATACCGGCGGTTAATCCCGCGCCAAGACGAAAGTCCTGATTCGAACCAGGATACCAGCCCTTCTCCCAGCCATAACCGACAATCGGCTGCCACTCATTGTGTGAGTCTTTGAAAGCCATTGCATAAAGCGCGCTCCAGTTGCCGCTGTCGCTGTAGCGGGAAATGCCCAGACCGCCTCCCCAGGGATTCTCGTTATAGTTATCGGTTTTTTCTTTGTCGTACATAAAGCGGGCGTGCCAGCTGATAAATGGCAGGTAGAGATCGGTATGCTGAGGCGCGTTCCAGGTCTGCGCAACATCGTCAGTGAATCCATTCCACCAGGAGGAGATTGGTGTGTTTTCAGCATGCAATGGCGCAGCAGTCAGCAATGCGGCAAAAACTGCCGTCGTGGTTGAAATTTTCATAGTGCGTACCGGTCAGCGTGCGGAGCAGATGAAAAATGAGTATAGCGCAGAGCCTGAGGCAATCTTTGTCAGCGGTCATGCTTCGCTTAACCGGGGATTTCTGAAGACAATAACGACAGTTCATTAAGTCAGTTTCTGGCGATTTCAGCCTGAAATCGCCAGAACTGTATGGAAATTAATCGAGGGAAAATTGCTGATTACAGTGAATGTTGTCTGATGGTACTTAGTGAGGATAAGGACGGGGAAATGCGGTGCAACGGTTAGTAAGAAGATAAGGAGGTAACAAGATAAGGCGATAAGGAGGTAAAACCGGATTCAGCCGGTGGGCTGAATCCGGTGGGACTCAGGAGGCTTCAGCCTCTTTTGGCTTTTCACCAAACTTCTCTTTCATGTGTGACTCAATCTCTTCCAGGCTTTTGCCCCGCGTCTCTGGCACCATCGCCATCACGAAGATCAGCGACCCGACATTAATCGCGGCAAAGATAAAGAAGGTGGTGCTGCCGGCATATTCCATTATCGGTGGAAAACCAAAGGCGACTATCGCGTTAAAGATCCACTGTAGTGAGACAGCGCCGCCGGTTAATACGCCACGCAGCTGCATCGGGAACAGCTCCGACATCATCAGCCAGTAGACCGGGGAGATGCACATCTGCATGCAGAACAGGAACAGCAGAATACAGGCCAGGGCGAGGTAGCTCTGCATCAGGCTGGGAGCGATAAAGGTCATCACGCTGCCCAGCATAATCTGCGAAGCGACCACCAGACACAGGCCGGTAATCAGCATCGTCCGGCGCGGGAAGCGACTAACCGCCCAGATACCGACAATCGCCGCCACCACTGAGACCACGCCGTTACCGATGGTCGCGGCAATCGAGGCGCTGGTGCCAAGTCCGGTCTGTTTAAGGATGATCGGGGTGTAATACATAAAACCATTTACCCCGGTGAACTGGGCGACAAAGCCCAGCCCGACGCCGATAACCATCAGGCGAATCACCCACTTCTCACGGATCAGGGTTTTCGCATCCGGCCCACGTTCCGCCGCCCTCGCCTGCTTCTTCATCTGCGCCATCTCATGGCGCACTTCACGCGGCGTTTCACGCAGATACTTCAGGATCTTTTTAGCCTCTTTCAGACGCCCTTCCGCGACCAGCCAGTGTGGAGAGGCGGGAACGAAGAACGTGCCGATAAACAGCAAAAGACCCGGCACCATGGCAATTGCCAGCATGTAGCGCCACAGGTGCTCATCATGCAGCAGATAGCTCAGCAGCGTACTGGCAACATAAGCAATGAGCTGTCCGGTAACGATCATCAGCTCATTGCGGCTGACCAGCGGCGCACGCAGGCGCGGTCCGGCAATTTCGGCGATAAACACCGGCACGGTAGAGGAACCGCCGCCGACCGCAATCCCCAGCAGGAAGCGCATTGCCACCATGACGTTGACAGAAGGCGCCAGCGCTGTTCCCAGTGAACCCAGCACAAAAATAACCGCCAGGCTGCGTAAGGTAATACGCCGGCCAAACCGGTCAGAGAAGAAACCACTCAGGAAAGAGCCGATTGCGGCACCGAACACCAGCGAAGAGGCTACCAGCCCTTCAGTGAATGAGTTCAGTCCAAGTCCACCCTGATCGGGTGGTGAGGTCATGTAGGGTAACGCACCCGAGATAATCCCGGTGTCATAACCAAAAGCCAGCGCGCCCATAGTGGCAACCAGTACCACTAAAAAAATGCGCTGGCGTACCGTATCCGCAGGCGCGTGATCGCCCGCTTCACCAGAGTCTGGTGTATTCGTACTCATAATATCCCTGCCATTAATAAGTTAAACATCCGTTTGATTAAATTTCATACGGAATAGAAATGGAACATATTTACCGAGTGGGTAAAGAAGTGTAGACGGTATTTAAAAGTTAGCTTTAGCAATGCGATTTTTATAACAGGGATAGTTAACCGGATAAATAAACCGGCGCAATAATGACGACGTGAAAGTTATTTTAACATTAGGTTAACACTTTCAGTTCCTGCTGGATCCAGCTCAGGAAATGCGCGACGCGGGGAAACTGGGCAAATCCACGCGGGAAGACCAGATGATGGGCGCTGACGGGCAGACTCTCCTGTTCGGACAAGACTCTGACCAGTTTTCCACTGCGCAGATAATCCTCCGCCAGCAATTCACTTTCAAATATAAGACCGTGGCCTAACATCGCCGCCTCAAGACTCATATAAGAGCGATCAAAGCGAAATAACCACTCTTTATCTGGCTGAGGTAATTGCTGAGAAGCAAACCACTGCGGCCACTGAATAAGCGGCGACTCCGATAATATCAGCGCATGATGAATTAAATCAGCGGCCTGATTAACAGGATGCTTTTTCAGATACTCAGGCGAGGCCAGCACCGACATTCTTTCGTGGCGGATCGTTTTAATCTCGAATGAGTTCCAGTCCGGGAATCCATGGCGTATCGCAATATCAATATTGTCGCGGCTGAAAGATAAATTCTCGTAAGAGCAGGAGAGCGTGAGCTGAAACTCGGGATAGCTGTCGCGAAATTTATGGATGCGCGGCAACAGCCACAGCAGACCGAAACTGGGCGCGCAGTGGATCCTGAGGTTGCTGCGGGCTTTCTCGTTACTGATGCGTGCAGTCGCCTGCGTCAGACTCAGCAGTATCGGACCAATCTCCCTGAGGTAGTGCTCACCCGACAGCGTCAGCACTACGCCCTTTGCCGAACGATTAAACAGAATACAGCCCAATTCACGCTCCAGTTTTGCCAGCTGATGACTGGCCGCCGAAGGCGTAATACTTAATTCCTCGGCCGCACGCGCGACATTACCAAAATGGGCCACCTGCTCAAAAACCCGCAGTGATTTAATCGAAGGTAAGTGATCAGACTGCTTTTCCATCCGCCTCTCCACACTGGAATTTTGTGATGTGTGCCCATTTTTAAATCGCAGAATTGTTAACTGCATCAAACCAACAAATTCATTCAGCATCAAATGAATTTTTTTGCATTGCCAATATTAGCCGCTTTATCAATTCTGATCGTGACCCTGCCGGTAGCGATACCGAACCACTAATAATTATTTTTCTGGAGTGGACAATGTTACTCGAAAATAAAGTTGCGATTATTACAGGTGCCGCCTCTCAGCGCGGCATTGGCCGGGCAACAGCCGCCTGTTTTGCTCAGCATGGTGCGCGCGTGGTAGTGCTCGATTTAGATCTGCAGGCCGCCCAGGCCAGCGCACAGTCTTGTGGTGAGGGGCATCTCGGCCTGGCCACCGATGTGACCGATCCCCTCTCTGTTCGTCGTGCCATCGACCAGGTCCTTGAGCACTTCGGCCGTATTGATGTGCTGGTCAACAATGCAGGTATTACTCAGCCGGTTAAAACACTGGAAATCGGCATCGAGGATTACAACCGTATTCTTGATGTCAATCTGCGCGGCACGCTGCTGATGTCTCAGGCGGTGATCCCCACCATGCAGCAGCAGAAAGGCGGCAGCATCATCTGCCTGTCCTCGGTCTCAGCACAGCGCGGCGGCGGGATTTTCGGTGGCCCGCACTACAGTGCCGCTAAAGCGGGCGTTCTGGGCCTGACTAAAGCGATGGCGCGCGAATTTGGCCCTGACCAGATACGCATTAATGCCCTGACGCCCGGTCTGATCCAGACGGACATCACTGGTGGCCTGTTACAGGATGAACGCCGCCACGCCATTCTCGACGGAATTCCGCTCGGACGCCTTGGGTCCGCCAGTGACGTCGCCAACGCTGCGCTGTTTCTCGCCAGCGATCTCTCCGGTTATCTCACCGGCATCACGCTGGATGTGAACGGCGGCATGCTGATCCATTAAATAGCGCCCTTCCCTGCCCGCACGCCTGGCGGGCTAACCTCGGGAGTGAACACCATGACCACGCTTAATCTGAGCGCAGCCTCTGCTGCGCGCGATATCACCTATCGCAAAATTGCCTGGCGCCTGATGCCCTGGCTGATGCTCTGTTATCTCTGCGCCTATCTTGATCGCGTCAATGTGGGCTTCGCTAAATTACAGATGATGGATGATTTGTCTCTCAGCGAAACCGTGTATGGACTGGGTGCCGGGATCTTTTTTATCGGCTACTTCTTCTTTGAGGTGCCGAGTAACCTGATCCTGCACCGTGTCGGCGCACGCCGCTGGATTGCCCGCATTATGATCACATGGGGAATCATCTCAGCCCTGTTCGCCTTTGTAGAAACCGCATGGCAGTTCTACCTGCTGCGCTTTCTGCTCGGCGTCGCCGAGGCCGGTCTTGCGCCAGGTTTACTGCTCTACCTGACCTACTGGTTTCCATCACACCGTCGCGCACGTATGACCGTGCTCTGGTTTGTCGCCATTCCACTCTCAGGGATGATTGGCGGCCCGCTCTCAGGCTGGATTATGGCGACCTTTGCAGGCTTTCACGGATGGGCAGGCTGGCAGTGGATGTTTATGCTGGAAGCTATCCCCACCCTTGTTATGGGATTAGTGGTACTGCTGGTTCTGAAGGATCGTGTTGAACAGGCAGATTGGCTGGACGAAGATGAGAAACGCCGGGTGCGTGCCGATCTGGATGAAGATAATCAGCAGAAAGCCTGTCATGGCACGGTAAAAGCCTTTGTCGCCGACCGTCGTCTGTGGCTGCTGGCGCTGATCTACTTCTGTGTGGTGATGGGTCAGTACGCCCTGACGTTCTGGTTACCGACGCTGGTGAGAAACTCAGGCGTCAGTGAACCGCTGCATATTGGGCTGCTGACCAGTCTGCCTTACCTCTGCGCCATTATCTTTATGCTGCTGGCCGGGCGCAGTGGCGATCGCTATCGTGAACGCCGCTGGCATCTGATTGTTCCAATGCTGATCGGACTCACCGGACTGACGCTGGCAACTCTGCTGAGCCATAGCGTTTCCCTGTCACTGCTCTCCCTTTGTATTGCCGCTGCGGGCATTCTTTCCGCCTCATCGCTGTTCTGGATGTTGCCGACCAATCTGTTAGGTGGCGTCTCTGCCGCCGCAGGCATCGCCGCCGTGAACTGCATTGCTAATCTGGCCGGTTTTTTCTCACCGTGGCTGATAGGCACCATCACCACCGCAACCGGTACGCCCGCTTCCGGAATGTACTTTATTGCTGCCGTCCTGCTGGGTGGCGCGCTATGCGTGCTGCGCATCCGGGCAGCGGACGTTAATCGTTAATCAGGAGGTAATATGACTGACTCTCGTCACGCTTCACACGTGCTCTCATTACAGCAACGAGCCACCAATATTCGCCGCCATGCCTTATTAATGGGGCAGATTCAGGGGCAGGGATATATCGGTCAGGCGCTGGGTGCCGCCGATTTGCTTGCTGTCAGCTATTTCCACGCCATGAATTACCGGCCGGATCAACCTGAGTGGGAAGACCGCGATCGCTTCTATCTGTCGATTGGCCATTACGCTATCGCCCTTTACGCCGCCTTGCTGGAAGCAGGCGTGATACCTGAAGAAGAAAGGGAAACTTATGGGACTGATGAGAGCCGCTTGCCGATGTCCGGCATGGCTGCCTATACCCCAGGCATGGAAATTACCGGCGGTTCACTGGGTCATGGCTTAGGTATTGCTGTGGGTGCCTGTCTGGGGCTGAAACAGAAAGGCTCGCAGGCACGAGTCTATAACCTGCTTTCAGATGGTGAACTGAATGAAGGCTCTACCTGGGAAGCGGCAATGTCCGCCTCACACTGGCAACTTGATAACCTGATCGCCCTTATCGACGTCAACAATCAGCAGGCTGACGGCCATAGCAGTGAGATTCTCGCTTTTGAACCCATTGTGGATCGCTGGCAGGCTTTTGGCTGGTACACCCAGCGGGTTGATGGCAACGATATCTCTGCTTTGCAGGCCGCCTTTGATGCGGCTCGCAGCTGGCCCGAACCCCAGCCGCGCGTCATCATTTGCGATACCCGAATGGGCAAAGGGGTGCCGTTTCTGGAAAGTCGTGAGAAAACCCACTTTATTCGGGTCGATGCCAATGAGTGGGACAAAGCCCTGACTGCACTTGAGCAAGGAGTCTGAGATGAGTTCACAACCGCAAAAAAAACGTCTGACCACATCCGCCATGATCGCCTCGATCGCCGCTGAAGGCCAGCCCACGGTTTCAGCTCCTTTTGGACATGCCCTGGTCTCTCTGGCAGAGCAGCGCTCAGATGTGGTCGGGCTGACGGCTGATTTAAGTAAATACACCGATCTGCACCTGTTCGCAGAGGCTTTTCCGAAACGTTTTTATCAGATGGGCATGGCGGAACAGTTACTGATGAGCGCCGCAGCGGGCATGGCGCGTGAAGGCTTTATGCCTTTTGTCACCACGTATGCCGTCTTTGCTTCCCGCCGCGCTTATGATTTTATCTGCATGGCCATCGCCGAAGAGAATCTGAACGTTAAAATCGCCTGCGCACTGCCGGGCCTGACCACCGGTTATGGTCCGAGTCATCAGGCGACTGATGACCTGGCAATCTTCCGTGGCATGCCGAACCTGACTATCATCGATCCCTGCGATGCACTGGAGATTAGCCAGGTGATACCGGCTATCGCTGAACATCAGGGTCCGGTCTATTTGCGCCTGCTGCGCGGTAAGGTTCCGCTGGTGCTGGATAAATATGACTATCGCTATCAGCACGGTAAGGCTCAGCGCCTGCGCGGCGGTAAGCATGCCGTTATTATCAGCAGCGGATTGATGACCATGCGGGCGCTTGAGGCCGCTGAAGCGCTGGAGAAGCAGGGGATTGAGGTCGGTGTGGTTCACTCACCCATGATTAAGCCTCTGGATGAAGAGACCATCCTGCGTGAGGCGGGAGTAGCACTGCATCATAACCAGCTGGTTATCACCGCTGAAAATCATTCGATAACCGGTGGCTTAGGCGAAGCTATTGCCGGCCTGTTAATGCGAAACCATGTGACACCGCGCTTTAAACAGATTGCGCTGCCGGATGCTTTCCTTGCAGCAGGCGCACTACCGACGCTGCATGACCGTTATGGCATCTCAACGTATGCCATGGTTAAGCAAATAACCGCCTGGCTTGAAGCCTGATTCATATCAAAACCGGGCCTGGCCCGGTTTTCTTCTGCATAGGTTCGGTACTGCCGTGGAAGATCATCATTGCATTACGTCACTTCACATCGGTCTGATTACTGATTGCAGTGGTCAGCACTCTCTGCGCATCAGCAACTACGCTGTATGCCGATAACAGCCACTGATAACACGGTTCAATGCCATACAGACGTTATTTCTCGCAATTCACTGTAAACAGCAGTGCAGTGAGCCATCGCCTTTTATCAGGTAGGCCGATAGGAGCTCTTCGACCGTAAGCTGTCGATTTCATCTGCTTTACCTAACACAGTGAATCTGGTGCCATGCAACTACCTTTCCGTCATGAGCAGACTGTGACAATCTTTTCGCGCTGATCAGGTTTTAATTGAGTTCCCTGCCAAAGCTGCATCTTGTATCGCATCTCTTCAAAAAAAATTTTATCGCGCAGAAAAAGTTATCCACTTTTTCTGTGGATAAGTGAGGGATAGTTTCTGAGTATCTTTTTTCACTCTCTGTTCAGGACTTTACTGCTCTTAAGATACGCCTCTTTTCTGATCTTATCCGTTCGCCCTCAGACCTGAAAGGAGGGAGCGTTTAACTGCAGGCATGGCGATTTCAGGCTGAAATTTTTTAATCTTTTATACTAAAAACAAACAGTTAATTACGAAATATCGCTGGCGGGCTAATGTTTGGAGAAAGGCTAAGCAGAGGAATTAGCGGAGTGTGTGAAGCCGGTACGCTGTGACTGAGGTTTAGTAAAGTTGATTGGTCACTAATGAACCAGCCCCGGGAAATCATTACTTGCAATATTCTGACCGTCGGATGCGCGCTGACGGCGATGAGATTCATCAACGATAGCATCAGACGAAAAACGTTATCTCTGTTTATAGTGACCTGTGCGGTTTGGAAGGGGCCTGGGTATCTGGCGAAAGAGTTCAGCGAAGTGGCGATTTCATGCAGTTTTTCAGCAAGAGATAATAAAGCAATTTATTATATTTCAATATCTTAAGCAGGAATTCACACTTAAAAATCTGGCGATTTCAGCCTGAAATTTGGGTGTCCGCCATCTCTTTTAACGACGACTCGCTACAAAAATCGAAAAAAAAGCCAGCGTTTATCGCTGGCTGATTTGAGTGCATATACGTTAACGGTTGAGATATTTTTTCAGGGTCTCCGCAATAACTTTATCCAGCTCTTCCTGCAACTCTTTCGACTGCCGGTTAAATTCATAACTGAACATCCGTCCGCGTACCTTTTTTCGGGCGAACCGATCTTTATCAGCAAAAGACCAGAGCGCAGTCGCCTGGGTTTTATCTTTCTCCGGTTCTTTGATCAGAGTCTGGCTGCCCTGTCGAATCAGACGCAGAATATGATTTTTAAGCTCGTCCTCGGCCAGACCTTCACGGGCACAGACCACATCAATTTCCCTGGAAATGGATTTGATCAGAGCTTCAACGCTTTGCCCGGACTCACTCAACTTGTCAGCAGCCTGTAACAACGCTTTATAGTCGGGATAGGTCAGCTCAGCGTGATTAGGAAAAAGTGAAATCAAATCTGATGGAACGCTGGCGGCCTGCAGGGCACGCGTCACTTTCGCCTGGGACAAACCCTGATTTTCAGCAATCTCCTTCTGCGACAAACCGCCATCTTTAAGTGTTAACAGACGCATACCCACTTCGCGCAGATTGTGTTCCCGTGCCGTCTGAATATCCTGCGCCAGTCGGCGGGCTTCATCAGCGGTGATGGCCGCGTCAGTGATCAGCACGTCCAGGCCGGTTTTGCAGTAGAGTGCGGCTGCACGACGACGTGAGCCATCCAGGATTTCGATGCGGTCATCGCGCATCACGCCAATAGCGGGAAAGAACTGCTGCAGCTTAATGGTCCGGATAATGTCGCGCAGCGAATCAGGTGTCAGGCCTGCCTGATCGCGACCGTTGGTTTCCATTGTGACGAACGTTTTGCTTTCAACGTCGCTGGCGGCAATGCGTTCAAAGCGAAACAGGGCGCGCTTGCCCGTTGCCAGAACGAATGTCTGGTTGTGCTGGCTGTCTGGCGTGTCATTTTCCAGTGGAGTCTGGCTGAAGGTTCTGCCAATCGTAATTCTTTTTGCGCTCATACAAACCTCAGTTCAGGCGAATAAATTCGATACGGTCGAAGACGGCTTTAGCAAAGTCTTCTGCGGCGGATCGTGCATTCTTCAACGCTTCGCTGCTGCCGACGTAGGTCGAAGGATTGGCGGAGATAACCGTATCAAAGGATTCGCCACAACGTTCGAAACCATCAAGGCGGGGAAGGGCAGCATCAAGCATGTCGCCACCAAAAATCTCTTTTGCCAGGCTATGACAGAGTTTGTGGTCTGCTTTATTGGAGAGCTTCGACATGAAGCCAATATTACCCTGCAGCCGACAGGTCGCGCCGGAGTCTTCGATAATCGCAATCAGTTCCGGAAGACGAGTCAGGTATTTCAGTGTCGAGTGAAAGTCTACCTGAGCCGGTGGCACCGGAGTCATCAGAAGATCTGACGCTGCAATCGCATTCTTCAGGAAGGCATCAAGATGCGGGCCGCTGTCGATAAAGATAAAGTCATAATCTTTTTTCAGTTTGGCAATAACGTTGTCATACAACACGGCGTGAACGTTCTGTTGCGGAAGATGCTCAGCACAAAGCTGATCCCAGCTTGAGGCGATAAAGGCGTCATCAATCGATGCTGGCAGCACATCCACACCCGGAATGATCGACGGAACGATAAACTCGTTGACCAGCTCATCTCGTGAGACATTCTGCAGCATTGCCTGCGCCGCAGTCGCTTCCACCAGCCCGACGGAGCGCTCGTGGTTCAGAAACATGGTTGCTGAGGACTGCGGATCAAGGTCGATAACCAGGATGCGCAAATCTTCAAAAAGCAGATGGGGATGTGCGCGCAACGCATGTGCCAGCGAGACGGTTGAAACCGTTTTGGAGACACCGCCCTTCAGATTACCGACAAACAGGGTGTAAGCGTCACTATGGCGATCGCGATACTTCGGCACGCCACGATGATGATAGATATCGATAATATTCTGAATCGACATAGCATATTTAACGGAAGAACCGGCCGCACGTTTATCAAATTGATAACCGCTTTCTTCCATCTCATTGACTGCGTAATCCACACTGGCTCGGGTCAGTTTGGGCAACTTTGCCAGCGCCGCTTTGGCATAGACCTGATAGTAGGTATTTTCATGCAGTTCCTGCTTTTGCGCCTGAATTTGCTCGGTGAGGCTTAGCAGCATGCGTTCTGAACGCTGCGCAACCTTCATCACCTGCTTGTCATCATTAGCCATAGTTGCTCCAAACATGTAGGATTTATGACTTTATACAGAAATCCTGCACGTGAGGCAATAAATTATCTTCTCAACATAATCTCCGTTTTTATGTAACCACACAGGTTTTGGTGAGCTTCATCACATTATTTCGTCTGGCCGAATATACTTTTGCAGGTTAATTGCGGTTAGCATTCACTGTAATCAGTAGAACATTCACTGTAGTGAGCAAACAGGTTTAAAAAATCATCAGACAAACCGGGTACAGTGAGCAGGAAAGGGGAGACCTCAGGAGACAGCCCTGGAGAGATCAAACGTTCACTGTAGTCAGTAAAGCTTGTGTCTCATTCGGTGACTTATGGAGCAGGCGAAAGCGCGATGGATACATTCATAAACGGATTTTCAGGCAGTAATTGCAGGTTGGTGTACTGATCTTTGCCACTGCATCACTCCAACATTCACTATAGTCAGTAGCGTTTTGCGTTGTCAGCTCAGTAAAGAGCGACGTTCACTGTAATCAGTAAACTTGCCGATCAGGAGCCAGAAGAGGGAGCAGGGCAGAGTAAACGTTCACTGTAGTCAGTAAGGATGGGTTGAAAAATCTTCAGCGGATGATAAAAGCATCGGAATCTGGAGAGGGAATATACACCGGCAACGTCACAACCGACTCTGGTCTGCGATACAGAAGCGTAAAGCCCATAAACGTTCACTGTAATCAGTAAATCCAGAAAGCAGTAAACATTCACTATAGTCAGTAACATCACAAACAGAAGAGGGATTAGAAGGAGAACAACCGCGCAAACATTCACTGTAGTCAGTAGTTCCTGGTTAGCAGTAAGTAGACAGAAGCGATTCTGTTCTGCATCAGCGCGTGCCGACGGGGTCGTAATATGAGTCAGTAGATAGCAGTAAGAAGACAGAGGCGATTCTGTTCTGCATCAGAGTGTGCCGACGTGGTCGTGAAAGACTCAGGCCATGCGAGCAACGTCTTCTTCTGTCGCCCTTCAGCCAGTCATGCACCAGCCCCGTATCGCATACATCAGCAATGCCGTCAGCAGGTTCACTTTAACGTTCACTGTAATCAGTAGAATGCACGATGCCTTCAGGTACACCGCAGCAAACATTCACTGTAATCAGCAGAACGTTCACTGTAATCAGTACAAGATTAGCATCTCGCCATGGCAGTTATGACTCGCTTCAGACCGGACATCTGGCAACAACGTTCACTGTAATCAGTAGCGATTCGGAAAGCCGTTAAAGAGATTCAATGGTGAGGCGAGGGTAGTGCCCATCAGCAAACATTCACTGTAATCAGTAACAGTGTCACGCTGCTCTCTCTGGTTACGTGTGTCATTCAGGTCATACGTATCATGTGAATCACGCTGAGCAGACCCCTCATGGTAAACCGCATCCAGCCCTGACTTGCTGGCCAGTCGGTAATGCTCTTTGAGAACAGGCCAGAGCAAAGGCATTCACTGTAGTCAGTAAAAAGGATTCACTGTAATCAGCAGAGAGGGGCTTAGCCAACCGAAGTCAGGGCATTCACTGTAATCAGTAAACACGGTATAAGTGAGTGCTAACCAATATGAGAGTAAGCACTAACTTACTTATAAGTTCTTGTTATCAGGCACAATGAAGGGGAACGGGGTCTGAACACACTTTTGCCCGGCGGCCCGTATACTGATTACAGTGAACGTTACTGATCACAGTGAATCCCTGGGGAGTACTGATTACAGTGAATGAAGAGTGGATGGCGCAATGTCACCGGTAACGCAGAAAGTGACACTGCCACGCAGGAATACTGATTACAGTGAACGTGAGGGGTTAATCATCAAACTCGATCTCATCCAGCGAATCGATGCTCTCAAGATTACTGATGCCATCGAGCTTAGGCGTACGGCTGTGGATAATAAAAAAGACTGAGCGGCCACGCTTCACTTCTGAATAATCCAGATAACCGATCTCTTTCAGCTGCTCCATCGCGCGCCGCACGACATGGTTCTGCGTGGTGGTTTTAGAGCCGAGGTTCAGGCGCATACGCAGGCGTGCAAGCGAGATAGGCGCCGGATTGGTTGGCAGGCTTTCCAGGAAAGTGTAAAGCGCCTGCGCAGACTCTTTACGCTTCAGACGGGATATTGCACGGAGCTGAAGCAGGACCTTGTGGTCGAAGTTATAGAGTTCGAACAGCTTGGGGTCGGCCTGGATGCGCACAATATCTTTTTCGCGATCGTAATAAGCAGACTGAACAAGGTGGGTATGATAGGCCTTGCCGTTACCTTCAAAAGAGAGCGTATTGGTCGCGATACGGCGCAGAGAGGCATCAAGACGCTTGCGCAGGGCAGCTGAAGAGTTGGCAGAGGGAATGCCACACATCTTCACAAAATCGATAAACGGCAGCGTGACGGTATCGCCTTTGGTCGGATAGCGGGAAAACGATTGAATAATACCCGCCCAGGTTTTGAAATCGTTATCCATATCCAGCCGCGCGCCGGTAATGGTAATCTTTTCGTAGCCTTCCGCTTTCACCAGCGTCAGATTCTTCAGCTCTTTCGTCGCATCCGTTGATGCCATAGCACCGGATTTACCGCGTGCAGTAGATTTCAACGTCGGCACGAACAGCCCAAGACGCATTAAAGCGACAGGCTGAACGGTATTATTCTTGTTGGGATGAAGCTGAATAACTTCACCGCTGTTTTTTGTCACTGACAGAAAAGGTTCAAGTAACGCTTTGTTTTCGTTGTCTTTATCTGCCATGGCGTAAGATCTTCATTCTGTGGATGAAAGGGATCGTTTTCTGACTACAGTGAACATTAGCACTGTTTACAGTGAACATTCTACCAGGTACAGTGAATAAAGTACTGATTACAGTGAACACTTTACTGATTATAGTGAACGCGATCACCCTTTCAGCCCTTGTGGGGTGCGGCCTGCGACGATCGGGGATCTCTTAGGATCTCTATATGATCTATTAAGGATCGTTTATTAGGATCTGGTCACTGTATAAGTGGAAAACTTAAGGCGTAACATCATTTTCAGACGTGTTGACCACCAGCAAAAACTGGCCCGCAATCTGCCCACTGCCTGACCGACTAATCGGTCATAGCCGCATTCATTCTCAATCGATAAACAACTTCCTCACTATTATTCATTTTTCATCATCAACTACAGCGCGTATCGTCTCTCCATCACTGACAGAATGAGGAATACGGCACCATGACTGAACATGCCCTATCACGTAACCCCACAACTGGTGAAATTCTGGCACGCTATCCTTTGCAGAATAGTGCAGAGCTGGAACAGACACTGACTGAAAGCGCATCTGCTTTTGCAGCATGGAAACAGAGCACCATGACGGACCGCATTCGCGTATTGCGTCAGCTTGGCGAACAGATCCGTCTGCGTGAGCAGGATCTTTCCCGCATGATCACCCTGGAGATGGGTAAACCCATTGCACAGGCACGCGCTGAAGTTCTGAAATGCGCTAACTTATGCGACTGGTATGCGGAACATGGCCCTGCAATGCTGGCCGATCAGCCTACGCAGATTGCCGATGCGTGGCAGCGATTCCGTCCCATCGGGGTGATCCTGGCTGTAATGCCATGGAATTTCCCCTTGTGGCAGGTTCTGCGGGGCGCAGTGAGTATGTTGCTGGCAGGCAACACCTATCTGCTCAAACACGCGCCTAACGTCATGGGAAGCGCCACACTGATGGCTGAGCTGTTCAGGGCAACCGATCTGCCTGCTGGCGGCTTTAACCTGATCAACGTTGACAATGATGGTGTCTCCGTAGCCATCAAAGATGACCGTATTGCCGCCGTTGCCGTTACCGGAAGTGTCCGGGCTGGCGCCGCGATCGCCGCACAGGCGGGCGCAGCACTTAAGAAAACCGTGCTGGAGCTGGGTGGATCCGATCCCTTTATCGTGCTGGCGGATGCCGATCTTGATGAAGCGGTTAAATCAGCCGTTATTGGACGTTTCCAGAATACCGGACAGGTGTGTATGGCTGCCAAACGCTTTATTTTGGAAGCTCCGATCGCTGAAGAATTTGAAAAACGCTTCACTGCCGCGGTCCAGGCACTCACCATGGGCAATCCGCTGGATGAAAATACCTTCCTGGGCCCGATGGCACGCGCCGATCTGCGTGACGAACTGGATGGACAGGTAAAGGCCACGCTGCGTGAAGGTGCACGTCTGGTACTGGGCGGCGAGAAAGTGGCAGGGCAGGGTAACTACTACGCGCCGACCATTCTCGCTGATGTCACCAGCGACATGACCGCGTTCAGGCAGGAGCTGTTTGGCCCGGTAGCCGCTATTGCGGTCGCAAGGGATCCACAACATGCGCTGGAGATCGCCAACGACAGCGAATTTGGCCTCAGCGCCACCGTCTGGAGCGGTAATGAAGAGATTGCCGATCGTCTGGCGCTCCAGCTGGAAGTCGGTGCTGTGTTTATTAATGGCAACGGCGCGTCCGATCCGCGCGTTACCATCGGTGGTGTGAAGAAAAGCGGCTACGGCCGTGAGCTGTCGCACTTTGGTGTGCACGAATTCTGTAACGTGCAGACCGTGTGGAAGAATCGTCGCTAGTGTTTACTGTGCCGACGGAAGATAAGCGGGCGCTGTTTTAGCGACTGCACTGAGCGGACTCAGCAACCGATGCGGTGCAAACGCACTCAGCATTGGTGACGCTGTGCCGCTCAGCATCTCCTCAGCCACCAGCCTGCCCAGCAATGGGGCAAGTGTCATGCCGCTATGGCTTACCATCAGATAAACGCGTGCTGACTCGCTGATGTAGCCTAATGCCGGCAAGCCATCTGCCGGACGCGACCGCTGTCCTGTTTCAATCCGCTCAATTCTCGCGCCTTCCGTATTTCTAAACAGCCGCCGCAATCGACGCAGCATCTCTTTGCCAATCAGTCCATCCGGCGAGACCGGCCGCGCCGGATCGGCATGCTGATCCAGATCCAGCGCCTGCAGCATCAGGCGGCCGCCACCATCCGGCCGCACATTCAGTTCCGGGGTAATCAGATTGCATTTAAGTGGGATCGGCAGAGGCTGCGTCTGCGCCAGAAAACTGCAGGCAACAGGATCGGCGCGGTTCGCATCGGTCATCGCCAGTTCAAGCCCGCACTGGCTTATCAGTTCCGGTGCCCAGCGGCCGGTCGCCAGCACCAGCTGATCGCCGCGCCATTCATCCCCACTGGCCAGCGTAAGATGGACATCCTGCGCCGATTCAGTCAGCGTCGTCACTTCATTGTTGCAGACCAGCTGCCCGCCACTGGTACGCAGCTCTGCCAGCAGAGAGGCGATAAACAGGCTCGGATAAAGCAGACACTCCGACGGGAAAGACCAGGCGTGCTGAACGCGGGGATCAAGCCGCAACTCGGGCATTGCACCCAGAAGTGCGGCGCGGCTACGTTTCTCTACGGGGTAATCGAGCGTCGTAAGCTTTGCTGCGCGCTGCGCCAGCTGGCGCAGGGATGATTCATCGGCCGCCCACTCAAGCGTGCCGGTTTCCAGCAGCCATCGGGGTGATGCAGGATGGCTTGCCTGCCAGCGCTTGTGCTCGTCTATCGCATGGGCATTAAGATCATGGTAGCTGGTGGGTTCTTTGCCGTTGGCATTGACCCAGGCATAGCTGATCTGACTGGTTCCGCTGCCAGGATAGTTTTTATCGAAGACGGTGACCTGTGCGCCCCGTCGCGACAATGACTGCGCGACGGCTAAACCCAGCACGCCTGCACCGATTACGGCAATACGTTGTGGCATATCTGGTCTCTCCTGAACAGGGATTAGTGGAAAACTGCTACCCGCCGGTTCGTTTACTATTGCGAAGTCAAAGAAGTACGTCAACCGCAGCGTCAGGCGGTGGTTTCATCGAACCATGCGGGCACCGGATCGGCCAGGGTGATCCACTGTTCAGGCCCCGCAGCCATCTCCTGTGGTGTCAGCAGCGCATGATCCAGCGCGGCACGGACGCTCTTCTCGTCCATCTCAATGCCGATAAAGACCAGTTCCTGGCGCGCATCGCCGGTACCTTCCTGCCACTGTTCAGCGATAAAGTTGAGCGAATCTGCATCCTGTGGCCATTCAGTTCGCGGCACGCTGACCCACCAGCGCCCGGCATAACCCTGACGTGCCACCGCGCCCGCCTGCGACCACATTGCGGCATATTCCGGCCGACTGGCCAGCCAGAAGTAGCCTTTAGAGCGGATAACGCCGTCAAGCTGGTGGTTTACTGCATGCCAGAAACGCTGCGGATGGAACGGACGACGGGCGCGATAGACAAAGTTACGAATGCCATACTCCTCCGATTCCGGCTGATGCTCACCGCGCAGGGTCTGCAGCCAGCCGGGTGCCTGCGCTGCCCGGTCAAAATCAAACCGGCCGGTATTCAGCAGGCAGTCCAGCGAAACCTGCCCAAACTCACTGTTTACAATAAGCGCGTGCGGATTAAGCGCCTGCAGCATGCCCTTCAACTGGTGCAGCTGCGCCGGGCTGAGCAGGTCCGTTTTGTTCAGCACCAGCAAATCACAAAACTCAATCTGATCCACCAGTAGATCAACCACTGAGCGCTCATCCTGCGCGCCCAGCGATTCGCCACGTGACTGCAGATCATCGGCTGAACGATAATCGCGCAGGAAGTTAAAGCCATCGACCACGGTGATCATACTGTCCAGCCGGGCATAGGCTGACAGACTTTCACCCGCTTCATCTTCAAACGTAAAGGTTTCGGCAACCGGCAACGGTTCAGAAATGCCGGTAGACTCAATCACCAGGTGATCGAAACGCCCGGCCTGAGCCAGACGTTTTACCTCCAGCAGCAGATCTTCACGCAACGTGCAGCAGATGCAGCCGTTACTCATTTCGACCAGCTTTTCATCGGTGCGGGAGAGCTGCGCGCCGCCATCGCGCACCAGCGCAGCGTCAATATTAATTTCAGACATATCATTGACGATCACCGCGATCCGCCGTCCTTTGCGGTTGTTCAGAATATGATTAAGCAGGGTAGTTTTACCGGCACCGAGAAAGCCGGAGAGAACGGCAACCGGCAGACGGGGATCGTCGGATGTCAGAGCAGAGAGTGTCATGATGTTACCTGTAAGAACGGGATTATAGATACGTTATAACATAACATTAGTGAGTTTGTTTTCAATCCTGATTTGTGTTTTTGTTGCGGGTATCAATGAGCGTTTAAAAGGGAGTGGAAATGCAACAACTCACGCTTGTCCCGCGTCTGATGCCAGCCGTCAGGTCCGGAGAGAAAACCTCGACGATTCGCTGGCAGGAGGGCGATATCACTATGGGTCCGCTGAGACTGGTGAATCAGCACGATGAAGCGGACGCGGTAATCGTGTGGGTGAAGCAGGTCGACACGCTGCGCTTAAGCGAAGTCGCCGCGACACAGGGGAAACAGGAGGAATGGCCTGATGAGGTGCTGCTGGAAGGGATGCGCGAGCACTATCCGGAGATCAGGCTGAGCAGTGAGGTGCAGCTAATCACTCACCTCACGCCCGCAGAAACCCTGCAGAAGCTCACTAAACAGTGATCAGCTGTGCTCAATCACCAGCAGCGCCATCGTATCGGCTTCCAGCGCCCGAAAGATATGCAGCTCATCGCCCGGATAGGTAATGTAATCCCCCACATCCAGCTCCACCGCACTGTCGACCGGGCCCACCAGCGCACGCCCTTTAGCGATAATAATATGCTCAATGGTATTGGGGATATGGGGCTGGGAAATGCGTTCGCTGCCGGGCTGAACTTCCAGCAGATAGATATCACGCCGAACGCCGGGCGGGCAGGAGGCCAGCAAAACGGCCTGATAATCGGCAAGATCGGCGGTAACCGTCAGGCCCTCTCCACGCCGAATCACCTGCAGACGAAGCGCATCCGGCTCCAGCAGACGTGAAAATGGAATGTTCAGTGTTACGCAAAGCGACCACAGGGTTTCAATGCCCGGATTGCCATTACCCGCTTCCAGCTGTGACAGCGTAGATTTAGCGATCCCTGCGCGGCGCGCCACTTCAGCCAGTGAAAGACCGGCTCGCTGGCGTTCACGTACTAAGGCATTGGCAATAATGCTGATAGGGGTATTCAAACGCACTCCTGATAACCTGAATGTTTTTTATATCGAACATAACGTTCATCTTGTAAAACGTTTTCGCAGTGTTCATTATATCGGATTATATGTTCATTATGAGACAGAGTGATGCTTTTTCCGCAAATGCAGTTGCTGGACAAAGGGGTGATCAAAGCGATTTTTCTGGTCTGCCTGGCTGATGGAATTGTTGGTTTATCCTATGGCTCGCTGGCGTCGGCCGACGGGTTTCCGCTCTGGGTGCCGCTGGCGCTCTCAACGCTGGTGCTGGCGGGGGCGTCGGAGTTCCTGTTTATCGGCATTGTGGCCGGTGGCGGCAGTCCATTTACCGCCGCCGCAGCGGGCCTGCTGGTAAACGCACGTCATTTGCCGTTTGGCATCGCGGTCAAGGATCTGGTGGGGCAGGGTCCGTCAGGCTGGCTGGGCTGTCACATCATGAACGATGAAAGTGTGGTGTTTGGGATCTCTCAGCCGCAACTGGCGCAGCGCCGCAGTGCTTACTGGCTGTGCGGTATCGGTATCGGCTTGATATGGCCGGTCAGCGTCATGATCGGGGCAGCAATCGGGCAGTTTATTCCTGATGTCTCGGTGATCGGACTGGATGCGGTGTTTCCGGCGATCCTGATTGCTCTGATCTTCCCGGCGCTGCGCCAGCGACGCACCCGGATCCCCGCGACCGTCGGCGCGCTGCTCTCCTTGCTGGCGACGCCACTGGTTCCGGCGGGCATGCCGGTGCTGTTTTCACTGCTGGGCCTGCTGACATGGAGATCGCGCAAATGACACATCAGGGAATGATTATCGCCGGGATTGCCCTGCTGGCTGCCGGAACCTATCTGATGCGGTTTGCAGGCGTCAGGCTGGGAAACCGTCTGCCGATCAGCGAGCGCACCCAGCAGATGCTCTCCGACGCCGCCACGATATTGCTGCTGGCGGTAGCGGCCACCACCACGCTGTTTGAAGGCCAGCATTTTGCCGGTGTGGCACGGGTGGCGGGCGTGGGCTTTGCCCTGTTGCTGGCGTGGCGTCGTGCGCCGCTGATTATGATTATTCTGGGGGCGGCGGCGATGACGGCGCTGTTGCGTTTTCTCGGCGTGCCCTGAGGATGTTATTAACCCCGGCAAAAGCGGGGATGTTATCGCAGTGAAAATTTGTCAGGATGGCACTCTCTCAGGCGTGATTAGCCCGATAACCTTGCAGGGATTGCTGAATGAACACTATCCGTACCTGTTTCCTCCTGATGCTGCTGACCGTGATGACAGCCGGTTTAACCGCCGTTCCGGCTATTGCCCGACCCGATATGCGTCCGCTGGGCAAGAACATCGCCGACACAGGCTCCGCCTGGTATCGCTTCCAGAGTAAAAAGTTTGTCTCACAGGATGGGGAACGGCACTATCGGGTGTGGCTTGCTATCCCCAAAAGCGATGCGCCGCCAGGCGGCTATCCGGTGCTCTGGCTACTGGATGGCAATGCGGCGATGGCACATTTGACAGAACCTCTGCTTAAAAAGCTGAGCAGCGGCACGCCGCCAGTGCTGGTCGCGGTGGGTTACGACACCCATTTGCCCTTTGATGTGGTGGCGCGTAATTACGACTACACCCCACCCAATGATGCGCCTGATACTCTGGTCACTCAGCCTCATGGCCGCAAAGGCGGAGGCAGCCATCAGTTTCGTCAGCTGCTGCTGAACACCATTGTCCCGTGGGCAGAACGTCTTGCGCCCAGTAATCCGCAGCGGCGTGCGCTCTGGGGGCACTCCTACGGCGGACTGTTCGTGCTGGATACCTTCTTTCATGCCGCCTGGTTCAGCCATTACTTTTCGGCTGCTCCCTCGCTGAGCTGGAATCATCAGCGCATTCTTACCCTGGCCCGACGCGCCGACGCCGGACCGCTCAAACATTTGTCGCTCTATCTGATGGAGGGCGATGGCATTACCGAACGCCGAACCGGCCACTCTGACGATCTTCAGCAGGAAGAGCGTGCGCTTACCGACATCCTGCGCCCGAGCGGTGCCAGACTGATTCTGACGCGTTATCCCGGTCAGAGTCACGGCCAGATATTACCCTCATCGCTGGTGGATACGCTGGAAATAGTTTCCGGTAGCCGGGATTGATATCTGACCGGGCATCGCGGCATGATGGCGTTTCATCACCTGCCCGGAGTTCACGCATGAATCGTCCGCTACAGATTGGTCTTTTACTGTTCCCTGATGTCACTCAGCTCGACTTAACCGGCCCGTGGGAGGTGTTTGCGCGCACGCCTGGTGTCGAATGCCATCTCATCTGGAAAGATCTTCAGCCGGTGCGTTCCGATCGCGGCCTGTCGATATTGCCGACTACTACGTTTGCAGATTGCCCGCCACTGGATGTGATCTGTGTGCCTGGCGGGCCGGGACAGATCGCCCTGATGTCGGATGACATCACGCTGAATTTCCTTCGCCAACAGGCCGATCAGGCGAAGTGGGTTACGTCGGTCTGTACCGGTTCGCTGGTGCTGGGGGCCGCCGGATTGCTAAAGGGATATCGTGCTACCTCGCACTGGAGCTCCATCGATCAGCTGGCACTACTGGGCGCGGAGCCGGTCAGTCAACGGGTGGTGCGCGACCGCAATCGTATCAGCGGCGCAGGCGTGACCTCTGGCATCGATTTTGCCCTGACGCTGGTGGCAGAAATTGCGGGTGACGCGGTGGCGAAATCGGTTCAGCTGCAGATGGAATATGATCCTGAACCGCCGTTTACCAGCGGTTCGCCGCATACCGCACCGCCACAGGAAGTGGAGCAGGCGCGGGCGAAAATGGCTGAGTTTCTTGCCACTCGTCGTGCGGCAACCGAACGAGCCGCCCTGCGACTACAGGCTGATTAGCTTACTGACGCCGGGGATGCGCAACAGCAGCAGTGACAGCGCCATTGAGAAGATTAACGTCAGGGCGATGACCAGCAGTTTATCGCCCAGCGTCTGGATGCGGATTGCCGCCGCCAGCAGGCCAAAAATCAGATAGTGCAGGATATAGACGCCGGTCATGGTCTTCCCCAGGGTCGTCAGAAACGGCGTCAGCCACTGGACTTTTTCCGGCAGGCGAATGGCGTTAATGCTGATCACAATCAGCACCACCAGCAGATAAACCTGCGAGCCCGTCAGCACCACATCGTTATGGGTCGCCAGAAAGCGCGCAAGAAAGTAATGACGCTCATACAGCCAGGTAAAGAGATAAACCGCGGGCAGCATCAGCAGGCTGATCTTTATCACTCTGGGTGATGTCAGCAACTGCATCACGCGCGGCGCGGCCATCAGCCGACCCGTGAGGTAGTAGAGCACCCAGGTCCAGATACGGTATTGCGGCAGCAGCGAAAAGGCCCGCTGGCCCGGGTAGAGGCTGGCGAGCAGGTCATAGGCAAAAGCTAACACCAGCAGCAGTAAAATCCCCGATGCCATCAGCCCAGGCCGCTGAATGAGTCGGTCAATCAGCGGATGCGACACATAAATCACAATCAACGCAATTACAAACCACGGCTGAATCAGATAGCCCTTATGATGCATCCCGGCAAACCAGAAAAAGCTGAACCAGAAGATAAAAATCAGCAGAATGCGGCGAATTTTGCCGAGCTGCCACGCGGGCGTATGCAGCTCACCGGCGTCGATATAACCGCTGAGCAGAAAATAGAGCGGCGTGGCGATCGTCGAAACAAAACTCAGCACGTTCAGCGTCAGATTGATGTCGTAATGGTAGCTATCGTAGCTCTGGTAAAGCGTGAAAAACGAGACGGCGGTGATACAGGCCAGCGTCTTCAGCATTGCCAGTCCGCTCTTATTCACCGTGCGCCTCCCGACCATGGAAGCAACGATAGATGACCGGCAGCACCAGCAGGGTCAATACTGTCGCGAACCCGAGGCCAAAAATAATGACCACCGCCATGCTCTGGAAAAAGACGTCGCGCAGCAGCGGCAGCAGGCCCAGCACCGTGGTGAAGGCGGTCAGCAGAATAGGACGCAGACGTGAGGTCGCCGCATCAATAATTGCCAGCTGCAGCGATTTCTCCTGCCGGAACAGCCTGATCTCCTCAATCAGCACGATCCCGTTACGGATCAGCATGCCCGACAGGCTCAGCAGCCCAATCAGCGCCATAAAGCCAAACGGAATACCGGTGAACAAAAAGCCACAGGTGACGCCAATCAGCGCCAGCGGCACGGTGATCCAGATAGCGACGGCGTCGCGCAGCGAGTTAAACATCAGCACGGTAATGATGAACATCGCCAGGAATCCCACCGGCAGCGAACTCAGCAGCCCGCTTTGCGCTTCACGTGAACTCTCCAGCTCACCTCCCCATTCAAGCCGGTAGCCCGCCGGGAGTTTAAGCTGGTCGATCTGTGGCTGAACCCGCGCCACCACTTGTGCGGAGGTTAACCCTGAAGCGGGATCGGGATCGGTCTGCACCGTCAGCACGCGCGTACGATCGCGGCGCATAATCAGCGGATTCTCCCACTCCAGCCGGAAGTCAGAAATCACATTGCTCAGGGGCACAAAGTGCTGCAGGGCGGCACTCCACAGCTGAATATTCTCGATGTGATCGACACTCTGCCGCTCTTCATCAGCCGGATAGAGCATCACCGGCATCAGCCGCGAACCGTCACGGAAAATGCCCACCGCGTCACCGCTGAAATTCATTCTCAGCGCCTGATCGATGTCACGTTTATCGATACCCAGTTCCTGACCACGCAGCGCCGAATAGACCGGGCGGATCACTTTGCTGCGCTCCTGCCAGTCGTTGCGAACCGGAAACGTAGAGCCATCCGCCAGGAAAATGGCATCCAGCTGGCTGCCGATGTGGCGCAGCACTTCGGGATCGGGGCCGATCACCCGCAGGGCAATGGCGCTGTCACTGGCGCTGCCAAACTGGATACGTTTGATGCGCTGATTTACCTGTGGGAAGTTCTGCTCAATATACGCCTCGGTTTTCAGCGCCAGCGCATCAAGCTGTCGGCCATCCTTAACCCGCACCATAATCTGGGCGAAGTTGCTGTACTGCCGTGCCGCGTCGTAGGTCAGGGTAAAGCGCAGAGCGCCCTGGCCCACCGTCGTGACCGTGGCTGCGACCTCAGGATCCTGATTAATAAACCGGGCAATGTCCGCCGCCGTATTCGCGGTGTAATGAATATCAGTGCCATAGGGCAGCCAGAGATCGGTGAAAAAGACCGGCGTGCTGGAGGAGGGGAAAAAGTTCTGCTTCACGAGTGTAAAGCCATACAGCGACAGAGCCAGCAGTGTCACCATTACGGTCAGCGTGGTCAGGCGGAAACGCAGCAGGCCGCCCAGCGCCTGACGATAGAGCCGGAATACGATTCCCTGATAAGGCGTGGAGGGTTCGGTTTGCTCAGGCTGAGCCGTGCTGCGGCGCTTCTCACTCCAGTTGATAAACACCGGCGTTAAGGTCAGCGCCGTGACCCAGCTCAGCATCAGTGAAATCAGCAGCACCTGGAACAGCGATTTACAATATTCGCCGGTCGAATCCTGCGACAGGCTAATCGGCGCAAAGGCGAGAATCGCAATCACCGTGGCACCCAGCAGCGGCAGGGCAGTGCGTCGTACCATACGGGCAATGGCCTGCTGTAAAGGGTGCCCGCGCTGGTGATCGATTTTGACCCCTTCGACCACCACAATGGCATTGTCCACCAGCATGCTGAGCGAAATAATCAGCGCGCCCAGCGACACCCGCTGCAGCTCAAGTTTAAACAGGTACATGATCAGGAGTGTGCCAAGCACGTTAAGCGCCAGCGAGGCGGCAATCACCATGCCGCTGCGCAGGCCCATAAACAGCAGCAGCGTTCCCACCACAATCGCCAGCGCCATCAGGAAATTGAGGATAAAGCCATCAACCGACTGTTTCACCTCATGGGCCTGGTTATAGAACACCTTCAGGCTGATACCGGCGGGCGTATCCTGCTGGTAGTTCGCCATTCGGGCGGAAAGCGCGTCGCCAACATCAATCACATTGACGCCGGGCGCGAACGAAATGCCGATAGCCAGAGCCGCTTCACCGTCTGCAAAGTAGATATTGGCGGGATTGTCGGTAACGCCACGCGTCAGGGTGGCGATATCGCGCAGATGCACGTTCTGTGGGTTGCCAGCGGGCAGAATCGGCAGATTAGCCAGATCGTCCAGCGTCTGCAGTTCGCCCGTGGGATGAAAACGGATCGATTCGCTGTCGACCCGCAGCGTTCCGGCACTGGCAACGCTGTTATTCCGGCTCAGCAGATCGGCGACGCGCTGCGGCGTCATACCATAGGCGGTCATTTTGCTGGCGGAGAGAGCGATGCGGATCTCCTCCTGCTCGACGCCCGCTACTGCAACTTTAGCCACACCCGGCACCAGCACCAGATCGCGCCGCAGCTGATCGGCGTAGTTGCGCAGTTTGCTGTTGGTAAAGTCTTTACCGTGAATGACGAAGAAGTAGCCATAAACATCGCCGAAATCATCGTTAACCAGCGGGGCCTGAACGCCAGGCGGGAACTGCCGGGCCGCATCGCCGACCCGACGACGTAACTCATCCCAGATTTGCGGCAGCTGATCGGCCAGATAGCGGGTATGAATATTAACGGTAATCTGCGACAGGCCATTGCCAGAAATGGACGTGACATTGTCCAGCGACGGCAGGCGCTGCAGCGCATTCTCCAGCGGCAGCGTTACCTCCTCTTCAACCTGCTGTGCGGACGCGCCGGGATAGTGGGTGACAATTACCGCCGACTTAATGGTAAACAGCGGATCTTCGAGGCGGCCAATGTTGAGCAGCGCATAGATGCCGCCCACGCCCAGCAGCAGAATGACCATCCAGATGCGAATGGGTTTATCAAGAAAATGCTCCTGAATACGCATTATAACCCCCGCTCGCGCTGCCAGATGCGCACCGCTTCACCGTCACGCAGCTCACCCACTCCGGCGGCAACGATACGGTCGCCCGGCTTTAGCCCGCTGATGATTTCAATGCCCTGGGCGGTGAGACGACCCACTTCGACAGGTCGATCTTTGATGCGCAGCGCCTCGCCATCCTGCTCAACCAGCCAGACGTGCGGCTGATTGGTGGGGCTGCGATCGGGATTGAACACCGCCGCCGCAGGCACGACCAGACGCGGCTGGGCAGGGGCATTTGGCAGGTTATGCAGCCTGACGCGCACCGATCCGCTGAGGCCGGCAACGCCAGGGAGATCAGCCGGACGCGGCATGGTCAGCACCACCTGATAGGTCAGCGTGGCGGCATCCGTCTGGCTGGTATGCTCTTTGTATTGTGCGGTGAAAAAGCGGCCTGGCAGGGCGTTAAACTGCACTTCAGGCTGATAGTTAATATTCTGGATATCGAGGCTGGTGAAGAGGGTTTCGGGCAGCGTAAAGATGACGTCGAGCAGATCGGCACGGGTCAGCAGCGCAATGGGCTGTCCGGCGGCCACGACCTGATGATTACGCGCCTGTACCCTTGCAATCACGCCATCAAACGGCGCGCGAAGGCTAAGAAACTGTAACTCCTCCTGTGCGATTTTCAGCGCAGTCGCGGCGGCATCGCGATTAGCACGCTGCACATCCATTTCAGACTTTGAAACGGCGCTGCGCTGGGCCAGCGTATTGAAGCGCTGAAATTGTCGCTCCGCCAGTTGCAGTGCAGTCTGGCGGTCGCGTACCCGTAGTTTCGCATCTGCATCATTCAGGGTAGCGAGAAGCTGTCCCGCTTTCACGGGCGTTCCGTCACGAATATCAAGCTGTACCAGCTGGCCTGCCCGTTTAAACGCAAGATCGGTATTATCACCCGCCTGAATACGCGCAGGAAATATCCGGATATTTTGAGCGATGTCCGACTCAAGGGTGAAAACTTTAATTACGCGGGGCGGGGGAGCATCCGGTTCTTTTTTTTCATCGCACGCTGTCATAAAAAAACAACAGAGCAAAATGAGGATAACCTTGCGTTTAATCATTTTCTTCGCCTTAACATCAGCTTTTAAACTGCGGTTTGATAAGCATTAAGGCGTAATAAACCCTGATGCTTATCGCGACCGGGATAAACTTATTTTTAATCTTCGTCATATAAGTTTAACGAAGCGGCAGGGCCGCTTCGCCTGAATCGGCTTACGCCGCCATGTGAGAGACCACCAGCCAGGTCAGTAAGCCCACCAGAGTCGTTGCGGCGACCGCGAGAATAACGAAACCGCAAAGCATGATAATGCTCTGTTTTTTCATCAGAGTTTCCTTTTGCGAGCCAGAGTATAAACCGATGCACACTGCATCAGCATACTTAAACCTTAGCTAAACAAAAACAACGTTGTCATTCTCATAATATAGGTTAGATTTAATTTAGCCATTTTATGTTATTCGTCAGACGTTTCTTACGTAAATATGATATCGGTCATTACCTGCAGGAGGGGCTGCCTGCAAAATGCATGTCTTTTAATTGCGCCTTTATTTCATCGCTAAATGGCACGAGGTTTATATATGCTAAATAATGATAAGCAGGATAAAGCGTTAGCTTTATCTGAGCGCCCCTGGTATCAGCGTAGTGTGGCAGAGATATTCTCCGAACTGCAGAGCTCCTCAGCAGGATTATCCACCGCCACTGCGCAGGAACGCCTGCAGAAACACGGTCCCAATGCCCTTCCGCAAAAAGCTGAGAAATCGGCTCTGCTCAAATTCATCGCGCATTTTAAAGATGTGCTGATCTATATTCTGCTGGCCGCGGCGGTGATCACCGCGATAATGGGTCACTGGGTCGATACCTTTGTCATTATCGGCGTGGCCGTCATTAACGCCCTGATCGGCTTTATTCAGGAGAATAATGCCGAGAAGTCACTGAAAAGTATTCAGAACATGCTCGCCAGTGAAGCGATGCTGGTGCGAGATGGCAAACAGGTCACGGTCGCGACGCGCGATATTGTGGTTGGTGACGTGGTGATGTTACGCCCCGGCGACAAAATCCCGGCTGATTTGCGACTGTTTGAGGTCAATAATCTGCGGGTTGAAGAGGCGATTCTCACCGGGGAGTCGACGGTGGTGTCGAAGAACACCAATACGCTGAGCGGTGAAAAATCGCTGGGCGACCGTCTGAACCTGGCTTTTTCAGGCACTACCGTCAGCTCCGGCACCGCCGCAGGCGTGGTGATCGCCAGCGGCGGTGATACTGAGCTGGGCCATATCAACGAAATGATCAGCGGCATAAAAGAGGTTAAAACCCCGCTGCTGGTGCAGATCGACAAACTCGGTAAAGCGATCTTTTTCATCATCCTGCTGATGATGGTCGCCCTGTTTATCTTCGGCTATCTGCTGCGTGACATTCCACTGGGCGAGTTGTCGCTGTCCGTCATCAGCCTGGCGGTTGCTGCGGTTCCGGAAGGTCTGCCTGCCATTATCTCTATCATCCTGTCGCTGGGCGTGCAGTCGATGGCGCGGACCCAGGCGATTATCCGTAAGCTGCCGACTGTTGAAACCCTGGGCGCGATGTCGGTGATCTGCTCCGATAAAACCGGCACGCTCACCATGAATGAGATGACGGTGAAAGCGGTGGTGCTGGCGAAGAGCCGCTGGCGCGTCAGCGGAAACAGCTATGAACCCAAAGGGGAGATTGTTGCTGAGCAGGGCGACGCAAGTGGACTCTCTGCGGCACAGGATCCGCTGTTTCAGCAGTTCCTGCATGCGGTAGACACCTGTAATGAAAGCCAGCTGCGTCAGGAAAGTCAGGGACACTGGACGATTGTTGGCGGCCCGACTGAAGGCGCGCTGAAGGTGCTGGCGGCGAAGGGTCAGACGACACCTCAGCCGGTTGAGGTGGTGAGCAAGCTGCCGTTCGATTCCCTCTATAAATATATGTCGGTCAGCTGTGTTGCAAACGGCGAATCTTATGTGCTGCTGACCGGTGCGCCAGACGTGCTGCTGACGCTATGTCAGCAGCAGCAAACACCGGAGGGTGCAGAGCCGATAGACCGTGCGTACTGGGATGCCGCCATCACCACCTACGCCAGCGAAGGGCTGCGCACCGTTGCCGCCGCCTGGAAGAGAACCTCTGCACCCGTTACCGCGCTGGATCATGCCGATCTGAGAAGTGACATGGTGCTGCTGGGTCTGGCCTGTATGATGGATCCCCCACGTCCCGAGGCGATTGCCGCCATTGACGAGTGCCAGAAAGCGGGCATTCGCGTCAAAATGATCACCGGCGACCATCAGGAAACCGCTATGGCGATTGGTCAGATGCTGGGAATCGGCAACAGCCAGGCTGCTATCACTGGCTACCAGCTTGAACACATGAGTGACGCCGAACTGGCGGACGCGGCAACAACCTATGACATTTTTGCCCGCACCAGCCCGGAACACAAACTGCGTCTGGTGAAAGCGCTGGAAGCGAGCGGCGAGATCGTCGGCATGACCGGCGACGGCGTCAATGATGCTCCGGCGCTGAAACAGGCCAACGTCGGTATTGCGATGGGTATCAAAGGCACCGAGGTGACAAAAGAGGCGGCCGATATGATTCTGGCCGACGATAACTTTGCCACCATCGCTGCGGCAGTCAAAGAGGGACGTCGGGTTTACGACAACCTCAAGAAAACCATCCTGTTTATTATGCCCACCAACCTGGCACAGGGTCTGCTGATTATTATCGCGATTCTGATGGGCAATCTGCTGCCGTTAACCCCGGTACAGATTCTGTGGATGAACATGGCAACATCCGCCACGCTGTCGTTTGGTCTGGCGTTCGAGCCTGCTGAAGCCAATGCGATGCGCCGGCCACCGCGCAATGTTAAAGCGCACGTGATGGACGCTTACGCTATCTGGCGCGTGGTGTTTGTCGGTCTGCTGATTTCAATCAGTGCCTTTGTGCTGGAAGCCTGGCTGCAACCGCGTGGCTACAGTGCCGAGTTTATCCGTACCGTGCTGCTGCAGATGCTGGTGACTGCGCAGTGGGCCTACATGCTTAACTGCCGTAACTCTGATGGCTTCTCACTGGATCGCGGTCTGCTGAAAAATCGCGGTATCTGGCTGGTGACGCTGGTACTGATTGTCCTTCAGGCGATCATTATTTATGTGCCATTAATGAACACGCTGTTTGGTACCCGTCCACTGCCGATCAACTACTGGCTGATTTCGCTGATTGTCAGTATCGCGATCTTCATCATAGTTGAGATTGAAAAACGCCTCACCCGCGCATGGCGGGTGAAGACGCCATCACTGAGTTAATTCTGTCTCCGGGTCCTGCTGCGGATAGCTCGCCAGCAGGACCTTTTTAATCAGATAGGTCAGTGGAATAGCCAGTATCCCGCCCGTAATCCCCAGTAACGCCTGCCAGAACAGAAACGCCAGCAACTGCGTGGTCAGCGCCAGATTGAGTCGCTTCCCAATCAGCAATGGTTCGATCACCGAACTCAGGCAGAGGTTCAGCACCACAAAGAAACCTGCTACCGCCAGCGCGATCTGTAAATCAAACATGATGTAACTCTGGATCACCGGCGGAATCGCGGCCAGAAAGGAGCCAAGCACCGGCACGTAATTAAAGATGAACATCAGCACGCCCCAGAAAAAGGCAAACTTCAGCCCGATCAGATGCGCACCGACGCCCACGATTAACCCGCCCAGAATACTGGTCAGCGTTTTCACTCTGGCATACACAATCACGCTCTGAATTCCCTCCTGCAGCGCCAGATAAAAGGCCTGATGTTTTCCCTTTACCCGCTGTTGCATTGCAGCTTTCAGCAGCGGCATCTCATAGAGCATAAACAGCAGCATCAGGAACACCATGATCCACCATGAGATGACGCCAGGGATTTGCGTCAGAAATGCAGTGACGATGCGCACTATTGCCCCTGCATCCACAAAGGTCAGCAACTGGTCGGGCGTCATACCGATATCAAGCCGTGCAAAGGCCAGCGTCAGCTGTTCAAGCCGGGCCGCCAGCAGCACGGGCGCCTGGCGGCTGAGCTGCATTAAATCGGGCGTCAGCACGGTTAACTTGAGGATAGTGACCACCATGATCAACAGCATCAGCATAATCACCAGCAGTGACGAGACGATGCGCGGTATGCGTTTGTTTTCCAGCCGGGTAATCAGGGGATCAAGCATGATGGCCAGTAACATTGCCAGCAGAACCTGATTGATCAGCGGTGCTGCCAGATAAAGGCCGGTCAGAATAATGGTCAGACAGGCGAGGATAAACAGCGCGCGTGCCAGCGGCGGCCAGAGGGTAAACCAGCTCAGTCCCATGATTGGGCTCCTTCAGCAAAGATAAGCTGCAGTATAGATGAGGCTTAAGCTTCAGTGCCTTGCGTCAGGTCAGAGGGAGAAAGGCTTGTCTCAGGGCATAAGAGACGATCATCGGTGGCTTCCGGCCCTTGTTCAACGCACGAATGCGCGACCAAAAGCTATCCGGATAGTTTATGTACGATCCGGTTTCAGCCGACGATCAAACCGGAACGGAATGGCCTCAGCCTGTTGAACTATCCGGAAGAACTCGGGATGTTCAGGATTTAACAGATAGTTATATTCTACAGGGGAGAGGGCACTGGGAACACGCAACGCAACCGCATCGCAGGCAGAGCACCAGGCGTCTCCATAGTCAGCCAGTTCTGCCGGTGCGTCTTCATCGGCCCAGTTTGCAGGCAACTCAGTGATATCAGCGGTCTGAATCAGCACATCGGGAACATCGATGCGCAGAAGTGTGAAAGCATCCAGGATGTGTGCTGAGTGCAGATGGACCAGTGTTTCCAGCAAAGTCAGCGATGCTGTTTCAGAAACATAAACCATGGATATGCCGATGCTGTTCCAGCGGCCGCCCGCCTCTTTTGCGCCAAATCCCGTCCAGGCTGTCGAAAGATACTTTGTCTTGGTCAGCCTGTAGAGAATCAAGAGTAAACTCCGTGCTCCAGGCGCGTGATTAATTTCATGACCTCGTAAGCCCCGGTTTCAGACGCCATCAGTTCTGCGGGCATTTTCCAGCTCAGTGCCCTGTTAGGCTCATTCAACCATTTTTGCGCTTCATCCTTATCACCTTCGAACAGTTCAACTGCGCGATCAATGACACGGATAATACGTACCAGTCGTTCACTTTGTTCAGCGCTGAATTTCGCTTTCACGCTTCGGCTGAACGTCGTGGAGGGAATACCGGACATTTTGCGCAGGTCGTTTTGCGTAATCTTCGCCCAGTTGACGATCAGGTGAGCTACGTTGCCATCAAGGCCTTCATTAATCTGGCCCAGCAGGGCGACACCATCAGCGTTGTTCAGGCCTGCGGCCTGCCATAAGCGTGGCGGCCTGGTTTTGTTCGCAGAAAAGCTGAATGTTTTCATCTGTCACCTCCAATTGGTCATTTAACTATAACCATTTGGTGGGAGGGGCGCAAATTTCAGGATCTGATAAATCAGGAAAGCCGGTCACTCTGAACCTTTCAGGGTCATGTGTCAGATCAAGTCGCGACTCACACATATTCATAAGTTTCATTCATATCACGTTATTGATCTGAATAATGCGCAGATTGTCGATCTCATGAGCCAGATTTCTAAAAGAGAAAAATCTGCAATAGCGGGCAGACAAAGATCAGGATTAATCATCATTGATGAATAAAAGTAATAAGCCCTGGCTAATTACCCTACTTAATCCAATTAATCACTTTACGTTATGCTTTTCACACACAACGGCTGAAGGATAACGCCATGCCCACTGTAAAACTCAAAAATGGTAGAGAACATCAATATCCTCGTTTTTGGACGCAGTTCTGAGGATATGTTGCAAATTGCGGCGCTTGATTCCGCAACCAGCGCATTCTTCTCTCATCGCGATCCGGCGATGGTGGAGTGGCTGACTGGCCGCAAACCTGACGTTTAAAACGCAACAGGAGAGGCTTTCAATAATGCAAAAACGCTATCTCGGAAAATCAGGGCTTGAAGTGTCAGTACTGGGTTTGGGCTGTATGGGCCTGAGCCATGGCTATGGTCCGGCGACCGACACCCGTCAGGCTGTTGAGCTGATTCGCGCCGCGGTTGAACGTGGGGTGACATTTTTCGATACAGCCGAAGTTTATGGCCCGTATCTTAATGAAGACGTGGTGGGTGAAGCGTTACAACCCTTACGCGACCGGGTGGTTATCGCTACCAAATTTGGTTTTACCTTTGGTGAGGACAATAAACAGCAGATTTTAAACAGCCGCCCGGAACATATTCGCAAAGCGGTTGAAGGCTCGTTGCGTCGTCTGAAAACAGATGTGATTGATTTGCTGTATCAGCACCGCGTCGATCCGGAAGTCCCTATCGAAGATGTTGCGGGAACCGTGAAAGACCTGATTTCAGAAGGTAAGGTCAAACATTTCGGCCTTTCTGAAGCGGGTGCACAAACCATTCGTCGTGCACATACCGTACAACCTGTTACTGCACTGCAAAGCGAATACTCAATGTGGTGGCGCGAGCCCGAGCAGGAGATCCTGCCATTGCTGGAGGAGTTGGGGATTGGTTTTGTGCCATTCAGTCCATTAGGCAAAGGATTTCTGACGGGCGCGATTAAGTCAGGAACGACGTTTGGCAGGGACGATTTCCGTAGTAAGGTGCCGCGTTTTGCCGCTGAAGCAATTGAAGCCAACGAAAAGCTGGTCACATTACTGGGTGAACTGGCTGTCGGAAAAGGGGTTACGTCTGCACAAATAGCACTGGCATGGTTGCTGGCACAAAAATCGTGGATTGTTCCCATCCCCGGCACTACTAAACTGCACCGGCTGGATGAAAACCTGGGTGCTGCCGACATCACGCTTTCACAGGACGACGTGCGGCAGATAGAAGAGGCGCTTGAAACGATAGAAATCGTCGGCGAGCGTTACTCCCCTGAGCATCAGGCTCGTGTGGGCCGTTAAGATTCAGGCGGGTCTGCATCGAATTGCAGACCCGCTATTCCGGGTGCTGTTTACGGCTCGGATAACAGAGATAATAACCGGGAAATGCAGGGCACCAATCCTGCAGAATCTGAATTAGCTTTCCGGATTTTACATGCTCCCTGATCGTATCTTCAGGAACACAGGCAATACCAAAACCCGATAATACGGCATCGATTCTTTCTGACAGAAAATTAAACGTGACCTGTCCTTCAACTCTGACACGTAACGATTTTCCTTCCTTCACGAACTTCCAATGATAAAAGTTTTAATTTCGGCCATACGAGAGTTTGAGCTGCATGCTCCCCTGCGGATAAACGGATATTGCCAGAGAGCGTTCCATTGAGTTGAACCTGAAATTCATGCTCCTGCTCAAGATCGGCAATACGTGGCTCAGATAGGCCTGATTACATAACGCGAGATTAAAACGGCGTGCCTGACGTGCCGAACATGTCTGGGCCTATGCCTTTCACGCGCCGTCGAAACGGTGTTTTATCTGAGAAGGTCATGGTGAGGGGCAAGTTCCATTTCCAGGCGAGCCCCAGGCATAAGAAAGCCTTTATCTGGCGGACAAATCAGTCTATCATTTAAGGAAATGATCATTCTCTAATGGTGTTTGCGATGAACGATAACCGTTATAAAGAGCGGGGACGACCGCGGGCGTTTGATACCGATGCGGCACTGGACAGCGCAATGCTGGTATTCCGGCAAAAGGGCTATCACGCCACCTCGATCGGCGATTTGGGCCAGGCTATGCAGCTCACTACAGGCAGCATCTATAAAGCTTTTACCGACAAGCGCACGCTATTTGCAAACGTCTTTGCTCGCTATCTCTCAATGCGTAACAGCAGTTTAGCCGCGCGGCTGGCGCAATGTGAAAATGGCCGTGAGCAACTGGCGGCGCTACTCAATTTTTATGTGGATTCAGTGCGCGATGTAGAAGGTGAGCGCGGCTGTCTGGTGGCTGTCAGCGCCTTAGAGCTGCAAACTCTGGATGAGGAACTTGCCGGAGCCGTCAGCGCGGCGCTGATACGCAACCAGCAGAATCTGCAGCAGATAATCAGCCTGGGTCAGCAGGATGGTTCGGTCAATCCTGCACTGGACAGAGAGGCCACCGCTTCGCTGATGCTTTGCATCGTGCTGGGGATGCGGGTCGCCGGTAAAGTTGCTGCGACCCGGCCCGATGCCAGCATCATCCCCCTGGCGCTAAAGATACTCGACTAAATTTTTTACACATTAAGGAATCGATCGTTTCCTTATTATCCGGAGGTTTTATGCGCGTATATCCACTCTACCAGCACCACTTTATTAACATTGACTCGCAGCGGCTGCACTACCTCAGCGCAGGCAGTGAACACGCTGAGGCTGTGGTTCTGCTCGCGGGTTTCCCGCAAAGCAGTTATGCCTGGCGGGAGGTTATTCCCTTGCTTGCCAGCCGCTTTCAGGTGATCGCACCCGACCTGCCAGGGCAGGGTGATTCTGACTTTCCTGCCAGTGGTTACGACACTGACAGCGTGGCAGAGCGCATACTGGCGCTGCTGAACCAGCTGGGTATCGAACGCTTTCATCTGGCCGGACATGATATCGGGGCGTGGGTCGCCTGGTCACTGGCGGCAGGCCATCCCGAAAAGGTTAGCCGTCTCGCGCTGCTGGATGGCGGCATTCCCGGTATCACGCTGCCTGACTTACTGCCAATGGTGGGTGATAGCGCCTGGAAAACCTGGCATTTTGGATTTCACTGCGTGGATGATTTACCGGAAGCGCTGATCACTGGCAGAGAGGCGATCTATCTCGACTGGTTTTTTAACCGTAAGTCAGCCAATCCACATTGCATAGATGCGGCGGCCCGTCATGAATATCTGCGCGTTTTTCAGCAGCCCGGGGCCTTGCGGGCCGGACTGGCTTTTTACCGCGCTTTTGCACAGTCGGCAGAGCAGAATCGACAGCGCGCGTTAAAAGGCAAACTGGCTTTACCGCTGCTGGCTGTCAGTGCCGACCAGGGATCGATACCCGATATGGCCACCCCGCTGCGCACCGTAGCACATCAGGTAAGCAGTAAAACGGTTCTCAACTGCGGCCATTTTATTCCCGACGAACAACCCGAGAAATTAGCGGAAATACTGGCAGACTTCTTTATTCCCTCTCCGGATAAAAGCGAAATATCACCTCAGTGACAGTAGGGAAAGTAATGTCGTGTGGCGGATTATTAATATTATTGCTGATCCGCTGTTATCTCATACAGTTTTCCAATAAATAGCACTATCTTATTGATTTTTAAGTATGTAGAGCAGGCTGTTGCGCGTTGCTTTCTGTCGCGTGCTGTGAATAAATAAACGGTCATCAACGTCCGCCATCAGGATGAGATTAAAATAGCGGTCGGCAGCAGAGTGCCGATCGCATATTGCCGGGGCTGCTATGAATCAGGAAAAAGCACGACTGGCCGGGGAAATAAAAGCCAGAGTTAATGAACTTGAATCGCAGTTAGTGGCGATTCGACGTGATATCCATGCGCATCCGGAATTAGGCTTTGATACGCTGCGCACCGCCAGTCTGGTCACAGACTATCTGCAGGCGCTGGGACTTAATCCCCGCACCGGCGTTGGCCGCAGCGGTGTTGTGGTGGACATCGACGGTGCAGAGCCGGGTAAGACCCTGCTGTTGCGCGCCGACATGGACGCGTTGCCGATCCATGAGCAGACCGGTTTACCGTTTGCCAGCCGCTATCCCGGAAAAATGCACGCCTGTGGGCATGATATTCACACCGCAACGATGCTGGGTGTCGCAACGATCCTGCCGCACTATCGTCAGCAGCTCAAAGGCCGGGTCCGGCTGATATTCCAGCCCGCGGAAGAGACGCCAGAAAGTGGCGCTGAGGCGATGATTGCGGACGGTGCGGCAGATGGCATCGACTGGGCCGTGACCTTGCATAACAAGCCTGAACTGGCTGCGGGGGAAGTCGCCCTGACGCGCGGGGCCAGCACTGCCTCCAGCGATGAATTCGACGTTACGGTGCATGGCGTATCGACCCACGCGGCACGTCCTCACATGGGCACCGATCCGATCATTGCGACCGTGCATCTCATCAGCCAGCTACAGACCCTCATCTCGCGTGAACGCGATCCCGCTCACTCCGCCGTATTGACCATCGGGCACATTCAGGGTGGTACCACCCACAATATCATTCCCGATAGCTGCCTGTTTCAGGGCACCATCCGTACTAAGTCGCCGGAAGTACGCGCTGCTATGGAAACCTCGTTTAAACGGATGTGCGAAGGGGTGGCGCTGGCGCAAAACGTACGGGTGGAGGTTAACTTCCAGCGTGGCGTGCCGCCTCTGATGAATGACGATCGCCTGATCGATTCACTGGAACAGATTCTGTCGCATCAGTTTGATAAGCCTATCATCGCGCAGCCCAGCGCCAGCTTTGGAGCCGAAGATTTTTCACTGTTCACGGAACGGGTACCGGGCTGCCAGATTCATATTGGATCGGCCACGCCGGGCCGTGACGATCACCTGCATAACTCCGACTATCAGCCGGACGAACGCAGCATTACCGCCGGGACGCAGGCGCTGACCCGCCTTGCAATTGATTTACTCTCTTAATAATAAATAAATGAGGTTTATATGATGATGCGTAACCGCCTGTTCACGGCTTCTCTGACCGTGGCACTGCTCGCCACTTCCGCGTTCAGCCAGGCGAAAGATTTCGGCACCCTGAAGTTTGCGACTGAAGCGGCTTATCCTCCGTTCAACCAGACCACCCCGAGCGGCAAAATCGTCGGCTATGAGCCGGATATGGTGGCGGAGCTGGCTAAACGTGCTGGCTTTAAATATGAAATCATCGCCCAGAAATGGTCGGGCATGATCCCGGGTCTTATCGACGGTAAATATGATGCGGTGATCGATGCGGTGACCGTAACGCCAAAACGTGCTGAAGCGATCGATTTTACCCATCAGTACACCGTCAGTGTCTCCAGCTTTGTGACTGCGAAAAAAAGCCCGCTGGCCACGCTGCCAGGCAGCGGTACGATTGTGACGGCGGATGATGACGCCGGCATGAAAAAAGCGATCGACGATCTGAAAACCACCTTCAAAGGGAAAACCATCGCGGTGCAGGTCGCCACCATTCAGGCGGATTTCCTGCAGAAATACCTGGGCGATGTTGCCACTATCCGCACCTATCAGGCGGGTCCTGAAACCTTTGCCGACCTGATGAATGGCCGGGTGGATGCTGTCATGGCGTCTCGTACCAACCTCAACGCCTTTGTGAAAAAACATGCTGAGGCGATCAGCAGCAGCGGTTATGGCTTCTCCGGTGGCGTGCTGGGCGCAGGCTCGGCGATTGGTCTGCGTAAAGGCAACAGTGAGCTGCAGCAGGTGCTGAATCAGGCGCTGGACTCCATGATCAAAGATGGGACGCTGAGCAAACTGTCGATCAAATGGTTTGGCGAAGATGTCGCGCCTAAAGCGTAACCGCTGATGCTGATGAATATTGACTGGCAGATACTGGGCTTTGGGGATGAGGGCTGGGGTGGCGTGCTGCTTAATGCCGCCGCCGTCACCGTCAGCGTGTCGCTCTGCGCCTGGCTGCTGGGTGCGTTGCTGGGCAGCGTACTTTGCTGGATGCAGATTGCCGGTTCACGCTGGCAGCGGCGACTGGCCGCAGGCTATATCACACTGTTTCGCGGCGTGCCGGAACTGCTGGTGATCTACCTCTTCTACTTCGGTGGACGACAGGTGGTCTCCACCGTGGGCACCGCGCTGGGCTTCCAGGGACCCTTCGATGTGAACGGCTTTGTGGCGGGCGCGATTGCCATCGGGCTGATCTCCGGTGCCTATCAGAGCGGGGTATTCCGTGGCGCTTTCTACGCCATTCCCGGCGGAACGCTGGAAGCGGCGACCGTGACCGGCATGGGACGGCTGATGATGTTTCGCCGCATTATCGTGCCGCAGGCATTACGCACTGCGCTGCCCGGCATGGGCAACCAGTGGCAATCGGTGATCAAAGAGTCGGCGCTGGTCTCGGTAACCGGACTGGTGGAAACGATGAACCAGGTCTCCACCGCAGCCAACTCCACCCAGATGTCCTTTTTCTTCTACAGCGTGGGTGCGGTGATCTACCTGATTATCACCACCTGTTCCGATATGGTTTTCCGCTACGTGGAAAAGTTTGCGATGCGCGGTCAACAGCGCGTGAAGGGGTAAGGAGTCCACGTGGATATCATGTTTTTACAGCAGACGCTGCTGGCGCTGCTGAAAGGATTGCCGCTGACCATCAACTTGGCGCTGCTCTCACTCTTTGGCGGCGGCGTGCTGGCGCTGCTGCTTAACCTGCTGCGCATGACGCGTGTCGGCAGCGTTTTCTGTCGCTTCTACGTCTGGCTGTTTCGCGGTACGCCACTGCTGATCCAGATCTTTATGGTCTATTACGGCCTGGGCAGTTTACCGGCGGTGCGGGAAAGCTTGTTCTGGCCGCTGCTGCGCGATCCCTACTGGTGCGGCTTACTGGCGCTGATTCTCAATGATGCCGCCTATACCTCGGAGATCCTGCGCGGCGGGCTGCGTGCCGTCAGTCAGCAGTCGCTGGAAGCCGCTAAAGTCTCAGGCATGTCGT
Source organism: Pantoea sp. 18059 (assembly GCF_902706165.1). Taxonomy (NCBI): domain Bacteria; kingdom Pseudomonadati; phylum Pseudomonadota; class Gammaproteobacteria; order Enterobacterales; family Erwiniaceae; genus Pantoea; species Pantoea sp. 18059. Next base: position 413,087 of record NZ_CACSJS010000003.1, read on the forward strand.
CGTATAAAATCTTTACCCGCATCACCTTACCGATTGCGATTCGACAGGCATTGCCGGCCTACAGCAATGAGATCATCTCGATGATCAAAGCAACGTCGCTGGTCAGCACTATCAGCCTGATGGAGATGACCGGCATTGCCGACTCGATAGTCTCTTCCACTTTCCGGGCGCTGGAGGTGTTCCTGAGCGCGGCGGTGATCTACCTGATACTCACCATGCTGGTCAGCAAAGGCGTATCGATGCTGGAACGACGCTTATCACCTTACTATTTTGGAGCACGCTCATGACCGCACCTACCATCATGCTGAGTCATCTCAGAAAGAGTTATGCGGGACACGAAGTGCTGCACGACATCAGCCTGACCGCGCAGGATGGCGATGTGATATCGCTGATTGGTGCCAGTGGGTCGGGCAAAAGTACGCTGTTACGCTGCATCCCGTTTCTTGAAGTACCACAGGCGGGTGAAATTGCGGTAGGCGAGGTGAACGTTACGCTGGATAACGCCGACGAAAAACTGAGCCGCGAGCAGCGCCGTCGCATCAAGTTGATGCGAATGCAGCTCGGCTTTGTATTTCAGAGCTTCAACCTGTGGCCGCATAAAACGGTGATGCAGAACATCATTGAAGCGCCGGTTCATGTGCAGAAGCGCAGCCATAAAGAGGCGATTGAAGAAGCAGAAGCGCTGCTCCATAAAGTGGGACTCTATGCAAAACGCGATGCCTGGCCGTCGCAGCTTTCCGGCGGACAGCAGCAGCGTGTGGCGATTGCACGGGCGCTGGCGCAGCAGCCGAAAGCGATACTGTTCGATGAGCCAACTTCCGCGCTGGATCCGGAGCTGGTGGGCGAAGTATTGCGGGTGATCCGCAGTCTGGCGGAAGAGGGACGTACCATGATTATCGTCACCCATGAAATGGGCTTTGCGCGCGACGTGTCGAACAAAGCGGTGTTTCTGCACCAGGGCATGATTGAGGAGTCAGGTTCGCCGGAACAGGTGTTCCTCGATCCGATCTCGCCACGCTGCCGCGCCTTTGTGAACAGCCACTTTGAGCGTAATGCAGGCTGAATTGGCATTCTGATAAGGCTGACGCGCGAAAATTTCATGTTTTGAGATAACAAAACCCCGGAAGATTATCCGGGGTTTTTTACAGCAGCCAGACCACGTTATCCAGAACGATCAGCGCGATCTTACGCCCGGTCCTGAGACGATGCAGCAGCAGCAGGGCGGCCCGCTTCAACCATTGCCTGCCATTGCTGATAGCTGGGGCGGCTCTGGATTTTTGCATACCACGCTTTCAGGGCGCGACACTCGTCAGGAACAGCAAGATTCACCAAAGCCGCGAAAATCATTCCGCCGGTTACGGCGATATCCGCCATCGAAAATGTATTGCCCGCGACATAAGGTTGTGAGCGTAAAACGCCGTCAAAGTAGTGCATCCCTCTGATGGCCTTTTCACGCATCTTCGCACCCCATTCCGGATTCTGAAAGAGCTCCACCTCCGGCCCCAGTCCTGCTGTGGCATGATGGAAATAGACGCTGACCGCATCAAGAAATTCGATCTCAGCCCGTTTGGTCATCATATGGATAACGCCTTTTTCTGCCGGCGTGACGCCAGTCAGAACCGGATTCTCATCCAGCACATCGAGATATTGCGTAATGGCGGTGCATTCAGCGATCAGCGTTCCGTCATTCAGCGCTAGAACCGGCAGTGTTCCTGAATAATTGATCGCTAAAAATTCAGGTTTTTTATGCTCACCTTTCCACAGGTTGACCGGAATAAATTCGACCTCAGAAAGTAATCCCTTTTCCGCCAGGGCAATCCTGACCCGTGCAGGATAAGGGCCATCATACCAGTCATAAATCTTCATCGCGGGGAGTGACGGAACTGCAGATGCATTGTGGATATCAGTCATGATTGAGTTACCTACCTGTCAATTGGTAGGTGGATTGTGATGCCGAACTTTTCTCCTGTCAATCCCTGTCTACCAGTTGGCAGGTAAATATTTTCCCCTTATAATGCGTCTCCACCTCCTGAAGGAAAACTGAGTTATGAGCCTGAACGCGCGTGAAGCCATTCTGGCCGCAGCAAAAAGTGCTGCCCAGAATCATGGCTATAACGGGATTAATTTTCGCAGCATCGCTGACGAGGTAGGCATCAAGAATGCCAGTATCTATTATCACTTCGCCAGTAAGGCCAATCTGGGGGCCGCGGTTGCCAACCGATACTGGCAGGATACGGCTGAGGATTTAAAGACTATACGCGAGCAAAGTGCCTCACCGGATGAGGCGTTGCAGCGCTATCCGCAGATTTTCCGCAAGTCGCTTGAAGATGCCAACCGGCTCTGTCTCTCCAGCTTTATGGCGGCGGAATATGAAGATCTGCCCGAGGAAGTGAAGCGTGAGGTTCAGTGTTTTGTCGATGCGAACGTCGAGTGGCTGACTGAGGTCCTTTGCGAAAAGTCGCCCGATAACCCGGAGAAAAATGCGCAGCGTGCGCTGGCAATCTACACCGCAGTTGCCGGCGCGCAGTTAATAGCCCGCACGCGCCAGGATATAACCATTTTTGATAACCTGATTGCGACCTATCAGGAGAGCGGCCTGATTCCGCTGTCACACTGAATTAAAACGGCACCGCGCCTGAAAGAGATGCAGGCGTCAGCACTCAGAGCTTCAGGGCTATCAGTGAAAGCAGCAGTGAGCATTCAGGGTTAAATCGCACTATGGCGCAAGCCGCCTGCCAGTTGTGTGAACACGTCGATCATCTTTGGCAGCGCCTTTTCCGGCTCGCTGCTGGAAGCGACCCACAGTGCGGCATTCAGCGCCGCGCTGTTCAGCAGATGAGCGGCGGCATCGGCGTCGACCGGCTTCATTATCCCGCTGTCGATAAGACGGGTAATCGTTTCACGCGTGGCTTCCAGGCAGCTGTTCTGGCTGGGCCATTGCGAGGGATCTCCCAGGAAAGCCGGGCCATCGCGCAGCACAATACGTTGTACTTCGTTATCCATTGCCATGCGGATGTAGGCGATGCCTTCAGCCACCAGCTTTTCCCACGCATCGCTCACCCCAGACGCTGCCGCTTTAGCCTGCTGGGCCATTTCGCCATCAACCTGTGCGACGACCGCCGCAAGCAGCCCCTTTTTGTCACCAAAATTGTGGTAGAGCGCCCCGCGAGTCAGACCTACGCTGGCCGTCAGTTCATCCATTGATGCGGCGGCAAAGCCTTTTTCGGCAAAGGCTGTGCGTGCTGCTGCAATCAGTTTTGCCCGGTTCTCTTCCATTGTTTCAGCGCGACGTTTAGCGGCCATACACTCTCCTTTCACATACGCGAGGTATATTAATTGACATACTCGGCGTATGTGTGATTAATGTGACATACGCCGCGTATATTAAATCAAACTCGTGTGCGCTGCATCCTGCAATCCGCTAAAGGCTATTGAGGAAATTCTATGATCACCCGCGAACCCATTTTTCCTGCTAATCGTCACGCTCTCTATGAGCAACATGGTTATTCAGCGGCTATCCGCTCAGGCGATCTGCTGTTTGTCTCTGGTCAGGTGGGCATCCGTGCCGACGGCACGCCGGAGCCCGATTTTGCTGCTCAGGTAGAACGGGCATTTGAGAATCTGGCAGCCACGCTCGCTGCGGCAGGGTGTACCTTTGACGATCTGATCGATGTCACCACATTTCACACCGATCCGGAGCATCAGTTCGAAACCATCATGCAGATAAAGCAGCGCGTTTTTCCGCAGCCTCCTTATCCTAACTGGACAGCGGTGGGTGTGACGTGGCTGGCGGGATTTGATTTTGAAATTAAGGTGATTGCGCGCATTCCCGATCAACGGGACCAACGGAGCCTGTCACAGAGTGCATAAAGCATGAGTGGCAATCTGCCTGTCAGGTACTTTACACCGGAGACGGGCGCTGCGATGACATGCCGGACGTTAAATAAGCTGGCATCACATACAGGGATGTCCCGCGCTGCATTTGCAAAACATTTTGGTCAGACGGTTGGAATTACTCCCATAGAATATCTGACGCAATGGAGGATGCTACTCGCCAGCGATCGTCTGCAAAATTCAGGCGAGACGATTTCAGGCATGTCTGCCGCGCTGGGATATGAGTCTGAGCGCCTTCAGAAAAGCATTTAAGCGTGTTACTGGCGCTCCACCAGGAAAGTAAATTCGTTCGAAAAAGTTTTGAAGGTTAATCGAAAACCCCATTAATTACGGCGGTCACGACAGCGGTGCTCAGGGCTATCAGCACAAGATTATCTCCGACGGCTCGCCATTCGTAACCAGGGTAATAGGGCAGCTCATTTAGCATTGATGCTGGCAAACTTTTTTTGGCGATACCCGGAGGCAAAGGTTTACCACGCGCAACTTTTTTAGCTATTCCTGGCGGCAAAGACTGATAGCCGACAAGGCCATAATTGACGGCAAGTTTACGTGCAAGAGAGTAGTTGATATCTGACTCGACGTGATCGGGCCGTCCAGCGTTCTTACGATTTCCATGTTTTTCTTTCGGACCCGCATTACCATGCCCCTTGTTTCCGTGCTCTCCGCTTTTGCCGTTATTACCCGGGTTTCCGCTATTACCATTACCCTGACCGCCACCACCGTTGCCGTTGCCCGGATTTGCGAAAACGGGCGCAGCAAGCACGGTACAAGATATCACCACCGCAAATGCGGCTTTTAAAGCGCGAGATTTGAGCATGTGATCTTTCCTTAATATTATTCAGTAATCTGAACCAGAAAATATAAAGCGATGTAAGGAGGTAACATGAGCTCAACCTCTTCACATTATTATGTCACCTGTTAGTTATTACCCAGCATTAAAAGGCCGACAACCACATAGCAACCTTAAGAATTATCTCAAAGTAATCAAACAAAAGCTGTACGGTGTTTTGATATTTCGTATAAATTTTATGCTGAAACCCTTGCTAACAATAGATAAATTTTCGGCTTTAAGCGAGGCGGAATACATTTTCGTTATTTTTATGCTGCTGCAATGCATTGTTTATACTTGCGATTACCTGACATGACTACAACGCTTAATAACTCTGCTACATAAGGTACCTTAAGCGAGACAGAAACCATGTCGACTCATGAGACGGAGCAGGTAATTTTGAGCAGAACTTTTCTGATATCGGTTTTCCCATAATATTCAGGATTACAAAATGAAAAATAATAAAAGCTATAAAGGATGGCTGGCTATATCAGCCGTCGTCGCTCTGTGCAGCACTGCCACCGTACAGGCTGAGACGCAGACAAGCGCCCCGCAGGGCGGGAATACACCGCAGACCGTAAAGAGTGACAAGCTCAGCCCTGGTGATGAAAAAGCACTGAAGGATATGGCGCAGGCCAATCTCAATGAAATTGCCGCCGCCAAAATTGCGCTGAACAAAACACAAAGCGCAGAAGTTAAAACCTTTGCACAGAAGATGGTCGAAGATCATGGCAGTGCCCTGACAAAAGTTCAGGCGGTTGCTAAGCAAAAAGAGGTGACATTACCGACTGCGCCAGACGCTAAACATAAGGCCATGGCCGACAAGCTGGAAAAGCAGAGCGGCGGTGCCTTTGACAAAATGTATATGGAAAATGCCGGAATAATGGATCATAAGATGGTGCTGTCGACGCTGAAGAGTGACGCGACGAAGATAAAGGATCCGGATGTGAAGGCGCTGGCCGACGCGCATACCCCTGTTGTAGAACAGCATCTGAAATCCGCCCAGCACATGGCGATGTAACCGGGCTGGCCGGTTCCGAATTATCCGCAAGCGCTGTTACGGGATCATCGGGACCAGCCAGAAACGACATAATCCACCATCGGCTGGAGTTTCTTTCTCGTTACGCCAGTCTTGGCCTGAACAGCCACGCCCTGCGCTCAGCCACATCGGTATAACTAGGTTGAAATGCGAGCTTCAGGCGCCATCAAGCCCCAGCGTTTCACGACGCAGGAAGGCCCATTCAATCAGAGCAGTCATTGATGGCCCAAGCGCTTTTCCCAGATCGGTAAGTGAGTACTCAACACGCGGAGGGACTTCGGGATAAACCGTGCGAGTCACGATGCCATCCTGTTCCAGTTGCTTAAGCTGCTGGATCAGCATTTTTTGATTTACGCCCTCAATCCGGCGCTCCAGCTCGGAAAAGCGCAGCGGGCCTTTAGCGGCGAAAAGCTGACAGATAATAATTGTCTTCCATTTACCTTCAATAATCTTCAGCGCTTCGGTGGTAGCCTTAGCCCACACCAGTCGCTGCTCCGGAATATCACAACGCCAGTCTCTTTCCATACTTACCTTCAGGTTAGTAACCCACTATTTTGTCGGTTCTTGTTGTTTATTCAGTGAATATATAGGGTATCTCACTTCAACACAGAATCAGGAGCGAAATATGAAAATCGGCGTAATTGGCACAGGTAATATCGGTGGCACCCTGGCACGGAAGCTCAGTGAAGCGGGGCACAAGGTAAAAATCGCTAATTCACGCGGAGTTGATGGCGTGCGTGTTTTTGCGGGTGAAATTAATGCAGAACCCACAGACATCAGGGGAGCGGTTACAGACGTCGAAGCCGTGATTCTCTCCATTCCGCTTCCGGCACTTAGCAGCCTGCCTGATGGGCTTTTCGATCACCTGCCACCCCATGTCCCGGTGATCGACACCAGCAATTACTATCCTGGCCTGCGTGACGCACCGATTACTGCACTGGATAATGGGCAGACTGAAAGCGAATGGGTTCAGGAGCAAATCGGACACCCTGTGGTTAAAGCTTTTAATAATATCCTTGCCGACTCGCTCGCCGATCTGGGCCAGCCGCAGGGAAGTCGGGGTCGTCTGGCGGTTGCCGTAGCGGGAGATCATCCTGAAGCAGTGCAGACGGCCATGTCACTGGTTAACGACACCGGTTTTGATCCTGTGTTCTCTGGGACTATCGCTGAATCATGGCGTCAGCAGCCCTGCACACCTTGTTACTGCTGTGACTGGGAAGCGCCCGTGATGCTGCGAGCTCTGGCGTTGGCCAGAAAGGGAGAAGGTCAGGCTCGGTTGCCACAGCTTTATGCCAGTTTCGCGACGCTGGGTGATGCACCCTCTCATCAGGATATTATTGAAAATAACCGTGCCATAAACTGGCCGGTTTAAATTTCCTGGGAAGAATAATCTGTCTGCGTTGATGATCTGGCTAAGGTGACTGAATATTTCACTGAGTTTTGCATTCCTTGCTGGACTTGTCACGATCACGATCACGATGCCGGTGAGGCTTGGCTCGGGTTCGCTTTAATCAATATCAGATAGCAGCCACACTGTGTCGTTCAGGTGAGAGAAATCTCTGAGCAAACCTGACTGTGATAATCGACGGCCAATGGTTTATCACCCGGCCCTTCTGATTATTCAGATATCGTCCTGTCAGATTAAAGCCCCGTTCCGGGGCTTTATCACTCTCATTTTTGACCCGACTTATTTCTGCATGACGCCACTATATCGTCAGAACTGACATATTCCCGGGTCTGAACACCTGTAATGCCCAGCATGGTTGAGAAAAGGTTGTCCTGAGAATATTTTTGCGTGGTGGCTTGCTGGCTCAGGCACTTGTAGTCCACGGCATAACGCTGCTGGTAATCGGGCGAAAGCCAGATAAGCAGCGGCACGCGAGTCTGGGCTTCAGGCGCGATAGCATAGGGCAGGCCATGCAGATAGACACCTTTCTCTCCCAGCGACTCACCATGATCGGAAAGATAAACCAGGCTTGTCGTAAACTCGTCCTGATGGGCTTTGAGTAATTCAATCGCTTTGTCGACGATATAGTCCGCATACAGGATGGTGTTGTCATAAGTATTAATCAGCTGGTCCTGAGAACACTCCTGAATCTGATTTGTTTCACAGGTGGGCGTGAATTTGCGGAACGCCGGGGGGTAACGATGGTTGTAGGTTGGCCCGTGGCTGCCTATTGTATGCAACACGATAAGACCATTCCCCTGAAGCTGTTTGATATACTCCTCCAGACCATGGAAAAGCACCTCATCATAGCACTCGCCTTTAATACACATTCCCGGAAGATTCAGGGCTGTCATATCCTGATTAGGGATCCTTTCGCAGGCCCCTTTGCATCCCGCATCGTTCTCATTCCATAAAACACTCAGCCCTGCACGCTGAATAATATCCAGTAGCCCCTCCTGATGACTGGCCAGGGCATCATCGTAGTGCTTGCGCGGCATGTTCGAAAACATGCAGGGAACGGAGACCGCCGTGGATGTGCCACAGGAGGAGACGTCAGGAAAATAGACGACGTCATCTTCCGCCAGCAGTGGATTGGTTGGCCGTGAATAACCTCCCAGAGAAAAATTGGCGGCGCGTGACGTTTCACCCACAACCAGAATCGTCAGGTTTTTTTTAGGGCCGTTCAGCATGTGGGGGAGTTGATGCGCATCTTCGCCTATTTTCACCAGGGGAAGATTCGCCCGCTCGCGGTGATTATAGTAAGAGAGCGAGGCGGCAATAAAATTAGACGGACTCAGGGATTTCACCAGCTCGTGATTATTACGAAACAGTGAGGCGTAATCCTTATAAAACAACATGGCTATCACGGCTATCAACACAACAGAAATCACCAGACTTAAAGCGCGCTCAAGCACTCCTTTCCACACCGGAACCGACTTTTTAAACGCGGGCCAGAAGGCAAGTACAGCCATAAAAATGCCGGTAAAAAATATTACCACTATCATCTTAGGCGTCAGCAGCGCCATGCTTTCTGCTGGCGTGGTATCCACCATGTTGGTGATCATTGAACGGTCAAGAATGATGCCATAGTGCTGAATAAAGTACTGAGCCGTGGCAGAGACAAAGATAAATAGTGCAATGGTTATCCTGTCCAGCCAGAGAAATGAGGCAATAGTCACCACAATATTGATGACGCTAAAAGCCACAAGGGGCATGGAGAACAAAAAAAGAATATTTTTAAGCTCATTTAGCGGTATAAGTGAATATGCCTGCCGGTAAAAGGCGAGATTGAGAAAAACCGAGATATAAATTGAGAATAATATAATAAACGTAACGCGGTGCATCACGGGCTGACTGATTGTGAATCGTGGCATAAAGGTATTCCGTAACCTTGAAAAAATTGAGCCAATACAGATTATTTCTGAATTGATTAGTGATAATTAATAAAATTCATGTGCTGTGAACCACAGGTAGAAGAAGCTAATGACTATGATCATAGAAATTACCACTGTAAAACATTCACTTGATGATAGTCTGAGCATGACAGGTGCCTGGGAAAGAAAGGGTTCATAATTGTGAATGTTAAGTAAAAATTAACCTTTTGCTACAGTTTGTGCGGTTAACTTTTCTATTATGTGGTCGGGTTCACACTTTTACGGTGAAGATGCTGAAAAGGATAAGATAGGGGCGTGAGATAATTGAGACGCCAGAGAGCAGCTGTCGCCGAAGATAAGAACAGGCACTCACAGAATAAATTGTGTCAGTACCTGTTGATACTGCTCAGTACAATCTATGAGCCGCTGAATTCCCCAACTGAAAGTGGTGCATCGTAATAGTTAGCATGCGCAGCATTGCTCTACAGGCTTGTCCTTAAGCCTGAGAGATCCAGATTACTCTCCGGCGAGTGCGGTAATAAAGTCACGATAGGTATGCAGTGGGCGGCCAGGCAGGGTGACCAGACGTTCCCGGTCGCCCTCCTGTGGAAGCATCCCATCACTGACGTAACGTTCAGCCATCAGCCGCATTTCATACGCCATCCAGCGCGGCATAAACTCCGCCATATTGGCTTCGAATGCATCCGGATTATCTCCACCATAAATTACCGGACGGCCCAGAATTTGTTGCCAAACTGCTGCTGCCTCTTCTCCGTTGAGCGTATCCGGCCCCACGAGATTGAGCGTTTCGACCGGTAATTCTTCGCTGGCCTGGTCGCGCCTTATCAGTTCAATTGCCGCCACTTCAGCAATATCCCGTGTATCGACCATTACAGTTACGGATTATCAGACCTCTTTACGGCCCAGATAACGCTCTTTCATCAGTGACAGTTTTATGCCGATATCCAGCGCCGGCGATGGCGGCATGAAACTGGCCTTGCCCAGCGACAGCATATCCGCGATATGCGGGTTGTCCTGTTTCATCATGTAATCAGCCAGCAGACTGCCCGCTACGGTCTGTTTTGAAACGCCTGCGCCGTTACAGCCACCCGCCGTACAGATAAATTTGTTCAGCATCCCCCATTCAGGCGCGCCGTTTCGCGTAACGCTGATGGTGCCGGACCAGGTGTGGGTTAGCTTTACGCTGCCGAGGGTCGGATAGACTTTATGAAATAAGCGCTGATGCAGCTGGGTTGCCTGCCAGGTCTCTGCGGCATTTACCTGACCGCTGAGTGCGGGTATCACGTGCTGGCGAATCAGGAAACGGCGGTCTGAGGTAAAACGGAAGGTTGCACCGGCAATCGCATTAACCGGCGTAAGCCCCCAGCTCTGCATGGGGGGCAGGGTAGCCAGTTGTTCATCGGTCAGCGGATCGGTAATGCTGGCGAAGGTCGCCATTGCTGCCTGACGCGAAAGTCCTGGCCGCAACTCTGGCGATAATGCGTTGGTGGCCAGCATCACCTTTGGCGTTTTGATGATGCCAAACGGTGTCAGCACTTCAGCCATGCTGCCGTAGCGAATCCCCAGCACTGGCGTATTATCGAAGCGTTGAATATTTTCAGGTAAATAGTGGTTTAGCCCGGAGATCAACTGCGCCGGATTAACCAGCACACAGCCAGGTGTGTATATCCCTTTGCTGTAAAAGCGCGTGCCGAGTTTAAGGTAAAGCTCCTCGCTGTCTGACATCTGCCATGGCTCATCCATTAAATCGAGCTGGCTGGCGTACTCTTTTAAAATACGATCACTGCCACGTTCAGCCTGGCAGTGATATTTACCGACCTGTTCCCAGTCGCAATGAAGATGATGCTGAGAAATAACCTGCTCCAGCTGACGAATGCCTTCCTGAAGCAGGTTACGGTAAGCGTTGGCCTTTTTTAATTCAGCGGTCGAACTGCCAATATTATGAGGCAGACCGATAACAAACCCGGAATTACGTGCCGATGCGCTTTCCCGTGTGCTGTGCGCGTCGACGATGATAATTTTCAGGCCAGGATTGATTTCAGCCAGGCGGCGCGCAAAGGCAATACCTGAAAATCCCGCGCCGACGATAACCCAGTCGGCAGTGATATCCTCTCGCAGCATGGGCTGCGGCGTAAAACAATGCTCACCCGCAGGCCAGCCCAGTTGATTGTGATTAAATGGTATCGATGCGTAGCGCAATTCCCTGTGCCCTTATATGAAAAATAAAGCAATTTTATAAGTTAAAGCGGGATATCTGTGCCAGCGGTAATCTGATTATTGTTGATTTCAGACAAGTAAAATTCAGGTGGATGATTTTTGAGTTAACAACCAAAGGTGGCACGAATTTTCGAAGAAGAGATGATAACGCGACTGTTATGTGTTTTATTTGCTGGTGTCAAAGACCGAAACCAGTGATCTGCAAAGCGGTATTCATAAAGCGCGAGCAGGGGAGAGCGAAAGGGAAAAGGTCACGCTGTTAACTGGCAATTTCGAGTGAGAATCAGCCCCTTAAACCAATGCATGCACGGCATCAAAGCGTTTTATAGATTTCAGCAATGACCTGCATCGTTGCCTCTTCTACGGTTCCTTCATTGCGACATAAAAACCAGCCGTGGTTGGTCATCTCCTGCTCGAACGCTCTGGTGCAAGCGACATGCTCTTCCAGCCGGTGAATCACTGTACTCCCCAGCCCACGCGATCGTGCCGCGGCTCGTTCCCATGAAATCTCAGGTGCCGTGACCACCCCGACATGCAGATCTGGCGCTCGCACATTGAGCTTAATGTTTCGCTGCAAAATCTCTGCAAAGGGCACCATCCGCCGAAACGCGGCATCAGACGGATACCAGCGATCCATCAGGATAATGCAGTTCCCGGGCTGTTTAGTGAGTACATTCTGTGAAATCCAGGCACGGCTAACGGCAAAACGTTCACAAATTTTCCGTTCAAGATCCACTGAGGGATTTCTGGCGAGCCTGTTAACCAGCGCCATTGTTTCCGACCTGAAGGGATCGCTTTTTTGCTCGCTAAGTCGGATCACCTTCCTGTTATCTGCTCTTAGCACTTGCGTAATGGACTCCAGCAGGGTGGTTTTACCGGTTCCCTTGGGCCCATCCAGAGAAATAAACAGCTGACGACTCATGTCAGGAATGTGAAGTGAGTTAAGATTTTTGTGAATCTTACTTCTGGTAAAAACATCTTATTTCCTGGTTTGAACAGCTGAACCTACATCGTTCTCTGCAGCAGTATGGCATGTCAGCGTGAACATGATTTTTAAAAAAAGACACTGATGAACACGCTGGTAACGGTTCTGACTCACGAGTTTATAGAACAGGATGTTAGTCAGGTAAGTTTAATAGTTGAGGCCTGTGCGGTGTAGTTTAAGGGAAGCGTCTGGAAAACGGAAAAGATCGTGCCTGTTCTGCCATTTACCCATTCAAACGCATGTCCTTAATCGCAATAACGAGCCCTCAAAGGCAGTCCCCCGGTACGTGCAGGAATCTGGCGAGTAGAAATTATCTCTATTATGCTCATAAACCCTTGTTAAATTGATCCTAATCCAAACCTGCCTAAGGTGGTTAAATGTCTGACGAAAGGGAAATCATACTGGAGACTGCTTTAAAACTGGCGGCCGATCATCCAGCAGAACGACCTGAGTTTTACCGGGTACTGTTAGATTCATCTCTTTACGTCCTGGGTAGTTCCGGAGGGGCAACGGGTGATGGTGAGGTCGAACTAAAGGCGGGTGAGAATATCTCGATTCAGCACTGGGAAAAACCGGATGGAACGCCTGTCATTCCGGTATTCAGCTCGCTTGCCACCCTGCAGCGCGCCATCAGCCAGGAAAGTAAATACATGAAGTTGCCTGCCAGAGCCTTTTTTGAAATGACGCGGGGAGAGGGTGTGTTTCTTAATCCCAGGTCGGATTACGGAAAGGAGTTTGTGCCGGAAGAAATAGAAGCCATGCTGGCGGAAGGAACGGGTCGCCTGCCGCAGACAAGGGTGGTTGAGGAAGAAACACAGGTATTAGTGGGAGTACCTGCCGTTGTTCCGGACAGGCTTCTGAAAGAGTTATCAGCCTGGTTTGCAAAATGTCCCGGGGTCAGCCGTGCATTCCTGGTTTTAATGCACGACCCGTCAGTCGATGATAAACCGCATTATCTGGTGGGGGTGGAAATGAGCGGTGATGTGCAAGAGGTGATGCGTGGTGCGGGTCTTGTCGCAGCGGATACCTCTCCGGATGGGCAGGCGGTGGATCTGATGCGCCTTGGCCAGAACGACAAAGGTCTGGATTCACATATCAGGTCGCAGTTTACGCCATTCTATGTTCGGAGCATGAAGCAAAAACTAAAGGGCATGTTTGGACGCTGAGCGCTGAACGGCTTCTGAATGTTGTCTTGTAACCAGCGTAGTAAATCGGGGGTGACTTTGATCTCCGGTTTCAACAGTGCCAGTGATAGTGACTGAAATAGGTGATCCAGGGCGGATTTATCTATGTCCGCTATGAGCGAGAAGGGGACTTTATGCTTCGGGCTTAATCAGGCGTAACAGAGCGGCCCTGCATATGCGCCTCGTCTATCTGAGTACGTGCGTGAAAGCTCACGCATCAAAGGCTCAGGCCTCGTTAAACCCCTCAATTCGTAAAAATTCTTATCAGCAGTTACCGATCACCGGGTAAATGAAAATCAAAAAGACCCACATTAATTGACGATTAGTGCGCTTAAGCACAGGATAATCCCTTTATAACTATACGTTGATTAAACAACATTAATCTTTCTTAATACATTCAATTATCTTTACTATTTGCGTGAAAACTGCACTCTTTCCACAGTGTTACAAAGTTGTTTTTCCCTCCGCATTCAGCCCGTTTATAACTTTATGGCGGTAACAAAAATAATACCGTTTATAAAATATTCTTAAGAGGGATGAATATGAAAACACTGACAAGAAGACATTTTATGGCTTTTGCGGCAGGAGGAACGGTCGCGCTTGCGGCGGGTCAGGCCATGGCACATGACAACGGCGTAAAGACGTTTCCGGCAGGGAGCGGAGGACGAGATCCCGGACCACATGACCCTATTCGTGAGGCTGAAAGTCCGGACATCGTAAATCCGCCCGTTACCGACAGCGGAACGCTGCCAAACCTTCACTTTTCTTTCAGTGATGCGCACGTACGCAAGGGAAGCGGTGGCTGGACGCGTCAGGTGACGCAGCGGGAGCTGGGCATATCTACGACGATTGCGGGTGTGGACATGCGCCTCAATGCCGGAGGTATTCGCGAACTGCACTGGCATAAAGAGGGGGAGTGGGCTTACATGACTTATGGCAACGCGCGGATTACCGCTTTTGACGCCAGCGGAGGATGGTTTGTTGATGATATCGCTGCAGGTGACCTATGGTATTTTCCGCCCGGTATTCCCCATTCGATTCAGGGTCTCGGTCCCGACGGCTGTGAATTTTTACTGGCTTTTGACGACGGAAATTTTGATGAGGATAGCACTTTTCTGCTGTCAGACTGGTTCAGGCATATTCCCCCGGAAATTCTCGCCAAAAACTTCAGGGTTCCGGTATCTTCATTTTCTCACCTGCCTTCACCTGATGATGAGTACATTTTTGCCGGCAACGTTCCGGGCAGCCTGGTATCAGACAGTATAAAAGGCGGGGTGAAGTCGAAAATCCGCTTTACCCACAAGATGCTGGCTCAGGATCCGGTACGCGCGCCGGGAGGAACCGTCAGGATTACGGATTCATCCAATTTTCCGGTTTCAAAAACGATTGCTGCCGCACTGGTAGAAATTGAGCCAGGCGGACTGCGCGAGCTGCACTGGCATCCTAACAATGATGAATGGCAGTATTACCTTGAAGGAGAGGGGCGGATGGGGGTCTTTGCATCATCCGGTCAGGCAAGGACTTTTGACTACCGCGCCGGCGATGTGGGATATGTTCCTTTTGCTATGGGACACTACATCGAAAATACCGGTAAGGGACCACTGCGTTTTCTAGAACTTTTTAAAAGTGATTACTATGCCGATATTTCGCTTAACCAGTGGCTCGCCAGTACACCACCTGAACTTGTCCGGCAACACCTGCATCTGGATGAAGAGTTTATGAACATGCTTTCACTTAAAAAGAACCCGGTGGTGAAGTAACTGGTTCAGTCGTTACCTGATTAATAAGGATTGACGCTGACTTATTCCTGTTTAAATTAAAGTGTCCGCTTTTAGCATAAAGCGGACACGTATATCGGTAATGCAATTTCCCACCTGCCACTTAAAATGGTGCAATAGCATCATCATTGCTCTTACAGGGATGGGGAAGTTGTTACTAAACTGAGACAGCAGGGCAGTTAAATCATCAGGAAGCATCTGCTATTAACAGGGGACATTTCCAGATTTTACCTGGTAGCCAGACATGAAAACGAAGTTTAGCTTATGTCTATCCAGCATCAACTATTCACTTTTTCCTGACAATACGTCGTTGAAGTCAGTAAAGGTTAATTGAGCCGATGCCCGGACTCTTGCAAAGAATGGTACTTTTTATTTTGCCAGCAGAAATAATCTGTTTTCAAAACCGAATATTTAATCTGGCTGTGGTTATGCCCTTTATTGTTGCTACGAATTGCGTTTAATGCGTTGAGTGCCGGCTCTGCCTCAGCACCTTTATTGGCTCTGGCCGTTGCGTGCCTGAAATAAGTAAAGCGTCGCTTTATTTCCAATGGCATTGCCTACTTAATAACTGGTATATAAGGAGATTTCCATGGCATTTTCAGGAACGGGCCGCGCCACGGTCATATCGCTGAAAAGCGGTCACCCATTGTCTCAGTCCACTGAAGGAAAATCACAATCTATTCTGAGCGAACCCGCTCTTATCACGCTGCAAAGCTCACCTTCTCAGATTTCTTCTTTTCAGAAACAGGGTGACGATCTCATTCTTAACCTGCACGAGAGCGATACGCTTCGCTATCAGAATTTCTTTACTGAGGTTGCAGGCCAGCAGAGTAAAATGCTTTTCCAGCAGGGAAGTTTATTTCAGGAGGCACAGTTCAGCACAGACGTTTCCGGCGATGCTCAGACTGTCACCACGCTGACACCTGTCTGGCAATCTCCAGCTTCTGCAACATCTCCAATGCCATTCCCTGCCAGTTCAGAGTCAGATCCCGCGTTATCAGTGGTAGAGTCTTCCCAAAGCCAGATTCTGATCCCGTCAGGCACGCCGTTAAACGGAGCAGCTGTCGCCCTGAGGGCGACGACCAGCGAAGCTGATTCAACCTTAACGCTTACGCCCCAGGTTGAGTCAGCAACAGCTTCAGATGCCCTCGCCACCTCCGACGCTATGAAGGCCAGCGCCATTCCATTACCGGCGCTGACTCTTGATCCGGTTACCGGCGACAATGCGGTCAGTTACCAGGAGGGGATATACGGGATTATCTTCACCGGCTCCGCCGCCCATCTCCCCTCCGGCACGCCGGTTGAACTGACCCTTGACGGCAGAACCTGGCAGGGCAGCGTCTACCAGGATCAGTGGCAGGTTCAGCTCTCTGACAGCGACGTGAAAACTATCAAGGACGGCAACCACACCATTCAGGTCAGTGCAACGGATCTGAATGGAAACAGTACCAGCCTCAGCCAGAATCTGCTGCTGATTACCCACTACAACAGCAGCAACCCAAAAGTCACCGTTAACGACATCACGCTGGCGGATGCGGTACAGCATGACGGTCAGACCTGGTACGTTATCAGCGGCACGCTTGAAGCGCCGCTGCCGCTTAAGACTTTTGCGGTGCAGGTTTCTGATACCTTCCACTGGAATTATGCCGTGGTAGAGGCAGATGGCAGCTGGCGCGCGGAAATCAGCGCGTCGGAGCTTTCCCAGGGCGGCAACTTCCTGTCGTTTGGCGTGCTGGACGGTGCCGGAAACTGGTTTGAGCAGAGTGGCAATGTCACAGCCGACCTTATTACGCCCGTTGAAGGCGGCAATGGGGTTCCGCCGGTTATCGATGACAATCCAACGGATGGTGGCAACACGCCACCCGCCGATGGTGGCACGCCGATTCCGCCTGTCAGCACGCCCCCTTCTTTAACCATTAACAGTTTTACTGGTGACGGCGTGTTAAGCGCTGAGGAGAAGCTCTCCCCACAGACGTTCAGCGGCACCACAGCGAACCTCGCCGCAGAGAGCACGCTGACCATAATGCTGAACGGTCAGACCTATACCACAACGCCGGCCGCTGACGGCAGCTGGAGTGTTACCCTGCCGTCTGCCGATCTGCAGGTGCTGCCGGTAGGGTCTAACCACATCAGCGTAACCTTTGAAAACAGCGTTGGCGGTACGACCACCGCAAACAAAGTCATTACCGTAGAGGCGTCAGCACCGCCATCAGACGCTATCCCGCCACAGCCGACTATAGACACGCCGTTTGTCGACGGGTTTATGAACGCACATGAACGCTTCGAGCCTGTTACGCTGAGCGGCTCCACTGGTGTGACCGGGGCGGGCCAGAAGATCGATCTGACCATAGATGGTGTTCACTATGCGGGCGCTGTGGACAGTCTGGGCAACTGGCTTGTCTCACTCTCCACCGGGCAGCTGATGGAAGCAGATTTAGCCGAGGGGAGTCATTCCGTTACGCTGACCGCCACCGATCGCTGGGGCCAGTCCGGTATCACGGAGACGACGTTTATTACCGATACGCAGGATCCTCTTGTCACGATTAATACACTGGCAGGGGACGGGGTGATCGACAGTCATGAAATCAGCAGCCCGCTGATGATCTCCGGCAGAGGCGAAGCCGGCAGCACGATTGAGGTTAGTTTTGGGGTCTCCCACTGGAGCGGCATCGTCGATCAAAATGGCCAGTGGCAGTTCTCAGTTCCCGCGGAAACGCTGCAGGGAATGGAGGAAGGGAGCTACCGTGCCATTGCTGAAACAACCGACGAAGCGGGCAACAAAGGTTATGCCTCAGCAGGTGTGCAAATCTTCGCTACTGAGGCGTTGCCGCAGCTGACCCTTGATCCGATCACCGGCGACAATGCGGTCAGTTACCAGGAGGGGATATACGGGATTATCTTCACCGGCACCGCCGCTCATCTTCCCTCCGGCACGCCGGTTGAACTGACCCTTGACGGCAGAACCTGGCAGGGCAGTGTCTATCAGAATCAGTGGCAGGTTCAGCTCTCTGACAGCGACGTGAAAACTATCAAGGATGGCAACTATACCATTCAGGTCAGTGCAACGGATCTGAATGGAAACAGTACCAGCCTCAGCCAGAATCTGCTGCTGATTACCCACTACAACAGCAGCAACCCGAAAGTCACCGTTAACGACATCACGCTGGCGGATGCGGTACAGCATGACGGTCAGACCTGGTACGTTATCAGCGGCACGCTTGAAGCGCCGCTGCCGCTTAAGACTTTTGCGGTGCAGGTTTCTGATACCTTCCACTGGAATTATGCCGTGGTAGAGGCAGATGGCAGCTGGCGCGCGGAAATCAGCGCGTCGGAGCTTTCCCAGGGCGGCAACTTCCTGTCGTTTGGCGTGCTGGATGGCGCCGGAAACTGGTTTGAACAGAGTGGTTACGTCACAGCGGATCTGACTTCTCCGGTCAGTGATAACAGCGGCGATCCGTTGCCACCGGTCACCCCCGATAATCCCACCGATGGAAGCAATACTACGCCAGTGGTCGATATTCCAGGTCAGCCTGCACCTGAAATTGATACGCCATTTGGTGACGGCTGGCTGAACCGTGCGGAGAAAAAAGAGGGCTCGATGCTGACCGGCACAACGGGCGTCACCGGCAGCGGTCAGACGGTATCGGTGATTATTGGTGGTAAAGATCACAATGCGGCAGTAAGCGACGATGGTCACTGGAGCCTGCCACTGGCGCCGGGGACGATGAAAACAGGTTTCGGCAAGGGGCAGCATGACATTGTCGTGACTGCTAGCGACGCGGCTGGCCATACGGCTACGATAACGACCAGCTATCAGGTGGATGTCTGCGCACCCAAAATCGCTTTTACTCACCTCACAGAGGGGCAGCAAATCAACCTTGCCTCCAGCCATGATCAGCATGTATCAGGTACGGGTGAAGCCGGTGATATTGTTACTGTCAGGCCTGGCGACCACCAGTGGCAAACCAGTGTGACCAGCAAAGGCACGTGGGCCGTGCAGCTTGAAACGCTGGACGCACTCACGCCTGAACCGGGCGAGCACAGGATAACCGCAACTATTCGTGATGCTGCCGGAAACGTTAACCACGTTTCGCAAAACGTCGAGCTTTATATGGCCGAGCCGCAACCGAAGCTGAGTATTGCAACCGCAGCGCAGGACAACCTGATCAATGCCACAACTGTGATCAGCAGCAACACAGAAGATGGCAGCAATTCGGAAAGCCATAGTGCTATCACACTGGAGCACGCGTCTCTTCATCCTGATATGGCTGACAATCTCCATCTCTCTGAAACAGTAAACAGTGAAACGCTCTCGCTTTTATATTCAAATCTGCACACCAGCCTGAACGGTGCTGCCGATGACGATTCGTTTCAGCTGAATGGTGCGCATGAGGCGTTTGATTTTGCCACGCTTGGGCTGAGATCAGGCAACGCTGAGGTCATTAATCTGGGCGCTTTCAGCAGTAATAGCGTCAATCTGGGGCAAAAAGAGCCGTTGCCAATGAACGACAATGCGAGTGAGGCGCCGATGATAAAAGACGCGGACGGCAATGTGGTTACGCTAAGTAACATTGAAGGCGGCGTCTGGAGCGAGGATGGGCAGCGTATTAGTAACGGTCAGCAGTACGACCTGTATCACAATGCCTCTGCCAGCCATGAAGGTTCGCTGGCTGATATCCTGATGCAACATAATCTTCACTTACAACTGGCTTAAATCAGATGGCCGGGGCGGATTTTCTTCCCTGGCCATTTTCCGCAATTAAGATTGCCAGTTAAGCGCATACGAGTGCCCAGCGTAGCTATTCTCTAATGGCGTGCGAACCTACGCTGCTGGTATAGGGAAGACTGACGTCAGGCTAATTTCCGCTATGAGCGAAAAGCGGAACATTAAAAATAATGACATTGCTCAGACCCCATGTCCGCAGCTGACTAAAGTGAAAATAAAATGAACAAAAGCAGTCTTAAAGCGTTTTCCCTGTTACGTGTTCTGACGTTGACGTGTGTGCCCATGTTTTTACTGGGTTGCGCCAGTGCACTTTGCCCTTTTGGCACCACTGAAGGCACGGTACCGGACTTTAAAAATAGTTACTGGAGATCCACAGATAAAAAACCGGCTAAGACTAATGAACAAGTCCTGGAGGAATGCACCCATGCTGCCGATGCTGAGGAGCAACGGCTTTCGCAGATCTATCTGCAGATGTGTAAAACCGGACGTTTAACTGCAGAAAATCAACGCTTTGCACAGAAATTACTCGGCAATCCACTCTATTCTGGCCTGGAACCAGTAAAAGCCGTCCCCCAGCATCAATCAGATGATTCAGTTGAAGCTCAGCTGAAATGGTCGATGTCTTATAGTGATAATCCTCAGGAGTTCAAAGAAAATTGTGGCTCTTACATTGAAAATAACGCAGCGGAACGGTCCAGCACCATGCTGGGTTTACAGGCGGGCCGTTACAAAGAGCAGGTTTTTAAACAGTGCATGGCAGAAAACCATATGGCGCTCATTGTTCCAAAAACTGAATTCAGTCAGTGCAAGTCGATAGGGTGGTAAGCAACCACAGGCCTGACCTCTATACCAGGCAAAATATAATGTGTCCGCTAAAACTCATCATCTATTTATGTCTGTAAACCGGGTTCATTAGCCGTGCCCAGCACACCGGGGTTTTTAAACCTGCGCCACCAGGCAAGTAAGCATGGGAAGATGAGAAAATGATTACACTGAAGATTTACGCTCCGTACCCCAGAGAAACAGTGTTATGTGGGCAGATATAAAATTAAATGCGGGCTATGCTGCAGAATGCATGATCCCGGAAAAGCATTAATTATGTTGAATAGCGTTCATGCCAGGCGGCGCGCTTGCCGTTTACCTTCGGTCTGCACTATCTGATGTGATACCAGGATAGCGGTTAAAGGGAATAACACATGAAGTCAAACCATAGTATCTTTGTCAGGATAGGGTTAATTACTGGAGTGTTTCTGATTTTTATTTTCTTAAAATATATTTTCGATGCAAGTCGGCCAATGCAAAGCGATGTGCGTGGCAGGCCTGTCCTTAATGTCTGTAGCGAATCTGTTCATGGTAAATTTAACCAGAGTGGTGAGAGAGATAACTTATTTCAGGTAAGTCAGCAATGTTCAAATGATATACGGCCTGTTTTCAGTAACTATGTATCCATTAAGAACAATATTTACTGGGTGAGTAAAATTAATTACGAACACTCTCCCTGCATTACTGGGACGGGCGATACTTCAGGTTTAATTTATAACATCACTTCCTGGGGTTGCTTAACAGCAAAGCCCATGCAGGTCAATAAAATAGAAAAGCGCGATCTTTATTTAGTGGCTAAATACTCCTCTGCGTTTCGACCGGTTGATTACGTTAAGACTACCCGGCCATACTGGCAATCGGAACAATTAGCGAGCTACGCGCAAGATGAATCGTCTGTATATTTCCGGAGCGAGAAGATAAAAGAGGTTAACCCGGAAGATTTCCAGGTTGTTTTTCCATTTGGAAAGGATGATAAATGGCGTATTTACAATGTCTTCAAAAGTAATGGCTCAACCTATGTCGGTGGCTATAATGTTGGTGATTTAGATCTGAGTAAATTTCATCTTCTTTCTGTTGTCTCCTGTCCGGAGCATGGGCTCACCAGATGCACGGGATATAGCAATCCAGATACCTTTTTTCGTGCGGGAAACTGGGGGCGCGGAGTGATTGGTCACATCGGGAATGATGTCATCTTTTTACAGCCTGAAGTGATCAGTCGCTTTTCAAATATGGCTTCACCAGACATGTTTATGTTTGCGTCATCCGAGCGTATTTATCTTTATACTCACAGTAAATTTTACGAAGTGGTTGAAGGGGAGGCAGGATTACAAAAGAAACTTGTCGAGATGGATAAACAGTATTTCGAGCAGAATCCATGATTATCTGGCAGGCAAAATGTGATCACGTGTTGTCACGTAAAAATTATCTAATTAATATCCAGATGAGTCTGTAATTAAAACTGCTCACAGGGGGGCTGGAAAACATGGGGATTCCGACACCCTGGACTCACCTGTTTCCATATGTCTGGCTGAAAAATGATACCATTAGCTCTTTTCATTAACGGTCCTACTGCACCGATCCTGATTGATATAATACGCATTAATCCCAGTAAACCAGATAAGCAAGTGCGGCAGCTGAACAGAAAGCATAGGGGCTTAAAAGCAAAATATCCGAATAAGGCGTTTCACATATCCTGATAACAGGCCATGCCAGTACAACCAGCCACATGAAGAGCGCAGAGCACACGATAAAAAAGCTCCCCTTCAGGGCAGCGTCAGGATAAAATCGCTTTGAAATCATCGCTAATGGCATGCCGATTATCATTGAGCCCATCGTGGTGCC
The DNA here is from genome assembly GCF_902706165.1 of Pantoea sp. 18059. Taxonomy (NCBI): domain Bacteria; kingdom Pseudomonadati; phylum Pseudomonadota; class Gammaproteobacteria; order Enterobacterales; family Erwiniaceae; genus Pantoea; species Pantoea sp. 18059. The sequence goes on from NZ_CACSJS010000003.1 coordinate 435,745, forward strand.
AATAATACTCACCATAACGATGAAAAAATAAGTAAAAATTAAACCCACTACGGGTGTATTGCTTTTTCCCAAGGAAAGATAGGTTAAAACCAGTAATGAACCCACGAAACTACTAAATATTGCTGATATCACAGATACCCTAATCCAGTTGTCGTCAATAATGTTCGTCATGATTTTCTCTATGTCTGAGCAGCTATATTGATGCAGCTTACTCGCTTAAATTTTCGGCACGAGGCTTGATCGCAAAACAGGCATCCGGCACAGCATCCTTTTGCTGACCTGTGACGGGCATCCGGCAATAAGGACATTAAGGCCGCCTGTCAGGTTTTTGGGGCAGGTCAGTGAGCGTCTCGCATCCTTAAGGCTGAATCACCTTACCCTGCTCATCAAGCAGATCCGTCAGGAGTGCTGTGCCATCGCTTCCCACCCGAAATGCCCCGTAACGCGCCTGGGCGAATCTGTCGGCATGACCTTCCTGAAAGAAATAAGCGTTAGTACCGACGGTCAACGAGCCATAATGTTGATGGTATTTTACCCGTAGCTGATTCGGCTGCAGAGGTTCACCCTGATCAAAACGGGCCTGAGTCGCATGACGCTGCGCATCGAGGTCAACAATCAGGGTTCCGCTGGTGGGCAGGCATGGCGCTGACAGGGTCGCGCCACAGGACTCAGCCTGTTGATACAACGCCAGTTCCAGTGGGCGGGTGAGGGCATAGTTCAGCGCCATATAATCACCCTGCATCAGGGATCGCGGGTCAACCGGGGCAAGAGGTAAAATCATGACCGCGCCTTGCTTCAGCAACTGCTCTTTTTGCCAGATACTGATATTGACGGCTATCAGCGCCAGCGCTATCACAGCGCCAGCCAGCCATCGGCCCTGTTTATGCATTCTCACTGGCACCTCCGATTTGTGCGGGTAATACTTTTTTGACTCCCCATGCCAGCCCCAGTAAAACCAGACCGCTGACCAGCAGCAGCAGGGATTTCTGCAGCAGAATTACCTCCAGGAAGTAATACCAGCCAATGACATACAGCACCATGAAACCGCCACTGGCCACCAGCAACCCCAGACTTCCCTGATAACGTGCCATCAGAATTAACCACAATCCCAGCCCTATACCCGGTGCATAGAGGGCGGCAGCCCCGCAGATAAGTGCAGCGGGCAGCGTGATAATCGAAAACAGCGGCTTGCTGTGTCTTTTCTGACTGAGTGCACTCAGCACTAAGCCAGCCGCGATCCCTGTGCCTGTCCCAGACTGAAGCGTGGAAAATTGCGATGCTGACCAGAGGAAATCCGTGAGATAAGCCGCGTTTATCCCAAGGAAACTCAGCAACATCAGACCACACGGGATGCCATACAGCAGAGGATGTACCGCGTCAGCATACGGCCCTGCCTGTAACCTCAACTGATGACTGACAGTCCACATCCACAAAAATATAACCGCCGCCACCAGTACGGACACAGCAAGTCGTGCAGCCATCGGAGACAGGCAGATCCGGGCCAGAGAGTAGCCCGCCAGCACCAGGAAAAAGGTCAGGGCAGTGATGGCCATAAACCGATAAGTGCGGTCGGGCATCGCCATCGCCATTGCGGCCAGGATCGGCAAGGCAGTCAGTGAACTCAGCATAATAAAGCTGGCATCATTGCTCTGAATTTGCAGCAGAACACCGGTTATCAGCCCGCACGTTGCCGCAATCGCCCATGCCAGCCCGAGGTGATGTTTACCGTCACGCTGACTGCTTAACAGGCCACGCGCAATGGCGGCAAGCAGCAGCGAAGGAATAATAAGGGTGGCAGCATTCGGGTCTTCCAGCAGATCAGTGGCATAGAGCATCAGTATCATCAGTAACAGAATGATGATCGCTGCCACCCAGCCCCCAACGCTTAGCGCCAGCCTCAGATACCAGGGCAGGTCGGATGCGTGACCGCGCTGCTTAATTTCCTCAACCTGCGAGGCGCTCAGCAAACCCTGCTGACGCAAAGTGTCTGTCAGTAAGGTCAGCCTGGCCGGAACCAGATCGATTGGCCCCTTTTCAACCAGTTTGCGTTGCCACTTCAGCAGAATTGAACCATTTACCGCCACCCAGAACGCCATCAGGATGCCGGTCAAAAACAGATCACCCGTATCGTAGGCTAAAAGAAATAACTGCATGATTAGCGCACAGCCAACCACGGTCAGGCTGGCGATGCCCAGCGTCAGCATGCAGAGATCCGGATAGCGGTAACGGTACAGGTAATAACCTGCCAGCAGGGTGATCACCCAACCGCCGGTGATATTAGGAAGGTGGTCACCGCCACCCCAGTCAGAGAGGTTCCCGGCCACAATGGCGGTCAGCTGAAGCAGTAAAAATCCCGCCATGACTCGCGAGAACCAGCGGCTTGCCAGCCAGCTCTCGGGATGATGCGTTATCGCGCGCCACGCCAGCGCTTCCCTGACAATCAGGCAGGCTGCCAGCAACGCCAGATATCCGTAGAGCACAGCGGTCGGGAGCCTGGTTAAACTGTCAGACGCGGCCAGATCCAGCAGTGACGACGGCAGGGTGTTGTAATAGAGCTGGAACGCCAGATTAGCGACCAGCCAGCTGCAAAACCAAAGGCTGTTTTGCCGTGCAATCAGCGCCAGCGGCAGAAGAACGTATAACCAGGCCCGGAATAGCTCCCAGCTGTCAGCACCGGTCTGATAAATCTGTCCATACAGCGCAAAAAGGGCACCGAAGCTTAACCCTGTCGCCAGTAATGCGTTGCGTGCCAGCGTGCTGTACCAGCGCCACCAGACAATCACCGCCAGCGCGACGATCAACAGCTCGGCCAGGGCAAATTTCGCCATTTTCGGCAGCCAGGCCCAGTTCCAGGCAATAAAGAACACCGCTCCGGCAACCAGAGACAGTAATCCCAGACAGGAAAGAACCGGGATAAGAAACTGACGCCACTGAGCATCTGAAGGTCTGATTCCACAGAAAGCAAAGATACGCTGGCAGGTCTCCGGGGTCAGGCTTCCTCCTTTCAGCAGGCGTGCGATCTGGCGACAAAGATACTCTGCCGTCCGTGACGGCATCCCGGTGATGCCATCGGGTGCAAGCTCCCTCATTCTTTCCCTGCCTCTGTTTGCGGTATGACTTTGATGATGAAGTTAACGGCTGTTCTTCCCTGCGATCAATCCGCGTGTCGGTCAGTGACGCTCTGCTGAGCGGCCGATAATTTTGCTGAACAAATGTAAACATCTTTTCCAGGATATAACAGCGTAAATCAAAGGCGAGGGGGGAACTCTGCGCAATCTGCCGCATTCTTATGATCAAATAGTGTCGCGGCCGTATTTGGGCTGCGTGAACATGACATCCGCCCCCGACGAACGCGATCCCCGCAGGCAGGCTTTACTGCTGTACTCTCAGGGGTACCGCATCACCCGCGTTGCTGAAAGGTAAGAAGCGTAAAGATTATCGGGTGACCGAGCAGGGGACGCTTACGGTTGATGATAAGCTGATTGCCACGACTATTGGCCAGAAGCCGCTAAAGAAACCGCAGTCGGACAGCAAATTGTGGATTGTTAGCTGCCTTAACCGCTGAAATAAACGCTTTCCTGAACCAAGGTTTCACTCCTTTATTGCAGGTGATGATGAGACACGGCGAAATACTTTTACCCTGGCCCGTCGCGCATTGATTCAAAGGGGTGAGTTCCTGAGTGGAAAAGCGCATACGCTACCGGACGCCGCGCCGCATTGGGCGCGCGTGCAGAAAATCGCCCATTCGCTGAATCGGATTGCGGGCAGTTGCTATTCTGGCAGAGGTCCGAAGGCGCGGTATGAATCCACCAGTAAATCAAAAAGCGAGATATCTGAGCGACTTCTGGCGATAAGCTGGGCACCGGCAATGGCCGTGAAAATTGCACGTGCTCTGGATTCACTCTCACCTGAATCGCACACCTTCGCAGCCACCAGCAGTTTGTTCAGCCATGCAATGTTCACATCAGCAAACTTCTGTATTTCTGCATTCATTTCAGGAGGTAAGGTATCTTTTTCAGCGCCCATGAAACTGCCCAGGCAGAGACGATTTTCGGCCTCAAGTGATCTTCGGAAGATTTCAGGAAAGCGACGCAGCGCGTCAATGGGTGATGGGCTTTCTGATTCGATCATCTCGAGTGCGAGCGCACCGTCCTCCCAGTATCGTCTGGCAACGGCAATACCCAACTCGGCTTTGCCTGGAAAATAGTAGTAAATACTCGCCGCTTTGATACCCACATCCTGCGCGAGGTCGCGGAAATTCAAACCGTTATAGCCCTGAGATTGGGCAATTTTCCTGGCCGCCTGCAAAATGGCTTCCCTGGTGTTGACGCTCATCTTGATGCCTTTGGTATTGGGATGATCTCTTAAATAGAGAACGCTAATTTACAGCAAACGCTTATCGGGTGACAGGGTGATTGCCATGGAAAACAGTAAGTTCAATGCATCCAGGGTGCTCAGGCAGACGTCATTGCATCATGGTTTAGCAAGTAACATCGACAGCCGACGCCATCATAAGCACTCTGGTCACCGGGAAAGTCAGTAGATAACGAACCCGGCGTACCGGAGTTTACATCGAGTGGTGCTATTACCGGGCTGGCGAATCCAGCTCAGGAATGCCGCTGTTGCGATCGGCGTAGGCCGCCTGGAAGGCAGAACGTTTTGTCCAGCGCTGCCAGTACGCATCTAAGAACTCAAAACGCTCGTCCAGTGGAGTGGCATTGACCGGGAATTTCGAGAAGGCGATCGCGGTTGCCAGAGTAATATCCGAGAAGGTCGGGGCATCGCCGCCGAGCAGCCATTCGCGGCCGTCTGACAGATGGCGATTAACCAGCGCGGCGTGAGCCAAAGCTTCTTTACGGCAGTGTTCTCCCCAGGCCTCATTTTTGGTCAATTCCAGCCTGAAGCCGAGGCCGGTGTGCAACACGTGGAACGCTGTAACGATGCGGTACAGGATATGCACCCACACCCGGTTATCCCACATATTATCCAGCCCCTGTTCCAGTGCTGTTTCTCCCATAATCTTGCGGCCCGGATACTCCTGATCAAGATAGCGAACGATGGCAGCCGTTTCAGAAATATAACTCCCGTCAGCCAGTTCAAGGGTAGGCGTTTCGCCCCACGGATTCATATTCAAATGTCGCCAGCCACGCTGCTCTCCTCCAGGGGACATGTCATAGATGGTCTCGGCAAACTGGTCAGCGATGCCCTTTTCGTGCATGAAAAGCCGCAGGCGCTGTGGATTAGGAAAGGCCGAAGGTGATGTAAAAAGCTGAAGTTTAGCAGTCATGGTCGATCCTACAGGTTGATGGTTAAGTATCTAACTAACGTTAGGTAGGCAAACATTAGCGGGCAAATCAACACACGTCAACACCGGTCTAACGCTTGTTAGGTTAATTTTTTGGTGACCTTCATGCTTGATACGATCTTTCAGCGGAGGCATAGCTGAAGGAGGGGGAGAATGACGCCGGAGGGTTGAAAAATGCAAATGAGTGGAGAGGCTCGATTCAAACGGGTTTTCAGGTGAGTTACATATTGGCAATTGCTGCCGACTGGTTGCTGGCCAACAGGAAGAGCCGGCTGATAGTCCGGAAGCGCAAGGGCCACGGGGTGAGGTAGTAGCAGTTAGATCAGCCCATGAAGCCGACTGGTGTCGGCATCATCACTGGTCACAAAAATGAGCGGCCGCTGTGAGCCAGGAGCGGACGTGGGGATTTCAAATACCTTAAAACTGCATGTAAAAAGTAACAGGATCGGAAAAAGACTGTTTCATACAGCAAGCATTCTGTATTGACTCATTTAACTCTGATTTCTTTCATGTTTGTCGGGTATGACTATTTTCACCTGTGACAATCCTGGCGTTAAGTTAACGCTGGATATCGTGAAATTCCGTCTCTGACATTCGGTGATCGGTAAACTCCAGCAGGCACACTCTCTCCTGCTCTTTGGCACAGACAAACATAGGCCCAGTGTAGTGGTAAACCAGTGAATGACTATAATCTGAGAGGGAGCTGCGCCAGTGAGCCGCTTGTAGATGTAACCAAACCCACTCAGGGATTCGTAGCCATTGTCCAGTGCTACGTCAGTCGCCGCACGTCCGCTTTTCAGCTCCTGCAGGGCAATATTTACCCGCTGCATTCGCTGGAAGGCCTGAAAAGTGATGCCGTGCTGTTGCAGGAACCAGCGCCGCATCCGCTCCGGGCTGATTCCATGCTGACGAAGATCCGCATCAGATATACGGGATTTGATATCGCGCCTGACAAGCGCAAGCGCCTGTTCGACAAACAATGGCGCGCTGTGCCGTGGTTTTTCACATTATTGATTGTCAAACCCCTTACGATATCAGAACTCTTCGACTGCCCCGCGTAATGTCTCATCTTCTTTAGATGAAATTAAGCATTGCTTTCTTATAAATCTACTAATGATAATTTGCTATAAGCCAGATTGTTTCGTTGTTAGACAGGGGGCGGTGCGGCTTTTATCTTTCGTCATGATTTGTAAATTCCATACAAACATTTGATGAGGGAGCCATTTTGTCCATCCTACTGAAAAGCATAAAAACAAAACCCACGCGTTTTACTCTGGCGCTTAAAATCGCGTTACTCAGCAGTATGGTGGCTTTCTCTTCAGCCTCTTTCGCCGATGTATCCTTAAAAGAGGGCATTACACCAGCCACCGATGCCAGCCAGATTCCGGCAGTGGCTAAGCTGCGTAAAGACACTGTGGTGGCTGGTATCTCTGAACCGCAGGGTATTTTTAACCCTTATTTCTTTGTTAACGGCTGGGACGAAAACGTCACCAACGTGATTTTCTCACGTCTGATTGACTGGGATAGCCACGGTAAGCTGGTGCCAGGCCTGGCCGAAAGCTGGAGCGTTAGTCAGGATAACAATGTCTATACCATTAAGCTGCGCCCACACCTGACTTTCAGCGACGGCTCGCCCCTCACCGCCGAAGATGTGGCGTTTACCCTGACCGTGCTGCATGACCCGAAATATGATGGCGATACTGACATCACCCTCGCCAACATTGTGGGCGGCGCGGAGTATAAAGCCGGAAAAGCTGATAGCGTCAGTGGCCTGAAAGTGATCGACCCGCTGACATTACAGGTCACCACCGGGCAGCCTGGCGCGACAACGCTGGCGAAAATTGGCGGCCCGGTGTTGTCGAAAGCGTATTATGGGAAAGGGTATCAGCGCGGCAATCTCGACTATCTGCGCATGTTGCACGGTAAACCGCTGGGCAACGGACCGTATGTCTATGACAAATATATTCCGGGCCAGGAGATTCGTTTCCACGCCAATACCCATTTTTACCGTGGCACACCACCGACGCCGCGCTTTATCTACCGCGTAACCAACCCGTCCACTAACTTCCAGTTGTTCCAGACCGGCGAAACCGATTACGACTCGTTTACTTCTCGCCCTGATGATATCGAACAACTGAAAATGCTGGGCTTCGCCAATATCAACCTGTTTGGCTCCAGTGACTACAGCAAAGTGGAATTCAACGTACGTCGCCCGGCGTTGCAGGACGTGAAAGTGCGACAGGCGCTGATTTATGGTCTCGACCGCCAGAAGTTGATTGATGTGGTTTATCAGGGCTATGGAAAAGTGGCAATTGAACCTATTGCCCCGATTTCATGGGCGTATAACACAGATGGCGTGAATCCATACAAATTTGACCCGGCACAGGCGAAGAAACTTCTTGATGAAGCGGGCTGGAAACCGGGGCCTGATGGAATCCGCGTGAAGGACGGTAAACGTCTGGAGTTGACGCTGCTGGTGAGCAAGAAAGTGCTGAATGATGCGCTGATCCCCATCGCCAAAGAGAACTGGCAGCAGATTGGCGTGCTGTTGAAGCCGCAGGTGGTGGATTTCAACGCCCTCATGGCACAGCGTAAAGCCGGTAACTATGACCTGGCCTCTTTCAGCACCAGCACACTCAACGATCCACATGATGGCGTGTGGGATTACTACAGCACGGAAGCGAAAGAGTCCGGCTATAACAATCCGCAGGTTGATAAGCTGATCAACGAAGGTAATGCTGTGCTGGATGTGGAAAAACGCAAACCAATTTATCACCAGCTGTATAAAGTGCTGGCGGACGATCCGCCGGTGATTCTGCTGGGTAACCGCGAGATTTTGTCGGCCAGTAGTGCCCGCGTCACCGGCTTTAAACCGGATATCTACAACGGGCTGACCGGTAGCCTGCCGGATGTGAAAATCATTAAATAACAGTAACAACTGCCGGGTCTCCCGGCAGTTGTCATGAGAAAGCTATGCGAAATTTTATCCTCAGGCGACTGCTGCAAACCCTGCCAATGCTGCTGCTCGCATCACTGATTATTTTTATGCTTTTCGCGAAAACGCCAGGCGACTTTATCGACGGTAACATTACCCTCACCGCTGCCCGCGCCGCCGAACTGAAAGCTATTTATGGACTCGATCAACCGATCCTTACCCGCTATCTGCATTGGCTCGGCCAGTTGCTGCGCGGCGATTTGGGGTTCTCGCTGCAATACCAAATTCCGGTGAGTCAGCTACTTAACCAGTACATCTGGAACTCGTTCCTGCTGGCAAGCGTTGCGCTGGTGTTTTACTGGAGCATCGGGCTTGCGGTGGGCATTGCCTCGGCGCTGAAACCCAATTCGCTGTTCGATCATCTGGTGAGCGTGTCGGTGTTTGCTGCCATGTCTTTCCCGACCTTCTTTCTCTGCCTGTTGCTTATTAAGTGGTTCGCAGTCGATCTGCACTGGTTGCCAGTGGGCGGCATGACCAACACCGGCAGCGACGATAACGGCTGGGTGTGGGTGATGCAGGTTGCGGCGCATCTGGTGTTACCGGTCATGGCGCTGGTGATGTTGCAGGCGGGCAGCCTGACGCGCTATTTCCGTGCCAGCATGCTTGACGTAGTCAAGATGGATTTTATCCGCACCGCGCGTGCTAAAGGGTTGCGCGAACGTACAGTGATCCTTAAACACGCGCTGCGCAATGCGTTGCTGCCAATCATCACCCTGTTAGGTTTTGAGCTGCCGGGGTTGTTTTCCGGCGCGATCATCACCGAAAAGGTGTTTAACTGGCCGGGCGCAGGGCATATTCATATTGATTCTCTGGCCGCCCGCGATTATCCGGTGCTGATGGGGTTCACCCTGTTTCTTGCGGTATTAACCATTGTGGGCAACCTGATTGCCGATATATTGTACGCGTGGGCCGACCCGCGCATTCGCGTGAGGTCGTGATGTTCGGTTCCCTTTTCTCTACGAATCGCCGCTTACGCAAGGCGGTAATTCCGGCGATGGCGCAGGCCACACCTTCTCCGTGGCACCAGGCGTGGAAAGCGCTGCGCCACAATCATCTGTCGATGCTGTGCCTGGTTCTGCTGGTAATCATGACCATCTGGTGCGTGCTGGGCCCGGTGTGGTCGCCGTGGAAAGATGACGCCACCGATGCGCTGATGATCAACAAACCGCCTGGCGCAGAACACTGGCTGGGCACCGATTTTCTTGGCCGCGATATTTATACCCGCCTGCTGCTTGCCGGTCGTATCTCGCTGATTATTGGCCTGATGACCATGCTACTTTCGGTGGCTCTGGGCTACCTGCTGGGTGCGGTATCCGGCTATGCCGGCGGCTGGACGGACAAACTGATTATGCGCATGGCGGATCTGGTGATGACGATCCCCAGCCTGCCGCTGCTGATTGTTGCCGGAGCGATGTTGTCTGAGCTGGATTTTTCGTCTGATTCGCGCATCTACATGGTAGTAGTGATGCTTAGCTTGCTGGAGTGGCCGAAGCTGGCGCGGCTGGTGCGCGGGCAAATCCTGTCACTGCGCGAACGTGATTTTATGCTGGCGACGCAGGTCCTGGGCCTCTCTTCGCGCCGCCGCCTGTTCGGTCATCTGTTGCCGAACACCATACCCATTCTGGTGGTGATGGCGACCATGGCGGTGGCCAACGCCATCCTGATGGAATCCGCGCTTAGCTACCTCGGCCTTGGCGTCGTACCGCCAACGCCCTCATGGGGCAATATGATGGACGCGGCCAACAGCCTGATCGACTTTCAGCGTCGCCCATGGCTGTGGATGCCGCCGGGCATTGCCATTTTTCTGACCGTCATCGCCATTAATGTGCTGGGCGATGGCCTGCGCGATGCGCTGGATCCGAAGATGAAACGGAGCCTGAAATGAGCGAGCCGCTAATTACCTTTAATAACTTATCCATCTCCTTCGCCAGCGAGCAGGGGCGTGTGCGCGCTGTACAGGATGTCTCCTTTACCATTCAGGCAGGGCAAACCATTGGCGTTGTTGGTGAATCTGGCTGCGGCAAAAGCGTTACCGCCATGTCGCTGATGGGACTGTTACCGCCGCAGGTTGCGCGTATCGACGGCGGAGAAATCCGCTTTGAGGGCACCGATCTGCTTGCCCTGAAGCCGTCGAAAATGGCCGATCTGCGTGGTAATCAATTAGCGATGATCTTTCAGGAGCCGATGACAGCGCTCAATCCGGTGCTGACCATTGGCGAGCAGCTTTGTGAACCGCTGATACGCCATCGCGGCGAAACACCAAAAGCGGCCTGGACGCACGCCACGCAACTGATCACCGATGTCGGACTCGGGCGTGCGGAGAGTCTGATGGGTTGCTATCCGCATCAGCTTTCCGGCGGCATGTTGCAGCGCATCATGATTGCCATGGCGTTAAGCTGCCAGCCGAAGCTGCTGATTGCCGACGAGCCAACCACGGCGCTGGATGTCACCGTGCAGGCGCAAATCCTACGCTTACTGCGCGACCAGGCGCGGGCGCAGCAGATGGCGCTGATGCTGATCACTCACGATTTGGGGGTTATCGCGCAGATGGCGGAACATGTCGTGGTGATGTACGCCGGGCGCATCGTTGAGCAAGGCCCGACTGCCGATGTGCTACACAACCCACTGCACCCTTATACCAAAGGGCTTATCGCATCGCGCCCTGTTCCGGGCGAGCGCCGACGCCGCCTCTACTCCATTCCCGGACAGGTGCCTGACCTGGCCGAACTGCCGCCGTACTGCGCGTTCTATGATCGCTGCGAACGTAGAACCGCGCAGTGCCACGCGGTCATTCCGCCGCTGATCGGGCATACGCGGCAAGCCGCATGTATTCACAGTGAGTTAGCGGAGCCTATCGCATGAGCCAGCAATATGTTATTGAAGTGGACGAGTTGAAAAAGCATTTCTCGCTACGCGACGGGATTTTTGGTCAGAAAACCGGACAGCTACGCGCTGTGGACGGCGTCAGTTTTAACATTCGACCTGGCACTATTTTTGGCCTGGTGGGCGAATCCGGTAGCGGTAAAACCACCGTAGGACGCACGCTGCTGGGGCTTTATGACAAAACGGCAGGTAGCGTGAAGTATCGTGGTCAGGAGTTGCAGGATCTGACGCCGAAACAGATGCGCGCGCTGCGCCCGAAAATCCAGTTGGTATTTCAGGATCCTTACAGCTCGCTGAATCCACGCATTCGAATAGGTGATGCAATTGGGGAAGCAATGCTGGAACACACGCTGTGCAGCAAAGAAGAACTGCGCGACAAAGTGCTGGAGGTAATGAAAATCTGTGGACTGGCGCCGCAGCATTACAATCGCTTTCCCCATGAGTTTTCCGGCGGCCAGCGCCAGCGTATCGGCATCGCCAGAGCGCTGATTCTCAACCCGGATTTTATTATTGCCGACGAACCCATCTCGGCGCTGGATGTCTCTATTCAGGCGCAAATCATTAACCTGTTTTCCGATTTGCGTGATGACCATGGCGTCACCTTCCTGTTCATCTCTCACGATCTCGGTGTCGTGGAGCATTTGTGTGATGACGTGGCAGTTATGTATCTGGGGAAACTGGTGGAAACTGCCAGCCGCGATGCGCTGTTCAGCCAGCCGCTTCACCCCTACACCCAGGCGCTGCTGGCGGCGGTGCCGACGCTTGCCCCTGGAAGCTTATCCGTGCCGGTGGTGCAGGGGGAAATTCCGGATCCTTCGCGCCCGCCCTCTGGCTGTCGCTTCTCTTCTCGCTGCCCGCAGGCAACAGTACGCTGCCGCACAGAAATTCCGGAACTTCGCGAAATGCGCCCCGGCCATCAGGTGGCGTGCCACTGGGTGCAGCTGACGTAATAAAAAAGAGAGGATTCATCCTCCCTGGTTGATGGAGTCTGACGTTCAATGATGTAAAAAACCACGCCTGTCAGTATCAGAAATTAATCCTGATACGACCCTGTCTGAAAAGGTCATAAAAACCTATCTGACCTGCTCCCAGCAAACTGACATAGCAATGTAAGCAAGTTCCGCTTCTGGTAAAAAACTGCCTGCTGAAAAAGGCGGATGTCCGCTATTAGCGAGAAACGGACGTAGTAATCGCATTGATTGTAATTGGGTCAGATACCGTTAGTTATGCTACTGAGCATGTCCAAAATGAGCTTTGCTGCTGTCCCTTCATGATCTAAATCAGGATCATAAATGGTCACTGTGATGCCACAGCAGCGCATATTTCTGAAAAGTTCGCGACAGAGATTTACAAGTGTTTCAGAAGACAAACCGGGATTGCCGGGACAATCAACTGCAGACATTTCAGAACTGTCCAGGACATCCATATCAAGATGAATCCAGTAGGGCATTTCAGGAAAAAGGTTGAGCCGCTCGAATATCACATTGATGAGATCATGATCAGGCAACTTAAGCGCGTCAAAAATAGTTATACGCCGGATATCAGTGCCAACAATGTCAGGCCATTCATAATCTTCAAGGAGCGACTCACGCTCTCCCAGCTGAATCACTGCGTCATCCTGAACCAGGGATCCTTCGATACCGGGCCATGCAGTCAGTAATGGCTCTCCCCGACCGGTAACGAGTGCCAAATCCATTCCGGCCGCAGCGCCTGGTCGTGCTCCTGGTTCTCGCTTCCAGTTGCCGGGATGACGGAAATCGCTGTGGCCGTCAATATGCACAAGTGCAAGTTGCCCTAACTGACGCCTGCTGCCCAGCAAGGCTCCGGGCAGGATGGCGCAGTCGCCTCCGATAACAACGGGCTTTAAGTTGCGATGATGCGCCGCCTCTACTTCATCAGCCAATCGTAGATTAAGTTGTCTGAGCTTGTGACCGTTCAGGATATCAGTACCTGGCTCACATTCAGGACTGTATTCAGGGCAGGGAACAGTAACAAAGTTACAAGAGGGAAACATTTTATCGAGTCCGTGGTGCATGAGAACTGCTGGCGCACGGAATGTGCCCGGTATGTGCCCTTCATAAAGAGGGTTGAGACCAAGACCAGACGGGACAAGAATTATTTTTTCCATAAAAAACCTGATTTTAACTGGGTTGAGTACCACATAAACTAAGCTTTCTTACGAAACAGTTTTGTCGCCGAGATAAAATTCGAGGTGTTAACCTGTGCCAGAACGCACAAGGTTCGCTATAAGTGAGAGGCTGACATCCATATTTTAACGTTTATATCGCCGTTTCCACTCATCCACGACATTACCCAAATTCTTAGGGGTAGCATTACTTATCCAGATCATAAATTCACGATTGAATCGGAAATTCTCTCCACACTCTTTGATCATAAAACGGCGAACGTTTTGTGTGTTTTTGTAATTTTTATCAATGATGGTCGAACGTGTTAGTGAGGAGCTATGCCAATTGGTTTCCATCTTTCCAGCTCCCGTAATGAGTGGTTTTAAATAAAAATTAGTACTCCACTTTAGTCAGAGAAGCTGAAATTTCTCAAGGTCCGCTTCTGGCACAAACCGGACATCGGCATCACGTAGTGTCCGCTAAGAGCGAAGAGCGGACCTTGTTTATGCTTATACTTTTTGAATTAGAACCCCTGCTACATGACCTACATAATTGATATGCTATTGAAACTGGCAAATCAGGAAGAAATTCATGGACAAGGACACACTGGTTACACTCTTGAAATTCAAGCGCTGGATTGATGCTGAAGCGCTAAAAGCAGTTAAAGCTATCAGCGAATCTGCTTATGCAGAAAAGCGTCATCTGATGCTAAGATTGATGAACCATATTCATGTGGTAGACATGATTTTCAGAGCAAATATTTCGGGACGGCAGCATGGTTACACTGCCCTGAATACCCCTGAAACACCCTCTGTAGATGAGCTTGAGGTCAAAATGGAAGACTGTACAAACTGGTATATTCAGCACGTCAGCTCAATGGCTCCGGCCGATTTAGGAGAAACAATTAAGTTCAGTTTTGTCGATGGTGGAGAGGGAGAAATGACAGCCATAGACATGCTAAATCATATTCTTTTTCATGGAACCTACCACCGTGGGGCAATAGGCTGGTTAATTTCAGAGTGCGGAGGTGTTCCTCCGAAAGATGTGCTGACGGTTTTTCTAAGGGATCATAATCACTGACAGGTAAGTTCTTCAGCCCATCACCTATCCAGCGGCTTTGAGGGCCGCTTTGGCGAGAAGCCTACCTTAACGACCTGCGATGGCGATAAGTTTGGGCTAAAAATTTTCAGAGATAATGCTTAGAGCTCTCTCAAAAGTCTGGCTGGATTGCCAGCATACACCCCTTTAATTAACACAGGCTTTGTAACCACGCTACCTGCACCAATCACCGCACCACTGCAAATGTCCGTTGTTAAGATAGTTGCTCCGCTCCCCACGGTTACCGCGTTGCCTAATACGATATGTATCCAGCTTTCTGCAGAAGCATCAGGACCGCCATTCTTGAACAGGTCGTTAGCAAAGGTTACGCCATGGCCTATAAAACAGTCCTTACCCAAGGTAACGTTCTCACAGATAAAAGTGTGAGACTGTACTCGGGTTCTGTCGCCTATAACGCATCCCTTTTGTATCTCTACGAATGGTCCTACAAAAACATCATCGCCCAGTTCACACTCATAGATGTTTACCGGCGTGATTACTTTCACATTTTCACCTTGTTTTACGTCACGAATGCCACTTTCAATAACCTTCATATGAGCTGTGTCCTTCCTCAAGATGATTCGGCTAAAAGCTTGAGCAGGTTTTGAACTTCACCAAGTGCCCAAGTTAACCTGCTTTCACTCATTCGCGCACTATGATGATCGCAATGTCCGCTCCTGGCACAAAGCGGACTGACGGCAGGCCAGGGTCCGCTATGAGCGAATAGCGGAAGTTTGAAGTGGCTCTCACCTCTGATGAAGGTATTACTTAGAATTGCGGTGTTAATCAATGTGGCGCAAGTCATATAACTGGAATGCTTCGCGGTGTCGCGCTAGCACGTTTTATCGCCGTCAGCCCAGCGCTTGATATCAATTATCTTTGGTGACCGGATTCCCGTGCTCAAGACGTTCTTGGTTGTATAAAGGGAGACCTGTGCGTTGTCACCATGCCGACTTTCGATCTCAATTAGCGTGTTATTTATCAACAATCCCTGTGAAAGGAACTTTTGATTAATCTCCCCTGCTTTGCGTTCACCATCAAATTCGCTCAGTACGATGACCGGATTTCCTGAATATGCCTCATATTCGAGGCACTGTCTTGCCATGTACCTTAGGGTTCGATAAGTATCAGATGAGCCTGCCTTGCTCACGAAACTGCCGTCAAAAGAGGATTGGCTGCTTTTTAGTTCACTGACCGTAATAGCGCACCCGCTTAGTGAGAGCGAAATTAACAGGCTTGCAAGAACAACGTATTTCACGTTTAACTCCATCATTCAGGTAACGGCCATTCGCCGGGGCGGATCAACGTTGTCCTTGCTTTCAGGCGGACTTGTGATTTGGGAAATCAACCGAAACCATCAGCCCACCTTCTGCCGACGTACTGAGGCTTACGCTGCTGTTGTGTTGCTGCGCAACGGCTTTAACGATGGCAAGCCCCAGCCCACTCCCGCTTTGCAGCTGGTTAGGATCACGAAAAAATCTGTCAAACACGCGCTCCCTCAATTCAACGGGAATGCCAGGCCCTGCATCTGAAACACGTAACTGCGTGGATTGATTTAAGGATCGTAATTCCACCTCAATCCTCCCGCCCCAGGGGCTATACTTCACGGCATTTTCGACTACGTTATCGATAAGCGACATTAACCGTTCCCTGACGCCAGTCACCCAGATTTCCTCTTCGGCGTAAAATTCAAGTTCAATCCTGCGTTCCGCCGCGAGCGGTGCCAGCCCGGCCATACGTTCTTGTATGAGCGTTGTCAGCGGCAAAGGCTCCATAACCATGTCAATGCGCGCTTCGCTGTGCATCAGCAGCAGCAACTGATTGACCAGACGAGCCGCACGGCTGTTGCTGCGAACAATGCCCGCAAGCAACTCTTTTTGGCTGTCACTGCTCACATAAGATTCCAGCGCCTCAACATTGATTCGCATCGCCGCCAGGGGGGTACGCAACTCGTGAGCGGCATCGGCAATGAAAACGCGTTCCCGTTCAGTGCTTTCCCGCACCCTGGCAAGAAATCCATTAACCGCGTCAACCATCTGGCGAAGCTCCCTGTGCTTTGGCACTGCTTTTAAGGGCGAGAGATCGTCCGGCGTGCGTAAGGACACTTCATTTACCACTTTATTCCATGGGCGCATTGCTATGCGGATCGACAGCCAGGCAGGGAACAAAAGAAAAGGAATGCATACCAGCAGCGGCATCACGTAGTAGCCACGCGAGTTCAGATAGATAAAGAAATTCCAGCCTCCAGCAGGGGTGATAAGCGTGACCTCTGTGTCGGCGTTCCCGGACTTTAAGGTACGGCTGTTCCAGGCGCGACCATCACTATCCACGCGCTCAATTTTTCCATAACGGCTGTTTATCACTCCGACTGGCGCACCATCAGAGGCATAAATTATCTCTTTATTCTCGCGTACGATAAGGCTGATTGAGAGTGCTGGATCTTCACCGCCGCCATAATTTTCCCGTACTGCCTTACTTAATGCAGCCAGCACATGCGTTCGCTCCTGCGGGCGATCGTCCATACTCTTAACCACAGTAAAAATGGTTTCGTACGTCTTGCTGCCCGTTAATATCGCCGGACTACGTAAGTCCTCCCACAAAACGTAAGTCAGAAAAAGACACCAGAGCAGAGTGAGCAATAGCATCTGCGCTACCATAATTCGCCGCACGAACGTTGGGGTTCTCAGATGGCGCCAGACATTTCGCATCAACCTGCTCCCTTCTGAATGGGTACGGTATCAATGACATACCCAACGCCCCTCACCGTTCGTACATAGCCTTCGCCGATTTTGCGACGCAAATTCCCCATATGCACATCAAGCGCATTACTCATATTTTCTTTTGCGCCGAAGATCCTTTCTTCCAGAAAACTGCGAGTAAGCACGCGGTCAGTGCGTAACATCAACGTTTCAAGCAGCGCGTATTCACTTGCCGTCAACTCAATATGCCGTGCATTCACGGTCACGCGTCGTGTGGGCACAAAAAGTGATAATCCCCGAAGTTCTATCGCCTCGTTCTGAAAACCATAACTGCGGCGCGCAAGCGCTCTCACCCTCGCCAGCAACTCGGCGAGAACAAACGGTTTGACGAGATAGTCGTCTGCACCCGCGTCCAGCCCGGAAAGGCGATCGTGCAGTGTGCCTCGCGCCGTCAGGATGATCACGGGAATGCCCTTGTGCTGCTGACGCAGGCCCACCATCAGACTCATGCCATCGCCGTCGGGTAATCCGAGGTCGAGCAACACAAGTTCAGGCACGCAGACATCAAGCTGATGCAGCGCATCCTCTTTGCGGCGAACCCATATAACATCAAACCCTTGATCTGCAAGGGCAATACGTATGCCGTTACCGAGATCCAGGTCGTCTTCAATCAGGAGTATTTTCACAATGGTTACGGTATCAGCAGTGAATGAAGAACGTCTGAAGAAAAAAACGGTATCAGGAAATCTATCAGCTTTGCAGCATCTGTGGTTGCTTCACCCTTTCTTCATTTTTGGCTCATGAGAACTTTAGCGGGCGCATTCAAAATGAACGTTCTGGCGTTTACAACCCGCTTGCATCGTAATCATTTGAATGCATAAGGACTTCTTTAATGAGAAATAACACACTGCGTCATAAGTTCCCCCTTTCACTCACGGGGTACAGCCTGAAAAAAATGTTGTCGGGCGCAGTCCTGGCGTTACTGACCACCCCGATACTGGCGGCAGCACAGAATCAGGGCAACGCGTTGACGGTGGGAGGCGGCGCGAACGTGACGCCACGTTATTCTGGTTCGGACAAAAGCCGCGTCACGACTTCCCTGGTGCTTGATTACACCATGGAAAATGGTTTCTTCGTCAGCTCCACGCGGGGCATCGGTTATGGCAATAACATCGGCAAATTCGATTACAACGCTGCGGTGAGCTATCGCGCAGGCCGTAAGGATCGTGACGTGGACAGTGACTCCCTAAGCGATGGCAGCGACTATTTGCGAGGTATGGGGGATGTCAAAGGCTCGGCTCTCGGTGTATTTGGCTTGGGATACGGGGTGACCGACTGGCTTAATTTGCAATTGCAGGCTGAAGTGCCATTTTCTGAGCAAAACAATGGCACGGCATTGCATTTTGGCATTAATAGCCCGCTCTATACCTCACCGAATAATACAGTAACGCTGGCGCTGACCGGCAGCTGGGGGACGGACAAATACATTCAGACTTACTACGGAGTCAGTGCATCTCAATCGGCTGCATCAAGGTTTATCCGATATGATGCCGGATCGGGAATTTATGCCTGGTCGATGAATCTTGACTGGACACACAAGTTCAATGAGGACTGGAGCGTGATTGCCGCAGCAGGCGTTACGCAGTTAACGGGAGATGCGCGCAATAGCCCGATTGTGCAACGAGAAATATCACCCACAGGAAGCCTGCTGGTGACATACCACTTCTGATCGTTATTCAATGTGTGTTTCCCGCCAGCTTATGGCTCTTCTCTGCCAATAAACACGCTTTCTAATCCACCCTCTTTTCAGCTAACGGGGCAGTACGCAACAGATTGCAAAACCTAAAGCTTCAGCCCCGAACATGTATAACATCTGTTCACCTCCGCTGGCGCAACAGCAAAAGCGCGCGCGCCGAAGAACATGCCTACCTTGCTGGTGTTGCGGAATTCGCCAGCAATGCATCGGCGATATCCAGTATGGACCGCAGCGATCGATATGCCGGAGATAATAGTGACATCCCTCGGCGGCATTTGAATACTCTGCAATCCGGCGATGGCGTCGCCATGAGTCCCTGGCAGCATGGCGGCAATCCCTATTCCCCGATGGCACATCTGCGCCTGAACGTCCCGACAGGTGCTGGTGAACATGCACCGCGATTGAGGGAATCTATCGGGCAACCAGGCGACGTAAAAAAAGCGGGATGTACCGTATTAATAAGAATAAGCCCAGTGTCGTACCTACAATGAAGCGAGCATGCGATAGAGCGAGTTGCCTGCCTCCGCCACGGTGATGGATTAAGACTCGGAGTAAAGACGGTCACAAGGATAATGCCGACTACTTACTTTTTGAGAACAGTCTCGGACATAAGCTTAACTATACCCACTCAGAAAATGATATGGCTGTAGATTGCTCCCTGCATATGAGTACATCTTGATGTCAGTAATGTCAGCTTATGGCACCAAGCGGCCAGTCTCATCAGGTGCTGGGTCCGCTAAGAGCGAGAAGCGGACTTTTAAAAAGTAATATTTGATAGATTGATTGCAGGGAACTAAATGATTAGCATCTGCTCTTTCGGACAAAGAAAATGACTGTTAACGATTCCCTCTTCGCATTCTCTCTCGCAGCACTGTTACTTACCCTGACTCCCGGCCTTGATACGGCACTTATTCTCCGCACCGCTTGTGCTGAGGGCGGCAAAAAGGCTTTTCACGCTGCGCTTGGCATTGATGCTGGCTGTTTTGTATGGGGCGTGCTGGTCGCGTTAGGTCTTGGTGCTCTTCTGGCGGTTTCAGAGATGGCTTACACTGTGCTCAAAGTTTGTGGCGCGGTCTACCTGAGCTGGCTGGGCTTACAACTGCTGATACGTCCTCGATCTTCTTTCAGTAATGGTGATGACAACAACGTTTCACAGGGGAGCTGGTTTATCAGAGGAATGCTGGGGAATGTGCTCAATCCCAAAATGGGCATTTTCTATGTCTCTTTTTTGCCGCAGTTCATACCAGCCGGTCACTCACCTTTAATATGGACTTTTATCCTGGTCAGCATCCACGTTGCTATCGGGACTATATGGTCAGTCACTCTCATTTTATCCACGCATTTTGCGTCAGCCGTATTGAAGAAAAGTCGCGTTGTCCGGGTGATGGACAGAGCAACAGGAGGCTTATTTTTATGCTTCGCGGCTAAACTTGCTATTAGCACGAGATAGCCCTGGACTGGCTGGCGTCGTACGCTTCTGGCACAAGCGGATTAGCGTCTGGCTAACGTACGATATGAGCGAAAAGCGTACGTCATCATATACCGGAGTTTGCATGTAACTCGCGTAAAACAATCCCCAGTGTTAATTTGTAAATGAACCTGTTAAGCAAAACCAATGTTTGAATGGTTAGTGGATAGATCATGGGCGTAGAGTTATATATAACACGGGCTGATTTTTGGGCTGAAAATGAAGAAGCAAAAATAACTCCTGAGGAGTGGCTTTCTCTCATTGATAGTGATAAGGAATTAACGATAGACCATTAAAAATGGCGATTATCATGCTTTGTGGTCGGGTGCTTCATCGCATGATGAGTCATGGCTTGACTGGAACGATGGCAATATTTACACCAAATGGCCAGACACGCATCTATATAGAAAAATGTTAGACATTGCCGGGTTCCTCGGCGCTCGGGTAATGGACGACGATGGTAATATTTACAGCGATCCATCTGCCTGGGAATATGACCCTCCTTCTACTCCTTAACGTCCGCTTCTGGCACAAAGCGGTTTGAAACGCGGCCCCATGCCTCCAGTGCGTTTTAACCTGCCACAACCCGTCAAAACAGAGGTGCGCTTGTTAGCCGAGCTCAATATCGACTGGCGGGCCTGCTACTGCTGTCAATCGAGCGGTTCAGGCATTGACTGTACCTTTTTCAGGAAATCCACAAAAGCGCGCAGAGGTGCTGACATAAAGCGGCTGGGAAAGTAGAGCCAGGGACCTTCAAATTCGGGCCACCACTCCGGAAGCACAGGCAGCAGTTCACCCGTCGTAAAGCAGGGCTGCAGCCAGTTTTCAAAGACGGCGATAATGCCCTGACCCTTTTTTGCCAGCTCAATTGCGCCTGATGCGCCATTGACACCGATAGTCAGGCGACCAGCAGGGTTGACGCTGACGGTTTCTCCGTTGCGTTCAAATTCCCAGGGAATCAGCGCGCCGCTGGAATACTTAAGGCGGATGCAGTGATGTTCGGCCAATGCCGTCGGGTGAACGGGGAGACCGCGCGAAGCAAGGTAGTCGGGTGCCGCCGCGAGAGCCAGACGCTGGCGGCGAGGGCCGACAGGAACGGCAACACTGTCCCGGGCCAGATGTTCGCCATAGCGTATGCCTGCATCGCAGCCTTCCGCCGTGGCATCAACAAGGCGATCGTCCACCATAATCTCCACCCGCAGCAACGGATGGCGATCGAGAAATTGCTCAAGCAGGGGCGGAAGAATATCGACCATCACCGCACCCGTCACGTTCAGCCTGAGTAGCCCGCGCACCTCCCGTTGAGAACTTGCCACGTCATTCATCACCGATCTCATTTCGCTCAGCAGAGGTGCCATGCGATCGGCCAGCATCCGGCCTGCTTCGGTGGGCGTTACGCTGCGGGTTGTGCGGATAAACAGCGGAACGCCCAGGCTGACTTCCAGCGCGGTAATCCTCTCACTGACCGTTGAGGGTGCCAGGCCTAACGTTTTAGCTGCGGCCCGGAAACCCTGACCCCTGAAGACGGCAAGAAATATCGCGACATCATCCATCTCAACTTCCGTTACTGTTCGCTTTTCCGAACAGCGTATTCGTATTGCGGCCTCTTATCAAACAGCTCTGAGAGATTTATAACTCAGATACACCTGCATAAATCACTGAGGCAACAACATGAAGAAGAGAACGGTTTTAATTACCGGCGCAAACAAAAGTATTGGCTTTGAAACGGCCAGAGTGATGGGGAAACTGGGATTTAATGTCTGGCTGGGTTGCCGCGATGGGGGGCGCGGTCAGGATGCTGTCAGCCGGTTGCTGTCGGAAGGCATTAAAGTGCGGCTGGCTATCATTGACGTGACAGACCAGAAAAGTGTTGATGCGGCCGTCGGGCAGATAAAGTCAGAAGATGGAAAACTAGATGTGCTGATCAACAATGCGGGTATTCCCGGAACCTGGCCCATCGCGCCTGAGTCGCAGAGCATCAGCGATATTATGACGGTGTATAATACCAACGTTTTCGGCGTCATCAGAATAACGCAGGCTTTTCTGCCGCTGCTCAAACTGGGCGAGGAACCCCGGATTATCATGGTCAGCAGCGGGTTGGGATCGCTGGAATGGGTATCTGGCAAAGCGCATCCCTACTCTCAGGTAGCGGCACTGGGCTATACCAGTTCAAAAACGGCATTAAATGGCGTTACGGTGGCATTTGCCAATTCACTGTCTGAGTATGGCATCAGCGTAAACGCAGTTGACCCGGGATATACGGCCACCGATTTTAACGGACATACCGGTTACCGGACTGTATCCCAGGCGGCCAGGGGGATCGTCTGGCTCGCTGCTGAAGCATCCCAGACAATCACCGCAGGATTCTTTTTGGATGGAGAGTGCGCACCCTGGTGAATCTCGTCTAATAAAGCATTCCACCTGCCTGGATGGGGCAGGTTGGTTGACGGGTGTGGGCAGAACGCCTGGCGTGTCGTGCGCAGTCGGTTCTCAAATATGTCCGAATCATCCTGAAGGAAAATAAGCGGCTCAATGTTTCTTAGCGCATCTGAATGTAATTAATGGCCGCCTCAGGCACGGATCGTACAGAAAATTAGGTCATAAGGTCCGCTTTGAACGAAAGCGGATCCAAACCTACAGGCTGGTCATCAGCCGGGGTAGTTTCTGAAGTTAAACGGCAGTTTTACAGAAGATGACAACAGATAACGATGACCGAATAAATTTATCTGAAAGGCGGGCACGCCAGGAGCGAGATACACACACACACTGGATTTACTGACCTGTAAATACACATACTGCCCAATTATGGCTGTTCAGGTGAATCAGTCGCCAGCTTCCCATATCCAGACAACATTGCCGTAGCTTCATCCATCCGTTGTCTATCAAGTTTATAGAACACCCAGTTCTTGATACGTTTCGATGTCACAATTCCGGCCTTAGCAAGAATTTGCAGATGGCCTGTCACGGTGGGCTGACTCAGTCCAATTTTTTCGGTGATAAATCCGACACACACACCATCCTTAACCAGATCGCCGTCCTGCTGCACCGGAAAATGTGACTCTGGATCGGACAGCCATTCAACAATCACGAGCCGATGCTCATTACCAAGGGCACGAAAAATATCGGCCATTAATGTCTTTGAGTTGTGCATATAGTCAATCGCCTATATAGTCATTTTCTTATATAACTTTAGGGGCATACTATGACAAACCACAGACAAAGGCTAACAGACAGTGTCACGCTGAAAGATATTTATGCAGCTTCCGGGCGAATTAAATCAACAGTATGCAAAACTCCGCTGGAGCTTTCGCACCCGCTGTCTGCTCTTGTCGGGACGGAGGTCAGGCTTAAGATGGAAAATCTTCAGCATACGGGTAGCTTTAAGCTGAGAGGTGCTGCAAACGTTCTTGCCAGTCTTAATGCAGACCAGCGACGTGCCGGCGTCATCGCTCCGACGGCAGGGAATCATGGTTTAGGGCTTGCCTGTGCGGGACATGCGGCAGGCATACCCGTATCCATATTCTTACCGTTTTCAGCAGACCCGATTAAGGTTTCTGCAATGAAGAGTTATGGTGCGCAGGTTACGTTTTTTGACAATATTGAAGATGCAAGGCAGGAAGCCATTGTTGCAGCGCAACAGTCCGGCGCAACGTTCGTCTCAGCCTATAATAATCAGCAGATGATTGCCGGAGGCGGCACCGTCGGTCTGGAAATCATGGAAGACTGGCCAGACGCTGACGTTATTCTCGTGAACATTGGCGGCGGCGGGCTGGCCTCCGGTATCGCAACAGCCATCAAGGGCATAAACCCTGCAGCCGAAGTGTGGGCAGTGCAGAGTGAAGCAAGCCCGACGTTTGAGCGCTGGAAAGAAGCTGGTGAGGCGATCCCAGTGGAAATATCGTCGTCAATCGCCGAAGGCATAAGTGGCTATATAGAGCCTGAAGCGATGACCTGGCCACTTATACGCGATCGTGTCGATCGTGTTCTTCTGGTTTCAGAAGCCGAAATCAAAGCAGCGATGCTGTTAATGCTTAATCTGCACAGCCATGTTGTAGAGCCTTCAGGCGTACCCGCAGTTGCGGCAGCCATCCGTTATGCAAAAGAACTGAGCGGGCGTAAAGTTGTCTGTGTGGTGAGCGGTAGAAACATATCGGGTTCCCGCTATCTCAAATTAGTTAATGAGGCGTCACTATGAAGAAACAGAGCGGAGTTAAGGTCGGCTGAGCTCATATTGCATAACGTTCTTATCATAACGGCTTCATTCATTACGCAGGCTTTGAGGTAGTGCCGCCTTTGACGGCCTGCCGTTTAACAGCCTTTTCGCTTAAAATTCTATGGTTCGTTTAAGGAAATGTCTGGCATCATAATCAAAAAATATTTTTGTCATACAAGGAGTAAGACTAATGAATATAAATATAAGAACAGCCCGGGCTTCTGATGTTGACAGTATTTTCGAAGTCAGAACCTCAGTGCTCGAGAATTATTTGAGTCGTGAAGAAATGCGTCAGATGGGGATCACTGAAAGCGTCGTGGCGGATATGATTGAAAAGAATTTATGCGCCTGGGTTGCGGCTGAAAGCGAAAAAATAGTCGGCTTTTCAATGGTTTTACCGGATGAAGGCTGTCTTTTTGCGGCCTTTGTTCTCCCGGAATATAAAGGCCAGGGGATAGGTCGCAGGCTGGTTTTTCTCGCCGAGCAGGAATTATTCAAACATCATAAGATTGCCTGGCTGGAAACCGATAAAAATAGTCGCGCGGCGAAATTTTACATGCAGCTCGGCTGGGGCAATAAAAAAGAGATTAACGATACCGATATCAAACTGGAGAAATATCGCAGCGTGTAATCTACTGTCATTTTCATAAACGTCTGCCAATGGCATAAGGCGGACGTTTAGCCAAAATAACATCTTTGCTGTCAGCAAGACCGATTGGGTGGCCTGGCGAAAACGCTTTAATCATTAATCGTCCTTTCTCAGAGCGATTTTATTACGTCGGCTTACATTCCCAGACTGGCCAGCAGGTCGTCCACATCATCCTGACTGGCAGGAGTCTCTGGTGCGGAGGAGGGTTTAGACGGCGCAGTGCGCTCGGCGGTGCTATGTGAGCCGGTATTATCGCGGATGACCTGTATCAGCTGCTGCTCAGCCTGATTCAGCACGGCCATCATAGCCTGCACAATCTGTCCTGTGAGGTCCTGGAAGCCCTGTGACATCATAATCGCGTGTAACTGCTGTTGCGTCAGACCCGTGACGCGGGGGACATCATTCAGCAAGGCAACGGTATCTGCCGCTAATGCCTGGGTCTGTTCTTTGTCTGACAGCGTACCGGAAGTGGCATCCCAGCGTTGCGAGAGTTTCTCAGCTTTTTCTCCCAGATCGGTTTGCAGAGGCTGCGTGATTTCCACGCTGTTGATTACGCCCTCTGCTGCTTCGCGGGTCATTGTGACGACATAACCCAGCCTTTCACGGGCGTTTGGGATGCTTCCCGCCACATCGGCGATGGTTTTATCAAGCCCCAGCTGTTGCAGACTGTCGCGAAGCTGCCGCAGGATGAAGCCAGCACGCGCCGTAATTTCGCCAATTTCCTGATGCTTACTATGGGTGTCGGATGGTGACATGGATGTTGTTTCCTGCGTAGAGATTTTCGATACCTGAGGTTATCGGCAGCTCGCGGCGGTTTTTTAAATTTCCTGAGGTTTTTACTCGTGTAAAAAGTGACATGATGTGAATGAGACACCCTAGAGCTAACGACATCAGGGTTGTAATAGGCAGAAAGTGTTGCGCGCAGGCCTTGTTTTTTCAGCCGGAGGGGGTTGTCAGGTATAGAGCGGAATGTGTGCGAGTTAATGACTGTTATGAGCGAAAAAAGGGGCGTATTACCCACTTCTGAAACGTTTACGCGAGGGCAGGCAGTATCTTATTTATCATGTAATTTCTTCGTCTTAATTAATCCGCCAACGAATAACATTTTGTCCAGTTGTAGTTAACCCTCGCCAGTTTTAATTCTCCATCTACATCCCCAAAATTAATGGTCTGACGTTCAAAAATAAACTCACGCACGGGTGCAGGTAAAAAATCAGCGCCGTAGCGCAGAATCGTGCTGTGCCAGAAGGGTGCCGGTAATGGGCTGCCGGTATGACGCATCAGCAACTCATTTTTCCAGTGCGAATCCAGAACTTTTTCGCAGAATGAGTGGCGCATGGCTATTGCCGAACTATCAGGGATCCCTGCAAGCAATAACTGACTGGGCAATGCAACTAACCGCAGATCTCTGATAACAATTTTTATCGCATCAAATCCGCTCCAGATATTCGTCAATTCATCGATTTTTTCGGGCAATGGCTCGTTTTCGTTATAGAGCGGCAGAGTCAGGGGCAGGAAGGTAAAATGGAAACCCTGTGTGGGCAGAATATCGGCAAGGGGATCATCCTTTGTGAGCTGCTGTAATTCACAAATAAGACGTGAGACATCAAAGGTCACCGGCGGCTGAATGCCCGCTGCAAGAGCCAGCCTTATAGGATCGTAGTAATTCCCCTCTTTAACAGCCCCAATTCCTGCATTTTCCGACCAGATGGAGAGGGTGTTCTCGTTGGCAGAGCGATACAAGCTTTCCAGATTTATCGATTTCATTACAGACCTTTTGCACTGGTATGAACAGAGGCGATTCGTCATCCATGCGATTTCAGCCCATAACTGTTCAGAAGTATCCCTGTGGCTAATCGTGAACACATTACCATACGCTCAACGCCTGCTCTGGCATAAAGCGGACATGTGCGGTGCCGGGTTTGCCTGAAAAGCATTGCGACCTTCCCGCTCTGCCCCTAAACGGACAACCAGAGGACAGATCAGGACAACAGATGCCTGACGTATAGAATCGATCAACTCTCTCTGATATTGATGATGTCGATGGCGTTAAATCACTCCTGTTGAGAGAGCTAAAATGAATTTTTATTGCAGTAAGGAATTTACCGGTTCGAAGGCCTGGGACTCACAGCATATTGCCAGCTTCGATAATGTCAGCGTGAAACTTCACTGGACCGATCAGCCTTATAAGTGGCACATCAACGATGGTCAGGAGGTTTTTGCTGTCATGGATGGGTGTGTTGAAATGCAATATAAAGAGCAGGGCGAAGTTAAAAGCCGGGTACTCAAAACCGGTGATATTTTTTATGCCAGTGAAGGGACAGAGCATATTGCGCGTCCACAGGGCGTCGCCCGCGTGCTGGTGATTGAAAAAGAGGGATCGGTTTAATTAAGTTGTGATTCATTATCTGGCTGAGCCAACAAGCCAGTGACAAAACGGGCAATCTCTTCTCCCAGATTGATAAGAAAGGCGTCGCGTGATGGGTGGGTGTCAGTGATATGCGGCGGCAGGATGTTCATGAAGGTGAAATGCCCGGCATCTTTAACCACGCAAAGTTTTGTCTCAGTTCGAATATCTAATTCTTCTTTGATGAACAGCGCTTGCGATGGCGGTGTCAGGGTGTCCTGCTCGCCAGTCCAGATCCTGACAGGCACTTTCACGGAGGCGAGGGCCGAGGGTGCTCTGAAAAAATCCGCAGGTGGCGCTAACAGCACCAGTTGATTCAAATCCTGTCTGCCTGCATATGTCACCTTCTCTCTGGTGCGAGTCCACGCCGTCGCCCCGGCGTGCATCAACAGAATCACGGTGCCGAGTGAGTGCCCGACGCCGGTAATCGAGGCATAATGTTGACAAAACGCATCGCGGGCGAGGGCCAGCCTTTGGCTGCGTTCCAGTAAGTCAGCCTTTGAGGGCGTGGAAGAGGTTAACCGTTCGAAATGGGGCGCTACAACTGAAATACCATTGCGGCTAAAGGTCTGCAGAAGCTCAAGATGACGCAATGGACTTCCGCCAGCACCTGCTGCAAAAAGGATACACTGGCTGGCCTCATTCACCTTCAATAACGTGACGTCAAAATTCCTGTCGGCATGCCTGATGACAGAGGTTTCCCCCCTGGTGTTGTTAATCATAAAGCCGACTCCCCGCTAAAAGGTCAGTCTGGAGATACTAACTTGTTCCCTGTGAAACGATAAATTTCCGTCTGCTTCTGGCTCCAGACCACCGTTACGCAAGGCGCCAGCAGCAGATCAAAGCGGACCGGTTATTCATACTCTGGCGTCAGGCCGCCGACCTTTCCGCGCTTACTGCGTCGCCTCTGCCCGTAATGCCGCCTGCACAGCACGGCGCGCACTGATATTTGCTCTGTACGCCACCAGCGCAGGCCAGCGATCCAGTTCAATGCTGAAGAACTTACACCAGCCCAGTACGGTGAAAAGGTAGGCGTCAGCAACGCTGAATGATGGCCCCATCAAAAACGCTTTTTCGGCGAGCGTGT
Organism: Pantoea sp. 18059; assembly: GCF_902706165.1. Taxonomy (NCBI): domain Bacteria; kingdom Pseudomonadati; phylum Pseudomonadota; class Gammaproteobacteria; order Enterobacterales; family Erwiniaceae; genus Pantoea; species Pantoea sp. 18059. Next base: position 464,431 of record NZ_CACSJS010000003.1, read on the forward strand.
CCTGCAGAAAGTCGAACCGCCGGAAGAGCTTTTCACGAAACAGTGACAGGACAGCGTCGGGCAGTGCCTGGTTAAACAACAGAGCGGAACCCGCGTGGATTTCACTGGTAATGAAGTTCAGCCACTCCTGCAGTCGAACACGCGCCCAGCTGCCTGCTGGCGGTGCCAGCCCGCTTTCCGGCCTCAGGTCGGCGAGGTACTGCACAATCGCCGGCCCTTCAGTCAATATCTGCCCGTCGTCCAGTTCCAGTGCAGCAACATAGCCCTTGGGGTTGATAAGGCGAAAGTCGCGTCCGTCAGAGGTGAGCTTGCTCCTGTTATCCACTTTAACCAGCTCAAACTCCAGTGCGAGTTCACACAGCACGATATGGGGTGACAGCGAACAGGTATCCGGGGCGTAATAAAGTTTCATGTCTTCTCCGTTAACATTGAAAGCGATGTGAGATTCTCTTTGTCGTTACGGAACAGACTGTACTTAACACAGAGGATTCTGTAAAATTAATACTTCAATAATTAACTATTAGCTGGGCTACTGATAACCATGATGAATCTTCTGCACTGGCGCTTGCTGGTGGCGGTGGCCGATGCCAGTAATATTTCGCGTGCTGCTGAAACGACAGGCATGACACAGTCCGGTGCCAGCCAGGCTATCGCCCAGTTAGAGTCGTCACTCGGGTTCGCGGTATTCGTGCGTGAGCGCCGGCACATCGGTGTTACCGCGCTGGGAGAGCAGGTCATTGAACATGCCAGAATTATGCTGTCGCAGCTCAGCGCGATCCGCGTGCTGGCTGATGAGAGCCGGGGTTTAAAGGGCGGACGCATTCGGCTTGCCAGCTTTCCCTCTGTGACGTCCACACTCCTGCCTGGGCTGTTGCGTAACTTCAGGCGTCTGCATCCGGGCATGGAGGTGGTGGTGCTGGAAGGGACGGATGAAGAAGTTGAGGAGTGGCTTGCAGCAGACACCGTTGAACTGGGGGTGGTAATGAACCCCACACCCGGACGTGCTGAGGTGATACTGGGAAAAGACGCCTGGGTCGCCGTCATGCCAGCCAGCGCTCCGCACATCGGTCAGTCAGGCGCGAACGGTATAACCCTGCAGGAACTGGCAGACCAGCCCTTTGTGCTTGCAACAGGCGGATGCGTCGTTAATGGCAAAAGCCTGATGGAACAGTCAGGATTCCACCTCTCTGACGTGCGCGTAAAGGTCCGCGACTGGATCAGCGCCTGCATGCTGGTGCGTGAAGGTATGGGTGTCGCGCTGGTGCCGGAATCAGCCCTGCCAGCGGAACGTCGCGGCCTGTCAGTGATGCCGGTCATCCCGCCTCTGCACCGTGAATTCGGGCTGGTCTGTTCGCCTTCCGGAAAAGCTTCTGGCGTGACTCAGGCACTCCTGAACGGGCTACGTAAAGGACAGGGTAATATCTCCGGATAATCCCACTGCACCGCTGACTTTATCTGCCGTTACCCGATCATAAACAGCAGAATGGCTGGCCGGGAAAGAGAGGTCTGCAGACTCTCCCGCCCGCGATCCTTTCTCAACTCACGTCTTAACGCTTTGCCGCATAAGGTGATCGGGGCGAATAACGGTTTTATGGCGTGGCGGAACACGCCTGAATCATCGGGATGGCTCAGAATTCGCGTAACTGGTCGAACAGCTGATACAACCGCGGCTGATCCACAAGCGTGGCGCCTTGCTCGCCCAGTTTCTGCTCCAGCGGGTTCAGAACATCGCACAGCACACTGTAGATCTCCTCACGCTCGACCGTCTCGAGCGCCTTTGAACGCCGGTCGATGAGATTAAAGGCTTCGGTGTAGGCGGTTACGGCGGCGGTTAACAGGCTCGCCACATCCATGCTGCTATCGATGTTGTTCGTGGCAGCCCGCAGGTTTTTGTAAGCCAGCGATGCTTTTTTGGCATAAGTGGCTGAAATATGTTCGCGTCCATCCCAGTCCCGGAACGGATTGTGCAGATTCTCAGCCAGCCATTCCGGCTTGCGTGCTTTACTCAGCGAGAGATCCAACCCCTGAGTTGTCGCCTTTTTATAAGCGGCTCTGACAGAGCTGACAACGTCAAGCGGGACGCTGGTCATCCACAGGCATGAGAGATTGGGCAACGCTTCTGGTGAGGGAAAGTCAGCCGCGCTGAAGCCAAACAGGTTGAAGAAGGTCAGCATCTGCAACTGTGGCAGTGCGGCAATACGATGCATATTGCTGGCTACGCCGGGATTTCCCCAGATGCGCAGCTCAGTCAAACAGGTAAAGCGTTCAACGACTGGCGCCAGGTCAATCTCTTTAACGCCTGTTAGTGACAATGCCCTGAGCCGGTCAATACCCTGCAGCACAGGCAAAGTCTGCGAACATTGCAGGCACAGATTGCGTCCCTCCTGATCCGCCTCTACCTGAAAGCCTGAAGAAGGCGTTGCGGTGAGTGACAGCAGGGAGAGATCAGGATTCAGACGCACGCAGCTGACGCCTTCAGGGTGCAGAATAAAACGCGACAAACGAGTCGCCCCGACATCGATTTCGCTGACGACAGCGGATTGCCAGTGCAACTCATTAATGAAGTCATGCTGCTGTATATAGGCCATCAGTTCCGGGGTGCCATGGCGGGTTTCGATGGTCATCAGGCAGGGCAGGCGATCCAGTTCAGAGAGATCGGTCAGGGTTTGCAGGAGGTGGTCATTGATACGGGTGGTGTCCTGGCGAAGTGTCTGGCCGCCGACAACCACGTTGTGCGCGCCTGAAGCAGCCTTGAACCGCGCACGGCTGGCCGGGTCGATCTTCTCCCAGTTTCGCTGACGAACAAGACTGTCTCCCACGTCCCAGCCGAACTTGTAGGCGTTTACTTCCTGATCTGACAGCGGCGGCAGGTTGGCAATTAATACATGTCCCGGTGGGACATTGGCAGAAACATAACCGTGATCGAAGCTGTCTTTGACAAAATAGTAGCTACAGCGCAAAGGCTGCATACGGCTGGCTTCCGCCCTGTCAGGCAAATGATCACCTGCCCAGTCGAGCTGGAGTATGGCTGCAAGGACTTTACCTCTGGCATTAGCAGGCTGCTGGAGGTGTGTCACCTGACAGGCGACGTACTGCTGCAACTGCGGGGAATACACGCTGTAGATATCGCCGACCTTTGCTTGCACTCTCACTCCTCTCAGTCAAAAATTTTACAGTCAGAAAATCTGATATAGCGCGCATCCTGCTCAGGGGTGCGCTTTGCCACGGATCTCAGATCCATCCAGCACACTAGCCTGGCATAACGTTTTAACGAAATGCTGGCGCGTGAACATTTTTATTTTTTTTTCGCGGCAGGTGACAGCGTCAGTCGGGTTGCACGCAGCAGCCCGACTGACGAAGTCTGCCCGGAGGCATGCGGGGCAGGTATTCAGCTTACAGGCGGTTACCGGCCTCAACCAGTTCGTTATAGGATTTTAAAACACGCATCGGTGAACCCGATACCATCCAGCCTGAATTGCCGCTTCCTTTCAGCAGACTCTGCTCACCCGTGCTGTAAGGTGTTTTATCGCGAATCCGACGCATGCGATCCTTGCAGTCTTTCAGGAAGGTTCCGGCATTATCCTGGAAGATGGACCAGGTTAATGGCTTGCCCGCTTCGCTGGCCGTTGCCTTTTCTGCCTCACTCAGCAGCGTACTGTAAGCATCAATCGCTTTTGTCATCTCTGTCACGTCGGGAGCGGAAGAGGTAAACAGGGTCGCCAGCGGTTTGGCCTGTGTGACTAATGCCAGGCGGTAGTAGCGACTATGACGGCCCTCAGACTTTTCAATCTCAACGAGTTGCGCAGCAACGACCTCATTGTTCTCTTTTTCAACTTCGGCACCGAACTGGTCGCTGGATTTCATAAAGCTGTTAAACGCCTTCATGAGTGGCGGATGCATTTGCTTGCCTTTCGCGAAGCCATCATCCTTGTAATCTTCCTGACTGTAGTAAAGATGAGCCTGCGAAACCAGCGGCTGCAATGTCGTTAAATCCGCCAGATACTGTGTTGCTGCAGCATCCAGCGCCGGTAACGTCGGTTTAGCCTTTGATGCCTGATTGATGGCTTTAGTGCAGCTCTCCAGTTCATAAGGCGTGACCTCGCCCAGTACGTTAACGCTGCGCTCTTTGCCGGTTGGCCCCTTTTCAGCATTCGCCATCCAGCTCACATAGCGCAGGGCACTATCGCGAACCGATCCATCCGTAGTGTTAAAGCAACCCACATAGGCGTTTAATTTTGTGGTGAGTTGCGCAGCGCTATCCTCCGCAACAGCCTGGGGTTGACTCTGCGGGGCGGGTTTTGCATCCGCTTTGTCACTGTTGTCACATGCTGCCAGCGGCAGCACAAGGGCAGTCAACAGCATCCCGGGTATCATGGCCCTGCTTGCTCTTTTAAACACAATCGTTCCTTTATTTATGTGGTCAGAAATAGAGATTGAAAATAAATGTTCGCATTGGCTCCCTTTTCAGCTGCGAGGAGGGAGCCGATGACAAACGGGTTATGCGTTTTGCGTCGCTGCCGCCGTTTCTTCTTTCAGCAACGCTCTGACTGTCTGATGACGATGCCAGTAATAGCCGAGGGTGTTTTTAAAGGCTTCAATCTCCTTTTTCAGGCCCGGCAGAGGGATCTCACTGCGTTTTTTTCCCTGCGAGTTTGGCTGCACATGTTGCACGTAGAGCTTATCCCGGCCGAAGCTACGAATGACGTTGATGTTTTTAACGTTATCCCACTCCAGCACTTCGCCGGTTTTCGGCGACACGATGCCCTGCCAGGTGATGACGATCTGCGAGCCATCTTTCAGGGTATAAGGAACATTGGGGAAATGCTTCAGCACCAGCGCGGTTTCCATTTCACCGTCAGGCTGATAGCGCCAGGCCAGGCTCTCTTCATGCACAGAAGAAAAGTCGCGCTCGTATTTCTGCCACAACTGCTGTTCAATCTCGTTGGCAACCGGCATCAGATCGACCCAGCTCTGGGCCGGGAAATCGGCGGCGATCGCTGCATAGTCAGCTTCGTTAATCTCATACCCTACGTTGCGCATCCTTTCCGCCAGCGGCGGGTGTGAATCAAACGGGTGCGGCACATTCTGCTCACGGATGACGCTGATAAAGTCCGGAGAGGCGACATGTTCAGGCAGACCGGCAGCAATAGCTTTACTGATCCCCAGTTCATTTTCGTGCAGCGTCTGATTATTAAAGAAGTTTCGTTCAACTTCATTCCGGTAGCTGGCATACGCAGATACTTTGATCAGTGATTCGATAATCGCGGCAGGGGAGACCAGCGTTGATGCATTGCGATCCGCGACAAACTCACGTTCACGGCTGTTACGCTGCCACGCCAGTTCAAACAGCATGCGATAAAGATAGAGCGGATAGAAGACGATCAGCGTGGCCACATTCTGACCCATCAGCTGCATATAGAGATCAAACCGATGCAGTTTCGGTCCCAGTAATGCGCCGGAGGCGGTGTCGCCTTCATGCAGGTGGGTCAGCTCATGGACCATCACGCCATCAGCCTGCGCAACGGTGAGCTGACGCAGGAGCGGAATACTGACATAGAGCTTACGGCCGGTGAGCGGATTCCCATTCACGTTCAGCGGAGCTTCGGTCACGTAGAAGTTGGTGTCGATACCCGCAACAATATGATCGGGTGGCGTGGTGCCCACTCTGGCGGCCAGCATATCAATCTGTGACCAGAGTGCCGGTGCCGCTTCGCGGGTCACGACTTCGCCTTCAATACTCTCTTCCGGTGGGAGTTTTTTGAAGATGCCTTTAATCATGTAATACATGCCGGCCAGCACCAGCAGTCCTACTGCCATCACCAGTTTTGGATAGTAGGTTTGTGTAAAGAAGGCGGTGCCCCAGAATGAGAGCCATACCAGCATGCCGCCCTGTACCATGACTTCCAGCGAACAGGCCAGCATCAGGAACTTGCGGGCCAGTGCCAGACTGATAACCTGTCCCTGGCGGCTTTTAAAGGCCAGCGCACTGAACAGCAACACCATCAGCAGGACAGCGCCGCTGCCGATCAGTGTCCAGAATGCCACTTTATCCATCATGTAGAACTGCCACAGTTCGGATTGCGGTTCGCAGACGGCGTTTTTGTAATCCTGCAGATTTTCATCTACCGGACCGCAGACACTGGAAGGCGGGTTCTGCTGCAGAAACGCCTGTAGTTTGTCCGTATCCTGATGTTGTTCCCGCGCATCGTCCATGAAGAACTGCGTGTATTGCTGATCAAGTTGTTTGTTGCCATATTCAGCAAAAAACAGGGTAATGACAGGGACGAGAAACAGTGTGAACAGCAGCCAGAAAAATACCTTTAGATAACCCTTTTTCAATTCCGTTAATGTATTCAAAATAATAACATCCTGCATGTCTATGAAAGGGAGAAGCTGCTGCTATCAGGAAATTCCGAAAAGAATATCCTGGCCCCGGTTAAACGGTGCGGAAACATTTATGCGAGCTTCACGATATTATAATTATTGCAGAGCGATTATAAGCCAGTCTGAAGCCGTTTTGAAAAGGTATAGCCGGATATTTTGGGCGATTTTTTCCTTTTCCGTCAGGTTATTTTTCTGGCGGCTTCCGGTGGTTCTGCCACGACAGCACTAATTTGAGTTAGTTCTCATCACTTATTCTGTCCGATCTCCTGACCGAGGGCTAATCCCCGCCATCTGTCTGCATCCGATACACCATAATCCTATATTTTACCATCAGAGCGGTGCGAAAAAATTACCAGCGCATCCCTTTGAAGGGATTCCAGCCGTTATCGCCTTTTTTCTCTTTCAGGTAATAACTGTAATTGGTGCTCATGCCGTACAGGGCATTAAAACCATAGCCCAGGCCAACCTGAAGATACCGTGGAAATTCCATGCCCGCTATCGCTAAGGCGATGATCAAAATAGTATAAACAACTACCATAATTAAAATCAGCATGATGTTCTTCTTCCACAGGCCGAGTACGAACAGATAAATCGGGCCGAAAAGAAAGGCAATTAAATTCATGTTCACTTTTAATTTTTGCCTGAAAGGCAGTTGTTTCAATGCCTGTCTGAAGCCTGGTGTACTGGGAGCACCATGAAGGTCGAAAAAATCAAATCGGGTCTGCCATTTCGCACTGTACTCTTTAGTAGCGTTTACTTTATTATGATTTTCAATAGGTTGATTCATGGTTGCCTCAATATCCTGCGCAGAAAACTACAGAGACCGACACTGTTACAGACGGGTGACAGCCGCATGAATGGTGCTCATCGACCGCCAGAACAGCGCATACGAATTTTAAAAACAGGGAAGCCGCGTTAATTCGCACCAAAATAATATCGGTACGGTACAAATAGCCATGCTACACCCTGGGTGCGCTATTATCTGCACGGGTGCCGAATTCAGGTTAAACAACAATATTTGAAAATAAATCCATCAGAATCAGTAATGTGAAACTTGCACAGGCCGGACATCTCCTGTGGTGGATGTAATTGATATTAGCACCAAAGAAAATATCGCCACAATGATAAAAATATGTTAATTTTCAAAAAAATATTCCTCGTTCCTCACACCTTAGAAGGATATAAAGATGATCGCATGGAGCGGAGTGGGTTTTTTCGTCGCAGTATTAATTTCTGCCGCCTACCTCCTGTGTAAATGGCTGTTAGATATTTATTACTACGACGGTTTCTTTGTCGCCCATCTATGGGCGACAGGGGCTACGCTGATCGTTTCTGCCCTTTTTTGTGCGGCCTTTGTCTGGGTGCTTCGGCAGGAAAAATGGCTGGACTCCCTTGCACAAGCAACGAAAAGCCAGCCAATGATGGCCCCCGAAAAAACCCACAACTTCTTTTTTATTCCCGTTCTCTACTGGCCGATTATTCTGTTTCTGCTCGGCTCAGGGATCTGTATTTACGACCTGACCCGATAACACTTCACATCACTGATACAGGCCATACTGATGCTGTATCAGCGAAATGGAAATATCATCAATACGAAGGAGTTCATGGTGAAATTAAGAAAATCATTAAACATTATGGGTGCGATCTGCCTGGCAACTGCCATCGGGGCTACTTCTCTGATGGCATCAGCCGCTGAGACAGCACCAGCTGCAAACACGCAGACTCAGACGATCTCTTTGCTGGATGGCAAACAGACGTTCAAACTGCAGGGCTATGAAAAGCAGCCTGTGCCGGGCGGCGGACCAGGCACCATGTATGTGAACAAGCAGGAAAAACGCGTATTGATCATTGGCGAAGAAGAGATCCCATTGATTGCGCGCGGTGGCAGTGACGCTGATTTTCTTGAAGGCGGGAAGTCTATCAAAGACAAGCAGAAGCAGGCTTCACCTTCTTATACGGTGATCAGTGAGAAAACTGAAAATACCAACGGTTTGCCGGTCTATCATATTGAAGCCACCGACAAAATGGGTGGCAACGATGTGCAACAGGCGACGCTGCTGGCGGTCGCCAACAAGAAATTCACCGTTATTCAGGTGATTTCAAACCACAAAGACAAGGCTGGCCACCTGAAAGCAGTAAACAATATCCTCGGTAAGTAAGGCCTCAGTCGATAAGCCCGGTTAGCTGATCGACCCGGATAAGGGGTTGCCGGTGGGGTTCATGAGTTTACTCAGAACTCACCTGCAATGCCTTGTCTGAACAATGCTCAGGCTGACGCGTCTGCGCGTCATCACGGCTTGCCCGCAAACCCCTTTCCTGACCTCTTTCTTCAGGCGTTATGCCAGACCTTAAAACAGAAAAGGCCGTCTCCGGCCTCTCGTTAACGCTCTGCAAACATCTACTTCAGGCTGCGCGAACCTGCGGCATCGCTATATCCGCGCTGATACGAGCACCTTCAGCATCAAACACCATGCAGTGGTGCGGATGGAAGGTGGGGCGCAGCGTCTGATAAGGACGGAAATGCACATCGCCGGGCAGCAGCATCTTGAAGCCGTCGTGGCCGTGGCTCTGACCAAACAGATAGGTGTTGTTGCCAAGTCGCTCAACCACTTCGCAGTGGAAATTGATATTCAGTGGCGCATCGCCGTTGATCTGCAACTGCTCCGGCCGGATACCCAGCGTGATCTCATCACCAGGCTGCAACTGGCGGATGGGCGAGGGGAGCTGCAGCCGATGCTCGCCGTCATTGATCAGGGCGACCAGGCCAGCAGGGCCGCACTGCTCCACGCGCGCAGGCAGGAAGTTCATCTTAGGTGAGCCGATAAAACCGGCGACAAAGCGGTTAATCGGGTTGTAATAGAGCGCCATCGGTGAACCCACCTGTTCAACCTTGCCGTAGTTCATGACCACAATCTTATCGGCCAGCGTCATCGCTTCCGTCTGATCGTGCGTCACATAGACCATGGTGGTTTTCAGCTCCTGGTGCAGCTTCGCAATGTGCAGCCTCATATCGACACGCAGCTCCGCATCCAGGTTCGATAAGGGCTCATCAAACATAAACACCCGGGGATTTCGCACGATTGCGCGACCAATGGCGACACGCTGACGCTGACCGCCGGAAAGCTGCTTTGGTTTACGATCCAGCAGATGCGCAAGCTGTAGCGTCTTCGCCACCATCTCTACCTGATGCTGAATCTGCGCTTTCGGCACGCCGTTCACCTTCAGTCCGTAACCGATATTTTCCGCCACCGTCATATGCGGGTAAAGCGCATAAGACTGAAACACCATTGCCACTCCGCGGTGCGAGGGTGCGACATCATTCATGACCTCATCACCAATCAAAATCTCACCGTCACTGATCTCTTCCAGCCCGGCGATCAGCCGCAGCAGTGTGGATTTACCGCAGCCTGACGGACCGACGAAGACCGCAAACTCACCGGCCTCAATATCAAGCGCGATATTTTTCAGCGTTTCTGTTTTACCAAAGCGTTTGGTGACGTTTCTCAATCTGATGCTGGACATGCTGATCCTCATGGCAAGGGATTTGGCGGCTGAAATGTATGACGTATAACAGTTTGTCTTTTTACACGTCAGCCCTGATGGTGCCTGCGCTGACTATATCGCTCCGCCAGAGTGCGCCCTACCGCTGATTTTGATTTCTGTAATAGCGATCACACATTGATGCGAACGGGCTGGAGCGCGGTACGCATTCCGCGTAGCGTATGGCTCAAATGCGATACGTTACTCAAACTGCATATGCTCAATAATTCCTTGTTCAGCATGTGCATGAAAAAAAATATCAGCAAATGACAGCTTAAAATGTCATACCTTCACATGAGGACAGTAATGAAAATCAAAATCAGCGTTACGCTACTTCTTTCCGCATTGATGCTTAATCAATCCGCCTGGGCCGCTCAGCAACTTACCGTCTGGGAAGACATTAAAAAATCAGACGGCATCAAAACGGCGATCGCCGATTTTCAGAAACAGTTCGGCGTTGAAGTAAAAGTTCAGGAGATGCCGTTTGCACAGCAGATTGAGAAGCTGCGTCTTGATGGCCCGGCGGGTATTGGCCCGGATGTCCTGGTGATCCCTAATGACCAGCTCGGCAGCGCGGTCGTACAGGGATTACTGGCACCGCTGAAAATAGATGCGGCAGAGCAGAGCGCTTACACCCCCTCAGCAATGGCGGCTTTCACACAGAACAGTGTGGTCTACGGCGTACCCAAAGCGGTGGAAACGCTGGTGCTGATCTACAACAAAGATCTGCTGCCGTCGCCGCTGAAAACGCTGGAGGAATACCGTGCCTTCTCCCAGAAGCAGCGTGAGGCGAAGCAGTATGGCCTGCTCGCTAAGTTTGACCAGATTTATTACAGCTGGGGTGTGATGGCTCCGATGGGCTCTTACATCTTTGGCAAAGACGCCAAAGGCGCAATTAACACTCAGGATATCGGTCTGAACACCCCGGGCAGCGTGGAAGCGGTGACTTATCTCAAACGTTTCTTCAGTGAAGGATTGCTGCCAGGCGGCATCATGGGCGACAACGGCCTCAACGCCATCGACTCGCTGTTTACCGAGAAAAAAGCGGCGGCGGTGATCAATGGGCCGTGGGCATTCCAGCCTTATCAGGCTGCCGGAATCAACTATGGCGTGGCACCGCTGCCGCTGCTGCCTAACGGCAAGCCGATGAGCTCCTTCCTGGGCGTCAAAGGCTATGTGGTCTCTACCTGGAGTAAAGATCAGGCGCTGGCGCAGAAGTTCCTCACCTTCATCAACCAGACGCAGTACGTGAAAGAGCGTTATCAGAAAACCCAGGAGATCCCACCGGTCACCGCGCTGATGAACGATCCGATTATCAAAGATGATGAGAAGGCCAACGCGGTCGCGGTGCAGGCGGCGCGTGCGTCAGCGATGCCTGGCGTGCCGGAAATGCAGGAAGTATGGGGACCAGCCAATGCTGCCCTTGAGCTGAGCGTATCCGGCAAGCAGGAGCCAAAAGCGGCACTGGATAATGCAGTGAAGCAGATCACCATGCAGATTGAAGCGATGCAGGCCAGCAACCAGTAATGCAGGTTCACGGGATAACCGTACAGGATAAGGATCAGGGTGTGGCTATATCTTCCGATGAAAATCTGGTGACGGCTAAGCGTCCGCGTCGTCATGCGACCACCGGTGCGCTGTTGGCACTGCTGCCTGGCTTCGGCCAGTTTTACCACCGCCAGTGGGCTAAAGGGCTCTGTTTTCTGATTTTGCTCAGCAGTTTTACCGGCGTCTTCCACGATTTTCTGCGTGAGGGATTCTGGGGGCTCTATACGCTGGGCGAATCGGTGCCGCGTGATAACTCCATTTTTCTGCTGGCAGAGGGCATTATCAGCGTACTGATTGCCGCCTTCGGCGTGGCGGTCTGGGGAGTGTCAATGCGCGACGCCTGGGTCAATGGCGTCAGGCGCGACAAGGGCCAGAAGCTGAACAGCGTGCGCCAGCAGTATCAGTTACTGCTGCGCGATGGCTTCCCCTATCTGATGATTTCGCCAGGCTTTATTCTGCTGGTGTTTGTAGTGGTGTTTCCGATTCTGTTCGGTTTCGCCATCGCCTTCACCAACTACAACCTCTATCACACGCCTCCGGCGAAGCTGGTGGACTGGGTGGGGTTCAAAAACTTCATCAACATTTTTACTCTGTCGATCTGGCGCTCCACCTTCTTTGATGTGCTGCAATGGACGGTTGTCTGGACACTGCTCGCTACCACGCTGCAGTGCACCGTGGGCGTCATGCTGGCGATTCTGGTCAATCAGAAGGACCTGCGCTTTAAGCCGCTGATCCGCACCATCTTTATCCTGCCGTGGGCGGTGCCGGGCTTCGTCACCATTCTGGTCTTCGCCGGAATGTTCAACGACAGCTTTGGGGTGATCAACAACGCTATTCTCGACTTCTTTGGCATTGCACCTAAAGCGTGGATGACCGATCCGTTCTGGACCAAAACCGCGCTGATTATGATGCAGACCTGGCTCGGTTTCCCGTTTGTGTTTGCGATGACTACCGGCGTCCTGCAGGCAATCCCTGACGATCTCTATGAGGCGGCGATCATGGACGGTGCCAGCGCCTGGACGCGGCTGAAAACCATCACGCTGCCGCTGGTGCTCTACGCCATTGCGCCGATCATCATCACGCAATACACCTTCAACTTTAATAATTTCAACATCATCTATCTGTTTAACAACGGCGGTCCGGCGGTGGCGGGGTCGAATGCCGGAGGAACCGATATCCTGGTGTCGTGGATCTACAAGCTCACCATGTCGTCGTCGCAATATGCTATCGCCGCCACTATCACCATTTTGCTGTCGATTTTCGTGGTAGGTCTGGCGCTGTGGCAGTTCCGCGCGACCCGGTCGTTTAAACAAGATGAGATGGCGTAAGGAAGCAGTTATGGCGAAGTCCGGCAGTATTAAACGCGAAAGGTGGATACGCCTGTCGCTGACCTGGCTGGTGGTGCTGGCCGTCTCGGCCATCATTATCTATCCGCTGGTCTGGACAGTAGGAGCATCACTGAATGCAGGTAACAGCCTGCTCAGCAGTTCGATCATTCCGGAGAATGCGTCGCTGCAGCACTACCGCGACCTGTTCAATGGCACGGTGCCTTACCTGACGTGGTACTGGAATTCGATGAAAATCAGTTTCCTGACCATGGTGCTGACGTTGATCAGCGTCAGCTGTACCGCCTACGCTTTTTCCCGTTTTCGGTTCAAGGGGCGGCAGAACGGACTAATGCTGTTTCTGTTGTTACAGATGATCCCGCAGTTTTCGGCGCTGATCGCGATTTTCGTGCTGTCGCAGCTGCTGGGGTTGATCAACAGCCATCTGGCGCTGGTGCTGATCTACGTTGGCGGGATGATCCCGATGAACACCTGGCTGATGAAGGGGTATCTCGACTCGATTCCCAAAGATCTGGATGAGTCGGCGCGCATGGACGGTGCGGGCAACTTCCGCATCTTTGTTGAGATCATTATGCCGCTGTCGAAGCCGATCCTGGCGGTAGTGGCGCTGTTCTCCTTCACCGGCCCGCTGGGTGATTTCATCCTCTCCAGCACCATTCTGCGAACGCCAGAGCAGTTCACGCTGCCGATTGGCCTCTATAACCTGGTGTCGCAAAAAATGGGCGCCAGTTACACCACCTATGCCGCCGGTGCCGTGCTGATAGCCGTGCCGGTGGCGGTGTTCTATCTGGCCCTGCAGAAATACTTCGTTTCTGGCCTGGCCTCAGGCAGTACTAAAGGATAAATCATGACGCCAAAAACATTGATTCTCGCCCTGGCGCTGGCCTGGGCGACACCGCTGCTCGCCGCCGATCAGCCTGTCATCGGCTCTGCCGGGCCGTGGCCAGCCGATTTTATCAAAGGTGCGGATATCTCATCGCTGGCCGAACTGGAGAAGCAGGGTGCGAAATTCTACAACGCAGATAACCAGCAGCAGGATGCCATCGCCATCCTGAAAGCCAGCGGCATCAACACCATACGGCTGCGGTTGTGGGTGGATCCCCGCGACGGCAGCGGTCAGACCTACGGTGGTGGCGGCAACGATCTGGCGACCACGCTGGCGCTGGCGAAGCGCGTTAAAGCGGCGGGCCTGAAGCTACTGCTGGATATCCACTACAGCGATTTCTGGACTGATCCAGGCAAGCAGTTCAAGCCCAAAGCCTGGCAGTCGCTGCCTTTTCCGCAGCTGGAAACCCAGGTTCATGACTACACCCGCGACACCATCGCCCGTTTCAAAGCGGAAGGTGTGATGCCGGATATCGTGCAGATTGGCAATGAACTTAACGGTGGCATGCTCTGGCCGGAAGGCAAAAGCTGGGGCCAGAACGGCGGTGAGTTTGATCGGCTGGCCGGTCTGCTGAAAGCCGGGATCAGCGGGGTTCGCGAGAACCTCAGCGACCCGCATCAGGTGAAGATCATGCTGCACCTGGCTGAGGGCACAAAGAACGACATGTTCCGCTGGTGGTTCGACGAGATCGTTAAGCGTGATGTGCCATTCGATGTGATTGGCCTGTCGATGTACACCTACTGGAACGGCCCCATCAGCGCCCTGAAAGCCAACATGGATGATATCTCCCGGCGCTATGAGAAAGACGTGATGGTGGTGGAGGCGGCCTACGGCTACACGCTGGAAAACTGCGATAGCGCGGAGAACAGTTTCCAGGCCAAAGAGGAGCAGGCGGGCGGCTATCCCGGCAGCGTAGCAGGCCAGGCGGCCTATCTGCACGACCTGATCAAAGCGGTGCTGGCGGTGCCGGACCATCGCGGCAAGGGTGTCGTCTACTGGGAACCGGCGTGGATCCCTGCGCCCGGCAATACCTGGGCGACACCCGCCGGCATGAAATATATCCACGACGAATGGAAACAGGGTAACGCCCGCGAAAACCAGGCGCTGTTTGACTGTCACGGCAAGGCGCTGCCTTCGCTGCAGGTTTTTCATTAACCATTAGCGCAAACGCTGATGTCTACCTCTGAGGAACAGGTATGAATAAATTTCCCCCGCTCAGCGCACGGGTTAACCGGCTGCTGCATGGTGCTGACTACAATCCCGAACAGTGGGCGCACCAGCCGGGCATTATTGATGACGACGTCATGATGATGAAGCAGGCGAACTGTAACGTTATGTCGGTGGGTATTTTCAGCTGGGCGAAGCTGGAGCCGGAAGAGGGGCGCTATGAATTTGGCTGGCTGGATGAGGTGATTGATACGCTCTGGCTGCAGGGGATTTCTGTGTTTCTTGCTACCCCGAGCGGGGCCAGACCAGCCTGGATGTCGCAGGCGTATCCGGAGGTACTGCGTGTGGGGCGCGATCGCGTGCCGGCTCTGCATGGTGGCCGTCATAACCACTGCATGACCTCGCCGATGTATCGCCAGAAAGTGCAGGCGATGAACAGCCGGCTGGCGGCGCGCTATGCGCATCATCCGGCGGTGCTCGGCTGGCATATTTCCAATGAGTATGGCGGAGAATGTCATTGCGATCGCTGTCAGCAGGCGTTTCGCAGCTGGTTGCAGCGCCGTTATGAGACGCTGGAGAACCTGAATCTCGCCTGGTGGAGTGATTTCTGGAGTCATACCTACAGCGACTGGTCACAGATTGTGTCGCCAGCGCCACAGGGTGAGATGTCGATTCACGGTCTGAATCTGGACTGGCGGCGGTTTATGACCGATCAGGTTACTGACTTCTGTCGTGAGGAGATTAAACCGCTGAAGCAGGCCAATCCCGATCTGCCTGCGACCACCAATTTTATGGAATATTTCTACGACTACGATTACTGGAAGCTGGCACCGGCGCTCGATTTTATCTCCTGGGATAGCTACCCGATGTGGCATAACGAGAAGGATGAGACCACGCTCGCCTGTTATACCGCGATGTACCACGATTTGATGCGCACCCTGAAGCAGGGAAAGCCTTTCGTGTTGATGGAGTCGACGCCGAGCGCCACCAACTGGCAGCCGACCAGCAAGCTGAAGAAGCCGGGGATGCATATTCTGTCGTCACTGCAGGCGGTGGCCCATGGTGCGGACGCGGTGCAATATTTTCAGTGGCGAAAGAGCCGTGGTTCGGTCGAGAAGTTTCATGGCGCGGTGGTCGATCATGTGGGTCATCTTGATACGCGCACCGGTCGTGAGGTGAGTGAGCTGGGCCGGATGCTGGCCGCGATGACGCCGGTGATGGGCAGCCGGGTTGAGGCGCGGGTGGCGATTATTTTCGACTGGGAGAGTCGCTGGGCGATGGATAATGCGCAGGGGCCGCGCAATCTCGGCCTGCATTATGAGCGCACAGTGAACGAGCACTATCGTGCTTTCTGGGAGCAGGGCGTGGCGGTGGATGTGATTAACGGCGACTGCGATCTCAGTGGTTACGATCTGGTGATTGCGCCGATGCTGTATATGGTGCGGGATGGTTTTGCGGCGCGGGTGGAACAGCATCTTGAGCAGGGCGGGCATTTCGTTGCCAGCTACTGGAGCGGCATCGTGAATGAGAGCGATCTGTGTTATCCCGGTGGCTTCCCGGGGCCGTTACGGCCGTTGCTTGGCATCTGGTCAGAAGAGATCGATAGTCTGACTGATGAGGAGTTCAATGGCGTACGCGGGGTGCGCGGCAATGAGCTGGGTCTGAGCGGGCCTTATCAGGCGCGAGAGCTTTGCGAGCATATTCATCTGGAAGGGGCAACGGCGCTGGCCAGCTATGAGAGCGATTTTTATGCCGGTACCCCGGCGGTGACGGTGAATCGCGTGGGTCAGGGCAAAGCCTGGTATATCGCATCGCGTAATGATCTGTCTTTCCAGCGGGATTTTTATGGTGCGTTGATTAAGCAGCTGGCGTTGCCACGCGCTCTGGCGATTGATCTGCCACCGGGTGTGGTCGTTCAGCAGCGCACTGATGGCGAACAGGCGTTTCTTTTTGTGCAGAATTTTACCGGTCAGGTGCAGCAGCTGTCGTTGCCTGCTGGGCTCAGCGATTTGATCGATGGCTCGGTTGTGGGGGAATCGCTGGTGCTGGCGCCGTGGGGATGTCGCGTTCTGAGTGTGATGCTAACTGAAGGCGCAAGCCTTTGACGTTAGTTTAATGCCGTTTGCTGGCAGGTTTAGCATCGGCTCAGGGGGCCAGTACCTTCCGCAAAGACGCAAAAGATGGCATCCCTGCCAGCTCAACACGGGCAATTACGCACCTCATCCCTGAGGTGCGCCCGTTCCCGGGCCAACGCGTTGCGTTGTTCAAAAACGCTCCCGGCGTTTTTGTCCCTGGCCCGTGATGCTTTGCTACAGGTACTGGCCCCCATCGCTTTGCGCATGGGAGTTGTCTGTTGGAAGTTTTGGACCGGCTTTAATTGCGGACTTTGTGGCGGAGGAATAGGGTTTGAGGGCAGGAAGAGTGTATTTTCTGTGAGTGCCCTGAAGCCATTCCCCCTCGTTTTCGTTTATCAGTCGTGAGTGGCGGGCAGCAGCCCGCCTTTTTATTATCTGGAGGAGAACAACATGGTGAGTCTGAAATCGTTTAAGCAATATTTCAGTCGGCAGCCGCTGACGGCGGAAGAGGTTGAGATAGACAGTGCGCTGCTGGAGCGTCTTGTAGAGTGCTTTGGCGGGCGTGAAAATATTCAGCAGGTGGACGCCTGTTTAACCCGGCTGCGGGTGAAAGTGACATCGCTGAGGGCGGTAGATACGGCAGGATTACAGAAGGCGGGGGCGATTGGCGTGGTGATTCTGGGGCAGGAAGTTCATGCCATCTTTGGTACGCAATCCGACCAGCTGCGTCAGTTGCTGGAAGCCCGATTCTTTAAGCCGCTTCAGCCGGAGTAAAAAAAATGGATAACCGTCGCCGGTTATCCAAATAAGCCCCTGCATAAGAGCTTAACAATGATCACAATGAGGAGACTGCTTGGTTACCACCAGGCTTCGACCTGTACGCCGAAGTTCCAGGTGTTGTTACTGGTGTTGTCCTGGAAGCTGTGTCCGTCTTCTGAGTCATTCAGGTAAGAGGCAAACAGACGCAGTTCCGGGCGTGACATAAATTCGGGACCGGCTGCGAGACCCAGCGCCAGCGTATATTTCTGACCCGCCTGTTTGTAGTCGCTGCCGACTTTGTTCTCATCTTTCTGCCAGAAACTACCCACTTCGCCGATGCCGCGGACATACTGTGTGAACTGATACTGACCACGACCCACCAGCGACAGCAGGGTGCTTTTGCTGGTCTGCGCGGTGACGTCATCCGCTGAACCCCAGGTAAAGACCTGATTCAGGGAGAACTTGTCGGTGATCGGCAGCAGGCCGGTATTGATTACGCGGTATCCGGTGGCATCGCGGGTATCGTTCCACATGTCATACCAGCCACCGCCCTGTGAAATCATATTTTGTGCCAGGCCTTTGTTAGCGTACTGGAACACCAGTTTCTGATAGCCGCCCCACATATCCTGACTGATTTCACTGGTGAGCATAACGCCGTTTTCCGCATCATACAGGCCACCATACTCTTCCTGCTTTTTGGTGGTGTTCGGCATGGCGTAATCAATACCAAACTCGGTCCAGGCGCCGCTCCACGGTTTCCAGCCAGCATACCGAAGATCGAGGTAGTTAATGTTGACGTCGTTATCGCCATCCACCCGGTAATCGACGTCATTGGCATCGCCACGGATCCAGGCAAAGGAGATCGCGCCCGGGCCCAGAGTGTAATTTTCGATACCCGCACCGGAGCCGGAGATATTCCAGTATTTGGTATCAATGATGTGCAAATCGTGACGCTGGTAGTAACGTTTACCGCCCCAGATCACCGCATTCTTGTCACCCGGCACCAGCCCTTTGATCTGCAGATTAAGCTGACGCAAACCAAACTGCGCATCGTCACCGAAGGTGGTTTCGTTATCGTTAGAACCGTCGGAGAACATGCTTACCATGGTGTCAACGTAAAAACTGACGTCATCCTTTTTGTAGACTTCGCTGCCCAGCTCAACCTCGCCGTAGGTGTCGGCTTCATTGCCGAGACGGCCAATCTTGTTCTTTTGATACTCTTCAATACCGCCATCCTGCGATACGCCAACGCCACCACGCAGATAGCCATGGAAATCAATGTTGTCGATAGCAGCATAGAGCGTCGGGGAGGTCAGGGCCGCAGCAAGCGCCACAGCAGCAGTACGTAACCTTGTTTCCATGTTATCCTCAATTTTATTTGTAATACGTTCACATGACAGCGGCAGTTAACGCTTTTTGTCAGATGAGTGACAAACAAAATCGCGATAATGTGTGATGCAGTGCAAATAAAGTGGCGGTATTTGTAACGATTAGTGAATCAGATCACCAAATCTCGTGATGTGAAGGTATGACTTTTACTTTTTATTTGCGCAATGTGACTGCGGTAACCTGGCTTATTCGGCTGCTGTGATACCATTCCGCCATCGGTAATCAGGGATGCGAATTATGAAATCAAAAAATGCCACCTTAGAGGATGTCGCCCGCCATGCTGGCGTCTCTTATCAGACGGTTTCGCGGGTTTTGAATAAGTCGGCAAACGTCTCAGAATCAACGCGGCGCAAGGTGGAGCACTCTATTGAAACCCTGCGCTACGTGCCAAACAGACTTGCGCAACAGCTGGTGGGTAAGCAGAGCACAACGCTGGGTCTGGTGACCACATCGCTGGCGTTGCATGCTCCTTCGCAGGTGGCCGCTGCGGTTAAACGATATGCCAATGCCGCTGACTATCAGGTGCTGATCGCCATGATTGATGAGAACGTCAATCAAAGTCTGCAGAATTGTATCAATGAGCTTAAGTCGCAGCGCGTGGATAAGGTGATTATCAACGTCCCGCTGGAGAGCAGTGATGCGGAGCAGATCGTGCAGGAGAACGACGATATCCTGTGCCTGTTTCTTGATGTTGATCCCTACAGCGCGGTGTTTAACGTTTCGTTTAACCCGGCTGACGGTACCCGTGCCAGTGTCAAATATCTCTATGAGCAGGGGCATCGGGAATTTGCTCTGCTGGCCGGGCCAGAGGAGTCCGTTTCTGCCAATCTGCGGTTAAAGAGCTGGCTGGATACGCTGGAGAGCTATCGTCTGAAGCCGGTCAGCGTCAGCCACGGTAACTGGGATGCGCAAAGTGGTTACAACGGCGTGCTGCAGCTGCTGCGTGAAGCGCCGGAGTTCAGCGCGCTGCTGGTGGGAAACGATCAGATGGCACTGGGTGTGCTGAGCGCGCTGCATCAGCGCGGTGTAGCGGTGCCGGGGCAGATTTCGGTGATTGGCTACGATGACACCTATGAAAGTGCCTTCTTCCATCCGGCGCTGACCACGGTGTCGCTCGATCTTGATTTACAGGGCAAAGAGGCGGTCGCGCGTCTGTTGTTAGCCAGTGAGCAGGATGAGCAGCGTTCCTCTTCTATCCTTCCGGCAAAACTGGTGGTACGCAGCTCGACGGGTATCGCCGGTCAGCAGCAGCGTGATCTGAAGCAGATTGCTGAGCAGCTGCGGCTGCTCGCCAGTCGTCTTGAGTAGCAGAGCACCGCAAGCAGATAAAAAAAGCATAAGAACGCGCCGCTGCTATGCTCAGATCAGGATAACGATTCTGCATGTCGGAAAATTATCCGATCACTAAATCGGTCAGTGAACGGGCATTCTGCTTCGCGGTAATGCAGCCGACACGTTCAGCCCGGTTTCTCTACTCTCAGGGAGTGACATTATGTTGTGGCTTGAACAGGGGCTTTACCTCAGGATTGAAGAGTTAGCGCATGGCCCCAGGCCACTGCCGCTTTCCAGCGGTTTTACCCCGCAGACGGCTTATCGCGCGCTGGGCTGTTTTAACCCCTCTGAAACATCAGATGCTTACTACATTCTTTCAAATGACCGCGATGAAATATGGTTCATCTGTAACCGTCATCTGAGAACCGTTTTCTTTGATGCCAGCAACACGGCGTTTCGGGTGAAAATGCAGGAGCCAGCAGAGAGTCTGCCGGTACTCGCTGCTGCACCCGATGGTCAAATCGTCTCCTTTGAGCGCTCTGTCTGATGTAGCCTGTTACGCATCAGATAATAAAAAAAAGCCGCCATCGCTGGCGGCCTTGATTACGTTTAAGTCGATGCGTTATCTGTAAATCTGCCAGTAACGTCTTTTAACTCGCCGTGGCGGTCTTCATTGCCGGACGCTGGGGCAGTATCACCAGAAGAGCGATGATGATTAGCGCCAGCGTCAGTGAGGCACCGTAGCGGCTTAGCGCGAGTCCGCCTGAGGCAAGGGGTTTGTCCAGAAAGTCGCCGACCACGGCACCCAGTGGTCGGGTCAGGATAAAGGCCGCCCAGAAGAGCCCCGTACGCGAAAGTGATGTGAAGCGACTGGCCGCCCAGATGATTGCCAGCGCGCCAACAAACAGCAGGATCCCGCCATCGTAGCCCAGCCCTTCAGTGTCTGCCGTCCAGTCACCTAAGGCCGTGCCCAGGGTTTGTGAAAACATAATAGTGACCCAGTAAAAACTCTCTGTGACGCCGTTGCTCACTGAACTGACCGCAACCGTACCGCAGGTGATTTTCCACAGGAAAAGCGAGAGGATAAGCAGGGTGCTCAGCAGCAAGGTGCCCCCTAAATATCCTATGCCCAGAGAGCGATCGGCAAAATCTGCCATCGTCGTGCCGACCGTGGTTGTGGCCACCACGGTGAACCAGTAAATCCATTTGTTGAAACTGTGGCGATTTATCTGCACCACCACCGCGATCAGAAAGATGATGGCGAAAATCAGTGTCCCGGTCAGGTAACCGAGATTCATCGACATGGTCACCGCATCGCCGCCGGTTTCACCCAGGGTAGTCGCAGCGATTTTGGTTAACCAGAAAGCCGCGGTAACGGCCGGAACTTTACTGAGAGCGTGAGAAGCTGTGTTGTTATTTTGCATAGGGTGATACTCCGGAACAGCCCAACATGGGCTAATACAGAGACGATGTTATAAGATTAATCTTAAGAAAAGGTTAAGCTAAAGAAAACTATGACAGGAATTTTGATCACAGCTTGTCACTCGCTAAACCGGCATTTACCCTATGATTTAATGTAATATTTGCCCTGTCGGAGTGCAGTGTTTGGGCTGTTTCCCCTGTTAACCTATAAGAATTAATTCTGAGTTACTCTGTTTTCTTCTTAATTTTCAGGCGATGCAACGAGTGAAAGCCTGCCGGTTTAATCAGGTAAAAATTGCAGAAAAAGTAGCATCAGGGCGTGCGAGCCATGCCGGGGCAGTATTGCCCTGATAATCAGCATCGGGGCAGGGTGGATGGCATAGCAACCCCGACGCTCTTATCCGGATATCACCAGTTTTGTCTGGTGGGAGAAACGATCAGGTCGTTGACGGTAACGTTCTGCGGCTGATTAAGTGCATACACCACCGCATTAGCCACATCCTGTGGGCTGATGGCTAATTTATTGAGTTCCTGAGCCACTTTACGGCCCTGAGGATCGCCGACTTTATCGGCCCAGCCGGTATTGATAACGCCAGGGCTGATGGTATTGACGCGTATCCCGTTATTAACCCCTAAGTCTTTGCGCATCGATTCTGTCATGGCATGGACGAAGAATTTTGTTGCACTGTAAACCCCTGCACCCGCATCAACCTGATGACCTGCAACCGATGCCATATTCAGGATCTGTCCCTCATTTTTCTTCAGCATAACGGGTAACACAGAGGCAATGGCGTTCAGATAGCCTTTGATGTTGACGTCGACCATTTTGTTCCACTCTTCCCAGGCAACGTCACTCCAGCTTGAGAAAAGCATCAGGCCCGCATTGTTAATCAGTATGTCTATGGCGCCGAAGATGTCACTGGCGAACTTCACCAGCGCCTGGGTTTCTTCCAGACGTGTAACATCGGTTACCAGGCCGACAGCGCGTCCCCCTTCAGCTTCAATCTGGCGTACCAGCGTATCGAGGCCGTTCTGGTCCAGTGCTGCCGCCACAATATTCACGCCATGACGCGCAAGTTCCCGCGCGGTAGCCGCACCAATCCCGGAGGATGCACCCGTAATAATGGCTGTTTTCTGTTGCAGGTAATTCATTTTTAATTCTCCTTCTGGTGAAAGGGGCGGGTGCTCACCCGCCATAAACCGTTATCAGCAGCTGGCTTCCGGCCAGTCGGTATAACCCTCTGCACCACCGCCGTAATAGGCTTCTTTCGGCGCGATGGTCAGCGCGGCACCGTAACGCAGACGCTTAACCAGATCCGGGTTGGAGATGAACAGGCGTCCAAAGGCAACCGCATCAATAATTCCGGCGTTGCGGCGGCTGATGGCCATCTCAAGGTCATAGTTGTTATTGCCAATAAACGGACCGTTGAACTGTGCGCTCAGCGCGTCCATGTCCACATCGGAAGGCACATCACGAGAGGTGGCCGTCGCGCCTTCAACGAAGTGCAGATAAGCCAGGTTGAACCGGTTAAGTTGCTGAATGAGGTAGCCGTACATCGCCATAACATTGCTGTCTGGCGGCGTGTTACCGGCATCAGGTGTGACCGGAGAGAGGCGGATACCGACTTTGTCATTGCCCCAGATGTTGATGATGGCTTCTGTCACTTCCAGCGTCAGGCGGGCGCGGTTTTCAATAGAGCCACCGTAGGCGTCAGTACGGTGATTGGTGGAATCACGCAGGAACTGATCGAGCAGGTAGCTGTTGGCGGAGTGCACCTCAACGCCGTCAAAACCCGCACGCAGGGCATTTTCAGCTGCACGTTTGTATTGCTCAATGATGCCGGGGATTTCTTCTGTTTCCAGCGCACGCGGCGTCGATACCGGCACAAAACCGTTTACGGTGTAAGTCTGTCCTTCAGCTTTGATGGCAGAAGGTGCAACCGGACGCTGGCCCTCAGGCTGCAGTTCCACGCTTGAAAAACGGCCCACGTGCCATAACTGGCAGACGATTTTGCCGCCTTTAGCGTGAACCGCATCAGTGACTTTTTTCCATCCAGCCACCTGCTCTTCGCTCCATATCCCCGGCGTAGCGGCATAGCCGCGTCCCTGCGGAGAGATGTTGGTGGCTTCAGAAATAATCAGGCCAGCCCCGGCACGCTGTGCATAGTAGGTAGCATGGAGTTCATCAGGCACACCCTCTTCACCGTAACGGCTACGCGTGACCGGTGCCATTACAATGCGGTTTGACAGCTGAAGACTGCCCATCGAAACAGGTGAGAATAAATCGGTACGAGTACTGTTGTCAGTCATATAAACCTCTTAATAGTTGACCGGTCGTCTAGTAGGTGGACAAAAAAAACCGGCTACTCGAGTAGCCGTGTTGTTGCGTTCATTGCCTGACTGAACGCTTTGTCAGGATCGTGGATTTTCGCCATCAGAGAAGCCCCCAGCCAGAGCTGATAGAGTTCTTCTGCCAGTTCAGTGGCATCCGTTACGGCGGGCAGGGAGCCATCTTCCTGACCGAGCCGGAGGCAGGCAGCAATTTTGAGCACAATTTCATGGGTGCCCGTTGCCAGCACATGCCGCATGTTATCGTACTGGTCGCAGACTTCCGCCCCCAGCTTGACCACGAGACATTTACTTTCAGGCAGGTCTGCGCCCTGGGTCGTTTTCCAGAAGGTAAAATAGCGCAGCAGTCGCTCTCTCGCCGTTCCTGTTCCGCCTAGCTGATGCTCTACTTCCAGCAAATAGTGGCTGAAGTAGTGCTCCAGCAGCGCCTCTGCAAACGCTTCCTTCGACGGAAAGTAGTAATAGAACGAGCCTTTTGGGATATCCGCCGCTTTTACAATCTCGGAAATCCCGACGGCGCTGTAGCCCTTATGAGTAATGATCGCCCTGGCCACATCAATGATGTGCTGCCGCATATCTGTCACGTTTCTTTTCATAATGTGCACACTCTAGTGAAAAACTGACCGGTCGTCTAGTAACTTTTAACCTGTTTCATGCTATCTGTTTCTGATTGTGAGCGGGTGAAGCAGTCGGGTGGCGTGCTGCCCGATCAATTTCAGGCTCTGAAGCGTCGCACCGTCTTTCGCCTCTATCGACATGCCTTCCAGCAGCGTATTCAGAACGGTAGCCAGCGCGACGGTGTTGGTATCTGCGGGCAGTTGCTTCTCCTGAACCGCTCTGACCAGCCTTTTTTCAAACAGATCTTTTCCTTCCTGCCTGAGAACGCTAACCGCCCTGACAACATCCGTCGATTCTGCTGAAACATTGATGGCTGCCAGCACCACCATGCAGCCGCAGGGCGCTGAAGGGGAGAGCAGAATATCGGCTGCTTCGCTAAAGAAACCGTCAATCGCTTCACCAATATCCTGCGTCTCCTCAAGCCGCAGCCAGGTCGCTTTCCAGTACTTCGTTTCGTAGTAGTTCACGGCCTCCAGAAAAAGTTTTGCCTTGTTGCCAAAGGCGGAATAGAGGCTGGGTGGGTTGATTTCCATGGCGGCGCAAAGTTCGGCAACCGATGCCGGCTCAAAACCTTTGCGCCAGAAAAGATCCAGCGCCTTCAGCAACGCTTTATCACGGTCAAAGCTTCGTGGCCGGCCTTTCGGCTTTTCAGTGGCAGCAGGCTGGTCAGGTATTTTCATAGACGGCCTCAATCATTCTCTTGACATATTACATAGTGAGCACTATACAATAATACTATTACGTAGTGCTCACTACAGAATTAAATCGACACAGTGGCTCGCCTTTTATCCCGCCTGCTCTTCCCCGGCAGGCTGATGTCGCGCTGAGTCGGTACGTGTCTGTGTCAGAAAATATCACCCAAAAGCGGGGTGTCTGAAGGGATACCTTGTTAATCAGAACGGAGAGAAAACAGATGAATAACACGACCTATGTGCAGGACTATAACGCCATCGTGGCAGTGCTGAATCAGTATAACGAGGGAGGAAAGCAGGCGAAAAGTGAGCTCATGAAGCCCGCTTTCAGCGACAGGGCGACCATTTTTGGTCTCGACAGTGACGGCAACCTCAGCGGCGGTCCAATTCAGGGATTGTTTGACACCATCGACACCGCATTCCGTCCTTCACCCGAAGCAAAAGCGGCTATCGTGCGCGTAGATATTGTTGGGTCTGCCGCCAGTGCCCGCATCGACACTGACGACATTTCTGGTTTCCGTTTCACTGATTTTTTTAACCTGCTGAAAGTGAACGATCGCTGGACCGTGGTCAGCAAGATCTATCACACACATACGGCAGACTGAACCAGGTCTGGTCAGCTGACCGTTGCAGCCTGCGTTTGCTGCGGGCTGCAAAAAAGTATTGAGACGAATAAAACAGTAAGGTGATTTTACGCCTGATTATCCGGTTGCTATTAATCAACATAATCATACCCCAGCGCTTTTGGCAGAGGTGGCATCATTAAAGATTCTGGCCCGATCGGCCGATAAACACTGGCTCATACTTCTGACACTGAATCCCGGGTTCGCTCACTTTTGTGCGGGCAGGGCGGCACCTCAGCAGCTGCAGACGGATAAGCGCAGCGTCAGCCGCCGTCAATGGCGGGTATTCTCGCAATGATGAACCTGTCTCCGGATCCTCCTTCAGCTACAGGCGGACATTAACGGTTATAATCAGGTCTGTAGCGACGAGTATTGAGCCTGTTTAATATCGTCAGCGACGTCGGAGTCGGCCGCCATGAACACAATGATCAAACCCTCTTTTACCGCTGTCTGGTCTACAGACGCCCAGGGTATCTGCGTCGCCAGTCAGGAAAGCCCTGCTGGTCTGATGCCTGAACTGAAGGGTGTGACGCTGAGTTCATGGCTGAGACTGGCACAGGCCGACGACGATGCAAAGATCGCGCTGCAACTGACCGCTGCGCTTGATTTCCTGACGCCTTTTCATATTGAAGTGCCGATCAACTGTCTGGATGGCAAGACGCGTCGGGTTATTGTATCTGGCCTGCCGGATCGCCAGCCTGGCACGTCCCGTCTGCAGTATAACGGCTTCATTCTTGATGTGACCGGACAGCGTAAAGCGCTGGAAGATGCGCTGCGCACGGCGGCAGAATATCGTCTGTTAATTGAAAACAGCACCGATCTGATTGCCCATTGCGACGCGGATGGCCGGTACGTTTCAATCTCGCCCTCTTATAGCGAAATGATTGGCTGGACAGCCGAAGAAGTTGTCGGTCAGCTGGTGGTGGATTTCCTGCATCCCGATGACCGCGGCCCCGCCTCTGAAGCTCTGGCCTGCATCTTCAACGGGGGAGTGCTGCCGGACGTCGTTGAGGTGCGCAAGCTGCATCGTGACGGCCACTACATCATTCTGGGCACCAAAGCCTGTGGCGTCATCAATCCCTCTACCGGCAAAAATATCGGTGCAGTTCTGGTGTCGCGCGACATTACGCGAGACAAAGAGAGGATGCGCAATCTGGAGAAGCTGGCAACGCTGGATACGCTGACCGGGCTGCATAATCGTACCTGGATCAACGACCAGGTCGGGCGCATGCTGGCGAAGGTGGATGATGAGGCCTATACGACGGTGATGTTTATCGATCTGAATGGCTTTAAGGCGGTGAACGATTTGATGGGCCACGCGACAGGGGATGCCTTGCTGCAGCAGGTCAGTGAACGGCTGCAACGCTGTATGCGTCCGGGCGACTCACTGGCGCGACTGGGCGGAGATGAATTTGTTGTGGCGGCAAAGTGCAGAAATCGCGATACAGCCGCTGCCATTGCCCTGCGTATTATTGAAAGTCTGCACGCGCCATTCGCCATTGATAATATGGATGTGCGCATTGGCGCGGCTATCGGTATCAGCCTTGCCCGCTTTGGGACGGCATCGGCCAAAATATTATTCGAAAACGCGGATAAAGCGATGTACCAGGCCAAAGCCCGACGTGATGGGTCGTATCAGTTTTTTGAGTCAGAAGAGCCTTAGTCGATGCATATGATTGCTGGTATGACCTTCCGGATTTGAAGGTAATAGATCTTACGTTTAACGCTTTGCCGCCTGTTCCCGCAAGGATACATTTCCTGAACGCCTGATTAACCCGCCTTATATTCTGAAACCGCGTGCCACGGCAGAAAGATTTTCTGTTTCAGGCACAAAAAGAAGTCTGTTGCTGATGACCAAAATCTATGTGCAAGACAGGTTACTGAATTCACTCAAACGTCTGTGATGAACTGGCCTGAGTGACTTCGCGAAACTCCGCGTACGGCAATTCATTGCGTCAGTTTATTATTTCTGTTGGTTTTTCACTTTCGGGAGACCAGTAACCCCCACTGCCATGATAGGTTTCAGCTCCCAGCACGAACGAGGTTCCGCAATGATTACATGCAAAATGGTAATCAACGATATCGCCCCAAATCATCTGTTCAGCACATTCAGAAAAGGTGTACTGATTCCAGTTATTGATGGTTGAAACTTCGGAAATGATCTCTTCTTTAACTGCGTTATGTGCAATACGTATTGCCAGGCGCAACTTACGAGGTTCCCGTATAACGTATTTAACACATAGATCCTGACAGAACTCACAACTCACTCTGTAAAACCTCCCTTTTATCTGAATGTTCAGGTGTAGAGCTATCGCAGGACACTGTTTTGCACTTTATATCCCACCTGAAGGGACAGTCGCTTTCACTTCATAAAGTTTAAATGTGTTCTTTAGTACTCATTGTATTCATTGTGAGACAGAACGCCGGTCCATGATTTCTTTCACGTAATGCTCTATAACAATGTGATGTTCATGGCTTATCTGAGAAATGAATGTTTGCAGGAAATCGGGTGTGGAGTGAAGGGTGTTCGTGACCAGTTTATCGAAGTCTTTCTGGGTGAAGTGGTCATAGCCTTTTAGCGTCGAACGCTGGAGCAAGGTATGCGCAGCAATTTCGAGCACGGCACGTCTGTAATCATCAGAAAGCAGAATATCCAGATCGTGCCGGCTGATCTCAAAGGCAAACTCATAGCTGATAAAACCAGAATCGACAGGCAATGAGTAGGTCAGTTTACCTTCCTCCTGTGTCACATGAGGTTCGTATCCGTCACCCATGAGGCGAACTGATTGCATATTAATCTCCTGCTCTTTCAGCCCTGGGTTGTTACTTCAACAGTTTAAAACCACCGGAATCGATATTATTCCGCTTCTGACGACGAGCGCAGATACTCACAATATCAGATCGTTCGATAGCGGAAGTTCCCGGTTGTTCACCTGTTCGCTAACGGCAAAACTGACAAAGTGGTATGCCTGTTACGGAGAGTCATGTCAATCGTGAGCAGTGAGCTAAAGTTTTCCAGGTGACTTTATGAGCCGGTCGCCTCTCCCCACTATTTTCGAGACAAAAAATAGCAGAGAGGAAGTCGTCGCTTACACGTTCTGGAAAAATCATCAGGCGATGCTTCTGAAAGGTCTTTAGCGCCCAGCCCATACCTCCTGTTTTCTTGTCTGCCACGGATAGGTGCTTTTAAGCTGACCCGCCAGTGCCAGCAATAAATTCTCCTGATTAAATCCTGCACAGAACTGCATGCCAATCGGCAGATTATGGGAAGAAAGGAGCCCAGAGGAACAGACATCGCGGGGGTTACGCACACGTTCGCCAGCGCAGTAAACGGTGACTGATTGAAAACGTGATGTTAGCGCATCGACTGGCTGCTTTGAGCGAAAAGCGGACATTGGCCATGTGCTAAAGAAGAAAATTGCGTGGTGTTAATTCCAGAATGGAACGAAATGCAGCGGTAAATGCAGCCGGACATGAGAAGCCCAGTTGGTAGGAGACCTGCTTAATTGAGATGCCATTGGCGAGGAGATCTAATGACGCACAAATTCTTGCTCTTTGCTTCCAGGTTCTGAAGCTGAAGCCCGTATCCTTAATAAACATTCGCGAGAAGGTGCGTTCAGACATATTGGCAATATGGGCCAGATCGCTTAGAGACGCTTCCCAGCGGTGACTGACCAGTAACTCTTTGGTTGCCCTGTTTAAGCGCTCATCATGCGGCATAGGTAGCTCCGCGGTCAAAGGCTTTGCCTCACTGAGAATTTCTAAAATTAACAGCGCCATTTTACGCTGGCTCGGTCCAGTGTAGTCGGCATTGAAAAGCCCGGCTATCAGCTCTTTCACCAGTGCGGTGGCTGTAATCACATGCACCTGACGACTCTTAGTAAAATTCAGGCATTCTTCAATAAGACTGCTACTGAAATAAATGGCCCGTAAGTCGGTGTGGGATAGCAGATTGTAGCTGTGAATCTGCAGAGGCGGTAGCCATAATGCCCGCTGAGGGGGGATCACCCAACGATTGCCCTCTGTTTCGACCAACATAACGCCCCTGGTAGCAAATAATAGCTGTCCTTCAATATGATGATGAGGAGGATCGGTCTCTCCGCGTTGATAGCTGATGGCGGTGCTAGACCATCCCGTCGCTTCATCATGTCTTGGCG
Source organism: Pantoea sp. 18059 (assembly GCF_902706165.1). Classification (NCBI taxonomy): domain Bacteria; kingdom Pseudomonadati; phylum Pseudomonadota; class Gammaproteobacteria; order Enterobacterales; family Erwiniaceae; genus Pantoea; species Pantoea sp. 18059. Next base: position 494,658 of record NZ_CACSJS010000003.1, read on the forward strand.
CTTTATCTATGCTACCTGGCATTTCAAATTTAGTTCCTGCAGTTATCTTAGTTGGACTCACCCGATTCATAACATCCCGACAGGGTGAAACTTGAAAAATTAAGGTTAACATAAGCATTACAGGAGCATATTTAAATGCACGTGCATTTCATCATCCATGAAAGTTTTGAGGCTCCCGGCGCTTATGAGTCCTGGGCCATAGGCAAAGGTAATCACGTCACCTATTCACGAGTTTATGAAGGTGAGGCTCTACCGTCCAGCGTGGATGACATCGATTTTTTGATTGTTATGGGCGGTCCACAGGACCCGGCAACCACCCCTGAAGAGTGCCCGCATTTTGATGCAAAGGCTGAGCAGGCGGTCATCGCATCCGCTGTGCGCGCAGGTAAAGCCGTTATTGGCATCTGCCTGGGTTCCCAGCTCATTGGTGAGGCGCTCGGTGCTTCTTTTGCACACAGCCCGGAAAAAGAGATCGGCAAGTTTCCTGTCTCTCTGACGCAGGCAGGGCAACAGCATGAGCTGTTTTCACATTTCGGACACACGCTTGAGGTCGGTCACTGGCATAACGATATGCCTGGGCTGACGCCTGATGCCACGGTCATCGCCCACAGTGAAGGGTGCCCGCGTCAGATCGTCGCCTACAGCGATCTGGTGTTCGGTTTCCAGTGCCACATGGAGCTGACACCGGAAGTAGTCGAACTGCTTATTGCCCACTCCGAAAAGGATCTGGGCCGGGCGGGTGAATACCGCTTTGTCCATACGCCTGCACAACTGCGTGCACATGATTACCGGGAGATGAACCAGGCTCTGTTCACATTCCTGGACAAACTGGCCGGGCGTTACAACCAGAGCCATCAATGATCGTCTTTTGCGCAGATTATCCTGCTCAAAAGAGGCAATTCTGAAACTAACAGTGCAGGTAACACTATGACTGAATCGCCAGCCGCCCTTCTGACGATAGCCGGCGCTATCCTGGTAGGCGCCATGAGTCCCGGGCCAAGCTTCATCATGATAGTACGTACTGCCGTAGTCTCATCTCGCCTCAGTGCGCTGTCCGCCGCCGCAGGCATGGGCGTGGGATGCATGATTTTCTCAGTCATTGCGCTGGCCGGGCTGCACTCTCTGCTGGAGCTGGTTCCCTGGCTGTATGCCGCGCTTAAAACCGCCGGTGGGGTTTACCTTCTCTGGCTTGGCTGTGGCATGCTTTTCAGAACGGGCAACAGCCTGGATCTGAGCCTGGGAGGCGAAAACGCACACCGTCCGGGCCGCGCGTTTCTTACCGGTATGGCGACTCAGCTCAGTAATCCGAATACAGCAATTGTATTTGGCAGTATTTTTGCTGCGCTGCTCAGTCAGCATATCTCGCCCTATCTTTATCTTTTGTTGCCCGGTATGGCGTTCTTCATTGATGCAGTCTGGTATGGCCTGGTGGCATGGCTGTTATCGGCTGAAAAGCCACGTCTCACCTATATGAAATACAAATCCCGGCTGGATAAAGTGAGTGGGCTGGTGATGGGGTATCTGGGGATCCGGCTCCTTCTGAGATGATCTCTGTCAGTGTTGACCTCTCCCTCTGTTCTTAAGTTAACTGTGAGCAAAATTACTTTGAAAGCCCTTTTACGCAATGTCAGTTTTATCGCTGGTTTCATGCTGGCATGTTACCTCCCCGCTGCAGTTGCTGCTGGCACGGTGGCGTGTTCATCTTCACAAAAACTGTCTGAATGCATTAAGCAGGTCGCCGGTGGCGGCACGGTACTGCTCGGTAAAGGTACCTGGTTTCAGGCCAGCAGCCTGTTGCTGAGCAGCAATGTGGCACTTCAAGGCACGGGGCCGGGTACGGTTATCACCTGGAGTCCTGCGGTGAGGAGCACCATTAATGCGCCGCTGCTCTATACCACTGCCGCCAGCCACGTCACGATAAAGGATGTGAAACTGGTCGGCACTATTGACCAACGGGCTGACAGTCAGGATCTGAGGAATAATCAGATTGGTCTCTTTTTTAACTGCAGCGGAGACCCGACCGCCGATGAAAAAACCGGCTGTAATGATATTACTCTTCAGAACGTTGAGGTGGAGAACAGCAGCGATGGGATCCATATCAAAGGCGCCAGTCATGTCATGGCGACGGATCTGAAGTTGCATAACAATGGCAACACTGACAAGGACTATTTTCACAACATCTACCTTCGCCGCGTCGCAGATGTTCGTCTAATCCAGACCGGAAAAAACAGCGGAGGTTATTATGCCAGCCCACGCGGGCACGGCATTCGGGGTTCGCACCTGATCAACGTTTATATGAGCGGTCTGGAGGTGCATGACAATGCCGATTACGGTATCCATATGGACACCGTCTTTAATGTCAGACTGCATAACATGCACGTTTATCACAATTGCCTCAGCGGTAAGCCTGCCTGCCAGCAGATACAATGCTTTGGCCCTCAGTGTGATGTTCATCTCAATGCGCCGGCTGAACCAGCGTCCATAATCTCCCAATAATTTTTGTCCGCTTTTGGCACAAAGCGAGCATTGATGGCAGTAGGAAGTATGAGAGTGCCATTGTCATACTGGACACAATCATAATTCTGTCCTGACTATGCAGATTGAAATCATTGGAAGAATCATGAATATCCAACTCACAAGCGTCACCCCGGACAGCCCAGGATTTACTGAGTTAAGATCGCAGAGCATGGCTGAAGGGTTTAACATGTTACGCCGACTGGAAGACAACTGGCTTAGCGGACATAACCGCTTTGACAGACCCGGAGAAAAACTAATTGGGGCTTCTGTAGATGGATTAATCATTGGCGTGTGTGGACTCAACATCGACCCGTTTACACTAAAAACTGGCATCGGACGTCTGCGACATCTCTATGTAGACTCAGGATGGAGAAAAAGGCAGGTTGGCAGCGCTCTGCTCAGTGAGATACTTAAGGATTCTGGCCACTGGTTTGATTTTATCAACACAAACGCTCCTCAATCGGCATTCACTTTCTATGAACGAGCTGGCTTTGTTGCTTTGACGGGCATAGAAAAAGTCACGCACCATCTCTGTCTCAGAGACCCAGTGCGTTGATATAGTCACGTCATGGATAGACCGCATTTTCTGTCCACTGAACCACTTTTCAGGAACGCCTGCCGGGATACAGCACTGACATAACCAAACCACTTTCAGGCAAATCAGAGCAATTACAGGTAAATCCGCGCCGCTCTGGACACACTGCGTTTCTGACCAGGCATGCAGAACGGCGGCTTAAACTTCTTCAGGAAATCAAAGGAACTGACTGGCAGCTTTGAGCGAAGAGCGGACATCAGGTTAGCCGGTATTATGGGTGTCGCTTGTAATTTTCCCGGACAGACGTCTGTAGTTTTTAATGGTCGCACTGGAAAGGCTTGCAGCCGTATCCACGATAACAAAGCTGAAAGTGTTTTCTGTTATCAGGGGACTAAGATCTGTACAGGCAATAAGGAGAGCCTCCACCTTAAGAATTGCCACTACAGACATTAAATTCATCCACTCTGACTGTACACCAGAGTCATGAAAACCTTTCTTTTTAACCCGTCCAATTAGCGATGTGGTCATCTCACGAAGCAGAGGTGAATCAATAATCTCTTTGCCAGAAGCTTCTATCCGCTCCTGATAAAAACTCGCTTCCAGTGTAGGTTCCGTAGCCAGTACAGCAATCCTGGTTGCTTCTGCAGGCAGTGACTCAAGTGCACTGTCTGCGATATGCAGAAGTGGAATAGCGAAGCTCACCGCCTTCATTTCGGCAAAGTAGCAGTGCGCAAGATTACAGGGAACAGCTATCAGACTCACTTTGGCCCTGACGAGTTCGGCAATACCCTGCTGCAGGGTTGCGATCATCGCATTATCATCAACTTTCTTGCCAGGCCAGAAAGGTGTCGGCAACGAGATAATATGCATTTTAGGAAAATCCATATCATATTTCGCTCCGTACCCGATGTGACACTCTGTCACCAGCATATCAACGAAGGGGGCTGTGGAGCGGGGTCCCATTCCTGCAAGCACACCTATAGAAACAGTCATTGTCAGTGCCTCCTTTTAAGATCTTCTTTCCGCTTAACAAATTATAGCTAAGTTGCCTGCAAAATTACTGACGAACGGAATGAACATGCGGGAGGTCACTCAGAAAGGTGCAGGTGAACTGCCGCAATTGATCAACATATCATGATGCGGAGAGAGCAGGCTTCAGGCACAAAGCGGACCTACGCTCCGGAAGGTCCGCTATGAGCGAGGAGCAGACGTTTCACTTATGGCAACTGAATGTTCTAATACGTTAAACATAACTTCACTGTTGCGGATCATTGCTCATAAGTTTATAAAATCAGAAACCTATATGGAAATGAAGGCACTATGAACATTTCAATCAGAAATTTACTGCCGCTAGAATGGGATCATGCTTACAGTCTGATTTCACAGCTACGGAACATTTCCAAAGAAAAATTTATCGAAAGCGTCAGAATTCAGACGTTGAACGGTTATGAACTTGTTGGCGCATTTGGTAATGAAAAAATGCTTGGCTTGATGGGTTTCCGTCCCGTTCATACTCTGGCCAGAGGATCACATCTCCATATTGATGATTTGATCGTAGATGAGGCTTTAAGAAGCACAGGGATAGGGAAAAAATTGCTGGATTTTGCCACCACTGAATCAGAAAGCAGGGATATGAACTTCGTGTTCCTTGATGCCCGACAGCAGGCGATACCGTTTTATGAACGGAATGGCTTTGTGGCTCACACATCACCTTCAATGAAAAAGCCTCTCCGATAAAACCAGATGGCCTGTTCATAGGTGGGGGTGCGGACATTATAACTTTGCTTAAACACCCTTTAGCAACATAAAAACATGAAGTTAAGGAAGTTTTTTGCACATAAAAACACTCAACGGATCTGTTGCATAAGGTGGGAATGAATTGCATATCTCATAACCGCATCTACGATAAAGTGCTATAGCCGCTTGCTGGTGAATCCCTGTTTCAAGCTGCAATAGGCTCAAATTCTTTTCTGAAGCAATCGTCTCGATTGCGCTGACTATCTGTTCTCCGAGCTTCCTACGCCGATATTCCGGTCGAATATAAACCCGCTTAATCTCAGCTGAGCCATTTTCATGAAATAGCAAAGCACCACAACCTGCAGGTAAGCCACCTTCATCACGTACGATAATGCACCGGAGCTGCTCATCAGTAACTGTTGAAAGATCCAGGCAGTGATTACTTTCTGCAGGATATAGTGCGTTCTGAAAGGCATCGAGTTCGCTTACCAGCCACAGTAGGTCAGAATCACTTTTATCTACTTCTGAAATGCTGAACATTCGCTATCCTGGATTCAGTTTTAACTACTGAATCTAACATAATGTTCCATCTATGACGGCCTTCAGTATTTTACATAGGAGTGCATGTGAAACATCCGCTTCTGGCACAAAGCGGACTAACGGCAGGCCAGGGTCCACTATGAGCGAGAAGCATAAGTCGCTGCTGCGTAAGCCGGAATAGAGCTTTGGTGGTGCGGCGGGCGAGAAGAACAGTCCGCATTCAAAAAGCTTTCTCGATGGCGTCAAAAAGTTCTTCGACGATTTGACTCGCTAAGCGGAAACGCTGCGGTAAACATAAAAAGCTCCTGCTGTACAGGGGCTTTTTTTATTGCTGTACGATTCAGCAAAACGTATCTGTTAGGCGTACTTAAACATCTTTCTCAAGTTTCCGCTTTCGTTGTCGATAACCTGATTGCTGGCTGAGTGATGATTTCACTCAGCATTTATTTTTTAATTTCAGGCGATAAGGATATTTATGAACAAGCTTTGTGTTGCGGCGTTGTTGGCTCTGAGTTTAACCGGCTGTGCGCAGCAGACTTTCGTAATGAAACAGAATCAAGTTGGCGCGGCGACGAAAACCACCAGCCAGCCGTTCTTTGTTTCAGGTATCGGTCAGCGTAAGAGCATTGATGCGGCGCAGGTGTGCGGCGGCCAGGAAAAAGTTAACCGGGTTGAAGTGCAGCAGACGTTTGTTAATGGCTTACTGAGCGTGGTGACGTTTGGTATCTACACGCCACGTGAAGCGCGCGTTTATTGCGCCATCTGATAATGCCTCAGGCCGGTTCGCCGGCCTAATCCTGCGCCTGTTATTAAATCGCATTAGTATATTGTAACTATTAAATTCTGCTCTCGCACCGCTGCGCGGCTCGCCTGCTGACGACGATATCCGAAACGAGTTCAGGCAACGTCGTCCAGCCTGGTAAAAGCAGTGGTAAGCTGTTGATGCGTGTCAGTCCGTTTGAGCGAGTAACGGACATTGCTAAAAGCGTTCTGTAAGGATTAACAGGGAGCAGGTCAGTCGCCTTCATCACTTATACGCATAAAAAGATCAAGCCTAAGGCATGCATCTGCGCGGGCATCCAGATGCGGTTTTTCGCACCTCCTCCAGCTAACTCCTCCACATGCCGACTTCAATGATGACGTCGCGTAGCCCCGCACCGGTTAAATCTGACGATAGAGAAAGTAATGTTTTCACTGATGATATGTCCTAAAATCATGATCATTGAGTAAAAACGATGGCTGCAATCAGATTCATAGCATCATAAGCCGTGAAACAGTCAATCTGCATTTCAATTATTTCTACAAAATGAGGTCAAATTGAGGCCTTTAAGACAAGCTGCTACGGAGTGACTGGCATGAGTGAGTTAGTGACAATGGCCTTGAGGATCCCACCTGATGACGAATAAGCAGGGTGTTTTGATTGTTAACCTTGGAACACCAAAAGAACCAACGCCTGTTGCGGTAAAGAAATTTTTATCTAAATTTCTGCATGACTACAGAGTAGTCGACTTACCGAGAATCATTTGGTGCCCCATTTTACATGGCGTGATTATCCCATTACGTGCAAGGCGAGTGGCGAAATTATATTCTTCGATTTGGATGGAGGAAGGCTCCCCTCTCATGGTTTACAGCGTCAGGCAAGCCCGTGCGCTTGAAGAAGTGACAGGTATGCCCGTCGAGCTGGGGATGAGTTATGGCGAGCCCAGTATAGGTAGTGCAATTGACAGGCTACTGGAAAAAGGCGTCGATAAAATTATCGTCATTCCTTTGTATCCCCAGTTTTCATCTTCGACCGTTTCTTCTGTTTGGGATAGCGTGAGCCGTCACCTGCAGATAATGAAGAACCGGTATACACCCTCCATAAATTTCATCAATGACTATGCCGATCACCCTGCCTACATTGAAGCGTTAAGAGCATCCGTTCAGGCATCTTTCGAAGCTAACGGCGTTCCAGATGCATTGTTAATTTCATATCATGGTATACCGGTAAGGTTTGTCAAAGAGGGGGACCGATACCAGGAAAGATGTGAGTTAACGACAAAATTACTCATTGAAGCAATCAATATGCCGTCACTGAAAATATTGATGACGTTCCAGTCAAGATTCGGCAGAGAGCCATGGTTAACGCCTTTTACTGATGAGACAATTAAAAATCTACCGAATGAAGGAATAAAAAGCCTGCATGTAATCAGCCCGGGGTTCGCATCAGACTGTTTAGAAACGCTTGAGGAGCTTGATGAGCAGAACAGGGAGATTTTTATGCATGCGGGTGGTACATCGTTTACTTACATACCGGCGCTTAATGATAAACCGATTCATATCGAGATGCTGCGACAACTTGTGAACCTTAATCGGTTTCAGGGATGATTTTCACACTCTTGAGAGCAGGGTGTTGCAGGTGTCAATATTCATAGTGAAACCAGAAGTGGGCCCTCTCGGACATGTATGTGATACGTGCCGGGGCGGCGTTATAGGGGCCGCCTGGAAACCCGCTACTCCAGCTGCAAGCAACTGTCTTGTACGAGGGTATGAGTCGGAGATTATTCGTGGGCAAGTCAGCTATGAGCGAGGAGCGGACGTTTAGTATTTACGGGTACGCCTGCGCTGGCGCACCCGGTTACACTCAGGGCTTCCAGCGGCGCAGAGAGGTATGGTCTTCATACGGCAGCTTTGAAGGTAAAGAAATCAGTTCAATGACGCTACCCCACGGCGTGCGGCCGTAGCAGAAAAAGTTATTCTCTCCCACCTCAGTTGGAAACATCAGGGGCTGAGGAGAAGTAAACATTTTCCCGCCAGCCTGCTCGAACAAGCTGATAGCCTCGTTGATGTCATCAACGTAAACAGCAAAATGCTGCAGGCCATAATCACTGGGTCGCACGGGCTGACTTTGCTCTGGCCCCTTCATTTCAAAAAGTTCCAGTCCCGGGCCGTGCTTCAGCTTCATCATTCTGACCGTGGTAATTTTCGTTCCCGGGAACAGGTTCAGAATATTTTCCGTTTCTTCGCCTTTTACGTCATCGTCTGAAGGCGAGACGGAGTCATAAATAACTTCTGCACCAAAGGCGTCAGAAAAGAAGCGGGTAGCCTCATCAATATCAGAAACGGTAATGCCGACGTGGTCCATACCGCGAATAACGTTGGTAGACATAGTTTTCTCCCTGTGGTTGTTCAGATGTGAGTAATGTTATTAATCAGCCCTGGCGGGCCGCCATTGTTGCGAGCGCACTAAGCTGAGCCGAAATATGGTCACGGGTGTCCGCATCCGTTATGCGGCCGGATTTCGGGTCAAGCCGGGAAGAGGCCTGTCCAATCATGACCTCTGGCTTGTTAAGCACTCTGCCGTCGAGAAAGACCAGAATCTGGCGCAGGTGATACTGCGCCCTTGCGCCACCTATGGCACCGGGTGACGCAGTGATTATGGCGACGGGCTTACCGGCGACAGGGGTATCCGGAAGACGTGAAAGCCAGTCCAGCGCATTTTTCAGGGCACCCGGCACAGAATAGTTATATTCAGGTGTGACAATAATCAGGCCGTCTGCTGCCGCTATCGCTTGTCCCATTTCCACAACCAATTCAGGAAACCCCTGAGCCTGCAGGTCAGCGTCGTAATGCGGTATTTCTCCGACAGAGCTGAGCGTGCTGACATCCACGCCTGCCGGCGCCAGCAGGCTAAGATTGCGGGCTACGACGGCGTTAAAAGATTCCGCGCGAAGACTGCCCAGCAGTGAGACAAATTTCAAAGGTCTTGTCTGTGACATGACTGCTCCCCGTGTTTTTAAGATGGATACGCCGACAGGTGCCGGCACTTTGTTTTCGAACTGACTTAAGCCTGGTATAGAATTACACATCGATAAACACGCTATGAGTCGCCAGAGAGTCAACTTTATGTCTACCGGTTTTACAGCGGAATCCTTGCGAGGAATCACGACTTTTGTCACAACGGCCAGGTCCAGCAGCTTTACTGAAGCTGCGGAGCAGTTGGGCATTACAAAATCTGCCGTCGGAAAAAGCGTGGCGCGGCTTGAGGAGAGGCTGGGAACGCGGCTGTTTCACCGCTCAACCCGTAAGCTAAGCCTGACCAGTGACGGAGAGGCCTATCTCACCAGTTGCCTCTCTGCGCTGGAAATTCTGGACTCGGCTGAAAATACGCTCAGCCGGCGGCAGGACAATCCTGCCGGAACGGTGCGTATAGACATGCCAGCATCATTCGGACGCAATCTGATGATGCCGGTGCTGCTTGAAGTGATGAATCGTTATCCAGCCCTGCGTCTGGTGTTGACCTTTAACGACCGTCTGATTGATCCGGTTGAGGAGGGCGTTGACCTGGTACTGCGCCTGGGCGAACTGCAGAGTACCGATGAGCTGATTGCGCGTCGTCTGAGCCGACAGCGCCTCATGCTCTGCGCATCTCCCGCTTATGTTGAGCGGCATGGTCAGCCCTTTGATGTCGAAGCGCTAAAAAAACACTGCTGCATTATGGGGTACCGGCGGGGGGCGCCGCTTGCCTGGCGGCTGCGGCCAGCCGGGGAGCGGGAATTAAAGTTTATCTCGGCCTCGGCACACCAGATAAGCGACGGAGACGCCATGCTTCAGGCCTGCCTCGCAGGAGCAGGTATTGCCCAGTTTCCGGAATCGATGGTGAACAGCCATATTGATGAGGGCAGGCTTGTTGCTGTTATGCCCGATCATATGCCCGTACCCGTCGGGCTGAACGTTGTCTGGCCCCGGACAAGGCATCTGATCCCCAAGGTCAGGCTTATTGTCGATGAACTGCTGAGTAAAGCCGAAAAAGGATACTTTGGCACTCTTAAGTAGAATTTTTGTCACCACTCAGGCGATTTCAGGGCTGTTTATCAACTCTAAGCAAGCTTATATCCTGTCTGTCCTGCTGCCATCACCGTGTCATGTGCCGGTTCTCTAAACGAAAGCCGGCACGTGTTATGCGCAGCTCAGACAAAAAAATAGGTTAACTGACAGGATATTTGTTATGCCACTTGCTCTCTGGGCGCTGGCGATTGGTGCATTCGGTATCGGTACGACTGAATTCATCATTGCCGGCCTGCTTCCCGTTATTGCCGCTGATTTCAACGTTACAATTCCCGTGGCCGGAAATCTGGCAACGGCTTATGCGCTGGGTGTTTTTGTCGGCGCGCCGGCCCTGATTATTCTGGGCTCAAAAGTGCCCCGAAAAGCCATGCTGGTTTTCCTGATGCTGCTGTTTGTGGCGGGTAACCTCGTTACGGCCTTTGCGCCCACGCTGGGCATTGCCATTCTGGGCAGGATCATCACGTCGCTGACTCACGGCGCCTTCTTCGGTATTGGTTCGATCATTGCTGCCGATATGGTTGCGCCGTCTAAGCGGGTAAGGGCGATTGCATTCATGTTCATGGGACTGACCGTAGCAAATCTTATTGGTGTTCCCGTCGGTACCTGGATCGGGCAGCATCTTTCCTGGCGAGATGCTTTTATGGTTATTGCCGCAATTGGAGTTGTTACGGTTATCAGCGTCGGTATGCTTATCCCGCATCAGCCCCGTCCGGAGAACCATAATTTCGCACACGAGTTTAATGCCTTCCGCAACGTCAATGTTCTGCTGGCGATGGGCATAACGGTCTTTGGGCCGGGTGCATTTTTTACCTCCATTACCTATATCGCACCCATGATGATCGGGTTGGCTGGATACAGCGAAAGCAGCCTGGCATGGCTGATGCTGCTGTTCGGTCTGGGGCTATTTGTCGGTAATCAGCTGGGCGGCAGATATGCCGATCGCGCGCTGATGCCGATGCTTTACGTCACCCTGGCCGCTCAGGCCGTAGTCCTGCTGGTATTTAACTTTACTGCCCACAGCCAGGTCATGTCAGCGGTCTGTATTTTTCTGATGGCTGCGTTTGGGTTTGCGACCGTGTCCCCCATCCAGAAACTGGTGATGGACAAAGCGCGAGCGGCAGGGGCTCCGACGCTGGCTGCAGCCGTTAACATAGGTCTCTTCAATCTCGGTAATGCCCTGGGTGCATGGCTAGGAGGGGCAGTTATAGCGGCGGGCTTTGGTCTTCAGTCGCCTGACTGGGCAGGCGCGATACTCTCGGTTATAGCGCTGATTCTGGCGGTTATATCCGGACTGACTGACAAAACCGGGCATAGCGCTGCTATGCGTTCTGCTTCTCACAGTGAGTAACGTCCGCTTCTGGCCCTGAACAGACGTCGATGAGTTACAGGCGCTGCCAGATGGAGCGGAAAGAAACAGTTTACTGGTAATCCCGTCATTGACAGTGAGATGGTAAAACACCTCACTTAAAGAGCAGCAAGAATGGCGGATTCCATTTTCTCCGGGGTGGTGGTCGGGGCAAAGCGTTTGATCGGTTTGCCGTCGCGTCCGATCAGGAACTTAGTGAAGTTCCACTTAATACGACCACCCAGCACGCCGGGTAATTCATCTTTCAGGTAACGGAAAATCGGGTGCGTTGAGGTGCCATTGACCTCAACTTTCCCGAACATCGGAAAACTCACACCATAGTTGATGTGGCATGTCTGCGCGATTTCTTCGGCACCGCCGGGTTCCTGCTTTCCGAACTGGTTGCAGGGAAAACCCAGCACCACCAGGCCCTGCGCGGCGTACTTTTTATAGAGCAATTCAAGACCTGTGTACTGTGGCGTGAATCCACAATGGCTGGCGGTATTAACCACCAGAACCACCTTGTCAGCGTAGTCGGCCATCGGGATAAGCTGGTCATTCAGACTGGTGGCAGTGAGTTGATAAAAGGGAGACATGTCGCAATCCTCAGAGCAAAAACCGTATGGCGTTAACATTACCACAGAGTGCATAACGACAGCGGGGTCTGGGAAGCAGATGCTTAGTTAGCAGGTCAGGCATCCTGGCTTCAGACGCTACCACAAGGCTTAATGATTATTTCTCACTTCAGATCTGGTTGTTATTCCTGATGAATTTTAACCACGACTTTACCCTTTGCATGTCCCTGTTCAAGGTAAGCCAGGGCATCTTTTGTGTCTGCAAATGGGAACACCCTGTCGATTACCGGTTTGATATGTCCTGCTTCAATAAGTTTGCCGATTTGGGTGAGTTGATTGCCATCAGAACGAACAAAGAGAAATGAATAATCCAGACCGCGCTTTTTTGAAAGGCGCATAATTTTGCGACTCATCAGGGCAAAAATCAGCCGCAGGAAGATATTCAGCTGCCGGGCTCGTGCGAAATTAACGTCTAATGGACCGACCAGAGAAAGAATCTTTCCGCCAGGTTTAAGAATCTGCATGGATTTTTCAATTGAACCCCCCCGCAGCGTGCCGAGTACAAGATCGTAGCCGCTCAGCACGGTTTCAAATTCCTGCTTTTTATAGTCAACCACTTCTTCTGCGCCCAGCCGACTCACCCACTCTACGTTGGCTGAACTGGTCGTCGTCGCTACCCGGGCGCCAAGATGCTTTGCCAGCTGAATCGCAATAGTGCCAATCCCTCCCGAACCTGCCGGAATAAACACTTTTTGGCCTGGTCGCAGATGTGCTCTCTCTGTAAACGCCTGCCAGGCGGTGAGGCTAACCATCGGCAACGAAGCAGCCTCAATGAAATCCATATTTTCAGGCTTAAAAGCCGCGAGACTTTCAGGAACGCATGCAAAATCGGCGAGTGAACCTGTTCCCGTGTCGAAAATGCTGGCGAAGACTTCATCGCCCGGCTTGAAACGTGTCACCCGACTTCCTGTTGCAATCACCACGCCTGACAAATCACTGCCCAGTGTCGCCGGAAGTTTAAAATGCAGAATCGGTTTGAAAATTCCGCCGGGGATAATGTTATCAATGGGATTCAGACCAACGGCATAGACTTTTACCAGGATTTCATCGGCAGCGGGGGAAGGGTAATCTACATTTTCAAATCCCAGCTCAGGTGACTTCCCGTAGCGTTTAAACGTAAAGGCTCGCATCGTCCTGGTTTTCATTTGGTGTTTATCCTCTGATGTTTAGCACTGACCTACTTTCAGGTGCCTCTGTTGCTGAGCAAAAAAGCGGCTTCGGGGAGCAACGTAATAAATAATGGAATAAGGTTTTGCCGGTTAATATGCTCATGCCGCCATTAAGACATTCATGGTCGATTTACCGCTCAGCAGAACCCGTAAAAGGTTCTGCTGAGCAGGGCTTGGCTAAAGGGTTTTGTATCGCTCTGCGGCCTCTTCCTGTCTGATGTCCGAGAGCAGACCCTGACGGGAGGCATCAAGAACATCCCAGCGCTCAGCTGTATGTAATGGCGGAATCGTCACGTGCTCGCGGCGGTCAAAACCCGCCAGAGCGGCGTCAACCAGTTCGCCCACTTCCATCATTTTTGAGGCGTTACTGATGTCGATACCGGCACGATCCCAGATTTCGGTGTACGTACCTGCAGGGAGCACCGCCTGGATATAAATGCCTTTTGAAGAGAGCTCAACGTTCATTCCCTGAGAGAGGAAAAGAACAAAGGCTTTTGTTGCGCCGTAAACCGTCATTGCAAATTCCGGGGCGAGTCCGACTACGGAACTGATATTGACGATCGAACCTTCTCCGGCTTCTGCGAACCGGCGTGCTGCAGCAGTGGCCAGTCTCGTCAGGGCAGTGACGTTAAGCGCGATAAGGCGTTCGATGGAATCAGGCGTCTGCTCGGTAAACGTGCCGGACTGAGCGATACCTGCGTTATTGATAAGAGTGCCTATCCGCGTGTCTTCCCGGAGGCGTGCTTCAACAGCAGCTAAATCACTCGCCAGCATGAGGTCGGCAGGCAGCACATCGACGGAAATATGATTTTCCTGTCGCAGCCGTTCAGCAAGCGCCTCTAATTTCAATTTGTCGCGAGCAACCAGAACAAGGTCATGTCCACGACGTGCAAAGCGCTCAGCGTAAACAGCACCAATACCCGTTGATGCGCCTGTAATGAGGACTGAAGTACGAGTCATAATTTTATCTTCTTCATTTGTTTGATAAAAATCGCTGTTAGCGATGTAGGGTTAACCGTGATACCTGAAGAGTGATTAACTGTTACCGCTAAGCGATGGATAGTCGGTGTAGCCCTCCGCACCTCCGCCATGCAGTGTTTCAGGATTAAGCGGGGCCAGAGGTGCTCCCGACTTAAGTCTTTCGACAAAATCGGGGTTAGAAATGAAGGGGCGACCGAATGCGAACAAATCGGCTTTGTCCTGTGCAAGATGGTCAGACGCCAGCGCCAGGTCATAGCCATTGTTACCGATGTAGGTGTTTTTAAAGCGGCGACGCAGTGAAGCGTAATCGAACGGTGAGACATCACGGGGACCTCCCGTCGCGCCTTCAACAACATGCAGATAAACGATACCTGAAGCATCAAGTTGCTCTGCCAGGTAGTCATATTGTGGCTGCGGATCGCTGCATGAAATCGCATTAGCAGGTGAGACCGGTGAGATGCGAACGCCCGTCCGCGCTGCGCCGATCTCATCTTTCACGGCCTCCACGACCTCTAATAGCAGACGCGCACGATTCTCAACTGAACCGCCATATTCATCGGTGCGCTGATTGGCACCATCTTTCAGGAACTGCTCAAGCAGATAGCCATTTGCACCGTGTATCTCAACGCCATCAAAGCCTGCGGTAATGGCATTGGCTGATGCCTTTCTGAAATCGGCAACAATGCCTTTTATTTCCTTCAGCTCAAGTGCTCTGGGTTCTGAAACATCAACAAAATGGTTGTTCACGAAGGTTTTGGTTTCAGCACGGATAGCTGACGGCGCGCCTGGTGCGGCACCTTCTGGCTGTAAATCGACATGTGAAATTCGACCTGTGTGCCACAACTGCACAAGTATACGTCCGCCTTTGTCATGTACCGCATCTGTGACTTTACGCCAGCCCTCAATCTGGGCCTGCGTGTAGATCCCCGGCGTATCCTCATAGCCCTGCGCCTCTGCTGAAATCTGCGTAGCTTCGGTAATCAGTAACCCTGCTGTGGCACGCTGAGCGTAGTAAGTCGCTGCCAGTTCACCTGGCACCAGGCCTGCGCCTGCCCGGTTACGCGTCAGCGGGGCCATCACGATGCGATTCGCAAGCGTGACAGATCCCAGTTCATAGGGCTGAAATAAGGATTGATTCGTCATGGTTATTCCTTTGCGGATTAGCGGGTCAGTAAACTGATTTAATGATGATGATCGTAATCATTAAAGTCAACTGGTTTGATTATGATCATCATCAATGTATACTTAAGCTCAGTTTCAGGAGGAAAAGATGAAAGTGTCAAAAGAGCAGGTTCGCGAAAACAGGAACCGAATCGTTGAAACGGCGTCAGAACTTTTCCGTGAGCGGGGTTACGATGGGGTAGGCGTCGCTGAACTGATGTCAGCCGCAGGGTTAACGCATGGCGGGTTCTATAAGCACTTTGGGTCGAAAGCCGATTTGTTAGCCGAAGCGATGAGCTGCGGCTTCGCGCAATCGGCGGAAAAAACTCAGGGTGTGAGTCGGGAAAAGTTCGTTAAATATTACCTTTCCCGGCAGCATCGCGATGATATGGCAAAGGGGTGTGTCATGTCGGCTTTGGGCACCGATGCAGCGCGCCAGTCTGAATCCATCCGCGAGACCTTTGCGGCCGGAATTGAACGACAGCTTGCCGTTTTAGAAACGGAACAGGTCACGCGTGCGGATCTGATCAATACGCTCGCGCATCTTGTGGGTGCACTGATGCTTTCGCGTGCCTGCCCGGATAATTCCGGGCTTGCTGATGAAATTCTGGAGGTCTGCCGTACGCGTCTGATCAGCCCGGATGCCTGTAAAGATTGAATCGATGCTCTTCCCGTTCAACCTTACTAAAATCGTTGCGGCCTGGACTGAACGCACCAGCCCGCTGGCGTTTTATTATGAACGGCGGGAATGCGTAATCCGGACTTCCCGTTCCGGATACCATTCCCATCAACGCGCTATCAATCAGTCGGCCATCCACCTGGGACAGTGACCCATCACTCAGCCGTTGTCGCGGAATCCAGGATAAAGGCTCATTCCACCATCGATAAAAAGCGTGGTGCCATGAACGTAATCAGAGAGATCACTGGCAAGCCAGACGACGGCGTTCGCCACATCTTCAGCCGCACCGATACGTCCATAAGGAATGAGCTTTAACAGCGCTTTGCCCGCTTCACCCTGGGTGCTTTCCTCGTTGATGGCGGTAGCGATAGCGCCGGGTGCCACTGCATTGACACGAATACGTTCTTCACCCACTTCCTGAGCCAGCGTTTTCATCAGCAAGTCAACGCCGCCTTTTGATGCGGCATAGTTGACGTGTCCGGCCCAGGGAATGAGCTGGTGAACCGAGCTCATATGAATAATCTTACCGACAGCTTTGCTGATATCTTGGCGATGCTCCTGGCGCTTGAACTGACGCAACGCAGCACGCGCGCAGAGGAACTGGCCAGTCAGGTTCACGTCCAGAACGGTATTCCAGTCCTCTAGCGTCATCTCAATGGACGGGGCATCTTTCTGCAGTCCTGAGTTCGCCACCAGGATATCCAGCCTGCCAAATTCCCTGATTGTCTGGTCAAAAAGATTCTCTACATCCGCCTCTTTAGACACGTCACCTTTGACAGCAATTGCACGGCCTCCATCGGCGCGGATTTTCTCAGCCAGCTCCCCGGCCGGTTCCGCCTGGCTATGGTAGTTAATCACTACACAGGCACCTTCTTTAGCGAGTGCTTCTGCGCAGGCATAGCCGAGACCCGAGCTGGCACCGGTAACCAGCGCAACCTGATTTTTGAGAGAAAAGATCATAAGGCATCCTTATTTCTGTAAATGATGAGCGTCTTAAACCCGGCCGGCATCATCAGGGGAGTGAATATCGATGTATCGCTGACACTACGATGTCCAGCCACCCCCAAACTGATTAATCGGCTAGCCGGATCGGGCGCATGGGCCTGAGTCACTGAATTATAGATGTGAAGTACAGGGTTAGCCGCTAATGCGGTCTGGGTGGATAGTCAGGAAACGTTGAAGCAGGAACATAAGCAGTAAAAAATGGGATATCTGAAAGGCAAAAAAGCAGCTATCAGAAGATAGCTGCTTTTGGCGCTCAGGCTTTTCTGGCTGGAATCACTTTTACTATTTATTGCTTATTGCCTGATAAACAGGCCAGAGCTTGATCATTTTCTATCAAGACCACGAGACCGGCCCCCTTTTCCTGAGGCAGAGGAGGTGGTAATGAACGCTAAAGAGCCTTTACCACCATTCCAGCCGCGGCCAGCATCATGATGGTACCGGCTGAACGGAAAAGGAGTCGTTGCGCTTTAGCACTGGTCAGGAGGTGGCGTATCCTGAGGGCTGCAAAAATAAAAACGGCTCCCACACTTAAAAGGACTAACACGGTAAGCGGAACCAGCAGTCCTCCCCACATCTGAAAAGATACATTATCGAGAGAGATAACCAGAGGCAGTATAGCCAGATAGAAAGCGATGGTTTTAGGGTTTCCCAGCGTTATGGTCAGTCCTGAAAACCAGGCTGATGCCAGTTCTCGTTTTGTCGCTTTTTGATCGATATTTATTGCCTGAGGCTGGTGGCACCAGAACTGCCATGCCAGCAGGCATAAAAAGAGTGAGGCAGCCCAGTTAATCAGCGTAAAGAGAGAGGTAAAGGTATGAGCGATCACCGCCAGACCAAATACCGCCACAGATAAATAAATCAAATCTCCGAGAATGAGACCGGCCAGCATCGTAAAGCCTGTTATTGCGCCCCCACTCACGCTGCGAGCGACTAATGCAGTCATCCCCGGACCCGGAATTGCAGCAGCTAAACCGAGTGCAGCAATATAAGATAGTATTTCAGTAGTTCCTGACATAGTTATTCCTGTTGAAATGCACTTCGGTAAAAGGGAACAGAGTTAGTTGTTCAAAAATGCCTGGTTCTGAGCGATGGTTGTCATATAAAAATCTTAATTAAGGGTTAAAGATATGCATCCTTTTTATCAGTTGGTTTAACGTTGAAAGTGGAGGTTAGATTATTCCAAAGCGGATATTGCTGCATTAATTTAACTACGCAGATGACAAGTTTAATTTTCATGTGCGCGCAGTGCTCTATCCGATCCTCTCTTCAAGAGATGATCAGCTCCCTGTATTCTTTAAATTAAATTGAATCATATGCATTAAGTCAGGGTTCAGTTTTCCCTTATATTGTTTGTAATAACAACCTGGAAAAGTAAATATATTATGCAGCAGGAAAGCGGAAAATTGTTACCTGTATTATTTACTTAATGCCTGTTTTTAGGTAAAAGTAACCTTAAACTGCTTCCACAAAGAAAGGAATTTCCCCTTATGGCGCTTAGCTCGACAGATATGAAAATTCTCGAAATTTTACAGGACGATGCCCGGGTAACTAACCAGGTACTGGCGGAGAAGATAAATATTTCAGCATCTCCCTGCTGGCGCAAAGTTCGTAAGCTCGAGGAAGATAAAGTGATTCAGGGCTATCGTGCTGTTATTGACCGCAAGAAAATTGGGCTGGGAGTAATGGTTTTCATTCGGGTCGTCATTGACAGCCATAGCGAAGCGGAGGCCAGAAAATTTGAAGAGGAAGTGACTGCCCTGGAGGATGTGGTTGCCTGTTATAGCATCGGTGGGGATGCTGACTTTCTGCTACAGGTTGTGGCTTCAGATCTGGACTCCTATGCTGATTTTGCAATGTCAGTGGTACGCAGATTGCCAGGAATTAAAGAAATGCAGAGTATGTTTGTGCTTAAAGAGATCAAACCACTCGTTAGTTATCCTATTAAGAAAATCTCTGAGTAGTTTATCGCTGCCGTGATGCCCAGTGACTGATTATCAATTCCGCATAGAGCGGATTTAATGATCAGGAATGCTACCTGCGTTATTCAGAGCACAAAACTGATATCCGGCATGATCTTACACAAGTTAATAGTGGCATAGCGTTAGCGAGCGTGCTGACTCTCCTCATTTTTCTGCTTTAACAACACGAGTATTTGTGATGACTTGATTGTTGATAACGACCAATAGTGCCTTTCAAACCGGAGCAGCCAGCAGCTTAAACTTTAATTCATAGCTTATCTTCAGGCTCTGTCAGCTTAAAAGAGACGCTTATTTACATGAAATTATGCCATCAATCTTCCTCCAGCCATAAAGTCCATGCTTTACCGTGACGATAACCGTTGTACCGGGATTTGCCGGCGTAGTTTAAGCTTTAATGTCAGGGCGGGGTTTTCACGATGCCGCGCCCTGACATTCTTTCTCGCGACTGGATGATTTCAGTCGCCGAGCCTATTTAAGGCGTCTCATCAGAAAATCGGGCGCTAATCGCATCACGTTCGTAGCCCTGCGGTTGTGTCAGAATATGGTATAAATCAGGACGGCGACCATGGATCCAGCGACGTCCGGTACTCATTGCAAGCAGACTCAAATCAAGGTCAGCGCTCACCATAAAATCTTCCGCTGCCCAGGTTTCATTAATGATTCTTCCATAAGGATCCAGGATCATTGCATTACCTGTGCGCACCTCATCATCATCTGCACCTACGCCGTTACTGAAGAGAATAAATAATCCGTTGTCATGCGCACGAGCGGGAAGCCATCTCATCAGCCATTCCCGACCATTTGCCCCTTTGAATGCAGCAGTAATTTCCTCCCTTCGCGTTTCCCGCTCCGCCCAGAGCGTCATCGGAATGGGTTTCATCGCATAAGGACTGCGGGAATCGGTACCGCCTGTCTGATGTGGCGCGAGAAGAATATCTGCACCCAGCAATGCCGTTGCACGCACATTTTCTACCAGATTATTGTCCCAGCAAATGAGGATACCTACTTTTACTCCCCAGGGCGTTTCAAAAACGGTAAAGCGGTAACCGCTGCTGATTGACGCATGTTCAAAAGCGTGGAGTTTGCGATGAGTGTGCATTGAGCCGTCGGGCATACAGGCAACATACGCATTATAGAGGCGGCCATCATCGGCTCTTTCGATAAGCCCGGCGCCAATCAGCATTTGATGTTTCATCGCCAGGGAACGAATCAATGTAAGGGAAGGACTCCCCTCGATCGGCTCGGCGAGAGCAGCTACCTCAGCCGAGTTGAGTTTGGGTACATGCCAGTAGCCAGTAATACACATTTCCGGGAAAGTGAGGATGTTTACCTGCTCAATCGCTGCCTGTTCAATAAATTTCTCCATTATCAGCAGATTATAATTTTTGTTATTTGCCTGATGCTGAAATTGCACGGTGGCAGCTTTTAAGGATGGATGGTTGCTCATAGTACTTCTCCGGTAGTAATCGAAACTGAATTACATAACCATTGCTGATAACTGTATAATCAAAAAATTTCCGGTTTCGATAACCTTTTGGAATGTAAAAATGAACATCCGCTTGCTTAAGGCCTTTTTGATGCTGGCTGAAAAAAGAAATTATGCCGACGCGGCACGGGCGTTGTTTATTTCGCAACCTGCATTGACCAAGCAGATTAATCTCCTTGAGTCCCTGGTGGAAACGTCACTTTTTACGCGGGGGCGTCATGGAGCCACACTCACGGGCGGTGGCAGGCGTCTGCTGCCAGAGGCTGAAAAAGTGGTCAGGCAATCCCGATTATTTATGCATCATGCAGAGCGGGTTTCAAAAGGGATTGAAGGGCATTTAGCCGTGGGGTTCGGTCTCTCAAGTTTTTATCTTGCACCACGCTGTATGGCAGAATTTCGTCTGGAGTGTCCGGGGATAGAGATGTCATTGACAGATCTTCCTTCCTTCCAGCAGTACGAACTTTTGCAAAATGATGAGCTCCAGATCGGTTTTGTCAGAGTTCCGCCTCCCGTAGCGCTGGATTACCTGCCATTGTTTACCGATCGATTGGTTTTGATTGCGCCTGCAAGTTCACCGTCATTGCCTGCTGCTGACTGGCTGAAGAAACGCCCTCTATTGCGACTTCATGCCAAGCGAGGACGGGGTTTAAATGCGCAAATTGACCGCTTTCTTCATGACAACGCGCTTTTTATATCATCCACTCAATTGAGTGATGATATACAAACTATTGTCGCGCTGGTCATCGCGGGCACGGGTGTTGCCCTTGTGCCATACAGTGTTATGCATATTGCACCGCCGGAGCTGGTTATTATTCCGTTAACAGGTGAGTCAATAAGCTGGAAAGTTGGCATTGCCTGGAACGCGAACCACGAGGATATAATCCGTGATAATTTTATTGCCGGTATAAAAAAGGGTATCGCGCTTCATGACGTCTGACCTTCCAGAAGCAGGCACTCCTTTTGCCATATTGGAAAGGGCAGGATTACTGACATAATTCTTAGCACCCTCTTCAGAACAGGGTCATGATACGAAAGCGACCCTGGCGACGAATAATTTCCTGTAGCGGATAGGGCTTCTCAATACAAACCGTCATTCAAAACGTTCTGCACAGCAGGAATAGCACCCCCGTTTCGCATTATGTATCTGGATATAACTAATCTGCGGGTCGGCAAAAAAATGGCCGATGAGATCTTCAGCAACTTTCCCCTCAGCTATATCCGCTTCTTTTAAAAAATGCTTTCCGTCATAGGCCCTTAATGACAGCGTTCTGCTTAGCAGAACTTCAGGTAATTCATTGATGTAAATGCCTTGCCGGGTGCATCCCTCCCATATGTAGATTGCATGAGTACCAAAGTAGGGCGTGTCGGCAGGCTGATAGATGTGATTAATCAGGAGGGCGCTTTCTCCAGCGGGGATATCGCACAATGAGATTCTGTCGGGATAACCCGGATAGCACTCTACGGTTTGTCGTACTGCATGGTGTTTTTTCAGATATTCATCGCTCTGTCCAAAAAGATGAGCAAATTGCCCGGCGTTCAGGCCAGAAATTTTATATTTCATAGCATCCCTCTCTTTTCATCGTAACAGTGCGGATAATGACGTTATCGAATACTGTGAGGAGAAACTCGCCGTTTTCGGTCAGGGAATTTTATGATGTGGCCGTCCGACAGTGGCAGGCGAGTGCTTCATCAGCTGCAAACTCTCAGACGCTGGCTGATACCTTCACACAAGTGCTAAGGCCTCACTTCCCGACAGCGGCGCTCAAATTACTCTGTTCCCTCTCACTCTTTCCCGTTCTCCTGTCGTCACTTCATTAAAAAGATCGCTGAACTCCACCCGTTAACGACATACTCATCACATAAACTAAGGTTGATGAATACTTTTTTGTGACAAATAACACAACCTCATTACATCTTCCGGCGGGAAAGAATTTTTATCGTGATAATGGTTTTACTCAGTACATTACAGTTTTACAGAGTAAAACAAAGCGCTTTGCGGATTGCACCTAAAGCGATGACAAAATTGTGAGGATCATCATGTCTGAAAAACAGCACATCCCGACTTTCTCTGCCGATATTGAGCAGCAGACCGTTAAGAAGGTGGTCTGGCGCATTTTGCCCTTCCTGATTGTTTGTTATCTGATTGCCATTATTGATCGCGGCAACATTGGGATGGCTTCGTTACAGATGAACGAAGATTTAGGATTGTCGAAAGCGGTATTTGGTTTTGCGAGTAGTCTGTTTTTTGTCGGTTACTTCCTGTTTGAAGTGCCCAGCAATCTGGCCATGCAGAAAATTGGCGCAAAGATTTGGATCTCTCGCATCATGGTGTCGTGGGGTATCATCTCTGTCTGTACCGCCTTTGTTGAAAGTGCCAATACACTCTATATATTGCGCTTTTTACTGGGTGCCGCTGAGGCTGGATTTTTCCCTGGCGTCATTCTTTATCTGACTTACTGGATTCCCGGAAAGTACCGTGCACGCGTGATTGCTACCTTTATGGTGGCCATTCCTGCGGCAAACTTTATTGGATCGCCCATTTCTGGTCTGATTTTGTCACTGGATGGCTGGTACGGTATGCGTGGCTGGCACTGGTTATTTATCCTGGAAGGTATTCCGGCGGTCATTCTGGGAATTGCAGCCTTCTTTTTACTGAGCAATCGTCCCACTAATGCCAGCTGGTTAAATCAGGAACAAAAAGCGTGGCTGAACAGCACACTCGAAGCCGAAAATGCGAAGAAGAAGGCGATAGGTCATATCTCTTTGTGGCAGTTGCTGAGTCACAAACATATCTGGGTGATGGCGCTGATTTATGCAGGCGCGTCTGCGGCTGGCTCAACGCTGAGCGTCTGGTCTCCGCAACTGCTTAAATCGTTTGGACTGGATAACTTCACCACCGGTTTAGTCAATGCGATTCCTTACGGTCTGGCCTCCATTCTGATGATTATCTGGGGGAGAAGTTCTGACCGCAGCGGCGAGCGTCGCTGGCACACCGCGTTAACGCTGTTCTTAATTGCAGGTGGCCTGCTGTCAGCCTTTATCACCAATAGTCTGACTGGCAGTGTGGTGATTCTGTCGCTGGTATTAATCGGAGCCTACTCAATGAAAGGACCTTTCTGGGCGCTGGCATCGGGATGGATGTCATCGACTACCGCTGCAGCGGGTCTGGCGGCTATCGGTGCGATGGCGAATCTGATCGGCGGTGGGGTGATGGTCAACGTTTATGGCATTATCAATCAGGCGACCGGCAGCCATACGCTGGCTATGGTGCCACTCGCTATCCTCTGTGGCATCGGGGGCATTGCCGTGCTGGTCATGGGCCGCAAAAAAGAGTTAACCATCGACGTTGAAAATAGCGCTTCGTCAGTCAGTAAATAAAGTAATCCCGCCTGCAGACGCTTAGCAGCGCCTCTGCAGGCGGGTTCTTCCGGCTTTATCTCTGCCATATAAACATTCCACATCCTGTCATTACCTGAATCAGTCTGCTGGTTGTTGATGTCTGTTATGTGTCAGATGCGGAAATAACTTACCTTTGGGGATTTACTGACAATACCCAGTTAAAGAGCGTTCAGAACTGTTAAGCATGAGATCAATAAAGGCGCGTACAGCAGGATTTGAACGCCTGCTCGCATGCCATACCGCAGAAATATTATGCCGCTCTACTGAAAAATCAGTGAGAAGGGGCACTAACTCCCCGCGCTTAACCCAGGAAGCAGCCATAAAACTCGACACCATGCCTATTCCGGCACCGGCCGCCACAGCCGCGATAACGGCCTCGCTTGCATCGACGATGACAGCAGATGATGGCACAATTTCAATCTCCCGCTCGCCAATCCGGAACGGCCAGCGAAAAATCTGCCCCGTATTTTGATATCGCAAATTAACCGTTTTATGCCCGATAAGATCATTGGGGTGTTCGGGTTCCGGGCATCGGGTCAAATAATCTGGCGAAGCATAACAACCTATCTGATAGGGCGACAGGCGACGCGACAGAAGATTTGAATCTGCGAGGTCGCCGATCCGAATGGCTATATCAATACTCTCGTCAACAATGCTTATTATGCGATCACTCAGCTTTAAGTCGATTGTCACTTTAGGATGAAGTGCACAGAATTGCGGAAGGAGAGGCGCGATCACATGAACACCAATCGGAAACGATGCCGCAATGCGTAATGTTCCCGCTGGCTCCTCTCGCGATCGCATGGCGACCTGCTCAAGCTCCTCCGCATCGCGTAATAACTGCAGCGTGCGCTCGTGCAGTTCACGACCCTCAGCAGTCAGCACCAGCGAACGGGTGGTTCGGGTGAACAATGTGATGCCAAGACGCTGCTCCAGTCTCTGGATACTTTTACTTATCGCGGAAGGGGATACTGCCAGCGAGCGAGCGGCAGCGGTAAAGCTGCCGAGCGATCCCGCACGAGCGAATGCAATCAGACCTGTTAGTCTTTCAAAGATTATTTGTTCCTTCATGGCAATATTAAAGCGAAATACAGCCCCATTATCAATCATCACAATTGGTCATATTCTGGCACCTGAATCTGTGTTGGAGTGAAATTACCATGACTGAAATGATGAAAGCAGTACAGCTACATGCGTTTGGTGGCCCGGAGAATCTCAGGTATGAAGATGCACCCCGCCCAACTATCGGGGCTGACGAAGTCCTTGTGCGCGTGCATGCCGCAAGTCTGAACCCACCAGACTTGTATCTGCGTGATGGTTATCGGCCGCTTCCGGCTGAGTGGCGGCCCGAACCCCACTTTCCCTTAATCCTGGGAACGGATGTTTCAGGTGTTATCGAAGCCGTGGGCGAAAATGTTTCCGCATTCAGCACCGGAGATGAAGTCTATTCAATGGTGCGTTTTCCTGATGGGGTAATGGCCGGTAGTGGAGCTTATGCCGACTATGTAAGCGTTCCTGCATCAGAGGTGGCGTTAAAACCTCATGGAATAGACCATATCCAGGCAGCGGGTGCCCCGATGTCACTGCTCACCGCGTGGCAATTTCTTGTCGACGTCGGCCATGATGCGCCCAATCCGTTTCAATCTTTCAACCATAAACCGGTTCTGCTTGAAGGCCAGACGGTGATGGTTAACGGTGCAGGAGGAGGCGTAGGGCACATTGCTGTTCAGATCGCGAAGTGGAAGGGTGCGAGAGTCATTGCCGTCGCTTCTTCCCGTCATGAAGTGCTTATGCGCGAACTGGGCGCAGATGATTTTATCGACTACACCAAAGTAGCCGCTGAGAATGTAGTGAAAAACGTCGATCTGGTTATTGATGCTGTTGGCGGAAAGCATATAGAGCGCTTTTTAAGCTGCATCAGACAGGGCGGAGCACTATTTCTGGTGAATCCTTTGAGTTTTACCGGGCAGACTGAGGCCGCTCAAAAAGGGATTACTGTGTCAACAACGCAAGTGCGTTCAAGTGGTCTGCAGCTATCCGAAGCGGGGCTTTTACTGGAAAAAGGCATTATCAACGTCGTGATTGACAGCACCTATCCGTTAGCCATGGCATCAGCCGCACATCAGCGCGCTTCGTCAGGAAGTATCCAGGGCAAAATTGTGCTGACTAACTTCTGATTACCCCATCCCTGATCAGCCATTTTCTGAGGGCGAATAGTAGTCAGTTAAAGGAAAAATAAGATGCTTATCATTTCCGGTTATATGTACATTGATCCTTCTGTCCTGGAAAAATTTATGGGAGAACTTAACTTATTGGCAAATGCCGTTCGACAACGTGATGGAAACATTTCATATAAAGCTGCCGTGGAGGACTATCAGATCGGAAGTTTGCTTATATCAGAACGATGGGTGGATCAGGACGCGCTCAATGCCCATCTTATAAAAACCGACACGGTAGAGTTTATCAACCGATGGCAGGGAAAAATGAAGGGGGAACTCTTCAAATATGACGCCTGTAACGAGAGAGGGCTTATGGATGGGTAAATAAAAATCTTATTAAAATCGAGAGTGCTTTATTATCAAGCCTCGGATCTGTGAGTAATCGCTCTTCGCTCATAGCAGGCATAAGCCTGGACGATGGTCCGCTTTGTGCCAGAAGCGGACGTTCAAGATATCATGACGCAGTTAACGTCGAAGATCCGGCCGACTTGTTTTCAAGTATGTTAATGATTAAGTCGCGTGGAAAAATTGTCTCATTGGTGTGTATGAGCTCTTCTATTGTCCACCAATGATGATCGCGAATGAGTTCCTTTTCATTGCTACTCCATCCTGAACGATCGAGATCTACTGTATTTGCATTAATCATAAAGAAACGCTCATCAGCAAGTACTGTCTCCCCACTTGGTAGCATCATTGTGAAGGTTCGGGACGCTACTGCTGGTCCTGTTAATGTTTCTTTCAATCCCGTTTCTTCAAATAATTCGCGTATAGCGGCCTGCTCGAAAGATTCATTTTTTTCAAGCCCTCCTCCCGGAGTTGCCCAGTATGTTTTTCCCCTTAGAGCATCATCTTTATGACAGAACCTAAAGAGCAGGACATGATTTTCAGGCGAAAGAATGATCAATCGAGATGATGGTCTAATGCGCATATATCCCCCTTAAAAAGCTTAAATACTGATTCTCAATATTTATATAAACATAAATTGCAGCCTGAATCGCCCTATAGGTCTGTAATTTCTTACAGCTTTAATCTCACTCAACGTCCGCTTTTCGCTCAAAGCGGACTTTGCATCCGGGTCAGTCTGCTTTGTGCCAGAAGTGGATGTTGCAATCATCATAGTGCGCTAATGAGGGGAGACAGGTTTTTGGCCACCTGATGGAGATAAAAACTTGTTCAGGCCTTTTAAGCTATTCTGAGCCGAATCATGTCAAGTAAGGACACAGCCAATATGAAGATTATCGAAAGTGGCATTCGTGACGTAGAACAAGGTAAAAATGTGAAAGTAGTCATGCCGGTAAACATTTATGAATGTGAGCTCGGCGATGATGTTTTTGTCGGGCCATTTGTAGAGATACAAAAGGGATGCGTTATAGGCGACGGAACCAGAGTGCAGTCTCACACTTTCATCTGTGAAAACGTTACCTTAGGCAAGGACTGCTTTATAGGCCATGGCGTAACCTTTGCTAACGACCTTTTCAGGAGTGGCGGCCCTGATGCTTCTGCAGAAAGCTGGATACATATCGTATTAGGTAACGCGGTAATTGTGGGGAGTGGAGCAACCATTTTAACAACGGAAATTTGCAGTGGTACGGTGATTGGTGCAGGTAGCGTGGTGATCAAGCCCGTGCTGGTAAAAGGCGTGTATGCTGGCAATCCCGCCAGACTATTGAGAAAGCTCTAAGCATTATCTCTGCAATTTTTAATCCAGATTATCGCCATCCTGGGTCGTTAAGGTCGGCTTATCGACAAAGCGGCCATCGATGCCGCCAGACAGATGATTAGCAGAAGAACATAGCTGTCAGTGATTATGATCCCTCAGAAAAACTGTCAGCACATCTTTCGGCGGAACACCTTCGCACTCAGAAATTAACCAGCCTACAGCCCCACGGTGATAAGTTCCATGAAAAAGCATGTGATTTAGCATATCTGTAGCAGTCATTTCTCCCTCACCACCATCGACAAAGCTGAACTTAATAGTTTCTCTTAAATCAGCAGGAGACATTGAGCTTACGCGCCGGATATACCAGTTTGTACAATCATCCATTTTGACCTCAAGCTCATCTACAGAGGGTGTTTCAGGAGTATTCAGGGCAGTGTAACCATGCTGCCGTCCCGAAATATTTGCTCTGAAAATCAGGTCTACCACATGAATATGGTTCATCAGTCTTAGCATCAGATGACGTTTTTCCGCATAAGCAGATTCGCTTATGCCTTTAACTGTTTTTAATGTTTCGGCGTCAATCCAGCGCTTGAATTTTAAGAGAGTAACCAGTGTGTTCTTGTCCATGAATTTCCTCCTGATTTGCGTGTTCCGTTAGCATATCAATAAAGCATGCTCTGTAGCAGAGCTTCCTATTCTGAGGCATAAGCATAAACGAGGTCCGCATTTCGCTCTTAGCAGCCATTTTTGATAACCGCGCATGACAAATGCGCGGTATCTCAGTCAGAAATGCGTCTAGCCTTCATCGCCACTTGTCTGGCGGCTTTTGGCTGAATCAGTATGAAATGCCGGTCTGGCAGCCGTTGCAGTTTCTTTAACAGAAACAGGAGCTGCCTGGCTGCTAAGACTGAACACGGAAACAGCCTGGAGTAGCCGTTCAGCCTGCTCCCTGAGACTTGCAGCTGCAGAGGCTGACTCCTCGACCAGAGAGGCATTCTGCTGCGTGGCGCTGTCCATTTCTGTTACCGCAATTCCCACCTGTTCAATGCCACGGGCCTGCTCCGCGCTGGCTGACGTGATTTCCTCTACCGTATCCGTGAGTTTCCCGACCGCAGACTGGATATCCGACATGGTATCAGAAGCGTGAACGACGAGTTGGTTACCCTGTTCAACGCTGTGCGCGTTTGCCTCAATAAGCTGGCGTATTTCGCCGGCAGCTGTGGCACTGCGCTGTGCCAGTGACCTGACCTCACTTGCCACGACGGCAAATCCGCGACCGTGTTCACCCGCGCGGGCAGCTTCGACGGCCGCATTCAGCGCAAGAATGTTAGTCTGGAAGGCTATCCCATCAATTACGGCCGTGATTTCGGCAATACGACCAGAACTTTCGCTGATGGATTTCATGGTGCCGGTAATGGCACCCGTCGCACTGCTGCCCTTACTGGCCACATCACGCACGCTGACCGCCAGCTGACCCGCCTGGCGGGCGTTGTCCGCATTGTTTTTCACGGTCATGCCAAGCTGTGTCATGGTTGCCGCAGTCTGCTCCAGCGCGCTGGCCTGCTCTTCGGTCCTCTGTGAAAGATCAGCATTCCCCTGCGCAATCTGGGAACTTGCTGAGGCGACGCTTTCCGCGTTGTTTCTCACCTGGCTGACGGTGTTTATCAGCGAGTCCTGCATGTCACGGATGGCTGACAACAGAATGCCTGTTTCATCTTTGTGGCCAGTGTGAATGGTACCGCTGAGGTCACCGCGTGACACACGCCCTGCGGCTTCTACCGCTTCCAGAAGAGGACGTGTGATACTCCGGGAGATAATCAGGGCAGAAATGGCCGCCAGCAGAACAGCAACAACACCGGCGGCAATAAGTATTGTAAGGGCTTCTGACCGGTCATTGCGCGCCTGTGCAGCAGAACTACTCATGCGCGTTTCCTGATGGTTCTGCAGCTCCTTGATTGAAGCCATGAAGTCACTCTGAGACTTATAACGCGGCCCAAAGAGCAGTTGCGTAGCTTTATCACTCTTGCCCTGCTGCGCGAGCGCAACCACCTCATCAATAAAAGGCAGAAAAAGGTCAGCCCTGACTTTGACAAGGGAAAATATTTCTATCCCCTGCGGTGAGCTGACCTGTTTCGTGAGGAGTGCCATCAGAGTGTCAACCGCATCCCTTTCGCTGCGGTAATCCTGGATGGCTTTGTTTCTCTGCGACTCGTCCTTAAGGAGAATAGCATTTCTTGCAAGACGGCCTATGTCTGACGTGTAGAAGCGAAGTGACTGGGAAGCAGCAGCTTTGCTGTAAGTGCTGCCTGATATCTCATCGTTCGCATTGCCGAGTGAGTTGATTTTATCGATGCCAATCAGCACCATAAAGACGACCAGCAGCGACATGAAGCCAAAAGCGACACCAAGTCTAATTCCAATTCTTATGTTTTTCATACTTTTCTCTGTTGAAATAAATCGGTTCTGATGAGGGTAAAAACAGGTTTATTAGAACGTTCTCCTGCTCAGCAGGAAAATATCTGAGTGATGCACCGCTTCGTTTTCAAGCGGAGTAATTATTATCGGCACAGATAAAAAAATATCGGGTACGCTCTTTACGAAGCTCATGTTCGTCCGGGAAATTCGCGTACGCGAGGCATCAAATCTGTCCTTCAGCTGCCTGTCGGTGCGCTTTGTTTGGAAACCACAGTATCTTACGAAATCAGCAAGGTTGAGCTCCAGTTGATACTCCTTATTGATTTAACATTGTTCCTTTGATGTTCCTTTTATTTTCACTACCCAGTGGATGAAAAATTTTGGTATAGACTGATAATCTTATTACCAAGTGAAACGTTAACACGCTAAAAAAGAGTACATTTATTCAACAAACTTCCATATATGTGCAGGCACGCGGTCAAAGATTTTTCCAGCTGCGAACTCAGCCTTTCGATGATCATAAGCCTGTGTCATGGTATAAACTTCATCTTTTCCTATTTTATAACTAAGATATTCGTAAACAGTTTCAAGTGTTGCAAGCGTTTGGCAACGCCTGAATTTCATTAGCCAGTCTGTTTTCGTCATATCGTTCCTCTAAAATATTTATAAAAATTAATTTATAATATCAATGGATGGGAATCTGCCCGACCTGTCATGCTTTCTTTCGGAAATATTGTAGCAGCATCAGGAGATCATTAAGCCGATACTCAAAACATCTTCATGGCGTTGCATAAAGTACGGTCAGGGATTTCAGCCAGACTTGGACGTATTTACGGAACTGTGCCCGACAGGCTTAGTGGTGACAGGTCGAGCAGCGGGTAGTCAGGATGATTTTAACTCGTACTATTTCCGACGGATGTTCGTCTTCCTGAAGATCCTTTGACCGACTCAATATATATCATCCATGTGCCTTACCGGGAAGTAAAACCGGGTGAAAATGAACTCTATGATTTACTGACTGTCACTACCAGTGCTTTGTCAGTTGAAAAAAACGATAATCGCTATTCTGGTAAAATATTAAATGCATCCTTTCTTAGGAATCAAGAAGAAATTTTGTACGGCCATTATAATTCTTCCTGTCATAGCAACTTCAATCAATGCTATTGGGTGATTAATTTGTGTCCATGAAATAAATTCAGAATCGGTCATGAATTTAGTAAACTCAGAATAAGTGTTAATGAGATGTAATAGATTATTCACATAAACATCCTGAGACCTGTAATCACCTTCACTGAGCTGTTTAACCATAAAATCAGACCGTTCTTTAACTTCCTCAAAAAGCTTGTATTTAGCATGCATTGTGTTGTCTCACATATAGTATGGCAAGTTGCTTTTAAATATAAATCACAGGCTTTGAAATTAATCTGATACCGAAATTTTTATCTTAAAAACTGTTATATATCTTGAGGGCATCTTTAATTGCGTTTAAAAGTCCGACATCAACAAATCTCAAGTTCAAAAATGAGAATAAGTGATTTTTATATTGCGTCAGGTCGAGTCAATCTGTGGTGCGTTTTTATTTACAGAGACTACTTATAAGTAGTCCCTGATTTTTATTATTGATTCGCGCTTAGAAACTCTTCCAGTTGCCCCCCTCTTCAGCGGGCATCACCTTATCAAGGTTGGTTGAATGCGTAGATAACACAGTTTTTCCTGTTTTCACTGCGACATTTGATTCCGTGACAGTAAATGCGCTTACAAGATGATTTAGTGAAGCTGCCTGTTCCATCAGAGACCGTGAGGCTGCTGATGACTCCTGGACAAGGGCTGAGTTCTGCTGAGTTACATCATCCATCTGGTTTACTGCCTGATGTATTTGGCTTATCCCCTGAGACTGTTCCTGCGCAGCTACTGCGATCTCATCAACAAGACTGGTTACTTGATGCACCGCATCGTTCATCCGACTTATATTTTTTCCGACACCATCGGCTTGATTAACACCAGTTTCAACGTACTCCATCGACGACTCGATCAGATCTTTGATTTCTTTTGCTGAAGCAGAAGAACGCTGTGCCAAATTACGCACCTCACCTGCAACAACTGCAAACCCACGACCCTGTTCTCCCGCCCGTGCTGCTTCTACTGCTGCGTTTAATGCTAAAATATTTGTCTGGAACGCAATACCCTCAATGAGAGAAATAATGTCAGTAATTTTGGCAGAACTACTTTTTATGTTTGCCATGGTACCCAGCATGTCTTTAACTCTGAGTGAACTATCCTCAGAAATATCGCATGCATTTTTAGAAAATTTGCTGGCAAGCTGGGTATTTTCTGCTGTTTGTCTTACCGTCTCGCTGAGTTCTGACATGCTGGCTGCAGTTTGCTCCAGTGAAGCGGCCTGCTCTTCTGTCCGCGACGATAAATCTTCGTTGCCAGCTGAAATCTGCGCTGAAGCTGTACTGACAGATTGAGCTGAAGATCTAACTGTTGTAAGCGATACCCCGATTTTTTGAACCAGCTGATTATATGCTTTGGCCATGTCTCCGATTTCGTCTTTACTCGTATCGTCTGCATGCAGAGTCAGATCGAGTCGTTCATTAGCATGATTAAAAAGCGTGCTAATATTTTTAAGCTGACGGCGGATGCTTAATATAGTTATTAATGCATAGGAACCTAATATCAAGACAGCTGATGAAGAAAAACAAATAAGACTCCAAAGTGTTCTCTGATAAATATTGAGGTTATCCACCTTAAACTGGTTACTGACATCAATATTTATCTTGCGCTGTTCTTTGTACCCTTCAATTAGGCTGCGAATAGACTCACCGATGCCCTCTGAATTCTGAAGCGAAGGTAGTGTAATATTATCATCCTGAGCCCTTGACCCTTCTACGAAATCATGCAGCCTTGCCTGTATTTCTTTTAAGATTACAAAGGCATGCCTGCTTAACTTTTCATCCTGACTACCTGAAAGATAGTTGTCCAGATATTTTTGGTTGCTGATTTTTATATCATTAATTTTTTTCTCAATCTCTTTTTCTAATTCTGC
Source organism: Pantoea sp. 18059 (assembly GCF_902706165.1). NCBI lineage: Bacteria > Pseudomonadati > Pseudomonadota > Gammaproteobacteria > Enterobacterales > Erwiniaceae > Pantoea > Pantoea sp. 18059. Next base: position 527,996 of record NZ_CACSJS010000003.1, read on the forward strand.
CTGCTGCTCAATGCTTTTAGAGCTCTGATGCCTGTAGAGTGTAATTAAAAGAGAGTTACTGTCTATAATCATGTCATCAAGTATCGCGACCGAAGGGATGGTATTTTCCTGTACGTACTGAAACCTGGTCTGAAATCCAGTTAACACGATTACAGCCGTTATAGATAGTACTATTAATGTAACCGAGAGTGTAGAAAAGGCCAGTGCTAACCGCTTTGTAATCGTCATCCGTTCATCCTCACAAGGTATCTTTAAAAGGGTATTTTTTTAACATCCCATGTATCGGATAAAAAAGTGATAAACATTATACTGAAAAAAATATTTTTTTAATTTCACCTCTGAAAGCATTATTTATTTATGTTTTATTTATTTAAAGTTTGATGTTTATTTTCTATTTGTATTTTTTTTAACAAAAAGAATGCTTATATAAAGTGGATGCGTTTTTGGTTGGTTTTTGGCAGTTTACCTTGGGGTGAGACTAATATTCTTTTTAAAATAAGTATAATGCTCTATTAATCGTGCACTGCACGAGAGTTAACTTACTCTTCGCTTATCATTAAAGTTGAATTCTAGCATAATCTGAAGGTGGTTTTACCGCTCGGCTTGCCTGCTAAAATAAAAAATTTAGTCAGCTATTGATAAGATTAAATGTAGTATGCAAATGCTTACATTCAGTCTTTCCACTTTTTTATAGTGCTTTCACTCTCTGCTGCTGCTGTGAAGGTCTATTCAGTGAAGAATGAGCGTGTTTACGGACATCTATCCGTTACAGAAAAGGTTAAAGCTGATAACCTGGTAACGGCTCTTTCTAAAAAATCGATGCTTATGATGCATCTGAATTCTGTGTCACATCTGCGAGGGGAAAAAAACATCACGCAGTACCGAATTGCCTCAATAATCCTTAATAAATCAGGTCAGTAGTCATCAATCCGCAACACCTTTTACGATGTTGGTCTGGATAGGATTTGCAGTCTTAAAGAATTAACTAATTTTGGAAATGAACTTTCAGCAACATGTAGCAAGACTTTGTAGGTTGATTAAAGCACGTAAAGTCATTTGAATTCAGGTACAAGGCCCGTTGCGGTCACCATTTTATTGATTGTGTGGGTGGAGAGCTTGCATTGTGATCGTAGGTAAAGATAAACGTGAACGTGTTTCGCGTGCGAGAGGCGAGCACACCAGAGAACAGATTCTGGAAGCTGCATCAGAAATAATCAGAAATGAAGGGCTTCACGCTTGTACACAAAGAGCAGTAGCCGCTGAACTGGATATTTCGCCCGGTACTGTTACGTGGCATTTCAGAATGCTTGATGATCTGCATGATGCTGTTGTAAGAAATGCTATTGATAGTTTTAAAGCACAAACTTTGAAATGGTTCATCGAAAGTACATCTGGCGCGCCCGAAGTCCAGTTAACAGAGTTTCTTTTCTGGACATTGCAACAGCACACGCGACTTTTAAGAGAGTATGAACTGTTTGTAGCAGCTGTCAGCCGACCGCGATTGAGAGAGAGTGCTATGCAGTGGCTCCGGACACACAGTTTAATTTTGCAGGATCGCTTCGGTCTGAATGCAGAGCAGGCTGATGCTGTAGTTGCATATACAGATGCATGGCTATTGCGTAGCCTCCTGAGTGACGGCGCTGAAAAACCAGATATAACTATGACTGAGCTCATTTTTATTACCATCATGAAGGTACATTAATCTGACTAAGTTCGAGCTGACGCCAATGCATTAAAATGTGTCAATCCTTAGTACTTTTATACTTCCCACTGCCATTAATGTCCGCTCTGTGCCAATAGCGGACGTAGCTTACATCGGAATGTACTAATCTGCGGGGGCTGGTCAGTGCAATATGGCAACATACGGTGCTGTCGTGACATTAGCTTGTAAAGTAGTATGAGTTCTTCTCCTGTCACCCTTTGGATGCTCAATGACATTACAAGCGACCTATGTTGAACAAAATATGTCCGGTGATGAAACGGAAGTTGTATCGATCATCGACGTCAATCCTTTTGGCACTAATGGAGAAATGGATCGGCGACTGCTAATCAGTAAGGACGCTGAGCCCATTCTGATTTTACAATTGTATGTACGTGTAGATGAGGACGGTTGGCTGATTTCCAGCGCCTTTTCTGAGTTTCTTCTGAATGAATCCCACGTGGCGATCATTTGTGGCGATCATTTATATGTTTTTGACATGGCCACACACTCGTTCAGAAGCCATCGACTAGGTGATTACGTCGCCCATATTTATTCAGTCCCTGACATCCACTCTGACAGGTTACAGGGCCGGATTCTGGTTACCACTTACGCCCATGTTTTTCTGATTGATATACTAGTGGGCATTCTCTGGAAATCGATTCGGTGCGCCATTGATGGCGTGATCATTACATCTATAGAGAATGAGACGGTGCTTGGCCTGGGAGAGTGGGATCCGCCAGGAGGCTGGGAACCCTTTAAGCTCGATCTCAAAACGGGTATCCCGATTTGAAAAAGGGTCTACCCTCACAGTCATTGCTAGGAGGGGATATTGCTAACATTGGAATATCTTAAATTATGGGGAGCAGTTCATGGAAGCAATATTATGAAGCATGAGCTATGGACAAACGAAGGTGGTTTGGATTTGTTTTGTCTTGCTGGTCCACGGGGAGACTCTGCTCGTAAAATGCTGGAGCCGGACTACAGATTAGTGTGGATATGTGACGCAGATTCCCACTTTGAAGCGATGAAAGAATATTACGCGTTCCGTAACTGGGGAGAATATCAAACTGATTTTCCTGCACAGGATAGTAAGACTTACAAAGAATTGGGATGGGAGTAAAAAGCACAACATTTATATAATCGTCGCTCGGTATTCTAATAGCTCCGTGACGTCCGCTTTTCGCTCATACGGGACACTCATAATCACATCTCCTGACCCAATGGAGATTGAACATGACAACATCCCCCTGGAACAAAAGCCGCATTATCGGCCAGAAACGGCCTCTTCAGATCTCTCATATCTGGG